>CAVVZH010000006.1:0-26667 GCA_963752795.1 uncultured Alphaproteobacteria bacterium
CGCGGGTGCGTTTACCGCCTCCGGTCAGGAGGCGATCGATGCCGGCTCGATTGAAGCCAAGAAATTTCGCTTTCATCCTCTTTGCCTCCAATGGATTGGGACGGTCTTTAAGAGACGTTCGGTTGTGGCCGGACGCTACATGCGAGCGCCCATGTTTTGCCCTCGTTCGAATTGAGCAAATCGCCCCGCCATGCCGACATCGCCTGCACGTCGTTCGGGACTAGCCTTGCTTGTTGCGGAAAGCCGCCTCTCCCGCGGCCGACACCTTGACCCATTTCGGGTCTGGCGCGGCGCCGGGAACGTAGCTGTCGTTCCAGTTCCACCACTTGTATCTCAGGGTCTGCGGGTAACCGTCGGGCGAATTCCTCCCACTCTTCCTGCCGCCCGAGCGCCGTCATATCGAGATAACTCCAGACCGTTCCCATTGCCTCGTCGCCGCGACTATTGATGAGATAGGTACGGAATATGCGATCCTCGTCACGGATGAACGCGTTGTGTCCGTGCCATTCGATCGACCCCGAAATCGGCGTCGAAACTGTCGGTGATCGTGTACCAGGGGATTTCTGCCAGCCCATTCTCTCCTTCAGACGCGCGATGTCGGCCTGCGGCGCACGCGAAGCGTAGACAAGCGTCGTATCGCGTGCATTCAGAGAGAAGAGATGGCCGACCTGGTCCGCAACCAGAGAACAGCCGATGCAGCCATGGTCCGGCCAGCCATGCACGCCCGGTTCGAAGAAGGCGCGGTAGACGATCAGTTGCCGGCGACCCTCGCACAGGTCGAGCAGGCTGACCTTGCCAGCCGGTCCATCGAACGCGTAGTCCTTCTCCACGGCCATCCATGGCATTCGCCGCCGTTCCGCGGCCAGTGCATCATGCGCGCGGGTGGGCGGCCTTCTCCTTGACCAGAAGTTTTTGGTGGGCGGCGTTCCATTCTTCAGGGGACACGATTGGGGGTGTCTGCATGGCTGGTTCTCCTTTTATCGGGTTTTTCAGCGCTTGTCGTACTCGTCGTGGCGGCGCCACCAGACGCCCGTCTCGTTGCGCCCCCTCGGCGCGCGGTCGAGCCACTGGTACATGCCCCAGAGGCCGTCGAGTCCGCGCGCATAGGTCGAGTAGGTGTGGTAGACGACGCCGTCCTCGAGCACGAAGGCGCTCATGCCCGGCCGTGTCGCGCGTGTAGGTGGCGCGTCGGTTCCGGCAGTGGCCGCGATCTGGGCGACGGGCTCCGGCAGACGTCCGTCGTCGCGCCATCGCGTGGCCGCCGCGCTCGGTAGTTGTATTCGATCTGCCCCGTCGCGCTGCTGCTCCTCGGTGAACGAGACGTTGAAGTCGAAGTTGAAGTCGCTGCCGAGCGAGGATGCCCAGGGGAAGCTCCAGCCCATGCGCCGCTTGTAGGCCTGCAGCTTGGCCAGCGGCGCCCGCGACACCGCCCAGAGCATGACGTCGTGGTTCGCCAGGTGGACGGCGAAGCCGTCGAAGCCGTCCGCGATCGCCGAGCAGGACGGGCAGCCCGCCGTGTAGTCGGGCCCGAACATGAAGTGGTAGACGAGAAGCTGCGAGCGCCCCCGGAAGAGGTCGGCCAGCGAGGCGCTCCCCTCGTCGGTGTCGAAGCGGTAGTCCTTGTCGATCCGCACCCAGGGCAGCGCCTGCCGCTGCTGCGCCAGCTCGTCGCTGCGCCGCGTCAGCTCCTTCTCCGCCTCGAGCAGCTCGAGCCGCGCGGCGAGCCATTCCTCGCGTGTCCCGGTAGTGTGCATGTGTCATCGTCTGTTCTCCTTCGCATGTATTTGTGCCCTTCCGGTACGGCGACTCTCCGGCTGTCGTGGGTAAGATTAGGCGACGGGCAGCCGCAACGGTGGGAGTGACAAGTGTGACGGGATTTCGATGGACTCGCTGATCACCGCCGCGGCGCGCGCGCTCGCGGCGGGCGATCCCCTCGGCGCGCTGAACCGCGTCGCCCTGCGCGACGACGCGCCGGCGCTCGCGCTGCGCGGCATCGCGATGGCGCAGCTCGGCGACCTCGTCCGCGCGAGGGCGCTGCTGCGACAGCGCGGCGCGCGCCTTCGGTCCGAAGAGAGGCCGATGGCCCGCGCGCGCTGCGTCGTCGCCGAGGCCGAGATCGCGCTCGTCTCGCGCGACCTGGGCTGGCCGGCGAAGGCGCTCGACGCGGCGCGGGCGACGCTCGAAGCGCACGGCGACCGGGTCAACGCCGCCCATGCGCGCTATCTCGAGATCCGGCGTCTGCTCCTGATCGGGCGTCTCGACGAGGCCGAGCGAATCGCTCGCCGGATTCGATCCCGCGCCTTGCCGCCCGCTCTTGACGCGCCGCCCACGAGCTGGTGGTCGCGGGGATCGCGCTGCGGCGCCTGCGAGGCCGGAGACGCGCGCGCGGCGCTGCGCACGGGCTGCGCGCGCCGCCCGCGCAGGCCGGCATCCCGGCGCTGATCGGCGGAGGTCGAAAGCGCTCTCTGCTCCTGGATGCGCCCGCGGCGCGCCTGATCGCGCGATGGCGGGAACGAGCGTTCTCCTGCTCGAGGAGGTCGAAGCGCTGCTGGCGTCGGAGGCGCTGGTCGTCGATGCCTGCCGGCATCGTCGTGCGCGGCGCCGGCACGGTCGTCTCGCTCGCGAGGCGCCCGGTGCTGTTCGCGCTCGCGCAGGCGCTGGCCGAAGCCTGGCCCGCACGACGTGTCGCGGGAGACCTTGCTCGCCCGCGCCTTTCGGGCGAAGCATGCCGACGAATCGCACCGCGCCCGGCTGCGGGTCGAGATCGGGCGGCTTCGCGCAAGGCTTCGGACCGCTGGCCGCGATCTCGCGCGACGCCGCGCGGGTTTCGGCTGGCGCCGCGCGAGACGCGCGAGGTCGTCGTGCTGGCGCGGCCTGTCGAGGAGGAGCACGCAGCGGTGCTCGCGCTCCTCGCCGACGGCGAATCGTGGTCGAGCTCGGCCCTGGCGCTGGCGCTGGGAGCCGGCCAGCGCACCGTGCAGCGCGCGCTCGAGGCGCTCGCGGCGGCGGGCAAGGTGCAATCGTTCGGCCGCGGGCGAGCGCGCCGCTGGATGACGCCGCCGTACCGGGATTCCCGACAACCTTGTTACTCCCGGCTCCGCTGCCGAGCGACTAGGGTCATCGCCGAACAGGAGATCCGGAAATGAAACGGTCCGCAGCAGAGATCATTCGAGAATATCGGCCCCTTCCCGGGCATCGAAGCGTGCACGGGGTCACCTATGACGGCCGGCAGGTCTGGTTCGCCACCGGCGACAGGCTGAACGCCATCGACCCCGACAGTGGCAAGACGATGCGCTCGCTTCGACGTCGCCGCGCATGCCGGAACGGCCTTCGACGGCGAAGCACCTGTTCCAGATCGCCGAAGAGCGGCATCCAGAAGATCGACCCGGCAAGACCGGCCGGGTGCTCTCCACCATCCCCGCGCCCGGCGGCGGCGGCGACTCCGGCCTGGCCTGGGCCGAAGGGTCGCTCTGGGTGGGCGACTATCGCGCCCGCAAGATCCACCAGATCGATCCGGCGACGGGAGCGGTCATCCGCACGCATCGAGTCGAACCGCTTCGTCACCGGCGTCACCTGGGTCGATGGCGAGCTCTGGCACGGCACCTGGGAGGGCGAGGAAAGCGACGTGCGACGCATCGATCCGCAGACCGGCGAGGTGCTGGAAAGCCTCGAGATGCCGCCGGGAACCGGCGTGTCGGGACTCGAGTCCGACGGTGGCGACCGCTTCTTCTGCGGCGGCGGCAAAAGCGGCAGGATAAGAGTCGTTCGGCGGCCAAAGTGATGGCTCACTCCGTTCCGGCCGCAGGCGCCGCGAATACGAAGCCCTACCATCGGCACTTATTGGGCAGATGCTGTGCCTATTGCGCCTTGGACGCGGGCCTCGGCAGCTCCCCCGCTCGGAATCATGACGGCATTAGAGGGCCGTCATGACCCTCCCCGATCATTCCCACTCGATGGTGCCGGGGGGTTTCGACGTTACGTCGTAGACGACGCGGTTGATGCCTCGCACCTCATTGATGATGCGGGTAGCGGCGGCGCCCAGAAAATCCATGTCGTAGTGGTAGAAGTCGGCGGTCATGCCATCGACGGAAGTCACGGCGCGCAATGCGCAGACGAATTCGTAGGTTCGCCCATCGCCCATCACGCCCACCGTCTGCACCGGCAGGAGCACGGCGAAAGCCTGCCAGATCGCGTCGTACAGGCCGGCCTTGTGGATCTCGTCGAGGTAGATGGCGTCGGCCTCGCGCAAAATCTCCAGCTTCTCCCGGGTGATGCCGCCGGGGCAGCGTATGGCAAGGCCGGGGCCGGGAAAGGGATGACGGCCGATGAAGCTTTCCGGCAGGCCGAGTTCCTTGCCCAGCGCCCTCACCTCGTCCTTGAAAAGCTCGCGCAGCGGCTCCACCAGCTTCATGTTCATGCGCTCGGGCAGACCGCCGACATTGTGATGCGACTTGATGGTGGAGGATGTCGCGCCGGTGAAGGAGACGCTTTCGATCACATCCGGATAGAGCGTTCCCTGCGCCAGGAAATCAGCGCCGCCGAGCTTGGCCGCCTCTTCCTCGAAGACTTCGATGAACAGCCTTCCGATCGTCTTTCGTTTCTTCTCGGGGTCGGCCTCACCCTCGAGTGCGCTGATGAAACGGTCGGATGCATCGACGAGGATCAGCGGCAGATTGTAGTGCTGCCGAAACATCTCGACGACCTCGGCCGCCTCGTTCTTGCGCATGAGGCCGTGGTCGACGAGAATGCAGGTCAGTTGATCGCCGACCGCCTCGTGGATCAAAAGCGCGGCGACCGAGGAATCCACGCCGCCCGAAAGCGCGCAGATGACCTTTCCCTTGCCGATTTGACCGCGGATCGCCTCGACGGCCTGCTCGCGATAGGCCGCCATGGTCCAAGGGCTGTTCAGCCCGGCAATGTTGTGCACGAAGTTGGCAAGGAGCTTGGCGCCGTCGGGCGTATGGACGACCTCGGGGTGGAATTGAACGGCGAATATTTTGCGCTTCTCGTCGGCGATGGCGGCAAAAGGAGCGCCGGTAGAGGTGCCGATGATCTGGAATCCGGGCGGCAGCGCCGTCACCCTGTCGCCATGGCTCATCCATACTTGGTGGCGCGTTCCCTTGGCCCAGACACCTTCGAACAGCGCCGAATCCTCCTTGATGTCGAGAAAGGCGCGGCCGAACTCACGATGGTGGCCGGCTTCGACCTTGCCGCCCAGTTGGGCGCAGATGGTCTGCTCGCCATAGCAGATGCCGAGCACGGGAATGCCCGCCTCGAACACGGCGTCGGGGGCGCGGGGGCTGCCGATATCGACCGTGGAATGCGGGCTGCCCGACAGGATCACCGCCTTGGGGCGGATGCGCCGAAAGCCCTCTTCGGCGGACTGGAACGGGACGATCTCGGAATAGACGCCGGCCTCACGCACCCGCCTTGCGATGAGCTGCGTTACCTGGCTTCCAAAATCGATGATGAGGACGGTGTCGGGATGAGAGGCGCTTTTCATGGCGAGCGTTTAAAGAAAGAAACGAGTTGGCGCAATGGCTTGCAGGCTGGAGCTGCCGACGCGATTTCATGTAGCTCAGAAAGTGCTTCCAAAGCGCGCGGAGGAATGTCTTGACCGACACTGACTTCATTCCACGTCACCGGCTCGATGCGCTCGTCGACGCGGTGCTCGCCATCACGATGACGCTGCTGGTGCTGGAACTCCGGGTGCCGGAGGAAATCCATGGCAATCTCTTCGGCGCGCTCAATGAACTCACGCCGAAGATCGTTTCATGGGTGGTGAGCTTCCTCATCCTTGCGATCTGCTGGTACAGCCACGTCGTCAATTTTCGCGCCATCGAGCACATCAGCGCGCGCCTTTTCTGGCTGGTGACGCTGTGGTTGATGGTGACCAGCATCATACCGTTCACCTCCGCCCTCATCGGCGAACACGGAGAACTGCCGCAGTCCCATATCGTCTACGCCGCAAACATCATCGCCATCCAGGCCGTCGTTGTGTTGCGCAATGTCTACCTGCGGCGGCATCCGCAACTCTTCAAGGACGGCAAGGCAACCGGCCATCCGATCGGATCGATCCGCGCTGTTGCCATCACGCTCGCGGCGCTTGCAAGCGTGGCGCTCGGCTATTGGGCCTCCGACTATGCGTCGCTCGCCTATCTGGCGATCGGCCCGTTCAGCGCGATCATGCGACGGTTCCAGCCACGCCGGGCAACGATTTCTCCATCACCAAAGCCGGAATCTCGGTAAAGCCGCCACGCTCGCCAGTGAAGCCAACAATACGGAGACCCTGCGACTCGTAAAAGCGGATCGCCCTCGCATTGGCTTCCTGAACTTCCAGGCGCAACAGCGCAGCAGCGGGGAAAGGTACCGTGGCTTCGTCAAGAAGCTGCTTGCCAAGGCCCGCGCCTTGCCAGGCTGGAAGCACGTAGAGCCTCAGGAGATTGATACGGTTTTGCGCGTCGAGCCATGCCATGGCGTGTCCCGCCAGTGCTCCATCGGGGGCCTCCGCCACCAGAAAGCATTTGGCCGCATCGTCGATCTGCGCCCGCAGCACGGCCGGCGCGTGCCATCGGGCGGTGATCCGGTCGACCGCTTCGGCGCCGATGGCGAGATCATGCGTGTCGTGCCAGACAGCTGCGAGCAGCCCACTCACCTCGTACTCTTCACCCGGGCGCGCGCGGCGAATGAGGATTGTCACGGGACGAGTGCTCCGTCGGCGATCGCGGATTCCAGCCGATCGACAGCACCCGCCAGCTTTTCGTCGATCACGTGCAGATATTCCTTCCAGTCATCGACATGCTTGAGTTCGGCGGCGCCATCGGAAATCCCACGCAAGCCTATCAGGCCAACACCGAAAAGCTGGCAGGCGCGCAGGACAGCGAATGTCTCCATGTCCACCATCTCGGCATTGATCGCGTCATAGCCGGCGCCCGAAACGATCCCTGCCCCGGTCGACAGAGAGGCTTGCGGTACGCCGGGTATCGCATGGCCGAGTGGAACGGTCACCGGCAAATCGAGGAAAGGCGTCAGGCCTCTCTCGAACCCCAGAGGAGAAGCATCCATATCGCGGTAGGACACGGAGGATGCCTGATAGATTTCCGTCTGTTCCAGGGTTCGGCTGCCGGCCGAACCAAGCGACACTACCAAATCGGGAAGTTGTTCCCGCTGGGCCAGTGTCGCGAGTTCGGCCCCGAGTCTAACGCCGGCCTCGACCGGGCCGACCCCGGTCATCAACGGCGTGAACCGTCGTTTCAGGTGCGGTCCATATTCCGCATCCACCGCCATGACGAAGAGAACGCGCTGGTCGGACAGAAATGTCACCGGCGCCAGCTTCAAAGCTTTCAGCCGTCGATGCCGTCGCGACCGGTCACCGTCATCAAGGTGCCGGTCATGGTCGCGATCATCTTGGCTTCGCCATCGGGGCCGAAGGCATAGGCCTGACCGTCGGCGACGATAATGGTTCGGCCGGGCTTGGTAACCGCGCCGCGAAAGAGGAAACGCTCCCCCCTGCCCGGCGCCAGCAGATTGACCTTGAACTCGATGGTGAGGACGGCGGCTTCACTCGGCATCAGCGAATAGGCGGCATAGCCGCAGGCAGAATCGAGTGCCGTCGAAATCACGCCGGCGTGCAGGAACCCGTGCTGCTGGGTAAGGCTCTCGGAGAACGGCATCTCGATCTCGACGATGCCGCGGGTGACAAGGGTGAGATTTGCGCCGATCGTGACCATCGCCTTCTGGCGCGAAAAACTCGACCGAACCCGCTCCTCAAAATCATCGTCCAGCGCCAATTCCGCAGCCATCGCCAAGTCCCTTGCTAAAGGCGTTATCGCAAAGCCGGTGGCGGCGGGCAATCCTTCAGTTGTGCGGTGCGGGATAATTCGAAAAACTCAATTAAGATGCCAGATCGAGGCGTTAAGCAAAGAGGCGAACGCCACCCAAAGCGCGTAGGGAACGAACAGCCACGCCGCCAATGCATCGCGCCGCCACGACATGGCGATGAAGGCGATAATGGAAACCAGCAGAAGCAGGATCACGATCAGGGCGGCGCCGGTCCAATGCGCCGCGAAGAAAGTCGGCGACCAGAGGAAGTTCAGCGCAAGCTGGACGATCCAGACCTGCATACTGCCGCCATGGCGATGGCGCGTCCAGGTTCGCCAGCCGGCGATGGCGATCATGATGTAGAGCACGGTCCAGACCGGCGCGAATATCCAGTTCGGCGGATTAAAGGATGGCTTGGCCAAAGCCGCGTACCAGGCGCCGGGCAACGTGGTGACGCCGATCAGGAGGCCTACGCCGACGACCAGAATTAGAAACAAGATCAGGATAACGGGGTTTTTCATGCGGCTTCCATGATCAGTCGATAACAAGAAATCGGCCGGATGACGACAGATGTCTATCTGGAAGACGGTGCCAAAAAATCAATCCACCTCATGGAGAGACCGGCGAAAAATAGCGATCAATTTGTCCGTTCAAGCTGCGCGAAGAAAAAGCCGTCCGTTCCCGTGCGCGCGGGCGTGAGCATGATGCCGTTTTCGAGTATGGCGGCCGCCTCGACGTGGCCGGGATAGCGTTCCTTCCACAACCCACCATGGTCGACCGGCTTGAAATCCGGGTTGTTCTCGAGAAACGAGGAAATCTGGTCGCCGTTCTCCGCCGTAAATATCGAGCAGGTGATATAGACAAGACGGCCACCCGGTTTCACGTAGCGCCTGGCCTCTTCCAGAATCGCGGCCTGTTCCTTGCACCGCACCTCCAACTGACGCTCCGTCAAACGCCATTTCGCGTCCGGCCGCCGCCGCCAAGTCCCCGAACCGGTACAGGGTGCATCGATCAGCACCAAATCCATGGTGTTTTCCAGAGATGCAAGCTGCTCGGGCGAGACAATCTGGACATTGCGTGTGCCGGCACGCTTCACGCGATCGAAAATCGGCGCCAACCTGCCCTTCTCGGAGTCATAGGCGAAAATCTGACCGCGGTTTTCCATGGCAGCCGAAAGCGCCAGCGTCTTGCCTCCCGCGCCCGCGCAATAGTCGAGCACCTGCGTGGCGCCTTTGGCGAGCGCCAGATCGGAGACGATCTGCGATCCCTCGTCCTGGACCTCGAACCAGCCCTTCTGGAATGCGGGTTCGACCTGTACGTTGGGGTGGCGGCCGTCCCCCGAAATCGGCGTGATACGGATGCCGTGCGGGGCGATTGCAGCAGCTGCGGCGCCAGTCTTGGCAAGCGCCTGAAGCACCTTCGGGCGATCCGACTTCAATGTGTTGACGCGCAAATCAAGCGGCGGCCTTTCCGCCAAAGCAGCGGCCTCCCCGGCCCAGGCGTCGCCGAACGCCTGTTCGAAGAGCGGCACGCACCATTCCGGGCAATCGGCGCGGATCGGTTCGGGGGCGTCGCCGAGCTGGCGTGTCTGGAGCAGGTTCATTTCTTCCGGAGACAAGGGCGGAGGCGCGAAACGGTCGCCCTCAAGCGCGGCGTTCACGGCATCGGCCGAAATCCCCCATTCGAGCATAAGCGCGCCCAGCGCAAGCGCACGCGGCGTCTCCTCATTCAGCAGCCAGGCCGCCGAACGCCGCCGCCGCAACGCGTCATAGACGATGTTGCCGATGGCGGAACGATCCCCCGCGCCGGCAAATCGATGGGAGAGGCCCCAATCCTTGAGCGCGTCCGCTGCCGGCCTGTGCCGCCGTTCGATGTCTTCCAGAACTTCCATGGCCGCAGCCAGTCTTCCGCCGAGGCGCATTTTCGACTTTCCATATCATTGGGCTACCGTTGCTAACGGCGCGAAGCGCAAGACACAAGCTGCCTCTTTCATTGGCACGGTGGGATGGCATGGGTTGTAAAACAATCAGGCGCGGATCGCTCCGCGCCTGATTGCCAGCCCTGTCAGGCCTCGGGAGAAACAGCTATCGCTAAGATGCGACGAGGTCGTAGCGGCCGAGGTTCATTACCTTCGTCCAGGCCGCCGCGAAGTCCTTCGCGAATTTGTCGCCGGCATCGCCGCTTCCGTAGACTTCCGCCAGCGCGCGGAGTTGCGAGTGCGAGCCGAAGATCAGATCGACGCGCGTCGCCGTCCATTTGATCTCCTTGGTCTTGCGGTCGCGTCCCTCGAACGAATTGTCGGAGCCTGCAACCGGCTGCCATTCAGTGCCCATGTCGAGCAAATTGACGAAGAAATCATTCCTCAGCTTTCCAGGCTGATTTGTGAAGACGCCTTGGCTGGAGCCGCCGGCGTTGGCGCCGAGTACCCGCAGGCCGCCGACCAGAACGGTCATTTCCGGCCCGGTCAGTTGCAGCAATTGCGCCCGATCCACCAGGGCTTCCTCGGGCGCCATGAACTGCTGCTTGTTGTTCCTGTAGTTGCGGAATCCATCAGAACGCGGCTCGAGCGGAGCAAAGGACTGGACGTCGGTCTGATCCTGCGATGCATCGGTGCGGCCCGGCGTGAACGCCACGTCCACCTGGACGCCGGCATCCCTGGCAGCCTTTTCCACCGCAGCGGAGCCGCCAAGCACGATGAGATCCGCCAGCGACACTTTTTTGCCGCCGGAAGCCGAGGCATTGAAGTCTTTCTGGATCGCTTCGAGCTTCTGAAGCACGGTCGCCAATTGGGCCGGCTCGTTCACCTCCCAATCCTTCTGTGGCGCCAGGCGAATGCGGGCGCCATCGGCGCCGCCCCGCTTGTCTGAGCCGCGGAAGGTCGACGCCGACGCCCAGGCGGTCGAGACGAGTTGCGACACCGTGAGACCGGAGGCGAGGATCTTCTCCTTCAAATCCGCGATTTCCTGATCGCCAATCAATTCGTGGTGCGACTGCCGGAATCGGGTCCTGCCAGATCAGATCTTCCCCCGGCACGAGAGGGCCGAGATAGCGCGCCTTCGGGCCCATATCGCGGTGCGTCAGCTTGAACCAGGCCCGGGCAAACGCATCCGCGAACTGGTCCGGGTTTTCGAAAAAGCGCCGCGAGATCTTCTCGTACTCCGGATCGAAGCGCAGCGACAAATCTGTCGTCAGCATTGATGGGGCGTGACGTTTCGACGGATCATGCGCGTCCGGCACGGTGCCGGCGCCAGCGCCGCCTTTCGGCGTCCATTGCTGGGCTCCAGCCGGGCTCCGCGTCAGTTCCCATTCGTAGCCGAACAGGTTCTGGAAGAAATTGTTGCTCCATTTCGTCGGCGTCGTGGTCCAGATGACTTCGAGGCCGCTGCCAATCGTGTCGCCGCCGCTACCGCTGCCGTGCGTGCTTCGCCAGCCGAGACCCTGATCCTCGATCGGGCCACCTTCCGGTTCGGGGCCAACAAACGAAGGATCGCCCGCGCCGTGGGTCTTGCCGAAGCTGTGCCCCCCGGCGATCAGCGCGACCGTCTCCTCGTCGTTCATGGCCATGCGGAAAAAGGTCTCGCGGATGTCCTTGGCCGCCGCGACCGGATCCGGATTGCCCCCGGGACCTTCCGGGTTGACGTATATCAGTCCCATCTGAACCGCGCCGAGCGGCTCGGAAAGCTGGCGTTCGCCACTGTAACGCTCGTCACCCAGCCAGGTGCCCTCGGGACCCCAGTAAAGCTCTTCGGGTTCCCATACATCGACACGTCCTCCGGCGAAGCCGAAGGTCTTGAAGCCCATCAATTCAAGCGCGACATTGCCGGTCAGCACGATCAGGTCGGCCCAGGAAATCTTGCGGCCATATTTCTGCTTGATGGGCCACAGAAGCCGGCGCGCCTTGTCGAGGTTCACATTGTCCGGCCACGAATTGAGCGGCGCGAAACGCTGCTGACCGGAGCCGGCGCCGCCGCGACCGTCAGTGATGCGGTAAGTGCCGGCGCTATGCCAGGCCATGCGGATGAACAGGCCGCCATAGTGGCCGAAATCGGCTGGCCACCATTCCTGGGAATCGGTCATCAGCGCCTTCAAATCTTCGATGACAGCATTGAGATCGAGCTTCTTGAATTCCGTGGGGTAGTCGAAAGCCTCACCCATCGGGTCGGACAAATCGGAGTTGGCATGAAGAACCTGGATATCCAGTTGCCCTGGCCACCAGTCGCGATTGCGGTGTCCGCCGCCATTGAAAGGGCATTTGCCCGCGCTCTTGTCGTCGGTTTTCGCGTCCATGTTTCGCTCCCGTTAAAATGTTTCGGCATGCCGCCCGAATGCCGGGCCCATGCCGTTCGGCACTAATTTAGGCCAGCCGGGCCGATAAAGCCAAATTGCGTTTCCTGCTGATTACGATAAGATTTTCCTATGATACGATTGACCGTGCGCCAGATGCAGTATTTCGCGGCGCTTGCCGAAACGCTGCATTTCGGCAAGGCTGCGGCGCTTGCCGGCGTGAGCCAGCCGGCACTCTCGGCGCAAATCGCGGAAATGGAGGAGCGGCTCGCCTGCCGCCTGTTCGAACGGGCGCGCAACAAGGTGACAATGACGGAGGAAGCCCGCTCGATCCATTTTCACATCGAGCGCATTCTCGGGGAAATCCGCGATGTCGAGGCCATCGCGCTCAAGGGGCGGGGCGCGCTCGAGGGCCGTTTCCGGCTCGGCATCATACCGACGATCGCGCCTTACCTGCTTCCGCATATCCTGCCCGGGCTGAAGCGCCGCTTCGAGGGACTGCAGCTTGAACTGCGCGAGGCGCTGACGGCGACGCTGGTGGAGGAAGCCCTTTCCGGCCGCCTCGACGGCTTTGTCGCCGCATTGCCGATCGAAGCGCCGGGCCTGATCAGCGAGACCCTCTTCGTGGACCGCTTCCTTCTGGCGGTGCCGCCGGACGATCCAAGCTTCGCCGAGCCGCCCGTATCTCCCGACAGCCCAGCGCTCGAACGTCTGATGCTCCTTGAAGAGGGCCATTGCCTGCGCGATCAGGCGCTTGCCGTGTGCTCGAGCGTCAAGCCGCTCGCCATGGCGAGCTATGGCGCGACCAGCCTAACGACGCTCCTGCAGATGGTATCGCATGGACTTGGAATCACGTTGATCCCCGAAATGGCGCTCGCTTCCAGCCAATCCATGAGCGACCTCAAGATCGTGCCGTTCGCCGAGCCGGCGCCGTCGCGCACCATCTGCCTCGCCTGGCGAAGGAACAGCCCGCGCGCCCCGGAATGCGCGACGCTCGCCGAATTCATTCGCGGTCTAAGCGCCGCGCTGGTCTCAGATGACCGCGAGGATGTGAAGCGCGAACCAGACCCACATGATTGCGAGCACGAGGAAGCCGAGGACAAAGGACGGCTGGCGTAGCGCAATCCGGTTTGACGTGACATGCACGAAGGCGTGGAAATATCGTGAGACGACGAATATCCACGCCATGATCAGCGTCACGATGGAATTTCCGTGAGTGACGTATAGGCACAAACAGACCACGTAAAACAGTATCGGAAGCTGGAACTGGTTGAGCAGATTATTGTGGACGAACAGGCTCTGCGGCGGCTCGTTGCGGTTTTCGCGGAATTCCGAAACCTTGACGCTACCGGCCTCGACCGCCGCCTTCCGGCGCACACCGAGCATGAAATAGACGATGTAGATCAGCACGACATGCGCGATGACCGGCCAGAAGATCGTGGTCTGATTCATGTTATCGGTTTCCCGTGAAATCTATGCCCGGCCACGCCGGCGCAAAAACACCGCTGCAACAATAAGCATCGCGGCAATGGCAAGCAGGCATTTCGCGATGACCAGCCTGGAAGCGACGGATGTCATCCAGACGGTTGCCGACGAAGGATCCGAAAGCATCCGTGCAATAAGAAAATTCTGCGCATAATCGGCAACGACATAGGGCAGCGCGACCGCGATACTCAGAGACAATTGTGCCAGCCGCGACAGCGGCGCAAAAAGCTGTGGGCGGCTGGACGCGTGCAGAAAAAGGCCGGCCAGCGCCAACCCGAACAGCGCCGGGAAGAAGAGATCGAAGCTCGAATATTGCCAGACCAGAACCGCCTCGCGGCCCGGTTCGCCAAGCGCGGTGAGCCAGCCGACCGCGTCTTCGGTGGTGAAACCCGATATCCGTATATCGAGCGATGGCAATCCGCCGGAAAGGCGCTGGAAATAGAAGAATTCCAGCACGTTCATCACGATGAAAAGAAGAACGGAGACCGCGCAGAGCGCAACGGTCGCCCGTCTTAACGCGAGAACCAGCGCTTCAGGTCGCACCGGGGTAATTCGGGCTCTCGCGAGTGATGGCAACATCGTGCGTATGGCTTTCCCTGAGGCCGGCATTGGAAATGCGGACAAACTGTGCGCGCGCGCGAAGCTCGTCAAGGTCGGGCGCCCCGACATAGCCCATAGCGGCTCTCAATCCTCCCGCAAGCTGGTGCAACACACCCGCAACAGGTCCCTTGTACGGCACCTGACCCTCGATTCCCTCCGGAACCAGTTTCAACGTATCACGCACTTCCGCCTGGAAATAGCGGTCGGCGGAGCCTCGCGCCATCGCCCCGACCGAGCCCATGCCGCGATAGGCCTTGAACGAGCGCCCCTGGTGAAGATAGACCTCGCCCGGGCTCTCGTCGGTGCCAGCAAGCAGGGATCCGATCATGGCGGCGCCAGCGCCCGCCGCCAAGGCCTTGGCGAGGTCGCCCGAATATTTGATGCCTCCGTCGGCGATGACGGATAGGCCCGCCTTTTGAGCCACTTCCGCGGCAGCCATGATGGCGGTGAGTTGGGGCACGCCGACGCCCGCCACGATGCGCGTCGTGCAGATGGAGCCGGGTCCGATACCCACCTTGATGGCGTCCGCTCCCGCGTCGATCAGGGCCTGCGTGCCCTCCGCCGTCGCGACGTTTCCAGCAAGGATGCGGACCGAGTTCGATAATTTCTTGGCGCGTTTCACCGCATCGAGAACGCGCTGCGAATGGCCGTGGGCGGTATCGATGACGAGGAGGTCGATGCCTGCATCGATCAACCGCTCGGCGCGCTCGAAGCCATCGTCGCCAACGCTCGTGGCGGCCGCGGCGCGCAGCCTGCCCTGCGCGTCTTTCGTGGCGTAGGGGTTCAACTGCGACTTCTCGATGTCCTTGACCGTGATCAGGCCAACGCAGTTGCCGTCGGCGTCGACGACCAGCAGCTTTTCAATTCGGTGTTTATGCAGCAGCCGCTTGGCTTCTTCCTGGTCGACGTTTTCCTTGACCGTCACCAGGTTGTCGCGCGTCATCAATTCGTGAACCTTCTGCCCCGGATCGGAAGCGAAGCGCACGTCGCGGTTGGTCAGGATGCCAATCAGGCGTCCTGTCCTTTGACCTCCCTCGCCGCCATTCTCAACCACGGGGATGCCTGAAATCCGGTGGCTTTCCATCAGGGCGTGCGCGTCGGCCAGCGTGGCTTCGGGCCCGATCGTCACCGGATTGACGACCATGCCGGATTCGAATTTCTTGACCTGGCGAACCTGCTCGGCCTGTTCGGCTGGTGAAAAATTCCTGTGGATGACGCCGATGCCACCGGCCTGCGCCATGGCGATGGCGAGGCGCGAGTCGGTGACGGTGTCCATCGCGGCGGAGAGAATCGGAATATTGAGATCAATGTCGCGCGCGATGCGCGTCCGGATGTCAGTCTCACCCGGCATGACTTCCGAATGACCCGGCTGTAAAAGCACGTCGTCAAAGGTGAGCGCTTCCGCGCCGTGAACCGACTCGATTATTCTTGCCATGGCCGTCCTTGGGATCAGATGAAACGGCGCGGGCACCCGCCTGAGCGCCTGTCCGTTCGTTACGGATTGGCAGCGGCAGGTACCACGTCTTTCAGGCCATGAAAAGGCACCCTCGCCTTTTGCCGCAGGCCGCGCGAGATGCGGGCGCCGACCACCCGCAGTGAATCTTCCCGCAACCAGCTTGGTGAAGCACCGCGCTGCTGCTATCATGACGGCAACGGTAGAGAACCAAGCGCGGGCTGCGTCCCGAGACGGACGCGCGGCGCCGAAAGGAAACTAAGGTGGAAGACCCCGATGGTGGCGGCAACAGGCCGTCAGACGGGGCGCTTCGAGCCTTCGGGTTTTCCGGAAGCGGCGGTTCGCCGTCCGGACGCCAGGGGGAACGATCCGTGGCTCCCCGCCCAGATGGCGGTTCACCCGGTGGCGCCTCGTGCGAAAAGCCAAAAGCCAAGAAGCGCAGGAAAAGAAAGCGCGGCCGCAAGGTATTCGCGCGTGAGGGCCAATTCGGCCAAGGCAAGCATCCGAGCGGAAAAGTCGGCGAGAAGCAGGCCGCGCCTGCCCCATCGCCGGAAATTTCGGCTGGCGTCTCACCGCATGCGCCGGTTAGCCGTCCGAACGGACCGGTCTACAGGAGTAATGGCGGGTCGCCGGTTTACGCGGCGCTCGATCTCGGCACCAACAATTGCCGCCTGCTCGTCGCCATTCCCACCCGCCCCGGCCAATTTCGGGTCATCGATGCGTTTTCACGCATCGTGCGGCTCGGCGAAGGTCTTTCCGCTAATGGCCGGCTTGGCGACCAGGCGATGGACCGCGCAGTCGAGGCGCTCGCCGTGTGCGCCGACAAATTGCGCACGAGAGAAGTTCGCCGCACCCGGCTGATCGCCACGGAAGCCTGCCGGGCCGCGGAAAACGGGGCGGCATTCCTCGAGCGCGTGGCCGCCGAAACGGGCCTTTCGCTCGAGATCATCGATCGTGAGACCGAAGCGCGGCTGGCGGTTTCGGGATGCGGCTCCCTGGTGGAGCGCGACACCAATGGCGTCGTGCTGTTCGATATTGGCGGCGGCTCATCCGAGATCGCCCTCATCGACCTTTCCGGCCGCCGCTCGCCACGTCTGGCCAATCATATCGTTTCATGGACATCGTTGCCCGTCGGCGTCGTGTCGCTTGCCGAGCGCTTTGGCGGCAAACATGTCACCCCCGCCGTCTTCGACGCGATGGTGGCGGAGGTCGGCCGCCTCCTCACCGCATTCGAGGGTCGCGGCCGTCTCGGTCATCTGGCAAATGGCGCGCGGTTTCACCTGCTGGGAACGTCCGGCACGGTAACGACGCTGGCCGGGCTGCATCTCGGGCTTGCGCGATACGATCGCCGCCGGGTCGATGGGTTATGGATGGATGATCTCGATGTCGACCGAACGATCGCCAAACTGCTTGGCTGGAAGTTCGAGGACCGGGTCGCCAACGCCTGCATCGGGCCGGATCGCGCCGATCTGGTGATGGCGGGTTGCGCCATTCTCGAGGCCATCAGGAAAATCTGGCCTTCCGAACGCCTGCGTGTCGCCGACCGAGGCCTGCGCGAAGGCATTTTGAGCGAGCTGATGTCCGAGGACGGGGTTTGGCGTCGTCACGGAGCCCGGCAATGGTGAAGAAGGCGGGGACTGGAGCGAAGAAAGCGGGGGCGAAGAAGACCGGACCCGGAGGCGCGCGCGCGCTCAAGGCGCGGGTGAAGAAGACCGGGCTGAAGAATTCATCGCGACGCTGGATCGAACGGCATCTGAACGATCCTTACGTTCATCGCGCGCGCGCCGAAGGATTTCGCGCCCGATCCGCGTTCAAGCTGATCGAGATCGACGACCGGCACCGCCTGCTGTCGCCCGGCAAGCGGGTCATCGATCTGGGGGCGGCCCCCGGCGGCTGGTGTCAGGTGGCCGCGGCGCGGGTAAAATCCTCCAGCGCGGTTCCCCTCATCGTCGGCATCGATTACCTCGAAATGGATCCGCTGCCGGGCGTGACGCTTTTCCAGATGGATTTCCTCGACGACGGCGTGCCGGAAGAGCTGGTGGCGGCGCTTGGAAGCGCGCCGGACGTGGTCTTGTCCGACATGGCGGCGCCGACGACAGGCCACCGGCAGACCGATCACATACGCACCATGCATTTATGCGAGACGGCGGCGGATTTCGCGATTTCGGTTCTCCAGCCTGGCGGGCATTTCCTGGCCAAGACCTTCCAGGGCGGCACGGAAGCCGCACTGCTTGACCGGCTGAAGCGGAATTTCCGTAGCGTCCACCATGTCAAGCCGCCAGCGAGCCGCGGTAAATCGGTGGAGCTCTATCTGCTGGCCCGGGATTTCAAGGGCCGGGAATAGCCTTCTTCGGTCATTGGGTCTTGACCGCCGCCGTACGTCCTCTCGGGCCGACCACGCGAATGCGATGGCCCGAGACCGTGTCACCGGCATGCGGTGAAAGCGCCAGAAAGGGAAACACCGCGCACGCGGTCATCGCCGCCACGCAGAAGAAGGTCGTCGAGAACGTCGACGCGTCCAGTGCGTGGCCGGAAACGAACGTTACGGTTTCCAGGATGCCGCCGGCGATCGCCACGCCGAGCGCAATGCTGATCTGCTGGCTCACGGCGGCGATCGCCGTTGCCTGACTGGCTTCCTTGTCGCCGATATCGGCAAACACCAGGGCATTCGAGGAGGTGAAGAAAAGCGAGCGCAGAAAACCCGCCGCCACCAGCGTGACGATGATGACCAGATGCGGCGTTGACGCGGTGAACAGCCCGTTGGCGCCGATCAGAACCGCGCCGGCGATCGAAGCGAAAATCAGGATCCTGCGGAAGCCGCCGGCGCGCAGGACCGGCTTCGCCACGAACTTCATGAGAATCGCGCCAAAGGCGGAAACGAAGGTGAGCAGGCCCGACCGGAATGGCGACAGGCCGAACCCGACCTGCAGCATCAAGGGCAGCAGGAAGGGAATGGCCCCGGCGCCGATGCGGAAAATCGACCCGCCGGTGATCGCGGCCCGGAAAACAGGGTTGGCGAACAATTTCGGATTGAGGATCGGATGCCGCGCCCTTCTTGCGTGGAAGAAGTAGGTTACCGCCGAAAGGCAACCGGCCAGGAGCGTCAGAACCCCGACCACCGGCGGCAGGGCCGGAAGGCTGACGACGGACAGACCGAACACGACGCCCGAGGCGGCGATGGCCGAAAGCATGAAGCCCACAAAGTCGATCGGATCGGAAATTTTTCCCGGCACATGGGGCAGGATCAGGGTGGCGAGACCGATGCCGACAACACCGATCGGCACGTTGATGAGAAAGATCCAGTGCCAACTGAAATAGGTCGTGATGAAGCCCCCGACCGGCGGCCCCATCATCGGGCCGATCAGGGCGGGAATGCTGAGCCACGCCATGGCGGAAACAAGCTCGCGCTTGGGTGTGGACCGAACGAGGACAAGCCGGCCGACGGGCGTCATCATGGCGCCCCCTACCCCCTGCAGAAAGCGCGAAACGACGATGGCGCCGAGAGAGCCGGATACGGCGCAAGCGATCGAGCCGAGCACGAAAACGCCGATCGCGATACGGAAAACATTCCTCGCCCCGAACCGGTCGGCCATCCACCCGCTGATGGGAATGAAAATGGCCAGCGACACCAGATAGGCGGTAAGCGCCAGCTTCAGCGCGATGGCCGTCGTGCCGATATCTGCAGCGATCGCCGGCAAGGAGGTCGCGATGACCGTCGAATCCATGTTTTCCATGAAGAGCGCCACCGCCAGAACGAGCGGCACCGCGCGATTGAGAACTTTTGGGTCCGCCGCCACGATCGCGGCGGCAAGTTCGGTTGCCGGAGGAACGGTCGGCTCGGCACGCGCTTCGACGCCGCCCTCGCCATTTTCGGGATCGGCCGCTCTTTTGGAATCAGCGAAATCATCGTGCATGGTGCGTTGATATAGGCACCTTGAGAGGTCGTGGGAATGTGCGTTCCCCTGCGAATGCATGGGCCACGCGGGAACAGGCCGTAGGCGGCTATATTTTGGCGAGCAACCGTCCACGATCGGCGGCTTCGGCAAGGTTGTGGCTTGAAGCAGCGCGAAAGCTTGACTATTTCCGAGCGCAGGCTAAAACGCGCCTCATCGGTCGCGACGCTGGCCGGTCTGGCGCCATATGCGCCGCCTGTTGGGGAATAGGTTAACGGTAGACCCACGGACTCTGACTCCGTTAGTCCTGGTTCGAATCCAGGTTCCCCAGCCAGCTATCTCCTTGTTTTTGCGTGCATATTTCCATTTCCGCCGCAGCCGAATTTCTCCGCTGTTTTCCGTGGGTTGTGGGAAGTCGATGCGCATCGTTGTGACGGAGAGACGGATTTGTACGGCATTTGCCAGACGATATGCCGTTTCGTCTCAGTGCCCGGTTTTCGGCGCGACGGATGTGGAGCGTCCTGGGGAATTGATCGCGAGGTTTGGCGGCGTCAGGCGGCCGGGAAGCCGAGGAATTCGCGCTGCTGGGACCAGTCGTGCGGCAGGTCTGCGGACTTCGACAGCAATTGCGCCCTGGTGAGTTCGACTGGATGGCGGCCGTTGAGGATGCCGGCGGCGAGGTCAGGCGCCAGCCAGGTCAGACGGATGCGAGATGTCAGATGGCCCTTGGGCAAGCCGAGCCTCTTCGACATCGATTCGATGCTGTCATGGTTTCCGCTGAACAATTGATCGCGAATGGCGAAGCATTCCCTGAGCAGGTTTTCCAGTTCGGGATCGGCTTTGTCGCGGGTTGCGTCGCCGATGATGAGACGCACGCCCTTGCCGAGACGGGCCAGCTGCGCCTCGATTTCCAGGACGATGGTGTCGTCGCCGAATGGCGTTGAACCAGCGTCGCACGCGTCTGCCGCTATGTCGGGATTCAGGATGTCCAGGATGCCGGATCGTTTCAGGTGAAGCACAATGCCGTTTCCGTCGACGATCACCTGATCGATCGCGGTGCGCAGCAGCGCTCGCATCTCGACTGACGGAAGCTCCGGCCATCCCGCCGCAACTTCTTTTGCGCAGGAAAGCAGCGAACGCTGGACTTGAGCCTCGAACTCCAGTGGCGCGATGATATCGCCAAGTTCGGATGGCGACGAAAGCAATGTTCGAATGCGATCGCCAACCAGTGCTTCCACGTCGCCGGCCGGCACGCGCAGCAGCCTCGCGCGGTCGTTTGCTCGTTTGGCTGTTCGGCGGCGGATGCATAGTAGCGATAGCGCATGCCGCGCTTGACGGAATGGGTGGGTGTCATCCGCCGGCCGGCGCTGTCGATGATCAGACCCGTCAGCAGGCTCGGATGCTGCGCACCCGCGCCCGACGAGCGATTGATCCGGTTGCTTGCAAGACGGTCCTGCACGGCCTGCCACAAATTCTCGTCGACGATCGAATCATGGAGCCCAGGATAAACCTCTCCCTTGTGGACGATCTCGCCGCGATAGATGCGGTTCTGCAGCAGGTGATAGAGCGCACCCGCGCGATCGGCTTGCCTCCGGTCAGGCGGCCGTCCGGATGCGGTCGTGCTTGCTGACGATGCCGAGCCGGTCGAGTCGCTCCTTGAGCAGCGCGTACCGAGCCCAGTTCGGTATAGCGGCGGAAGATGATGCGGACGGTCTCCGCCTCGGCTTCGTTGATGACCAGCTTGCGGTCTTCGACGTCATAGCCGAGCGGCGCGTTGCCGCCCATCCACATGCCCTTCTTCTTGGAGGCGGCGATCTTGTCGCGGATGCGCTCGCCGGTGACCTCGCGCTCGAACTGGGCGAAGGACAGCAGCACGTTGAGCGTCAGCCGGCCCATGACGGTCGTGGTGTTGAACTGCTGGGTGACCGAGACGAAGGAGACGCTCCGTTCGTCGAAGATCTCGACGATCTTGGCGAAGTCGAGCAGCGAGCGGGTCAGCCGGTCGACCTTGTAGACCACCACGACATCGACCTTGCCGACCCGCGATATCGGTCGAGCAGTCGCTGCAGGGCCGGCCGCTCCATGGTTCCGCCGGAAAAGCCGCCATCGTCATACATGGTTCGGCAGGACGATCCAGCCCTCATGCTTCTGGCTGGCGATGTAGGCCTCGCAGGCCTCGCGCTGGGCATCGAGCGAGTTGAAGTCCTGCTCCAGACCCTCCTCGGTCGATTTGCGGGTGTAGATGGCGCAGCGCAGCACTGGCGACCGCGCCGACCGATCAGGCGCTTTCATGTCGATCGGCCGAATTGTTGCCGGCGTTGGCATCGGCCGCATCAGCGCCATCGGGAGCCCTGCCCGTCAACCCGAAAAAGCGCGGTCCCGACCAGTGCGCCCCGGTGATGGCGCGTGCGATCACCGACAGCGAGCGATGGCGCTCGGCCCCGCCATTCGAAGCCGTCAATATGAACAAGAACCACATGGGTCACCCCATGCCATTCGCGCACCAGCCGGGTTCCCGGTTTGAGCGATACAGGTTTGTTGTTCCGCCTGGTCACGCTTTCGCCTGCTCCAACCGGCGCAGCGGAAAGTCGCCTCACAACAGCCTTCGAAAGCCCGCCCAAAACCTTCTCCTGCAACCGGTAGGCGATGCCGCGGATCAGCAAATCGCGGCTGAGCCGCATCGGCGGCGCCATCCTGAGATGACGCCGCCATTCATTGCGAAGTTCGAAGATCGTCAGGCCTTCCAGCCGGGCGATCTCCTCGCCCAGGTCCAGGCGCGGTTTCACCGCGCCGTTCCTTTCCTTGCCCTGGTCTCGATGCGGTACCGTCGCACCTCGGCCCCGTTGCGGCTCGACACCAGGCTGAACCCGAGCTTCTTCTTCACCGTTCCGGCAAAGAAGCCGCGCACGCTGTGCTGCTGCCACCCAGTGGCAACCATGACCTCCTCGATGCTGGCCCCCTCCTCCCGGCTCAGCAGTGTCAGAACCAACTCCTGTTTGGTCGTCCGCGCACCGTTGCCGGGTCCGGCATAACCCGATGCGGCATTCTTCGCGGGACCGCTCTCGTCGATCGCAGCCGGCCGTGCGCGGCCCATCCCGGTCGTCCGACCGGGAGTTTGTCGGCGTTGCGCTTTCGCGGTCGCAACACCCGCAGGTTTGGTGGCGTTATCCGACCGAATTGATTGGGTTTGTTTCGTCATGGTCTCAGGCTCCGTCAAGGCGGCGCCCCGATTGGCGTCCGCACTGACGCAAGCCCCGCAAAAATGCGGGCGGCGATCCTGATGTTGGCCAACTCTGGCCATACATTCCCAACTACGTCCGCCGCTCATGGTGGACCTGACTGGCCACCATCGCCGGCAGCCAGCCACGCCCACACCAATGCGTGGTATGGGAGCGAAGTCCAGTCGAAAATCGACAGGTTTCGAGGGAAAATGGAGGTGGGTCGAAGTCGCAACCACCGTGGACAGCAAGAAACTTGCAGTTCGAATGGCACGCTCTCCGCCAGCGGCCCCAGCCCCAACATTCTCTGTTCTCATTTAACAGCGAAAAAATTCCACGGAACTGCACGCTTTTCGAGAAAAACTCGCAACCTCGCCGCTCGCTATTACCGTTGAAAGAGCGTTCCCTCGGACGATATTCTCCAAAGCTGTCAACCTCGCACCGTTGGCTTCAGATGCAAAGGTGTACAATTTCAATCGCTTCAGCGGACCTAGAACATTCGAGGGTTCAGCAGTTCGTTTGCCAGGCGAGAGCGATAGCGAAGTTTTTTGGCAACTCGGCACGCGTCAGTGGAATGGCGGCTGTGGGGCCGGGAGCGAAATGGCGGCTTTGGAGCAGATCAGAGCGATAGCGGATATCGGACGTGGTCTTTCGGACTGATCCAGTGATGTCGAATATCAGCACCGCGCCCGCTAATATCGGGTCTGCCTTGATCGGCGAGTTAGCGATCACCGTGCTAAATCGTGCCCGCCCACCCGAAACACCGGCACTTCCTGCTGCACGCCCCGAAGTTGAGCTGTTTGCGGCTCGACGGCAAGAGCTGCCAGTTTGTCGCGAACGCCGGCCGCGTCATAAACATCCTGGCTGACAAAAATCTCGTCGGAATTAGCGAGCCCCTGAACGCGCGCCGCAATGTTTACGGTTTGACCGAAATAGTCGAGGCGATCGTTCAGCGTGACCGCGATTGCTGCGCCCTTGTGGACGCCGATCTTGAGGATCAGCGCCTTGTCTGGCTGCCGCTTGTTGAACGAGGCGATCTCGCTGCGCATGTCGAGCGCCGCCTGCACGGCATTAGCGGGCATGAGGAATGCCGCCATGACAGCATCGCCGATCGTCTTGATGATCGCTCCATTGTGGCGGACCGTGACCTCCTGCAGTCGGTCAAAGTGCTGCTGCACGAGAGCAAAGGCATTCAGGTCTCCGATTCGATCATAAAGCGCGGTCGAGCCTTTCAGGTCAGTAAAGAGGAGAACGATATCCCTGACGCCGAGTCCTTCTTGGCCGCCGATCACTTCCGAGCGAAAGAGGTCACGAAACGTCTGGGTCGTGAGCAGTCGCTTCCCAGCGAGGAACGGCGCGAAGTGGAGCGGCGGCGGCCGGTCTACGCCCGGCGGCAACTGGAGGATGCCGAACTCGAAGCGTTTGTCCGCTACATTGAACAGCTCGAAGATCACCTTGCCGGGCGCGATTGTGCCCGCGCCCGGTGTGCTGGACTCGAGGTCGACACGGATTGCAATGCGCTGCTCGCAAGGCGGAAGCGCGGGATCTACAACAAACAAGAGCCCTGCGTCGCTGTCGGAGCTGCTGCCAAGCAATACGCCGGCCTCAGCGATTATCTCAAGGGCGGTCATCTCGCCCGGGTCGACATAGGCCAATCCGCGGGTCAGCATCTCCCTCACTTTGACAAAAGGCGTGCCGTCCGGGATCAAACCCTCATTGGCTGACCGGTAGCGGAAAAGATAATCCTCCGCCGACAGAGTCTGCGGATCGTGATAGGCGATGCGGCGGATGAAGGGGCACACGGTGAAGGTGATTGCGATCATGTCGTCAAGAGCCGCCACCAAATCCAGATGGCAGTGGGTGCAACGGCACTGACTGCGGAGATTCTTGAGCGCCCGGAAGCTGTCGATGACGCTGGAGCAGACCGGACAGATCAGAATCCAGGTCATGTCGAAGAGACCTGTAGCGGCGGCGTGAAGGAAGAGATCGATCGCCTCTTCCTCGTCAAGGTTCTTGTCGGTGGCGAATTTGATTGGATTAATGCGCAGGAGCTCGGCATCGTTCGCAGAGCGAATATGGCTTTCAAGCTTCGATACAATTCGCGGACTCCAAGCCCGCGCCGATTCCAGTAATGTCAGGCGCTCTTCGAGAAGCTCCTCGTCAATCGCTGTCACGGCGGAACTCCCTCCCGCTACACGGCTCAGGCGAACGGGATCGGTCGGGAACTGGCCGTCATGCGCCCTATATGCAGAAACAGCCTACCACGACGGTCCTCAACGCTCTCGCAAGGGTCGGAGATGCAGGCACCTGCATCCCCGCCGTTCAGCACGTAATCAAGAATTATCCCGACGAACCGCAGACCGTCGCCGCCGGCATCGCCGCAGTCTATAAGCTCTGCGTTCGATCCGATCCGGAGGAAGCGCTCGCCGGTATCAGTTTCGACCCGCAGATGCGGACGCTGGCCGCTCTGCAGCACGTCCCGGCGAACAAGCTCGATCTCAAGGAGCTTCCGCTCGACGTTGAGCGCGCGACGTCTGATGTGTTGAAACTGGCGTTGATCGTCGTCGGTCTCAATCGCTCGCCCGAAAATCTCCTGAATCCGCGCCACAGCGATGCAGAGATGGTGAGGGCCCTTGGCAGGCACCACGATCCGCTTGTCTCGCAGTACAGCGTCTGGGCTATTACCGAAAACGATACGCTTCGATTGCGGCACCTCGGAATCGATCTGCAGGACATTGAGAGCCATCCTGAAAACGTCCGCGGTTGGCTGTTTCAGCTACTCGCGATTGAGGCAACCGCCTCGCAGCCGTATTGGGAATATATTAGCTTAGGCATGGGGGACCCTTCGGTTGAGGCGCGGAAGGGTCTTGCGGTTGGTCTGCGCAACACGTTCGTGGACGTGTTGGAGCCTCTTGTCATGGAATGGGTGACAAATGAATCGGACCCAGAGGTCCGTCAGCACATCATGGACCACATCATACGCCAAGCGCTGCACAGCCGAAGGTATCATCTCTATGCAGTAGAGATTTTCGATGGTGAGCCCGCAGACTCTCCGCTACGCAACAGCATGGAAGCGAGCGCCGTTCAACTGCCTATATATACCGCGTTCCGGCAGATCGGTGCTGGCGCGCAAGGACTTTTTGGAGGAATGACGATGGTCGATAAGCAATACAACATCGGAAACGTCAACGCTGGGGCGGTCGGGTTCGACGGCTCGACCGCCGTCAATCGCGCGGTCACCAACATACAGGTGCTGTCGCAACAGCAGGTCCAGACGATCCAGTCGGAACTCGCGAAGCTGGAGGCCGCCGTGCACGATACGGCGGGGTTGCCAGAAGAGAAGAAGCGCGAGGCGCTTAGCTACATTTCAGAGGCGAAAGAGGATCCGTCGCCGTCTAAGGTCGGCAAAGTCGTCGAATTTATCGGCCATCTCGGAAGCTTAGCAGAAGCGGGGATTGCGCTAGCCCCCTATGCGGTAGCCTGGGCGCGGCTCTAGGTTTGTGAGCGCCCGGCCAAGTCGAGAACGTTTCTAGTTTCGCACGGTAGAGACAGATTCTCGTCGTCGCGGTGGGGATAGCGGGGCCGCCGCCCGCTCAGACAGTTTCGGGCTTAAGCGACCGCCGCTGGGGGGCAGCAATGCGTCGAGAGCGGACATTTGACTGAAACCAACGCCGATGACCTGAATTTGGCGCGTTGTCGCCGAATCCGGTCTACTGCACAAAGGGCAGCTTCCCTTGCTTGATCATCCAGAACCTGCCATTCCGCTTCCCACCCCAACCATGCCTGTAATGATGAGAATATGGGGATGAGAAAGCGGCCGCCCCGACACCGCCGAACGACCGCTTCCGTGATCAAATCTCCGTACGCTCCGCAAGGAGTAACGCGTCTTCGACGTCGACGCCGAGGTACCTGG
>CAVVZH010000007.1:0-105181 GCA_963752795.1 uncultured Alphaproteobacteria bacterium
ACGTCATCAGTGCCACTTTTTCTAGCGTCGCGATGTTCTCGGCCTCTGTCGGAAATAATTCTTTGAACTTTGCTGTAAGGCTCGCTGCTTGGTGGGAATCGATTGAAGCCAAGTATGCGGGGTCAGCGATGCGCCCAACCATGAACTTTTCCGATATAAGTCGTATGGCAATCGCGAGCACGATCTTATTCTCCAGTACGCCTCCAGGATTGGCCGCGCTGTCGGTTGCCTGTTCCAGAATGAGGTCGTAGACCAGCGCGTCTGGTTTGCTCGACTTGCCTTTCGTCTTGCATATCCCGTTGTAGATATCGTCAAGGACGCTGACCTTCACCTTCGATGTCTCAGGCTTCCAATGTAGCATTGCGGTTAGGGTGGCGTACGATGGATCAGCTTCTCCTACGGTCATTTCAACAAGGTTTCGAAGAAATGGGATTGAGGCAATCTTCTTTTTATCATTATCAAAAAACGCGGGCTTCCAGTCCTTTGCAAACACGTTGCGGATGCCAGATGCTTGGACGAGAGAAATACCAGCATCGCCACGGGAAGCCATCAGGCAATATTTGTATTGGACAAAGCGGCTTTCGATAGTTCGAAAAAAGTCAAAATTATGCGTCATAATTATCATTTTAAACAAGCCATCCTCGCTGATATCCTTCAGGTATTGGATGATTGCGTACTTGTTCTGATAGTCAAAGGAATCAGCGATATCATCGACGATTATCAGTGTTTCGAGCTTGTTCTTTCGGCGTGTTTCGATTTCGAAAATTACGTTCAATATGTAAAATGCCTTCCGCTCACCCGTGCTTAGCGATTGCAAAAGATCGCTCTTTTGAAGCTCTACCGCCTCATCCCCGTCAATGTACGTGAAGCCGAGTTCAATAATTGCCGTCTGTCCAAGCGTCACCTCGGCCTCGTTCTTAGCCTCAAGCTTGAACGGCACGACAAAGCGGTCGTTGAATATATTGATAACTTGCTTCCATTGATTTTGCTGCCCTTTGGCCGCGAGCTCTAACTCGGCCCTGCGCTTTGTTGAGGCATCGTAATTAGCCATCCAATCGTCATAAAGGGCTTCGTGAGCCTTCAGGTACGATTTAAGCACGTCTTGGCGGAGGCGTTCTGGATTATCTAAGCGAGCGAGCAACGCTTCCTCGTCTTTAACGTAGTCGCAAAACTCACGAAGCTCTGCATTCTTTTGAAGCTGCTTGGCCACTTCGTCAAATTTCTTGAGCAACTTCTTGTCAGATAGAATTGCAGCCTTCTCTGACGAAATCACCTCTTCGAGCTCCGCTTGATTGGCTATTTGCTTATTACCAGAAGCGGCATTTAGGCTCACGGTGTGATGCGCCTCGAAGAACCCATTATCAGTCAGACTTTTAACTATCTGAGCCGCATTATAATAATCGAATGTTCCTCTCTTGAAATATGTAGAGGCTTCCAGCAATTCGTTGTATTGCTTCATGTATTCTTGCACGGCACTCTTGAGGTCTTTTGTGCCAAGCGCGGTCATCACCTTTTCATTGAAAACCGTATCGTAAGGAATGTTTGCAAAGAGGTTCTCTTTTTGCTCTTCCACTTCGCGCTTTACCCTGACCAACGCCTGATCGACTTCTGATCGGCTTTGCATAATTGCTTGCGATAGCTCTACCTCAGGGTCTCTTTTCGTTTGAGCCTGCATCTTGACCGCTGCCATCAAGGCCAATTTGGCGGCCTCCGTGGCGCGTAGCAGATCGTCATATTCACGCTTCATTCTTGGATCGAGCAGCAACGTCGAGGTTTTCTCGGTGACACCCAATTCCGCGTCATACGGCACGACCACAAGGACCCGCTCGCCGTCGATATCCGCACCAGCTTCGTCGGTTATATGCCGGACCGTGGCGCGGCTTTTGAAAATTCGATCGGAGGATGGTGTTCGGGCCGCCGCATCTTGGAAAGTGCGAGCTAACGACGACTTCATCACGCCGTTGGGCGCATAGAGCGCGTACGCTTGCGTTTTCTTGAAGTCGAAATTGCGGTCCAATTTCTTTATGCCGTAGCAATTAACCAGATCGACCCTGACCTGATCCATCCTCGTACCCCGTGCCCTGCTGACAGTGATGTACATCATGCTGTGGCCGGCAATGTTTCGTCAATGCAGTCCCTATGAGATTGCAGATCGCGGTTCAGCTTCGAGCTTCACGAAGCACGGTGGTTTTGAAAGCCTGTATGGGTCCCATCGGCCCCATGGGGGGAAGGTCGCCCACGCACCAACACGAGGTGCCCATCCAAATATTTGACCCCAAAATTTCATTCTAGGCCTTCCGCCTCATGCCCCTCACTGGTACACAGGGCTCACACGGTTGCTTAGAAAACCTTTTTGGTTCAAGCGCTTTGCGGGCTTTCGGGCGTCTCCTGTCGGGTGCGCCAAACATGAATTTGATTTCATCATGTTTTCGCGCTGATTCCATTCCAAACTTCGTCCCGATGACCGCCCTGCCACGCGTGTTCGGCGATCACCGCGAGGAAAGCGGGGCCGTAGCGGCCGAGCTTGGCCTCGCCGACACCGGGAACATTTGCCATCTCGTCTCGTGACGAGGGTCGCGTGGCCGCCAGTTCGATCAAGGTCTTGTCGTGGAAGATCACGTAGGGCGGCACGTTCTGCGTGCGTGCGATTTCCGTGCGTTTTTGCCGAAGGGCCTGGAAAAGGTCGCGGTCACCCTCGGTGATGGCCGATAGCGGGCGCCGCGCGCGACTTTGTCATGCCGTGCGCGCTGGACCCGTGGCACGCGCAGCATCAGCATGGGCTTGTCGCGCAGGAAGTCGCGGCCGGCGGGCGAGATCGACAGGCCGCCGTGACCGGCCGGATCGACGTCGACAAGACGCAGGGCGATCAACTGGCGCAGGATCGCCCGCCATGTGCGCTTGTCGCGCTCCTTGCCGATGCCGAAGGTGGAGATGCGGTCGTGGCCGAACTGGGCGATCCGGTCGTTCTCGATGCCGAGCAACACGTCGGCGATATAGGCCTGCCCGAAGCGCTCGCCGGTACGATAGATGCAAGACAGCGCCTTTTGCGCGGCGATCATGCCGTCGAACAGTTTCGGCGGCTCGGCGCAGGTGTCGCAATTGCCGCAGGGCTCGCAATCATCCCCGAAATAGGACAGCAGCACCTGCCTGCGGCAGCTTGCCGTTTCCGCCAGCCCGAGAAGCGCGTCCAGTTTCTGGCGCTGCATGCGCTTGCGCTGTTCGGGCGCGTCCGACTCCTCGATGAACCGGCTGCGCAACGCGATGTCCTCGTAACCGTAGAGCATCAACGTGTCGGACGGCAGGCCGTCGCGCCCGGCCCGGCCGGTCTCTTGATAATAGGCTTCGATGCTGCCCGGCAGGTCGATATGGACGACAAAGCGCACATCGGGCTTGTCGATGCCCATGCCGAAGGCAATGGTCGCTACCATGATAACGGCTTCGCCGTGCTGGAAGCACTTCTGGTTGGCTTCGCGCACCGCCTTGTCCATGCCGGCATGATAGGCGAGCGCCTCATGGCCTTGCGTGCGGAGCCACGCGGCCGTCTCCTCCGTCTTCCGCTTCGACAGGCAATAGACGATGCCGCTCTCGCCCTCGTGCTGCTTCAGAAACGCCTTCAACTGGGCTCGAGGATTATCCTTTTCCTCGATGGCGTAGCGGATATTGGGCCGGTCGAAACCGGCGATGAAGGCGTCCTTCCTGTCTATGGCGAGATGGGACAGGATTTCCGCGCGCGTCGGTTCGTCGGCGGTCGCCGTCAGCGCCATGCGCGGCGTATCTGCGAAGCGCGAGACCACGGCGTCGAGCTGCCGGTAGGACGGGCGGAAATCGTGTCCCCATTGGGAAAGGCAGTGTGCCTCGTCGATGGCGATCACCGACAGTTTTACCCCGTCCAGCCTTTTCAGTACGTCGTGCCGCAACAGCGTTTCGGGTGCGACGTACAGGAGGTCGATCGCCCCCGCTTCGATGGCGCTCCAGAGTGCGCGCCGCTCGTCCACAGCGAGATCGGAGTTGAGCGCCGCCGCCCTCAAATCCAGCTTGCCGCAGCGCCGCCACCTGATCGGCCATCAACGCCAGAAGAGGCGAAACGACCAGGCCCATGCCGGGCCGCACGGTCGCCGGTATCTGGTAACAGAGCGATTTGCCGCCGCCTGTCGGCATCAGGACGAAGGCGTTGTTGCCGGCGATCACATGTTCGACGATCCGCGCCTGCGGGCCCCGGAACGAGTCATAGCCGTAAACTGTCTTCAGAATTTCGGGAGCTGTGGCGATCATCTTCCGCGGCATCGGGAATCAGGGGAAAGTTCTTCGCGGCAACTTGTCAGCCATCCCGGCTGCTGGCGACTGCGATCCGCGCCTTTTGCGCTGGCTTCCACATCAATGTCGCTGCCCCGGTCGAGGCTGGCACCGATTTTTGCCTCTCGATCTCAGTTCCGTCCCTGGAAGGCGTTTTCGATATGCACGGGCCAGCGCCGCGGCAGGACCGCCACCATGTCGAAACGGATCGAAAGCTTTCCGTAATCGGGCTGGCGCGCGAGCCAGAGATCCGCGGCCGCCTCGATGCGGCGCTCCGACAGTCCCGAAACCGCTTCCATCGCTTCCGTGAGCTTGGCGCGCGCCTTGACCTCGACGATCAGCACGAGATCGCCACGCCGCGCGATGAGGTCGATTTCGCCGAGCTTCGTTCGGTAGCGCCGTGCGACGATGCGGTAGCCTTTCAGCATCAGGGCCAGCGCCGCCAGCCATTCGCCCCGATGGCCCTTCCGGTAGGCACGGAAGCGCCTTGCGCGTGCGTCAGTCGCCACCGGACCCCTCCTTGAGTTCGATCAGGCGGCGGTAGAGCGCCGGCTTAGCTTCGCCGGTCATCCGCGCGGCTTCGGCAGCCGCCTTTGAAGCCGGCATCTCGGCGGAGAGCGACAGAAGCAGGCGATCGAGTTCCGCCGCCCCGACCGGCGCCTCGGCCATTGGCGGCCCGACGCAGATGACGATCTCGCCCTTGGGCGCGCCGGCGTCCGCGTAGTGCTTCGCCAGTTCGCCAAGCGTGCCGCCGCGATGTTCTTCGAACGCCTTGGTCAGTTCGCGGCCGATGGCGGCCCGCCGCTCCGCGCCGAGCGTGTCGGCCATTGCCGCCAGGGTGGCCGACAGCCGCCGTGGCGATTCGAAGAAGATGAGCGTTGCCGGGATGGCCTTGAGCGCCTCGAGGCGGCTCGTCTTCTGGCCGTTCTTCACCGGAAGAAACCCGGCGAAAAGAAACGCATCCGAAGGCAGGCCCGACGCCGTCAAGGCGGCGAGAACCGCCGATGCGCCCGGTATCGGGACAACGCGCAGGCCTTCCTCCAATGCCGCTGCGACGAGCCGGTAGCCCGGATCGGAAACCAGCGGCGTGCCGGCGTCCGAGACCAGCGCCACGCTGCGGCCCTCTTTCAGCGCCGCGATCAGGCGCGGCCCGGCTTCCGTCTCATTGTGCTCGTGATAGGCGAATGGTCGCTGCCGGATGCCGTAGCGGCCAAGGAGAACGCGGGTGACGCGGGTGTCCTCGCACGCGATGATATCGGCGGCGGCCAGCGTCTCCAGCGCGCGCAGGGTGATGTCGCCGAGATTGCCGATCGGCGTCGCCACCGGATAAAGGGCGGCCTCCAACGGCCGCGCGTCGATTACCGTCTGGCCGATGAGATAGGATCTGCTCTGCTTCTCGTCCGCCATCCGGCCCCCCGCGAAATCACGCCACGATATTCTTTCGCATGGCGCGCCGGCCTCTGCAAAGCCGGCGCTGAACGGGAGAAAAATCACGGCTTCAGCGCAGCGCGATTACCGAGTTCAACCGCACGTTTTCGAAATCGGAGATCAGGATATCGATCACCACGTCCCATGTGCCGGAAATAGGCAGGCGAAGCGTATCGACCCGCCACTCGCCGTCGTCGATCTTTCTCGCGGCAATCCGTATCGGCTCGATTCCCGCCGAAGGCATGGAGAAGGAAAGGGAAATCTCCTTGGCCGGCAATGGTTCGAGATTGCCGTCGACGATGTCGATCGAGGCTGCCACGGGTCCCGCCCATCCCGGCGTGAGCGTGAGGCTTGCCATTGCCTGGTGGGTATGAATGTGAATCGACACCGGCGGCGCCGGTGCTTCCGCGACCAATGCGCGGGGCGGCGGGGTGAAGCGCCAAAGCGCCACGCAGCCGAATATTGCCATGACCAGGGCAATTTCCGCTGTCATCGAGCGGCTCAGCCTTCGTTCCGCCCGAGCTTTGCCCGCGAGGGCCGGTTCCGTCAGCCGCCAGCGGTTGATGGCCGCGATTCCGAGCAGCACCGCGACGAGCGCCAGCTTGGCGAGCAGCACCTTTCCGTAGGCGGTCGAGACCAGCGCTTCGGGGTGGCGCACCTGCACGACGGCCAGAACGATGCCGGCGGCAAGAAGCATGGCCAGCGGGTAGGGGATCAGGCGGGAGAACCATGTCAGCACCGGCCGGGCGGCGGCGTCGCCCCGTGTGAACAGCACCGTCAGCGGGACCAGCGCGCCGACCCAGAAGGCGATGGAAATCGCATGAATGAATACGGCCGGCCGCATCAACCATTGCGGGCTTGCCGCGGAGGCGTGCCCGCTGGCGGCAATCGCCAGCCCGACGCCGGCCATGGCGACAAGTGAAAGCGGCTGGACCACCGCAAGCCGTGGCGAGAACAGGGTGAGCAGAGCCAGAAGCATGGAGAGGACGGCGGCTATCGCGGTCAACGCATAGCTTGTCGTCCACGCGGTCTGCCACACTTGGGCCTGCGCCAGGGAACCAATTCCAAGATCGAGTGCGTCGGCGCCGAGAAGCCCGAGTGACAGGATGGTTCCGGCAATGCCGGCAAAACCCGCTATCGCGATCAAACCGCGCGCCGACTTGCCACGGTGCGGAGCCCAGGCCAGGAAGAATGCTCCGCCAACGCCTGTGAACAGCCCGACATATACAAGGATTCGGCAGAACCAGATCGCCGCCCGCAACGGCCAGTCGATCGACTCCACGGCCCTTGCCGCCGCGCCGGCGCTCGGTTGGCCGATCGAAAAGACGACGGCGCCGCCGACCGGATGCCCATCCTCGGAGATGACGCGCCATGACAGCACATAGCTGCCGGTCCCGATCCCGGATGGTGTGGCGATGACGAGGCGATTTCCGTCAAGCCGAGGCGTGCCTGGTGCCATATCCTTTCCGTCCGGGGCGATCAGCTTGAGGATGAGCGGCGAGACCGGCTCATCGAAGATCAGAGACAATTCGGGCGGCGCCTTCGCCAAAACCGCTTCGTCCGCCGGCGCGGATGTGACGAGCGAGGCATGCGCTAATGCCTGGCCTGCGCCGATGAAGGCAATTAGCACCGCGCCGATCAACGCCCGGAAATATGGCCCGACGGGGAATATGAAGGGTGTGTTCATGATGGGCTCGAAGGGGAGAGGCCGCGATTGCTTTGGCCTCTCCCCTTCGGTTCCTCAGTGCGGCAGCAGCATCACGGCCGGCGACGGGTGCTCAACCGAATCCGGATCCGCGCCCTTGGCCGGCTTCTCGATCCAGCGGTTGACGCCCTTTTCGCATTCCTGGACGACCGGGAAATAGAATTTTTCGCCGACGGGCAGCGAGTCGGCCAGATAGCCGCTCATGACGAACTCGTCATAATATTCGTCGGGCAGCTTGCCGCCGGTCCAGCCGATCTCCTTGGTGCCTTCGCTGATCGGATGGCCGTAGGCCTTGTAGGCCTTGGCGTACTTGCCCTCGACGATATGCAGTGTCCAGCCCGGCTTCGGCATCGGCTTGACGCCGATATAGCCCTCCGGCACCTGCACGCGGATACTGGTGGTTGCCGAGCCTTCGCAGCCATGCGGCACGCGGAACACCGCCTTGTAGCCGGCCCCGACCTTGGCCGTGCTTTGCTCGAGTGTTACATGGGCGAAGGCCGTGCTGGCGAAAAGCGTGGCGGCGGCGGCGAGAAGGATGGTTTTCAACATTTTGGTCTCCTTGCGGACGGCGAACGCTCATCGGGCGCTGTCCAGCCTGCGATATCCGGGCGGCCGGCGCATGTGCCGGACCGACGGAAGATGATTGCTTGAAACGAGAAAGCGGAGCCTTTCGGTCCACCGGAATTCAAGCCGGGAGAGGAGGCGCCTGCGGCGGAGCGGAGGGCGGGTAGGCGGCGCGCGCCAGAAGCGGCGGCGCGGGCAGCTGCGGCCTGATTTCGGCGGCGATACTGTCGGCCGACGTCGGGCATTCCGGCGCGGCAAGGAAGAAGGAAGACGAAACCCGACAGGAATCGCAATCGTTGCGGTGCGCCTGCTTCTGGTCGCCTTTCCCGGCGGCATCGGTCAGGCAGATGACGGGGACCGTGCCATCGGGGAAGGCATGCGCGGCAATGGCCAACGTATTGGTGCGCGGCAGTTGCAGGGGCTGGTGACCGAACGCCAGCAACGCCAGCGACAGGGCGCATAGAACACGTATAAAAATGTGTCTGGCCGATAGACGCAAACGCATGAACCCCTTCCCGCCGTCTGCTCTTTATTTCTGATCGCGGTCGCGGTCCATGCGGCATGATGGGCAATGCCGATTGACGCCGGCCCTCTTCGCCCGGTGTAATGATTTGGGATCGGAATCCGGGGTGGCTATGCGGCAAGGCAAGACGTTACGGTTCACGAGCATTGCGGCGGCCGCGCTGGTTCCCGACCCTGCCTTCGCCCATGCTGGAGGCAGTGCCTTCGTGCTCCTTTTGCCGACGGGATATTATCTCGCCGGCGGGGCGCTGGCCGTGGCGCTGAGCTTCGCCATCCTCGCCGCCATTCCGCCCGGAACCGTGGCCCGCCTCGCCGATTGGCGGCGAGGCCTTTTCATCGCACCCAGAGAATGGCGGCTCATTCTGAGCTGGATATCCTTTGCCGTTCTGGCCGGACTGATCGTCGCCGGATTTGTCGGTAGCCGCGACCCGCTTTCCAACCCGCTGCCGCTCGTCTTCTGGACGTTGCTGTGGGGCGGCCTCGCCATCGTCGAAGGTCTGGTCGGCGATGTCTGGGCGTGGATAAACCCGTGGTATGGTCCGTGGCGGCTGCTGGCCGGGCTCCTCCGGCGACCGACGGACGGCAGCCGTTGCCTGCCCGGCGGTGTCGGCTATTGGCCGGCGGCGGTTCTTTTCCTTGCCTTCGCCTGGTTCGAGCTCATCTATCCCGCTCCGGAAGACCCTGAACGGTTGGCCATCGTGCTGGCCATCTATTTCGCCGCCAACCTCGTGGCCATGCTTGTTTTCGGATATGCCGCCTGGATGCGTCAGGGCGAATGCCTTTCCGCCTTCTTCCTCGTGATATCGCGCCTGGCCCTGCTTTCGGGCAGCGATATCAGGCGTGAGGGGGAGAGAGACCGGGCGGTCGACCTCGCCTTGCCGGGCGCGCGCCTGGCCTCGGCCGAACCGCTCCCCTTGAGCGGGATTCTGTTCCTGCTTCTGGCCCTGAGTTCGGTGTCCTTCGACGGGCTCTCGCGTACCTTCGCCTGGCTCGGCCTCGTCGGCGTCAATCCGCTCGACTTTCCCGGCCGCTCCGGTGTCGTCGGCGTCAACACGGTGGGGTTGATCGGCATGGCGGTCGCGCTTCCCGGCGCGTTCCTCCTCGCCGTCTGGCTCGGCCAGAAACTGGCGGGCGACCCGGAACATTTTTTTCGAGCGGCGGGATCGCTCGCCTGGTCGATCATCCCGATTTCGCTCGCCTATCATTTCGCGCATAATCTGACGGCGCTTCTGGTCAATTCGCAATATGCGCTGGCCGCGATTTCCGATCCGCTCGCCAATGGATGGGATCTCTTCGGCACCGCGGGAATGCATGTTCACGCCGGCATAACGGCGGGCTACGATTCCGCCTGGGCGATCTGGAATGCCCAGGCCATCGTGATCATCGCCGGGCATGTCCTCGCCGTGCTGGTGGCGCATGTCATCGCATGGCGGCTGCATGGATCGGGCCGAAGGGCGGTGCTCAGCCAGATTCCGCTCGCCCTCCTGATGATCGGCTACACCGTCTTCGGCCTTTGGCTGCTTGCGTCGCCGACGGGCGCGTAGGCCATCATCCTCCGTCCATTTCGCCTCTCTATTGCCAGTCCCGATGTTTGATGATTTAGTTTGTACACATGCAATTTTTTGTCCGCGGGGAACAGCGGATGAAAGCGTGAAAATGCGGTCGGAATCGAACACAAAAAGGGGAACCGGCATGACCGACAATCGCAAGACAAGCGAATTTCTGAGGAAGTCCCTGACGCGCCGCACGGCGTTGAAGGGGATAGGCGCGGCCGCCGCGCTCGGCACGGCGCCGGGTTTCGTGCGCTATAGCCAGGCAGCCTCCTCCGAGCCGTACAAATTCGGCTTCGAGTGTCACCGCACCGGTATCGGCGCGGCCTATGGGCGCTGGTACGAGCGCACCACCAATGCCGCTGTAAAACTCATCAACGACGCCGGCGGGATCAACGGCCGGCCGATCAAGCTGATTGTCGAGGATGATGGCACCGACGCCAAGCGCGGCACCGAGGTAATGGAAAAATTCGCCAGCGAGCACAAGACCGACCTGGTTTTCGGCACGCTGTTCTCCAACGTCGTCATCGCCAATGCCCCGACCGCCGGCGAACTGAAGATGCCATACTATGTCGTCAGCGAGGGAAACCAGGTCGCCTCGGGCAAGCTCAACCGCTATGTCATGCAGCCGGGCATCACCAATGTGAAGTCGCAGGTGCTGGCGGTGGCTCCCTGGATCACGGGCAACCTCGGCAAGAAGATCACCATGATGTTCCCGGACTATGCGTTCGGCTACGATCATCGCGACAACCTGCCACCGGCGATCGAGAAGCAGGGCGGCAAGGTGCTGGCAAAAATCGCCATACCGCCGACGGAAAAATCGTTCACCCGCTATCTGCCGCAGATCCCTTCCGATACCGACGTAATCTATCACGTCATGGTCGGCCCGGCGGTGCTCACCTTCGTCAAGGAACTCGGAGAATTCTATGGTTCCAAGGGACCGCAGCTTTTCGGCTTTATCGATTCGCTCGAGGCGGTCGACCTCGCCACGCCGGGCCTCGACTTTCTCGAAGGCAGTCATTTCTGGGAAGGCTCGCCGCGCTATCTGCAGTCCGACGCGTCCAAAGCGCAGAAGTTCTACCGCGATGCGGTCGGCATCGACGACAATGGCGCGGCGAAGGGCGACCCAAAGGATGTCTCGACGGCGGCGCACATGTTCGGTTGCTGGGAAACGCTCTACGCCATCAAGAAGGCGATGGAGGATTCCAGCTATCAGGGACCGGACGACAAGCAGAAACTGATTGAGGCAACCGAGGCGCTGACGGCATTTCCCGAAAGCAAGGAACATCCGCAGGGAGATTTGACCCTCAATGGCAAGCTGCATCAATGCTTCGGCCACCAGAACATCTCGCAGTTCAAGGACAAGAAGCTGAACGTCGTGCATCGCACGGCGATCGATGACGGGCTCTTCGAGTCGGACACCGACTACACGAAGATGTCTTTCTAGCGCTCGAGCTGCGGCTGACAGGTCGCATCGGGCATTTCCCTTCGGGCGGCTGGCCGGAGGAAATCAATGCAAGGCGATCTTACACTTCAGTGCCGCCCGTCGAAGAGCGGTCTGAATGGCCTTCGGACCTCATCTCCTGCTCGCCATCCTTGAAGGCCTCGTCAGTTCCGCCGTCCTGGCGCTGACGGCGCTCGGCCTGTCGCTGGTCTTCGGCGTCATGCGCGTGGTCAATGTCGCGCATGGCGAGTTCTTCATGCTGGGCGCGGTTTTCGCCTGGTGGTTCTCCAGCATGGTGCCAGGCGATCCGGCGCTGGGCTTCCTGTTGGCGCTGGTGCTGGCGCCGCTTGTGGTCGGTGCGATCGCATTGATCGCCGAGCGGCTGGTGCTGCGGCGGCTGAACTACGATCCCGAGGCGACCATCGTGGCGACCATCGGCATGCTCTACATCTTCGAGCAGCTTGCGCTGATGTTCTATGGGCCGGAGGCGCGCGCCGTTTCGGCGCCCTTCGATTTCCGCGTCGTGTTTCCCTGGTTCGGCTATTCCGGCTACAAGCTCGCCATCGTCGCCGCCTCCATTCTCATTCTGCTCGCCACCTGGTTCGTGCTGACCCGCACCCGCCTCGGCCTCGTCATGCGTGCCACCCAATATGATCGCGAGACAGCGCAGGCTTTCGGCATTCCGGTCGACAAGGTCTATGCCGGTGTTTTCGCGCTGGGCGCCATGCTGGCGGCGATCGCCGCGGTGCTGATCGTGCCGATCCAGCAAGCCCATTATCTGATGGGCACCGACCCGCTGCTCCTGTCGTTCATCGTGGTCATTATCGGCGGACTCGGATCCCTGCGCGGCACGGTGGTCGCGGCCATTCTCATCGGGCTTTCCGACGGCATCATTTCCGTCTTCTTTTCGCCGACGCTGGCCGAGATGCTGGCGACGCTCTTCGTCGCGCTGGTGCTGGTATTCCGCCCGCAGGGCCTGTTCGGGACGGTAGCCAGATGATCGGTCCCACGACGGCGGCGGCAAACGACCGTCCGGCCAAGGCGGTCGCCCTGCATGTCGCCGTCATCATACTGCTCATCGCGTTACAATATGTACTGCCGGACTATCACCGCGCCGTGCTTTCGCGCGTCATGGTGCTCGCGGTCTTCGCCATGGGCTACAATCTGCTCTTCGGCTATACCGGCCTGCTAAGCCTCGGCCATGCCATGTTCTTTTCGGCAGGTCTTTACGGCGCCGGAATGACCATGGCCCTGTTGGGCTGGAACGCCGCCGCCGGTCTTGGGGCGGGCATCGTCTGCGGAGCGGCGCTGGCGCTGGTCATCGGCGGCCTGGCGCTGCGCACCACCGGCGTCGCCTTCATGATCGTGACCATGATGTTTTCGCAGGTGTTCTACCTGACGGTGATCTACTTCAACGAATATACCGGCGGCGATCAGGGCTTTTCGCTGAGCCGGGCGTCGCGACGGTTTTCGCTTGCCGGCCGGTCCTTCGATCTGACCGATCCGGTCACGCGCTATTTAGCGGCGCTTGCCCTCTTCGCGGTGGCGCTCGCCGTGACGCTCCATATCGTGCGTTCGCCGCGCGGGCGCGTGCTTGTCGCCATCCGCGAGAACGAGGAGCGCAGTGAGGATGCTCGGCTACAACGTCTTTGCCGGCAAACTGGTCGCCGTCATTCTGTCCGGCGTGCTGTGCGCGGCGGCGGGGGCGGTCTACGCCATCCTGTTCGGCTATGTCGGCGCGACCTTCACCACCATCCAGTATTCGATCCTGCCGCTTTTGTGGGTTTTGCTCGGCGGCGCGGCGACGACGCTCGGACCGCTGATCGGCACGCTTTTCATGTTCTATGTCATCGACATCACCTCGAACTACACGACCGCCTACCTGCTTTTCGTCGGCGTCGCGCTGATCCTGCTGGTGCTTTATTTCCCGAAGGGCGTGCTTGGCACGGTGCGTGAAAGATGGCTTCCATGGCTGCCGTAACGCCGTTGCTGGAGACACAGGACGTGCATCGCGCCTTTGGCGGGCTGAAGGCCGTCGACGGCGTCGATTTCACGCTGCCCGCAGGCGAGATCCGCGCCATCATTGGGCCGAATGGCGCCGGCAAGACGACATTCGTCAGTCTTGTCTGCGGCCGTGTCCAGCCATCTTCGGGCAAAATTATATTCGACGGCGAGGACATCACCGCCCTGCCGGCGCACAGGCGCGTGCAGCGCGGCATCGCCTATACGTTCCAGATCACGTCGATTTTCGCGCGGCTGACGGCTTTCGACAACGCGGCCCTGTCGGTGCAGCGCGCCCTGCTTCACGGCGGCGATCTCAACGCGGCCAATCTCCGTCTGGGCGTCATGCAGGCGCTGGAGCGCACCGGCATCGCCGACCGCGCCCACGAAATCGCGGGGAACCTTTCCTATGGCCATCAACGCCTGCTCGAAGTGGCGATGGGCCTGGCGCTGAAACCGCGCCTTCTGATTCTCGACGAGCCGACGCAAGGCCTGTCAGACGGCGAGATAGAGGGTTTCGTCGCGCTGGTGCGACAGATCGCGGAAGGCGCGACCGTGCTTTTGATCGAGCACAACATGCCCTTGGTGATGCAACTCGCCCATCGGATCACGGTCTTCGATCGTGGCCGTATCCTTGCTGAGGGCACGCCCGCGGAGATCCGCGGCGACCGCGCCGTGCAGGAAGCCTATCTCGGGGCAGCGGCGGATGCCTGAGCTTCTGAAGATCGACCGGCTCCACGCCTCGTACGGGAGAGCCGAAGTGCTGCGCGACATCTTCCTCGAATTGCGCGAAGGGGAGGTGCTGTGCCTGCTCGGCCGCAATGGCGCCGGCAAGACGACGCTATTGAAGACCATCATGGGGCTGGTGCACGCAAGCTCCGGATCGATTGTGCTCGATGGCGCCGATCTGACGAAGCTGCCGGCGCACGAAGTGCCGAGACAGGGCGTCGCTTACGTGCCGCAGGGCCGTCGGCTTTTTTCCGAATTGTCGGTTGCCGAAAACATCGAAATCGGCTTGATGACGCGCCGCAAGGGAAAAGAGACCCGCGACGCGGTGCTCGATCTTTTTCCGGTCTTGCGCGAGCGGCTGCGCCAGCGCTCCGGCACGCTGTCGGGCGGCGAGCAGCAGATGCTCGCCATGGCGCGCGCGCTGGCGATCGAACCGAAAATTCTTCTGCTCGACGAGCCGACAGAGGGCTTGATGCCCTCGGCCATCGCCAAGATCCGCGAGACGGTCGTCGCGTTGCGGGAACGCGGCGTCTCCACGATCCTCGTGGAGCAACGCGTCGACGCCGTGCTGCCGATCGCCGACCGCGTCGCCTTCATCGAGAACGGCCGCAGCGTCCGCACGGTCGACATCGCCGAATTGCGTGACGATCCCGAACTGGTGCGCCGCTATGTCGGGGTGGGTTAGCGGCGGTGTCTACGCCAGAACGACGCCCGCCGCCTTCATCTTGTCGGTCATTGCCGCCAGCGAACCGCCGAGGTCGATGGCGCGGCAGGCGTCCATTGCGACCGTCGCCTTGAACCCGCATCGCGCCGCATCGAGCGCCGAATAGGCGACACAAAAATCGGTGGCCAGCCCGGTCAGCGTCACCTTCTCGATGCCGCGTTCGCGGAGATAGCCGGCCAGCCCGGTCGGCGTTTCGTGGTCATTCTCGAAAAAGGCGGAATAGGAATCGATCGCCTTGCGAAAACCCTTGCGGATGACGAGTTCCGCCTTGGTCCATTCGAGCCCGGGGTGAAAGGCGGCGCCCTCGCTGCCCTGGATGCAATGGTCGGGCCACAGGGTCTGCTCGCCATAGGGCATCGTCACGCTCTCGAACGCGTTCTTGCCGGGATGTTCGGAAGCGAAGCTGGAATGGCCTTCCGGGTGCCAGTCCTGCGTCAGGACGACGTGCTCGAAACGTGTGATGAGGTCGTTGACCAGCGGCACGATCTCGTCGCCGCCGGCTACGGCCAGCGCCCCGCCTGGACAGAAATCGTTCTGCAAATCGATGACGATCAGCGCCTTGGCCATTCCGATATCCCGCCTGCGGTTGCAACAGAATGAGGGTGGACCGGAAAATGGCTCTTTGACAAGTGGCGAGGCGTTGATATCATTTGCATACCAATGAATTTAGTCGCAAATTGCGGCGTGGAAAGCTTAATGGTCCGCTACGCGAAACCGCATTCGCTCGATGAGGCGCTTGCCCTGCTGGGCGAGGCAGGCTGGCGTATTCTTGCGGGCGGCACGGATTTCTATCCAGCGCTCGGGGCAAAGCCATTGCGCGAAAATGTCCTCGACGTGAACGCACTTGCCGATCTGCGCGGCATTTCTGAAAGCGATGGCCATATCCTTATCGGCGCGCGCACGAGTTGGACCGAAATCATCCGCCATCCATTGCCGGCGGCGTTCGATGCGCTCAAGGCGGCGGCGCGCGAGGTCGGTTCGGTGCAGATCCAGAATGTCGGTACCATCGCCGGAAATCTGTGCAACGCTTCGCCCGCCGCCGATGGCGTGCCGGCGCTGATGGTGCTCGACGCGGAGGTCGAACTGCGGTCGTCAGGCGCGACGCGATATCTGCCAATTGGTGATTTTATCCTTGGCAACCGCGAGACGGCGCTGCGGCCCGGCGAGATGGTGACGGCGATCCGGATACCGAAATCGTCCGCGACCGGCTCGTCCGCCTTCGTCAAGCTCGGCGCGCGGCGCTATCTTGTCATCTCCATCGCCATGGTTGCGGCGCGGCTCGACATCCGCGCGGATGGCAGCATCGAAAAGGTTGCCGTGGCGATCGGTTCCTGTTCCGCCGTGGCGCAGCGCTTGACGACGCTCGAAGCGGCGCTCGTCGACCGGCCGGCGGATGGTTCTCTGGTTGAGGCGGTTCGGGCGGAGCACCTTGCCGCGCTGAGCCCGATCGACGACGTGCGCGGCTCGCGTGAATATCGCGCCGAGGCCGCCAAGGAAATCGTCGCGCGTGCCCTGCTTGGTGCTGCCGGCGTCCCGCAAACGGAGCTTGCCGCATGAGTCTCGACCGCGCCGAAATACGCTTCGAAGTGAACGGCAAGCCCGCAGTGGTGAACGCGTCGCCGGTCGCCCGCCTGTCTTCTGTCCTGCGCGACGAGTTGAAGCTCACCGGCACCAAGGTGGGCTGTGACGCCGGTGATTGCGGGGCGTGCACGGTGCTGGTCGATGGCGAGCCGGTCTGCGCCTGCCTGATGCCGGCGGCCGGCGCATCCGGCGCCAGCATTCGCACCGTGGAGGGGCTGGCGAACGGGCAATTGTCGGCGTTGCAAGCCGCCTTCCTCGAACATGGCGCGGCGCAATGCGGCATCTGCACGCCGGGCTTCCTCGTCGCCGCGACGGCAGTGCTGGAACGCAATCCGCATGCTGACGAAGCCGAGGTGATGGACGCGCTGGGTGGCGTGCTCTGCCGCTGCACCGGCTATCGCAAGATCGTCAACGCGGTTCTGGCGGTCGCCGGGAAACGGCGCAACGGCTTTGACCTTCGCCTGCCCGATTCCGGACATGCGGTCGGCGCGTCACCGATCCGCCTCGACGGCATCGCCAAAGTGGCGGGTACGGACCGCTTCGGCGCGGACGAACGTCCGGCGGGCGCGTTGTCGGTCATGGTCATCCGTTCGCCGCACTGGCACGCGGCGTTTTCGTTCGGCGATCTCGATCGGTTCCGGGCGACCCATCCAGGCATCGTCGCAATCTACACGGCTGCCGATATTCCGGGCCGCAACTGCTTCGGCGTCATCGCGCCTTTCGCCGACCAGCCGGCGTTGGCTGAGGGCCGCGCCCGGTTTCGCGGCGAGGCCGTGGCGCTTATCGCCGGCGAGCCCGTGGCAATGTCCGATCTCGACATCGCGGACTTTCCGATCCACTGGAATGTCTTGCCGCACACGCTCCTCCCCGCCGAGGCATTGGACGGCTGTAGTCCGATTCATGCGGGCCGCGCGGATAATGTGCTGACCACCGGCTTCGTCGAGCGTGGCGACCCGGAAAGCGCATTGGCCGATGCCGCCTTTACCGTGACGGGTGGGGTCGAAACCTCCTATGTCGAGCACGCCTATATCGAGCCGGAAGCGGGCCATGCGTTCATGGACGGCGATACGCTGGTCATCAAGGCCTGCACGCAGGCGCCCTATATGGACCGCGACGACACCGCCGCGGTGCTTGGGCTTGCGCCGGAAAAGGTGCGCATCGTGCCGACAGCCACCGGCGGCGGCTTCGGCTCCAAGCTCGATGTGTCGCTGCAGCCGCTGATCGGCCTGGTCGCGATGAAGACGGGCCGGCCCGCCTATCTCGCCTATACCCGCACCGAATCCATGAGCTCGACCACCAAGCGCCATCCGGGGGCCATGAAAGCGACGATAGGCGCCGATGCCGAAGGCCGCGTGACCGGCATGATATTCGAGGGCGATTTCAACACCGGCGCCTATGCGAGTTGGGGGCCGACGGTCGCCAACCGTGTGCCGGTGCATGCTTCCGGCCCTTATGTGACGCCGAACTATCGCGCCACGGGGCGGGCGGTCCACACCAACGGCCCGGTAGCGGGCGCGTTCCGCGGCTTTGGCGTGCCGCAAGCAACGATCATGCAGGAAACGCTCTACGATGAGCTTGCCGAAAAGATCGGCATGGACCGGCTGGAGTTCCGTCTGGCAAACGCTTTCCGCAACGGATCCGTCACGGGAACCGGTCAGGTGCTGGAAGCGGCCGGCATCGCCGAATGTTTGGAGGCGCTTCAACCTCATTGGGCGCGCGCGCTGGCGGACGCCGAGGCGTTCAACGCTGGACATGCTTCGCGCAAGCGCGGCGTCGGCATCGCGTCGTGCTGGTATGGCTGCGGCAACACGGCCCTGCCCAACCCCTCCACCATCAAGATGGGCATTTCTTGTAACGGCGAAATTGTCCTGCACCAGGGCGCGGTCGATATCGGACAGGGCTCCAACACCGTGATCGCGCAGATCGCCGCCGACGCGCTCGGCCTGCCGCTCCGCAAGCTCATCCTGGTGAGCGCCGATACCGGCATCACGCCCGACGCCGGCAAGACCTCCGCCTCGCGCCAGACCTTCATCTCCGGCAAGGCGGCGGAGAAGTCCGGTCGCGCCCTGCGGGAAGCGATTCTACGGTTCGCCAATGTGTCGGAAAAGGCCGTGCTTTCGCTCGACGGTTCGACGCTGACGGTGCGCGAGGGCGATGCGGCCCGCGCCATCGACCTCGCCGCCATGCGGGCCGATGGCGACGGGCTCGTCTTCCGCGCCGAGGAGACCTACGATCCGCCGACGGCCGCGCTCGACGCCAAGGGGCAGGGCAAGCCATATGCCGTCTATGGTTTCGGCGCGCAGATCGCCGAACTTGAGGTCGACATGAGGCTCGGCACAGTGAAGCTGATCAAGATCACCGCCGCGCACGATGTCGGCCGCGCCATCAACCCGTTGCTTGTCGAAGGCCAGATCGAGGGCGGCATCGCCCAGGGCATCGGCATGGCGCTGATGGAGGAATATGTGCCCGGCCGCACCGAGAATCTGCACGATTATCTGATCCCGACCATCGGCGACGTGCCGCCGATCGAGTCGATATTGATCGAGGTGCCCGATCCGGAAGGCCCGTTCGGCGCCAAGGGGCTGGGCGAGCATGTGCTGATCCCGACCGCTCCCGCGATCCTCAATGCCATCCGCCATGCTTCCGGCGCCAGGATCACGAAAGTGCCGGCCACCCCGACGCGGGTACTGGCGGCGATCCGGGAGGCTCGGGGATGAGTGAACTCTCTGAGCGATTCGAGACGCATGATCCCGGCCCGCAAAAATCCGGCGAGAAGATCCGCTGCGACGCGTGCCCGGTCATGTGCTACATCGCTGAGGGCCGCACCGGCGCGTGCGACCGCTATGGCAATGTCGACGGCAATATCGTGCGTTGCGATCCGCTGACCATCCTCGAACACACCGGGGAAGCGGGCGGAGCCATCACGCCCTTCCTCGCCGAGGGCGGCAATTGGAACGGCGAACTGGTCAATACCGGACGCCGCTTCGTTACCGCCATTGGCGCGGGAACCACCTATCCGGACTACAAGCCCGCGCCCTTCATCGTCAGCCAGGAGGTCGAAGGCGTCGATCTGGTGACGGTGGTCACCGAGGGCATTTTTTCTTATTGCGGCGCCAAGGTGAAGATCGACACCGACCGTCATCTTGGCGACGAAACCGCCGCCGTGCGTGCCGGCGGCGAGGCGATCGGCCATGTGATGACCGCCGAATATGGCTCGCAGATGCTGTCGCTCGGCGGCGTCCATCATCTGACCGGCGGCTCCAAGTCGGAGGGTCGCGCCACCTGCGACGCGCTGCTCAATCTCTGCAACAAACAGCCGGTGGAACTGACCATCGATGGTGGCGTGACAATCGTGGTGCAGGCCGGCAAGGCGCCGATCATCGACGGCAAGGTCGAGCACCGCATGCGCGTCGGCTGCGGTTCGGCGACGATCGGCATGTTCGCCACGCAGTGGAAGGATCTGGTTGACGAGGTGGTGGTGGTCGACGACCACATCACTGGCGTCGTCTCCGAACATCAGGCCGGCAAGGTGCTGGGCTGGCAGGATACGGGCATCAGGATCAACGGACGCCGCTCGACGCCGGGACGCTATTTCAAGGTGTCGGAGCCGGGTCTCGGCTGGGGTGGCACGGCGATATCCAATCCCTTGGAAATCCTCGGCGAATGGAACCCGAAGAAGGGCGCGCGGGCTGGCCTGTCGCTGCTGATGGTGTCCACGACCGGCGAGCAATTCGCCTATTTCGAGCTCGACGACGAGCTCAAGCCGGTCGAGAAGCCGTTTCCGGAGCGGCTGCAAAAGTCCGTCGATCTGATCGAGGACAATTGCGAACCGGCGCTCTGCACCGTCCTGTTCGTCGGCGGCGCTGGCGGTTCGTTGCGCGCGGGCGTCACGGAAAATCCCGTCAATCTCACGCGCTCCGTGCATGGGCTGACGACCTATGTGACGGTGGGCGGCGCGCCGGTCTATGTCTGGCCGGGTGGCGGCATCATGCTGATGGTGGACGTCATGCGCACGCCCGACAATTCCTTCGGCTACGTGCCGACGCCGGCGCTGGTCGCGCCGATCGAGTTCACATTGCGTCGCGACGATTACGAGAGACTTGGCGGCTATGTTTCCGAAATCCGCTCGGTCGAGGATGTCATCGCGCGGGGCGGCGAATATTTGAACCCGCGCCGGGGGAGCGATGCGCCGAGCGCTAACCCGTGGCCGCCGCTCGAATATATGCGCCATGCGCCGGGGCGATCGCGATGAACTGCCCGCGGATCGCCTGGCTGGCGGACGGCCGCCGCCTGCACATGAACCACGGGCCGATCGACCTCATTGTCGAGGCTTTCGGCACGGCGGAGGAGGTCGAAGAGGCCTACCGGCAAGCGGCGGCGCGCTTCCAGACGATTCTTGGCGAACTCGTCGAGGAACTGGCGGAATTGCGGCTGCCATCATCCCTGCAGCCACGCCATTTCTCTGGGCCAACGGCGCGCCGCATGGAAGCGGGCGCATCGCGCTTCGCCGAGACATTCGTCACCCCGATGGCGGCGGTGGCCGGGTCGGTGGCCGACGAGATGCTGGCGGCCATGATTGCGGGCCGCGTCCTTGACCGCGCCTATGTCAATGATGGTGGCGACATTGCCATCCATCTTGCCAAGAATCAGTCGATGAAGGCTGCGATCGCCGGTACGGGGCAAGGGGTTTCCGACCGGCTAATCATCCGCGCCGAGGACGACGTGCGCGGCATCGCCACCAGCGGCTGGCGTGGCCGCAGCTTTTCGCTGGGCATCGCCGACGCGGTCACGGTTCTGGCGTGGGATGCGGCGACCGCCGACGTCGCCGCGACGCTCATCGCCAATGCCGTTGACCTCCCCGGCCATCCCGCCATTCACCGCGAACGTGCTTGCGATATCCAGCCGGATAACGATCTTGGCGAGCGGCTGGTGACGACGGATGTCGGCGCGCTCGATAGCCGGGAAATCGCTTTGGCGCTGGAAAGTGGACTGGCCGTCGCGGAAGCCTATCGCCGGCGTGGGCTGATCGAAGCGGCAGCTTTATTCTTCGGGTGGGCAGAGTCGGCTGTGCGGCCATACCCTCCCCCTTGTGGGGAGGGTGGCGAGCGATGCGAGCCGGGTGGGGGTCAGAAATAAAACCAATTTACCCCCACCCGTCTCGCGGCCTTTGCTGCGCAAAGACCACTCATCGACCCTCCCCACAAGTGGGAGGGTGAAGCTGGCGCCCTCACAGGCGCCACCAGCACGAGGAACATCCGTCATGCCTGAATTCACCATCCGCAAGGTCGCGATCCTCACCGAGGAAATCCTGCACGAGGGCGGGCCGGCGCCGGCCACGCCGCGCCGCCGCGCCGCCGCCATGGCGCTGGTGAAGAACCCCTACGCCGGCAAATATGCCGCCGAATTACAGCCCGGCATGGAGGATCTGAAACCTCTCGGCCTGCATTTGACGGATGGGCTGATCGCGGCGCTGGGTGGCGACATCGACATCATTGACGGTTACGGCAAGGGCGCGATCGTCGGCACGGCGGGCGAGATCGAGCATGGCGCTCTGTGGCACGTACCGGGAGGCTATGCGATGCGCGAACGGCTGGGCAACGCCAAGGCGATCGTACCCTCGGCGATGAAGGTCGGCGCGTTCGGCGCCTCGCTCGACGTGCCGCTCGGCCATACCAACGCCGCTTATGTACGCAGTCACTTCGACGCCATGACTGTTTCAATGCCGGATGGCCCGCGCCCCGACGAGATCCTGTTCTGCCTGGCCATGGCGTGCGGTCCGCGTGTGCATAACCGCATGGGCGGCCTGGCCGTGGCGGACGTCAAGGGAGAGGACGGACTGCGGTGAATTCCACGGGAGGCAAGCTCAAGCTGGTCGAGACCGACAATGGTCAGGACCACGAGGAATATCGGCTGCAGGAGCAGGTCGGCTTCATCCTGCGCAAGGCCAGCCAGCGCCATATCGCCATTTTCGCGCGCTATATCGGCGACCTGACGCCGCCTCAGTTCGCCGCGCTCGCCAAGCTCGCCGAGGTCGGCGAGACTTCGCAGAACCAGCTTGGCGTGCTGGTCGCCATGGATGCCGCCACCATCAAGGGCGTCATCGATCGGCTGAAGGCGCGCGGGCTGGTCAGCCTCGCCAGCCATCGTGAAGACCGCCGCCGGCTTGTCGTCAGCCTGACGGACGAGGGCGGCGCGCTCATCGAGAAGCTGATGCCGCTCGCTGAAAAGATTACCGCCGAGACGCTGGCGCCGCTCAACGCGCGCGAGACTGCGACCTTCCTCAAACTTCTGGCAAAGCTGGTCTGAGGCGAAGACTAACGGATCGCAACGGTTGCGATGGTTATTCGGCTATTGCCCGCTTTCCGAAGGGGCCGACGCCGCTGCCGTCAATATCCGCCTCTGCCGGAAAATTCCCCACTGCTGATCGACCGTCACGCCGATCAGGATCACGCCGCCCATCACCGCGAAGTTCAGCGAGGACGGGATGCCGAGCAGGTTGACGAGGTTCTGCAGTTCCTGCAGCAGGATCACGCCGAGGATCGCGCCGATGATCGAGCCTTCGCCGCCGCGCAGCGAGAAGCCGCCGAGCACCGCCGCGGCGATGGCGTAGAGCTCGTAGAAATTGCCGTGCGAGGCGGGCGAAATCGAGCGCGTGTACATGGCGAAATAGATCGCCGAGATCACCGTCAGCACCTGGCAGATGACATAGGCGGCGATGATCACGCGGGTCGGTGCTGATGCCGGAAAAGCGCGCCGCCTCCTCGTTCTTGCCGACGGCGTAGAGATAGCGGCCGAACACCGAGCGGTGCAGCACGAACCACATGATGACGCCGACGATGAGCAAGGCGATGAAGGAGTTCGGCACGCCGAAGCTCCGGCCGGTGGTGATGCATTCGAGGCTCGGGAAATTCTGCCCGAAGGGGAAGCCGGCGGTGGCGTCCTTGGTGTAGAAGCGGGCGACGCCGCGATAGATCAGCAGGCCGCACAGCGTCACGACGAAGGGCTGCAGCTTGAGCTTGGTGATCAGCAGGCCGTGGACCAGCCCGATCAGCACGCCGAGCGCCAGCATCAGCACCACCGCGAGCGGCCAGGGCACGCCCTGGTTGGCGATGAAATCGACGAACAGCACGCCGATCAGCGCGATCATCGAGCCGACCGAAAGCTCGATGCCGCCGGTGATGATGACGAAGGCCTGGCCGAGCGCCGAGAGGCCGAACAGGCCGACCAGGTTGGCGGTGTTGGCGATGTTGATCGGCAGCAGGAAGCGCGGGTTGATGATCGCGACCACCGCGCCCACCACGAGGATCAGGACGCAGCAGGCCGAGGTCTTTCTTGATCATGCCGCTTCCCCTCTGCGCCGATTGTCTTGCCGACCGCCAGCAGCAGCACGTTCTCCTCGCTGAACCGGTCGCGGTCGAGAATGCCCGCGATTCGCCCCTCGTGCATCACCGCGATGCGGTCGGAGACGCCGATCACCTCCTCCATGTCGCAGGAGATCATCAGCACGGCGACGCCCGCATCGGCCAGTTCCGCGCATCAGGCGATAGATCTCCGCCTTGGCGCCGACGTCGATGCCGCGGGTCGGCTCGTCGAAGATGATGACCTTCGGGGTCCATCGCCAGCCACTTGGCCAGCACCACCTTCTGCTGGTTGCCGCCCGAGAGCGAGCCGGTGCGCGTCGTGACGTTGGGCGCCTTGATGCCGAGGTTGGCGCTGCTGCGCTTCGGCGGTCGCCGATTTCGCGCGCCGCGCGAGACCATGAAGTCGCCGCGAATGGGCCGCGAGGTTCGGCAGCGAGATGTTCTCGGCGATCGGCAGATCGAGCAGCAGGCCGGCGCCCTTGCGGTCCTCGGGCACGAGGAAGATGCCGCGCGCCACCGCGTCGGCGGCGTGCGCGGCGCGGAAGCGGCTTCGCCGTCGAGCACGAGATGGCCGCCGAGGATCGGGTCGATGCCGAACAGGGCGCGCGCCAGTTCGGTGCGCCCGGCGCCGACGAGGCCGGCGAGGCCGAGGATCTCGCCGCGGCGCAGGTCGAGGTCGACCGGCTGCGCGGGATAGGTGCCGGTGCGCACGCCGCGCGCTGCGCAGCACGACCTCGCCGGCCGGTGCGGCCGGCGCGCGCGAGCGGCACCTTGAGGTCGCGGCCGATCATCAGCTTGACCATGCGGTCGTGCGTGATCTCGTCCTTGTCGAGCGTGCCGGCGAGGGTGCCGTCGCGCAGCACGACGACGCGGTCGGCGGCGCTGCTCGATCTCGTGCAGGCGGTGCGAGATGAAGATGACGGCGATGCCGTCCGCCTTGAGGCCGGCGATCACGTCGAGCAGCTTTTCGGTCTCGGCCAGCGGCAGGCTCGAGGTCGGCTCGTCGAGGATGACCAGCCGCGCATCGACCGACAGCGCCTTGGCGATCTCGACCATCTGCTGCTGCGCCAGCGACAGGCTGGCGACGGGCGTGTCGGGCCGAAATTGGCGCCGAGCCGGTCGAGCAGCGGCGCGACCATCTCGCGCAGCTTCGTCGCGATCGACGAGGCGCAGCAAGCCGCCGCGCGCGGCTCGCGGCCGATATAGACGTTGGCGGCGACGTCGAGATTGTCGAACAGGTTGAGTTCCTGATGCACGAAGGCGATGCCGGCCGCCATGCTTTCGGCGACGCGTGAGCGCGGCGTGCGCGACGCCGTCGATGGTGATGGTGCCGCCGGTCGGGCGCGATGACGCCGCCGAGAATCTTCATCAGCGTCGATTTGCCGGCGCCGTTTTCGCCGACGAGGCCGATCACCTCGCCGCGGCGCGACCTCCATCGAAAAGCCGCTCGAGCGCCACGACGCCGGGATAGATCTTGCGGATGCCCGTCAAGCGTCAGGAACGGCTCGGCCGGCAGCCCGGCGCGCGGATGAGCAGCGGACTGGTCATGATCGCTCGAGAGTTAGGCGGCCGCGCACCGGGCGGCAAGCGCTGGCGGCCGCCGCCCGATGGGCACGCTGGCGTGAGGCCGCTCCCGGACGATCGCCGGGAGCGGCGAGGCCGTCCGGCTTACTTGCCCGACATCGCCTTGAGGTTGGCGGCGTAGGCGTCGATGTCGTCCTGGGTGAGGATCTTGGTCGGGATGATGATCAGCCGTTGGCCGGGATGCCCGACTTGTCGCCCTTGAGATAGGCCGCCATCAGCTTGATGCCCTGATAGGCCCACTCGAAGGGCTGCTGCACGACGGTGCCGGCGATCGTGCCTTCCTTGACGCCGCCGAGCGTGATCGGGTCGTCGTCGAAGCCGACGACGGTGATCTTGCCGAGCTTGCCGGCATTCCTTGAGCGCCTGCATAGATGTGCGGCGTGTTGTAGGAATAGAAGCCGACCATGCAGTTGATGTCGGGATCGGCCGTCAGCACGTCCTCGACGTTGCTCTTGGCGCGCGGTCTGGTCCATGTCGTCGCCGCGCACGTCGACCAGCGTGATGCTCGGTGCCCTTGAGGCCGTCGTTGAAGCCCTGCGCGCGCTCCTTGGAGTTGTCGGCGCCGGGCAGGCCGACGAAGCCCATGCACTTGCCGCCGTTCGGCATCGCCTTCTTGGCGATCTCGGCCGGCCTGCTTGCCGGCGAGCACGTTGGACGAGCCGATATAGGCGATGCGGTTGGTCTGGGGCGCGTCGGAGTCGGTGGTGAAGAGCGCCGTCTCGCCGGCGATCTTGTTGAGCACGTCGGTGGCCTTGGGATCGACGGCCGAGACCATGATGGCCTTGACGCCGGCGGTCACGAGGTCGTCCATCAGCGTCTGCTGGATGGCGACGGTGGCCTGGTCGGGATATTTGAATTCGAGCTTGTAGTCGGGCAGTTCGGCCTGCGCCTTCTTCATGCCGGCCTCGGCCGCCTTCCAGAAGTCGGACGCGCCGTTGGCGACGAAAGCCAGCGTCGGCTTGTCGGCCGCGCTTGCCGGCAGCTGGCGCTCATTCCGATAACGACACCGGCCGCCAGGGCTGCGGCGATACGCAATACATGTTTCATGATTTCCTCCCGTTGAACTGGATTTCGACTTGGCTATTCGTTCATGGCCAATGCTCGATCGGCGTGCCCCTCCTCGTAGGGAGCGCGCTTGCCTGCGCTCGCCAATCCCCAATGAATAGCGGACTAATTCTTATTAGTAAATATGTTTTCAAGGGAGGAACGACAGGCTATATTGTGAAAAAATGCGCCAGACGACGCCACGCCGCTTGCGCGGGCGCGGATCGTGATAAGGGAAACGACCAGAGGAATGGCGTGCCGGCGCCGGCCGTTCCTTCTTGTTGGGGCGGAACATGACGAACAAAATTGCAAGCGCGCCTGTTCCGGTGAACAGGGTCCGCAAGAGCGGGGAGGCGAAGCAACTGCGTCTCTCGCGCCGGGTCACCATGACCGACGTGGCGCAGGTTGCGGGCTGCTCGCAGACGACCGTGTCGTTTGTCCTCAACGACACGCCCGGCATCACCATATCGGCGGCGACGCGCGAACGCGTTATCCAGGCGGCGCGCGATCTCGGCTACGCCGCTCCCTCCTTCGTCCATCTCGAAACCGAGTCCGCGCGCGGCCCGATCGTCAACCGCACGATCGGGTTCGTTGCCGATCATCTGGCGACCAGCCCCGAGACGGCCGTGGCGATCGAGGGCGCGCGCCAGGCCGCCTGGAGCAGTGACAATCTGCTTCTTATCGCGCAGACGATGAACGATCCGAAAATCGAGCCCCGCACCCTGCGCACGATGGTGGAGAACGGCATTTCCGGCCTGATCTACATGGCGATCTTCACCCGCCAGCTTGTCGTGCCGGCTTATCTTTACGAACTCGACATCCCGGTCGTTCTCTTGAACTGCACGTCGTCGGACCGCGCCTTTCCATCGGTCGTTCCAAGCGAAATCGCCGGCGGTGAATCGGCGACGCAATATCTGATCCGGCGCGGCCATCGGCGCATCGCCACGATCACCGGCGAAATCTGGATCGACCCGGCGAAGGACCGGCTACGTGGTTACCGCCGGGCGCTGGCGACCGCCGACATCGTCTTCGACCCCGATCTGGTAATCGAGGGCGACTGGTCGGCAAGCGCCGGCTTTCGCGCGACGCGTCAATTGCTCGAACTGCCCGACCGCCCCACCGCGATCTTCTGCCAGAACGACCGCATGGCTATCGGCTGCTACGAGGCGCTCAAGGAGCAGGGCTTGCAGATTCCCGACGACATCTCGGTCGTCGGCTATGACGACGAGGAAATTTCCCGCCACCTTCATCCGCAATTGACGACGCTGATCCTGCCGCACAGGGCCATGGGGCGCTGGGCGGTCGAGCGGCTCGACGACTGGCCGCAGCAACGTCCGGAGCGCTATCCGATCATCAAGCTGGAATGTCCGCTGGTCGAGCGGGCGTCTGTCGCGCAACGCGTAGCGGGCTGAGCCGCTTTATTTTGCTTTTTTGACGGAACGCCGCGCCGCGCCCGAATTGTCGATGGCAACGCCAAACCGCTCTTTAGCCTGTTCGACCGAATAATAGCCCATCCTCACATCGGCGAGCACGGCCTGCGGGTTGCGCTTGAACGGGTCGCCATAGCCGCCGCCGCCCGGCGTGCCAACGCGCACGCGGTCGCCGGCCTTGAGCGGAATGTCCTGCTCCTTCGACAGATGCGGCGGCACATGCGCTTCGCCGTCCCTGTAGACCGTCACCGACGTTCACCGCCGCCGTCTTGCCCGCCTAGCACGCCCTGCGGGCCGAACGCGGCCGTGGTCCATGACGAAGGAGGCGCGCGCCTCGCCGCGCAGCAGCTCGACCTCGTAAGTCAGCCCGAAGCCGCCGCGGTGTTTTCCCGCGCCGCCCGAACCCTCGCGCAGGGCGATAGTGGCGGTAGAGCACGGGGAAGGCCTGCTCCATGATCTCGACCGGCGGCGATTTGGAGATGCCGATCGTCGAGCAGCCATTGGATAGCCCGTCGTGATCGGCATTGCCGCCATAGCCGCCGCCGGAGATCTGGTACATCACGTAGTCGCGGCCGCGCGCCGGGTCGTGGCCGCCGAGCGCGAAATTGCCGCTCGATGCCGGCCGGCGCGGCGGTCACCTTGTCGGGCAGCGCCTGCACCAGGGCGGCGAACACGGCCTCGGCGATGCGCTGCGAGACCTCCGCCGCGCAGCCCGAGACCGGCCGCGGATATTTGGCGTCGAGGAAGCGTGCCCTCCGGACGCTTGACGATCAGCGGCTCGAAGGCGCCGGCGCTGATCGGCACGTCGGGGAAGATGTGGCGCATGGCGAGGTAGACCGAGGACAGGGTCGTCGCGCAGAACGCTGTTCATCGGCCCCGCGCAGGGCGGCGACGATCCGGCGAAGTCGAAGGTCGAGCCCGTCGCCTCTGCTTGGTGACGGCAAGCGCGATGGTCAGCGGCGTCGTCGACCACCCCGTCGGAATCGACGATAGGCCCTGCGAGCGATAGGCGCCGTCGGGGATTTCGGCGATGCTCGGCGCGCATCTGCTCGGCGGCGCGCTGCGCGCAGCTCGGCGATCGCCTCGCGCGACGGTGTCGTCGCCGTAACGGTCGAGGATTTCGGACAGCCGGTCCTGCGCCGACCATCAGCGCGGCCGCCTGCGCCTTGATGTCGCCGATGCGCTGGTCGGCGACGCGGATGTTGGAGGCGATGATGGCGTGGATTTCGGGGTCGAGCCCGCCCTTCTTGAAGAGCTTGACCGGCGGCAGGCGCAGGCCCTCCTGCTCGACGGCGGTCGCCGAGGCGGAGAAGCCGCCGGGCACCGCGCCGCCGATGTCCGGCCAGTGGCCGGTGTTGGACAGCCAGCAGAAGATCTTGCCGTCGCGATAGACCGGCATGGCGAAGCGCACATCCATCAGATGCGTGCCGCCGAGATAGGGGTCGTTGACGATGTAGATGTCGCCCGGTTCCGGCGGCGGCAGCGTCCGTCCGCGATCATCTCGATCAGAGTCGCGGGTCGAATACTGCATGATGCCGACGAAGACCGGCAGGCCCGCCGACGCCCTGCGCGATCAGCGCGCCGTCGTCGGCGGAATAGATGCCGTCGGAGCGGTCGTTGGCCTCGGCGATCACCGGCGAGAAGGCGGCGCGGGAAAAGGTGAGGTCCATCTCGTCGCAGACCTGCTGCAGGCCGGCCTGGATGACGGAGAGGGTGATGGGGTCGAGAGCATGCCATCGTCAAGCCTTCCCGATTTCGATGATGATGTTGCCGTCCGCGTCGGAGGTGGCGCGGTCGCCGGGCTCGATCACGGTGGTGGCGTCCATCTGCTCGAGGATGGCGGGGCCGTCGACGACGGCGTCGAGCGGCAGTTTTTCGCGCGCATAGACCGGCGTGTCGTGCCACGCGCCGTCAACCAGACCGGCCGCGTCTCGCTCAGCGCGTCGTCGAGCGTCGCCGCGCGGCCGGCCGGGTCGATCAGGCTGCGACAGGTCGACCGCCGGCCGCGCCGCCGATGACCGAGGTGTTGAGATTGACGAGATTGGCGCGGATCTCCGGCAGTTCGACCCGGAAGCGGTGCGAAATAGGCCCTTTCGAACAGTTGCTGCGATGGTCTCGCGGCGACATTTCGGCCGAGGGCAGCGGCACGTTCAGCAGATGCGTCTGGCCGACGAACTGCATGTCGGCGGAGTGCGCGAGCGCGGATGCTTTCGGCCGTCACCGCTTCCTTGCTCGATCAGGCGCGTCCTTCGCGCCGCCTGCCGCGCCAGCGACGGTCGCGATATTCGCCGTGTCGAGCGGCGCGACGGGCTGGTTGAGCGTGTTGACGAAATCGTGCCGCAGGTCGGCGACGACGCAGCCAAGCGCGTTGGTGATGCCCGGCCGCGCCGGCACCAGCACCTTCGGGATGCCGAGTTCGCGCGCCAAGCGCGCTGGCGTGGAGCGGCCCGGCGCCGCCGAAGGCGAACAGCGCGAAGTCGCGCGGGTCGTGGCCCCTGGCGATCGAGACCATGCGGATGGCGCCGGCCATCTTGATGTTGCCGATCCGGAGCACGGCGCCCGCCGCCTGCGCGCCGATCGAGGCCGAGCCGGTCGTCCGAGCTTCTCGCGCGAAGGCATCGCGCAGGGCGGCCGATCCACGGGGCTGTCGACGGCGAGCAGTTGTCTGGGGTCGAGGCGGCCGAGCAGCAGGTTGGCGTCCGATGATCGTCGGCTCCGTCCCGCCGCGCCCGTAGCAGATCGGGCCCGGGGTCGGCGCCGGCGCTTTCGCGGCCCGACCCGGAGCAGCCCCGCCGCGTCCACCCGCGCGATCGAGCCGCCGCCGGCGCCGACCGTGTGCACGTCCACCATCGGCACGTGGATCGGCATGGCGTATTCGATCTCGATCTCGTTGGAGACGGCGGCCTGCGGCGTTGCGGATCAGCGCCACGTCGGTCGAGGTGCCGCCCATGTCGTAGGTGACGAGGTTCTCGATAGCCGGCGCGGCCGCGCCGTATAGGCCGCCGCCATGACGCCGGAGGCGGGGCCGGACATGACGGTCTTGGCCGCCTCGCTGCGTGACAAAGCGCGCCGAGATCATGCCGCCATTGCCGTTCATGACGAGAAAGTCGCGGTCGTAGCCGCGCTCCGCCAGCTCGCTCGCGCAGCCGGTCGACATAGCGCTCGAGGATCGGCTGCACCGAGGCGTTGACGGCGGCGGTGACGCCGCGTTCGAATTCGCGTGCCTCCGACAGCAGGGAATGGCCGGTCGTGATGTAGTCGTTCGGCCAGATCTCGGCGGCGATCTCGGCGGCGCGCCGCTCATGCGTCGGGTTGGCGTAGGCATGCAGGAAATGGATGACGAGCGACTCGCAGCCCGCCTCCAGGAGCCGGGCCACCGCCGCGCGCACTGCGCCTTCGTCCAGGCGGGTGCGCACCTTGCCGCCGGCCTCGACCCGCTCGGTCACTTCGAGGCGCAGGTCGCGCGGGATGACCGGCGCGAACGTCCCGGTCATGCCGTAGGGCTGCGGCCGCGTGCGGCGGCCGAGTTCGATGATGTCGCGGAAACCGCGTGTGGTGATCATGCCGGTTTTGGCCAGCCGGCGTTCCAGAACCGCGTTGGTCGTGGTCGTCGTGCCATGGACGATGAGATCGATCGCGTCGATCGGAAATCCCGTCTTCGCCAGCGCGGCGACGACGCCGAAGGCCTGGTTCTCGACGGTGGTCGGGGTCTTGGCGATATAGGCCTTGCCGCCCGCTGCTCCCGTCGATCAGGAGCAGGTCGGTGAAGGTGCCGCCGACATCGATGCCCGCGACAACGTTTCCCGAGATTGCACCATTTTTCGCGTTCATGGGGGAATCCGGAATGTCCAACCTACTGATAAGAGGCAATTTAGAATGGCTCTCTACGCCCGCGTCTTGACGCGATATTCATTTGTACACTAATAAATATGGCGAGCAATACCTTAGCTGTTTGGAGTCTACGAATGCTGTGCCCGCAGGCTCGAAGAGCAGAAACAAAAGCCTAGATCCAGGGAAAGCCAGACATGCAAACCGCCGATCTTTCCCTTTCCGGTAATGCGCCGGCAACCGGTTTTCCGATCCCCGCCAACGTTCACGCCGAGAAAGTCGTTTCGGTCACCCATTATACGGATCGCCTGTTCTCGTTCCGCATCACGCGGCCGCAGAGCTTCCGCTTCCGCTCGGGCGAGTTCGTCATGATCGGCCTGCCCAATGCCGAACGCCCGGTCTTCCGCGCCTATTCTATCGCCAGCCCCGCCTGGGACGACGAACTGGAGTTTTTCTCCATCAAGGTGCCCGACGGTCCCCTGACCTCGCATCTGCAGAAGATCGTCGCTGGCGATACGGTTTTGCTGCGCCAGAAATCCACGGGCACGCTCGTGCTCGACGCGCTGACGCCGGCCAAGCGCCTCTACATGATCTCGACCGGAACCGGCATCGCGCCCTTCGCCAGCCTGATCCGTGATCCGGAAACCTATGAAAAGTTCGACCAGATCATCCTGACGCACACCACCCGTGACGTTGCCGAACTCGGCTATGGGGCGGAGCTTTACAGGCAGAGCGTAGAAGATCCGCTGATCGGCGAACTGACGAATGGTCGGCTGACCTATTATTCGACGACGACGCGCGGCCAGTTTCCGCGCATGGGCCGTATCACGTCCCTGATCGAAAACGGCACGCTGTTTGCCGATCTCGGGGCCGAGCCGTTTGACCGCGCCAACGACCGCATCATGATCTGCGGTTCGATGGACATGCTGCACGACGTCAAGGCTCTGGCCGAGAATGCCGGCTTCGCGGAGGGCTCGCACAGCCATCCGGCCGATTTCGTCGTCGAGCGCGCCTTCGTCGGCTGAACGGCGCGCTGCAGAGGAACCCTGTACTTGATGCCGAAAGACGCCGCCGCTGACATGGTGTAGGCTGCTGTCATGCTGCGCTTTCTCATCATCGATGATCATCCCCTTTTCCGTGATGCGCTGCAAAGCGCCCTGCAATTGGTCTATCCGGACGCCGAAACGGTCGATGCACGATTGATCGAGGACGCTCTGACGGTTCTGGAAAGCGGCCAGAACTTCGACTTGGCGCTTCTCGATTTGAGCATACCGGGCGTGCAGGGGTTCGAGGGATTGCTGCGCATCAGGACACGCCATCCGCGGCTCCCTGTGGTCGTGGTGTCCGGCCATGAGGATCCTCGGATCGTTTCCGAGACCCTTTCCTACGGCGCTGCCGGTTTCATACCCAAATCGGCGCGCAAGGCGGATCTCGCCAAGGCCATCCGCGAAGTCATGGACGGCGCGGTCTATGTGCCGGAAAATTATGTCGAGCAGCCGCGCGATCCCGAGCGCGAGGACCGCGCGGAAATGGTCCGCCGCCTCGCTACCTTGACCCCCCAGCAGATGCGCGTGCTCGGCATGTTGCGGCAGGGCCTGCTCAACAAGCAGATCGCCTTCGAGCTTCAGGTCGGCGAAACAACGGTGAAAGCGCATGTATCGGAGATATTGCGCAAGCTGCATGTCTATAGCCGTACACAGGCGGTGATCGAGGTCTCACGGCTCGATCATGGGGACCTGTTTCGGGAGGGGGATGGGTTCGCCGCGGACAACAAGGCAGTCGGCAAAAGGCAATAGGCAGCCGGAACCACCGACGCCGATCATACTGCCGGGCGTCCAGCGCGAAAGACAGCTTTCTGTCGCCCGCTGCCTGCTTCAGAAATCAGGCCAATAGATGCGCCATCAACGCCCGTAATTCCGCCGGTTTGACCGGCTTGTGCATCAATTCGACGCCGGCTTTCCGCGCCGCCATCGCCAGCGCCTCGGACGGGTCGGCCGTTACGATCAAACCGGGTACGGCACGGCAAAGATGTTCCCTGATTTCCTCGATGGTGGCCGAACCCAGATCCCCCTGATCGAGGTGCTGGTCGGCGATGACGAGATCGGGAACCCAGTCCGTGTCATTGAGGCAGTGCATCGCCTGCCGCGTAGAGGAAGCGACCCGGATCGAGCAGTGCCAGCGCTGCAGGAGAGAGCCCATCGCCTCGAGCACCGTTTCGTCGTTTTCGACGAGCAGGATCTTGGCGCCGTGGAGGCCGTAGAAGCGGGGCGCCTCACGTGGTTTCGGACTTGGTTCGGCGGCGATTGGCCGAGCCGACGCTGCGGCTGCTCCGACATGAAATACCGTGCCTTTGCCGAGCGTGGACGTGAAGGAGATATGATGTCCAAGCGCCGAGATCAGTCGCTTGACGATGGCCAGTCCAAGGCCCAGGCCGCCATTGGCGCGCTCGGCCTCGTTTGCGTTTCTGCCCCGCTGGAATTCCTCGTACACCGCCTCGTATTGCTCTTGCGGGATGCCGATGCCGGTATCGGCGATGACGACGGAGATGCTTTCGCCAAGCCGTCGCGCCCCGACAATCACGCCGCCTGACACCGTGTAGCGTAGCGCGTTGGAGAGGATGTTCTGCAGTACCCGCCGGTAAAGCGTGCGGTCGGTCCGGACGACCGCGCTGGTTGCCCTGAAGCGAAGCTTGAGGCCCTTTTGGGCGGCCATGGGCGAAAAGTCCGACATCAGCGACTGGAACAGGGGCTGCAATTCGACGTTCGAGAATTCCGGCTGCACCACGCCGGCGTCAAGCTTGGAGATATCGAGCAGCGTTCTCAGCACGTCTTCCATCGTTTCGAGCGCGCGCGAGACTTGTTGTGTGAGCTTTTGCCCATCCTGCGTGGTCTGCAAATCGGCGAGCGCGGAGATCGAGAGGTGCGCGGCGTTGAGCGGTTGCAGCACGTCATGGCTGGCGGCGGCGAGGAAACGCGTCTTGGAAAGGTTGGCCTGCTCGGCGGCCTCCTTGGCTGCCGCGAGCTCGTGATTGGACTGCTCGAGCCGGCGCAATGTCGCGCGCAATTCGTCGGTGCGCGCGCGCACGCGGTTTTCGAGATTTATCGCGGTCTGAAAAAGCGAAAAGGCGTTCGCCTGCTGATCCATCGAGCGTTCGACGCGGCCGATCAGCGCCTCGTTGATCCGCTTCAGCCGATTGACATCGGTAATTTCGCGAACCGCCATTTATTCCGCCGCCAGCACGCCCGGTTCGGCCTTGCGCCGGCCGAAGGCGATGCCCGTCAGGGTCTGGTTGAGATGCATCGACTGGTATTGTTCGCCATAGGTGCCGAAGCCCACGACATTGTAGTTGCGGTAGAGCTCCGCCATCGGCCGCATGATCTGGCGGTTGGCGGCGTCGACGCGGCGATAGCAGCAATCGAATCCGAGCACGACATCGATGCCGCCCAGACGCTGGTCGAGATCGTCGAGCGCGGCGGCGGTGGATTCAACCATGCCGCGCGCCTCGGCCAAGGTCAGCACGACGCCGTCATCGATGGCGCAGGCGAAGCCCAGCGATCCGTCCTCACCAACCTCGCGGATAGCGCGGCAGAAATATTCGCCGCCAACCCGCACGACCACGGGCGATGACGCGAAACTCATTTGGGTCAGGGCGTGGGGGTCCTTGCCGAGTGCCTCGGCATATTCGATGGCCGCCGGACGCGCGTTGAGTTCCGACACGATGCGCAGATCGGGATCGGACGCGGTGACCACGAATTTGGCGTCGGTCGGGATGAAATTGTCGGTCTTGAAAATGTTGAAGGGAATGTCCGTGGCGATGAGAAGGATAATGGCGCTGTCGGAGCACACTTTGCCATTGTGAAACAGCAGCGGCTTTTGCCATTTGAGGTCGTCTCCGGCCGAGCCGCCGACGAGCGGGATGTCGTCGAGCGCCCAGTGGATGGCGGCGGTCACCGCCTCCTCGGCAAACGACATGCCGTCGATGAGGCACATGGCGAAACGGCCGCGCTTTGCGCCCTCCTCGGCATCACCGAGTTCGCGGATCAGCCTCTCGACTTCGCCGGCGACCGTATCCATCCCCGATTTGGAGATATCCGCGATCATGGCCGACCGGACGACGAAATCCTTTGCCGGTAGCAACAGCGCCAGAGCGTCCCCGTCGCCGATGCCGTCCGGGGTAATCTCGCCGGCCGTGGTGCACCCGGCGTGCAACAGCCCTGGGGCATGGATGTTCAGAGCCGCTTCTATCGCCTGCGATTCGAAAAGCGACGGCGAATGGAACACGAATGCGAAGCCCGCGGCGCTTTTATGCGCCTCATTGGCCAGCATCGCCGCGAAATCATCCGCGCTGACGCCATGCGCGGTGAGGGCAACAATGCCGCAATCATATTCGGTGCGTTCGGCCACGTCGTGACCATCTCCCTATCCCGCCGGCTTCTTGATGTCCGGAATTTTTTCGCATCATCGCCGCCAATTTTCCGTTTGGCAACTTGCGCTGACGCCCAACTTCAGTCGAAAGTACAATATCACGTGTCCATGCCGGGCTGCATTGTCGCCGCGAGGCAGTGATGGCGAATTCTCAAGGTGGGCTCTGCCGTCAGAGAACGGCGCCTCGAGCAGTTAGGGAGGAAATATGTCGGACGTATCGCTGGTTGTGAATGGCCGGAAGGTTTCGGGCTCAGTCGAGGACCGCACCTTGCTGGTGCATTTCCTGCGCGAGGATCTCGGACTGACGGGAACGCATGTCGGTTGCGACACGTCGCAATGCGGGGCCTGCGTCGTTCTTGTCGATGGCAAGGCCGTGAAATCCTGCTCGATGCTCGCCGTCCAGACATCCGGATCCGAGGTCACGACCATCGAGGGTCTGGCCGAGGGCGCGGACCTGCACCCGGTTCAGGCGGCGTTCAAGGAGCATCACGGATTGCAGTGCGGTTTCTGTACGCCGGGCATGATCATGACCACGGTGGACATGATCGCGCGGCATCCGGAGGGCCTCGACGAACAGACCGTCCGCGCCGAACTCGAAGGAAACATCTGCCGTTGCACGGGCTATCACAACATCGTCAAGGCGGTGCTGGCGGCGTCCAAGACCATGGGCAAGGGATCGAAGAAGGCCAGGAAGGCGGCGTGAGCCGAGGCAGTAGGCAGTAGTCGTCCGGCAACCGAATTGATGGAGGCGCTTCGGTACAGGCATTCCGTCGTAGTCGCCAAAACGACTGCCGAATGCGCATTGCCGATTGCCGCTCACGAAGGGAGGAGAATGCATATGGGCATCGAAGGCATCGGCGCGCGCGTGGCGCGCAAGGAAGACAGGCGTTTCATCACCGGCGCCGGGCGGTATGTCGATGACATGGTCGTTCCCGGCATGAAGCACGCGGCCTTCGTGCGCAGCCCCCACGCCCATGCGGACATCAAGAAGATCGACGTCAAGAAGGCGCAAACCATGCCCGGCGTCATCGGTGTCCTGACCGGCAAGGAACTCAAGGGCGACGGCATCGGCAACCTCATCTGTGGCTGGATGATCCATTCGAAGGATGGCACGCCCATGAAGATGGGCGCCTGGTCGCCGCTGGCGGTCGACAGGGTCCGCTATGTCGGCGACGCCGTCGTGATCGTGGTGGCGGAAACGAAGGGCCAGGCGCGCGATGCCGCTGAAGCCGTCGACATCACCTACAAGGAGAAGAAGGCGGTAACCGATCCGGTCAAGGCGCTCGCCAAGGGTTCGCCGCAGCTTCATCCGGAAGCCGAAGGCAATCTGATCTACGATTGGGAGATCGGCACCGACCTGAAGACGGTTGACGAGGCGATCTCCAAGGCCGCGCATCTGACCAAGCTGCACATCGTCAACAACCGCCTTGTCCCCAACGCCATGGAGCCGCGCGCCGCGCTCGGCCATTACGACAAGGCCGAAGATCACTATACCTGCTGGACAACAAGCCAGAACCCGCATGTCGCGCGGCTGGTCATGAGTGCGTTCTACAATGTCGCGCCGGAAAACAAGCTGCGTGTCATCGCGCCGGACGTCGGCGGCGGCTTTGGTTCCAAGATTTTCATCTATCCCGAGGAGATCGTCTGCCTCTGGGCCTCCAAGAAGACCGGCGTTCCGGTGAAATGGGTCGCCGACCGCACCGAGAGCTTCCTCACCGACGCGCATGGCCGCGATCACGTGACCGATGTAACGCTGGCGCTCGACAAGGATCACCGTATTACCGCGATGAAGGTCGACACGATCGCCAATCTCGGCGCTTACATGTCGCTGTTTTCCTCCTCGGTTCCGACCTACCTCTACGCGACGCTGCTGTCGGGCCAGTACAACATTCCTGCCATCCACGCCAATGTCAGAACCGTTTATACCAACACCGCGCCCGTTGACGCCTATCGCGGCGCCGGGCGTCCAGAGGCGACCTATGTGGTGGAACGGGTGATGGAAACGGCGGCGCGGGAGCTCGGTATTTCGCCGGCCGAATTTCGCCGCAAGAATTTCATTACCGAATTTCCGCACCAGACGCCGGTCATCATGGCCTATGACGCCGGTGACTACGCCGCTTCGCTGGATGCCGCGATGAAGGCTGCCGACTATGCCGGCTTCGAAAAGCGACGCGACAAGGCGAAGAAGGCCGGCAAGCTGCGCGGCATCGGCATGAGCTGCTACATCGAGGCCTGCGGCATCGCGCCTTCGGCGGCGGTCGGATCGCTCGGCGCCGGCGTCGGGCTTTGGGAATCGGCGGAAGTGCGGGTCAACGCCGTCGGCACGATCGAGGTGCTGACCGGTTCGCACAGCCACGGCCAGGGCCACGAGACGACGTTTTCGCAGCTTGTGGCGCAGCGCTTCGGCGTGCCGCTGGAATCGATCTCCATCGTCCACGGCGACACCGACAAGGTGCAGATGGGCATGGGGACGTATGGTTCGCGCTCCGGCGCGGTCGGCATGTCGGCCATCGTCAAGGCGCTCGACAAGGTCGAGGCCAAGGCCAAGCGGATCGCCGCGCATCTGATGGAAGCCGACGAAGGCGACATCGTCATCGAGGACGGTGCGCTGAAAGTCGCCGGCACCGACAAGAACGTCCCGTGGTTCCAGATGGCGCTCGCTTCCTATACGGCGCACAATCTGCCCGAGGGCATGGAGCCGGGCTTGAAGGAGACGGCGTTTTACGATCCGTCCAACTTCACCTTCCCGGCGGGCTGCTACATCTGCGAGGTAGAGGTCGATCCGGATACCGGCGTTACGGAGATCATCCAGTTCGTCGCCGCCGATGATTTTGGCAACATCATCAACCCGATGATCGTCGAAGGCCAGGTCCATGGCGGCATCGCGCAGGGCGTAGGCCAGGCCTTGCTCGAAGGCTGCCATTACGATCCGGGTTCGGGCCAGCTCATCACGGCGAGCTACATGGATTACACCATGCCGCGCGCCGAGGATCTGCCGTCCTTCAAGGTGTCGACGTCGAACACGCCATGCCCGGGCAATCCGCTCGGTATCAAGGGCTGCGGGGAGGCCGGCGCGATCGGTTCGCCTCCCGCCGTCATGAACGCCATTACCGACGCGATCGGAACCAACGAATTGTCGATGCCGGCGACACCGCAGAAAGTGTGGGCGGCGGTGAAGACGACAACGAGGCATTAGGATCAACCATGCGGGTGCCGCGCCAATCCGGGCGAAGCGAGGCAAGGCCGATCGGCCGTCGGGCAGGTTTGCCCGCCCCTGCGCAGGGCCAGCGAGCGCATGGCGCGAGCACACGGCCCGAGAGCGAAAGGAAATAAAATGTATTCCGTGAATTACCATCGCGCTTCATCGGTCGCGGACGCGGTCAAGATCGTCAAGAAAGGCGAGGATGCGAAATTCCTGTCGGGCGGCATGACGCTGATCCCGGCCATGAAGACCCGGCTGTCGGCGCCCAGCGATCTTGTCGATCTTTCCCGTATCGGCGATCTGAAGGGCGTCAAGGTCTCGGGCAAGAACGTAACCATCGGCGGTGGAACCACCCATGCCGAGGTCGCGGCGAACGAAAAGCTGAGAGGCGTCTGTCCCGCGCTCAGCGATCTGGCGCATCACATCGGCGATCCCGCCGTGCGCCACAAGGGAACGATCGGCGGATCGGTCGCCAACAACGATCCGGCCGCCGATTATCCGGCCGCGCTGCTTGCGATGGACGCCACCATCGTCACCAACAAGCGCGAGATCGCGGCGGCGAAATTCTTTACCGGTCTTTTCGAGACCGCGCTGAAGGATGACGAGATTGTCACCGCGGTGACATTCACGGCGCCCGCGAAAGCCGGCTATGAAAAGTTTCGCAATCCCGCATCCCGCTACGCCATGACCGGGGTCTTCGTCGCCAAGGGCAAGGACGGCGTCAAGGTAGCGGTGACTGGCGCGGGCGAGGACGGTGTCTTCCGCTCGAAGGAAATCGAGGCGGCTTTGGCAAAGAAATTCGAGGCATCGGCTCTCGAGGGCGTGAAGGTGCCATCGAAGAATCTGATGTCGGATATTCACGCCGCCGCCGACTATCGCGCCAATCTCGTGGTTGTCATGGCCAAGCGCGCCGTCATCAAGGCGAACGCCTGAAGCGTTGGCCCGGGCCGTCTCGCGCTTAGCGGCAGTGAGACGGCGATGGATTGAGCAAATCTTTCAGCCCGAAGCGCATTGCATGTCTGCAATGCGCCAGGTCTTGTTGACGCCGCGCCGCGCTGCTGCACATCATCGGGGAAACGGACCGTATTCTCGGTGCCGGCATAATCGTCGTGGGATGGAAAAATGGCGCAAGCGGAAATCGGCCTGATCGGCCTTGGTGTTATGGGTTCCAACCTGGCGCTCAACATTGCCGAAAAGGGGCACGCGGTCGCCGTCTATAACCGCACGACGGAAAAGACCGGAAGTTTCTTCGAATCCGCTGGTGATCTGCGCGAGCGCATCGTTCCCTGCACGACGATCGAGGGACTGGTCAAGGCGATCCGGCCGCCGCGTCCCATCATATTGATGGTTTCGGCGGGCCCGGCGGTGGACGAGGAAATCGCCAAGCTGCGAGGCTTCCTGTCGGATGGCGACATCGTCATCGACGCCGGTAACGCCAATTTCCACGATACGGTACGCCGTTTCGACGAACTGGAAGGTTCGGGGCTTTGCTTTATCGGCATGGGTGTGTCCGGCGGCGAGGAGGGCGCGCGTCACGGGCCCTCGATCATGCCGGGCGGGGACAGGAAGTCCTATCCGCGCATCGAAGGGATACTGAACGACATCTCCGCGAAATTCGAAGGCGATCCATGTTGTGCCTGGCTGGGCGCCGGCGGGGCGGGACATTTCGTCAAGACCATCCATAACGGCATCGAATATGCCGACATGCAGATGATAGCGGAAATCTACGGCATCTTTCGCGACGGGCTTCAGGCAACGGCGAAGGATATCGCCAAGGTATTCGACGGCTGGAACAAAGGCCGTCTCAATTCCTATCTGATCGAGATTACCGCCTCCGTTCTCAGAGCCGACGATCCGAAGACGGGCAAGCCGGTCGTCGAGATGATCCTCGACCAGGCCGGCCAGAAAGGCACGGGGCGGTGGTCGGTCATCGAGGCTCAGCAATTGGGCGTGCCGGCGACCGCCATCGAGGCCGCCGTGGCGGCGCGCGGGCTGTCCGCCCTCAAGCAGGAACGCGAGGCCGCTGAAGATGCCTACCGGGGAAAGGTCGATATCGCCGCCAATGGCAAGCCCCTGTCGGTCGACGATCTGGAACTGGCGCTTTTCGCCGGCAAGATCGCCGCCTACGCGCAGGGCTTCGCGGTGATGGAGGCAGCGTCGCTGGAGTTCAAATGGGAGCTGCCGATGCCGACGATCGCCAAAATCTGGCGCGCCGGTTGCATCATCCGTTCGCAATTCCTCGACACGATCGCCGATGCCTACAAGGCCGGCCCCGTCACCAATCTGTTGGTGGCGCCGAGCTTTATCGAGATGATGGGCGAGGCGCATCCCTCGCTCAGGCGCACGGTTTCCTGGGCGGCGGAAGAGGGGTTGCCGGTGCCGGCGCTTTCGTCCGCGCTCGCCTATTTCGATGCCTATCGTCAGGGACGTGGCACCGCCAATCTGATTCAGGGACAGCGTGACTTCTTCGGCGCGCACGGCTTCGAACGCATCGACGCAAAGGGCGTGCAGCATGGACCCTGGGGTGGCCACGGCTGATTGAATGGAAGTATCGAGCCGTGCACCGACGAAGGTCTAAGGCCGCTCCGCCGGCTTCGGCGCGCTCAGGCTCTGCAACGACGTCGCGTCGACGCCTTCGATCCGCTTCAGCACCGCCGAGGAGAGTTCGCGGCCGGCGAGCTTGATATCCTCGTCCACCGTAAAGATTTGTGGCCGAAACCAGTGCAGCAGGCGGGTCGACTGCTTGGAGACGAGATCGACATCGCGGCCGAGCTGCAATCCTGCTTCTTCAATGCCCGCGACGATCGCGAAGGCCGCGCCGCCGCTGCCGCTGACGATGCCGTCGGGGCGGTTCGCACGGCGCATGAGTTCGGCGCATTTCGTCTTGATGTCGTTGATCGGGCTGTCGAGCGTCAGCCCGTTGAACGGGGCCTCGCCGATTCCGCATTCGAACACGCCTTCGCTAAACCCGTCCCGCATGTGACGGTGATAGGAGAGCCCCGGCGAGGGCCCGAGCAGGGCCAGCCACCGTCGTCCGGCTGAAGCCAGGGAGCGCACCGCCTCGCGCGCATAGGCGAAATTGTCGAAGTCGTGATAAGGGTGATCGAGCCCCATATGGGTGCGCCCGTGTGTGGCGAACGGAAATCCTTGTTCCAGCATGTAGCGCACGCGCGGGTCGTCCGGCTCCGTGCGTGAGATGATGATGCCATCCGCCGAGCCGGTTTCCACCACGTAACGCACCGGCTCCATTGGATCGTTGCGCCGGGAATAGGGCGTGACAATGAGATGATACGGCGTGTCGGCCAGCACCTCCGAAATGCCGTAGATCATGTCCGAGCTGAAGCCGGTCACCTCCTGCTCGGTGTCGAGGATGAGGCTGATGACATTGGTCTTGCCGGTCCTCAGCCGCACGCCCGCGCGGTTTGGCCGGTAGCCGACCTGCCGCGCCACGAGTTGCACGCGTTTGCGCGTTTCCTCGCCGATTTCCGGCGCGTCCTTGAGCGCGCGCGAGACGGTGGTGATGCCGAGCCCCGTCATGAACGCGATCGTCTTCAGCGTTGGCCGTTCTCTAGCGGGAGAGTCCATTTCCTGCTTCGTCCCCGTCCGGCCGTTGTGGTTGCCATGCGGCCACTCTCGCCCCGTCAGCCCTGTAGCCCATCAGCCCTCTTGAATATCCTGCCGATAGCATATTTTGGACCGGCGCGGCCTAAAAAGGCACAGAGCTGCAACGTTACAGATATATACATATGCTCTTCAGCTTGGGAGGGCAAACGCTGTCCCGGGAGCCGTCCTCCAGTGTTCCCACGCTGATTTTGCCCGCAGGTGCAGCATACGCGCTTTCAAAGGCTTAGGTCGCGTGGAAGCCCGGATATGTTGCGCTGCAGCGCGATAGGGCGGCGCAAGAGAGTCACGGTCGCAGGAGAACCGCTTTTTTTCGGGTCCGGAAAAAAATCGTGCCGACGGCGATTCTGGCGTTGCGCATGCCTGGCAATTCGCATAGCCTTTCATCTGCAACGTTTCAGATCAGGGAGGATAGTGATGCGTTACAAGGTTTTGACCGCCGCCCTCGCGGCCGCGGCGGCCCTCCAGTTTTCCATACCCGCGCAGGCCACGGATCTCGAAGTCATCCATTGGTGGACCTCGAAGGGTGAATTGCGGGCCGTGTCGGAATTCGCCAAGGCGTTCGACAATGACGGAAAGGGCGATCATTGGGTCGACAGCGCCATCGCACTCGGCCAGACGGCGCGCGCCACCGTCATGCAGCGCGTGCTCGGCGGTGATCCGCCGGGAGCGGCGCAGTTCAATCCGGGCCGCGAATATGAAGAGCTGATCAAGAACAACATGCTTCTTCAGCTCGATGATGTCGCCAAGGCGGGGCATTGGGACACGGTGATCCGCCCGAAGAAGATCAGTTCCGCCTGCCTGGTGGACGGGCACTGGTATTGCGTGCCGGTCAACATCCATTCCTGGCCGTGGGGCTGGTATTCCTACAGCGCCTTCGACAAGGCGGGCCTGTCGCACCCGAAGAACTTCGACGAATTCGTCAAGGACGCGCCGAAGCTCAAGGCGGCCGGCATCATTCCCTTCGCCATCGGCGGCGACGGCAATGGCTGGCAGATCAAGGGCGCTTTCGACCAGATGATGTTCTACAAGCTCGGCATTCCGAAGGTCGAGCAGATGTACGGCAAGAAGGACGCCGACATCGCCAATGGCGATGGCGTCAAGCAGGTGTTGAGCGAACTGAAGGAACTCAAGAAATATACCGATAACGGCTACGCCAACCGCAACTGGAACGACACCACCAACTTGGTGATCACCGGCAAGGCCGGGTTGCAGATCATGGGCGACTGGGCGCGTGGCGAATTCGCCGCCGCCGGCATGACGGGCGTCAAGGATTTCGGTTGCATGATCGGCCTCGACGAGGATAACCCGATCGTCAGCACCGATGGCGACGTCATCGTCTTCCCCAAGCAGAAGGATCCGGACAAGGAAGCGGCGCAGAAACGTCTTGCCGCGCTCTTGATCAGCCCGAAGGTGCAGGTCGCATTCAACAACGCCAAGGGCTCGATGCCCGTTCGCGGCGATGTCGACATGTCGACGGCGGACCCCTGCATGCAGAAGGCGCTGAAGGCGGTCGAGGACCCGAAGCGCATCGCCACCAGCGTCCAGCGCTTCATCACCGAAGACACGTCGAACCAGCTCAACTCGTTGATCAACCAGTTCTGGGCCGACGATTCCATGACGGTCGATGCGGCGCAGAAGAAGTTCGCCGCGATCATCAAGAGCTCCGACTGACGCAAATCACGGAAGCGCCGATCCCGATCGGCGCTTCCGGTTTGCCGGATTTTCGATGCGGCCGCGCCTGCTGACGGGCTGCTTCGATGATCCGCATCCATTCCGTACAACACGGGCATGAGGCGATCTGGCGCCGGCCCATGCTTCAGCGCTTATTCTGGAAAGGCGAAAAGGTCGGACGGATGGCACGGACGCGGCGACGCTTCAATTACAGCGCAGTGATCGGCACCATTCCGATGATCCTCGTGGCGGTCGGCGTCTTCGTTATCGGGATCGCCTTCACCTTCTTCTGGTCATTCACCAGTTCCAAGCTCTTTCCCAACGCGCATTTTGTCGGCCTGCAGCAATATGTGCGGCTGTGGGCCAGCGACCGCTGGCTCGTCTCCGTCTCCAACATCTGGATCTTCGGGCTGCTCACCATCTGCGGCAACATGGTCTTCGGCTTCCTGCTTGCCGTTTTCATGGACCAGAACGTGCGCAACGAAGACCTGCTGCGCTCGGTCTTTCTCTATCCTTTCGCCATGTCGCTGATCGTCACCGGCCTTGTCTGGCAATGGGCGCTCGACCCCAATCTCGGCCTGCAGTCCGCCATGCATCACTGGGGCTGGACGAGTTTCAAGTTCGCCCCGCTTGTCGACGTCAATACGGCGATCTACGGGCTGGTCGTCGCCGGCATCTGGCAAGGCAGCGGCGTCTCGATGGCGATCATGCTGGCCGGCTTGCGGGGCATCGATTCCGAAATCATGAAGGCGGCGAAGGTGGACGGCATTCCGCCATGGCGCGTCTATCTCTTCATCGCCCTGCCGATGATGCGCGGCGCGCTCGCCACCGCCTTCGTCCTGCAATGCGTCGGCGTCGTGCGTGTCTATGACCTGATTATCGCCATGACCGGCGGGGGCCCCGGCATCTCCACCAACATGCCCGCCCTTTACGTCATCGACATGATTACCTCGAGCCAGAATGTCGGCCAGGGCATGGCTGCCGCGACCATGATGCTGGTGCCCATCATTCTCCTTCTTTCCATCGTGGGCATCGTCGGGTGGCGCCGCCGCGTGCGGGCGGAGGCGGGACTGTGAGCGGCGAAGGGACAGTTGGGCAGGGGGCAATGCCAGCGCCGACATCGGGCGATGAACCCCGGGGCGCGAAGCCCGCGCGGCTCACGCCGGCGCGCATCGGCATCTACGCGTTCCTCGTCATATCGGCGCTGTTCTTCCTCATCCCGCTCTACGTCATGGTCGTGACCTCGCTGAAGGGCATGCCCGAAATCCGCCTTGGCCACCTCTTCAACCTGCCCGCGCACGTGACCTTCAAGCCATGGGCCGACGCCTGGCTGCATGCCTGCACCGGACGCGATTGCTATGGGCTCAATCCGGGTTTCATGAATTCCGTGAAGATCGCGGTGCCGAGCGTCCTGATCTCGATCCTTATCGGATCGCTGAACGGCTACGCGCTTTCCTTCTGGCGCTACAAGGGCGCCAGTCTGCTCTTCGGCATTCTCCTGTTCGGCGCCTTCGTGCCCTATCAGGTCGTCATCTATCCGCTCATCATCGGCTTTCGGATGATGGGGATTTTCTCGACGCTGACCTGTATCATCATCGTGCATACGATCTTCGGCATGCCGATCCTGACGCTGCTCTACCGCAATTTCTACGCCGGCCTGCCGATCGAGCTTTTCAAGGCGGCGCGGGTCGACGGCGCCGGCTTCTGGACGACCTTCTTCTACGTCATGGTGCCGATGTCGGTGCCCATCACCATCGTCGCGGTGATTATTCAGGTAACGGGAATCTGGAACGATTTCCTCTTCGGCATCATCTTTTCCGGCCGCGCCAACTGGCCGATGACCGTGCAGCTCAACAACATCGTCAACACCACCACCGGCGTGAGGGAATACAACGTCAACATGGCCGCCACCATCCTGACGGCGGCCGTTCCCTTGGCCATCTACTTTATATCCGGGCGCTGGTTCGTTCGCGGCATCGCCGCCGGCGCGGTCAAGGGATAGGAGCGCGGAAACAATTCATGGCAAGCGTCTCGATCAGAAAACTCGGCGTCTCCTTCGGCAGTTTGAGGGTGCTTCGCGATCTCGATATCGAGGTGGACGAGGGCGAGTTCGTCGTACTTCTCGGGCCCTCGGGCTGCGGCAAGTCGACCCTCCTCAATGCCGTCGCCGGCCTGCTCGATATCGACGAAGGCCAGGTCTGGATCGGCGGCAAGAACGTCACCTGGGAGGAGCCGAAGGACCGTGGCATCGGCATGGTCTTCCAGTCCTATGCGCTCTATCCGCGCATGACCGTGGAAGGCAACCTCACCTTCGGGCTTCGCGTCGCGGGCGTGGCCAAGGACGAGATTTCCCGCCGCGTCGGCCGTACCGCGGAGCTTCTGCAGATCGAGCCGCTGCTCAAGCGTCGCCCGGCGCAACTCTCGGGTGGCCAGCGCCAGCGCGTCGCCATCGGCCGCGCCCTTGTGCGTGAGGCCGGTGTCTTTCTGTTCGACGAGCCGCTGTCGAACCTCGACGCCAAGCTCAGGACGGAATTGCGCGTGGAATTGAAGAAGCTGCACATGAAGCTGGGTTCCACCATGATCTACGTTACCCATGACCAGATCGAGGCCCTGACATTGGCCGACAGGGTGGCTGTCATGCACAAGGGCGTCATCCAGCAGCTTGCCACGCCGAAGGAAATTTACCAGCGGCCCATCAACCGCTTCGTCGCCAGCTTTGTCGGCTCGCCGGCCATGAATTTTCTGTCCGGAGCGCTTGCCGTCGACAACCACCCGCTGTTGCGCACGGTGGACGGCACCGAAGTCCGGCTGACGGGCTACCGCTTCAAGGAAGAGCCTTCACCGGGCCGCAAGATCGATCTCGGCATCCGGCCCGAGCAGATCCACCTCGACTCCGCATTGCCCGATTCCAGTGCGTTGCCGCTGAAACTCGCCCTGGTGGAGCCGATGGGTGCCGACAGTTTGTTATGGGGTCTGGTCGGCGAGGAGCAGATTTCGGTTCGTGTCGGCCCCGACGAGACCCACCGGACCGGCGACAAGATCGACGTGCATTTCCAGCCGGCGGCGGCCTCGATCTTCGACGCCGAAAGCGGGGAAAGGCTGTGAGGCACGCATCTCGCATTGACAATAAACCTATAGGACAACCCACATGAACTGGTCATTCCAGCTATACAGCGCCCGCAATTTCCTGCCTTGGGAAGGCATCCTCAAAATGGTGGCCGATGCTGGCTATACGCAAGTCGAGGGCTTCGGCGGCGTCTATGACGATCCGGCGGATTTCCGTAAGAAGATGGACGCCAACGGGCTTTCCATGCCGACCGGCCATTTCGGCATCGACATGCTCGAGAGCGATTTCTCCAAGGCCGCCGAAATCGCGAAAACGCTTGGCGTGAAGACCATTATCTGCCCCTTCCTCCCGCCCGACCAGAGGCCTTCCGATACTGCCGGTTGGCAGGCCTTCGGCAAACGTCTGGCCAAGGCTGGCGAGGCGGCGAAGAAGGCCGGCTTCGATTTCGGCTGGCACAACCATCATTTCGAATTCGAAAAGCTTCCCGATGGCTCGCTGCCGATGACGGCGATACTGGAAGCCGGGCCTGAGCTTGGCTGGGAAATCGACGTCGCCTGGGTCGTGCGCGGCAATGCCGATCCGCTCGAATGGATCGACCGTTACGGCAAGCGAATTACCGTTGTCCATGTCAAGGATATCGCGCCACAAGGTGAAAACGCGGATGAGGATGGCTGGGCCGATGTCGGCCATGGCACGCTCGACTGGAGGAAGATCATGAAGGCCTTGCGGGAGAAGACGCCGGCCAGGATATTCGTCATGGAACATGACAAGCCCAGCGATGTCGGCCGCTTCGCGCGGCGCTCGATCGAAGCGGCGAACAGTCTCTGAGAGGGATTTCCTGAAATGGCTAGGAAAATGGGCGTCGGAGTCATCGGCTGCGGCAACATCTCGGCGGCCTATATGCGCCACGCGCCGCTCTTTCGCGGCATCGAGATGCGCGCTTGCGCCGATCTCGACGTGGCGACGGCCAAGGCGCGTGCGAAGGAGTTCGGCCTGCGCGCCGAGACCGTCGAGGAGATCCTGCGCGATCCGGCGATCGATATTATTGTCAACCTGACGGTGCCAGCCGCGCATTACGAGGTGTCCAAATCGATCCTCGACGCCGGCAAGCACGTCTATTCGGAAAAACCCTTCGTGCTGTCGGTCAAGGAGGGGCTGGATCTCAAGCGGCGATCCGAGAAGCGAAATCTTCGCGTCGGCTCCGCCCCCGACACGTTCCTCGGCGGCGCGCATCAGCTTGCCCGTCATCTCGTGGACGAGGGTAAAATAGGCAAGATCACCAGCGGCACCTGCCATGTCATGAGCCACGGCATGGAGCATTGGCATCCGAACCCGGATTTCTTCTTCAAGACGGGCGGCGGGCCGATCCTCGATCTCGGCCCGTACTACATCTCCAACCTCGTTCAGCTCATCGGCCCGGTGAAAGGCGTCGCGGCGCTGACCTCGATCCCGGCGAAGCAACGCACGATCACGTCGAAGCCCCGGGCCGGCCAGAAGATAACGGTCGAGACGCCGACCACCATCCACGCACTGCTCGAATTCGAGAGCGGCGCGGTCGTCACCTTCAACGCGAGTTGGGATGTATGGCTGCACAATCATGCGCCGATGGAGCTTTATGGCGAGCAAGGCACGCTCTACGTTCCGGATCCGAATTTCTTCGGCGGTGTCGTTGCAATGTCCGAAAAGGACAAGCCGCTGAAGAAGCTGCCGAAATGGGAGCATCCTTTCGCCGTGCCGAACCAGGATTCGCCGCGCGGCAAGCTTGCCAACTATCGTGCGGCGGGGCTGGCCGACATGGCGCTCGCAATCTTGGAGGATCGGCCGCACCGCTGCTCGATGGAGGCGGCGTTGCATGCGATCGAGGTGATGACGGGCATATTGAAATCCGGCGAGACCGGAAAGTTCGTTCCCATGCGCACGACATGCCAGCGTCCGGAAGCACTCGATATCAAGGCGGCGAAAGGGTTGCTCATACGGCGGAAATGATCAGGATGGCGGGCCGGTCGATATCGGCCGGATTTTGCATTGGAAGGGATATCGAATGGCTTGGCAACCAGCCGAAAACCGCTATGAGAACATGCTCTACAACCGTTGCGGCCATTCGGGGCTGAAGCTTCCGGCTCTGTCGCTCGGCCTGTGGCACAATTTCGGCGGCGACACGCCGCACCAGACCAAGCAGGCGCTTTGCCGCACGGCGTTCGACCTCGGCATCACGCATTTCGACCTGGCCAACAATTACGGCCCGCCGCCCGGATCGGCCGAGGAGGCATTCGGCGAGATATTGCGCACCGACTTCGCCGGCTACCGCGACGAACTGGTCATCTCGACCAAGGCGGGTTACGGCATGTGGCCCGGGCCGTATGGCGAATGGGGCAGCCGCAAATACCTGCTGTCCAGCCTCGACCAGAGCCTGGAGCGGATGGGCCTCGACTATGTCGACATCTTCTATTCGCACCGCTTTGATCCAGACACGCCGCTTGAGGAAACGATGGGCGCGCTCGACCACGCCGTGCGCTCCGGCCGCGCGCTCTATGCCGGCATCTCCTCCTACAACTCGCAGCGTACCCAGGAAGCGGCCGCGATTCTCAAGGAGCTCGGCACGCCCTGCCTCATTCATCAGCCGAGCTATTCCATGATCAATCGCTGGGTCGAGGATGACGGATTGCTCGATACGCTTCAGGATCTCGGTATCGGCTCGATCGTGTTTTCGCCGCTGGCGCAGGGAATGCTGACCGACAAATATCTGAAGGGCATCCCCGAGGACAGCCGTGCGGCGCAGGGCAAGTCGCTGCGTCAATCCTTCATCAACGACAAGACAATCGCCAACATCAAGGCGCTGAACGCAATTGCCCAAAAGCGTGGACAGACCCTGGCGCAGATGGCGCTCGCCTGGGTGCTGCGCGGTGGCCGGGTGACGACGGCTTTGATCGGCGCCAGCCGCCCCGAGCAGATTGTGGACAGTGTCGGCGCGTTGAAGAACCTCGAATTCTCGGAAGCCGAATTGAAGGAAATCGATCAGTACGCGCGCGAGGCCGACATCAATCTCTGGGCGGCATCGGCCGAGCGCAAGGGCCCGGTACGCCAATAGGCGCCAACGCGAGAAGACTGCCTTGATCCGCAACCCGATCCTGCCCGGTTTCAATCCCGATCCGTCGATCTGCCGGGTGGGGCGGGATTATTACATCGCGACCTCGACCTTCGAATGGTATCCGGGGGTGCAGATCCACCAGTCGACCGATCTGGCCAACTGGCGGCTGGTTTCCCGGCCGCTCGACCGGGCAAGCCTGCTCGACATGCGCGGCAATCCCGATTCCTGCGGCATCTGGGCGCCGTGCCTTTCTTATGCCGACGGCCTGTTCTGGCTCGTCTATACCGACGTCAAGCGCTACGACGGCAACTTCAAGGACGCGCATAACTACATCACCACCGCTCCATCGATCGACGGTCCGTGGTCCGATCCCATCTACGTCAATTCGAGCGGCTTCGATCCGTCTCTCTTCCACGACGGGGATGGCCGCAAGTGGTTTCTCAACATGCTTTGGAATCACGTCTCCAATGGCGTTGGCGGTCACCCGAAACACCCATCCTTCGCCGGCATATTGCTGCAGGAATATGATGCGAAGGCAGGCAGGCTAGTCGGAACCGCCAAAAATATCTTCGCTGGCAGCGCGCATGGGCTGGTCGAGGGGCCGCATCTTTTCAAGCGCGACGGCTGGTATTATTTGACCACGGCCGAGGGCGGCACCGGCTACGACCATGCCGTCACCATGGCGCGCTCGCGCGCTATCGGCGGCCCCTATGAAATGCATCCCGACGTCCATGTCATCACATCAAAGGATGCGCCGGACACGCCGCTGCAACGCGCCGGACACGGCCAGATCGTGGAAACGCCGCAAGGAGAGTTCTATCATACGCATCTCTGCTCGCGTCCTTTGCCGGGCACACGGCGCTCGCCGCTCGGCCGCGAGACGGCGATCCAGAAATGCGTATGGGACGAGGACGGATGGCTGCGGCTGGAACAAGGCGGTCCGGTTCCTTCGGCCGATGTGCCCGCGCCCGGCGATGCGGCGACCATCCCGGTGCCGGCCCGGTTCGATTATGATTTCGACGAGCCGGCGCTGCCGCTCGATTTCCAATGGCTGCGCACGCCCTTTCCCGAGCACATTTTCTCCCTGACCGAGCGTCCAGGGCATCTGCGTCTCTTCGGTCGAGAGTCGGTCGGAAGCTGGTTCGAGCAGGCGCTTGTGGCGCGCCGGCAGGAGCATTTTGCCTTCCGCGCGGAGACGTGCGTCGAGTTCGAGCCGGAGACCTTTCAGCAAGCCGCCGGCCTGACCCACTATTACAACCGCCACAAATTCCATTTTCTCGCCGTCACCCATGACCAGCGGCGCGGCCGCGTGCTCACCATCATGAGCTGCCTCGGCGATTGGCCCGACGGACGCCTGACCTTTGCGTTGGCCGAGCCCGTGGCGCTCCCTCTTGAAGGCCCGGTCGAGCTTGCCGCCGAAGTCGATGGTGTAAAATTGCAATTCTATTGGCGGATCGACGGGGATTGGCGTCCGATAGGTCCAGAACTGGACGCCAGCCTCATCTCGGACGAAGCGGGCCGCGGCGAACACGGTTCCTTCACCGGCGCGTTCGTGGGCATGCTGGCCTTCGATATTTCGGGCTCCGGCAGACCAGCCGATTTCGACAGGTTCAGCTACGAAGCGACCGGCCGGTAACCACCATCGCGTCTCTATTTTCGCAGACCCGGCCATCTGGTATCGTTGCGCCGGACCCTTTGAAAATGGGGAATCGCTTGCGCATGATCAGATCAGCATTTTCCATCCTTGCGACATCCACCCTGCTGGCCGGACCGGCCAACGCATTCGAACTGGCGCAAGACCTGACCTGCGATCAGGCCATCGCCTATTACGACCAGAACCACGTGATCTATGTGCTGTCGCACGACATCATTGCGCTGCCGATCCGTGTCGGCGTTCCGATCGGCGACGCGGCAAAGCTGCAATGCTCGGATCGAGGCCAGGTTCCCCACGGATATACGGTCAAGACAAAGGATCGCTGGCGCTGCATTATCGCGCAAACGTGTTGATCCTTCAGTTCCCCAGGATTCCGGGCAGCCTCAGCCCCTTTTCCCTGGCGCAGTCGATGGCGATGTCGTAGCCCGCATCGGCGTGGCGCATGACGCCGGTGGCCGGGTCGTTCCACAAGACGCGCTCCAGCTTTTTGGCCGCCTCCGGCGTGCCGTCGGCGCAGATCACCATGCCGGCATGCTGCGAGAAGCCCATGCCGACGCCGCCACCATGGTGCAAGGACACCCAAGTCGCGCCGGAGGCGGTATTCAACAGCGCATTGAGCAACGGCCAGTCCGAGACGGCGTCCGACCCATCCTTCATTGCCTCGGTCTCGCGGTTCGGCGAGGCGACCGAGCCGGAATCGAGATGGTCGCGGCCAATGACGACCGGCGCCTTCAGTTCGCCGCTTGCCACCATTTCGTTGAAGGCCAGCCCGAGCCGATGGCGGTCGCCGAGACCCACCCAGCAGATGCGCGCCGGCAGGCCCTGGAACGCGATGCGCTCGCGCGCCATGTCGAGCCAGTTGTGCAGATGCGTGTTGCCGGGCGTCAGTTCCTTGACCTTGGCGTCCGTCTTGAAGATGTCCTCCGGATCGCCCGACAGCGCCGCCCAGCGGAACGGGCCAATGCCGCGGCAAAACAGCGGACGGATATAGGCCGGCACGAAACCGGGGAAGGCGAAGGCATTTTCGAAACCCTCGTCCTTGGCGACCTGGCGGATGTTGTTGCCGTAGTCGAGCGTCGGCACGCCGTCGTTCCAGAAGGCGACCATGGCCTCGACATGCTCGCGCATGGACGCGCGCGCCGCCTTCTCCACCGCCTTCGGGTCGCTCTCGCGTTTGACGCGCCATTCGGCCAGCGACCAGCCTTTCGGCAGGTAGCCGTTCAGCGGATCGTGCGCGGAGGTCTGGTCGGTGAGGATATCGGGGCTGACGCCGCGCCGATAGAGTTCCGGCAGAACTTCGGCGGCGTTGCCGACCAGCCCGACCGACTTCGCCTCGCCGGCCTTCGTCCAGCGCTCGATCATGGCGAGGGCCTCGTCCAGCGTGTCGGCGCGCTCGTCGACATAACGGGTGCGCTGCCGGAAATCGATGCGGTCGGGATCACATTCGATGGTCAGACAGGAGGCGCCGGCCATGACCGCCGCAAGCGGCTGCGCGCCGCCCATGCCGCCGAGCCCGGCGGTGAGGATCCACTTGCCCTTGAGGTCGCCGCCATAATGCTGGCGACCGGCTTCCACAAAGGTCTCGTAGGTGCCCTGAACGATGCCCTGCGTGCCGATATAGATCCACGAGCCGGCCGTCATCTGGCCGTACATCATCAGGCCCTTCTTATCGAGCTCGTTGAAATGGTCCCAGTCGGCCCAGTGCGGCACGAGGTTGGAATTGGCGATCAGCACGCGCGGCGCATCGGTATGCGTGCGGAAGACGCCAACCGGCTTGCCGGACTGCACGAGCAGCGTTTCGTCGTCCTTCAGCGTCTTCAAGGTCGCCACGATGGCATCGAAATCGGCCCAGGTCCGAGCCGCCCGGCCAATGCCGCCATAGACGACCAGTTCGTTCGGATTTTCTGCCACGCCGGGATCGAGATTGTTCATCAGCATCCTGAGCGGCGCTTCCGTCTGCCAGGAAAGCGCGTTGAGTTCCGGCCCGTGCGGCGCATGGATTTCGCGGATGTTGTGGCGGGGATTGGTCATGGTCGGTTTCCGGCTTTCAGGGAAAGAGCGATCGTTTCGAGGCGTCCCAAAATGTTGCCGAGATGGACGCGCAGTTTCGCGGCCCGGCCTTCGTCATAGTCGAAGGGAAGCGTCTCGCTTTCAAGATGTGTCGACTGCGCCAGTTCCATCTGGACCGCGTGGACGCCATCCTCGGGCCGGCCGTAGTGGCGCGTCGTCCAGCCGCCACGGAAGCGCCCGTTGAGGATCGACGTGTACCCATCGGACGATCGGCAGATATCGGCGACGGCCTGCTCGAATTCCGGCGCGCAGGTCCTGCCATTGTCAGTGCCGATATTGAAATCAGGCAGCAGGCCGTCGAACAGGAACGGGCATTGCGAACGGATGGAATGGCAGTCGTAAAGGACGGCGACGCCATGGATGCCTTTCACGCGTTCGATCTCGGCGGCGAGCGCGGCATGGTAGGGCGCGTGGAACAGCGCCTTGCGCCGTTCGATCTCCGCCTGGTCCGGCTCTTTCGTCCAGAGCGGCTGGTCGTCGAAATCGGTGAGGGGAACAAGTCCGGTCGTGTTCTGGCCGGGATAGAGGCTGGCGCCCGACGGATCGCGGTTGGCGTCGATGCAATAGCGGTGGAACGTGGCGCGCACCGTTGTGACATCGGGCAACAGGCCGCCGTAAAGGCGATGGATGTGCCAGTCCGTATCGCGCAGCTTGCGGCCTTCCGCGTTGAGATCGGCCCATATATCTGACGGCACATCGGTGCCCGTATGCGGAAAGCCGAGGATGATCGGCGAGGAACCACGGGTGATTTCGACGGGGGTCATCGCGGATCCAATCCAGGCAATATCTCTGGCGACACGCTGTCGGAGAGCCTGCCCGACCGCACCAGTTCACCGGCCGCGGCGAGGTCGCCGGCCATGTAGCGGTCGGCCTCCAGTGTTGGGACCATATCTCGGATCGTCGCATGCGCCTTCCGCAACTCGGCGCTGGTCTCGAGCGGGGCGCGGAAATCCAGCCCCTGCGCCGCCGTCACCGCCTCGATGCCGACGATCATGGCGAGGTTTTCCGCCATGTCGAGCAGGCGGCGCGCGCCGTGGCAGGCCATGGAAACATGGTCCTCCTGATTGGCCGAAGTCGGCGTCGAATCGATCGAGGCGGGGTGCGCCCGTTGCTTGTTTTCCGACATCAGCGCGGCGGACGTGACTTCGGCGATCATCAGGCCGGAATTCAGTCCCGGCTTCTTCGCCAGGAAAGCCGGCAGGCCGAAGGAAAGCGCCGGATCGACCAGCAGCGCGATACGGCGTTGCGCGATGGCGCCGATCTCACAGATCGCGAGCGCGATCTGGTCGGCTGCGAATGCGACCGGCTCGGCATGGAAATTGCCGCCTGAGACGACAGAACCGTCCGAAAGGACCAGCGGATTGTCGGTCACCGCATTGGCCTCGATGGTGAGCGTGCGGGCGCATTGCCGCAATATATCGAGGCAGGCTCCGTCGACCTGCGGCTGGCAGCGGATGCAATAGGGGTCCTGCACGCGCTCGTCGCCCAGAAGGTGGCTGTCGCGGATCTCCGAGCCGTCGAGTAGCCGCCAAAGCGCCGCCGCCGTGTCGATCTGGCCTCGATGGCCACGCAACGCGTGGATTTCCGGATGGAACGGCGCGGAGGAACCCATCGCCGCGTCGGTCGATAGCGCCCCGGTAATGAGCGCCGCGTTCGCCGCGCGATGGGTCTCGAACAGGCCCGCCAGCGCCAGCGCGGTCGAGACCTGCGTGCCGTTGATCAGCGCCAGCCCTTCCTTGGCGGCGAGCACGACCGGCGTCAGCCCGGCCTTTTCGAGCGCCGCCCGTGCCGGCATTCTTTCGCCGGCAAACCAGGCATCGCCTTCGCCGATCATGACGGCGGTCATGTGCGCCAGAGGGGCAAGGTCGCCGGATGCGCCGACCGACCCTTTCTCGGGAATGACGGGGACGACGCCGCGCTCCAGCATGGCCTCGATCAGCGCCGCCGTTTCCGGCCGGATGCCGGATGCGCCACGCCCCAGCGACATCAGCTTCAACGCCATGACCAGCCGCACGATTTCGGGCTTCAGAGGTTCGCCGACGCCACAGCAATGCGAAAGGATCAGGTTGCGCTGCAAGGTCGCGACATCGGCGGAAGGAATGCGCACACTGGCGAGCTTGCCGAAGCCTGTGTTGATGCCATAGACGGCGTCCTCTCCGCCGGCGATCTCGGCGATGCGGGCGGCGGCGGCCTCGATGCGCGGGCGGCAGGATTGGTCCAGCCGGACGGTCTCCGTGCCGCGATAGATGTGCTCGAGGGTGGCGAGTGAAACCGCACCGGGCTGAAGGACGATTGTCATGCGGCCATCACCCTGTGCAACGGATTGAACCCGATCCGATAGGCAAGCTCGGCGGGCTGCTCGACATCCCAAACGGCCAATTCGGCGCGCTTGCCGGGTTCGATCGTCCCGATCTCGTCCTGCAAGCCGAGAGCGAGGGCGGCATTGCGCGTCACTCCGGCAAGCGCCTCTTCGGGCGTCAGTCGAAACAGCGTCGAGGCCATGTTCATGGTCAGGAGCAGCGAGGCGAGCGGCGACGAGCCGGGATTGCAGTCCGTAGCGATGGCGATCGGCACACCCGCCGCGCGCAGCGCCGCGACCGGCGGCATCTGTTTTTCACGCAGGAAATAGAACGCGCCGGGCAGCAGCGTCGCCACGGTGCCGGCCTCCGCCATCGCGGCGACCCCGGCATTGTCGAGGAATTCCAGATGATCCGCCGAGAGCGCGCCATAGGAGGCGGCAAGCGCCGCGCCGCCCAGATTGGAAAGCTGCTCGGCATGCAGTTTCACGGGAATCCCCAGCCCTTTCGCCTTCTCGAAGACACGGCTGATCTGGTCGGTCGAAAAGGCGATGCCTTCGCAAAAACCATCCACCGCGTCGACAAGACCTTCGGCGTGCGCGGCATCGAGCCCGGGAAGGACGACCTCGTCGATATAGGCCTCGGCCCGGCCCCTGTATTCGGCGGGAACGGCATGCGCCGCGAGATAACTGGTGTGAACGCGCACTCCTCTCGCTTTGCCAATCCGCCGCGCGGCCCGCAGCATTTTCAGTTCGTCTTCGATCGTTAGCCCATAGCCGGATTTGACCTCGACGGTGCGGATGCCTTCCGCGATGAGCGCATCGAGCCGAGGCAAGGCTGCTTCGACCAGTTCGTCCTCGGAAAGTGCCCGCGTCGCCTTGACCGTCGAGACAATTCCGCCGCCGGATCGCGCGATCTCTTCATAGGTTGCGCCTTGAAGCCGCATCTCGAATTCTTTCGCCCGATTGCCGCCGAAGACGAGATGCGTGTGGCAATCGACCAGCGCCGGCGTGACAAGCCGCCCGCCAAGATCCTCACGCTCCACGCCATTCCATTCCGCCGGGATCGAACTGGCTTTTCCGACCCACGCAATCCGCTCGCCCTCGACGCCGATCGCGCCGTCCGCGACGAGCCCGTACGGTTCACCGCCCGGTTTCATCGTGGCAATCGTGGCGCCGGAGAATATTCTCTTTGTCATGGCTTCAAGGGGTGTTTCACATGTCTGCGTTTAACGCTATTATGTCTATACAAAAACTGTCAACACGGAAGTGAGCATGCAGACCATATTCGCGCGGACGGCGCTTCTGGAAGACGGCTTGGCGCGGGATGTGCTGATCGATGTCGATGCGCAAGGCCGCATCGCGTCGATGGCGAAGGGTGCGGCCGCCACCGCTGAAAGCCATCATGTCGAGACGCTGTTGCCGGCCATGTCCAATCTGCATAGCCACACCTTCCAGCGCGCCATGGCCGGACTGGCGGAACGGCGCGGGCCCTCCGGGAAGGACAGTTTCTGGACGTGGCGCGATATTATGTATCGTTTCCTGGAATTGCTGTCGCCCGAAGACATCGAAGCCATCGCCGCGTTCGCCTTCATGGAGATGCAAGAGGCGGGCTTCGGCGCTGTCGCGGAATTCCACTATCTGCACAACCAGCCCGATGGCGGGACCTATGACGACCCCGGCGAATTGTCGGCGCGCATCGCCGCCGCCGCCCACGAGACCGGTATCGGCCTGACCCTTTTGCCGGTCTATTATGCCCAGGGCGGCGTCGATGGCCGGCCACTGGCTGGTGGGCAACTGCGCTTCGGCAATGGCATCGAGACCTTTTCGGCCTTGATGGCGCGGGCGCAGGAGATCGTTCGTCAGTTGCCCGCCGATGCCGGTCTCGGCATCGCGCCGCATTCGCTGCGCGCCGTGGGCCCGGCCGATCTTGAGACGCTGACGCAGATGCTGCCCGATGCGCCTTTCCATATGCACATCGCCGAGCAGGCAGGCGAGGTCGAGGAGGCCATCGCCGAATTGGGTGCGCGTCCGGTGGAATGGCTGCTCGCCAACATGCCGGTCGATGCGCGCTGGTGCCTCATCCACTGCACACATATGGAGCCGCGCGAGACGGAGGGCTTGGCCAGAAGCGGCGCGGTGGCCGGACTGTGTCCCGTCACCGAGGCCAATCTCGGCGACGGCATTTTCGATGGCGCACGCTTCGCGGCGGCGGGCGGCGCCTTCGGCATCGGTTCGGATTCCAACATCCGCATCACCGTCAACGAAGAGTTGCGCCAGATCGAATATTCGCAGCGCCTGCGTGACCGCGCGCGTGTCGTGCTGGCCGGCCCGGGCCAGTCGTCGGGACGGATGCTCTACGAGAATGCGCTTGCCGGCGGGGCGCGGGCGCTGGGCCGCCCATCGGGCCGCATAGCACCGGGAATGTGGGCCGACCTCGTCTCGTTGAAATCGGGCAACGATCCAATGATGGCATCGCAACCCGATCTGCCGCTCGATCGCTGGATATTCACCGGCGACGGCGAGGTCGCGGATGTCTGGTCGGCCGGTCGTCACGTGGTCGCGGCCGGCCGCCACAGGTCGCGCGAACCGATCGTTGAGCGCTACCGGCAATGCCTTGCACGACTTGCCCCAAGGCTATGAAGTCCACGCCGCGACTGTCCTACCGGGATATCGGCAGCGAGATCCTGCGGCGGATCGCCGAACGCGTATGGGCGCCCGGGACGCTGATACCCGGAGAGCAGGCGCTGGCCGGCGAATTCGGCTGCTCGCGCGCGACGGTCAACCGGGCGCTGCAGGATCTGGCGCGCGCCGGCATCGTCGAGCGACGGCGCAAGGCCGGAACGCGCGTGGCGCTCAATCCGGTGCGTGAGGCGCGTTTCGTCATCCCGTTGGTGCGCGATGAAATCGAGGCGAAAGGCGCGGCTTACAAATACCGGTTGTTGAGCAGCGATATTGCCAAGGCAGGTGAACTCGTCCGCGCGCGGCTGGGGCTGGGAAAATCGGCGCGAACACTGCATGTCCGCTGCCTGCATCTCGCCGACAACGCGCCCTATCAGTTCGAGGATCGCTGGATCAATCTCGACGCCGTGCCCGGCGCCCGCGACGCTTCGTTCGACGAGATCAGTCCGAATGAATGGCTGGTGGCGCACGCGCCCTTCTCTCGCGCCGAATTCGTGTTTCTGGCGGCGCGCGCCAGTGCGGAAGAGGGAATGCTGCTCCAGCTTGCGGCCGGGGACCCGGTGTTTGTTTCGGAACGCCTGACATGGCTGGTCGACCAGCCGATCACGCTGGTCCGCATGACCCATCCTCCCAGCCACCGCATCGTGACGCAGCTATAGGGTCGGGCCTGTTTGATCCGGTTTCAGGCTTGGGTCACCCGCCGCAGCGTCAGATTGATGCGGCCGCCATTTCTGAGAAGCGTCGATGTCTGCCGGATAGATGCGATCGACGCCGTGAAACGCAAGCCGGCCTTGCGCCGCCCAACAACACCAGATCGCCGCTGTTCAGCCTGAAGGAAACGGTGCGGCCTTCGCGCCGCGTTTCACCGACCCTGAAAAGGCAACTGTCGCCCAGCGATACCGAGACGACGGGAGCATCAAGATCCTTCTCGTCGCGATCCTGATGCAGGCCCATTCTGGCTGAATCGGAATAGAAATTGACAAGACAGGCCTGCGGCGGATGCGGGTAACCCGAGACGTCGCGCCAGATCGCCATCAGCCGCTCCGGGATGGCAGGCCACGGCTTGCCGGTGACGGGATGCGTTTCCTGGTAGCGGTAGCCGCGTTCCTTGTCGGTCACCCAGCCGAGCGCGCCGCAATTGGTCATGCGCACGCTCATCGGCTTGCCGGTCTTCGGCATGGCCGGGACGTAAAGAGGCGCTGCCGCCACGACAGCGCGAATATCTTCGACCAGCGCCTGTTGGGCCTCACGGTCGAGATAGTCTGGAAGATGGCGGACGCCTTCCGGAAGACTTTGCATTCCGCGACCGTCTCCGTGCGGTGCTGGCCTAATCATCGACCACGCGACCGCGCAGCTTTTTTCTTACCGAACGCCCCGACTTCGCTTTCAGCCGCCTTTCCACCGAGCCTTTCGTGGGGCGAGTCTTCTTGCGCGGCGGTGGGGGTGGTTCGGCGGCCTTGGCGATCAAGGCGAAGAGCCGCGCGCGCGCGTCCTCGCGGTTGCGCTCCTGCGTGCGAAAACGCCCGGCCTCGATAACGATGACGCCATCCTTGGTGGCGCGCTGGCCGGCCAGATGGATGGTGCGTTCGCGCACCCGATCCGGCAGGCCCGGTGCATGCGCCGCATCGAAGCGCAATTGCACAGCCGTCGCCACCTTGTTGACGTTCTGGCCGCCGGGACCGGAGGCGCGGATGAAATTTTCCTCCAGTTCGTCTTCGCGGACGAAGACGCCCGGCGCGATCGAGATTTCGGTTGCGCCCGTCATTCGTTCCCGCTCCCGCTATTCCTTCCACACGATGAGGTCGCCGGCCTGTTTGCGCGTTATATCCGGTACCGCCGCATCGTCGGCCGGGTAGCCGGCGACCAGCAGGATGACCGCCTTCTCGTGATCGGGGCGGTCGCAGATCTTGTTGAGGAAGCCCATCGGCGACGGCGTGTGGGTGAGGGTGGCGAGACCGGCATTGTGCAGGCTGGCGATGAGCAGCCCGGTTGCGATACCGACGGATTCCGGGACGTAATAGTGCTTTCGCCGCGAGCCGTCCGCCTTCACGCCATGGCGCTGCGCGAAAATGACGATCAGCCAGGGCGCCACTTCAAGGAACGGTTTGTCGGCGTCGGTGCCCAGCGGCGCCAGCGCTTCCAGCCATTCGGCCGGCGCGCCGCCTTCATAGAAAGCCCGCTCCTCCTCCTCCGCCGCCTTGCGGATTTGCCTTTTCGTCGGCGCGTCGCCGATGCACACGAACGTCCAGGGTTGCTGGTTGGCGCCCGAAGGCGCGGTTGCCGCCGTCATCACCGCGTCCTCGATGAGTCCGCGCGGCACCGGGCGGTCGGAAAAATCGCGAACCGTGCGACGCCTAGTCATCAACTCGCGAAAATCACGGGCGCGCCGGAGCATCTCGGGCTCGGGCAAACCGGCGAAGGAAAGCGGGATCGATTTCAGCGCTGCCATACTCTTCTCCCCCGGACGGAAATGCACCGTTCCGGGGAAAAGAAAAGAGCAGAGGCGAAGTCTATTCGGCCGCCTGCTGCACACGCGGCGCGGCGCTTGCCACCGCCGCGTCGACATGCGCCTCGAACTTGGCGAAATTGTCGACGAACATTCCCACCAGCCGTTTGGCCTGCCGGTCGTAAGCGTCCTTGTCCGCCCAGGTCGAGCGTGGATCGAGGATGGCGCTGTCGACGCCGGCAACGGAAACCGGAACAGCGAAGCCGAAATTGGGATCGGTGCGGAACTCGGCCTCGGCCAGCGAACCGTCGAGAGCCGCCGCGAGGAGCGCGCGCGTCGCCTTGATCGGCATGCGTCGGCCTGTCCCGTAGGCGCCTCCCGTCCAGCCGGTATTCACAAGCCAGCAATCGACGCCATGCTCGGCGATGAGGCCGCGCAGAAGGTTGCCGTATTCGGAGGGATGGCGCGGCATGAACGGCGCGCCGAAGCAGGTCGAGAACGTCGCCTCGGGCTCCGTCACGCCCTTTTCCGTGCCCGCGACCTTTGCCGTGTAGCCTGAAAGGAAATGATACATCGCCTGCGCCGGCGTCAGCCGGGCAATCGGCGGCAACACGCCGAAGGCGTCAGCCGTGAGCATGATGACGTTGCGGGGATGCCCCGCCTTGCCTGTTGCGCTGGCGTTGGCGATGAAATGCAGCGGGTAGGCCGAGCGCGTGTTCTCCGTCAGCGATCCATCATCGAGATCCGGAATGCCGGCCTCGTCGAGGACGACGTTTTCGAGCACCGTCCCGAAGCGCCGCGTCGTCGCGAAGATTTCGGGTTCGGCTTCCGGTGAGAGACGGATGGTCTTGGCGTAGCAGCCGCCCTCGAAATTGAAGAGCCCGTCCGGTCCCCAGCCATGCTCGTCGTCGCCGATCAACGTGCGCGTCGGATCGGCTGAGAGCGTCGTCTTGCCGGTACCGGAAAGGCCGAAGAAAATTGCCGATTCGTCATTGGCGCCCACATTGGCCGAACAATGCATCGGCATGACGGAACGGCCGGGAAGCAGGTAGTTCAGCGCCGTGAAGACCGACTTCTTCATTTCGCCGGCGTAGGACGTACCGCCGATCAGCACGATCATCCGCGTCAGGTCGACGGCGATCACCGTTTGCGAGCGGCAGCCATGCCGCGCGGGATCGGCCCGGAACGAGGGCAGGTCGATGATGGTCATCTCCGGCACGAACGATGCCAGGCTCTCCGGGTCGGGCCGGATCAGCAAATTGCGGATGAAAAGCGAATGCCAGGCGAATTCGGTGACGACCCGCACCGGCAAACGATGCGTCTCATCGGCGCCACCCAGAAGGTCCTGGACGAACAGATCCTTGCCCGCCGCCTGCGCCTTGAAATCCGCCAGCAGCGTCTCGAAATGGGCGGGAGACATGGGCTGGTTGTTGTCCCACCAGACATTCGGCTCAGTCTCTGCGTCGCGTACGATGTATTTGTCCTTGGCGGAGCGGCCCGTATGCTGGCCGGTGATGGCGACGAGCGCGCCATGCGCGGTCACCCGTGCTTCGCGGCGCTGTAGCGCCTCCTCGTAGAGCGCGCCCTCGGGCAGATTGTAGTAGGCGGTGCTGGCGTCACCGAGGCCGGTCCGGTCGATGCCGCAGGCGGGATTTCTTTTGCCGAACTCTTTCATTTCGCCTCACCGCCGGAAATATGTGTTGGTAATAGCGCGCTTCGCGACACACTCTTGAGCAGCGCTGCTTTTTACAGGTGGTCTCTTAGGTCAGATACAGAAAAGACTATTGATATCAAATCATTAATCGATTTAAAAATTTTGAAAGATATTTAAATCGTTTATATTCGGGGTCGGGATTTCTGAAGGGCGTGGCTGATTGTCCCGGCGATTGCCGAGAAAACCGTCGCGCCATAGATCAAGGCGTGCGATATGCTGGCCGCCGCGCCACATTTTGTACCTAATTTGTCCCTCAAAGGCTGGCTTCAGCAAACAAAGGGACGCCCGCCGATGAGGGAGCCGCTCGATATGTCCACGATCGCCTTGGTCGACGACGACCGCAATATTCTGACGTCCGTGTCCATCGCGCTGGAGTCGGAAGGCTATCGCGTCGAGACCTACACCGACGGCGCCTCGGCGCTCGAGGGCCTGTCGGCCCGGCCGCCCAATCTCGCCATTCTCGACATCAAGATGCCGCGCATGGACGGGATGGAGTTGCTGCGCCGCCTGCGCCAGAAGAGCGACCTTCCAGTGATTTTCCTTACCTCCAAGGATGACGAGATAGACGAGCTGTTCGGCTTGAAAATGGGTGCGGACGATTTCATCCGAAAACCCTTTTCCCAGCGCCTCCTGGTGGAACGCGTCCGCGCGGTGCTGCGCAGGGCAAGCTCGCGCGAAGCAGCGGCCAAGACGCCCAACCAGCAGGCGCGCTCTCTGGAGCGCGGCCAGTTGGTGATGGATCAGGAGCGTCATACATGCACCTGGAAGAGCGAGCCCGTCACGCTGACGGTGACGGAATTCCTCATCCTTCATTCGCTTGCCCAGCGCCCGGGCGTGGTCAAGAGCCGCGATGCCCTGATGGATTCGGCCTATGACGAGCAGGTTTATGTCGACGATCGCACCATCGACAGCCACATCAAGCGGCTGCGCAAGAAGTTCAAGGTGGTCGACGACGATTTCGACATGATCGAGACACTCTATGGCGTCGGCTACCGCTTCCGCGAGGCATGAGACCTTCCGACGCGGGGGCGGGCGGGATGATCCGACATTTCATTTGAGCGTCCATTGCTCTAAAATCCGGCCATGGTAGCGGATACCAGCGACATGCCGATCACCGGCAGTGCGGAGGCGCCGAAAGCGGCCGGCTTTTTTGCGCGCCTCAGAAGGCGCTTCAGCTGGGTCCTGGGCCACTACCTCTTTTCCAGCCTGACACGGCGCATCCTCTTCCTCAACATGGCCGCGCTCGGCGTGCTTGTCGTTGGCATTCTCTACCTGAACCAGTTTCGTGACGGGCTCATCGATGCGCGCGAGGAAAGCCTGATGACGCAGGGCGAGATCATCGCCGGTGCCATAGCCTCTTCTGCGACCGTCGAGACGGATGCGATACGCATAGATCCAGAGAAGCTTCTGGAACTTCAGGCGGGCCAAAGCCTGGAGCCGGGATCCGACCAGCTCGACAATCTAGATTTCCCGATCAATCCGGAACGCGTGGCGCCGCTCCTGCGCCGGCTGATCTCACCCACCCGAACGCGCGCGCGCCTCTACGACCGCGACGCGAATATGCTGCTGGACTCTCGCCGCCTTTACTCGAAAGGCCAGATATTGCGCTACGACCTGCCGCCGGTCGAGGAAGAGCAGCCGAACTTTTTCGAACGCATCGAGAGAACCGTCGTCAATTTCTTCCGGCGTACCGATCTTCCGGTCTACCACGAACAGCCGGGCGGCAACGGTTCGGCCTATCCCGAAGTGATGACGGCGCTGACGGGCAGCCCCGCGACGGTTGTCCGGGTCAGCGAGCAGGGCGAACTGATCGTTTCCGTCGCCGTTCCGGTGCAGCGTTTTCGCGCGGTGCTCGGTGTCCTCATGCTCTCGACGCAGGGCGGCGACATCGACAAGATCGTTACTTCCGAACGCCGCGCGATCTTCCGGGTGTTCGGTGTCGCCGCCCTGGTGACGGCGATCCTGTCCCTTCTCCTTGCCTCGACCATCGCCAATCCGTTGCGCAGGCTTTCGGCCGCCGCCGTGCGGGTCCGCCGCGGCATCAAGAGCCGCGAAGAAATTCCCGACTTCTCCTCCCGCCAGGATGAGATCGGCAATCTGTCCGTCGCCCTGCGCGACATGACGAACGCGCTTTACGGGCGCATCGAGGCGATCGAAAGTTTCGCCGCCGATGTTTCGCATGAACTGAAGAACCCGCTGACCTCACTCCGTAGCGCGGTCGAGACGCTGCCGGTCGCCCGTAACGAAGAGTCGCGCAAGCGGCTGATGGATGTGATCCAGCACGACGTGCGCCGCCTCGACCGGTTGATCACCGATATTTCCGATGCCTCGCGCCTCGATGCGGAACTGGCGCGTGAATATTCGGGCCGCGTCGATCTGGAAAAGCTCGTTGTCGAATTGGTTGCCGCTTCCCGCGAGGTCCGCAAGAGCCGCAAACAGGTTTCCGTGGAGTTCAAGGTCGAGAAACATTCGCACGGCGAGAAAAATTATGTCGTGCAGGGACACGATCTGCGTCTTGGCCAGGTCGTTTCCAATCTCATCGAGAATGCCCGCTCCTTCGTGCCGGAGGACAATGGCCGTATCCTGGTGACGCTCTCGCGCAGCGGACGGCATGCCATCATCGCCGTTGAAGACAATGGTCCGGGTATTCGCGCCGAGCGCATCGACCGCATCTTCGAGCGGTTTTATACGGATCGTCCCGCCAACGAGGCGTTCGGTCAGAATTCCGGCCTCGGCCTCTCGATCAGCCGGCAGATCATGGAGGCGCATGGCGGCACGTTGAACGCGGAAAACATCATCGGCACGAAGCCCGGTGATATAAGGGGCGCTCGTTTCGTGATGACGCTGCCGGCTGAAAATTGACCCAGCTTCAATGAACCATCACGCCACAGCGTTGATACTCGGTGACAGGGGCGTGCTTGTCCGCGGGCGCTCGGGAGCCGGCAAGACCTCGCTCGCCTTCGCTCTCATCGATCGGTGCCGTGGCGCGGAAAAATTCGCCCGCTTTGTCGCCGACGACCAGGTGCTGCTCGAAACCCGCAACGGGCGGGTGATCTGCACCGCCCCCGCCGCGATTGCCGGCATGGCGGAAATTCGCGGGCTTGGTCCGACCGCCGTGGATTTCGAGCCGCGCATGGTCGTCGACCTCGTCGTCGACCTTGTGGAGGCGAAGGCGGCGCCCCGTTTCCCGGACCAGCAAACGGTCGCGCTCCTGGGCTGTGGCATTCCCAGCCTGGTCCTCGCAGAGCGGGATCTCAGCGCTCCCGTATCGGCGATTGTTGCAAGCCTCTCGCTCCCATGAATGCATCGTCGCGCCGTTCAATCTTTGCGTCGAGGGGGCGGAACCTGGTCTCGAAGGGGCCAAAACTGCGTCAAAATGGCTTTAGCAAAGCAATATTGGGGCTTGTCAACGAGGATCGCATTGACAACATAGCGCACTTGCCGTTTGGCCCTGCCGGGTTGCGGCCTAAACAAAGCACCCGAGAATGGGGCATGCCGGGAGCCAGCACTGCATGATCGGACTCGTGCTCGTCACGCACGGTCGTTTGGCCGATGAATTCCGCAATGCCGTCGAGCACGTCGTCGGCCCGCAACAATATTTTGAAACGGTGTCGATCGGCGCCGAGGACGACATGGAGCAACGGCGGCGCGATATCGTGGATGCGGTAAGCCGTTGCGACACCGGCGGCGGCGTGATTGTCCTGACCGACATGTTTGGTGGCACGCCTTCCAACCTTGCGATATCGGTCATGGATTCGGGCCGTGTCGAGGTGATCGCCGGTGTGAACCTGCCGATGCTGATCAAGCTTTCCAGCATTCGAGTCGGCAACGACATGCCCACCGCGCTTGAAGAAGCCCAGGCGGCCGGCCGGAAATACATCAACGTCGCTAGCAAATTCCTGAGCGGAAAATGAGCGAGACGCTCGGCGATCCCCAGGATGGGGCCATCACACGCCAATTTTCGATCGTCAATCAGCGCGGACTGCATGCGCGCGCCTCCGCGAAGTTCGTTCAGATCGTCAGCGGCTATGACGCCGTGGTCAAGGTCGAGAAGGATGGCAACATCGTTGGCGGCACCTCGATCATGGGCCTGATGATGCTGGCGGCGAGCCCCGGCTGTTGCATTCAGGTCACCGCGACCGGCCGCGACGCCGCCGCCGTCATCGATGCCTTGGCCGAATTGATCGAAGCCCGCTTCGGCGAAGAGGCCTGAGGGCGCCGGCCTCCCGCGATATGCAGAGATAAAGATTTCTTTATATCTATTGTCGGTTCTTGGCCGATCTGTTAGTCAGGCGCGAAATTCGCGCCCGGCCGTTTTCTGCCGGGCTAAATCTTTTTGACAGGAGAACGATCATGGCGCGTGCCAAGGAATATATCGTCCAGGATATTGCATTGGCCGACTGGGGTCGCAAGGAAATCGACATCGCTGAAACCGAGATGCCGGGCCTGATGGCTTGCCGCGAGGAATTCAGCGACGCGAAGCCGCTGAAGGGCGCGCGTATTTCCGGCTCGCTGCATATGACGATACAGACGGCGGTGCTCATCGAGACGCTGAAGGCTCTGGGCGCCGACGTGCGCTGGGCATCGTGCAACATTTTTTCGACGCAGGACCACGCCGCCGCCGCCATCGCCGAGAGCGGCACGCCGGTTTTCGCGATCAAGGGCGAGACGCTCGAGGAATACTGGGACTACACGGACCGCATCTTCCAGTGGGATGGCGGCGCGGCGACCAACATGATCCTCGACGACGGCGGCGACGCCACGATGTACGTCCTGATCGGCGCACGGGCCGAGGCCGGAGAGGACGTGCTGTCCAAGCCGGGCAGCGAGGAGGAAGAGGTCCTGTTCGCGCAGATCAGGAAGCGCATGGCGGCGACGCCCGGGCTTCTTCACCGCAGCAGCGACTCCATCAAGGGCGTCACCGAGGAGACGACGACGGGCGTCAACCGTCTCTACCAGCTGCAGAAGAAGGGCCTGCTGCCCTTCCCGGCGATCAACGTCAACGACTCCGTCACCAAGTCGAAATTCGACAACAAATACGGCTGCAAGGAATTGCTGGTGGACGGCATCCGCCGCGGCACCGACGTGATGATGGCCGGCAAGGTCGCCGTCGTCTGCGGTTACGGCGATGTCGGCAAGGGCTCGCGCGGCCTCGCTGCGCGGCGCCGGCGCGCGCGTCAAGGTGACGGAGATCGATCCGATCTGCGCCCTGCAGGCGGCGATGGACGGTTTCGAGGTGGTCACGCTCGAGGAGGCGGCCCCGACGGCCGACATCTTCGTCACCACCACCGGCAACAAGGACGTCATCACCCTCGACCACATGCGCGCAGATGAAGGACATGGCGATCGTCGGCAATATCGGCCATTTCGACAACGAGATTCAGGTCGCTGCGCTGCGGAATCTACAAGTGGACCAACGTCAAGCCGCAGGTCGACATGATCGAGTTCCCCGACGGCAAGCGCATGATCCTGCTGTCGGAGGGGCGGCTGCTCAATCTCGGCAACGCCACCGGCCACCCGAGCTTCGTCATGTCGGCGTCCTTCACCAACCAGGTGCTGGCGCAGATCGAACTCTGGACCAAGCGGCGGACAGCTACAAGAACGAGGTCTATGTCCTGCCCAAGCACCTCGACGAGAAGGTCGCACGGCTGCATCTCGACAAGCTCGGCGCGCAGCTGACCGAACTGTCCGACGAACAGGCCGCCTATATCGGCGTCACGCCGGAGGGCCCGTTCAAGCCCGAACACTACCGATACTGATCTGTCGATCGAAAACTACCAGATATTGATGCCGGGCGATTGACTTTTCGCCCGGCTTATTTTTGTCGCCCCGCCTTCTTCACGGCGATTCGCCGGAGGGTTATTGTCAACTGATTCGCGATGCGCCCGGATCGGGGAAGATCAGGGAGTATGGGCGCGCGTGCGCGGGCGGTCTTGGAATCAGGCGGCGGAGAGGAACAAGGCATGCCAGGGGAAAACCCGCTGGACGCGGGAACAGCCGGCGTCGGCAGCCGGTGCGATTCAGGCGAAAGGACGCGGGGATTTTCGCAGCGTGCGCCGGGGCTTGGCGTGATGGTCGCCGCCGAAGCGGCATGCATTTCTTTATCGGCGGCGGGCAAGGCGTTTGCTCAAGCATTTTCAGGTACGCCTCTGGGCTTCGAAAGCATCATCCCGACAAACGCGATAGACGTAATCCAGTTCGCCATATTCGCCGGCGTCATGGGATCGGCGCTGCTCTCGGCCATCTGGCTGATTCGCGAGCGCGGCGAGGGTGGCGGAAGAGAATGTCGCGCTGCGCGGCAAGATCGCCGATCTGAATGCCTCGCTGCAGCGAAACGAGGCGCTTCTCGATCTCCGGGATCAGCGGGTCGTCGTCTGGGACGGGGCGCGAAGAAGCCGGATCTGGTCGGGGTTCTTCCGCGGAAACTCGGGCGCGCCGGAAGAGCGCGGCGCATTTCTCGCATTTGGCCGTTGGCTGATCCCGCGATCGGCCGCCGCAATTGGAGAATGCAGTCGCAGCGCTTGCGGGACAAGGCGAAGGCTTTCGACATTGTCATAGAAACGCAAAACGGCACACTGCTCGAGGTCCACGGTCGCAAGCCCGGCGCCACGCCTGTCGTGCGGTTCGTATCGCTGTCGCCCTCTCTCAACGAACATGCCCGTCTCAGGCTGGAACATCAGCGACTGCTGGCACGACCACGAAACGTTTCTCGGGCTCGCCGCGGCTCTGCCGATGCCGGTGTGGCTGCGCGCGTCCGGCGGCAAGCTCGAAATGGGTCAACCAAGCCTATGCGGAGGCCGTCGAGGCCTCCAGCCCGCAAATCGCGCTGGATGAAGGCCGCGAATTGCTGGGAACGCAGGCGCGGGAAGCCATGAATTTGAGCCATCTGACGCAGCCGGCCTTTTCGCAGACGCTGTCGACAGTAATCGGTGGCGACCGACAGCTCCTCGCGGTCACCGAATTTGCCGGCGCGGCGGGCTCCGCCGGCATTGCCGCCGACCGCAGCGAAATCGAGACGGTCGCGCGAGGAATTCGAGCGCACGCTGCGCAGCCATGCCGATACGCTCGACCAGCTGACGACCGCCGTCGCGATCTTCGACGCGGACGAGAAGCTGCGCTTCTTCAACCAGGCCTTCCAGAAGCTCTGGGGACTGGACGCCGCTTTCCTCAACAGCGCGCCGGACAACATGCGCTGTTTCTCGACCGGCTCGCGCACGAAGGCAAGACTTGCCGAGCAGCCCGAATGGCGCCGTTGGAAGGAAGCCGTGCTCGCCGCCTACCGCTCGGTGGAGTCGCAGCGAGCATCTGGTGGCACCTGCCCGACGGCCGGACCCTCCGCGTCGTCGCCAATCCGCATCCGAAGGGCGGCGTCACCTGGGTGTTCGAGAACCTGACCGAGAAGATCGATCTCGAGAGCCGCTACAATACGCGCGATCCGGGTACAGGGCGAGACGCTCGACAATCTGGCCGAGGGCGTCGCCGTGTTCGGGCCGGACGGCAAGGTCCGGCTGTCCAATCCGGCCTTCTCGCGCTTTGGGGCTTGCCCGAGCGAGCTTCGTCGCCCAGAAGACCCACATCTCCGCAATCCGCACGGCATGCGAGCTGTCTGCCGAGGCTGGTCCGTGGGGCGACTTCGTCGCGGCCATCACCGGCTTCGACGACGAACGGCGCGACGCCCAAGGCCAGATCGAACTGCCAACGGGTCGATTCTGAGCTACGCGGTGGTCCACCTGCCCAACGGCCAGGTCATGATGACCTTTGTCGACGTCACCGACAGCGGTCGAATGTCGAGCGCGCGCTGAAGGAAAAGAACGAGGCGCTGCAGAAGGCCGACCAGCTGAAGAACGATTTCGTCCAGCACGTCTCTTACGAGTTGCGCTCGCCGCTGACCAACATCATCGGCTTCACCGAATTGCTCGCCCTCCGACGACGGGGCCGCTGCAACCCTCGCCAGCGCGAATATGTCGATCATATCGGTACCTCGTCCTCGGTGCTGCTGACCATCGTCAACGACATTCTCGACCTGGCCACCGTCGATGCGGGGATCATGGAGCTCGAGATTGCCGAAGTGCCGGTGCGTCAGACCATCGACGCGGCCGCGCGAGTTGATCGCCGAACGGTTGCGCGAGCATTCCATCGAGCTGGATATCAATGTCGCCGGCGCGCCGGCAAGCTTTCACGCCGACGGAGACCGTGTGCGCCAGATACTGTTCAATTTGCTTGCCAACGCGGCCAACTACGCGCCGGAAGAAAGCACGATCTCGCTTTCCTGCCGGACAGGAAGGCGATGCCGTACTCTTCGCTGTGCACGATGACGGCCCCGGCATGCCGCCGGAAATACTCGACACGGTCTTCAAGCGATTCGAGCCGCGAGCCAATGGCGGCCGCCGGCGTGGAGCCGGTCTTGGCCTGTCGATCGTCAAGAGCTTCGTCGAACTGCATAACGGCAACGGTCGAGATCGACACGCGCGAAGGCAAGCGGCACGACGGTCATCTGCCGCTTTCCCATATTGCCTGAACGCTTCCGCGACGCGGCGGAGTAGGCTTCGAGAATGGCCGGTCACCGTTGCGACGCCACCTTGCCGGTGAAGAAGCCACGGCTGCTTCTGGGCGAGGATATCGCGCTGGCGCTGCGGCCGGCGATGTGCTGGCGCTCTCGGGCGACCTCGGCGCCGGCAAGACGACGCTCGCCCGCGCCATTATCCGCTCGCTCGCTGGCGATGCGTCGCTCGAGGTGCCGAGCCCTACCTTCACGCTCGTCCAGACCTACGACGCGCGGATGCCGGTCCGCCATTTCGACCTCTACCGGCTGTCGGGTCCCGGCGAGCTCGACGAACTCGGCCTCGATGAGGCGCGCGACGACGGCGCCGTGCTCGTCGAATGGCCGGAGCGCGCCGGCAATTCCGTCTTTTCGGATGCGGTGCGCGTTGTTTTGAGCGAAGCCGGCGGTGGGCGCGTGGCGGAAATCACCGGGCCGCCGGGGCGCTTGCCAGGCTTGAGCGCTCCTTCGCCATCCGCGATTTCTTGGAACGGATGGATTGGGCCGGGGCCCGACGCTTGTTCCTTCTGGGAGATGCATCGACGCGCGCTTACGAGACGATTTCGCTTGAAGGCAAGGCGTCGGTGATCCTGATGAACTCGCCGCAACGCCCGGATGGCCCGCCGGTGCGCGATGGCAAACCCTATAGCCAGATCGCGCATCTGGCAGAGTCGGTCGCGCCGTTCGTCGCTATCGACGGGGCATTGAGGGCGCAGGGTATTTCGGCCCCCGAGATTCTTGCCGAAGACATCGCCCAGGGAATTCTGCTGATCGAAAATCTCGGCAGCGACGGCATGCTCGATGAAACGGGAGCGCCGATCCTGCAGCGCTATACAGCCGCGGCACGGCTGCTGGCGAAAATCCACACCGTCGAATGGCCGCGCGACGATGGCTGTGACCGGCAGATCGATGCACAGCGTTCCCGATTATGATCGCGGCGCCATGTCTATCGAGGTCGAGCTTTTTGTCGACTGGTATCTGCCGGAGATGACGGGAGAAACTACCGCACCGGAAATGAGAAACGCCTTCGTCGGACAATGGAACCGTGTCTTCGATCGGCTTGCATCGTCGGAGAAAAGCCTGGTGCTGCGCGATTTCCATTCGCCGAACCTGATCTGGCGCGAGGGCCGTCAGGGCCATGGCCGCGTCGGCGTCATCGATTTCCAGGACGCCATGATCGGCCCTTCGGCCTATGATGTCGCCTCGCTGGCGATGGACGCACGCGTGACGATCACGCCTGAAATGGAAGCCGCGATCCTGGAAGCCTATTGCGCTGCTCGCGTCGCGCAGGGCCGGTTCGACCGCGCCGCGTTCGACGAGGCCTACGCGATCATGGCGGCGCAGCGCAATTCCAAGATCCTCGGCATCTTCGTCCGTCTCAACCGGCGCGACGGCAAGCCGCAATATATGAAGCACCTGCCGCGCATCCGCGATTACATGGCGCGCGCGCTAATGCATGAGGCGCTGGCGCCGGTCCGCGAATTCTACGCGCGGGCTGGAATCGGCGGAGAGGGCGGCGAATGAGCGCGATGCCGGCAAGGGCGATCGTGCTGGCCGCCGGACTGGGAACGCGCATGCGCCCGCTGACCGATACGACGCCCAAGCCGCTCATCAGGATTGCGGGCAAGGCCTTGCTCGACTGGGGCCTGGACAGCCTTGACCGGGCAGGCGTAAGCGAGGCCGTGGTCAACATCCACCATCTCCCCGAACAGATCACCGCCCATCTGGAGCACAGGAAATCCCCGCACATCGTCGTCTCCGACGAGACAGGCCAATTGCTTGAATCGGGCGGCGGCATCGTCAAGGCGCTGCCGCTGCTTGGCGACCGGCCGTTTCTGGTGCTCAACGCCGATACGTTCTGGATCGACGATGGGGATTCCAATCTCTCTGGCCTTGCCCTTGCATGGGACGACGCACGGATGGATATTCTCCTCATGCTGGCGGACATGCAATCGGCGACCGGTCATTCGGGCAGGAGCGACTTCCTGCTCGGCGAAGATGGCGCCCTGACGCGCTCGCGCGGCGATCCATCCGGCCTGATCTATGCCGGCGCGGCGATCGTGCATCCGCGCGTTTTCGCCGGCGCCAAAGCCGAACCCCATTCGTTCAACCTCTATTTCGACAGCGCCGCCGCGGCTGGCCGGCTGTTCGGCTGGCGCATGCGCGGCCGCTGGATAACGGTGGGAACGCCGGACGCCATTTCCCTGGCCGAAGCGGCGGTCGCCGCCACGCGGGCGTCGTGACGTCCTATAAGGCGCCGCGCGTCTTTTCCATCCCGTCCGGCGCGCCCTTCCTGCCAACGCTGGCCGATGCCTTGCTGGCCGGTCAGTTGGTGCCGGGCTTTCCTTCCGCGGGCGATCCGCTCGCCATGGCGACGACGACGATCTACCTGCCGACCCGCCGCGCCGCCCGCGCCTTGCGGGGTATCTTCGTGGAGCGCTCCGCCAGTGGCTCCGCGATCTTGCCGACCATCCGCGCCTTGGGCGAGTTCGACGAGGAGCAGGGCCTGCTTGAACCCTCTGGCGCCAGCCTCGACATCGCGCCGCCGATTGCAGAACTCGAACGTCTGCTGGCGCTGGCGCCGTTGGTACAGGCGTGGAAAGGCCGTCTGCCCTCTCATGTCGCCGCCCTCTTTGGTGAAGAAATCGTCGTGCCGGCCTCGACTGCCGACGCGTTGTGGCTGGCGCGCGACCTTTCCCGGCTGATCGACGAGATGGAGACGGAGGGCGCGGATTGGGCGAGGCTCGCCGGGCTGGTCGAAGGCGACCTTGCCGGATGGTGGCAACTGACGCTCGACTTCCTGCAGATCGTCACCACGCACTGGCCGTTGGCTCTCGCCGAGCGGCAGCACTCCAATCCGGCCGCGCACCGCAACGCCATGATCCGCGCTGAGGCCGCTCGCCTTGAAAAAACCCCGCCTGCCGGTCCCGTGATCGCCGCCGGTTCCACCGGGTCGATACCCGCGACCGCCGAACTTCTCGCCATCATTGCCAAATTGCCGACTGGCGCGGTCGTTTTGCCGGGTCTCGATCGCCATCTCGACGACTGGGCGTGGACGATGCTTGGCGATCCGGCGGCCTCGCCCTCCGTCTATGGCCACCCGCAATTCGGCCTGAAGCGGCTCATCGAGGCGATCGGCATTGCCCGTAGCGACATCATCGAGATCGGCGATCGGCCGGGGCCCTTGGCGGCGCGCGAGATGATCCTGTCGGATGCCTTGCGCCCGGCCGAATCCACGGAGGCTTGGTCCGCCAACCGCCGTCAGGTGGCCGATGCGCTCGGCGCGGGTGGCCTGGCGGAGGTATCGCTGCTTGAGGCGCCGAACGAGCGCGACGAGGCGCTCGCCATCGCCTACGTCCTGCGCCAGGCCGCGTCAAAGGGTGAGCGGGCCGCGCTCATGACGGGCGACCGCGCCCTGGCGCGCCGCGTCGCCACCGAATTGCTGCGCTTCGGTATTGCCGCCGACAATTCCGCCGGGATGCCGCTCGTACAGACGCCGCCAGCAATACTCCTGTCGCTGCTTGTCGAGGCGGTCCTGCGTCCCGGCGATCCGGTTGCCATCCTTGCCTTCCTCAAGCAGCCATTGCTTCTGCTCGGCATGAAACGCTCGGTCGTGCGGCGGGCGGCGGAGACCATCGAACTGGTCGCGCTGAGGGGAGGGACCGGACGCCCGGATATCGGCTCGCTGGCCACCGCTTTCGAAGCAAGGCTGGTCCACATTGCCGGCGTCAGCCACACGCCTTCCTGGTTCAGCCGTCTGCGCGTGGACGATATCGAAGAGGCGCGCGCGGTGCTGGCGGCGCTGTCTGCGTCCCTGGCGTCGCTGGCGGCCATTCGTGGCGATGGTCAGGTATCCGTTCAAGCCATCGCCCGTTCGATGGTTGAAACGTTCGAGGCAGTCGGTCGCGACGATGCTGGCAATCTGGGCAAGCTGTATGATGGCGAGGCCGGCGAGCGGCTGGCGGACCTCCTGCGCGAACTGGTCGCCGCCAGTTCGCCGCTTGCCTTCAGCCCCGCCGAATGGCCGGATGTGCTCGCGGCGCTGATGGCCGGCAACATGGTCAAGCCGCGCCAAGGCGCCGACCGCAACGTGGCGATATGGGGGGCGCTGGAAGGCCGCCTGCAAAGCGTCGATACGCTGGTGTGTGGCGGGCTCAACGAGGGAAGCTGGCCCGGCCGTACCGATCCCGACGGCTTCATGTCGCGCGTCATGAAGACGGGTATCGACCTCGACCCGCCTGAACGCCGCATCGGCCAGGCGGCGCATGATTTCGTCATGGCGATGGGCACGGGCAAGACGGTGCTGACGCGCGCCGCACGGGCCGGCGATGCCCCTTCCGTCCCGTCGCGATGGCTGCAAAGGCTCACCGCTTGCGTCGGCGAGGAGCCGGCAACGGAGATGCGCAAGCGCGGTGCAGCACTTCTGGCCGCGGCACGCTTCCACGCCGGAGACAATCCGCAAAACGTGCCCTTCGCGAAACGGCCGCAGCCGACGCCGCCCATTGCCGCCAGGCCGAAGAAATTCTCGGTAACCGAGATCGAGACGCTGCGCCGCGATCCCTATGCGATCTATGCGCGCAGGATACTGCATCTCGACGCGCTCGACCCGCTGCTGCGCGATCCGGGCGCCGCCGAGCGTGGCTCGCTTTTCCACGACATCCTGCACCGGTTCACCGAGCAGGGCGGCGACGCCACCGCCCTCCACGCGGCGGAAAAACTGCTGGCGATCGCCCGCGAATGCTTCGACGCCGAGGCGTTGCCGCCCGATGTCGACGCCGTCTGGTGGCCGCGTTTCGCCATGATGGCGCCAAGGCTGATCGAGTGGGAACGCGAAAAACGCGGCGGCGCCCTACAGCGCGTGGCCGAGGCGGTAGCCTCCCGGATCGAGGTCGCAACGACGGGCGTGGAGCTTTCCGGGCCGCGCCGACCGCATCGATGTCAGGCCGGGCAATCTGGCCGATATCCTCGACTACAAGACGGGCTCCACGCCTTCCAAAACCCAGGCGCATACGCTGGTCGCCCCGCAACTGCCGCTGGAAGGCGCGCTTTTGATGCGCGGCGCGTTTCGCGATCTGGGGCGTCTCGAACCGGCGGATCTCGCCTATGTGCGCCTGAAGCCGACCGGGGAGGTCTTCGAGGAATCCATCCTGACCCTGAGGAAGGAGACGAAATCCGCCGCCCAACTCTCCGAGGAAGCCTGGCAGAGGCTGGTAAAGTTGCTGGCGTTCTATGGCCGCGAATCCAGCGGCTATCTCTCGCGCGCATTGCCGTTTCGCGAAGGCGATACGGACGGCGACTACGATCATCTGGCCCGCGTCCAGGAATGGTCGTCGGGCGGTGAAGCCGGCGACGATACGGAAGGCGGCGAATGAAACGGCCGCTCGAAATCCCTCGCGACACGCGCGACCAGCAGGCGGTGGCGTCGGATCCGCGAAACTCTGCCTGGGTTTCCGCCCATGCCGGGTCCGGCAAGACGCATGTCCTGGCGCAGCGCGTCATCCGGCTGCTGCTCGACGGCGCGGAGCCGTCGAAGATTCTCTGCCTGACCTATACGAAGGCGGCCGCCGCCAACATGTCGAACCGCGTGTTCGCCCAGCTTGGCGCATGGACCGCTTTGAGCGACGAAGAACTTGCAAGCGCCATCGAAAACATCGAAGGCCGTGCTCCGGGAAACGACCGGCTGCGCCGTGCACGCCGGCTTTTCGCCAGCGCGTTGGAGACGCCGGGCGGGCTGAAGATCCAGACCATCCATGCATTCTGCGAAGCGGTCCTGCACCGTTTTCCGCTCGAGGCGAACATCGCCGGACATTTCGAGATGCTGGACGCGCAGATGGAATCGGCTCTCGTCGCGGAAGCTCGTCGCGATCTGCTGACCGGCATCGCTTCCGGCGGAGACGCGGCGCTCGCGGAGGCATTCGAGACGGTGCTGTCGATCGCCGGCGAAAGCGGTCTGGATCAGCTTTTGAGGGAAATTGTCGCTCGTCGCGACGGCTTGCGCGCCTTCATCGGCGAGATATGGCCGGACATATCCCGCGCGCTTTTCGAGGAGTTCGGCTTCGCGCCCGGCAGCACGCCGGAAGCGCTTGCCGCGTCGATTTGGCCGGACGCCTATTTCGACAGCGCCCTGGCGACGGCCATGGAGGTGCGCGCCCTGGAAGCGGGCAAGACAACGGCCGCCAACTTCGCCGCCGAACTGAAGGCGCTTTCGTTCGAACAGGACACGCTGCGCCTGATGGACAAGCTTTGCGCGCTTTTCCTGACCAGGGATAAGGACACCAGGAGGCTCCGCGCCAAAAGCACCAGGAACATCACGGCCAAGGGCGTCGGCGAATTTTTCCCGGAATTTGCAGACGAGTTCGTGCGCTGCGCCGAAAGCCTGGCCGCCGTCTCGGACCGGATCGCGCTCCTCAGGATGCTGCAAGCGACGCACGCCGCCCTCGTCGTCGCCGACCTTTTGATCAGTCGGTACGAGAAACTGAAGGCGGCGCGCGGGTTCCTCGACTTCAACGATCTCATCACGCGCACCGTGCATCTTCTGGCGCGCGGCGATGTCGGTCCATGGGTGCAGTACAAGCTCGATCGCGGCATCGACCACATTCTCGTCGACGAGGCGCAGGATACGAGCCCGGAGCAATGGCAGGTCGTGCGGCGCATGGCGGCGGAATTCTTTGCCGGGCTCGGCGCACGCGACAATGTCCGCCGAACAATCTTCGCCGTCGGCGACGAGAAGCAGTCGATCTACTCCTTCCAGGGTGCCGATCCCGAGGCCTTTGCCCTCAACGGATATGAGTTCGGCGTCCAGATTACCGATGCCGAGGGCAGGTTCGAGAAGGTCCGGTTGCAGCGCTCCTTCCGATCGACCGAGGATGTTCTGGCCGCCGTGGACAGCGTCTTCGCCGGCGCCGAATCCCGCAAGGGATTGACCCGCGACGAGGAGCCGCTGGTGCATACGACGATCCGCACCGGCGAGCCCGGCTATGTCGAAGTGTGGGACCTGATCGCGCCGCAAATCGTCGAGGAACCGGACGACTGGACCGAGGCGATCGACCATGCTTCCGCGCCGGCCGTGCAACTCGCCGAGCAGATCGCCGCGACGGTCCGTCGATGGATCGACGCCGGCGAAATGATCGAGGGCACCGTCAAGCGGCTCACGCCGGGCGACGTTCTGGTGCTGGTGCGCAAGCGCGACCGTTTCGTCAACGCGCTCTCGCGTGCGCTCAAGAACAACGAGATCCCGGTTGCCGGCGCTGACCGGCTGAGCCTGCCCGGCCATATCGCCGTCAAGGATCTGATCGCGTTGGGAAGGGTCGCGCTGCAACCGGGCGACGATCTGTCGCTCGCCGCGCTGCTCAAAAGCCCGGTCTTCGGCCTGACGGAAGACCAGCTTTTCGACCTCGCATGGGATCGCGGGCGGCAGCCCTTGATGGCGGTGCTGCGCCAGCGCTCCGATGCCGATGCGGGGATTGCCGCGATCGTCGAATTGCTCGATCGCTGGGCCGACGAGGCCGCATTCAAGCCTGTGTTCGAGTTTTATGCCGGCGTTCTCGCCCGCGACGGCGTCCGCTCCCGCACCATTGCCCGGCTGGGGCCGGCGGCAGGTGAGATCCTCGACGAATTCCTGAGCTTCTGCCTGGCGGCGGAACGCACCGGCCTGCCCGGACTGGAATCCTTCCTGGCCACGCTCGAAAGCGCCGGGCCCGATATCAAGCGCGAAATGGATCAGGTGCGCGACGAGGTCCGCATCATGACGGTGCACTCCGCCAAGGGACTGGAGGCTCCAATCGTTTTCCTGGTGGACAGCGGCAGCCGTCCCTTTTCGGATTCGCATCTTCCCCGGCTCATTCCTTATGCCTCGAAAGAGGGGGGCTGGGCGGGGCAAGGCTATCTCTGGCGCGCCTCATCGGATCTGGCCAACGAGGTTTCGCGGGCGATCAATGCCGGGCTGGCGGAAAAGGCCGAAGAGGAATACCGTCGCCTGCTCTATGTCGGAATGACCCGCGCCGAGGACCGCCTGATCGTCTGCGGCTACAGGGGCAAGCTGGACCCTCATCTCGGGATCTGGCACGCACTCGTCAAGAACGCGCTCGGCCCTGCGGCGCACAGCGTTGTGCGCAGGCATCCTGTCGCCGATGCCGACGTGATCCGTTATCGGACCAGCCCTGAGCCCGCCGCTGCCCTGGCAGTTTCCGAGGCAGCTATCGGTGCGCCACCGGTGACGGCCTACGATCCGCTGCCCCCGCTTCCCGACATGTCGGACGCCGAGCTTCCCAAGCCGCTTTCGCCTTCCGGCGCCGCATTGCTGATCGGCGAGACCGATGGGCCGGAGGCGCCGGCCATCGCGGCGTCCGCCCTTCTGCCGGTGGATGCGCCGTCGCTCGCCATCGAAAGGGGGCTGGCCATGCATCGCCTGCTGCAGACGCTCCCGGATATGGCGTCGCCGGATCGCGGCGCGGCGGCGCTCCGCTACATCGAGCGTATCGGAGCGGCGTGGCCACAGGCCGACCGGGCACGCGCCGTGGCCTCGGTGGAAGCCATTCTGGATGATGAGCGCTTCGCGCCGCTATTCACACCGGGCTCGCGCGCCGAAGTCTCGATCATGGGGACCGTTCAGGTTCGCGGCAAGCACCGGACCGTATCGGGCAAGATCGACCGCCTGTCGGTGTCCGAACATGAAGTACTGCTGGTCGACTACAAGACCGATCGCAGCCCGCCCGCCGAAATCTCGGGCGTGCCGGAATCCTATGTCCTCCAACTGGCCCTGTACCGCGCGCTGCTGATGCCGCTCTATCCCGATCGTCCCGTCCGGGCGGCTCTGCTCTTCACCGAGGCGCCCCGGCTGATCGCGCTCCCAGGCGAGGTGATGGACGCCGCCCTTGCTCGACTCACGCTAGCGTGAGAAAAGGGCCGCTTGAATGCTTGGTGCGCCGCACCCACATTTCCGTCAACAGACGTTTCAAAGGAACTTTCCATGGCTACCCAAAAGGTCGACAAGAATAACTTTCAGACGGACGTGCTCCAGTCATCCGAGCCGGTCGTCGTTGATTTCTGGGCCGAGTGGTGCGGACCCTGCAAGATGATTGGTCCCTCGCTCGAGGAAATCTCCACCGAGCTTGGCGGCAAGGTGAAGATCGCCAAGCTCAACATCGACGAGAATCCCGAGCTCGCCGCGCAGTTCGGCGTACGCTCCATCCCCACGCTCATGATCTTCAAAGGCGGCGAAGTGGCCGACATGAAGGTCGGCGCGCTTCCCAAGACCGCCCTGTCCGCGTGGATCGGCGGCAGCGTCTCCTGAAGATCGGCAATCTCGACAAGCAAAAGCCCGGCCATCTCGCCGGGCTTTTTGCATTGGAGCGGCAGCCGTTGGTTCCTATGAAGGCGGCGTGCCGTTGAGCGCCAGCACTTCGCCGGCCAGATAGAGCGATCCGCAAATCAGGATGCGCGGCGGGGCTTCGGTGTCGTCCCAGGTTTCGCGCAACAGCTTGAGCGCGTTTTCCACTGAAGAAACCGGCTCTGCCGAAAGCCCCGCTTCCCCGGCCCGGATCGCCAATTCGTCCGCCGGCACCCCCGCTTCGCTCATGGCGACGGGCACGGTGAACACATGGCGCGCCATTCCCTCGAAGGCACGGAAATAACCGGCCTGGTCCTTGGTGTTGATCATGCCGCTGATCAGGAAGAGCGGCCGCTCGAAGCGTTCCTCCTGCTCGGCCATCGCTTCCGCGATAACGGTCCCGGCGCCTGGATTATGGCCGCCATCGAGCCAGAGTTCCGCCCCTTCGGGCGCCCATTCGGCGAGCTTGCCATTGGCCAGTCTTTGCAGACGGCCGGGCCATTCCACCGACCCCATGGCCTTGGCGACGGCTTCCGCCGGGATAGCGAAGCCCGCCGCCTTCACCGCCGCGATCGCCGTCGACGCATTGGCGTATTGATGCCGGCCGGGCAGCCGCGGCAGCGGCAGGTCGAGCAGCCGCGTCTCGTCCTGGTAGACCATGCGGCCGTTTTCCTCGAAGGCGAGAAAGTCCTGGCCATAGACGTATAGCGGGCAGTTCAGCCGTTCGGCGGTCTCGATCAGCACCGCACGGGCGAATTCCGAATCCTGCGAGCCGACCACGACCGGCGCGCCTTTCTTGATGATCCCCGCCTTCTCGGCCGCGATCAGTTCGACGCGATCGCCAAGATAGGCCTCGTGGTCGAGCGAGATCGGCATGATGACGGAGACGGCCGGCCGCGCAATGACATTGGTCGCGTCGAAGCGTCCGCCGAGGCCGACCTCGACGACCGCCGCGTCGGCGGGATGCTCGGAAAACAGCACGAACATCACCGCCGTCAATATCTCGAAGACGGTGATCGTCTCGCCGCGATTGGCCGCCGCCACCCGGACGATCGCGTCGGCGAAGATGTCGTCGGAGACGAGGCGGCCGCCGCCTTCCGCCGCCATGCGGTAGCGTTCGCTCCAGTTCACCAGATGCGGCGAGGTATGGACATGCACCCGGTAGCCGGCGGCCTCCATCAGCGCGCGTGTAAACGCCGCCGCGGAGCCCTTGCCATTGGTACCGGCGATGTGGATGACCGGCGGCATCCTGTCCTGCGGGTCGCCCAGCCGCGCGAGCAGCCTGCGGATGCGGTCCAGCGAAAGGTCGAAACCTTTCGGGTGCAGCGCCATCAGCCGCTCGATTTCGATGTCGGCAGCCCTGTTTGCCATATGCACAGTGGATCTCCGCGGATAGCCTGACGAATTCAGCCCTGAGCTTCCGCCTGCATTTCCGGCGGAGACGCCGGCGGGGGCATCTCCTGTCCCATTGTCGGCGCTTCGTCGGTCGCAGGCGCCTTCAGCATGATCTTCAACAGCCGCGCGATGGTCGATTTCAGCTCGAGCCGCGACACGATCATGTCGACCATGCCGTGCTTCATCAGATATTCGGAACGCTGGAAACCTTCCGGCAGCTTCTCGCGCAAGGTCTGCTCGATGACGCGTGGGCCGGCGAAGCCGATCAGTGCGCCCGGCTCGGCGATATGGACGTCGCCAAGCATCGCGTAGGACGCCGTCACGCCGCCGGTCGTCGGATTGGTCAGGACGACGATGTAGGGCAGGCCGGCTTCCTTCAGGCGATCGACCGCGACCGTGGTACGCGGCAATTGCATCAGCGACAATGTGCCTTCCTGCATGCGCGCGCCGCCGGACGCCGCGAACAGCACCAGCGGGCGTTTGAGTTCGACCGCCTTTTCGAAGGCCTTGATGATCGCCTCGCCCGCCGCCATGCCGAGTGAGCCGCCCATGAAGGCGAAGTCCTGCACCGTCGCGACGATGGGCAGGTCTTCGATCTCGCCCATCGCGTTCAGGATCGCGTCGTCCATGCCTGTCTTCGTCCGCGCTTCCTTGAGGCGATCGAGATAGCGCTTCTCGTCGCGGAATTTCAGCGGGTCGACTGGGACTTTGGGGTTGTCCAGCAACTCGAACTTTCCGTCATCGAAGAAATAGGTGAGCCGCTCGCGCGCCGAAATGCGCATGTGATGGCCCGACCCGGGAATGACGTACTGGTTCTGCTCCAGTTCCTTGTGGAAGACCATCTCGCCGGTCTCGGGATCCTTGATCCAGAGGTTTTCCGGCATGTCGCGGCGCCCAAGCATGGAATTCAGCTTCGGCCGGACGTAATTGGTGATCCAGTTCATCCTGTACTCCCGTCTTCGATGCCAATGTGGGCGGTCTATTCGGCCGCCGCAAGGCGCGCGGTACGAACGCCCTGCGCCAGTCCGTTGACCAGCGTCGCCACCGCTTCCGCCGGGTCGGCGGTGCGGCCGCCCTTGCCGTCGAGTACATTGGCGACCGCGTTGACGATCGCCGTGCCCACGACGACTCCATCGGCGGAAGCGCCGATCGCGCGCGCCTGCTCCGCCGTCTTGACGCCGAACCCGACGCAGACCGGCAGGTCGGTATGGCTCTTGATGCGCCCGACGGCCGTGGCGACCTTGCCTGTGTCGGTCAGCGCCGAACCGGTGATGCCGGTCATCGAAACGTAGTAGACGAAGCCGGACGTATTCTGAGGACGCGCGGCAGGCGCTTGTCGTCGGTGGTCGGCGTCGCCAATCGGATGAAGTTGACCCCGGCCTTGAGCGCCGGCAGGCACAGTTCCTCGTCCATTTCCGGCGGCAGATCGACCACGATCAGCCCGTCTATGCCCGATGTGATCGCATCCTGGAGGAACCGATCGACGCCATAGATGTAGATCGGATTGTAATAGCCCATCATCACGATCGGCGTGTCGTCATCGGACCGGCGGAATTCCCGCGCCATGGCCAACGTCTTTTTCAGCGTCTGACCGGCCTTCAGCGCGCGCAGGCCCGCGGCCTGGATCGCCGGCCCGTCAGCCATCGGATCGGAAAACGGCATGCCGAGCTCAATCACGTCGGCGCCGGCCTTGGGCAGCGTCTTCATGATCGACAGCGACGTCTCGTAATCCGGATCGCCGCCCATGAAATAGGTGACCAATGCCGGCCGACCCTCGGATTTCAGCTTGGCGAAACGCCTGTCGATGCGGGTCGCAGTCATGTCCTAGATCTCCATCCCCAGCATGCCGGCAACGTGATGCACGTCCTTGTCGCCCCGGCCCGACAGATTGACGATGATGATCTCGTCTTTATTCATCTGCGGGCGCGATCTTCATGGCGTGGGCGATGGCGTGCGCCGATTCCAGCGCCGGGATGATGCCCTCGACCCTTGTCGTCAACTGGAAGGCGTCGAGCGCCTCGTCGTCGAGGATCGGCACGTACTCTACGCGTCCGGAATCACGCAGCCAGCTATGTTCCGGACCGACGCCGGGATAATCGAGTCCGGCGGAGATCGAATGCCCGTCCTTGATCTGGCCGTCCTCGTTCTGCAGCAAATAGGTGCGGTTGCCGTGCAGCACGCCGGGCGCTTCCGGCATTCATCGAAGCGCAATGCTCGTCGCCGTTCAGCCCGCGTCCGCCGGCCTCGACGCCGATGATCTTGACGTCGCGATCGTCGAGGAAAGGATGGAACAGGCCGATGGCGTTGGAGCCGCCGCCGACCGCCGCGATAATCGTGTCGGGCAGCCGCCCTTCCTGTTCCAGGATTTGCGCCCGCGCTTCAATGCCGATGACCGACTGGAATTCGCGCACCAGTTCCGGGTAGGGATGCGGGCCCGCCGCCGTGCCGATCAGATAATAAGTGTCCTCGACATTCGTCACCCAGTCGCGCAACGCCTCGTTCATGGCGTCCTTCAGCGTGCCGTGGCCTGCCGAGACGGGCCGCACTTCGGCTCCCAGCAGCTTCATGCGGAAGACGTTCGGTTTCTGTCGCTCGACATCGGTGGCGCCCATATAGACGACGCAAGGCAGGTCGAAGCGCGCCGCCACCGTGGCCGAGGCGACGCCATGCTGGCCGGCGCCGGTTTCGGCGATGATGCGCTTCTTGCCCATGCGCCGGGCGAGCAGGATCTGGCCGAGGCAATTGTTGATCTTGTGCGAGCCGGCGTGGTTCAGATCCTCGCGCTTGAAATAGATTTTCGCGCCGCCCAAATGCTCGGTCAGGCCTTCGGCGAAATAGAGTTTCGACGGCCGACCGGCATAGTGGGTCGAAAGTCCATCCAGTTCCGCCTTGAAGGCCGGGTCGGTGCGCGCCTCGTTCCAGTGCCTGCTCCAGTTCCAGGATTAGCGGCATCAGCGTCTCGGCGACGAAACGTCCACCGAAAATGCCGAACATGCCCTGCTCGTTGGGTCCCGTACGGAAGGAATTGGGTGCTGCCGGCTGGTTCACGGCCGATCTCCTCGGTTGCGTCGGGAAAGCTTACCCCAATGCGCCTTTGGGTGAAGAGGCGAGGGTTAAGCCTTTCCGGCGCAAAAAGTAAACTGTCCGTGGCGTCACGCCGCCTGGCTTTTTTGCGCGTCGGCGACGGCGCGGAAGAATTCCTCGATGAGCCGCGCGTCCTTTATCCCCGGCGTGCTTTCCACGCCCGACGAGATATCGATGCCGGGCGGGTTCGCGACGGCAGAGTGCCTCGCCGATATTGGCGGCGTTGAGGCCGCCAGAAAGCAAGTAGTCGATCGCCGGATCGAGGCCGGCAAGCAGCGTCCAGTCGAAGGCACGCCGTTGCCGCCCGGCAGCGCCGCATCCTTCGGCGGCTTGGCGTCGAACAGCAGCCTGTCGGCGACGCCGCGATAGGAGGAGGCGGCATCGAGATCGGCCCGGGTGCGGATGGGCAGCGCCTTGATCACCGGCAAACCATAGCGGGCCTTGATCTCCGCCACGCGCTCGGGGCTCTCTGATCCATGCAGTTGCAGCATGTCGGGCGCCATTTCCTCGACGATCTCGTCGAGCGTCGCGTCGCGGCGTCGACCGTGACCGCGACGGCCTTGGCCTTGCCAGCAGCCAATTTGCCGCAGGCGGCCGGCTTCGGCGGGCGCGATGTTGCGCGGGCTTTTGGCGAAAAAGATGAAGCCGACATGGCTCGCCCCGCCGGCGAGTGCCGCCGCCAGCGCTTCCTCGGTCCTCAGCCCGCATATCTTGATGTCCATGGACAAAGGAAATGCCATTTCTTCCCCAAAGAGTCGAGAGTTCGGTCCAAAGCTACCCGAACCCGATCGCCTGCAACGCGCCGCCATTGCGCTTCAGCCAGGCGCGGCAGCGGTCGGTGTCGGGGCAGAGTTCGCCGCACAGCTTCCAGAATTTCGGGCCGTGGTTCATTTCCCTGAGATGCGCCACCTCGTGCGCCACCAGATAGTTTATGACCGCTGGCGGCGCCATCATGATGCGCCAGGAAAAGGACAGATTGCCGGCCGAGGAGCACGATCCCCAGCGGCTGGTCGTATCCTTGAAACGCACCGATTTGGCGCGCTTGCCGGCGCTGGCCGCATGCCGCGCCACCAGCATCTCGATTTCGCGCTTGGCCTCGCGTTTCAGATAATCGGCGATGCGCCGCGTCAGAAACCGCCGGTCGCCATGGACGATCAGCACCGGTCCTTCCTCGCCCTGCTCGACGCGGACGGTTCCGCGCGAAGCCTCATGCACGATGAGGTGCGGCACGCCGCGGATCGGAATTTTGACGCCGGGGCGAAGCGTTGGCCGGTCGGGCACCTTGGCCAGCCGCGTTAGCAGCCAGCCCTGGTGCCGTTCGAGAAAGCTGTCGATCTCGCGCATCGCCATGCCCGGCGGCACGGTTATCCGCAAGCCCTGGCCGTTGGCGTCGATGCGCAGCGTCAGCCGCTTGGCGCGGTCGTTCTCGACGATGCGCAGCGGCAGCGTCCGTCCATCGACCTCGTGCAATCGTTCGAGCGGTGCGGCGGGCCGGACAGGGGTCTTCTTGAGGAGGCCGAACATGGTTGGTGCAGGATAAGTGATTCTTTCGGATTCGGGAGGTGGAATCAAAAGCGGCGCCGGAGCAGGTCCGGCGCCGCTTTCTACAGCCTATCGGATGACGTTCAGGCTTCGCCGGGAACATCCGGCATCGACTTGTCCGGCCGGTTACGCGCCTGGCGGTCGCGCTCGGCCATGAAGCGGTTGAACTCTTCCTGGTCCTTGGCGCGGCGCAGTTCACGTGCGTAGCTGTCGAATTCCTCGCGCATTTCATCGAGCTTGCGGCGCTCCTCGGCCAGACGGTCGAGTTCCTTGTCGCGCCAGTCGTCGAAAGCCACGTTGCCGGTGCGGGCAAAGCCGTTACGGCGTGCGCGCCTGCCGCGACAGCCGCCGAACATATTGTCCCTGGCCCGGCCCATGTCGCGCCTGAACCCGTCGAACCGGTCGCCCCAGATGATGTAGGCAAGCATGGCCAGACCCAGCGGCCAGAAGACCATGAAACCGATCACCATCAGCGCGATGGTTGCCGGCGTCCAGGCAGGGCGGATCATTGCGGTAGCGTTCATTTCTCCCGTTCCTTCGATTGCGAGGCACCCACCAAGGGCTGCCCTTCAATCGAAATGGTTACGTCCAAAAGCCGATTCAAGACAATTCCGGTCAAAACCGGATAAAGCACTGATAAGAGAGAAATAAATCGGTATAAGCAGGCTGGAAATTCTAGCCGTTGCGGTAGATGTAGCTGTAGCCGTTGATCGCCGGTACGCCGCCGAGATGGGCGTAGAGCACCTTCGAGCCCGCCGGGAAAAACCCTGTGCGCGTCAGATCGATCAGGCCCTGCATGGATTTCCCCTCGTAGACAGGATCGGTCATCATGCCTTCGGTGCGCGCGGCGAGCCGGATCGCCTCATTGGTCTCCTCCGAGGGAACGCCGTAGCAGGGGTAGGCGTAGTCTTCCTTCAGCACCACATCGTTTTCCGTGATCGGCCGCCCGAGTTCGACGAGTTCAGCCGTTTTTTGTGCGATATCGAGCACCTGCGCCCTGGTTTGGGCCGGCGTGGCGGATGCGTCGATGCCAATCACGTTTTGCTGGCGTCCATCTCTGGCGAAGCCGACGATCATGCCGCCATGCGTCGAGCCGGTGACGGTGCAGACAATGATATAGTCGAAGGAGAAGCCGAGATCCGCCTCCTGTGAGCGCACTTCCTCGGCAAAGCCGACATAGCCAAGACCGCCGAATTTGTGCACGGAAGCCCCGGCGGGAATCGGGTAGGGCCTGCCGCCGCTCGCCTTCACGTCTTCCAGCGCCCGCTCCCAGCTTTCACGGATGCCGATGTCGAAGCCTTCATCGACCATCTCGATCTTCGCGCCCATTACGCGGCTCATCAGAATATTGCCGACCCGATCATAGACGGCATCCTGGAACGGCACCCAGCTCTCCTGCACAAGCCGGCATTTCATGCCGATCCTGGCGGCGACGGCCGCGACCTGGCGTGTGTGGTTCGATTGCACGCCGCCAATCGAGACCAGCGTGTCGGCGCCGGAGGCGATGGCGTCCGGCACGATATATTCCAGCTTGCGGATCTTGTTGCCGCCAAAGGCCAATCCGGAATTGCAGTCTTCACGTTTGGCGTAGATCTGGACCTTGCCGCCGAGAGCAGCCGAAAGCCTCGGCAGATGCTCGATGGGCGACGGGCCGAAAGTGAGCGTGTAGCGTTCGAATTTGTCGAGCATGACCTGCCTACTCCATAGATTTTCGATGCCCTCGACAGTACAGAAGTCGATATGAAAGGTGCTCTCATAATTCACTCATAACTGTTCGAGTTGATCGGGATTGATATGGAAAAGCAGAAGAACCAGACGAAAAATTCCGAGCAGCCGGAAGATTCTTCCGCAGGTCATCATCTCGACCGGATCGACATGAATATCCTGCGTCTGCTGCAGCGGGACGGACGCCTGGCAAATGCCGATCTTGCCAGAAAAGTCAGTGTCAGCGCGGCGACTTGCCATCGACGCACCCAACGGCTATTCCAGGAAGGTTTCATCCGTGCGGTGCGCGCCGACATCGAGCCCCGGAGCGTCGAACGCGGCGCCCTGGTCATGGTGGGAGTCGTGCTCGACCGTTCTACCCCGGAAAGCTTCTCGGCATTCGAGGCTGCGGCCAAAAAGCTGTCATTCGTGCTCGACTGCCATCTCGTGGCGGGCGACTTCGACTATTTCCTCAAGATCAGGCTCCGCGATATGTCGGAGTTCAACCGTCTGCATGGCGAACAATTGATAGCCCTTCCCGGTGTTCGGCAGACGCGCACCTTCTTTGTCATCAAGGAAGTCGTCGATGGCGCGCCGCTGGATTTCTGAATCACAGCGGAACGTGTCGCCAGCCTAGCCGGCCCGCTCGACCATCGCCTCGACCGTACGCACCAGCATGTCGAGGTCCTGTGGGCGCGACAGCCGGTGGTCGCCGTCGCGGATCAGGGACAGCGTCACGTCGTCGGCGGGCAGATGGTCGACGAGTTTCAGCGCGTGGGCATAGGGCACGTCCGGATCGGCCATTCCCTGCAGGATGTGCACCGGGCAATGCGTGTCGATGATACCCTCCAGCACGCGGTTCTTCACGCCGTCCTCGAACAGCGCGCGCGTATAGATATTGGGCTCGGGCGAATATTCGGAGGGCTCTTCGATGCGGCCCTTTTCTTCGAGATCCTTCCGGTGCCTGTCCGTCAGTTGCGGCTCCATCAGCTCCATGGTGAAGTCGGGCGCCGGCGCGATCAGGATCATTCCCGCGACGCGGTCGCCTTGGCCGGCCTTTTGCAATTCCTGGACCATGCGAAGCGCGATCCAGCCGCCCATCGACGAGCCGACCAGGATTTGCCGGCCCGACGTGAAGGCATTGAACACGGCAAGGCTTTCGGCGAGCCAGCGCGAAATGGTGCCATCCTCGAAGCGGCCGCCGCTTTCGCCATGGCCCGAATAATCGTACCGGGTGAAGGCATGGCCGGACCTTTGAGCCCAGGCATCGAGCATTTCGGCCTTGGTGCCGCCCATGTCGGATTTGTAGCCGCCGAGCCAGACCAGCCCCGGCTGGCTTCCGGCGCGGTGGCGCACCGCGATCGCCGCTCCGGCAACGTCGATGCGGTCCGGGTCGGTAGCGATCATGGCTCTCCTCCGTGTTCGAAAAGGCTCGGATATCCGGCGGGACCGCATTCTTCAATGCCCGGCGTGATTCTTTCGCATCGCTGTGCTATTGACAGAATCCGTACCGTGACGACATAGGCCGGTAGAGCCGCTTGGCCAAAACCCCGATCGACAATAGTTCAAGGAGACCACGACAATTCGCCGACCATTCAAATCGACAGCACCCGTCAAGGAAGGCCCGCGTTCCAACCGGGATATCCGGGTAATCAACGTCCAGCTTATCGACGCGGAAGGGGAAAACAGGGGAGTCGTGTCGATCAACGACGCCCTTTTGATGGCCGAGGAGGCCGGGCTCGATCTCGTCGAGATATCGCCCAATTCCGAGCCGCCCGTCTGCAAGATCACTGATCTTGGCAAGCTGAAATATCAAAGCCAGAAAAAGGCCGCCGAGGCCCGCAAGAAGCAGAAGGTCATCGAGATCAAGGAGATCAAGATGCGCCCCAACATCGACATCCACGATTACGAGGTGAAGATGAGGGCGGTGCGCCGCTTCTTCGACGAGGGCGATAAGGTGAAGCTGACGCTACGCTTTCGCGGCCGTGAAATGGCGCATCTCGAACTGGGCATGCAGCTTTTGAACCGCGTCCGCGAGGAAGTGGAGCCGATCGCCAAGGTGGAGGCCGAGCCCAAGCTCGAAGGCCGCCAGATGATGATGGTGCTTTCGCCGCGCTGAAATTCCGCGCCGGGGCGGCTTTGAGAAGCCGCCTCAAAATAGCTCCTTTCAGGCGGTCCCTACCGAGATATGGCAACAGTTCGTGTAAATTCGCTCGGCAGATACCAGCACCTCCGCCGCGTCGTGCTGTTTCTGCTTCTGGTCGTCGCGTCCTTTGCGCTGCTCTTTATTTCCTCCTATCCAGAAGAGAGTGAATTCCATGAATTCGTCGAGGCGTTCGGCGTCAGCCTGATCGGCGTGGCGATTATAGGACGGCTATGGTGCACGCTCTATATCGGCGGGCGCAAATCGGCCGAGATCGTGGCGGATGGACCCTATTCGATCTCGCGCAACCCGCTTTATGTGTTTTCCGCCATCGGCGCGGCAGGCGCAGGGGCCCAGACCGGCAGCGTCATCGTGGCGTTGGTATTCGGACTGGCAACGCTGATCGCGTTCCATGTCGTCGCGCTGCGTGAGGAGCGTTTTCTGCGCGAGAAATTCGGCGCTGCTTTCGATGCTTATTGCGGCCGCGTGCCGCGGCTCTTCCCGCGCTTTTCGATTTATCGGGATTCCGCTACGCTGACGGTCGTTCCCAAGCGCCTTTACACGACATTTTTCGACGGCTTGGTATTCTTTTCGGCCATGCCCGCTTTCGAGTTCGTGGAGCATTTGCAGATGCATCACGTTCTGCCGGTTCTGCTGCGATTGCCGTAGTAGCGGAGGCTATTGCGAGGGCAGGCCCCGCATCGCCCATTCGCTCGGCGGTATCGCATCCCCGACATGGAAAGCGAAGGACTGGACCTTGGTTGCCCCGCTATCGATTTCGCACCGATAGCTCAGATCGTACCACTCTCCGCCGGCCCGGAAAGCCGCCTTTTCGATGTTCATGACCGTACCCTTCTTCAAACGGTCGGCGGGCAACAACTCCGGAAAATAGGGCGGTGAGCCATGGGCCAGTTGTTCCCGCATCTCCGTGACACAAAGCCATCCGGTCCGCACGTCGCGCGGCATGTTATGCATCGCGGTCGTCGCTTGCGGGCTGCCGGTTGCCGCCGTCGAGAACAATTTTTTGGCTTCCTGCAATTTCGGATTGCTTTGCGCTTTGTCGGAATGTGCGGGCGCGGGCACCGGCTTTTCCCGCGTTACGGGCGGCACGGGGCGGCCTTTTGCTGTGGCCGCCGTCAAAGCCTGTGGCTCTGCGGCGTCTTTCTGGGCCGGAGCGCTCGGGGCCTCCGTCGATGATTTCACATCGAGCGCACTGTCTCCATCGGGCGTTTTTCTTGGGCCCGTGTCATTCTTGCCGAACTGGAAGACGGGTTTCGCCGCGGATGTCTTGCTGTTTTGGCTGGGCTCGGCATGCGGCGGTGGCGCCGCCGCTTTTGCCGCCTGCGATTTTTCGGGCAGTGGTTTTACCGGCTGGGTAGCGGGCTTTGGTTTGGGCTTGTCGACGGGTTTGGGAGGCGGCACCAGCTTGACCGGGATCGTTTGATCTTTCTCGGGCTGTGCGCGGGATGTCGGCAGCCCGAAAATCAGGAATGCGATGACAATGAGGTGCACGGCCAGCGAGGCGCCCAGTGCCCACTCGCGCGTCCAGCGCCGCTCCTGACTTTCATTGTTCATCGTGACGGCTGTGGACCAAAATCATGTGGCAATTTCGGCGGCAATCGGTAATCCTCCTCCTCAGCGATAACAATGCCGTTTGCGCTGCGGGCTGTAAAACCCAACCCCGTTGCGCTTTCCGCGGCCTGTCGCTATAAGGCCGCGTTCTGGAACCGTCCGGCAGGGCATGCCGTGGCGGTTCGTAATGCTTTTCGGGCACTGGTCGCCCGAAGCGAATAAGGCGCGATGGTGCGCCATCCAAGAAGGAAAAAGCAAAATGCCCAAGATGAAGACCAAATCGGCCGCCAAGAAGCGGTTCAAGATCACCGGGACAGGCAAGGTCCTGTCGGCTGCGGCAGGCAAGCGCCACGGCATGATCAAGCGCTCGAACAAGTTCATTCGCGATGCACGCGGCACGATGGTTCTCGCCGAACCGGATGCCAAAAAGGTCATCAAGAATTTTCTTCCCAATGGCGGCGGCCTCTGAGCCCGGCCTGGATCAGCGTTTAAGGAGATCATGACATGGCACGCGTAAAAAGGGGCGTAACCGCCCACGCCAAGCACAAGAAGGTAATGAAGGCCGCCAAGGGCTTTTATGGCCGCCGCAAGAACACCATCCGCATCGCCAAGCAGGCGGTGGAGAAGTCGCTTCAGTACGCCTATCGCGACCGCAAGAACCGCAAGCGCAATTTCCGCGCTCTGTGGATCCAGCGCATCAACGCGGCGGTGCGCGAGCACGGGCTGACCTATGGACGTTTCATTGACGGCCTGAACAAGGCCGGTATCGAGATCGACCGCAAGGTGCTTTCCGACATGGCCATCCACGAGCCGCAGGCGTTCGCCGCGCTCGTCGCCAAGTCGAAGGGTTCGCTCGAATATCTGAAGGATACGACGCCGAACGCTTTTGAACGCGCTGTGGCCTGACCCAGCGCTTCCCAAGCAAGGGCTTGATTTGGGAAACCCGCGCTGGCACGGCTGGCGCGGGTTTTTCTTTGGGTTAGTCAGGATTGGTAGCCGACGTGACGATTGAAAGCAGCGATAGGTCAAAGGTCGGAATGCTGGCTTTGAAGGCCGATCTGCTGCGCGGATGCTGGTACATCGCCGCCCCATCGGCCGAGGTCAAGCGCGGCAAGTCGCTCGCCAAGACGCTGATGGGTGAGCCGGTACTGATCGTGCGCGGCGAGGACGGCAAAATCTTCGCCTTGCGCGATGTCTGCGCGCATCGCGGCATCCCGCTGCGCTACGGCACGGTCGAAGGCGACAGCGTGCGCTGCTGCTATCATGGCTGGCGCTTCGGTCCCGACGGCGTCTGCAACGAGATACCCAGCCTGCGCGAGGGCCAGAAGCTCGATCTGTCGAAGATCCGCTGCGGCGCCTATCCCTGCGAGGAACGCTACGGCCTGATCTGGATCTATTTTTCGGCCAAGGGCGAAGCGCCTGCCGATGGACCGATGCCCGACGCCGGCTTCCTGCCCGATATCTCCGGCGACCGGCCGCCGGCTGCCATCATCATGCAGGAATTCGACTGTTCCGTGGACCATGCCGCCTTTGGCCTCATGGACCCGACCCATGCAGCCTATGTCCACACGTCCTGGTGGTTCAAGCGCGGCGCCACAAAGCTGCGGCCGAAAGAAAAGAGCTTCGAGCCTGCCGAGTATGGCTGGCGCATGGTGCGCCACAAGCTGCCGCCGCAGAACCTGGTCTACAAGCTGCTCGGCAAGGACGTGTCGACCGAGATCGCCTATCGTCTGCCGGGCTACCGCATTGAGCACATCAAGGGCGACCGCCACACCGTGATCGGTCTGACGGCGATGACGCCGGTGACCGACGAGAAGACGGAAGTCTATCAGATATTCTATGCCACCATGGGGTGGGTGAAGCCGCTGGCGCCGCTGGTCCGCTATTTCATGAATGTCTTTCTCAACCAGGACAGACAGGTCGTCATCCAGCAGCGCGAGGGCTTGGTCAACGCGCCCAGGCTGATGCTGATCAACGACGCCGACACGCAGGCGCGATGGTGGGCGCGCATCAAATCCGAATGGCAGGAGGCGGAGACCGAAGGCCGGCCTTTCGCCAATCCGCTCAAAGCCCAGACGCTGCGCTGGCGCTCCTGAACCTTTCAACGACAGACGGACAGACCATGTCAGACCTAGAAACCCTCTCCCGCTCCATCCTCGCCGAGATCGGCAACGCGTCCGACGAGCCGTCGCTGGAGACGATCCGCGTCGCCGCGCTGGGCAAGAAGGGCTCGGTTTCCGAGCGCCTGAAGATGCTGGGCTCCATGTCGCCGGAAGAGCGGCAGGTGCAGGGTCCGGCGATCAACGGTCTGAAGAACGAGGTGACCGAGGCGCTGGCCGCGCGTCGCGCCGAACTGAAGGATGTGGCGATTACCGCGCGGCTGGCGGCCGAAAAGGTCGACGTGACGCTGCCGGTGCGCCAGTCGCCGGCCGAACGCGGGCGCATCCACCCCATAAGCCAGGTGATCGACGAGATCGCCGCCATTTTTGGCGATCTCGGCTTCGCCATTGCCGAAGGTCCGGATATCGAGACGGACTACTACAATTTCACCGCGCTCAACTTTCCCGAGGGCCATCCGGCGCGCGAGATGCACGACACGTTCTTCTTCAATCCCGACGACAAGGGCGAGCGCAAGCTGCTTCGCACCCACACCTCGCCGGTGCAAATCAAAACCATGGAAAAGCAGAAGCCGCCGATCCGTATCGTCATTCCGGGCAAGACCTATCGGCAGGATTCCGACGCCACCCATTCGCCGATGTTCCATCAGCTAGAGGGGCTGGTTGTCGACAAGACCGCCACCGTGGCCAACATGAAATGGGTGCTGGAGGAGTTCTGCAAGGCCTTCTTCGAGGTGCCGTCGGTGGGTATGCGCTTTCGCCCGAGCTTCTTCCCCTTCACCGAGCCCAGCCTCGAGGTCGATATCCAGTGCGACCGTTCGCGGCCGGGCGAGGTGCGCTTTGGCGAGGGTAATGACTGGATGGAGATTTTGGGCTGCGGCATGGTGCATCCCAACGTGCTGCGCTTCGGCGGGCTCGACCCCGACGAATATCAGGGCTTCGCCTGGGGCATGGGCATCGACCGCATCGCCATGCTGAAATACGGCATGCCCGATCTGCGCGCCTTCTTCGATGCCGATATGCGCTGGTTGCAGCACTACGGCTTCCGCCCGCTCGACATGCCGACCCTTTTCGGAGGGCTTAGCGGGTGACCTCATTGCATGCCGGCTCCTGTCGCTGCGGCGCAGTGCGCTTCGAATCGTCCGCCGAACCGCACCATGTCAGCTATTGCCATTGCGGCGACTGCCGCAAGGCGAGCGGTGCGCCGGTGGCCGCGTTCGTCGGCTTCAACGACGAGGCGGTGACCTTTTCGGGCAAGGATCCCAAGACCTTCGACAATGGCCCTGTGACGCGCGGCTTCTGCGCGACGTGCGGTTCGCCGCTCTTTTACGTCGATGCAAGGTTGGCGGGCGAAATCTATTTCATGCTCGGAGCCATGGACCAGCCGGCCTATTTCAAACCGACCGTGCACGCTTATGTACGCGAGCAGCTTCCCTTCGTGCATATGCCCGACGGCCTGCCGCGCGAGTTGAAGTCCAGCGTCCCGCGCACCCATGACGGAACAGAAAAATGAAATTCACCCTTTCCTGGCTCAAGGATCACCTTGAGACCGATGCCACGCTCGAGGAGATCACCAATCGTCTGACGATGATCGGACTGGAGGTCGAGCATGTCGACGACAAGGCCGCGATGAAGCCGTTCGTTATCGCTAAAGTTTTGACGGCCGTGCAGCATCCGGATGCCGATCGCCTTCGCGTGCTGACGGTGGACACGGGTTCCGGCGATCCGGTGCAGGTCGTCTGCGGCGCGCCCAATGCGCGCGCCGGGCTGGTCGGCGCTTTCGCCGCGCCAGGCACCTATGTCCCCGGCATCGACACGACACTTTCGGTCGGCACCATCCGGGGCGTCGAAAGTCGAGGCATGATGTGCTCCGAGCGCGAACTGGAGCTTTCCGACCAGCATGACGGAATCATCGATTTGCCGGCGGACGCGCCGGTCGGCGCGAGCTTTGCCGAATTCGCCCATCTCGACGATCCGGTCATCGAGATCAACCTGACGCCGAACCGTCCCGACTGCACCAGCGTCTACGGCATCGCCCGCGATCTCGCCGCCGCCGGCCTTGGCCGGCTGAAGGATGGGGCGATCGAACCGGTGTCGGGGCAGGGCGAATGCCCGGTCAGGGTCAGCCTTGATTTCGGTGAGACCCCGTCGCTCTGCCGGGGTTTCGCGCTGCGCAAGGTGAGCGGCCTGAAAAACGGCCCGTCGCCGAAATGGATGCAGCAGCGCCTGATCGCCATCGGCTTGCGCCCCATCAACGCGCTGGTCGATATTACCAATTACATCACCTTTGACCGCGGCCGGCCACTGCATGTGTTCGACGCCGCCAAGGTGTCAGGCGACCTGGTCGTGCGCCGCGCCCGCCAGGGCGAGAAGGTGCTGGCGCTTGACGGCCGCGAATATGAGCTGACGCCGGAAATCTGCGTCATCGCCGACGACATAGCGATCGATTCCATCGCCGGCGTGATGGGCGGCGAGCATTCGGGCTGCGACGAGAGCACCACCGACGTGCTCATCGAATCGGCGCTGTGGGAGCCGCTCAACGTGGCGCGCACCGGCCGCGATCTCGGCATCATCACCGATGCGCGCTACCGTTTCGAGCGCGGCGTCGATCCGGAATTCATGGTGCCCGGCACCGAGCTTGCCACGCGCATGGTGATGGAGCTTTGCGGCGGCGAACCGAGCCAGACGGAAATCGTCGGCTATGCCGGCCTCGAGACGAAGAGCGTCGTCTTCCCGGTAACCGAGGTAAAGCGCCTGACCGGGCTCGATGTCCCCGGCGAGGAAAGTCTGGCAATCCTCGACCGGCTCGGTTTCAAGGCGCGCGGCGAGGGCTACGTCGTCGATATCGATGTGCCGTCCTGGCGGCCCGACATCGACGGCAAGGCCGATCTCGTCGAGGAGGTCATGCGCATCCACGGTGTCGAACAGATCGCGCCCGCTCCGATGACGAGCCATGACGCGGTCAACGCCAAGATACTGACCACGCTGCAGAACCGGACGCGCGCCGCGCGCCGTGCGCTTGCGGTGCGCGGCATGATGGAGGCCGTCACCTGGTCGTTCATTTCGGCGAAAGCGGCGGCGCTCTTCGGCGGCGGCCAGTCGGTCCTCAAGCTCGCCAACCCGATCGCCGCCGACATGTCCGACATGCGGCCCTCCCTGTTGCCGGGCCTGCTTTCGGCTGCGCAGCGCAACGCCGATCGCGGCTTCGGCGATGTGGCTCTGTTCGAGGTCTCGGGCACGTATGAGGGCGATACGCCGGAGGCCCAGCGTCGCGTCGCCGCCGGCGTGCGGCGTGGAACGGCGAAGCTCGACGGTTCCGGCCGCCATTGGTCGGGCAATGCCAGCCCCGTCGGCGTGTTCGACGCCAAGGAGGACGCGCTGGCGGCGCTCGAAGCCTGCGGCGCACCGGTCGACAAATTGCAGATCGAGGCTGGTGGCCCGGACTGGTATCATCCCGGCCGTTCCGGGACGATCAAGCTCGGACCGAAGGTCGTTCTCGGCACGTTCGGCGAATTCCATCCAAAAGTGCTGGAAGCCCTCGACGTATCGGGACCGCTTTGCGGCTTCGAGATATTTGTTGATGCCGTGCCCGAACCCAAGCAGAAGCCGACGCGTACCAAGCCGCGGCTCGATTTGTCCAATTTCCAGGCGGTGCGGCGTGACTTCGCCTTCGTCGTCGACCGCGATGTCGAGGCCGGCAGCCTGGTCAAGGCCGCCGCCTCTGCCGACAAGAAACTGGTCACCGGCGTCTCCGTCTTCGACGTGTTCGAGGGCGCCTCGATCGGCGAAGGCAAGAAGTCCATCGCCATCGAAGTCGCCATCCAGCCGGTCGACAAGACGCTGACGGACGAGGATTTCGAGGCATTGGCCGGGCGCATCGTCGAGAACGTCAAGAAGCAGACCGGCGGCGTGCTGCGAGGCTGATCGACATGGCGAAAGATATCCCGACGGCCACCCTCCCATCCGGCATCGCCGTGCCGGTTCTCGGACAGGGTACCTGGCACATGGGCGAGGATGCGCGTCGGCGAAGGGACGAGATCGCGGCGCTCAAGCTTGGCATCGATCTTGGCATGACCCTCATCGATACCGCCGAAATGTATGCTTCGGGCGGCGCCGAGGAGGTGACGCGCGAGGCCATCGCCGGCCACCGTGACGAGGTCTTTCTGGTCAGCAAGGTGTTGCCTTCCAACGCGTCGCGCAGCGGCGTCCCCCGCGCCTGCGAGGCGAGCCTGCGCCGTCTCGGCACCGACCGCATCGATCTCTATCTGCTGCATTGGCGTGGCGGCACGCCGCTTGCCGAAACGGTAGCGGCCTTCGAGGCCCTGAAGCGGCAAGGAAAAATCATCCAGTGGGGCGTCAGCAATTTCGATGTGGACGACATGGAGGAACTGCTCACGCTCGATGGCGGCAAGGCGGTCCAGACCAATCAGGTCCTCTACAATCTGAAGAGCCGTGGCATCGAATACGACCTTCTGCCGGAGTCGCGCCGGCAGGGCATTCCGCTGATGGCGTATTCGCCTGTCGGCCAGGGCGATCTGGGCGAGGATCGGCGGCTTGCCGCCATCGCCGCGCGCCATGATGCGACGCCGATCCAGATCGCGCTTGCCTGGGTGCTGCGGCAACAAGGCGTCATCGCCATTCCCAAGGCCATACAGCCGGATCATATCCGCCAGAACAGGGCCGCGCTCGACATCCACCTGACCGACGCCGATCTGGCGGAAATCGACAGGGACTTTCCGCCGCCATCGCGCAAGCGCCCGCTGGCGATGATCTGAGCCGGATCGCTTGAACGGAGATCGATTACCTCGAAGGTAATGGATTGCGGATCGGGAATACATCATTCTGTCTCCGGCAGAGGCAGGAGTGCGCCCATGGATTTTGGCCGGCAATTGCGCGAATGGCGTTCGCATCGAAGCTTCAGCCAGCTTGATCTGGCGATGGAGGCGGGCATCTCTTCGCGCCATCTGTCCTTTCTGGAAACCGGCCGATCGCGGCCGACCGAAGGCATGATTATCCGGATCGCCGAGGCGCTCGGCCTGACCTTCAAGGCGCAGAACGCCCTGTTCGCCGCCGCCGGCTTCGCGCCGCGCTTCGCCTCGGTCGAGCGCGAAGGGATCGAGGGTCTGCCCAGGCCCATGCGCGAGGCGCTGGCGCTGATCCTTGAGAGGCACGCGCCATGGCCGGCGATCGTCTTCGATGCCGATCACGAGATACTGGCGGCCAATGCGGGCTTTGCCGCGCTGGGCGCGGCGCTCGGCATATCGGCCGGCCCCGGCGCCAACATTCTCGGCCTCGTCGTCGAGCCCGGCCCGGTGCGCTCCGCCCTTGTCAATTTCGAGGAGGTGGCGGCGCTGTTTCTCCGGCGCGCCTGCAATGAGGCGCGTCTGCACGGTCCCAGGAGCCCGCAGGCCAGGCGCGTCGCCCGCTACGAGGCGGACTCCGAACTTGGCCGGCTGATCGGCGCCGAATCCGCCGACCGAAATCCGCCGCCCGTGATCCTGGTGCGCTTGAAGCTTGGCGATCTGGAAACGCAATGGATCACCACGCTCACCTCGTTCGGGTCGGCGCAGGAGGTGCTTTCGGAGGGCATTTTCATCGAGCAGTATTTCCCAGCCGATGATCGAACGCGAGCCATCGCCGACAGCATCGGCAAGGCTGCGCGTGCCTGAACGGGGGAGGCAAGGTTTTCATTCCGCTGCCGCTGCCCTATAGCACGGCCGTTGAGCAGCAGGAGGTGAGCCATGTTTCGCTGGGGAATTCTTTCGACCGCCAGGATCGGCCGCGAGCAGGTCATTCCGGCCCTTCAGGACGCCGAGAACGGCGTCGTCACCGCCATCGCCAGCCGCGACAAGGCAAAGGCGCGGGCGCTGGCCGACCGCTTCGGCGCGCCACACGCCTTCGGCTCCTATGAGGAATTGCTGGCCTCGGATGTCGTTGACGGCGTCTATATCCCGTTGCCGACTTCGCAGCATGTCGAATGGGCGATCAAGGCAGCCGACGCCGGCAAGCATGTGCTGGTCGAGAAGCCGCTGGCCCTTAAAGCAGGCGACATCGCTCCCGTCATCGCCGCGCGCGACCGCAACAAGGTCCTCATCTCCGAGGCCTTCATGGTCACCTACCACCCGCAATGGCATAAGGTGCGCGCGCTGATCGCGGACGGCGCCATCGGCCGGCTGCGTCATGTGCAAGGCGCCTTCTCCTACTACAATGTCGATGCGGCCAACATGCGCAACAAGCCTGAACTGGGCGGTGGCGGATTGCCCGATATCGGCGTCTATCCGACGGTCGCGACCCGCTTTTCGACCGGCAAGGAGCCGATTCGCCTGGAGGCGACGGTCGAGCGCGACGCGAAATTCGGTACAGACATCTACGCCACCATGAAGGCGGATTTCGACGGCTTCGACATGTCCTTTTATTGCTCGACGCAGATGGCGGCGCGCCAGTTCATGGTCTTCCATGGCGAGAAGGGGCTGATCGAGGTGCATGCGCCCTTCAACGCCGGCAATTACCAGCACGACCGCATCGAACTTCACAATCAATCGCACACCGAGGCGACGGTTTTCCGCTTCCCCGGCACCCGCCAGTACAAGCTGGAAGCCGAAGCCTTCGCCCGCGCCGCGCAAGGCGAGGACGTACCGGTCTTCACGCTGGAAAATTCTGTGCTCAACCAGAAGGTCATCGACGCGATCTACCGCGCTGCCGAGCATGACGGCTGGGAGAAGGTTTAGCTTTCTCGCCTGCCGCCGAAGAAGGCAGATGCGGCGATGACCAGCCAGGCGAGGATCATGGCGGAGCCGCCGATCGGCGCTGCCATCGGAAACGGCCGATAGCCGCCATGCTCGTGCATGACGAGATCGCCGCAGAACAGCACAAGACCGACGAACAGCAGCGCGCCTCCCGCCTTCAGGACGCGGTTGCGTGGAAAAATGCCGATGACGAGCAGCGCCGGCGCGTGCATGACCAGGAAGGAGGCCGCGATGCCGGTGTCATGGCCGCCGGCATGCGCGGCGACCGCGGACAGCGCGACGCCAGCCGCCCCGGCAAGGCCGCCGACGAAGACGAAAAACTTGGCCGTACCCGAATCCATACCCAATTCTCCAAATTGAAGGAGTGCCGCACGCTTATCCTTGGAAAAGCCGATCGAGCGCCACTTTGCTGTCCATTCGCCGCGATTCGTTGGTGTAAGCGGCTTGCACCGTTTTGTGGCGGTTCTTATATACGCCGCGAAGCCGTTTGCGCCGGAAGTTTACCGGGCTCAAACGGATATCTTGTGAACAGGGGCTGCCATACGGAATGCCGTTAAGGGTCCCCCGGCAGCCTGCTTAGCGGAGAGAAAATAAATGGCTAAAGTAATCGGTATCGACCTCGGAACGACGAACTCCTGCATCGCCGTCATGGACGGCAAGGAAGCAAAAGTCATCGAAAACGCTGAAGGCGCGCGCACGACCCCTTCCATCGTCGCCTTCACAGACTCGGACGAGCGTCTGGTCGGCCAGCCGGCCAAGCGCCAGGCGGTCACCAACCCGGAAAACACCGTATTCGCGGTTAAGCGCCTCATCGGCCGTCGCTATGACGATCCGGTCACCGAAAAGGACAAGAAGCTCGTCCCGTACAAGATCGTTAAGGGTGACAATGGCGACGCCTGGGTCGAGGTCGCTGGCAAGAAGCAGTCGCCCTCGCAGATTTCCGCAATGATCCTGCAGAAGATGAAGGAAACGGCGGAAGGCTATCTCGGCGAGAAGGTCGACAAGGCCGTTATCACCGTTCCCGCCTATTTCAACGACGCCCAGCGTCAGGCGACCAAGGATGCCGGCAAGATCGCCGGCCTCGAGGTCCTGCGCATCATCAACGAGCCGACCGCTGCGGCGCTCGCCTACGGCCTCGACAAGAAGAAGGCCGGCACCATCGCGGTCTATGACCTTGGCGGCGGCACGTTCGACATTTCCGTGCTCGAGATCGGCGACGGCGTGTTCGAGGTGAAGTCGACCAATGGCGACACCTTCCTCGGCGGCGAGGATTTCGACATGCGTCTCGTCGAGTATCTGGCGGCCGAGTTCAAGAAGGAACAGGGCATCGACCTGAAGAACGACAAGCTTGCCCTGCAGCGGCTGAAGGAAGCCGCCGAGAAGGCCAAGATCGAGCTGTCCTCGTCCTCGCAGACCGAGATCAACCTGCCCTTCATCACGGCCGACCAGTCCGGTCCTAAGCATCTGACGATGAAACTGACCCGCGCCAAGTTCGAATCGCTGGTCGACGACCTCGTCCAGCGTACGGTCGAGCCCTGCAAGGCGGCGCTCAAGGATGCCGGCATCAAGGCGGGCGAGATCGACGAGGTCGTTCTGGTCGGCGGCATGACGCGCATGCCCAAGATCCAGGAGATCGTGAAGAACTTCTTCGGCAAGGAACCGCACAAGGGCGTCAACCCCGATGAGGTGGTTGCCATGGGCGCCGCCATTCAGGCGGGCGTGCTGCAGGGCGATGTCAAGGACGTCCTGCTGCTCGACGTGACGCCGCTGTCGCTCGGCATCGAGACGCTGGGCGGCGTGTTCACGCGCCTCATCGAGCGCAACACGACGATCCCCACCAAGAAGTCGCAGACCTTTTCGACGGCGGAAGACTCGCAGAGCGCGGTCACCATCCGCGTCTTCCAGGGCGAGCGCGAAATGGCGCAGGACAACAAGATGCTCGGCCAGTTCGACCTGGTCGGCATTCCGCCGGCCCCGCGCGGCGTGCCGCAGATCGAGGTCACGTTCGACATCGACGCCAACGGCATCGTTAATGTTTCGGCCAAGGACAAGGGCACCGGCAAGGAGCATCAGATCCGCATCCAGGCTTCCGGCGGTCTTTCCGACGCCGACATCGAGAAGATGGTGAAGGACGCCGAGGCCAATGCCGAGACTGACAAGAAGCGACGTGGTTTGGTCGAGGCCAAGAACCAGGCTGAGGCGCTCGTTCATTCTTCGGAGAAGTCGCTCAAGGATTATGGCGACAAGGTTTCCGAGGATGACCGCAAGGCGATCGAGGAGGCCATCGCCGGCCTCAAGACGGCCGCCGAGGGCGACGATGCCGAGGACATCACGGCAAAGAGCCAGACGCTGGCCGAAGTATCGATGAAGCTCGGTCAGGCCATGTACGAGGCCCAGCAGGCGGAAGCGGCGAATGCCGACGCCAAGAGCGACGCCGAGGCTTCCGGCGAAGACGTGGTCGACGCCGATTTCGAGGAAATCAACGACGACGAAAGCAAGAAGTCGGCCTGATTACTCCGGACAAATACACTCAAAGAAGAGCCCGGCCATGCGCCGGGCTCTTTTCGTTTGGGTCCCCGGGGCATCGTCAATCGTTCGCGGCGTCGTTAAGCTTAACAACTCCTTTCCGCCACGAGGCCGGCCGCCGATGTTAGGATTCCCGGACTCGATCTGGGGGTCTGTGACAAGGCGCGGGGAAGGGCGAAGGGCAAGTGTATTTTCGCATACTGGGCTTCTGGCGCGTTGCCGCCGCCGTGCTGGTGATGATCTATCATTTCCTTTTCTACGGGCCGGCCAGCGCCAACGATATGGCGAACCGGATGGTCGTTCTCATGCCCCTACTCGACATCTTCATGATGATTTCGGGTTTCCTGATCATGTTTCGCTATGCCGACCAGCTGATGATCGAGCCGGGCAGCTATCAGAAATTCATCTGGCGGCGCCTTGTCCGCTTCTATCCGCTCTATCTGGTGACGCTGGCTTATTTCTTGCTGGTCGGTGTGGCCGTCCATCTTGGCCTTATCGGCTCGACCGCCGACGGCCGTTATGATTTCTCGACACTTCCCGCCAACCTGCTTCTGATCCAGGGGTGGGGATTTACTCACACACTGACGTTCAATTATGTCGGTTGGACGCTGTCGGCGGAATGGTTCTGCTACTTGACCTTTCCGGTCGTGGTGCTGACGCACCGCCGTTTCGGGGTGGCCGGGCTTGTCGTGTTGATCGGCCTGACGTTTGCCGCGCTGGAAACGGCCGTCGCGGCCGGGATCATTCCCTTCCCGACC
>CAVVZH010000008.1:0-290896 GCA_963752795.1 uncultured Alphaproteobacteria bacterium
GACCTCGCCGGATGACACCGCCGTCGCAACGCTTACCGATCGGATCATTCGTGTCGAGAGCGGCGGAAGTGCGAGCGCTAAGAATCCGCTTTCCTCGGCTACGGGCCTAGGCCAGTTCATCGATACGACGTGGCTCAGGATGATGCGAACATATCGGCCCGAACTGGCGCGAACGCTGTCAACCGCCAACCTTCTGGCGCTTCGCTTCGATCCGACCATTTCGCGCGAATGGTACGTAATCTCGCGCGCGAGGGTGAGGCCTATCTGCGCGCGCGCGGAGACGCGATCATGCCGGCCGGCTCTACCTCTGCCATTTCCTGGGTATGGAAGGCGCACACCGGATACTCTCTGCTCCAGCCGACGCGGCCATCGTCAGCGTCCTTGGAGCCGGCGTCATCCACGCCAACCCTTTCCTCACCGGAAAAGACGCCAGATACGTTATCTCCTGGGCGGAGAAAAAGATGGGCTCGCGCGGGGCACAGGCGGTATCGCCGAGGACTTCCTCGACCACAACTGTTCGGGAGCCGCTCCCCGCAGGTTTCGAAGACTACAAGACTGAGATCGTGGCCCTGGTCGCATCGATAGGTAAAGCGGCTACCCCGCCGGCATCTACCGACGCCCACCAATCCAGCTTTAAATAGGGCTTGCTGGCCGTGCGATGACCTTACTGGGCAGCATTCAGCCGCATCTCGACCCGGCGATTGACCGCATCATAGGGATTTGCGCTCCGCGGGTGGGTCTCACCCAATCCAACCGCGCTAATGCGGGCGGCATCAATACCATTCGAAACCAGAAATTGCGTCACCAACTCCGCCCGCGGCGGTCCGAAAGCTTTTCATTATAGAGCTCGGACCCCGACGCATCCGTATACCCTTCCACACGGAAGTGGAGGTTGCGCAGCCTGCTATCCTTCAGAGCCTTGGCGAATTCATCGAGCTTTGCCTTTGCGTTCGGGCGTCAGCGCGGAAGAAATCGAGGTCAAAATTGACAAGCATGTCCAACCCCTTGGGCTGGGCTGCTTCCGCTTTGCCGCGACATTCGTCGGCCGTGCCGATACAGATGCCACGTGAGGCGCCGAGATTGACCTGGCCCGCGAAGAATTTCACGATTTCGTCGGACGATTGTACCTGGCCGCAAAACGCGCCGCCTGGAAAGGCAGCCAGAGCGAGCGCAATGATTGAAGCCTTCGCCCTCATGCCGCCATCTCCAGTCAAACAACCGAATGCAAAAAACGGGGACCCAAACTGTAGGACTGCATCGCCGCGTCGTCAAATCAAAGCGACCACCCGGAATGACCTTAGTCTTGTCGGGCGAACGTCGCCGAGTAGTGCTGGACCGCTCACCTGATCCGTCACCAGCACGGACGTTGAGCTTTCCGCCGGTTGGCGATCTGCACCGACTTGACAGAATGTCGCAGTCGGAGGAGTATCTCCGAATGATGTGAGAATAGACGTTTATGCCATCCGCAATTGCGGGGAGCGTCTTATGCCGCATACTTATCAATTAGCGCATTCGAGTGCGCCGGGGATGCCCGGATTGGCGCGGGCAATTTTTGCGCTGATTTTGGCGGTATTTCTCGCGACAGTTATTTTTGTTTCCGCGCATGCGGAAACGATCGCTGGAAGGCGCGCCGCACTCGTCATCGGCAACTCATACTATACGAGCTTTCCTCAACTGCCGAATGCCGTCAGCGACGCCGAGCATGTCCGCGAGGTTCTTCAGCAGGCAAATTTCGAGGTCGTCCTTGGCACCGATCTGAACGGGAAAGCGCTCGAGCGGACCATTCGTGATTTCCTGCGTAATTTGAACGATGGCGACGTCGCCCTGTTCTATTACAGCGGCCACGCCGTCCAGGTCGCCGGACAGAACTACATACTGCCGATCGATGCTTCCCTGTCCTCGCCCTATGATCTGGAAGCCCAAGCCTATAATTTCAACAGTCTTCTGCAATATATGGGCCAATCATCCAAACTGCAGATCGCCATACTCGACGCCTGTCGTGACAATCCCTTCAACAGCGGCTTCTATTATGTCGGGGACAAGAAGGTGGATGTCGAGAGCAATAAGGGATTGGCCGCTACGGCGCCGGGCCTCGGGACGCTTATCGTCTATTCAACCGCGCCGGACCGCGTTGCCTATGATGGCTCCGGCAAGTTCAGCCCGTTTTCCACCGCATTCGGCGATCAGGCGCTGACGCCGGACATCGAGGTGCGCGAAGTGGTCACTCGGATACGAAACGAGGTGATCAAGACGACCAGCGGCAAACGAATTCCTTGGGACACTTCGAGCCTGACGACCTCGTTCTACTTCGTGTCTCGGCAGAACCTCCTGATTATGCCCGACACGACCGAGATTTCGCATTCCGATGGCGGCGGCGCGCGCGCCGCTCAACCTGCCTTCGCCGATAGGCAGCGGCCAACAGCCTTTGATGGTCACGCTGACAAAGACCCCGGCGGACGGGCGCCTGTGGCTCGGCGGAAAGAAGGTCGGTACAGGCATGACCCTCCCCGCCGACCAACTCGCCGATCTGGCCTACGAACCTGGAAGTTACGCTGGAACCGATACGATCGAATATGAAGTGCGCACCGCCGACGGCCGCACTGCATCGTCTTCGATCAACATAGTGACGGATGCCGTGCCGCCGCCGCCAAAAGAGCCCGTCGTCGCGACCGCGGAAGAAGAGGCAAAGCCTGCCCTCGATCAGCAAGCAAAGCCGCAACTCATCGCGATGGCCGCCGATGTTGGGACGGGTTTCGTCGGGGTTGCCAATGATTGGCAGACCAAGCGCGATGTCGGCAATGGATGGCTAAGGCTGGCGAAGCATACGGCTGGCGCTCAGGTCGCATTGGACAACAAGGTTCTCGCACCTGGCGACTTGGTGAAAGAGGCGGACGTTCAGCATTTGAGCGTCCGGCCTCCGATTGCAGACGCGGGAGAAAACGTGGAGATCGCACTGGTACCCGCCGCCCCCTCCGGTCAGCCGAAGGAGCCGGTCGACATCAAGATGGCTGTGTCGGTCAACGATTGCGACCGATTGGCCGCCGAACCACTCGACATACAGGCGGTGACGGAAGGGATCCTGCCCAACGAGATCGACGTGCCAGCCGCATTGAAGGCCTGCCAGAAAGCCGTTGCCGACTATCCGGACGTCGCCCGCTTCAAATACCAGTACGCCCGCGTCCTCTATGCCGACGGACGTTTCGACGAGGCCATCAGCAATCTGCACACCGCATATGAGGAAGGCCAGGTCCGCGCCGGTGAACTGCTCGGCCGTATCTACCAGCTCGGACTGCTTGGTTCACGCGATCCCGCCAAGGCGGTGCCGCTTTTCGAGGCCGGGGCGAAGAAGGGTGACCCCTACGCGCAATATTCGCTGGCGAAGGCGCTGATCTACGGAAACGGAACGAAGCCGGATGTCGAGCGAGGCATGAAGCTGTTGGTGAGCGCCGCCAAGTCCGGCCACACCTATGCGATGAACCAGCTCGGCTACGAGTATCGCTACGGAACCCACGCAAAGGCTAATCCAAATCGGGCTCTCACCTTCTTCGAGAAATCGGTGGCCCGCCAGGATGTCTGGGGCATGTTTAATCTTGGCCTGCTTTACCGCGACGGAGTCGGCGTAAAGAAGGATCTGGACCATGCGATGGAACTCTTCCGCGAGGCAGACAAGGGCGGGCAACCCAATGCCGCCACCGTGATCGCGCTGATGATGCAGGACCAGGGCAAAGGGACGCCTTCCGAGATCCTGGCGCTCTTCCGCCGGTCCGCCGAACGCGGCGATGCCTGGGGCGCCTTCGATGCCGCGCTTATGATCAGCGCCAATCCGTCGCTTGCCGAAGGTGCCGACGAGGAGATCCATCTCTACGCGCTGGCCGCGTCGCAGCAGACGAAGGACGTCTCCGACAGGGCGGCGGCGGCGCTGGAAGTGGCGGACACTGCGGCGGTCGGTCGCGAGGTTCAGCAAGCGTTGATCCGCATGGGCCACGAGGTGGGAACAGTTGACGGGGTCCTCGGCTCGAAGAGCAAGCAAGCCGCGATGGTCGCACTGGGCCATGGCGCGCCGAAGGATCCGAGGCAGTTGCTTATCGACCTGACGCGTAAGGAATGGATTTCGTCACGTCCGCGTCTCGACATGCTTTGATGGAGGGGTACCCTTATGCGGAACTTTGCTGCGACTGCCACTGTGGTATCTCTGGTGGTCAGCTTCCTGCAGGGTTGCGTGACGCCGACTGAATTGAGCTGGAATCGTCCGCCTCCCCCACCTCCCGACGAGCATAGGCCGGTGCACAAGGCCACGATCAAGAGGAATAGCAATCCGAAGAGCAGTTACCACAAGCCTGTCACCCGTGTTTCGTCAAGCCCGAATTCGAAGGCTGCTGAAATCAACCAACAGATCCTCGAACAGCGCGGCGGGGGCGGAGGTGGTGGTGGCTCTGGTGGAGGAGGCTGGTAGTCCGGGGCCCACCCGATCAGCGTTCACAGAGGGGTTCTTCAGCGGAAACCATCGCCCTATAGCTTTGCAGGCTCAGCCGGCTATGCGTGTTGACAACAGTCAGGATACGCAGTGCGGCATATAGCGAATTGGCTGTGCCACTCATAATCGTTGAAGCGGGCACTCGATCGGGCGAACGTGGCAACCATGTACTCCAAGACTTACGTGCTTTGTCCTTTACTAAGTGGCCGCGCCAGCGACTTTCTCCTGACCAAAAGCGGCCGCCCCGTCTGTGGATTGCGTTGCTGACGAGCCTCTCCGCGCGGTGAACTGGCCCATTCGACGAATTGGGTGAGCGCATCGACTTGGTCGTCATGTTTGGCCATGGGAAAGGCCAATAACTCACGCCGCAACTCATCGAGCCAGCGCGCATGATCGGGCAGCAGGAACCGTCTGGTTTCCAGGCGAGCGGTTTGGGCTTCGACGCGGGTCGCTTTGTCCAGAAGCGGCTGTGTTCCGACGTAGCGCCAGTCACGGCGATCATCCTGGCGCAGCTGCTGGAAGAGCGAGATGCCGGAACCGGCCAGCTCGATGAGAACGATGTCGGCGATCCAGCGGTTGGCCAGCGACAGCACTTCGCGCTTCAAGTCCGGGAAATCCATCCTGGCGCGGTGGCAGTCCAGTAGGTACCAGTGGTCCTCCCTGAAGCCCCATGTCATGCCGACGGAGAAGTCGCTGGTCGGCTCGGCAGTGAGGGCGGTATCCCAACTCTGGGCGATGAACTGGAAGTCCTCGCGCCGCCGTTCCTCGGAAGCGTCGTATTGGCCAAACCAGTCCAGGCGGATGCGATTGCCGCCGGGCGGCGTTGGGTCTTGTCCGTACTGGGCGGCAAACGCGAAGTTGCCCATATCGATGCGGATCTGATCGAGGATTTCTAGCGGTTCGCGTTCGGGGCAGAGAACGTCGTCCTTGCGGCGGTGATGGACTTGGCCGAAGCCGAGCGGAATGTCTTCGTCCTTGACGGCGATTGCCGGAAGATTGAGGTGCTTGAACTGGCCACTTTCGATCAAATGCCCTGGCAGATCATCTTCATGCAGGCGCTGCTGAATGACGACGATGCGGCCTTCCCTCTTGTCATTCAGACGTGACAATAATGTCTGCTGATAGAAGTCGAGAACACGCTGCCGCTCGACCACCGATGAGGCATCGGCCGCTTTCATGAGTCGTCGACCTCGCCATCGCGTCCAATGAACCGCTCCCTGCCCTCCCCGCGCCGTCGGCCGGCGATATTCTTTCCGAAATGGTCGAGGTCGATCCGAGACCCTCGGCGTCTCGATCACCTCCGCGGCGAACTTGCCTGCCAAACTCTCTATCAAGCCGAAGGTCACTCTATCGTGCTCCTCTATCTCGATGACGAATGACGTCGGGACAGGATGCCTGTTCGGTCTGACGATCTTCCCTGTTCCAGCCAAGCAAATTCCCAGTTCCGCAGTGACAAATTCCCTGTTCCCCCGAGCAGGGAATTTGCCGACAAGCTATTGATATTGCGCAGGAAAGCGGCGCTACAATTCCACAGGAACCGCCAAAATCGCAAGTTTTCCCTGTTATTTCCCTGTTTTCAGGGAATTTTAGACGGAGACTGGTTCGCTCAGGACTGCCAGCACAGCCATCCCGCTTCCCAAGATCGTTGAAACCCGCAGAAATCCGGCCCTTTTAGGCGGTGCTCGATCGCGTCAAATCGACCTTCCGCAACTGATGCCCAGAGCCGGTGTCCAGCCGCTCGGGGCCGACGGAGCACTGGCGGATGGGAATGCGACGGCATCAGGTCGAAAACCTCGTTCTCAGGGGAACGGTCTTCTATGGGCTGGCCCGCATCCTCGTCGGGTTCGACGCGGCGGGCAGGAATGCCAGGCTTTCATTGAGCCTTAGGCTCTCGGACCGTAAAAAGGCATCTGTCGTGGCACGGACCATTCGTTGGCGTGCTGCCGGCTTCCGGACGCCAGGTTAGCCTAACATGGCTTTCTGCGGGAACTCGACCGGGCTCATATCCCAATGTTGGGTGCCGTTTTTCCGTGGTTTAGGGTGGCCGGTCCGCCGCGACGGTGCGATCAGACCCGGCTAAATCGCTTGCGGATCATAACGAGGGTCGAAGTCTCCGGCATAGGCTTCCGCCACAAAGCCCTGCTCCCGTTCGAGTTCGATGGCCTCATGGTTCTCGCGGCTTTCCATCAATTCCAGAAGCTCGACGCCTTTTGCTTCCGCGTACCGTGCGACGTGGCGAAGCAACTCCCAAGCCACCCCTTTGTGCTTGTAGTCGGCACGAACGGAGATCGCCACTTCAGCCGTCTTCATTGTTGCGTCGCAAGCCAGCATCGCGGTTCCGGCGATCGTCCTTCCATCGTCGACAAGAGCGAGGAAATTCTCCGTCAGCTCGTGATCGACCCGCGTCATCGCGACGAGCCGCTCATGACTGATTTCTCGGGCGCTATCGAGGAAACGGAAACGCAAATCTTCAGCCGTCACATGCGCGAAAAACTCCGCCAGAAGCGGCTCGTCCTGGGGGCGAACCGGACGTACGTGAAGCGTAAGACCTGAACGCGTGACGAGATCGCAGCTGTAGTCATCGGCGCTCGCGACCGTGGCCGAACCGGTCGCGCCAAGCGCCTCGGTTGCCCGCGCGTCAAGCTCTTTGGCGGCATCGGTCTCGATCCTCGTCTCCGAGGCTTGTGTGTTCGCCGCGTCATCGCGCTGGCATATCCAGCTTTTCGCCTGCTTCAGCCCCCTGTTGTCGAATACATGAACCTCTCCCGGAATCAGCGGTGCGAACAGCCGTGTGGCATTCCAAATCCAGTCGATATCCGAGACCACCGCGATCTTCGCGAACTGCGCCCAGTGCATAATGCCTACACGCGCGTCGCTCCACATGGCGCCCGGCGTGAAGGCCTCGAACTCAGGGCTGATCTGGTAGAGCAGCTTCAAGCCGCTTGTGATCCCGCAGCTTGCCCTCGATCAAAGGCACGATCGTCTCGGCATAGTCGCGCGCGGTCACCACCCCATGAACAGAAATGCCGATAACGTCATCCGGCAGGCCTTCAATGAGACCGACGTGGGACGGATAGCTGTCGGGCGCCGCTACCCATTCCAGCGCGGCGGTCAACTCCGTCGCCGGGAAGTGCCGTATCTGCGCTGCAAGGAAGTGACGGGCGACATGTTGAACGATATCGAGAATGCGCGCATCGGAAACCAGCGCGATCTTGTCGATCGTCTTTTGATGATCGTGAACGAATTTCAAATGTTCGATCAATGCGCCGAAATTGGTCCAGCCCGGAAAATCCCGGCTATGAATTACCAGATTGGGGATGTTCCCGGAGGCCCCTTCCCGCGCGTTGAACTGCTCGTTCAGTCTCTCGAAATCCTGCCGCGTCAGCTTGCCGGCCGGCTCCAGCAGGAAGCAGCGGTGGGCATCATCTTCGATGATCTTGAGCATTTGAAATCTCCAGCCCGGTACGGCCGAGCGCGTTTGAGCAAATCACGGCAACGGCGAAACGCTCAGGCGGTAGCCCATTTAAGCGGTTTGTTGTTCCTCACCCCGGCTTGGCGGGAAACCAAAGCGTCGAGACCCCACACATGCCCCGCGTGGGTCACGATCAGCAGACCCAGGACCAGGGCGTAAACGACGTGTTCGTCGACGATGAAATTGTTGGTGTCGGAGATGTACGGAAAGTCCATATGAGCCATCCAGTAAAGGATCATCAGCACGATCGCCGCCACGGAACTGGCCCGCGTCATCAATCCAAGCAGGAGCGAAAGACCGATCAGAAGGTGGCCGTACTCGACAAGGAACGATACGGCCGGTCCAATTGCCGGAGCCGTCAAAGGCGCGAACAGGCCGTGAAAGGTTTTCGTGTGCGCGAGGAATCCCGTGGCGCTCCAGCCAGGATCGAAGACCTGATGGGATGCGGCGTAGAGGAACGTCCACGCCATGGCTATTCGCAGGAGGAAGAGAAGAACCCGTTCCGTGGTTGGATTCGCGTTGATCATGGCCCGCCGCCTCCTGCTGTTTTGCGAAGATGATCGCCCTCCCTAGCTCGTTTCGAGGATCATTTGATTGACCTGTGTCAACGCCGCTTTGAAAAGTCGATGCGCGCATTGCCAGACAATTTGGCGGTTCCGTCTCCGGGAGGGCCTCGGTTGACCGCTCAAACCGGGAGACGTAGGTGCATTTGCATGGAACCGACACGAAGAATGATGCGCGCCGCCTGGGTAGCTTTCACCATTTCTTCCGCATTTTTTCTGTTCGAATTCCTGACACGCATCGAACCGAGCCTCGCGGCACGCCCAATCGCGCAATATTACGGCCTGTCCAACACGGGTTTCGGCACCATCGCCAGCCTTTTCTTCTGGGTCTATGCACCAATGCAGATCGTCGTCGGCCTGCTTCTAGACCGATACGGCGCCCGACGGTTTGTTCTGCTGGGCAGCCTCGCCTGCAGCACTGGCGTGCTGGTCTTCGTGGCGACGAATGACGTTCTTATTGGCGCCTTTGGCCGTGTATTGACGGGTTTCGGGGCCTCTTTTGCGTTTGTCGCGGCGCTTTGGCTGATCAATCACTGGTTTCCGCCACAACGCTTCGCGCTCCTTTCGGGCGGCGTCAACGCGGCCGGCATGCTAGGCACGGCGGTCGGCGCGGTGGCGCTTTCAAGCCTTATCGACCGGTTCGGCTGGCTGGAAGTGTTCCTTGTGACAGGCATGGCCGGTTTCGCCATTTTTCTTGTTGCGTTCGCCTTCTTGCGCGAACCGGCATCTCCGGCGGCAACAGCCACGACCGACCCGGCCGTACATATTCGCCAAAGCCTTGCCGAAGTGATCGGGAACCGACGAACCTGGGTGATCGCTATCGTCGGAATGCTCTACTACATGCCCGTCAACGTCTATGGCGGCCTGTGGGGCGCGATGGAATTGACATCGGATCACAATCTGTCGCGCGTAGCGGCGGAAACCGCGGTATCGATGATCTTCTGGGGCATGGCGGCGGGAAGCATCGCCGGTGGCTGGCTGTCGGACAGGCTCGGCCATCGCAAATATCTCGTTTTTGCCGGCGCGGTTTTGTCCGGTCTGGCCTATGCCGGCGTTCTATACCTTCCCGGCCCGGCATCGCGCGAGGGGATCCTGCTGTTTGCGGCGGGGTTCTTCGGCGGGCTGCAAATGCTCACCTTCGCAATGGCCAAGGAAGGCCAGGAAAACCGCGTCGTGGGAACGGTCGTCGCCTTCGTGAACATGATTGGAATTGCCGGAGCGCTCGTCTTCCAGCCGCTGGTCGGATACATCGCCGACGCGACGGGCGGCGACTTCCACATCGCGCTCACCTCCGTACCGGTCTGCGCGGGGCTGGCCGCGCTGATCGTGATTTTCCTGCCCGAATACCGGCATCCCGAACACCGACCGGGCGCGCGAGCACCCGTCGTCATCGAGAAGGCCGATCTGGCATAGGCATAGCGGCATCGTTTGGGAATTGAGGCGACACGCCACCCGGACCGATCGCCCGGCGCGGCGGACAGGAGATGGCCGCCGCGCGAGTTTTGGGGCTTACCTCAGGGCGTTGTCATGCGCGGCGTCTTCGCCTCGTCCTGTTCGCGCACGGTGCGCAGTTCGTACCACAGAGCGTTGAGGATGCCGACGGTCGCCGCCAGCCCCAGGCCGAGAATCCAGGAAAAGTACCACATCGTCTTTCTCCATATTGCGGGGTGGTCAATAGACCGATGAGCCCGCGTCGCGAATGCCGGCTTCCGTTACCTTGCCCCAGAGGACCTGATAGACCCAGGCGGTATAGGCGAGAACGAGGGGCAGAAAGATCACCGTCGCGATCAGCATGTTCCGGAGCGTGGCGCGGCTCGACGAGGCGTCGAAGATGGCAAGTGAATCGGCCGGATGCGTGCTTGACGGCAAGATGATCGGGAACATGGCAAGACCGACCGTCGCGATAATGCAGGCGACGCCCAGTTTCGAGGCCAGCATGGTCAGCCCGGAGCGCCGCGCCCGGAACCCGGTGGCGGCCAGCAGCGGCCCGACGACACCCAGAAGAGGCACAAGCCAGAGCACCGGTATTTGGGTGAAATTGTGCAGCCAGGCGGCGGAATCCTGCACCACGGTCTTGCCAAGCGGGTTGGACGGGCCGTCCCAGACGATGGGGCTCGTTATCCGATAGCCGCCGAACAGGCCGAGCCAGATCATGACGCCGCCGCCGGCGAAGAGAATGGCCGCAACCAGCGCAGCCTTTGCCCCGATCGAAGCGGCGCGGTCAGCGACCGGGCCTTCAGCCTTGAAGGCGAGCCAGGCTGCGCCATGCATGACGAGCATGGCCAACGAGACGAACCCGCAATAAAGCGCCAGCGGATTGAGCAGGCCAAAAAGGCTGCCCTCGTAAATAGGACGCAGATCGTCGGTGAAATGGAACGGTACGCCCTCAATGGCATTGCCGACTGCCACGCCGAAGATCAGCGCCGGTACCGCACCGCCGACAAACAGCGCCCAATCCCAGTTTTGGCGCCATGCCCTTCCCTTCCGCTTCGACCGGTACTTGAAGCCGACAGGCCTGAGGATAAGAGCAAAGAGCACCAGGAACATCGCCAGGTAAAATCCAGAGAAGCTCAGCGCATAAAGCGCCGGCCATGCGGCAAAGATCGCGCCGCCGCCGAGGACGAACCAGACCTGGTTGCCTTCCCAGACGGGCCCGATCGTGTTGATGGCGACACGGCGCTCGATGTCGCTTTTGGAGACAAAGGGCAGCAGCGCTCCCACTCCCATGTCGAAGCCGTCGCTGACGGCGAAGCCGATCAGCAGAACACCGAGCAGAACCCACCAGATCAAGCGAAGATTGGTGTAGTCGAAGAGATAATCGATCATGATCATATTTCCTTGAAAGCGGCGCTGCGGGTCATTCGGCGGGAGCTACCGCGCCGGGAACCCCGGCGGGCTCGCGAGTACCGCCAAGCGATCCGGGCAGATCCGTGGCGGCGGCGGGACCTTTCTCGATCGTCTGCAGCATCAGCCGGACCTCGATCACGGCGAGAACGCCATAGACGAGGGTAAAGCCGACAATGGTCAGGAGAAGATCCGGGACCCCGAGTTCGGACGTGGCGAGGAAAGTCGGCAGGACGCCGTCGATGATCCAAGGCTGGCGGCCGAATTCGGCGACGACCCAGCCAAGCTCAGCCGCGAGCCAGGGTAAGGGCAGAGCGAGCAGCGCCAGGCGGAACAGCCAGCGCGGCGCTTCCTCCTCCCGCATGGTGTGCCAGAGTGAGATCAGGAAGACGCCCAGCAACGCGAAGCCGAACAGGACCATGAAGCGGAAGGTGAAGAAGATCGTTGGCACGCTGGGAACGGTCGACCAGGCGGCTTCTTCTATCTGCGCCTGCGTCGCCTTCCGGGGATCCTCCACATAGCGCTTGAGGAGCAGCGCATAGCCGAGATCGTGGCTCGCCGTATCGAATGTTGCGCGGGCGGCGGGATCAGTGTGGTTTGCCTTCAGCTTTTCCAGCGCGTCGTAGGCGACGAGTCCGTGCTTGATTCTGCCTTCGGCCTTTTTGACGAGGTCGAAGATGCCGGGGATTTGCGTATCGAGCGAGCGTGTGCCGATCAGGCCCATCACCCACGGAACGTTGATGGCGAAGTGCGTCGTACGGTTCTGCATCTCGGGAATGCCGAACGCGGTAAAGCCGGCGGGCGCCGGCTCGGTGTTCCACATCGCTTCCATGGAGGCGAGCTTCATCTTCTGGTTGTCGGTGATCGTGTAGCCACTCTCGTCGCCCAGCACGATGACCGACAAAGAGGCGGCGGCGCCGAACGCCGCAGCGATGACGAAGGAGCGCTTCGCCAGTGCAACATGACGGCCGCGCAGCAGATAGAACGCCGAGACCGCGAGCACGAAAGTGGCGCCACAAACATACCCGGCCGAAACCGTATGGACGAATTTCGCCTGCGCGGTCGGATTGAAGAGCACGGCGGCGAAGTCCGTCACCTCCATGCGCATGGTGTCGGGATTGAAGGCCGCGCCGACGGGATTCTGCATCCAACCATTGGCGATGAGGATCCACAATGCCGAGAAATTGCTTCCCAACGCCACCAGCCATGTGACCGCGAGGTGGGCTTTGGCCGAAAGCTTGTCCCACCCGAAGAAAAATAGCCCGACAAAGGTCGCTTCGAGGAAGAAGGCCATCAACCCCTCGATGGCGAGCGGCGCTCCGAAAATGTCCCCGACGTAATGGGAATAATACGCCCAGTTCATGCCGAACTCGAATTCCATGGTCAGGCCGGTAGCGACGCCGATGGCGAAGTTGATCCCGAACAGCAGGCCCCAGAATTTTGTCATGTCGCGCCAGATGGTCCGGCCCGTCATGACGTAAACGGTCTCCATCATGGCGACGAGGACGGAAAGGCCCAGTGTCAGCGGCACGAACAGGAAATGATACATTGCCGTCAGGGCAAATTGCAGCCGCGACAGGTCGACAAGCAGGAAGTCGGTCATGGGAAGATCCTTTGAAATCGCGCTTCCCTTTAGCCCGATTTGCCGGCGACCCTCTTTGACGCACATCAATTCGCGGCGCGGCGGATGATGCGAGTTACGCCATATGAATCATCTCGCCTCTACACCGTGCTACGACCCGCAACGCGCTACTACGGCATCCACTGCCGAGGGCGCGGCCATGGCCTGTGCGCGACGCGCCGGCCGGGCGGGATTGCGGACTGTGCTTTTCTGGCAGTTCACCAAGAGCGCCATGCAGCTTGTCTTCGCCGCCTCGTTCGCTGTCCTTGCGGGGACGATGATCGAAGCCGGGACCGTCAGCTTGCGCGCCACCATCGGCGTCGCTCTCGGCTTTGCCGGGTTGCGCGCCGCCGCCTTTATGGCGGAGGCAAAAACCGCAGGCGCCGAGGGTCGGTTGGCCAACGCCCTGAGGAGCGAGATCGAACGCGTGTTGGCGCGTATGTCCTTTGGCGCTATCCAGGAGCGGCCCGCCGGTTCGCTGATCTCCGGCATGCAGCGTCATCCTACCGCGCTGGCCGGACTTGTGATCGGCCACGCCGCTGCGCGCTCCATGCTGGCGATTGGACCATTATGCGCGGTGGTCGCTGTCGCTTATGTCTCCTGGCAAGCGGCTCTCGCGCTCATCCTCGCCCTGCCCGTCATGATCGTCTTTTTCGTCCTCATCGGCGGCGTCATCCGTGCCCGGGCAGAGGATCAGGAGCGCGCCTTCGGCCGGCTCGCCGCCCAGTTCTCCGACCGCATCAGGACGCTTCCGACAATCCTTGCAAGCGACGCGTTTGACCGCGAACACGCCAAGCTCGAACGTCGCATGACCGCCTACGCCGGCAGTACGATGGACCTCCTCAAGATCGCTTTTCTCAATGCCGGTATTATCGACTTCTTTTCGGCGCTTGCGATCGCGGTGCTCGCCGTCTTTCTGGGCTTGGGACATCTCGGGTTGATCGACATGCCCGGGTTTTCCGGCCTTCGGCTCTGGCAAAGCCTTTTCATTCTCATCATCGCCGCCGAATTCTTTTCGCCATTCCGCCGCTACGCCGAACAGTATCACGTCAAGGCGGAAGGCGACGCCGCGGCGAAGCAACTGAACTGGTATTTCGAGGCCGACAAGGCGCTGGCAAGGCCGGAAACGGCACGCGCATCGGACGCGTTCGTGCTCGCCCGTATAGGCAAGCGGGTGACGATCGACCTTCCAGAGACCGGTCTGGTCGCGATCTCTGGCCCCAGCGGCTCTGGTAAATCGACGTTGCTGCGCACGCTGGCCGGCATCGAGAACCCCGCCGCCGGGATCATACCGGCGATTGAGGGCGCGTCATCTGGCTGTGACTGGATTTCGACCGATATCCATGTCGAGGAAGGAACGGTCGCCGAGGCGATTGCCTGGAAAAACGGCAACGCCTCGCGTGCAGCGCTTCTAGCGGCCGCACGTCGCGTCGGGTTGCTGGATGACAGGTTCCTGCCCGGTGGACTGAAGGCCAAAATCGAGGAAGACGGCGGCAACCTCTCGGGCGGCCAGCGCCTGCGCATCGGGATCGCCCGCGCGCTCGTTTCAGCCCGCGCCATTTTTGCCGACGAGCCGACGGCAAAGCTTGACGCCGAGACGGCGGCGCTTGTCCGGCAGGTGCTGAGCGAGGTCGCGCAAAACCGATTGGTCGTGGTCGCGACGCATGACGACATGTTGATCGATCTGGCCGGCCTGCATTACTCCATGACGGACGATGCGGGCACGTGCGAGGCGTTGGCCGCATGAGCATCGACATCTCGCCTGCCCCCGGCGCACCTTCATCGGACGGCAATCCGCTGACTGCCAAGGCGCCCTGGAGAACAGCCTTCATGCTGGCGTTCGCCGCGCTGGCTTCCGGCGTTTTGTTGACCGGCGTTTCGGTCTGGTTTCTCGGCGCCGTCGCGCTGGCCGGCCTCGGACCTGCGGCCCTTGTCTTCAATTTCCACTTTCCCGCCGCACTGGTCCGTCTTTTCGCCCTGACGAAAACGCTGGCGAAATATGGCGAGCGCGTCGCCGGCCATCGGGCAGCACTTGTTGACCAGATCACCCGCCGCTCCCGCCTGTTCACCGCCATGGCGGCGGCCCGGTCCGTGCGCTCCACCGGCTGGCAATTGTCCAATGAGGAGCGTCTTTCCGACTACATGGACGATGTGGAGGACGCCGACTATGCACGCCTTCGCGTGCGGATGCCGTCGGTAACGCTGATGGCCGGGTTCGCCATGCTCGCATGCGCTCACCCTTGCGGCTCGCCCCCGTTGCAATGCTGCCGATCGCCGGTCTGGCTCTGGTCACAGCCGCCGCAATCCGCCACAGCTTCGCCGTTGCAGCGGAAACGGGAGACGCCGCCCGTCTGGCGCATCGGATCGCCGCTCGCCGACTGGGATCGGGGCTCGCCTCGATCGTGCCGCTTCAGGCCGAACGGGAATGGAAGAAATATCTCGGCGGTGTCTTCGAGAATTATGCCGGGGCAGAGGCTGCAACCCTGCGTCAGCGGCGCTCCTTGGCGGCGCTGAATGTGGTTGTTGGCGCGGCCGGGCCGATTGCGGCGCTTTGCGTTCTTGCCGTCGCATGGCATGCGGGAAGCCGGGGCGGCGACCTCCTTGTTCCCGCCTTCATCGCCTTCTGCTGGCTGGCCCTTGGCGAAAGTGCGCAGGGCGTCCCGCGCATCGTGGAGGGCAAGGCGCGCGAGCGAGCGGCGCAAAAAGGGCTTGCGGAATGGACCGGCGATGACAGACATTCCGACGAGACTTTGGCCGAAAGCACGCCGCACCTGCGCGAACTGCATGTTCGGGGTCTTCCGAACCAGGCACCGGACGGCCGCCTGCTCGGCGAAGCAATAAGCCTTTCGCTGCGCGCGGCGTTCCCAACAGCGCTTACCGGGTCCAGCGGATCCGGCAAGACAACCCTCCTCAAGCGCATCGCCGGATGGATCGAGGATGATGATTGTTTCCTCACCGAAGGGAAGGCGCTGTCTTCTGCTCGGCGGCTGCGATTGACGCACGTATGCCTGCATGACGCCGCTGTCCTGTCCGACACGTTCCGCGAGAATTTTTTCGCGCCGGGCGTGCCCGATGCCCTCCTTTGGGAGGCGCTGAAGGCCGTCGAACTCGACGAACGAGTGACGCTGGCGGGCGGACTCGGTGCATGGATCGGCCAGGACGCACTTTCGCTCGGCGAGGCGCAAAGGCTCAATCTCGCCCGCGCCTTCCTGACCGACAGGCCGATCGTCCTGCTCGATGAACCGACGGAACACATTGGCGCGGCGCAGGCGGCGCGTATCCTGCCGCGCTTGCTGAGCCGGCTGTCGGACCGCATCGTCCTTTATGCCACGCATGACAGGGCCGCGGCTTCCGAAGGCGTTCAACTCGCGCTGTAGGCCGCACGGATGGACGACGCCTCGCCTGCTTTGATTGGTATCAATGCCGGCCCCGGCCGGACTGAATACACCCCTTCCGAAATACGCGCCCGACCGCCGTCCTCAGCAGGACTGCTTACGAAATGTTCGAACCCATGGACGATATCTCATCAAAAGGCCGCGTCGCGTCGGTTCGGGGCGCCGTCGTCGATGTCTTTTTCGAAGGAACAGCGCTGCCGGCCATCAATACGGCAATGACGGTGATATGGGACCGCCCGGAACCGCTGGTTCTGGAGGTGCACGCTCATCTGGATCGTCACACCGTGCGGGCAATCGCGTTGCAGTCGACGGCTGGCCTTGCCCGGGGAACCCTGGTCCACGCCAGTGGCGATTCTGTGTCGGTGCCGGTTGGCGACGCGGTGCTGGGCCGCCTTCTCGATGTCAATGGCAATCTTGGCGATCATGGTCCCGCCCTTCCCGCCGACACACCTTGGCGGGGCATTCACAACCCTCCGCCGGGGCTCGCCGATGAAACCTCCGCAACGACGATTTTCGAAACCGGCATCAAGGTGATCGATCTCGTGGCTCCGCTTGCCCAAGGCGGCAAAGCGGCGATGTTCGGCGGGGCGGGCGTCGGCAAGACGGTTCTGGTCATGGAACTGATCCACGCAATGGCCGAAAAATATCAGGGCATATCGGTCTTCGCCGGTGTCGGCGAGCGCTCGCGGGAAGGCCATGAACTCCTGACCGACATGCGTGGCTCCGGCGTCTTGAAGCGGACGGTTCTGGTCTACGGCCAGATGAACGAACCGCCCGGCGCGCGCTGGCGCGTGCCTCTTTCGGCGCTCACTATCGCCGAGTATTTCCGCGACCAGAAGCACCAGAACGTCCTTCTGCTCATGGACAACATCTTCCGCTTCGTCCAGGCCGGCAGCGAGGTGTCCAGCCTGCTTGGTCGCCTGCCCTCGCGCGTCGGCTATCAGCCCACGCTTGCAACCGAGGTGGCGTCTCTGGAAGAGCGCATCGCCTCCGTCGCCGGAACCTCGGTCACCGCCATCCAGGCGGTATATGTTCCAGCCGACGATTTTACCGATCCCGCCGTGACCGCCATCTCAAGCCACATGGACAGCGTCATCATGCTGTCGCGCGCGCTCGCCGCGGAAGGCTTCTACCCCGCGATCGATCCGCTGGCGACTTCGTCGGTCCTGCTCGATCCGTCGATTGTCGGCGAGGACCACTATCAGCTTGCCGAGAGCGTTCGCGAAACGCTGGCGCGCTTCGCCGATCTTCAAGACATCATCTCGTTGCTCGGGATCGAGGAACTCGGCGCCTCCGACCGGCTGACCGTCAAGCGGGCGCGCCGGCTGCAGCGCTTCCTGACCCAGCCTTTCGCCGTTACTGAAGCCTTCACCAGCACGCCCGGCCGTAGTGTTCGCCGCGAGGATACGCTCGCCGGCTGCCGCGCCATTCTTAATGGCGATGCCGACGACTGGGCCGAAAGCTCGCTCTACATGGTTGGCACCTTCGAGGATGCCCGCAAGAAGGAGAGCGCCTCCGGGAACAAGGAGTGCGTTGCATGAGATTGCGTATCACCACCCCGCTTTCGGTCGTTGTCGATGAAGCAGACATCACCACACTTCGCGGCGAGGATGCTACCGGCAGCTTCGGCATCCTCGGCCGGCATGCCAATTTCCTCACAAGCCTGTCCATCTCGGTCGTGGAATGGAGCGGCGGAGACGGAAAGCGGCACTATTGCGCGGTACGACAGGGGGTTCTCGCGGTGACGGACGGAAACGAGATCACCATCGCGACCCGCGAAGCGGTGGTCGACGACGATTTGGCAACGCTTGAAAATACCGTGCTCGATCGCTTCCGTGACGATATGGAGATGGAGCGGACCGAGCGCGTCGAGAGCACGCGCCTCCAACTCAACGCCATACGCCAGATTATGCGACGGCTGCGGCCGGACGGGCGCCAGCGCCGGGAGTCGCTCCAGTGAGCGCGCCGGACAAGCGGGATCCGCTGCTGCAGGGCGTGCGGCTACGCGACGCCCGCCGCCGCCGCTGGCTGCGCGACGGGGAACCGTCGGTGGCGCGAAGGCTGGCGCAGATCGGCGTGCTTGGCTGGATTATCGTCGTGCCGACGCTCTCGGGGCTCTTTCTCGGCCGCTGGGTCGATCGGATGGCCGGCACGCAACTCTTCTGGACCGCCCCCCTTCTGATGCTCGGGCTGGCCCTTGGCTGCTGGTCGGCATGGAGATGGATGAACGGCAAATGAGCACTCTCGTCTTTCACGACCTGTCGCCCACACCCATGGTCCTATCTCTCATCCTTCATTTCGCCCTGGGTGGCGCGCTCGGGACGCTCTATTTTCGCGCCATATGGCGCAGCGCACGGCTCTTTTCCGAGGATGGCCGACCGGCCGCCGCCATCGGGCTGCTGGGCGGGAGGATCCTTGTCATGGGCGGCGTGCTACTGCTGACGAGCCTGGAAGGCGCACAACCCCTGCTGGCCGCCGCGCTCGGATTTCTCACCGCCCGTTTCGTGATTGTTCGCGCCGTCGAGGGGTCGATCCATTGAAATCGCCGCTGGCCAGCGTGATCCTCTTGAATATCGGCCCGGTGCCGATCACGCAGAGTGTTGTCGTCACCTGGGCGATCATGGCGGCGCTGGTGATCGGAGCCATTGTGGCGACGCGCCGACTGGCGCTGATGCCCTCCCGCGCCCAGTCCGTATTCGAACTGATCGTCAGCGCCGTCGACGGCCAGATACGCGACACGATGCGCGTCGATCCGGCGCCTTATCGGGCATTCATCGGCACACTGTTCTGCTTCATCTTCGTCGCCAACTGGTCGTCGCTCGTTCCGGGTATCGAACCTCCCACAGCGCACCTTGAAACCGACGCGGCCCTGGCGTTGCTGGTCTTCATCGCGGTGATCTGGTTCGGCATCCGGGCCGGCGGCCTCAGCGGCTATCTGGCGACCTTCGCCACGCCCAACCCGATCATGATCCCGCTCAATTTCGTCGAGAGCCTGACGCGCACCTTCTCGTTGTTCGTGCGGCTGTTCGGCAATGTCATGAGCGGCGTCTTCGTCATCGGGATCGTGCTGTCGCTCGCCGGTCTTCTGGTGCCGATCCCGCTGATGGCGCTCGACCTGCTGACCGGCGCCGTCCAGGCCTACATTTTTGCGGTCCTGGCGATGGTCTTCATCGCCGGAGCCCTTGGCGAGGAATCGCCTCTCCCCGAAGCCGACAATAACAGGAGCACGCTCATGAACTGGTTGGCCTTTGCAAGCATCATCGGGGCGGCCATGGCCGTGTCCTTCGGCGCAATCGGCCCGGCACTCGGCGAGGGTCGCGCGGTTGCGGCCGCCATGGATGCGATCGCGCGGCAGCCGGAAGCAGCCAACACGATCTCACGCACCCTGTTCGTCGGTCTGGCCATGATCGAGACCATGGCGATCTATTGCCTTGTCATCGCGCTGCTGCTGCTATTTGCCAACCCCCTGCTGAAATGACGCCATGACCATCGACTGGTGGACGCTGGGTCTGCAGACCGTCAACGTCGTCGTCCTCATGTGGCTTTTGAAGCGCTTCTTCTGGCAGCCGGTCTCTGCCATGATCGAGGAGCGGCAGACGAGTGCGCGGAAGATTCTCGCCGACGCCGAGGCGGTCCAGGCGAAGGCCGACGCCTCGGTCGCCGAGATCGAACATATTCGGGCCGGTTTCGCCAAGGAGCGTGAGTCGATCGTCGCCGAGGCGCGCGATGCCGGCGAGAAAGCGCGTCAGGCGATCCTTGCGGACGCCGCCAGCGAAACCGCCGCCCTGCAGACTGCCGCCCGGGCCGCCATCGAGAAAGAGGAGAGGGAGGCGCAAGAAGCCTGGAGCGAGCGCGCCGGCAAGCTCGCCATCGACATCGCCGGACGTCTGGCCGCACGCTTTAGCGGCCCGGCGGTTCGCGACGCTTTCCTCGGCTGGCTCATCGAAGACATTCGCGCCTTGCCGGAAACCACGCGCCAGGCCGCCTCCGCCAAAGGGGCAAGGATCGAGGCAATTACCGCTACGGCTCTCGATGCCTTGGACCAGAAGCGGTTTGGAGAGGCCATCGCCGAAGCGTTGGGAACGAGCTCCCCGATTTCCTTTGTGACCGATCCGGGCCTGATCGCGGGCGTAGAACTGCGTGGACCCAATCTGACCATCGCCAATAGCTGGCGGGCGGACCTCAATCGAATTCTTGTGGAGATCGGCAATGACAAGCGCGCCTGACCGCGCCGACGCGTGGCTCGATGCGGCGCGCGCCAGGTTGAAGTCGGTTTCGCTCGGTCCAAAAGCCGAGCAGGTGGGCCGCGTCGAGGACATCGGAGACGGGATCGCGCTGATCTCCGGACTTCCCGATGTCGGGCTCGACGAATTGCTGCGTTTCGAGAAAGGCCAGTTCGGCTTTGCACAGACGCTCGACCGCGACCGCATCGGCTGCGTGCTTCTCGATGCGGTCGATACGATCGAAGCCGGCGACGCCGTTCGCGGCACGGGCGACGTCGTGCGCGTGCCGGTCGGTCCGGAACTGCTTGGACGCGTCGTCGATCCACTCGGCCGGCCGCTGGACGGAAAGGGTCCGGTGGCGAGCACGAGGCTCCAGCCGATCGAACGCGCCGCGCCCGCCATCATCGATCGCGACCTCGTCACCCAGCCGGTGCAGACCGGTCTTGTAGTCGTGGACACGCTCTTCGCCCTTGGCCGCGGGCAGCGCGAACTTGTCATTGGCGACCGCGCGATCGGCAAGACCACCATCGCCATCGATACGATCATCAACCAGAAAACGAGCGATATCATTTGCGTCTATGTCGCCGTCGGCCAGAAGACATCGAGCGTCCGGCGGGCCATCGACGCCGTTGCCGCGCATGGCGCGCCGGAACGAACCATATTCGTCGTGGCGGAGGCCGGCGTTTCGCCGGGGCTGCAATGGATCGCCCCCTTCGCAGGCGTGACGATGGCCGAATATTTCCGCGATAGCGGGCAGCACGCGCTGATCGTCATCGACGATCTGAGCAAGCATGCGGCCACCCACCGCGAGATTGCCCTGCTCACGCGCCAGTCGCCAGGACGCGAAGCCTATCCGGGCGACATCTTCTATGTCCATGCGCGTCTCCTGGAGCGCGCCGCCAAGCTTTCCCGGGAAAAGGGTGGCGGTTCGCTGACGGCACTGCCGATCGCCGAGACCGATGCGGGGAACCTAAGCGCCTATATTCCGACCAATCTGATCTCGATCACCGACGGCCAGATCGTGCTCGACGCCAGGCTGTTCCATGAGGGCCAGAAACCTGCCGTGGATGTCGGCACCAGTGTCAGCCGCGTCGGCGGCAAGACCCAGGCGCACGCGCTGCGCGATGCGGCCAGGACGCTGCGTCTCGACTACGCACAGTTCCTGGAACTGGAAATGTTTACCCGATTCGGCGGCATGCCCGACCAGCGCGTCCGGACGCAGTTGACGCACGGAGCGCGCATAAGGGCTATTCTCAATCAACCCCAACATGCGCCCTTGCGCCTGTCGGAGGAAGTCGCGCTGGTGCTTGCGCTTCAGTCGGGTCTGCTCGACAGGCTTCCCCTGACGACAATCAGCGGATTCCGGCGCGGACTGGGCGCGGCAATCGACGAGCGAGCCCCGGACGCGGTCACGGAGATCGAGCAGTCCGGGACGCTCGACGCGTCCCACAAGGAAGCGCTCATGACAACGCTTCGCGACTATGCCGCAACCCTGACGGAGGAGGCGGCCGTGGCCGCCGCCGGCGCGCCATGACCGAGCGGCTGGCCGATATCAACGCCCGCATAGACGGCGTGCATCAGCTCGGCGCGGTCGTCAACGCCATGCGCGGCATCGCTGCGGCGCGCGCCCAGCAGGCGCGCGGTGAGCTCCAGGCGGTGGACGCTTATGCGGAGATTGTCGCCGGAGCAATCGGGCGAACGCTCGGCTTGCTCCCGCTGGCGCAATCCTCGACCACGTCCCGCCCTGCGCAAAAGGCCTTGGTCCTGTTCTGCGCCGAACAGGGATTTGCCGGCGCGTTCAGCGAGCGCATCCTTGATTCCATCGGCACGGATTTTGGCAAATGCAAGCTCTTCCTGGTCGGCACGCGCGGCGGCGCCATCGCCGCCGAACGCGGCGTCCAGCCTGGCTGGAAATGCGCAATGCCTTCCCATTCAGGCGGAATCCCGAAACTCGCCAACCGGATCGCTGAAGCGGTATATGGCCAGGTCGCGACAGGCGAGATCGACCAACTCGACGCTATCTTCGCCAAATGGATTCCGGCACAGGGCGTCCATATCGAGCGCCGGCGACTCTTTCCGCTGGATGTCGACGCCTTTGACCAATCGACATCCGGCAACCCGCCGCTTGTCAATCTTGCGCCGGAAACGCTGCTGAGCGAACTGACGGCCGACTATATTCACGCAAAGCTCTGCGAAGCGGCCCTGCATTCGTTCTCGGCGGAAAACGAGGCGCGCATGGAGGCGATGGCACTGGCGCACAATCATGTCGAGCGGCAGCTCGGGTCCCTGCGGGCGCGTCAGCGCCAAGTACGGCAGGAAGAGATTACGGCCGAGATCATTGAACTCGCCACCGGCGAAACGGCAAGCCGGTCACGCGACAACAATCGATCCTGACTGTTCCTGCGTTTCGGCGCCGGCGCGCCTTCAAGCCGGCGTTTCAATTCGTCCAGCGCCAATCGCGAACTTCCGGCATGTCCGCTCCATGCTCGGCGATATAGCGCTTGTGCTCGACCAGCTTGTCGCGGATCGCCTGCTTGGCGTAAACGGCCGCCGCGCCTAGTCGCGGCACCCGGTCGATCACATCGCCAACCAGGTGAAAGCGGTCGAGTTCGTTGCGCACCACCATATCGAACGGCGTCGTGGTCGAGCCTTCTTCCTTGTAGCCGCGCACGTGCATGTTGTCGTGGTTGGCGCGCCGGTAAGCGAGACGATGGATCAGCCACGGATAGCCGTGATAGGCGAAAATCACCGGCTTGTTCGTGGTGAACAATGCATCGAAATCCGCGTCCGACAGGCCGTGCGGGTGTTCGGTCTTGGGCTGCAGCGTCATCAGGTCGACAATATTGACGACGCGCACCTTCAGGTCCGGCACGTATTGCCGCAGCAGATCGACCGCCGCCAGCGTTTCGAGCGTTGGCACGTCGCCGGCGCAGGCCATGACCACGTCGGGTTCTCCTCCCCTGTCGTTGCTTGCCCATTCCCATATGCTGATGCCTTGCGTGCAGTGCTTGATGGCGGCATCCATGTCGAGCCATTGCGGCGAAGGCTGCTTGCCGGCGACGATGACGTTGATCCGGTCCCAGCTTTTCAGGCAGTGATCGGCAACGTACAGCAGGGTGTTGGCGTCCGGCGGAAAATAGACCCGCACGATGTCGGCCTTCTTGTTCACCACGTGATCGACGAAGCCCGGATCCTGGTGGCTGAAGCCGTTATGGTCCTGACGCCAGACATGCGAGGTCAAAAGATAGTTCAGCGAAGCGATCGGACGGCGCCATTCCACCTCCTTCGAGGTCTTCAACCATTTGGCATGCTGGTTGACCATGGAATCGACGATGTGGATGAAGGCTTCGTAGCATGAAAAGAAGCCGTGCCGGCCGGTCAGCAAATAGCCTTCGAGCCATCCCTGGCAGGTGTGCTCGCTTAAGATCTCCATGACGCGCCCATCCGCCGCCAGATTGGTGTCGTAGGGGAGAGTCGCCGCATCCCAGGCGCGATCGGTCACCTCGAAGAGCGATTGCAGCCGGTTGGATGCCGTCTCGTCGGGGCCGAAGACGCGGAAATTCCGGTTTGGCTCGTTGCGGCGCATGACGTCGCGCAGGAACCCACCCATCACCCTCGTCGCTTCTGCATCCGATTGACCCGGTTCTGGAACGGGAACCGCATAGTCGGTGAAATCAGGCAAACGCAGCGGTCGCCGCAAGGCGCCGCCATTGGCATGCGGGTTGGCGCTCATGCGATAATCGCCGTCGGGCGCCAGCGCCGCGATTTCGGCGCGAAGCTTCCCCGCCTCGTCGAACAGTTCCTCCGGCCCATAGCTCTTCATCCATTCGTCGAGGAGTTGAAGGTGCTCGGGCTTCTCCAGCGTGAACGGCACCTGATGCGCGCGCCAGAACCCTTCCGATTTCAGCCCGTCGACGGTCTTTGGCCCGGTCCATCCCTTCGGAGTTTTCAGAACGATCATCGGCCACAGCGGGCGCTCGGCATTCTCGCCGCTCCGTGCCTTTTTCTGGATGGCGCGAATATCGTCCATCGCCGCTTCCACTACGGCGGCCATCTTCCGATGCATCACGGACGGATCGTCACCGTCGACAAAGACCGGGGCGTAGCCATAACCGCGCATCAGGGCCTCGAGTTCGGCATGGCTGATGCGCGCCAAGACAGTCGGGTTGGCGATCTTGTAGCCATTCAGATGCAGGATCGGCAGCACCGCGCCATCGGTCGCGGGATTGAGGAACTTGTTGCCGTGCCAGGAGGTTGCCAACGGCCCGGTTTCGGCCTCGCCGTCGCCGATCACGCAGGCGACTATCAGGTCGGGGTTGTCGAATACCGCCCCATAAGCATGGCTCAGCGAATAGCCGAGCTCCCCGCCTTCATGGATCGAACCCGGCGTTTCCGGCGCAGCGTGGCTGGGAATACCGCCGGGAAACGAAAACTGTCGAAACAGCCGGCACATGCCCGCCTCGTCCTGGGACACATCGGGATAGATTTCGCTATAGGTGCCCTCCAGCCACGTATTGGCGACGACGCCCGGCGCGCCATGGCCCGGGCCGGCGATGAAGAGAACATCAAGGTTGCGCGCCTTTATCAGCCGGTTGAGATGCACATAGATGAAGTTCAGGCCGGGCACGGTTCCCCAATGACCGAGCAGGCGCGGCTTGACGTGCTCCATCTTGAGCGGCTCGCGCAGCAAGGGATTGGCGAGCAGATAGACCTGCCCGACAGAAAGATAGTTCGCCGCGCGCCACCAGGCATGAATTAGGCGCTCCTCCTCCGGAGACAGTACGGCTTCGGGGGCCGGGATCGGGTCGTTTGCCATGATGCGTGCTCCTCAGTTGCCCCCTGCTCCTCGGTTACCCGGACGGCGGCATTGGTCTTACCGGCCTCGCCGGGTTGCTATGCAGCCAGATGTTCACCGCCATCGACCGGGATGACGGTGCCGGTGATACGACTCGCCGCATCGCTGACCAGATACGCCGCAAGCGCGCCGACATCTCCGATATCCACCAGATGGTGCACTGGCGCCGCCGTCGCGGCGGCGTCGAGAAGCTCGTCGAACCGGTCGATGCCGCTCGCAGCGCGCGTACGGATTGGTCCCGGTGATATCGCATGGGCGCGGATGCCTCTCGGGCCGAGCTCGGCCGCGACATAGCGCATCGAACTTTCGAGAGCGGCCTTCACCGGGCCCATGAGATTGTAGTGTTCCACCACGCGCTCCGAGCCGAAGAACGTTACCGTCAGCAGACAACCGCCATGCGGCATCAGCGGTTCTGCCAAATGCGCCATGCGTATGAAGGAATGACACGAAACGTCCATAGCGGTGGCGAAGCCGCTTTCGGAGCAATCCGTGACCCGGCCGTGCAAATCCTCCGCCGGCGCGAACGCAATGGAATGCAGGAGAAAATCAAGCGCGCCCCATTCATCGCGTATCCGGTCGAAGACGGATTCCAATTGACCGGGCACGCGGACATCGCAAGGCATCACGAGTTCGCATCCGATCCGGTCGGTAACGCCGCGCACGAATGGCTCGGCCTTTGCGTTCAAAAAGGTTGCCGCCACCCGTGCGCCCGCTCGTGAGAAGGCTTTTGCGCATCCCGCTGCGATGCTCCTATCGTTGGCGATGCCGACAACGAGGCCGCGCTTGCCACGCAGATCCACAAGAGGTTCGATGGTCGCTTTTTCTGCCGCATCAATCGCCATCTGTTTTCGCCTTCCGCCGCGCCAGTCAGAAATCCTCCTTGCGCTCGCGCCATGCCCTCAAGCTGTGATCTAAATCATGGCCGCCATTGAACCCGCGAATGTAACAACCGCCTTGATTTGTCTCAATTTGCCGTCGGCAATCCGATTGCATCCAGCGTATGCCTGGCGATCATCGCTTCCTCGTCGGTCGGAACGATACGTATTTCGACACCGCTCCCTGCGGTGCTGATCACGGGAGCATCTCTTGCATTGGACTCGCGATCGATCTCCGCGCCCAGCCAGTCGAGGCGCGAGCAGACCATGCTCCTGATCGCGGACGCATGCTCGCCAATGCCGGCGGTAAAGACGAGCCCATCCAGCCCGCCCAGCGAACTTGTCAACGCGCCGATCTGCCGGGCGATGTGGAACACGAAAAGCTCAATCGCTTCCCTGGCGCGGGCGGACGTGCTCGCCAGCAGCGTGCGCATGTCGCTGGCGATGCCGCCGGAAACGCCAAGCAGGCCGGAGCGCCGGTAAAGCAGATCCTCGACCTTCGCCGCGGTCATGCCGCGCTCCTGTTCGAGATAGAGAATCACCCCCGGATCGAGGCTGCCGCAACGCGTGCCCATCACCAATCCGTCCAGTGCCGTGAACCCCATCGTGGTGTCGATGCTTTTGCCCTCGCGCATGGCGCAAAGGCTGGCGCCGTTGCCGAGATGGGCAACGATCGTCTTCCCTCGTGCCAACGCCGGCGCGACGACGTGAAGTCGGCCGGCGATATATTCGTACGACAATCCATGAAAACCGTAGCGGCGGATCCCTGCTTCCTCGTATTCGCGCGGCAGGGCGAGGCGCGTCGCAACTTCGGGCATGGTCCGATGAAAGGCGGTGTCGAAACAGACGATCTGGGGCAATCGCGGACGGGCCGCGGCGATCGCCCGGATCGGTTCGATGTTGTGCGGCACGTGGAGAGGCGCAAGCGGCGTCAGCCGGTCCAGATCGGAAAGCAGCGCGGGTGTCACTTGCTCCGGCGCGCTGTGATCGGGTCCGCCGTGGACGACGCGATGTCCCACCGCGATCAGCCGATCGGAGCCGAGATGGTTTTCGGCCCAAGCGATAATGGTTTCCACGAGCGAACGGAAATCAGGGGGTGAATCGCCCCAGTCTTTTTCGTCAAGCAGGGTCCCTGATGCGCCCCAGGCTGCGAGATGCGGTTTTGTGTCGATCCGCTCGACCTGGCCATGCGAAATACGCTGCAATTCGCTCAAAGGGCCAGCCCGGAAAAGCGCAAACTTGATGCTCGACGAACCGGCATTGAGGGTGAGAATAGCGCCTGCCATCAATCATCTCGGCATATCGACCGGGTTCGCCTTGCGGTCATGCGCAATCAAGACCGCGACCGCGCACGAGGCCATTCTGGTGCGTTCCGAATCGGCGCGGCTGGTGAGAATGATGGGTACGCGCGCGCCGAGGACAACCCCCGCCGCATCGGCCCCGGCGAGGAAGATGAGCTGCTTGGCCAGCATGTTGCCGGCTTCCAGATCGGGAACGACAAGGATGTCGGCCCTTCCGGCGACGTCCGACACCAGGTTCTTTTCCGCAGCGGCCTGCAGGCTGATCGCATTGTCGAACGCCAAAGGTCCGTCGACCAGTCCGCCGGTGATCTGGCCGCGATCCGCCATCTTGCACAAAGCCGCCGCATCGAGGGTCGATCGCAGTTTAGGATTTATGGTCTCGACCGCCGACAAAAGCGCGACACGCGGCGCCTCGATGCCCATCATTTGCGCCAGGTCGATCGCGTTCTGCACGATATCCCGCTTTTCCTCGAGCGTCGGAGCGATGTTCACCGCCGCGTCGGTCAGCAGGAGAATACGTGGATAGCTGGGCACATCCAACAGATAGACGTGGCTAAGTCGACGGCCGGTTCGCAACCCGCTGTCATCCGCAAGAACCGCATGAAGGAGTTCGTCGGTGTGCAACGACCCCTTCATCAGGAGAGCGGCCTGGCCATTCTTGACCAGCGCTACCGCCTGCGCCGCGGCAGCATTGCTGTGCGGCGCGTCGACCAGCCTGAAGGTCGAGATATCGACGCCGGCCTCGATCGCCGCCTTTTCTATTTTTTGCCTCGGCCCCACGAGGATCGGCGTGATGAGGCCCGCATGCGCCGCCTCGACGGCGGCAGCAATTGCGTTTGCGTCGCACGGATGGGCGACCGCCGTCGTCATGGCGTCGATCCCTGCGCTCCGGGCGACGAGCGCGCGGAACCTATCGTGCCGGCTCACCCGCACATCCGGCAATTCGATGCGGGGCCGGCATATCTTTTCCCTTGGCGCTTTGACTCGCGCCGTGCCGGAGATGACGACCTTGCCGGCCTGGTTGACGCATTGGCAATCAAGCACGAGATCGCCGTTTTCTGGCTGCTTTTCAGTTACAGTTAGGGTGGCCGTGACCGTGTCGCCGATATTGACCGGATGAAGGAACCTCAAATCCTGGCCCAGATAAATCGTTCCCGGGCCCGGCAGTTTTGTCCCCAGCACGCTCGAGATCAGACCGGCCCCCAGCATTCCATGCGCGATCACGTGGTGGAACATATCGGTCGCAGCAAAGGCCGGGTCCATATGGGCGGGGTTTACGTCGCCCGAGACGACGGCGAAAAGGTCGATATCCTGCTGGGTCACGGTCCTCGAAAGGCTGGCGCTTTCGCCGACCGCGATCTCGTCGAACGTGCGGTTTTCGATCATCGAGCCCGCGTCCCGGATTCTGGCTTGCATGACGCGCCTCAATGCTCGCGAACATACTGGCCAGGCGCATCCTCGATCGCCGGATAGCGCTTCGATCCCATGCCCGGCGGCGCGACGGATGCCGTTGTGTTCGCGCCGAGCCACGTCATCCAGGCTGGCCACCACGAACCCTCCCGGGGCACGGTCCGGGCAAGCCAGTCATCCGGTCCGGCATAACGGTCGCCCGCCTTGCGCACGCCGATCCGGTAGTGGCGATGCTTGTGTCCCGGCTCGCTGACGACGCCGGCATTGTGCCCTCCCGACGTCAGCACGAAAGTCAGGTCGGCATCATTCAGCAGATGGATCTTGTAGACGGAGCGCCATGGCGCGATGTGGTCGGTCTCGGTTCCGACGACGAACAGGGGAACGTCTATGTCGCTGACCGTGATCGGCCTGCCGCCGACCATGTAACGGCCCTCGGCCAACTGATTGTCGAGAAACAGGCGGTGCAGATACTCGCCGTGCATGCGTGCCGGCATCCGCGTGCCATCGGCGTTCCACGCCATCAGATCGTTCGGATGGTCCCGCTTGCCGACGAGATAGGTTTTGACCATGCGCGACCAGACAAGGTCGTTGGAGCGAAGCAACTGAAACGCGCCCGCCATCTGGCGGCTGTCCAGATAGCCCTGCACCCCCATAACATCGTCCAGAAATGCGAGCTGGTCCTCGCTGATAAAGAGTTGCAGTTCGCCGGCTTCGGTGAAATCGGTCTGGGCGCAGAACAGGGTGACGCTTGCGAGCCGCCGGTCGCCGTCCCGCGCCATGGCCGCCGCCGCGATAGCGAGCAGCGTACCGCCAAGACAGTAGCCGCATGCGTTGATCCCGGCCTCGCCGCAAATGTCGGTCACGACGTCGAACGCGGCCATCACGCCCTTGGCGCGATAGTCATCGAGCGCCGTGTCGCGCATCCCGGCATCGGGATTGCGCCACGAGATGGCGAAGACGGTGTGGCCTTGGGAGACGAGGTAGCGAATGAGAGAGTTTTCCGGCGACAGATCGAGAATGTAGTATTTCATGATCCATGCCGGCACGATCAGGACCGGTTCACGCGCGACCGCGGGCGTTGACGGACTGTACTGGATGAGTTCGATCAGTTCATTGCGAAACACGACTTTTCCTGGCGTCGCGGCCAGATCGCGCCCGATTTCAAAGGCATCGGCCCCGCTGGCGCGGCCGCTCGCCATCTCCTGAAGGTCGGTGATGAGATTCAGGGCCCCATCGGCGAAATTGCGGCCGCTGCTCGTCAACGTCGCGTCGATCACTTCCGGATTGAGCCAAGGGACATTGGATGGAGAAAACATGTCGAGCAATTGCCGCGTACCGAATGAGACGAGACGCTGGTTAGCCCGATCAATTCCGGCGGGTCCCAAGGCCACCTTCGCAAACCACTCCTCGGTGAGCAGAAAGGTTTGAGAAATGGCATTGAACGGAGGCCGCTGCCATGCCGGATCACGAAACCGGTAGTCGGTGGGCGGAGGCGCGACTACCTTCTCCCCTTTCATCGCATCCAGGACGCGCCGGGATTGAACGAGCGCTGATTGCGCCAGATCAAACTGGCGGAACGGTGCGTTCGCGACATGTAAACCCCAATCGAGAAACGCCATCCACTGGGTGACCGGAGAGAATCCGCCGGTAGCCCGGCTTTCGAGGGAATGGAGAGGGCCATCCATGGCTGCCGCCCCGATCCCCTGCCCTTCCGGCGTTGGCTCGGTGGGTTGCGGGCCGTTGCAAGCGGGTTGTGGTGAAATCGGCGAAACGCGCTGGTTCATGGTGGGCGCCTGTCATGAGAGGTGCCCGCCTTGTCCTAATTGTCCGCAACGCCCGCATTGATGTCGCGCAAAGCGAGCCGTCCAAACTTGGCCGGCCTCGCCATGCGTGGCTATGCGGGCCCGGCCACTCTTGTACGTGGATCGCAATAGATGCCGTACAGAGTCTGAAGCAGCCTCTCTACCTCTTCGGAGGCCAGCCTGTAGAAGACTTGCTGGGCCTCTCGCCGGGTTTCCACCAGTTTCAGGGCCCGGAGTTTCGCCAGTTGCTGTGAAAGAGAGGACTGGTTCATGCCGACCAGTTCGGCCAGTCCGTTTACCGTCGTCTCGCCCTCTATCAGATGGCACAGGATCATGAGCCGCTTCTCATTGGCCATCGCCAGAAGCACTTCGGACGCCTGCTTCGCCATCTTGTCGAGATCGGCAATATTTTTGCTTTGCATATTTGCACATCAGAATATATGAACCTATGAATAGAATGGCGCGGCGACGGGTCGCTGTCAAGGGCGGCGTCCCGGCCTCGCCCGGAACGTGCCGTCCAAGCGCAACAGCATCTCTTGACCGACATCAAAGCCGGTCGCCCCGGAAAGGCTTAACAGTTTCGGCGAAGGTCGGCAGCAACCGGGCCGTTCTGACGATTCTCGACCCAATGGAGGGAAGACATGGCGCATATCGTTGTTCTGGGTGCCGGCCTCGGCGGCACCATCATGGCCTATGAACTTCGCGACCGGGTCGGATCTTCCCACTCCATATCAGTGGTCAACCAGGGTAGCCGCTTCTCGTTCGTGCCTTCCAATCCCTGGGTGGCCGTCGGCTGGCGCCAGCGCGAATTGGTCGAGGTCGATCTTACCCGGGCGCTTGGACGCCGTGACATCGCGCTTTATCCGCAGGGTGCAAAGCGGCTCCACCCACACGAGCATCGCATCGAGTTGAATGATGGTACGGATGTCTCCTACGACTACCTCGTTATTGCAACCGGGCCCGAACTCGCCTTCGACGAGATCGAAGGATTGGGACCGGACCACTTTACACAATCCGTTTGCCACGTCGATCACGCCGTCAGGGCCAAGGCAGCTTTCGATGCACTTGTCGCCAATCCCGGCCCGGTGGTGATCGGGGCGGTCCAAGGCGCGTCGTGCTTCGGGCCGGCTTATGAATTCGCCTTCATTCTGGACAAGGCGTTGCGCGACGCCCGCGTTCGCGACAGGGTTCCGATGACCTTCGTCACCTCCGAGCCCTACATCGGCCATCTCGGGCTGGATGGCGTCGGCGACACGAAGGGCCTGCTGGAAAGCGAGTTGCGCGACCATCATATCAAGTGGATCTGCAACGCCCGCGTCGACAAGGTCGAAAAGGGCGCCGTGAACGTATCGGAAATCGCCGAAGACGGGTCCGTGAAGCAGACCCATGAACTGCCGCAGGTGTTTTCGATGATGCTCCCTGCCTTCAGGGGCGTCTCGGCGGTCCGCGACATTAAAGGACTGACCAATCCGCGCGGCTTCATCCTCGTCGACAAGCATCAGCGCAATCTGGCCTTCCCTGATATTTTCAGCGTCGGGGTCTGTGTCGCCATTCCACCGGTCGGCAAGACGCCCGTGCCGGTCGGCGTGCCCAAGACCGGCTTCATGATCGAATCCATGGTGACCGCCACGGCGCGCAACATCGCCCGGCTCGTACACGGCCAGCAGCCCGACGCGCAGGGCACCTGGAATGCCGTCTGCCTCGCCGATTTCGGCGATTCCGGCATCGCCTTCGTGGCCCAGCCGCAGATTCCGCCGCGCAACGTCAACTGGTCGTCTTCAGGCAAATGGGTGCACACCGCGAAGGTCGGCTTCGAGAAATATTTCCTGCGCAAGATCCGTACGGGCAAGTCGGAACCGTTCTACGAACGCCTGGCCCTGCACGCCATGGGCATCGACAAACTCAAGGAAATCAAGGTCGACGAAAAGGCGCCGGCTTCGGCGCCGTGACCCGTCCGCATATTTCCTGCGGGGCGCATCAATTTCCCTTGCAACCCGATTGTATATTTATATATATTAATATACCAATATCCATGGAGATTTCCAATGTCGCTTGATCGTTCCGTCCTCGCCTTCGCTGGCGTCATGGTGCTTCTCTCCGTCGTGCTGACGGTCTGGATATCACCCTTGTTCATCTGGTTTACCGTCTTCATCGGCCTCAACCTGTTGCAGTCCTCTTTCACAGGTTTCTGTCCGGCGGCGATGGTCTTCAAATGGTTCGGGATACGACCGGGCTCCGCGTTCTGATGTCGCGTCTTCTGCAATCGAGTATTCTCCTTGTCCTGCTCTGCGTCACGCCTGCCACGGCCGGAACGCTGACACTGTCACCCTCGCCGATCACCGAATGGAAGGCCGTTTACGGCACGGTCCAGGCCCGCGACACCGTTGCCGCTCGCGCGCGGATCGGCGGGACGGTATCCGCGCTCGACGTGACCGAAGGCGATCTCGTCAAGGCCGGGCAGAAGATCGCCACCGTCCATGACGACAAGATCGCCTTTCAGATCGCCGCCCTCGATGCCCAGATCCGGGCACAAAAGGCGCAGTTGGCTACGGCCCAGTCCGAATTGACGCGCGGCCAAACCCTCTTGAGCAAGGGGATCGTCACCGCCCAGCAACTCGACCAGTTGCGCACCAATGTTGACGTGGCCGGCAACCAGATCGCGGCTACCGAGGCGCAGAAGGCCGTTATCCTGCAACAAGAGGCCGAGGGCGATGTGTTCGCCCCGACGACGGGCCGGGTACTGACCGTGCCCGTCACCCGTGATGCGGTCATCATGGCCGGAGAAACGGTTGCGACGATTGGCGGCGGCGGCTTTTTTCTGCGGTTGGCCATCCCCGAGCGTCATGCCCGGGCCCTGAAAGAAGGCGCGGAAATCCGTATCGATACCGGCGGCAAGGAGGCGGAAGGCCGCCTCGCCAAGATCTATCCCGAAATCGAGGGCGGGCGTGTCTCCGCCGATGTCGAGGTGGACAAGCTGGACACGAGCTTCGTCGACGCACGGGTGCTGGTCCGGGTTCCCGTCGGCGAACGGCCGGCGCTCCTGGTTCCCAAAGCCGCGGTCACGACACGTTCGGGGATCGACTTCGTCACCGTCGAGGCGAATGGCGCAAAGGTCGAGCGTTCCGTCGTACTTGGCGAGAAAGTGAACCAGGTAGGAGGTGACAAGATCGAAATCCTCACCGGGCTGCAAGCCGGAGATGTGGTCGTCACACCATGAACAATTCCCGATCGGGCCTCGGCATCGCGGGCGGGCTGACCCGCGCCTTCATCGGCTCGCCCCTTACGCCCCTTTTCCTGCTCGCCGCCTTCGTTTTCGGCCTTATCGCGCTGCTCACGCTGCCGCGCGAGGAAGATCCGCAGATCTCGGTACCGATGGTCGACATTCATGTGCGTGCCGACGGCCTGAAGGCCGAGGACGCCATGAAGCTCGTCACCGAGCCACTGGAGACCATCGTCAAGGGCATTGACGGTGTCGAGCATGTCTATTCGCAGACCAGCGACGACCAGGTCATGGTCACAGCGCGCTTCGTCGTCGGCACGTCCTCCGACGCGGCGATCCTGCGTGTGCATGAGAAGGTGAGAGCGAATCTCGACCGGATTCCCGTCGGCATTCCCGAACCGCTGATTGTCGGCCGCGGCATCAACGATGTCGCCATCATCTCCCTGACCTTGTCGCCGAAGCCGGGCGACGCCGCGGCGATCACGCCCAACGACCTGACCCGCGTCGCGCGCGAGCTGAGGACCGAAATCTCGAAGATCGACAATGTCGGGTTGACCTATCTGGTCGGCGAGACCAGCGAAGAAATCCGCATCGACCCCGAGCCTGACAAGCTTGCCCTTTATGGCGTCACGCTGCAGCAGCTTGCCGCCAAGGTGCAGGGCGCCAACCGCGCCTTCCCCGATGGTCTCGTCCGCGACAAAGGCCAGGAAATCGAGATCGTCGCCGGCCAGACTCTGAAGTCGCCCGACGAGATCGGCAATCTTCTCTTGACGACGCGCGACAACCGTCCGGTCTATGTCCGCGATGTCGCCAATGTCACCTTCGCTACCGATACGAGTGACGCGATGGTTTCTACCGTCACGCGCGGCAAGGACAGCGACATCCGCGTCCCTGCCGTCACGTTGGCCATCGCCAAGCGCGCTGGATCGAACGCCGTCACCGTGGCCGACGCCATTCTCCAGAGGGTCGATCTCCTCAAGGGCACATTGATCCCCGGAGACTACAACGTCGAGGTGACGCGCAATTACGGTCACACCGCCAACGACAAGGCCAACGAGCTTCTCTTTCATCTCGGGCTGGCGACGGTCTCGATCGTCATCCTGGTGCTGATAGCGATCGGCTGGCGCGAGGCGCTGGTGGTGGCGATCGTCATCCCCGTGACCATCCTGCTCACCCTCTTTGCCTCGAGGTTGATGGGCTACACGCTCAATCAAGTCTCGCTCTTCGCGCTGATCTTCTCCATCGGCATTCTGGTCGACGACGCCATCGTCGTGATCGAGAACATCGCCCGCCATTGGGGCATGGGCGACGGCCGCGACCGACGGCAGGCCGCGATCGAGGCGGTGGCCGAGGTCGGCAACCCGACGATCGTCGCCACCCTGACCGTGGTCGCCGCTCTGCTGCCGATGCTATTCGTGTCGGGCCTCATGGGGCCCTATATCAGCCCGATCCCGGCCAACGCCTCGGCGGCCATGATCTTCTCCTTTTTCGTGGCGGTCATGGTGACGCCGTGGCTGATGCTCAAGATCGGCCGCAAATCGGCCGGTCACGCGCAGGCGCATTCCACAGGCGGCGGCCGGCTCGGCCGCATGTATGCGGCGACGGCGCGCCCGATCCTAGCATCCAAAACGAGAAGCTGGATATTCCTGATCGTGGTTGGCGTACTCACGCTGGGCTCCCTGGCGCTTTTCTACACCGAGCACGTCACGGTCAAGCTGCTGCCCTTCGACAACAAGCCCGAACTCTCGGTGATGATCGACCTCCCGGAAGGCTCATCGGTCGAGGCGACCGACGCGGTAGCGCAAGCGATCGCGCATGTCGCGCTTGCTTTGCCGGAGGTGCGTTCGACGCAGGCCTATTCGGGCACCGCGGCGCCGTTCGATTTCAACGGTCTGGTCCGCCACTACTATGTGCGCGAATCCCCCGAACTTGGCCAGGTAGCCGTCAATCTATCGTCAAAGGACGACCGCGAGCGCACCAGCCACGCGATCGCCCTTGACCTGCGCAAGCGTGTCGATGCGCTTGCCCTCCCGGCCGGCACAAACCTTAAAGTCGTCGAGCAGCCGCCGGGGCCGCCGGTGCTGTCGACCTTGCTGGCCGAGATCTATGGTCCGGACGCTGATACAAGGCGGGCGGTGGCGGCCAAGGTGGAAGCCGCCTTCAAATCTGTGCCCTTCATCGTTGACACGGACAATTCCTTTGGCGAGCCCGCGCGGCGGCTGCGCGCCACCATATCGACCGACGACCTCGACTTCTTCCACGTGCAGGAGAGCGATGTGTTCGATACGCTCGCCATCCTCAACGGCGGTGAGACCGTCGGCTATTCGCATCGCGGCGGTGGACGCCAGCCGATCCCGATCCGCGTCGAGCGGCCAAGGGGAGAGCGCACGCTGGACGAGAAATTCCTGACCACGCCGATCCCGGCCAACGCACTGCCGGGCGAGCGAGGTGTCGTGGAACTCGGGGATGTCGTTCACGTCGTACCCGAGCGTGCCTCGTTTCCGATCTTCCGCCACAACGGCCGTTCGGCCGAGATGGTTACGGCCGACCTTGCCGGCGAATTCGAATCGCCGCTCTACGGAATGCTCGCGGTGCAAAAAGCGATCGACGGGCAAAATTGGGGCAATCTGCCGAAGCCCGTCATCTCGCTGCATGGCCAGCCCGATGACGAGAGCCACCCTACCCTGCTTTGGGATGGCGAGTGGGAGGTGACCTGGGTAACCTTCCGCGACATGGGCGCGGCGTTCATGGTGGCGCTACTCGGCATCTATGTTCTGGTCGTCGCACAATTCGGCTCCTTCAAGGTGCCGCTGGTGATCCTGACACCGATCCCGCTGACCTTCATTGGTATTCTCGGCGGCCACTGGCTTTTCGGCGCCCCGTTCACGGCAACTTCGATGATCGGCTTCATCGCGCTTGCCGGCATCATCGTGCGCAATTCGATCCTGCTGGTCGATTTTATCCGCCACGCCGACAATGGCGAACGCCCCCTGACGGAGATTCTGATCGAGGCCGGCGCCATTCGCTTCAAGCCGATCCTGCTGACCGCGCTGGCCGCAATGATCGGCGCGGCGGTAATCCTGTCCGACCCGATCTTCCAGGGTCTGGCGATCTCGCTGCTGTTCGGCCTCGCCTCTTCGACCCTTCTGACGGTGCTGGTCATCCCGGCGATCTATCGCGTCTTGCGAACTTGATCGCCGGCTCGACGGAAGATGACGTCGATTTGACCTTCATCAAATCCGTCACGCGGCTTTCCCGCTACCAATCAGGCCAATGAACCTGGCGGGAATCCGAGGAAATCGAATGCAATCCTATCATGCGGTCGTCTGGCTCGATCATCTTCAGGCAAAAATTTTCCACTTCGATCGCGACAAGTTCGAGAGCGAGATGGTTTCAACGAGCCTGCCTCATCATCAAATTCACAACAAGGCCGGGACAATCGACGGCAAGCGCGCCGAGGATGACCAGGTCTATTACGAGAATGTCGTGAAGATTCTCGAGGCGGCTCGGGAGTGGCTCATCCTGGGACCGGGCCGTGCTCGCGACGAGCTTGCGAGACATGTCCGCGAACGCCACCCTAATCTCGGACCCCGAATATTGGGGGTGGAGGCGGCGGATCACCCGACCGACGCCCAGATCGTCGCATATGCGCGAAGCTATTTTCGTTCCGCTGAGCGAATGCTGCCCTGAACTTCTCGTCAGGGCGCCTGAATGCTTTCAAGGTAGGCGATGATTGCGCTTATCTGCTCCGGGGATGCGACGAACTCGGGCATGTCGGGGTGGCCGGTCGAGATGCCCTCCGCCAGCGCCTCCTCCAGAAATTTTATCGGGTAACGCTTGCTCAACGTTCGAAAGGCAGGCGCCTGCGGGTGGGCGCTCACATCCGATTTTCCAACAGCGTGGCACACGGCGCAGTTTGCCCTGACAATTTGTTCGCCCCGAGAAATGTCCGAGTCCGCTGCCGCGGGAACAAGCCTGGCAAGCAACAGCAGCGCGCAACCGCCCGCGACCAGGCCGAAGCGCAGGTGAGAGCCGCATATGGCAGGAGCCCTCGTCATGAAATCCATATTCATTGCAGGCACTTTCTGGCTATGATCAGAGCGGAAGACGTTCGGTGGCAATGTCTTCCAACGTCTCCGTAGCGTCCTTGCGGGCGCGTTTGGCCATGTCGGTCGCAATCTCGGATCCAATCGCGGCTGCTTTGCTGATTTCCTCGGAATAATCGCAGGCTGCTCTCCCCATGAAATCGGCAAAGCTGTCATGGAAATCGTCGAATTCCTGACGCGAGACGAGGGCATTGACCAGCTTCGCGTCCTGCTCAAAACGGCGCCTCAAGAAATCGAGCGCCGCGATCTGGTAGCGCAGTGCGCCCCTCAACATCGACGCCTGCAGGTGCAAAAGGGAAAGGACGACTTTCTGCGAACTGGCGATTACGGGACCGCCACGCCGATAATCAAAGAAAGGCAATTGCGGCGTTTCCACTTTCATGGTCACGATCTCCGTTCGAGATAAGTCCACATCCGAATTCTAGAGAAATTCCTCCAGAACAGGTTGATCGGGATCAATGCATCGGCTCATTCAGAAATAGATTCTTGTGACATTGAACACTCCTTGGGAGTAATCAGCGGCGCAGTCCGCGTTCTCGCGCAAAGCCCATGGACCGACAGGAGGCAATACGATGTGGATTCGTCCCCTAACCACCGCCGAATGCACGACCGTGCTTACGGAAAACCGCGTCGCTCATCTTGCCACCTGCCGTGAAGAGCGCCCTTACGCCGTGCCGATCTACTACGCCTATTCCGACACCCACCTATACGCGTTCTCCATGCCTGGCCTGAAGATCGACAATATGCGCGCCAATCCTCTGGTCGCGCTGCATGTCCAGTCGCAGACCAATCCGCGCGAATGGCGCAGCGTGGTTGTGGAGGGACGGTACGAGGAGCTACCTGACATGGTTGGCTCCAAGCGAATCCGGGATCATGCCTGGGCGCTGCTCAGCCAGCATGCCAACTGGTGGGAGCCCGGCGGTTTCAAGCCGGAAATACCCGTTGCGCAACAGACACACATTTTCTTCCGCATTTCCGTCGAGGCGATGTCCGGGCGTCACGCGGGCGAGATTTGAAGACCCGGCCCGATGAGGCCGGGCCGTCGCCGGCTTGATACTCAGCGCGCCATCATTACCGGCAAATTCTGCTCTTCGAGCATTGACCGGGTAACGCCGCCAAAGATGCGCTCCCGAATTCGCGAATGGCCATATGCGCCCATGACGATCATTTCGGATCCGCAGTCGGAAGCATGTTCACGCAACACTTTCGTGATGGCCCTGCCCTGGCTGGGCAACCGATCGACCACGATCCTTGGCGCCGTGGCGGGCGAGATAGGTCGCGGCATCCGCGCCAGGCTCCGCCCCCTGTTCGTCTTCGCTGCTCAGAGGGTCGACCAGGACGAGATTGACCTGATCGGCATGGACAAGCATATCGAGCGCTTCACGTACGGCACGCGAAGCCTCCAAGCTTGAATCCCAGGCCACCATAACGCGTTTGGGTTTGAGGGTTGGATGCGCTCCCTCCGGCACCAGCAACGCCGGTCGCCCGGAAGAAAACAGCGCGCCTTCGATTACCTTCCCTCGAAGTGCCTCGTTGGAGAGTAGCTCCGGTCCCAGAACGGTCAGGTCGGTATAGCGGGCGCGGGCGCCAACCGCCTCATCGGCAAAGGCCACCTCCCTGTATTGGGTGGCGATATCCGCGGATATGTCGCTGCCGGCCAAACGTTTCGATAGGGCAGCGGCACGTTCCGCAAGGGTTGCCATGTCCGCCCTGCGCTCCTCCAGCCACGGATCGGAAACCACAGCGGCATATTCGCCGAAAGGGGGCGGGGCCGCGAGCCCGAGCACCAGAAGCGAGAGGTGAGCTCCCGCTTCCTCGCAGAGCGACGCGGCAAGCTTGATGTCGTTTTCACCGCCTTCGATGCCAGTTACCGTCAGTATCGTTTTGAATGACATTGCAGCACCTCTTCCGTTTCCATCGTGTCCGGATGTTTCAGTAGAGGAAGCGATAGCGCGCCAGGCGTCGAACCTCTTTGCGCTACGTCAAGCCGTTGCCAGACGACAAACGCGCTTGCGATTGATGCCGATCAAGGCGGAATAGCAGGATTCGCATCAGCTACGGAAAAGATCCGTTGGAGCGAATGAGATGAAATTCTGGTTGGCGACCCTTGTCCTGGCTAGTGCATGCTGCGCCGCCCGTGGCCAGCAGATGCCCTATGGACAGGCTGAATATTTGAATTCCTGTGCCGTCTGTCATGGCAAGACCGGCGAGGGTGATGGACCGCTGGCGGAGCAACTCATCAAGCGTCCGGCCGATTTGACCCAGTTGCGCGCGCTCAATCACGGCGAGTTCCCCTATTGGCGGGTCTTCTCGGTTATCGACGGACGCTTCATCGTGCCAGGGCATGGCGATCGCGAGATGCCGGTGTGGGGTCAGGCCTTTGTCGACGAAGACGCGAAGAAGTTCGGCCCCATCGGCGGCGAGGCGGTCAGCGAAGAGCGTATCCACCAGATCACCGAATTCATCCAGACGTTGCAGCAATAGGCGGGCCGAAACCTCGCAGAGTTTGGGGCGTTCGGCAAAACAGACGTACGAAACGCTATGGGACCAGCCGTGATCGTAGACGATCAGAAGCCCGCACTGAGAATGCTCATGGATCCCGCCAGCTACGGGGTCGATGGACCCGTCGAACTGATGGAAACCCATATTTCCCGGATATTCCTCGTCGGCGACAGAGCTTACAAGATGAAGCGGCGCTGTCAGGCTGCCTTATGCCGACTTCTCCACGCCGGAGCTGAGGCTGGCTACCTGCGAAAAGGAATTCGCGCTGAATTCCAGGACGGCGCCGGAGATTTATCTTGGCATCCGGCGGATCATCCGCAGGCCGGACGGCAGCCTGGCATTCGGTAGCGACGGCGCGCTCGTCGACGGCGTCGTCGAGATGCGGCGTTTCGATCAGTCCCGTCTGCTGGACCACATGGCGCTCGAAGGGAAATTGACTCCACGTATCCTGACCGAGGTCGCGCATATGATCGAGCACTTTCATCGCGGCGCGCCTCGGATAAACGACGAATCCGGAGCCGCCGAACATGGCCGCTGTGCTCGACATCAACGAAGCGGGCTTTGCTTCCAGCCATGTGTTCGGAAAAGCCGAGATCGACACGCTCAACAACGCGTTCCGGACGGCCCTCGCCCGTCATGCCGGGCTACTCGACCGCCGTGCCCGCGCCGGCAAGATCCGCCATTGTCATGGTGATCTGCACTTACGCAATATCTGCCTTCTGGAAGACGGACCACGGCTTTTCGACTGTATCGAATTCAACGATTGCCTGGCGACGGTCGATGTCCTCTACGATCTATCGTTTCTGTTGATGGACCTTTGGCATCGCGGGTTCCGCGAATTCGCCAATCTGGTGATGAACCGATACCTCGACGAGGCCGACGATGAGGACGGCTTTGTCCTGCTTCCCTTCTTCATGTCCGTCAGGGCGGCGGTCCGGGCGCATGTGACGGCCACGCAGATCGAAGAAAACGGGGGCCGGGACAATGAACTCGAAAGGGAGGCCCGCTCCTATTTCGAGCTTGCCAGAATGCTTCTTGCCGAACAGCCTCCACGGCTGATCGCGATCGGCGGCCTGAGCGGAACCGGCAAGACCACCATCGCCGAGGCGCTCGCCGCCTTCATCGGATCGCCTCCGGGGGCGAGGATCATCGAGAGCGACCGCATCCGCAAGGCGCTGCACGGCGTCCCGCCGGAAACCCATCTACCCGACAGCGCGTACCGGCCCGAAATGTCGGAACGCGTCTATGCGGAAATGGCATGGCGAAGCGATCTTATTCTGGCCGAAGGCGGATCGGTCGTCACGGACGCGGTTTTTGACCGTGCAACAAATCGCACCCGTATCGAGAATGTCGCAAAAGAGCGCCACGTTCCGTTCATGGGAGTATGGCTGGAGGCCGACCCGTCGGTGCTCTGGGGGCGCGTGGAGGGCCGCGGGGGGAGCGCGTCCGACGCGACGGTCAACATCCTTTCGCGCCAACTGCAACGTCAAGTCGGCGCGGTGGCCTGGAACCACCTGCCAGCGGATCGTCCGCCGGCTGAAATCGTGGCTGACATCTGCAAGATAGCCGCTTTGGAAGAACCCGTCGCACGGCAGCCGGGCTAAACCGATGAATGAAGCTCTCCTCCGACGGGCGTTGTTTGCCTTGGCTATTTTCGGATTGGCCGCGGGATTATGGTTTCATTTCGCCTTGCTTCAGCCGAACCGAGCGGCGATTATCTGGGGTGGAACCACGCTTCCCATCATCATCGCGCTCGTCATCTCCATCGTCCGCGATCTCTGGATCGGCCGGATCGGTGTCGATGCCATCGCGCTCATCTCGATGACGGGCGCGCTCGTGCTGCGCCAGCCGCTGGCCGCTATCGTCGTCGCCATCATGTACGCCGGCGGCGTGGTGCTGGAAGATTTCGCGCGCGGCCGCGCCGAGCGTGACCTTTCGGCGCTCACCGACCGCTCGCCACGCCTGGCGCATCGTCAGGTCGATGGCACTCAAGAAACCATTCCCGTCGATGAGGTCGCGGTAGGCGACCTCCTCGTCGTCCGGGCCGGCGACGTATTGCCGGTCGACGGATTGCTTGAAGACGCCTCGGCGGTCGTCGACGAGGCGGCTGTATCGGGCGAGCCGCTTCCCCGCCATCGCCATGCGGGCGATCCGGTATTCAGCGGAACCGTCAATGCCGGAGAAACATTCCGCATGCGCGCCTCGGCCGTGTCCGAGGCAAGTACCTACGCGGCCATTGTCAAGATGGTGACGGCGGCGCAAACGGCCAAGGCGCCGTTCATTCGGCTGGCCGACCAATTTGCGCTCTTCATGCTGCCCGCCACGACGGCAATTGCCGGACTGGCCTGGTATCTCTCCGGCGACCCCGTCCGCGCTCTCGCCGTCTTCGTGATTGCCACCCCATGCCCGCTCATTCTTGCAGCGCCCGTGGCGTTCGTCAGCGGATTGTCGCGAGCGGCCCGGCAAGGCATCCTCATGAAGGGCGGCGCGGTGCTGGAAGGGCTGGCGCAGGCGCGAACCGTGATCTTCGACAAGACCGGCACGCTTACCCACGGAGGCGCCAATCTTCTCGAAACCGAAGTCGCTCCTGGCCGAAACGGCAACGAATTGCTGCGCTTGGTGTCCTCCCTTGAACTTGCCTCTCACCATATCTTGGCCGACACCATCGTCCGGCGGGCAAAAGGCGCCGGACTTCAACTGACATCACCGAGCAACGTCCGCGAGTTCCGTGGATCGGGCCTTGAGGGAATTGTAGATGGTGCCTCCGTGCGTGCCGGCTCGCGAGCGCTGGTGCTTGCCGGAAAGCGCTTGCCAATTTGGGCTGAGGGAGGCGAGCGGCGCTATGGTGATCAGCCCGTTCTACGAGTTTATGTCGCGGTGGACCGGCTCCTCGCCGGCATCTTCACCTTTGGCGATGCCTTGCGCGCCGATGCCCGCGGCGCCCTCGCCGCTCTCAGGGGCGCGGGCATCTCGCGCGTCGTCATGCTGACGGGGGATGACGCAGACTCCGCACGACGCGTTGCCGAACCGCTCAATCTGGACAAGGTGATCGCCGACGCTTCTCCCGCGGACAAGGTTGCCGCCGTCGAATTCGAAAAAGCGCGGGCGCCGACAATAATGGTCGGCGACGGCATAAACGACGCGCCGGCCCTGGCGACAGCCACGGTCGGCATCGCCATGGGTGCGCGGGGCGCCACGGCGTCCTCCCAAGCAGCCGATGCGATCGTACTGCGAGACAGTTTGGCTCCGGTCGCGGCCGCCGTCCATATTGCACGCCGAAGCCAGAAAATAGCGTTGCAGAGCATTGTCGCGGGGCTCTCCCTCTCCGGAGTTGGGATGATTGCCGCCGCCTTTGGCCTGATAACGCCGATCGCCGGCGCCCTGATCCAGGAAGGTATCGATGTCGCCGTCATTCTCAATGCCTTGCGCGCGCTGGGCGGCCATCTGACCAATCCGGCTTAGCCGAAAATATTCGGGGAGCAGGACCCTGTGCCCCAAGGAGATCGAACAAGATGAGCGAAAATCTGATTGTCTGCGGCTCTTGTGGCGGCGTGAACCGCATTCCGGCCGGGCGCTCGGCCGGAATCGCCAAATGCGGCAAATGTGGAAAGCCGCTGTTTTCAGGGCATCCGACAGATGTCGATAGCGCCATGTTCGACCGCCAGATCAATCGGGGAACACTGCCCGTTCTGGTCGATATCTGGGCTCCCTGGTGCGGTCCCTGCCTGACGATGGCGCCCGCCTACGAGGCCGCCGCACGCGAACTGGAACCTTATATCCGGCTGCTCAAGCTGAATTCGGATAATGAACAACCCGTCGCAGGCAAGCTCGGCATTCGCGGTATCCCAACGATGATCCTGTTCGCCGCCGGCAAGGAGGTCGCGCGAACTTCGGGCGCGATGTCGGCAAGCCAGATTGTGAAATGGGTGCGCGACCACATTTCCTCGGCCGCCGTTTGACGCCGATCAACCGCAGCATCGCGGCCATCGGCTAGAAGGCTCCGAAAGGAGCAGGACATGACAAGACTAGCCGATTTGACTTCCGACTTTCGCAGTGTGCGATTGTTGTTGGCGCGCGAACCGGGGCATCCCGGAGGAGACCATGACGAGGGATACGATTTGCTCGTGCCGCTTGCCAAGGATGGCCGGCTCGAGCCGGCGGAGTGGAAGAAGCATCAGGCGCACTGCCGCGTACGTCACTTCCGCAGCGGGCAATCCGATCGGATCGGAAGACTTAGACGCAAACCCGGCGGCCAGTGGTATTTTGACTACGAGGAAGGCGTGCGGGATGACGAAATCGGCTTCCGGTTTGATGAAGAGCGCTTCGTAACCGGGGAATATGTCTCGATCGGCCGTATCGGCAACATGCACACATACCAAGTGGCGAGGGTCGAAAAGCCATAGGTCATATCGCGTCTCATTCCGGCTATTGTAGGCGGCTGGATCCAACCCGTACCGACACGCTACCATCGAAAATTCGCCGCCGGCTCAACTTCAGCTGCAATAAGTTGCTTGTTTGGGCAAGGCGAAAACTGTTTGGATACTGGCGGCGAGGTCCTCCGCCGGCGCCTCGCAAATGCAGACCGCGTTGCCCCCGCGAAGATCCGCTTACGGGTGGCCACTCAACGATCGGGTGCGGCAAAAAAGGGGGAGCAGTCGGGCCTCTTCCGCTCCCCCCACCGCAGCCCACCCGCCCAGAGGCTGCGGTAAGACGCGCTCTACAGGAAGGCGCTTCCCGCCAGAACGTTAGCTGCATTATCCACAGCGCAATCCGAGCGTGCATTGATCTTTGTCAATCCGGTAACGAGCCGCCTTCTCTTACCGTTCGCTGCAGTCGCAGGGTGCCGCCGCACGTTGATTTAAAAGTCCGGCGGTTGCAATTTGGCTGCCGCTCCGCGAAGACAATGGTCCACGCAATTTGCGGAACGGAAGCCGCCTATGCCGGCAAGGGACATGCCCGGAATCAAAGGCCATTTTTGCAGGCGCTTTTTTCGCGCCGGTTCGAAGGCCCGACCGGCTATCTTTTGGCTGCCCTCGGCGTGGCTTTCGCGCTCGGCATTCGGCTAAGCCTGGAAGGGCTGCTCGGCGACAGGGCCATTTTGCTGCTTTTCATCCCGGCCATTCTCGCCGCGTCGATTGCTGGGGGAATCGGACCGGGGTTTCTCGCGATCCTGCTATCCATAACCTCTGTGTTCTTCCTCCGTACCGATGTTGCCAGTTCGTTAGCTAGCCTGGCCGAACTCTTCCTGTTTGTGTTGGTCACGCTGGCCATCGCCTGGATGGGCGAAATGCTTCACCACGCGCGCCGGGCCATCGATCGGACGGAAGGCGCGCTCAATGTGCGGGAAGCTCATCTCAGCTCGATTCTCGACACCGTCATCGATGCCATGGTTGTCATCGAGAAGGATGGCACGATTGTCTCCTTCAATGCCGCGGCGGTACGCCAGTTCGGTTATTCGGAAGCAGAAGTGGCCGGGCAAAACGTCCGCCTGCTGATGCCGGAACCCTATCGAAGCGAGCATGACGGCTATATCGAGCGCTATCTCATCACCGGCGAAAAGCGCATCATCGGCGTCGACCGCGTGGTCGTGGGCAGACGCAAGGACGGGTCCACCTTCCCGATGAAACTGGCCGTGGGCGAAATGAAATCTGGCGGAAAGACGTTTTTCACCGGCTTTGTCCGCGATCTTACCGAACGCGAGGAATTGGCTGCCCGCCTGCACGAAATCCAGGGCGAACTCGCGAGGCTCGCGCGTTTGAACGAACTGGGAGAGATGGCATCGACCCTGGCGCATGAATTGAACCAGCCGCTTTCCGCCATCGCGAATTACGCGCAGGGCTGTACGCGCCTGCTGCGCGACATGGATGACGCCCTCGCCTCGAGGATGCGCGAAGCGCTGGAGGAAGTGGCGAGGCAATCGCTGCGGGCCGGCCAGATCATCCGCCATTTGCGTGAATTCGTGACGCGCGGCGAAACGGATAAGACGCCCGAGGACATCCGCAAGCTGGTCGAAGAAGCCGGAGCGCTTGCCCTTGTTGGATCGCGAGAACGCGGCGTTCGCACGGTGTTCGAATTCGTGCCCGGCGCAGACGCCGTCCTCGCCGATCGCGTCCAAATCCAGCAGGTGCTCACCAATCTGATGCGCAACGCGATGGACGCGATGAGCGCCAGCGAGCACCGCGAACTCCATGTGCGCACGGCGCCCGGCCAGGACGGCATGGTCGCCGTCGAGGTCGCCGACACGGGCCCGGGCATCCCGGCGGAGATTGCCGCCCAGTTGTTCCAACCTTTCGTCACAACCAAATCCAATGGGATGGGCGTGGGCCTATCCATCTCAAAACGTATTGTCGAAGCGCATGGGGGTGAGATATCGGTCGGACGAAACAGCAATGGTGGCGCCACCTTTCGCTTTACGCTGCCGGCAACGCAAGACGGGACTCTCGATGGAGATCGGTGACTACACGGTTCATGTCGTCGACGACGAGGAGCCGGTCAGAAAATCGCTGGCTTTCCTGCTGACGATGTCAGGCTTCACGGTTCGAATGCACGATTCGGCGACGAATTTCCTCACCGCGGCGCCCGCTGTTCGACATGGTTGCCTCGTGACCGATCTGCGCATGCCGGACATGAGCGGTGTCGAGCTGCTGCGCAAATTGCGGGAGGGTGGAAGCAGTATCCCCTCGGTCGTCATTACAGGCCATGCCGACGTGCCGATGGCGGTGGAAGCGATGAAGGCGGGCGCCATCGACTTCATTGAAAAGCCGTTCGAGGACGAGGTCCTCATCAACGCCATACGACGCGCGGCCGACCGTATTTCGGACAAGCCTGACGATGGCGAGGATGTGGCTGCGATCAGATCGCGGCTCGAGCAACTCAGCGAGCGCGAACAGCAGGTTCTCGTCGGCGTCGCGGCGGGACTTCCAAACAAGACGATTGGCTACGATCTCGGCATCAGCCCCCGCACCGTCGAAGTCCATCGCGCCAACGTCATGGCCAAGATGCAGGCCAAGAACCTGCCGGAACTGGTGCGGATGGCCTTGGCCGTGGATTTAAGCGGGAGTTGTGCGCCATATCCCGCCCCTCCTGCCCGGCTTTGACCTGGCGCAATGCGCCAGTGTGTCTCGTTCTCCATAGCTAGAATTCAGCCGTGCCGGCATTCCGCCTGCAAGTCCAGCTTGGGAACAATTGCTTGAACCTCGTGGTTGTCATTGTCGCGCCGCACGATGCATTCCGGCGTTCTCTCGAATTCTCGCTGGAGGCGGAGGGGTTTTTCATAGAATCCCACGCCTTGCTGACGACGGCCCTGGAATCCCCCTTGGCTGTGTCAGCGGCGTGCGCCGTAATCGATGAAGACGCCATCCGGGATCAATCAGGCTTCCCGGAGATGCTTGATCGATTTGGGGCGCCGGTCATCCTGCTCGTCGACCGGCTGCGGAGGCTTCCCGGGACGGGGCGCTTGAGCGCGCTCACGAAGCCTCTTCTTGGTAATGTCCTGATCGATGCGGTACGCGGCATGGCCGCTGCCTCTCCACTCTGATCCTACGTAGTCTCCCGTAGGGAGATAACCGAATATCGCGGCTCAAAAATTCGCGCGATTGCTTTTCCGACACTTTCGAACGGAGAAGCCGTCATGCTTGCATACGCGAACCGCCCTTATCCGATGCCGTCTCGTTCCGCCTCCGTGGAGGACGCGTCCGGCCCGCTCATCTTCCCTGCTATGCCATCCCAGAAGATTTCGTTCTTTCCGGCTGGTTCGGAAATCTACGCGCAGGACGAAGAGGCGGGCGATCTGTATCGCGTGGAATTCGGGGCGGTGCGCGTCTATCGTCTCCTTGCCGACGGGCGCAGGCAAATCAGCGCCTTTCACCTCGCTGGCGAAATATTCGGCTTCGAAGCGGGCTCAACGCATCATTTCTTCGCCGAGGCGATCTGCGCGACAGGCGTTCGGGTCTTCCGCTTGGCAACGGGCGCGAATGTGGCCGGCGAGCTGTTGCCTCTGGCGCTGCAAAGCCTAACGCGTGCGCAAGAGCATCTTCTGGTCCTCGGTCGCCAAACCGCGATGGAGCGTGTCGCCGCCTTTTTGCTGGATATGGCCGAACGCCAGGGCGGGCTGGACCCTGTCGAACTTCCCATGCAGCGGAGCGACATAGGAGATTATCTGGGCCTAACGATCGAGACCATCTCGCGCGTCTTCTCGAAGCTCAGGGAGAAAGGGATCATCCGGCTTCCAAACCTGCGTAGCGTCGAGATCCTCAGATGGGACACGCTGCAACACATGAGGGAATGAGGCGTATTGGTCTCAAGCCGCTCCATTCTTATTTAGACGGTAACCGATCCTTTCTCCTATGCGCATCATGGGCGCCATGGGATGCAAAAGAAAAGCCCGCCACATTGAGCGACGGGCCTTTTTGCTGAGTCGGCGAGGATCGGCGGCTGTGCGGCTTACGCCTCCAGGCAGTATCAAGGCCTCATTTGCGCGTTTTCCAAGCCGGCGCTTTGCCCGGTCGGCTTATGCGAAGCCGAGCGCCCCGCTGCATTCACAGATCGAGCCCGACATACCGGTCGATCGTCGCCTGGTCCTTGAGGAGGTCGAGCGAGCGTCCCCGGTGCGCGATCACGCCCCGTTCGAGGATGGCTGCGTCATCGGTGGATTTCAGGGCCACTTCCGCATGCTGCTCGACGAGGACGAGAGCCATGCCTCCATCCCGGGCCATCGCCCGGATGGCAGCCGTCAGTTCTTCGACGATGATCGGCGCCAGCCCTTCGAGCGGCTCGTCCAGAAGCAGGATATCCGGGTTGGTCATCAGGGTGCGGGAAATGGCCAGCATCTGCTGTTCGCCGCCCGATAGCTGATTGCCCATGTTGGCGCGGCGCTCGCGCAGGCGGGGAAACAGGGCGTAGACGGCCGCCAGATCCCAGCGCCCCGGCCGCGCCGACACCGTCAGATTTTCCTCGACCGTCAGGGATGGAAAAATATCGCGTTCCTGGGGCACCCACCCTATGCCGAGCCGGGCGCGCTTGTGCGGCGCCAGCCGCGTCACGTCCCTGCCCTTGAACCAGACCGATCCGCGGCTGACATTGACGAAGCCCATCGCGGTGAGAAGCAGGGTCGACTTGCCGACGCCGTTGCGGCCGAGAAGGGCAAGGCTGCCGTTTTCCGGCACAGAGACCGAGACGCCGTCGAGCACCACCGCCTCGCCATAGCCGGAGCGCACGTCGCGCAGTTCAAGCAGCGCCTCAGCCATGATGCGCCTGCCCCAGATAGACTTCGCGCACCCGCGGGTCGGCGCGAATGGCTTCGGGATCGGCCTCGACCAGAACGGCGCCGGAAACCAGCACGGTGATGCGCGAGGCGAAGGTGAAGACGAGGTTCATGTCGTGTTCGATGAAGAGCACGGCCATGTCGGCGGGCAGCGCCGCGATGACGTTGAAGAGCGCGGCGCTCTCGTCTTTCGGAACGCCGGCCGCCGGCTCGTCGAGGAGCAGGACCTTCGGCCGTGTCGCCAGCGCCAGCGCGATTTCCAGAAGACGTTGCTGGCCATAGGCGAGATGCCGCGTTTCGCGCGTCGCCACGTCATCCAGGCGCAGTTGCGCCGAGAATCGCGAAAGCCTCCTCCACAGCTTCGCCATGAGCGGTCAGCCGCCGCCAGAACTGGCCCGCCTCGCGTTTCCTTTCGCAGACCGCCAGCACTACCGATTCGATCGGCGTCAGGCCCGGAAAGAGCGTGTTGATCTGAAAGGTCCGCGTCACGCCGCGCCGCACCCTCGCGGCAGCCTCCAGGTTGGTGATGTCCTCGCCTTCGAGCTCGATCCGTCCGGCGTCCGGCCTGAGCTTTCCGGTGATGAGGTTGATGAGGGTCGTCTTGCCGGCGCCGTTCGGGCCGATCAGCGCATGGCGCGCGCCTTGGGGGATATCCAGCGAGACGCCGTGCGTGACCTTCAGGGCGCCGAAGGACTTGTCGAGATTTTTGGTTTTCAACACGGGGCCGGCCGCCGGCATCAGCGCCTCCCGAACAGGCGCGCCAGGCCGCCGATGATGCCGTTGGGCATGGCAAGGACGACGACCATCAGGAGAAGGCCGATCCAGAAATACCAGTATTGCGGGTTCATGTCGGACAGTTGGTCCCGCGCCACCATGAAGATGATGGCGCCGACGATGCCGCCATAGAGCCTTCCGGTGCCTCCCAGGATAAGCATGACCACGACGTCCGCCGAACGCTGGAAGCTCAGCGTATCGAGCGAGACCGTCCCGGTCGTCTCTGTCAGCAAGGCGCCGGCGACGCCGGCCATGCAGGCCGAAATGACATAGATCGTCTGAAGATGGGTGCGGTAGGCCGACCCGATGGCTGGCATGCGAGCGCTGTTTTCGCGGATGCCCGTCAACGCCAGGCCGAAGGAAGAGTTGACGATTCGGCGGGCGAGAAGAACGCCGATCAACAGGATGATCAGCGTATAGCTGTAGGCTGTATATCCCCAGAGATCAAAGTCGAACGCGCCGAAGATCGGCCAGATCGTGACGCCAAGGCCGTCCGTCCCTCCGGTGATGGAACTGAAGCTGTTGGCCAGTTCGTAGGCGAGCAGCCCGAGCCCGAGCGTTATCATGATCAGCGCCAGGTGCTGGACGCGCACGATGATGAAGCTGGTGACGAAGCCGACGACGCCGGCGACCAGCGCTGCAACCAAGAGGCCGCTGATCGGCTCGCCCCAGCCATGCTTGGCCAGTATCGCGGACGAATAGGCGCCAAGACCGAAGAACATGGCGTGGCCGAGCGTGATGATGCCGGCATAGCCAAGCACGAGGTCGACCGAAAGCGCGAACAGCGCAGCGATCGCAACCTGGCTGGCCAGAGACAGATAGCTTGGAAAAAGCACGAAGGGCAGAAGCGTGGCCAGCCAGAAAACGATCTCGATGATCGAAATGCGGCCGCGTTTCCTTAGCCACGCCTCGGCGGCCTGATTGGTCGTCGTTTCCGCCGCCATGGCCTAACGCCTACCGAAAAGGCCGCGAGGGCGCACGAACAGAATGACCACCATGAAGAGGTAGATGAGGAAGCGACCCGATCTCCGGAACAAGATATTTGCCGCGCTACGTCGAAGATTCCAAGCAGCGCGGCAGCGAGAAACGATCCGCCGATGGAGCCGAGGCCGCCGATGGCGACCACGATCAGCACATAGACGAGATAGTGGAAGCCGAAGGACGGATCGAGCCCGACAATCTCGATGGCGAGCGCCCCGCCCAATCCCGCCAGCCCGCTGCCGAGCGCGAAGGTAACGGCGAAGATGGCGTCGACATTCAGTCCGAGCCCCTGGGCGACGCGCTGGTTGTCGACGGCAGCGCGGACGCGTGCGCCAAACCGGGTGTGCTCGAGGCCGAATACCAGCAGGCCGGCGATGATGATGGCAACGACGATGAGGAAAATGCGGTAGGCGCCGAAGCGCTGGCCCGTCGATTGCGATAAGCCTCGCAGGTAATCGGGAAGCTGGATCGGCTGCTGACCGGTTCCGAAGATATAGGCAGCCGACGCCGCCGCGACGAAAACCAAACCGATGGTGAGCAGCACCTGGTTGAGTTCGCCGGCGCGATAGAGCAGGCGGAAAATGCGTTCTTTCCAGAGCACGCGACCAGCGCCGCGCCCAGGAAGGCGAAAGGAAGCGTGAGCAGAAACGGCACGCCGAGGCCGTGCATGAGCGTCACCGTAACGTAGCCGCCGAGCATGCCGAAGGCGCCGTGGGCCAGGTTGATGAAGTTCATGAGCCCGAGCGTCACCGACAGCCCGACCGACAGGACGAACAGCAGCATCCCGAAGGCAAATCCGTCGAACAGCACGACGGCAATCTGGCCAATCACGCGCGGTACCCAAAGCCTTTCGGGGCTGGACGGAATCGTTCTGCCGGCAATGATAGCCGGAACGACCGCCCACCGAATATGGCGGCCGTTCCGGCTCAATCAGCCATCGCGACTTACTTGGCGCCGTGCATCGGATCCTTCACGTTCTGGATCGTGTCGATGATAACGTTCTGGAGTTTGCCGTTAACTTCCTCCACCTTGCGGATGTAGACGTTCTGCACGATGTCGCGCGTCTCCGGATCGATCGACATCGGCCCACGCGGGCTCTGCCACGACATGCCCTTGGCAGCCTCGACGAGCTGCGTCGCCGCTGGCATTGCCCTTGGTCTTCTTCAACGCCTCGTAAATCAGGTGCATGCCGTCATAGCCACCAACGGAGAAGATGTCCGGGCTGCGGTCCTTGTTGGCGTCTGCGATAGGCCTCGACGAAGTTCTTGTTCATCGGGTCGTCACGTTCCATCGTGTAGTGGAAGGCGGTGATGATGCCATTGGCATTCTGGCCCATGCTCTTCGAGTGCTTCGGGAAACGTCAGTTCGCCCTGGCCGAGAAACTTCGTGTCGGGCGGCGTCAGGCCACTCGGACGAGCGCCTTGCCGAGTGCCGGAGGCTGCGCGCCGCCCGGAATGAAGACGTACACCGCCTCCGGACTTGGCGTCCTTGATCCGCTGGACGTAGGCCGAGAAGTCCGGGTTGGCGACCGGGCTGTGGTCGGCGCCGACGATCTCGCCGCCAGTTTCCTTGAAGCCCTTGGCGAAGGACGATTTCGGCGTCATGGCCGGGGCCGTAATCGGCGACGAGCGTATAGGCATGCTTGACGCCCTATGCTCGTGGGCCCATTTGCCGAACGGGTAATTGAGCTGCGGCATGTCAGCGAGGTGCGCACGATATAGGGCGATTTTTCGGTGACGACTGAAGTTGCCGCGTTCATGTCGACCATGAACTTCTTCGCCTGGGTCGGCCACCGCCGCCGCGCCGAGCGCTTCCGGGGTCAGGGTGAAGCCAGCCAGGATATCCACGTGATCGCGCACCACGAGTTCCTGGGCCAGCCGTTTAGCGACATCGGGGTTCGGGCCGCCGGTATCTTTCTTGATGAGAACGATCTTTTTGCCGGCGACTTTGTCGCCATGTTGTTTCATGTACAGGTCGATGCCAGCCTGCATCTGGTTCGCCGGTATCCGCGAACGGGCCCGGAATACGCCATGATGAGGCCGATCTTGACCGTGCCGGCGGCAAGCGCCGTCGAACTCATGGCAAGGCCCAAGGCAAGCGCAATTGCAATTTTCTTCAACATTCCGATTTCCTCCCAGATGTTCCGAATGGCTGGCCCCGCGAGGCGACAGCATCGGATCGGTATTGTATACATGGCGAGTGGGCAAGCAAGAGGGCAAACAGCTATCTTCCGTCACTGCCGCGCCGGCCGTCACCGAAGCGGTTCAAATTGTCTTGTCCCACCGTTCACGCTTCACTGCCAAGTCTGAAGCGGCAGCCCCCCGATCCTCCAAATTCAAGCGCGTCAGGCCAACACCTGGTATCCATGGTAGCGCTGGAACCGCCCCCCTTCCAACAGCCTCGACAGAACATCCCCGGAATGTATACAGCGAGCGTCCTGACTTTCTGTCCGGCTTGCCACTGCCGTCCACCCCCCCTTTACGGGGAGCGAGGCAAACATGGCCAGTTCGACGTACCATCGCGCATTTTCGAAGCGAGACGCATGCCCATTCTCCATCTGCTTTCCCTGACGGTTCCCATCTTTCTGCTGATCGGCCTGGGAGCGTTTTCGGCCCGAGCGGGCCTGTTTCCCGCAAACCAGGTCGAAGGGCTTGGGTCCTTCGTGCTCCTCTACGCCCTGCCGGCCCTCGTGCTGGGAGCGCTGGCCAGCCAGGACATGACCACGACCTTCGACTGGCGCTATGTCGCAGCCTATGGAAGTGGTTCTCTGGTCACGTTTCTCGCCGCTTTCTTCATCCTGCGCTTCGGGCTCGGCCGGCCTACCACATCCGCCGCGATCGGCAGCATGGGCAGCGCGGCCTCCAATACCGGCTTCATCGGCTTCCCGATCACTTCGCTGGCCTTCGGGTCGTCGCTGGCGCTCGCCGCCATGCCGCTCAACATGCTGGTGGAAAATATTCTCATCATTCCACTCGGTCTCGCGCTGGCGGAGATGGGCAGTCAAAGCGGCGCGACGCTCGGCCAGACGCTTGCCGCCACGGGCCGTCGCCTTGTCCGCACCCCGCTGCTTCTCGCCATCCTGCTCGGCGTGGTCCTGTCCCTGCTACACGTTCCAATCCCCGGAGTGGTGGCCACTGCCATCGGCATGCTGGCGAAGGCCTCCGCGCCATGCGCCCTTTTCGTCGTAGGGGCCACGGTCGCGACTTTGCGCGCTAGCGGCGTCGCCGCCGAAGCGGGATGGATCGTCGCGATGAAGCTCATCTTCCATCCGCTCGCCGTCGCGGTTGCGTTCTTCCTGATCGGCGGCGCCGATCCGCAGATGGAGAAGATCGGAATCGTGCTCGCCAGCGTCTCCATGATCACGGTCTATCCGATCTTCGGCGCACGCTTCGGCGTTGGCGCAGTGAGTTCGACCGCCCTCCTCGCCGCCACTGCGATCGGCTTCCTCACCATCACGGCGGTGCTTGGGCTGGTGCTCGGATAATCCAGGGCGATCCTGAAGCGTGAGACTTGCTCGCGCCCGCACGCTATGTCCGCGAGGTATACATCGACCTCTGCAGGCAAACACCTGCGCGTCCGGCAAGGTAAAGGCCACTTGCAATTCGGCCCCGCATGGGCAAATCTATGTATACATTTTCACGATGATAGGGAGGAGACCCCATGGGCGCGTACAGCCTTGAGGCACTGTTGAAAGACCGCAGCGCCGTCGAAATGCTGCGCAATTCGAAGATCGGCATGTATGTCTATCCGGTCGTGGCGGCGGAGTTTTCGAACTGGCGCGACGAGCAGCGCGCCTGGCGCAACTCGGCGGTGCTGTTCGACCAGACCCATCACATGGACGAATTGATCGTCGAGGGACCGGACGCGGCGAAGTTCCTGGAAGGCCTGGCAATCAACAACTTCGCCAATTTCGACTTGAACCTCGCCAAGCATTTCGTGCCGGTCAGCCCGGGCGGTTTCGTCATCGGCGACATGATCATGTTCCGCGAACGCGAGGACAAGTTCGTGCTGGTCGGGCGCTCCCCGACCGCCAACTGGATCGAGTTCAACCAGGCGGTCGGCGCACACAATGTTCGTCTTTTCCGCGACCCCCGTTCACAGTCCGCCCCGACGGCAAGCCGGTCACCCGCACCCATTACCGCTTCCAGATCCAGGGGCCGGACGCCCCGAAAATCTTCGAGAAAATGAATGGCGGCCCGGTTCCCGACATCAAGTTCTTCCACGTCGACTGGATCAATGCGGGCGACACGCGCGTGCGCGCGCTGCGCCACGGAATGGCCGGGGCGCCGGGCCTCGAAATATGGGGGCCGTACGGCGAGAAGGACCATATCCACAAGATCATCGTGAACGCCGCGGCCGAGGCCGGCGTTGACTTCGTCTCGTCGGCGCCCGCGCCTATTCGACCAATACGCTGGAATCCGGCTGGATCCCCTCGCCGCTGCCCGCCATCTATTCCGGCGACGAACTCAGCGCCTACCGCGAATGGCTGCCGGCCAATGGCTATGAGGCGACCTGTTCGATCGGCGGGTCGTTCGTCTCCGACAGGATCGAGGATTACTACACCTCGCCCTACGAGCTGGGTTACGGCATCTACATCAAGAACGACCATGATTTCGTCGGCAGTGCGGCGCTGGAAAAGATGAAGGGCAAGCCTCACCGCAAGAAGGTGACCTTCGAGTGGAACGCCGAAGATTTGATGAAAGTCGTCGAGTCCTCGCTTCGGCCTGGCGGCGAAAACTACAAATGGATCGACTTTCCGCAGCCGAACTACGCCTCCTCGTCCTTTGACCGCGTCATGCAGGGAGACAAGATCGCCGGGCTGTCGATGTTCAATGGCTACTCTTTCAACGAACGCTGCATGCTGTCGCTCGGCATCGTCGATCCGGACGTCGAGGAAGGCGACGTGCTGAGCCTGATTTGGGGTGAGCCGAACGGCGGGTCGGGCAAGACATCCACCGAACGGCACAAGCAGACGGAGATCCGCGTGCGCGTGTCGCCGACGCCCTATGCGCGCGAGGCACGCGAGCACTATGCCGACAGCTGGCGCACGAGGCAGCACCGTTGATGTTATCGCCACGCTGACCCGAAGTCGGCGAGGCGGCCAGGACCCGGACCTCGTGGAGGCCGGGTCTTGACCGATTATGATAAAATTATCCGGACCGTCGCATCGACATTGCCGGCGGCGGGTGCAAGGTTGCTGCCGAAAATGCCGCCGTGCATCCTGATCCGGAATAGTGGATAATGACGAAAACCTACAGGATCGCCGCCATTCCCGGCGACGGGATCGGCAAGGAAGTGATCGCCGCCGGCCTTCGCGTGCTCGACGCTCTGGCGGCGCGCGACGGCGGCTTCGCTCTCGAGGTCGACCGACTTCGACTGGGGCAGCGACCGCTATCAGCAGCGACGGCGCGCTGATGCCGACCGACGGCGCCGACACGCTGCGCGCTTTCGATGCCATCTTCTTCGGCGCGGTCGGGGCGCCCGACGTACCCGACCATGTCACGCTGTGGGGGCTGCGCCTGCCGATCTGCCAGGGCTTCGACCAATACGCCAATGTCCGGCCGACGCGGATGCTGCCGGGCATCCGCCGTCCGCTTGCCGGCGTCGGTCCCGGCGATCTCGACTGGGTGATCGTGCGCGAGAACTCCGAGGGCGAATACGCCGGCCAGGGCGGGCGTGGCCACCGCGGCCTGCCGCGACGAGGTCGCCACCGAAGTCGCGATCTTCACCCGCGCGGGCGTCGCCCGGATCATGCGCTATGCCTTTCAGGCTGGCCCAGTCGCGGCCGCGCAAAGCTGCTGACCGTCGTCACCAAGTCGAACGCCCAGCGTTACGGCATGGTGATGTGGGACGAGATCGCCGCCGAGGTCGCGCGGGAGTTTCCCGACGTCGACCTGGGACAAGATGCTGGTCGACGCGATGACGGTGCGGATGGCCATGAACCCCGAAGTCGCTCGACACCATCGTCGCAACCAATCTGCATGCCGACATCCTCTCCGATCTCGCCGCGCGCGCTGGCCGGCTCGCATCGGCATCGCGCCGACCGCCAAATCGAACCCCGAGCGCCGGTACACCGTCGATGTTCGAGCCGATCCACGGCTCGGCCTTCGACATCACCGGCAAGGGCATCGCCAATCCGGTCGGCACCTTCTGGAGCGCTGCGATGCTGCTCGACCACATCGGTGAACCCGGCGCCGCGCGGCGCCTGATGGAGGCGGTCGAGATGGTCACCGCCGATCCCGACCTGCACACGCCGGATCTCGGCGGCAACGCCACGACCGAGCGCGTGACCGAGGCGGTCATCGCCGCGATCCGCGGCCGCAACGACTGAAGCCGCAAGGAGCGACGGCAGCCGGACCCCGGCTCGCCGAGCGTCACGATGGTTCAAGAGCCGATTTGCCGCCATCGTTCCTTGGTGTATACATCTTGATCTCCAAAATTCGGGAGAGCCGAGGGGAATGGAACAGACCGAAGCCAGAACTCACGCGACTCGGCGCTCCTCGCGTTGCGCCGGCGCATCCTGAGCGGAGAGCTTTCCGGCGGCACCCGCCTTTACGAGGTGCCGCTCGCCGAAGATCTCGAAATCTCCCGCACGCCGGTGCGCGAAGCCATGTCGAGGCTGGTCGAGGAAGGCCTATTGGAACGGGCACGCAATGGCGGTTTCGTCGTACGCAGTTTCGGGATTGCCGATGTCATCGACGCGATCGAGCTCCGCGGCGTCATGGAGGGCACGGCGGCGCGACTGGCCGCGGAGCGCGGAGTCAGGCCCGACGACCTTGCGCAAATCCGCGACACCGTGGAACAAATCGACAAATGTTTCGGTGAGGAACCCGGCGATGTCGTGTTCGAACGCTATTCCGAACTGAACGCCCGGTTCCACGAACAGCTTGCCCGCCTTTGCCGCAGCAAGACCGTGGAGATGGAGGTCGAGCGGGCCTCGCGCCTGCCCTTCGCCTCGCCCTCGGCGTTCCTGCCCGACAAGGCCAAGATCGCCGCTTTTCGACGGTCGCTCAACATGGCGCAGGAACAGCACCACGCGATCGTTTCAGCGATCGTCAACCGCGAGGGCGCGCGCGCCGAGGCGCTGGCGCGCGAACATGCCCGCATCGCGCGCGCCAACATGCAGTATCTTCTCGACGAGGATCGCAGCCTGATGGCGCACGTCCCCAGCCTGGCGCTGGTCATCGGCTGACTGTCACGACGCTCCGTTCCGCCGATCTTCCACGCCGCCGCGCATCGCCTTCATGTCTCTCGGCCAAGAAGCCGCTTGCAATTGGCTCGTGGTTGCGCGACAAAATGTATACATCAATGTGGTTTCGCTAGGAGGAGCGTCGATGAGTAAATCCAGCCTGGAAGCGGTTATGAAGGAGAGCGGCAACGTCGTTGAGATGCTGCGCAACTCCAAGACAGGCATCTATGTATACCCGGTCGTGGCCCCGGAATTTTCCAACTGGCGCGAGGAGCAGCGCGCCTGGCGCGACAGCGCCGTGCTGTTCGACCAGTCGCACCACATGGATGAACTGATCGTCGAAGGGCCGATGCGGCGAAGTTCCTCGAGCCTGTCGGATCAACAGCTTCGCCAATTTCGACCTGAACCGCGCCAAGCATTCGTGCCGGTCTCGCCGGCCGGCTACGTCATCGGCGACATGATCATTTTCCGCGAGCGCGAGGACAAGTTCGTGCTGGTCGGCCGCGCGCCGACGGCCGAACTGGCTGAAGTACAACGCGTCGCTCGGCAAGCACAACATCAGGTCATGCACGATCCGCGCTCGACCTCCGGCCCGACGGCAAGGAAATCAAGCGCATCCACTACCGCTTCCAGATCCAGGGACCGGACGCGCCGAAGATCTTCGAGAAGATCAACGGCGGGCCGGTGCCGGAGATGAAGTTCTTCCATGTCGACTGGATCAAGGTCGGGCCGCAAGCGTCCAGGCCTTGCGCCACGGCATGGCCGGCGCGCCAGGCCTGGAGATCTGGGGTCCGTACGCCGAGAAGGACGAAATGCGCGACGCCATCCTGAAGGCGGCGAAGGATGCCGGCGTCGAGCTCTGGCTGGTCGGCAGCCGCGCCTACTCGACGAACACGCTGGAATCGGGCTGGATCCCCTCGCCGCTGCCCGGCGATCTACACCGGCGATGGCATGCTGAAGCCCTACCGCGAATGGCTGGGCGCCGATAGCTACGAGGCGAATGGGCTCGATCGGCGGCTGCCTCGTGACCGACAACATCGAGGACTACTACGTCGAATCCCTTCGAACTCGGCTACGGCATCTACATGAGTTGGAAGCATGATTTCATCGGCAAGCGCCGCGCTGGAGAAGATGAAGGCCGAATGGCCGACAAGCCGAGCGCAAGAAGGTAACGTTCGAGTGGAACCGCGAGGATGTCGTCAAGGTGATCGCTTCCGCCTTCGAGCCCGGCGGGACGCCGTACAAGTGGATCGATTTCCCGCTGTCCGAACTATGCCTCGTCCAGCGCCGACAAGGTCATGCATGGCGACAAGCTGGTCGGGCATGTCGATGTTCAACGGCTACTCCTACAATGAGCGCTGCATGCTGTCGCTCGGCGTCGTCGATGCTGACGTCAAGATCGGCGACGTGCTGACGCTCGATCTGGGGTGAGCCCGACGGCGGACCGGCAAGACCTCGACGGAAAAGCACAAGCAGGCCGAGATCCGCGTGCGCGTCTCGCCGACGCCGTATGCGCGCGAGGCGCGCGAGAACTACGCGGAAAGCTGGCGCACCAAAAAGAGCGCCTGACAAACACAAACGCGCGGCTGGCAGGACAGCCGTGTCAGGGGGGCGTTCGGCCGCGATCGAAGTGCGGGATCGCGGCCGAACACCGTAGGCTACCCGGTGTGACGGCTAGCGCCAGGATCGCCCGCCATGCAATACATAAATCAGCCGAAGGAGGAGACATGGCCGAGCCGTGTTTTGACGTTGCGCATCTCGGGCATGTCGAGATGTACACCAACAAATTCGATGAGAGCCTCGATTTCTTCACGCGCGTCTACGGGCTGACCGAAAGCGGACGCGACGAGAACAGCGTCTATCTGCGCGCCTTCGACGATTACGAATTTCACACGCTCAAGCTGACCCGAAGCGACACGACCGGCGTCGGCCATGTCGGCTACCGTACGTCGTCGCCGGAAGCGCTGGAGCGCCGCGTCAGGGCGATCGAGGCAATGGGCTGCGGCATCGGCTGGAGTGAGGGCGATCTCGGCCATGGGCGCGCCTATCAGTTCCGCGATCCCGACGGCCACGTCTTCGAACTCTATTTCGATACTAAAATCTACGAGGCGCCCGCGGAGAGAAGCCGGCGATCAAGAACATCGCGCAGCAATATCACGGCCGCGGCATCTGCCCGCGCCGGCTCGACCACGTCAATCTGCTTGCCGCCGACGTGCGGGCCATCAAGGAATTCATGGTGGGCGCGCTAGGCAGCCGCGTCACCGAACAGATCCAGCTCGACAATGGCCGGCTTGGCGGCTGCTGGTTCACCGTCAACAACAAGGGCTACGACATCGCCTATGCGGAGGACCATACCGGGGTCCAGGGGCGGTTTCATCACGTCACCTACGTCACCGATCAACGCGAGGACGTGCTGCGCGCCGCCGACATCTTTCTCGAGAACGGCGTCTTCATCGAGACCGGGCCGCACAAGCACGCCATCCAGCAGACCTTCTTTCTCTATGTCTACGAACCGGCGGGCAACCGCGTCGAGATCGCCAATGCCGGCGCGCGGCTGATCCTGCGGCCGGACTGGCCGACGATCACATGGACAGAGGCCGAGCGGAAAAAAGGCCAGGCCTGGGGCCTGAAGACGATCGAGACGTTCCACACACACGGCACGCCGCCCGTGCAGAAATAGGCCCGGAAGGAGAACCCATGCCCAAGACGGCACTGGTGATCAGCGCCCACGCCGCCGACTTCGTCTGGCGCTGCGGCGGCGCCATCGCCTTGCACCAGAGCAAGGGCTACGAGGTGACGGTCGTCTGCCTGTCCTTCGGCGAACGCGGCGAAAGCGCCAAGCTGTGGAAGCAGGAGGGCATGACGCTTGAGAAGGTCAAGACCGCGCGCCGCAAGGAAGCGGAAAACGCCGCCAAGGCGCTCGACGCCCACGACATCCAGTTCTTCGATCTGCGGCGACTATCCGCTCGAACTGGACCGCGAGGCGAAGTACCGGCTGGTCGACGTGATCCGCGCCGTGCAGCCCGCCTTCATGCTGAGCCACTCGAACTAGGATCCGTACAACACCGACCACATGTACGCGACGCAGGTGGCGCTCGAAGCCGCATGATCGCGCAGGCCTGGGGCCACAATCCCGGCCAGAAGGTGCTCGGCGCGCCGCAGCTCTACCTCTTCGAGCCGCACCAGACCGAGCAGATGGGCTGGAAGCCCGACGTCTTCCTCGACATCTCGGCGGTCTGGGACAAGAAGCGCGCCGCCATCGAGTGCATGCAGGGCCAGGAGCATCTGTGGCACTACTACACCAACGTCGCCGAGAACCGCGCCAACCATTTCCGGCGCAATTCCGGCGGCCAGTCGGGCGGCCGCGACGGCGAGCCATGCGGAAGGCTTCCAGTCGGTCTTCCCGCGCACCGTGGATGAACTCTGATGGGGAACGCGGGCGTCGTCGTACAAAACATCGAGCGCGCCGATGCCGACGTGATCGACGGCTGGGCGCATGCGGCGTCGCCACCGTGCACGAGGCGCAGGGCCGCACGGGCTGATGCGCCACCTATATGCGGCCGATCTACCGGGCGCCGCATCGCCGGCTCGGCGCGTGACGATCTCCGCCCCGCCCGGCGACAACTGGATGATCCATGTGGCCATCGAGCAGATGCCAGGAGGGCGACATCCTGGTGCTCGCGCCGACCTCGCCCTGCGACGGACGGCTATTTCGGCGATCTGCTGGCGACCTCCGCGCAGGCGCGCGGCTGCAGGGGGCTGGTCATCGAGCCGGGCGTGCGCGACGTGGCGCGACCTGACGGAGATGGGATTTCCCGGTCTGGTCGAAGGCGGTCTCTGCCCAGGGCACGGTCAAGGAGACACTCGGCTCGGTGAATGTGCCGATGGTCTGCGCCGGCGCGCATGTCGAGCCGGGCGACATGATCGTCGCCGACGATGACGGCGTCTGCGTCGTGCGCGCGCGAGGAAGCGGCCGACGTCGCTGAAGAAGGCCGAGGCGCGCGATGGCCAACGAGGCGGAGAAGCGCGCGCGCCTTGCGGCCGGCGAGCTCGGGCTCGACATCTACGACATGCGCGAGCGGCTGGCGGAAAAGGGCCTGAAATATAGTGAGCCCTCGCGGATCACGGGGATGAATGGCCTCGACCTGACGGCATACGCTGCATGTGGATGCGCGGCGGCACCTCGAAGGGCGGCTATTTCCTCGCCGAGGACCTGCCCGCGGACCCGGCGGCGCGCGAGCCTTGCTGCTGCGGATCATGGGCTCGCCCGACCCGCGCCAGATCGACGGCATGGGCGGCGCGGATCCGCTGACCTCGAAGGTGGCGGTGGTCACGCCGTCCGAGCGCGCGGACGTCGACGTCGACTACCTGTTCCTGCAGGTCTTCGTCGACCAGGCCGATCGTCACCGATGCGCAGAACTGCGGCAACATCCTCGCCGGCGTCGGGCCGTTCGCCATCGAGCGCGGGCTGGTCGCGGCGCGCGGACGGCGAGACCGAGGTGCGCATCTTCATGGAGAACACCGGACCAGATCGCCATCGCGCACGGTGCCAGACGCCGGGCGGACGCGTGCAGCTATGACGGCGACGCGCGCATCGACGGCGTGCCGGGCACCGCCGCCCCGGTGCCGATCGTCTTCCAGGACATGGCGGGCTCGACCTGCGGCGCGCTGCTGCCGACCGGCAACGCCGTCGACGTGATCGAGGGCGTCGAGGTCACGCTGATCGACAACGGCATGCCCGTGCGTGGTGCTGCGCGCCGCCGACATCGGCATCGACGGGCACGGAAGCGCCCGCGGACGCTGGAGGCGAACGCGGCCTTGCGCGCGAAGCTCGAGGCGATCCGGCTGAAGGCCGGGCCGCTGATGAACCTGGGCGACGTCGCGCGACAAGTCGGTGCCCAAGATGACGCATGGTCTCGCCGCCGCGCGCAGGCGGGGCCATCGTCCACCCGGACCTTCATCCCGCACCGCTGCCACGACGCCATCGGCGTGCTCGGCGCGGTCAGCGTCGCGACCGCCTGCCTGCTGCCCGACGGTCCGGCGGCAAAGCTTGCGGTGCTGCCCGGCGGCAGCGAAGAAGCGCTTTCGATCGAACACCCGACCGGCGAAATGACCGTCGTCGCCACGCTCGACAAGGACGGCAATCTGCTCAAGGCCGGCATCCTCAGGACCGCCCGGAAGCTGTTCGACGGAATGGTGTTCGGAAGGTAGGCGTTGAGACACCGGTGCGTCCTTCGAGGCTCGCTTCGCTCGCACCTCAGGATGAGGATTGTCAGTGCTGCCACGATGAAGTTGTCTGGCGCCAACGGTCCTCATCCTAGATGCGAGCCTGCGTTGCTGGTTGAAAGCTTGGCGACGGCCTTGGGGGCGAACCTCGAAGGACGCACAGGACCGCAAGGCAATTTGCGGTCATCAACGCCGCAAATTGATACCAGGGAGATTTATCGTGCGCATTGCGTTCCTGGGTTTCGGCGAGGCCGCACGGGCTTTCCACGACAGTCTGGCCCGCGAGGGGTTGGACTTCCTCGCCTATGACATCCTGCTGGATCGCGAAGCCAGCGCCGAAGCGATGCGTGACGCCCTGCGCGAGCGCGACGTGACGGTTGCCGCCTCCCCGGCCGATCTGCGCGAGGCGGACTGGATCATCAGCGCCGTCACCGCAGACCAGAGCCTCATTGCCGCGCGCTCGCTGCTGCCGCACCTCGTGCAGGGACAGATGGTGATCGATTTGAACTCGGTTTCGCCGCAGCGCAAGCGCGAGACCGCGGCAGAGGTGACGACGGCCGGCGCGGGCTATCTCGACATGGCCGTCATGGCACCCGTCCATCCGCGCGGCCACCGCACGCCGGTGCTGCTCGCCGGGGCGAATGCCGAGGACATGCTGGAGCAGATGACGGCGTTGCAGTTCAACGGCCGCGTCGTCGGCGATGCGCCGGGCGCCGCGACCGCCATCAAGATGGTGCGATCGCTTTTCGTGAAAGGCCTGGAGGCGATTACCGTGGAAGCCTTGCTGGCCGCGGAAGCCTCCAATTGCTTCGACGAGATCATGGCCTCGCTCTCTTCGAGCTATCCGGGCCTCGACCTGCCCGGAACGGCGCCCTACCAGTTCGAGCGGACTTTGCGCCATGGCGCCCGGCGGGCCGCCGAAATGCGCGAGAGCGCGGCGACGCTCGATGCGCTCGGCTTGCGCGGCGGGTTGGCCACCGAAATCGCCGAAATCCAGCAGCGCATGGGCGCCAGCGGCAAGAGCGTCGATGCCGAGAGCATTACGCTCCACGACCTCGTCAAAGCGGTTCTCGCCCAAAGAATGCACGACAAGAGCTGAGCCTTCTTCGACCGGGTTTCGATGGTCCCGTCGTCGGATCGGCGGCGCGCGGCACTGCGAAATCCGCCGGCGATGAATGCACGGCGCAGCTCCAGAAGCACCCTACTCCGGTTCATGTATGCAGATCGTGTCATTCTGGCGGGATTTTTGACCCTTTTTGGCGAAAATTGGGATTTTTTGGTACTGGACAATTTCCCTTCTGTGTATACATTTTGATGTGACATATACGGGAGGTTGGCATGGGCATTCTTGATTTCGCCAAGCACGTCGCATCGAAGGAGGACGCGTCTGACAGCCCTCGGCCGAGATGCTGGAGGGCTTCTCGATCGAAGTCATGCCGCGCACGGCCGCCAAGGTGCCGAGTTTCCCGGACCTTCTACCGGCAGGCACGCGTGTCTACATCGCCCATATCGACGGTACCCCGATCGACGACATGATCGCCACGGCGAAGCGGCTTGGCGAGGACGGTTTCGACGCGATGCCACATTTCCCTGCCCGCGCCATAGAAGACCGGGCGACGCTGGAGAACTGGATCCGCCGTTATCGCGACGAGGCCGGCGTTGAACAGGCGCTGGTTCTGGGCGGCGGCCTTGCCGCGCCGCGTGGCGCGTTCGACAGCGCAATGCAGCTTCTGGAAACCGGCCTGTTCGAGAAATTCGGCTACAAGCGGCTGCATGTTGCCGGTCATCCGGAGGGCAACCAAGACATCGACGCCGACGGCTCGACGCGTCTTGTGGACGACGCCATCGACTGGAAACAGGCCTATAGCGACCGAACCGACGCCGAAATGGCCATCGTCACCCAGTTCGCCTTCGATGCGCGGCCCGCCATCCAGTGGGCCGAACGGCTTCAGGCGCGCGGCGTGACCCTGCCGATCCATCTCGGCGTGGCCGGCCCGGCCAAATTGCAGACCCTTATCAAATTCGCGATGTCATGCGGCGTCGGCCCATCCATCCAGGTTCTGCGCAAGCGCGCCATGGACATGACCAAACTTCTCGTCCCCTACACGCCAACCGAGGTGTTGTCGGGAGTGGCCAACCATCTGGCGCATCATCCCGCCAGCCTGATCAAGCAGGCCCACATATTCCCGCTCGGCGGAATTGCAGCAGCGGCCGAATGGGCCAGCGACCAGAAGGCCGTAGCCGAAGACCCCGTGCGCTGCGCCTGAGTAGGTTACGCGCGACAGCGGCTATCTATTTCACCTCATTCAATATCAGATTGCGCAGGGATTGAGCGGCCGGCGACAGGCTCCGCTCCTTCATCTGGATCAGGCTGTAGGGTTGAACAACCATCTCGAAGTCGATGGGAACGATGTCGACTTCGCCTCCGAGCCCGGCCTTTTCGCTGACGAATTTCGCGACTCCCGTGGAAACAGGCGCGACCGCATCCGAATGCATGACCATGACAAGCGTCATGAGGATGGAGCTGGTGTTCAAAATGCGATCCGGGAGGGGCAGATCGCGCTGTAGAAAAAGAGCTTCGATCGTTCGGCGAAGCACGGAGCCGGTTGGCTCGAGCACCCAGTCCAGACCGTAAAGCTGCTCGACCGTCACCGGAGCTTGCTTGAGGATCCGATGGCCGCGACGCACGATGAGCGCGGCCCTTTCGACGCCGATCACACGACTCTCGAACAGACTGGAATCGAACTCCTCCGGAACCCGCGCGATCACGAGATCAAGCCGCGACGCAAAAAGTTCGCGCGCCAGCACGCTGCTCGTCTCGACCTGGAGATTGATCTGGACGCGGGGATGATGGGTGCGGATCTGCCTGATCGCCGGAGCCGCAAGGTCGATGGCCGGCCCCGTAACCGAGCCGAGGAAAACCGTGCCGCCATTGCCCGACCGCAAATCGGCGAATTCGCGGTCGATCTGGCGCATCTCGAACAGGATCGACCGGGCTCGTCTGGCCAGGGCCAGGCCATAGGCGGTCAGTTCGACACCGCGCGGCAGCCTTTCGCACAGGGACGCGCCCAGCATGCTCTCCATCTCGGCAATCAAACGTGATGCCGCCGGCTGCGCGATGTTCATCATCTGGGCGGCGCCGCTGATGCGCCTCGTCTCCTCCAGCGCCACAATGATGCGCAGATGGCTGAGCTTCAGGCCGCTGCGCGACAAGGAATCCCGCGCCAATGCGCGCCACCCCGCGTCCGGATCCTGCTGCTGCCTGGTCACCGAATCCCCTTCCACCGAGGTTCGCTATAACATTTATGGTATGCATTCTACCTAAAATCGCATTTGACACTGATAGGCCCGGGATTCCACGTTCATCCGTATCTGCGACGGGTGCATCCAGTGGATGGATTATCACCGTGGCGGCCAGGGAGGTTATCCAGTATCTTGCAACGAATGCTTGCGCTCCGCAGCCTGATACTGCGTGCCTCGACGATATTGCGGCCTAACAAGGGAGAGAAGAAGTGAAATTCAAAATGTTACTCGCCGCGGTTGCGGTTGGCCTGGCCGGCATGACGGCCACGGCCGGAGCGGCCGACAAGGGTCTGGTCGGCGTTCTCATGCCCACGAAGACTTCGCAGCGCTGGATCAACGACGGCAACGACGTCAAGTCGCAGCTCGAAAAGCTGGGCTACACCGTCGACCTGCAATATGCCCAGGACGACATCCCCAACCAGCTCAGCCAGCTCGAGAACGAAATCACCAAAGGCCCCAAGGCGCTGATCATCGCCTCGATCGACGGCACCACGATGAGCGACGCCCTTCAGAAGGCAAACGACGCAGGCATGGTCATCGTGGCGTATGACCGTCTGATCAAGAAGACCCCCAATGTCGACTACTACACCACCTTCGACAATTTCGGCGTCGGCGTCATCCAGGCCAACTCGCTGGTGAAGGGCCTGAAGGAGCGCTTCCCCAATACGAAGCCGTGGAACGTGGAACTGTTCGGCGGCTCGCCCGACGACAACAATGCGTTCTTCTTCTACAATGGCGCCATGTCGGTGCTGCAGCCGATGATCGACGATGGCTCGATCAAGATCAAATCCGGCCAGATGGGCATGGACAAGGTCGGCACGCTGCGCTGGCTCGCCGCAACCGCCCAGGCGCGCATGGACAATCTGCTATCCGCCAACTACTCGGACGGCAGCCGCGTCGATGGCGTGCTTTCGCCTTATGACGGGCTTTCCCGCGGCATCATCGCGTCGCTGCGCGCCGTCGGCTACGGCACGGCCAGCCAGCCTTGGCCCATTGTGACAGGCCAGGACGCCGAAACGGCGTCGATCAAGGCGATCATCGCCGGCGAACAGTATTCAACCGTGTTCAAGGACACGCGCGACCTCGCCAAGGCGACGGTCAAGCTCGTCGACACGGTGCTGTCGGGCGGCAAGCCGGAAGGTCTCGACACCAAGACCTACAATAACGACGTGAAGGTGGTGCCTTCGATCCTCCTGACGCCGGTCGAGGTCGACAAGTCGAACTACCAGAAGATCGTGGTCGACTCGGGCTACATCAAGGCCGCCGACCTGAAGTAACGGGTCCAGGCATTTTTGGGGTCCCGCATCCAGTGGGACCCCTTTTCGTTGGGCTGCGCGCGCCGATAATATGGCGGCAGGGAGGAACGATACCCGACATGACTTCACCGATTTTGGAGATGCACGACATCACCAAGACGTTTGGCGGCGTCACCGCGCTGTCGAACGTCAAACTCAAGGTGGAGGAAGGCGAAATCCATGCCGTGGTCGGCGAAAACGGCGCCGGAAAATCGACGCTGATGAAAGTGCTTTCGGGCGTTTATCCGACCGGCGCCTATGACGGCAAGATCGTCTTCAGCGGGCAGGAATGCCATTTCAGCGGGATTCACGACAGCGAACGCCTCGGCATCGTCATCATCCATCAGGAACTGGCGCTTGTTCCGATGCTTTCGATCGCGGAGAACATCTTTCTCGGCAATGAGCACGCCAAATACGGCGTCATCGACTGGAACGCGAACGAGAGACGCACCACGGACCTGCTCAGGAAGGTCGGCCTGAACGAAGATCCGCAGACCCTCATCACCAATATCGGCGTCGGCAAGCAGCAACTGGTTGAGATCGCCAAGGCACTGAGCAAGGAAGTACGGCTTCTGATCCTGGACGAGCCGACGGCAAGCCTTTCGGAAAAGGACAGTCAGGCGCTGCTCGACCTGCTGCTCGAATTCAAGCGGCAGGGCATCACCTCGATCCTGATCTCGCACAAGCTGAATGAAGTGAAGCGCGTTGCCGACCGGGTCACGATCATCCGAGACGGACGCACGATCGAGACGCTGGCCAAGAAGGACATCAGCGAGGACCGCATCATTTCATCCATGGTCGGCCGGGCGTTGGACGATCGATACCCGCCGCGCGAGCCGAGCATCGGCGAAACGGTATTTCAGGTCCGGAACTGGTCGGTGTACCACCCGATCCATCCCGAGCGGCAGGTAATCAAGGGCATCGACATCGACGTGCGCAGGGGCGAAGTGGTCGGTATCGCCGGACTGATGGGAGCGGGCCGCACGGAATTCGCGATGAGCGTGTTCGGCGGCTCCTACGGCCGCCGCATCACCGGCGAGGTCATGCTCAAGGGCAATTCCATCGACGTTTCCACGGTGCGCAAGGCGGTAAAGCACGGCATCGCCTACGTCACGGAAGACCGCAAGACCTACGGCCTCAACCTGATCGACCACATCAAGCACAACGTCACGCTGGCCAACCTCAACGGCGTCTCGAAGCATAATGTGATCGACGATCTGCGCGAACTGGCCGTCGCCAACGACTATCGCAAGCAGATCAACATCCGCGCCTCCAGCGTCTATCAGGTGACCGGCAACCTTTCCGGCGGAAACCAGCAGAAGGTGGTGCTGTCGAAATGGCTGTTCGCCAATCCAGACGTGCTCATTCTCGATGAGCCGACGCGCGGTATTGACGTCGGCGCCAAATATGAAATCTACACCATCATCGCGCGGCTCGCGGCCGAAGGCAGGGCGATCATCGTGATTTCGTCCGAGATGCCGGAATTGCTCGGCATCACCGATCGAATCTATGTCATGGATGATGGACGCATGGTCGGAGAAATGCCGACCGCCGAGGCCAGCCAGGAGAAAATCATGCGGGCGATTGTCCGGGGAGAAGGAAAAGCAGCATGACGGTCGACAGCGCTCCCACGCCGCAAACCGGCGTCGCCGAGGATATTCACAAGAGCCCCTTCGCCGTTTCGGCGCTGGTCGCCAATTTGCGCGAATACGGGCTGATCCTTGCGCTGATCGCGATTATGATCTTCTTCCAGTTCACCACGGACGGGACGCTGTTCAAGCCTCTCAACCTGAGCAACCTGGTGCAGCAGAACAGCTTCATCATCGTGATGGCGCTGGGTATGCTGCTGGTGATCGTCGCGGGCCATATCGACCTTAGCGTCGGCTCCGTCGCCGGCTTCATCGGCGCGCTAGGCGCCAACATGATGGTGACCTGGCATCTGGGCGTCTTCAGCGATCCGCTGGTGGTGTCGATCATCTGCCTGATCGTGGGCGGCGCCATCGGCGCGGCGCAAGGCTACTGGATCGCCTATCACCGAATACCAAGCTTCATCGTCACGCTGGCGGGCATGCTGATCTTCCGCGGCCTGTGCCAGGCCTTTCTTGGCGGCGGCCTTTCGGTGGGGCCGCTTCCCGTGGACTTCAAGGAGTTGAGTTCCGGCTTCATTCCGGAAATCCTGGGGATTTGGACGCTCGTGCCCCCGATCGTCAACGCGGCCGGCAAGACCGTCTATGGCAGCGGGGTCTCCCTACATCTGACCTCGATGCTGATCGGGATCGTCGGTATCCTGGCCTATGCCTATTTCGGCCTGCGGTCCCGCCGCACGCGCGAACGGCATGGATACAGGGCCGAGCCTTTCGTTCTTTTCGCGATCAAGACGCTGGTCATCAGCCTCCTCGCTCTTTTCCTCGTCTACCAGTTCGCGGTCTACAGGGGGCTGCCCGACGTGCTCGTCGTCATGGGGCTTCTGATCGGGCTGTTCGTGTTCGTCACCAAGCGGATGACGATCGGCCGGCGGATCTACGCCATGGGCGGTAACGCCAAGGCGGCGCAACTGTCGGGCATCCATACGGAAAGGCTGACGCTGCTCGTGTTCGTCAACATGGGCGTCCTGTCGGCGCTGGGCGGACTGATCATCGCCGCACGGCTCGGACAGGCCGTACCAGCGGCGGGCCTCGGCAGCGAGCTCGATGTCATCGCGGCGGTCTTCATCGGCGGCGCCTCGGCGATGGGCGGCGTTGGGCAGGTCATCGGCTCGGTGGTCGGCGGCTTCATTATGGGCGTGATGAACAACGGCATGTCCATCATGGGCGTCAATGTGGACTGGCAGCAGGTGGTGAAGGGTCTTGTCCTGCTCGGCGCCGTGGTGTTCGACGTCTACAACAAGAACAAGTCCTGATCGGCAAAGCGCGACCTGAAACACGCCATCGGCGAGCCGGACCTTTCAACATGAAAGTCCGGCTTTCCGGCAGTTGCCGAGGATGGAGAGATCTCCCCTGGCCGATCAGTGTTGTTCCGCCGCGATAATCACGCCGCAACCGATCTCGCCGCCGCCTCTCCCGCAATGCGGCCGAATACCGTGCCGTTAATGAGGCCGGTTCCACCGGGATAGTTGAAATAGAATATGCCGCCAACCAGTTCGCCGGCCGCATAAAGGCCCGGCATCGGCACCAGATCGGCGTCCAGGACATTGGCGTGCTCGTTGATGCGCAGGCCACCGAAGGTGAAGGTGATGCCGCAGCCGACCTGGAACGCCTGAAAAGGCGGCGTATCAAGCGCGTTCGCCCAGTTGGATTTGGGCACCGGAATCCCGGCCGCCGAGCGCCCGTCCTTCACATTGGGATTGAACGGCACGTCTTCCTTCACCGAAGCATTGAACTGTGCGATCTCGGCCAGCACGGCTTCCTTTTCCACGCCCTCGAGAAGCCCGGCAAGTTCCTCGATCGTATTGGCGGTCACCCGGGTGACCTGCTTGATGCGGTATTCGTCGCGCAACAGATGGGCGACCTTCTGGTCGAAGATCTGCCAGGCGAAATTGCCGGGTTGCTCAAGCACGACGCGACCGTATTTGGCGTAGGTGTAATTGCGGAAATCGGCGCCTTCGTCGACGAAGCGCCGGCCGTTGGCGTTGACCATGATGCCGAAAGGATAGGAGTGTTTCTGGAAGCCGTCGCCGACCGCCAGATCGCCGAATTCCGGTGCGTTGAAATCCCATCCGACAGCATGGCAGCCGGACCAGTTTCCATAAGGCGCCGCGCCGATGGCAAGCGCCATCTTAATGCCGTCGCCGGTGTTGAATCGGGTTCCCCGGACCTTGGCCAGTTCCCAGCCCGGGCCGAGATAACGGGTGCGCATTTCCGGGTCGGATTCGAAGCCGCCGGACGCCAGGACCAACGCCCCGGCTTCGATATCGAAGCGCTTTCCATCCTGCTTGACGGTAACGCCCGTGACCCGGTCGCCGTCATAAAGGAGGCCCAGCGCACGGCAGCCGTATCTGATCTCGATGCCCAGGTTTTTCGCAATGGCGGTCTCGGAGTCCACGAGCCCGGGGCCACCACCCCACGCTTCGACCGTCAACCCGCCCCAGAATTTGAACTTGCCATCCACCTTGAATGCCTGGCGCCCATAGATGGGCTGGAAGCGCACGCCTTTCTCCCGCAGCCATCTCATCGCCTCGAAGCTGCGCCTCACCAATAATTCGCACAGGGTCGGGTCGGTGCGATAACGCGTCACCCGGAACATGTCGTCGAAGAACTGATCCTCGGTATAGGTGCCGAAATCCGTGCGGGCGATCTCTTCCTCGCTGAGATCGGGCATGACGGCCTGCAAATCCTCCACCCCGCGATAGGCAAAGCGAAACGCGCCCGCCGTGAACCGGCTGTTGCCGCCCAACTCCTCTTCCGTGGCGCGCTCGAGCACGGCGACACTGGCGCCCTTTTCCCGGGCGGCCAACGCCGCACACAAAGCCGCATTGCCGCCGCCGACGACCACGATATCAAATTTCACCATCATCCCTGACTGCTCTTCAGTTCGCGTAACGCCATCGCCACACGATATGGCGACCAGTTAACCGATCCTAAACCATGCTTTGAGGACGGCCTCATCAAGAGGCAACCTTGATCCCGTTCGACCATTTAATTCGTACCTGCCAATTCGCATCTATCATTTCCGACACGGCAATCGGAACTCAAGGGGGTCGACGAGAAGGAATATCCTAAATGTCGCGTCTGTCGGAAGCCCGAATCCATGAAAATGACAGCGTGCAGCGCTTGATACTCGAACTGTTGCAAGGCAGGGCGCACTCGACGGTGGTCTCCATCAACACGCTTCTCGTCGCCATCCGGAAATCCTTGCCCGATTGTCGGCTTTCCAATCAGGAATTGGCAAGACAGGTGTTCGAGGCTTCGATGCTTCTGGGCCTGGTGCCGGTATACGATCCTGAAACCGAGAGTGGCCCGGAAGGCGATTTTCGTGGGCCTTATGGCTACGGACATCATGCCCACAAGGCGGACCCATCCGCCCGTTACGGCTTTGAAGCTGAAACGACGCGGCCTCTTCCAGTGAAGCAGGGCAAGAGGTGGCGGTAAGGCTGTTCAAACGCAGCCGAAGCCAATTTCCTCCGGTTCACTAACCTGATGGTCGGAGCGGCCACAAACCCGATCGGGCTGGCCACCAACGCTCTTCGACAATCAAAGGTGGCAAAACCTGACGGCCTCTCCTACATAGGCGCGACGTGTACGTCGCCTCGTGCGCGCCGACATCAATCAGGCCAATCCTCCCATGCAGCCGATCATTTCCGTCAAAGGCCTGTCGAAGACCTATGCCTCGGGCTTTCAGGCGCTTAAAACCATTGATCTGGACATCCAGCCGGGCGAGATATTCGCCCTACTCGGGCCCAATGGCGCCGGCAAGACGACGCTGATCAGCATTATCTGCGGGATCGTCAATCCGAGCACCGGGAGTGTGTCCGCCGGCGGCCACGATATTATCGCCGATTACCGCGCGGCTCGTTCGATGATCGGCCTCGTGCCGCAGGAATTGACCACGGACGCCTTCGAAATCGGTCTGGAGCACCGTCAGCTTCAGTCGCGGGCTGTTCGGCAAGGGCAAGGATTCGGCCCATGTCGAAAAAACGCTGCGCGCGCTGTCGCTCTGGGACAAGAAAGATTCCAAGATCGTGACGCTTTCGGGCGGCATGAAGCGTCGCGTAATGATCGCCAAGGCGCTGGCGCACGAACCGCGCATACTCTTCCTCGACGAACCGACAGCGGGCGTCGACGTAGAGCTCCGGCGCGACATGTGGGAGCTAGTGCGTTCGCTGCGTGAGACGGGCGTCACCATCATCCTGACCACCCACTATATCGAGGAGGCCGAGGAGATGGCCGACCGGGTCGGCGTCATCAACAAGGGCGAACTGATCCTGGTTCAGGACAAGGCCGAACTGATGCGGCGTCTCGGCAAGAAACAGCTTACGCTTCAACTGCAAAAGCCGCTTGACGCGATCCCGCCCGGCCTGGCCGGCTACGACCTCGAAATCTGCGACCAGGGAAACGGGCTGGTCTACACCTACGACACCCAGCGTGAGCGCACCGGCATTACCGCCCTGCTGCGCGATGTCGCCGAGGCCGGCATACGCTTCCGCGACCTGCAGACGGACCAGAGTTCGCTGGAAGATATCTTTGTCAATCTGGTCAGCGAGCGGTCATGAATTTTTATGCGGTCAAAGCTATCTATGGCTATGAGATGGCACGCTGGGGGCGCACCAAGCTGCAAAGCGTGGTCTCTCCAGTGATCTCCACTTCGCTCTACTTTGTCGTATTCGGCGCCGCTATCGGCTCGCGCATCAGCGAGGTCGACGGTGTCAGCTATGGGGCGTTCATCGTGCCGGGGCTGCTCATGCTGTCGCTTCTGCAGCAAAGCATTTCGAACGCTTCGTTCGGCATCTATTTCCCGAAATTCGTCGGTACGATCTACGAACTGCTCTCCGCTCCGGTGTCCTATCTGGAAATCGTGGCAAGCTATGTCGGCGCTGCCGCGACGAAGTCGATCATCCTCGGCCTCATCATCCTCGCGACCGCGGCACTGTTCGTGCCGCTCAGGATCGAGCACCCGTTCTTTATGGCGCTCTTCCTTGTCCTCACCGCCCTGACGTTCAGCCTGTTCGGCTTCATCATCGGCATCTGGGCGGACGGTTTCGAAAAGTTGCAGATCATACCGCTGCTCATCGTCACCCCGCTGACCTTCCTCGGCGGCAGTTTCTATTCGATTCATATGCTGCCGCCCTTCTGGCAGAAGGTAACGCTGTTCAACCCGGTCATCTATCTGGTCAGCGGCTTCCGCTGGAGTTTTTATGGCAAGGCCGACGTCAATGTCGCTATCAGCCTCGCCATGACGCTGGTGTTCCTGGCGGTCTGTCTCGCGCTCGTGGGGTGGATCTTCAAGACCGGCTACAAGCTGAAGACGTGAACCATCCGCTTGCCATCGACGCCGGGCGCGCCACATGGCGGGGACTTGAGAGGGAGGAGCGAAATGAACCGCCTGCGCGCACCTTATTCCTCCGTGCTCGATCTGATCGGCGAAACCCCCATCGTCGAGCTGACGCAATTCGACACCGGCAAATGCCGTCTGTTCGTCAAGCTCGAGAGCCAGAATCCGGGCGGATCGATCAAGGACCGCATCGCGCTGTCGATGATCGCGGACGCCGAGAAAGACGGCCGGCTGGCGCCCGGCGGAACCATCATAGAGGCAACCGCCGGCAATACCGGTCTGGGCCTGGCGCAGGTCGGTATTCCAAAGGGTTATCGCATCATCCTCATCGTTCCCGACAAGATGTCGCGCGAGAAGATCCAGCATCTGAGGGCGCTCGGCGCAGAGGTGAGACTGACACGGTCGGATGTGGGCAAGGGCGATCCCGAATATTACCAGGACATGGCGGAAAAGCTTGCCGCCGAAACGCCGGGCGCCTTCTATGCCAACCAGTTCGCCAATCCATCCAACCCGTTGGCGCATGAGACGACGACCGGACCGGAAATCTGGGAACAGCTTGACCATGATGTCGATGCGGTGGTGGTCGGCGTCGGCTCGGGCGGCACGCTGACCGGCCTTGGACGGTTTTTCCAGAAAGTGTCGCCGAAGACCGAGATGGTTCTGGCCGACCCGACAGGATCGGTGCTGGCGCCGTTGATCAAGACCGGCGAGATGATCGAGGCCGGAAGCTGGACGGTCGAGGGCATTGGCGAGGATTTCGTCCCGCCCAACGCCGATCTTTCCCTTGTGAAAAAGGCTTACTCGATTCCCGACAAGCAAAGCATGCTTGCCGTGCGCGATCTTTTGTCGAAAGAGGGAATCCTCGCCGGCTCATCGTCCGGCACGCTGCTTTCAGCGGCGCTGCGGTATTGCCGCGAACAGACCGAGCTGAAGCGGGTCGTGACCTTCGTCTGCGACAGCGGCAACAAATACCTCTCCAAGGTCTTCGACGATGTGTGGCTCGCGGAACAGGGTCTGACGGAACGCGAGGTGCATGGCGACCTCTCCGACCTCGTGGCGCGGACGCACCGCGAAGGGGCGACGCTCTATGTCGGCCCGAAGGACACGCTGCTCAATGCCTATAGCCGCATGCGGCGCGGCGACGTTTCGCAACTGCCCGTGCTTGAACATGGCAAACTGGTCGGCATCGTCGACGAAAGCGATATCCTCGCCGCCATCGAAGGTTCGTATGACGGCCGCTGGGACCGCTTCAACGCGCCGGTGGAAACCGCCATGTCGAAGGAGTTGCACACGCTGCAGGCCGACCGGACCCTTGACGCGCTGCTACCGGTCTTCGACCGCAACGAAGTTGCCATCATTTTTTCCGGCGAGGAGTTCGTCGGCCTCGTCACCCGCATCGATCTGATCAACCATCTGAGGCGCACCCGATGAGCACGCCAATGAAAAACCGCCTCGCCTTCGCGACCCGTACCATCCATGGCGGACAAAGCCACGACCCGACGACGGGCGCGGTGATGGTACCGATCTACGCCACCTCGACCTATGCCCAGGAAAGCCCGGGCGTGCACAAGGGTTATGAATATTCGCGCAGCCAGAACCCGACGCGCATGGCCTTCGAGCGCGCCATCGCCGATCTGGAAAGCGGCACGGCCGGTTTTGCCTTCGCCTCGGGGCTGGCCGGCATCGCCACGATATTCGAGCTTCTGGATTCAGGCGCTCATATCGTGGCGACCGACGACATCTATGGCGGCACCTTCCGGCTCCTCGACAAGGTGCGCACGCGCTCGGCGGGACTGGCGGTGAGCTTCGTCGATTTCACCGATCTCGCCGCCGTGGAATCTGCGATCCGGCCCGAAACCAAAATGCTTTGGGTCGAAACGCCGACCAACCCGCTGCTCAAGATTGTCGATCTCGAAGGTGTCGCGGCGCTGGCAAAAAAGCATGGGTTGATCTCGGCCGCCGACAACACCTTCGCCAGCCCCTATATCCAGCGACCGCTGGAACTCGGCTTCGACATCGTCGCGCATTCCACGACCAAATATCTCAACGGGCATTCGGATGTCGTGGGCGGCTGTGTCGTCGTCGGGGAGAATGCCGATCTGAGGGAGCAGTTGAAGTTTTTGCAGAATTCGATCGGCGCCATTGCCGGACCCTTCGACAGTTTCCTGGCGCTGCGCGGCATGAAGACGCTGGCGCTGAGGATGGAACGGCATTGCCAGAACGGCCTCAAGATCGCGCGCTGGCTGGAAGCCCGCAGCGGCGTCCGCCGCGTCATCTACCCAGGCCTCGAAAGCCATCCGCAGCACGACATCGCACAACGCCAAATGCACGGATTTGGTGGCATGGTGAGCGTTGTCCTGGACCGCGACCTCGCCGGCACCAACCGCTTCCTCGAACACACGCAGCTCTTCACACTGGCGGAAAGCCTTGGCGGCGTGGAAAGCCTCGCCGAGCATCCCGCCCTGATGACGCATGGCTCGATCCCCGCCGACAAACGCGAGGCGATCGGCATTTCGGATTCACTCGTTCGCCTCTCCGCAGGGGTCGAAGATGGCGATGATCTGATCGCCGATCTGGACCAGGCGCTGGAGGCGTAGCTGCGGTTAGGCGGCAATACCATTGTGCGTCCTTCGAGATGACAATTTATATGCTTCGTTGCGCCGATGGCTCTTATTACGTCGGCTCAACCAAGCAGGAAATCGAGGCGCGCGTCTGGGAACATAACAACCTTCCGGTCGACGGCTACACGCGCGACGGCGGCCGGTGACACCGGTATTCACAGAGTCCTATGACCGCATCACAGACGCCATTGCGCGTGAAAGGCAATTGAAAGGGTGGTCGCGGCGTAAGAAGGAGGTGCTGATAGCACTCCCCTGCGAAAATCTGCCCGAACTTTCGCGAAGGAGCCATTTGATTCCAAAGGTTTACGATAGCTAATGCCTTCTCCTACCCCGGCACGGTATTGGTCGGCATGCGTTCTTCCAGGATGTCTTCCATGCGCGTGCCGATGGCGCCCTTGATGCGCGGATGGGTCAGGATGTAGAATTTGCCTTCGCGCAGCCCGTCAAAAACGATCCGCGCGACATCCCCGGCGGTCAGGCGACCGGACTCCACTGCCTTTCGGGTACGTGCCGCGAAAGGCTCCGCCGAGGGGTTCCTCGTACCGAGTTCAGGCGGGCGGTTGCGCTCCGCGTCCGCGATGCCGGTCGGCACGAAGGCCGGGCACAGAACCGAGACGCCGATATTGGCGCCGACCATCGTCAATTCGTGTCGCATGCACTCCGAAATCGTAACGACCGCATGTTTTGTCGCGCAATAGACGCTCGATCCCGGTACGGAAAGCAATCCGGCAACTGAAGCCGTATTGATAACATGGCCGGTCTCGCCGGCTTCGATCATCCCGGGAACGAAGGCTCTGATGCCATTCGTAACGCCTAGGACGTTGACGCCGATCGACCATTGCCAGTCATCGGCGGTGGTCAGCCAGGTGTAGCCGCTGACGCCGACGCCGGCATTGTTGAAGAGAAGATGCACCGTTCCAAACTCCGCAAAAATCGCGGCGGCGGCGGCCTGCACCTCTTCGTCCTTCGATACGTCGCAGCGGCGTATGAACGGCATGGGGTCCATATCCGCAAGCAACCCTCGGGTCTCTTCGAGGCCTTTGATGTCGACGTCGAGCAGCGCCAGCCGCATCCCCTCGCCTGCCGCGCGAAGCGCAATTGCCCGACCAATGCCGCTGCCCGCTCCGGTTATGACGGCGACCTTGTCGCGAAAGGATGAAAAATGCTGCTCTGCCATAATCTGATCTTCTCCCATTGGCCCATGGATATCGGCCACCCTAGAATGCACTGTGCACGGCTTGACGGAAAGGCGCGTCGACCGGCTGTTGCCTTGCAACATACCCGGTAGTATGTGGAATGAAAGGGAGGAGACGGTGAATGGCTTTTGCGCGGGTTAACGGCGTTGTGCTCCACTACGAAGACGCTGGCGCACGGGGCGGCAAAACGATCGTGTTCTCCAATTCGCTGGGGACGGATTTCCGTATCTGGGACGATCTGATCCGTCATCTGCCGCAAGGCCTGCGCGTCATCCGCTATGACAAGCGCGGTCATGGGCTCTCCGAGGCAACAGCGGGGCCCTATTCAATGGTGACGTTGGCGGAGGATCTGGCGGCGCTGCTCGACCATCTGCACGTTAAGAGCGCCGTGATCGTCGGTTTGTCGGTCGGTGGCATGATCGCGCAGGGTCTGGCGGCGCTCAGGCCGGACCTCGTATCCGCACTCGTCCTGATGGACACCGCGCACAAGATCGGCACCGAGGATGGCTGGAACACGCGTATTGAAACCGTCACCAACAAGGGCATGGGCGCGGTTGCGGAGGGAATATTGAGCGGCTGGTTCACCGCGCCCTATCGCAATGAAAATGTCGATTTCGCCGGCTACCAGGCCATGCTTACGCGCAACGACATCGGAGGTTATACCGGTGTCTGCGCTGCGTTACGCGACGCCGATCTCACCGAATCCACCCGCGCCCTGCAGGTTCCCGCGCTATGCATCGCGGGCGAGCATGACGCTACGACCTCACCGCAATTGATGCGGACGACGGCGGATTTGATCGACGGAGCGCGCCTTGAAGTCATAAAGGATGCGGGTCACATACCGTGTGTAGAGCGGCCCGCGGAAGTGGCGAGGCTGATTGCCGGCTTCATGCAAGGAGCCGGCTTGTCCTAAAATCGGCGCGGTCGCGCCCAAGATGAATTCGAACCAGGGAGGTTCCAGACTTTGCCTTCAACCGTAACGACCACCCGCGACGGCGACATCGCCATCATCCTGCTCGACAACCCGCCGGTCAACGCGTTGAGCCATCATCTGCGGGAACCGCTCGACGCCGCCCTGAAAGCACAGCGCGACGATGCCAGCGTGAAGGGTATCGTGCTCGCCTGCGCCGGCCGCACCTTCGTCGCGGGAGCCGACATCACCGAGTTCGGCAAGCCGCAGAAGCAACCCGGCCTGCGTGATTTGATTGAAACGCTGGATAGCATCACAACCAAGCCGACCGTCGCGGCGATCCACGGCACCGCGCTCGGCGGAGGGCTGGAACTGGCCCTCGGCTGTCATTTCCGCGTGGCCGACAAAAGCGCCCGGATGGGTCTTCCCGAGGTCAAGCTCGGCCTGCTGCCCGGCGCCGGCGGCACGGTGCGCCTGCCGCGCATCGTCGGCCCGGAGAAAGCGGTCACCATGATCGTTTCCGGCGCTCCGATCGGCGCGATCGAGGCGGAACAGACGGGGCTCGTGGATGCGCTCGCCAACGATCTGGTGAAAGACGCCGTCGCCTTCGCGCGTGAGGCGGCCGAGACCAAGCGGCCGCTCGTCGCCGTCCGCGACCGCAATGCGCGGATCGATGCCGCGCGGGCGGACATGTCCGGCTTCGAAAAGGCCGTGGCGGAAGCAACGAAGAAGTCACGCGGCCTGGAAGCGCCGATCGCCTGCGCCGACGCCGTACGCAACGCCATCACCATGAGTTTCGATGACGCGATCGCGGCCGAGCGCAAGGCTTTCGAGATATTGGTCGCCGGCGACCAGTCAAGGGCGCAGCGGCATCTGTTTTTCGCCGAGCGAGAGGCGGCGCGGGTGGAAGGCGTCGGCAAGGACGTCAAGCCACGCGAGATCAGGAAGGCCGCGGTCATCGGGGCCGGGACGATGGGCGGCGGCATCGCCATGTCGCTCGTCAATGGCGGCATCCCCGTCACGATGCTCGAAATGAGCAAGGAGGCGCTTGATCGTGGCCTCGGCGTTATCAACAAGAATTACGGGATATCGGTCGCACGCGGTTCGCTGTCGGCGGAGGCGCATCAGAAGCGCATGGCGATGTTCACGCCGACGACCAGCTATGACGATCTCGCCGACGCCGACATCATCATCGAGGCCGTCTTCGAGGAGATGTCGGTCAAGAAGGAGGTTTTCGGCAAGCTCGACGCCATCGCCAAGCCCGGCGCGATCCTGGCCTCCAACACCTCTTACCTGAACGTCGACGAGATCGCGGCGATGACCAAGCGGCCGGCCGATGTGCTGGGGATGCATTTCTTCTCGCCCGCCAACGTCATGAAATTGCTGGAGATCGTGCGCGGCGAGAAGACCGCGCCTGACGTCCTTGCGACCGCGCTTTCGGTTGCCAAGAAGATCGCCAAGGTGCCGGTCGTGGTCGGCGTCTGTCACGGGTTCGTGGGCAACCGCATGCTTTCGGCGCGCTCGGCCGATCTGGAAGCGCTCTTGCTCGAAGGCGCGACGCCCCAGCAGGTCGACAAGGTGTTTACCGATTTCGGCTGGCCGATGGGGCCGTTCGCCATGGGTGACCTCGCCGGCCTCGATATTGGCATGCGCAACCGCAAATCGCTCGGAACGAAGGCCGTCATCGCCGACGCCATCTGCGAGATGGGGCGCTACGGTCAGAAGACCGGTCGCGGCTACTATATCTACGAAAAGGGATCGCGGACGCCGACGCCCGACCCCGAAATCGAGAAGCTGATCGAGGACAAGGCGCGCGAAACGGGTGTCAATCGCCGCACGATCTCCGCTGAAGAGATCACGGAACGCACAATGTATCCGATGGTCAATGAAGGGGCGCGCATCCTCGAAGAGAAGATCGCGGCAAGGCCGTCCGATATCGATATCGTCTGGATCAACGGCTACGGCTTCCCTGTCGGCAGAGGCGGGCCAATGTTCTGGGCCGACCTCATCGGCCTGACCAAGATCGCCGAACGGCTCGATTACTGGCATGGAAAAACCGGCAAGGACGTTTTTGCTCCGGCTCCCCTTCTCGCGAAACTGGCGGCCGAGGGCAAGACCTTCTCCAGCCTGCAGGACTCCAAGGCGTGAGCGGCGTCCCGCCCTTTCCAGCCCCCTGGGCCTGGGACGGGGCCTATCCGGCCGGCCTGTCGCCGCGCACGGCGCTCGAAGCCTGGCCGCTCGGTTCCATCATCGACCGGGCGGTGGAGCATTTCGGTGACAAGGACGCGCTCGTGTTCCGTGGCAGCCGCTGGACCTATGAAGAACTGAAGGCGCGCGTCGATCAGGTGGCTTGCGCCTTCCTGGCGGCGGGGCTCGGCAAGGGCGCGCGCATCGCGCTCTTCCTGCCCAACACGCTCTACCATCCCATCGCATTTTTCGGCGCCATGAAGGCTGGCGCCACGGTCGTTCATCTCTCGCCACTCGATGGCCCGCGCGTCATCCAGCACAAATTGACCGATAGCGGCGCGCGCACGGTGGTGACCACCAATATCGGCGAGATGGCGATGGGCGCGGCGAAGCTTCTGCCGGCCGGGATCATCGATCGGCTGATCGTCGGCGATGATGCCGCGTTCGGCAACTCACCGCTCGCCGGCCCGATGCCATCAGGGGACGGGATCGTCACCTTCGAGGATTTTGTCGCCGATGCGGACGAGGAGGTCGGCTTCCCGGCGGTCGATGTCGAGGATCTGGCGCTCCTGCAATATACCGGCGGCACGACCGGGATGCCGAAGGGCGCCAAGCTCACGCACCGCAATCTGTCGGCCGCGGTAACCAGCTATGATATCTGGTACACGGGCCAGGGCCTCTCGCAAAAAGGGGACGACCGCATCCTGCTTTTCCTGCCGCTGTTCCACATCTACGCCCTGACCACGATCCTTCTGCGCGGGCTCAACAATGGCAACACACTCTTGATGCATACCCGGTTCGACGCGGAGACGGCGCTCGACGAGATGGAGAATGGCGCCACCAGTTTTCCTGGCGTGCCAACCATGTGGATCGCGATCGCGGCAATTCCCGGCTTCGAAAAGCGCAATTTGTCCTCCATGCGCTACTGCGCCTCCGGCGGCGCGCCGCTCCCGGTCGAGGTCGCGCGCAAGCTGAAGATCGCTACAGGACATGACATTCTGGGCGGCTGGGGCATGACGGAAACATCGCCCGCCGGCACCAATATTCCCAAGGGGCGCGGCGACATGGTCGGCACCATCGGCGTTCCGCTGCCCGGCATCTACATGGATATCGTCGCGCTCGACGACCCAAAGAAGGTGCTGGCTCAGGGCCAGACCGGCGAGTTGCGCATTTTCGGCGACAACGTCACCAACGATTATCTGAACAAGGAAAGCGAGCACGACCAGTTCTTTTCGGAGGGCGGCTTCCTGACCGGCGATATCGGCTTCATGGACGAGGAAGGCTTCTTCACCATTGTCGACCGCAAGAAGGACATGATCATTTCCGGCGGGTTCAACGTCTATCCCCAACTCATCGAACAGATGATCTACGAGCATCCCGACGTGCTGGAAGTGCTGGTGATCGGCGTGGCGGACGGCTATCGCGGCGAGGCCGCCAAGGCGTTCGTCACTCTGCGAAAGGGTGCGCCGGAACTGACGCTCGACGCGCTGAAGGAATTCCTCAAGGACCGCGTCGGCCGTCACGAAATGCCGGCGTATCTGGAAATCCGCGACAGCCTGCCGCGCACTTCAGTCGGCAAGCTTTCCAAGCTCGAACTCAAGCAGGAAGAAGCCGAGCGGAGATCAAAAGTTGGCGCATGATCTTGTCCAAAAAGTCTGCACCTTTTTGGGATCATGCGCCGCGGCGCAAGCCTCCTCATAAACCGATCACACGGAGATTTTCCATGACCGACGCCGTTATTGTTTCCACCGCCCGCACGCCGATCGGCAAAGCCTATCGCGGCGCTCTCAACGACACGTCGGGCGCCACGCTCGGCGCCCACGCCATCCGGGAGGCGCTGAACCGGTCGGGCCTGGACGGCGGTGAAATCGAGGATGTCGTAATGGGCTGCGCCATGCAGGAAGGCACCACGGGGCTGAACGTTGCGCGGCGCGCGCTTCTGACCGCCGGCCTTCCGGTCACCGTCGCTGGAACCACGATCGACCGCCAATGCTCTTCCGGCCTGCAATCGATGGCGCTGCTCGCCAATGCCATCCGCAACGACGGTCTCAAGGCCGGGATCGCTGGCGGACTGGAATCGATCAGCCTGGTGCAGAACGACCACCGCAACACGTTCCGGCTGCGCGACGATAACCTGATGGAGATCAAGCCGGATGTCTACATGCCGATGATCGACACCGCCGAAACTGTCTCGAAGCGCTCCGGCATTTCGCGCGAAAGGCAGGACGAATACGGCCTTTTGTCGCAAAGCCGCGTGGCGGCGGCGCGTGAAGCCGGCCGTTTCGACAAGGAGATTGCACCGTTCAAGGTGACGATGGCGGTTGTCGACAAGGAAACCAAGGAGATCAGCCACAAGGAAATGACGCTTTCGCATGACGAAGGCCCACGCCCCGGCACGACGGCGGAAGGCCTTGCGGCGCTGAAGCCGGTACGGGAGGGCGGCACCATAACCGCGGGCAACGCCAGCCAGCTTTCCGATGGGGCTTCTGCCAACGTCATGATGAGCGACAAGGAAGCCGCCAGGCGGGGGCTGGAGCCGCTGGGTATACTTCGCGGCTTCAACGTTGCCGCCTGCGAGCCCGACGAGATGGGCATCGGCCCGGTCTTCGCCGTGCCGCGCCTGCTTGAGCGGCACGGGCTCAAAGTCGGCGACATCGGACTGTGGGAGTTGAACGAGGCTTTCGCGGTGCAGGTGATCTACTGCCGCGACCGGCTCGGCATCGACCCCGAAAAACTGAATGTCGACGGGGGCGCCATCGCGGTCGGCCATCCCTATGGCATGAGCGGCTCGCGCCTTGCCGGCCATGCGCTGATCGAGGGCAAGCGGCGCGGCGTCAAATACGCCGTCGTCACGATGTGCGTGGGCGGCGGCATGGGGGCGGCCGGCCTGTTCGAGATCAATTAGGAGGATGAGATGGACCTTCGTTTCACCGACAAGGAAAATGTCTTCCGCGAGGAAGTGCGGGCCTTCCTGAAGGAGAAAATGCCGGAAGACATCCGCAAGCGGATGATCGACGGAGAATCCATGGACAAGGAGGATCTCGTCCGCTGGACGCGTATCCTGGCCGAAAAGGGTTGGGCCGTGCCGCATTGGCCGGAAAAATATGGCGGTACCGGCTGGGACCCGATGAAGCAGTACATCTTCCTGGAAGAGACGCAGAAATGGCCGGCCCCGCAGCCGCTCGCCTTTGGCGTCAACATGGTCGGGCCTGTGATCTATACCTTCGGCAGCGAAGCGCAGAAGGAGAAGTTCCTGCCACGCATCGTGACCTTGGAAGACTGGTGGTGCCAGGGATTTTCCGAGCCGGGCTCCGGCTCCGATCTCGCTTCCTTGAAGACCCGTGCGGTGAAGGAAGGTGACCATTACCTCGTCAACGGCCAGAAGACATGGACGACGCTGGCGCAATATGCCGACTGGATCTTCTGTCTCGTGCGCACCAGTACCGAGGGCAAGAAGCAGGAAGGCATTTCCTTCCTCCTGATCGACATGAAGACGCCCGGCATCGAGGTCAGACCGATCGTGACGATCGACGGCGGCCGGGAAATCAACGAGGTCTTCCTGACCGACGTCAAGGTGCCGGCCGAAAACCTCGTTGGCGAAGAGAACAAGGGCTGGGATTACGCCAAGTTCCTGCTCGGCAACGAGCGCACCAACATCGCGCGCATCGGCGTGTCCAAGCAACGCATCCATCGCATCCGCGAATTGGCGGCGCTCGAAATGTCGGGCGGTCGGCCGCTAATGCAGGACGAACGCTTCCGCGAGAAACTGGCGTCGATTGAGATCGATCTGAAGGCGCTGGAGTTGACACAGCTTCGCGTGGTTTCTGCCGACGCCAAGCGCGGCATCACCGGCAAACCCGACCCCGCCTCGTCTATCCTCAAGATCAAGGGTTCGGAAATCCAGCAGGCGACAACGCAGCTTCTGATGGAAGTCATGGGGCCTTATGCCATGCCCTACCAGCCGGCGACGGACGACCGCTGGAACGAACCGCCGATCGGGCCGGATTATGCCGGCTTCGCCGCGCCGACCTATTTCAACACGCGCAAGGTGTCGATCTATGGCGGGTCGAACGAGATCCAGAAGAACATCATCGCCAAGGCGGTGCTGGGGTTTTGATGCGAATGGCGTCCTATCCCTTGTCGTGCCAATATATCGGGAACTGATCCAATGGATTTCGAACTCTCCGAAGAACAATCGATCCTCAAGGATTCGCTCGCCCGGCTTCTCGCGGACAATTATGGCTTCGAGGAGCGGAAGAAATACATGGCCAAGCCGGAAGGCTGGAGCGCCGAGATGTGGGGCAGATTTGCCGAAATGGGGCTGATGGCCCTGCCCTTTTCGGAAGAAGATGGCGGCATCGGCGGCGGCCCGATCGAGACGATGATCGTCATGGAAGCGCTGGGCGGCGCCCTGGCGCTGGAGCCCTATTTCCCGACCGTCGTGCTTGGCGGCGGTTTCTTGCGGCTGGGCGGGAACGACGCCACGCGAGCGGAACTGGCGCCGCAGGTTGCCGATGGGTCGCTCAAGCTTGGCTTCGCCCATACCGAGCCGCATTCACGCTACGATCTCAATCAGGTCGAGACGAAGGCGACGAAAGACGGGGCGTGCTGGCGGCTTTCCGGCGCCAAGGGCGTGGTCATCGGTGGCGACAGCGCCGACAAGATTTTCGTCACCGCCCGGACCGCGGGAAAGGCCGGAGACGAAAAAGGCATTGGCGTCTTTCTCATCGAGGCCAATGCCGAAGGGGTGTCGCGGCGTGGTTACCCCATGCAGGATGGCCAGCGCGCGGCCGAGATCACGCTGGAGAACGTCGCGGTCCCGGCGGAAGCCGTTTTCGGCGATCCCGATGACGCGCTCCCGCTCGTCAGGCAGGTCGTCGATCAGGGCATAGCGGCTCTATCGGCGGAAGCCGTCGGGGTCATGTCGGCGATGCATCGCCTGACCGTCGATTACATGAAGGTGCGCAAACAGTTCGGCGTGCCGATCTCCTCCTTCCAGGCGCTACAGCACATGGCGGTCGACATGTTCGTGGCGCTCGAACAGGCGCGCTCCATCACCTATTATGCGACGATGATGGCCGACAGCGAGGACAGCGACGAGCGGGCGCGCGCCATGCATGCGGCCAAGGCGGAGATCGGCCAGGGCGGAACACTTGCCGGGCAGCATGCCGTGCAAGTCCACGGCGGCGTCGGCATGACAATGGAATATGCCGTCGGGCACTATTTCAAGCGCATGACCATGATCGACTTCACCTTTGGCGACCACGGCTACCATCTGCGCAAGCTGGCGGCGATGGGCGGGCTTTTCAGGGATTAGAGTTTCCGACACCGATGACGCGGGTACCCGAATAGACTTTCCTCTTGCTTGCATATGTGCGTATATATGCATATGTTGAAGGTGAAGGTACTCTCTGAGGGACCATACGTCGAGCGGGGTCTCTGATCTCGGCGGGACAAGAGGCCTTTCTGAAGACGGTTATCGGCGGTATGCTGCGGCCGTGCTGTTGGAACATGGGATCGAGAAGCAAGACCGCGAACGGAGATAGGTTCATGCAAATGTCCATCCCCTTCACTCCAGACCTTTCGGTCAAGCCGGTGGTCACCGCCTTCTTCGACAAGGAGACCAATACGATCTCCTATGTGGTCAAGGATCCCGCCTCCAGCGCCTGCGCGGTAATCGATAGCGTCATGGACATCGACTACGCCGCCGGGCGCATCGCCTATGCCGGGGCTGACGCGATCATCCAGCATATTGCCGATAGCGGGCTCACACTCGAATGGATCATCGAGACACATGCCCATGCCGACCATCTCTCCGCCGCGCCCTACATCCAGCAGAAGCTGGGCGGTAAGATGGGCATCGGCGAAGGCATCAAGATCATCCAGGACACGTTCGGCAAGATCTTCAACGAAGGCACGGAGTTCCAGCGCGACGGATCGCAATTCGATCGGCTGTTCACCGATGGCGACAGCTACGCAATCGGCACGATGACCGCTCACGTCCTGCACACGCCCGGCCACACGCCGGCCTGCATGACGCATGTCATCGGTGACGCCGCCTTCGTCGGCGACACGCTGTTCATGCCGGACGGCGGCTCGGCGCGCGCCGATTTTCCCGGTGGCGACGCGCGTCAGCTTTATCGATCCATCAAGCGGGTGCTTTCGCTGCCCGGCGCAATGCGTCTGTTCATGTGCCACGACTACGGCCCCAACGGCCGCAACATCCAGTGGGAGACGACGGTCGCTGACGAGCAGGCCCACAACATTCATGTGCATGATGGGGTGAGCGAAGATGAATTCGTCGCCATGCGCGAGGCGCGCGACAAAACGCTTTCCATGCCCAAGCTGATCATCCCCTCGCTGCAGGTCAACATGCGCGCCGGCCATCTGCCGACAGACCAGAGCGGCAAGCCGGCGCTTAAAGTGCCGCTGAATGGGCTTTGATCCCGATATCGGTTGCAGGTAGAACAGATCATCTTCAACAGGAACGAACGCCATGGAAATCCGCCCCGTCGCCGACGGCTTCGCCGTCGCCGCCCAGATCACGCCCGAACAGGTCAAGGAAATCGTGGCCGCCGGCTACAAGACCGTCATCTCCAATCGCCCCGATACCGAAGACGGCGCCGTGCCGCATGACGATATCCGCAAGGCGGCCGAAGCGGCCGGCCTCGATTTCCACTATATCCCGGTGGTTTCGGGGGCAATCACGCCGGACAATGTGAGCGACATGGCCGCTGCTCTCGGCGAGGTGGCGACGCCCGTGCTCGCCTATTGCCGCTCGGGCGCGCGTTGCGCCAATCTCTATGGCCTCGTCCAGCAGATGAAGGGCTGACCCGGGAGGTCACCCGCAGTGATCCTAAAAGCTCTCGTAGTTGCGAAATAATGGTGCCCATCCATTCGCGGAACGCACAAATCCTGCATGATCTAAAGTCGATTGTGCATCGCAGCAAATACGTGGTTTAATTCTCGCACTGCCGTCCTGCCCCAAGTCAAACGGCTTGTTGTTTCAGTCGCGGCGGTCAAACCACAATGCGGGAAAGGATCCTTTGTATGTCTGACAAAAGCGCGTCCGCCGGACTTCCCCGGCTCATGAGCAAGCTCGAACTGACCGAACTGATCATGGCGGCGAAGTTCGCGAAAAAGGCCAGTTGGACAGACATCGCGGCAGCCGCCGGCATGTCGGATGTGTTCGTGGTGTCGGCCTGCCTGGGACAGAACTCGCTTCCAGAGGCGGCAGCCGCCAAGGTCGCCGCCTATCTCGACCTTGGCAACAGCGCCAAGGATGTCGAGATCGCGCTGCAGATGCCTCCCAAGAAAGGGCAGGACGCCGAGACGGTCTCCAAGGACCCTTTGATCTACCGATTTTTCGAAATCACCTATGTCTATGGCGATACGATCAAGGAACTCATCCACGAAAAGTTCGGCGACGGGATCATGAGCGCCATCGACTTCGACCTGAAGGTCGACCGCATCGCCAACCCGAAGGGCGACCGCGTGCAAGTCACCATGTCGGGCAAGTTCCTTCCCTATAATCAGTGGTAGCCGTTCGCCGGATCGGGGGCGGTTGCCGAAACCGTTTCCTCAATACATCCAGCGGATCAGGAACAGCGATATCGCCGGGAAGATGGTCAGGATCGTCGTACGCACGATATCGCTGATGACGAAGGGAATGACGCCGCGATAGGTCGCCGAGATCGGCGACTTCGCCATGGAATTGATGACGAACAAATTCATGCCGACGGGCGGCGTGATCAGTCCCACCTCCACGACGATCAACACCAATATGCCGAACCAGATGGCGAATTCTTCCGGCGGCAGGCCGAAATCGAGCGCCGTGACGATGGGCAGGAAAATCGGGATCGTCAAAAGGATCATGGACAGCGAATCCATGACGCAGCCGAGCGCCAGATAGAGCAGCAGGATTGCCACCAGCACGATCCAGGGGTTGAAGCCGGAGGTGGAAATGCATTCGGCCGCCTGTTGCGGCAACTGCGATAACGCCAGGAAAGAATTATAGAAACTGGCGCCAAGCACGATGAGGAAGATCATCGCCGTGGCGCTTGCGGTGGCCAGGATCGATTCCATCAGCGTGCGGCGGGTCAGGCCGCCATTGACGAACGCGATGAGGCCGGTTCCGGCCGCGCCAACAGCGGCGCGCCTCGGTCGGCGTGAACAAGCCGAGATAGATGCCGCCGACCACGGCGATGAAAACCACAAGCACCGGCCAGACATCAAGCAGCGCGCGGAACCGTTCCGAATAGGGCGCGCGTTCGCGCATGCCGGCGGCTTCGGGGTGCAGGCGCATATAGATGGAGATGGCGATCATGTAGCCGATTGCCGCGAGGATGCCCGGGCACGAAGGCGGCCAGAAACAGCTTGGCGATGTTTTGCTGCGTAAGGATGGCGTAGATCACCAGGATCAACGGAGGGCGGAATAAGAATGCCGAGCGTGCCGCCGGCGGCGAGCGCGCCGGTCGCCAGCGCCTCCGAATAGCCGTAGCGGCGAAGCTCCGGCAGCGCGACCTGGCCCATCGTGGCGGCGGTGGCGAGAGAGGAGCCGCAGATGGCGCCGAAACCGGCGCAGGCGCCGATGGCGGCCATGGCGACGCCGCCCGCCGATGGCCAAGCCACGTCTCGGCCGCCTTGAACAGCGAACGCGACATGCCGCCCAGCGACGCGAACTGCCCCATCAGCAGGAACAGCGGGATGATCGACAGCGAATAGTCCGAAAAGGTCGAATAGGTTTCGGCCTTGAGCTTCGACAGTACCGGCAGCGTCGTTCCGGTGACGAGCCACAGGCCGCCGAGCCCGCATAGAAGCATGGCGAGCCCGATCGGAATGCGCATGAAGATCAGGAAAAGCAGAACCGGAAAGGAGGCGATCCCGATTTCGAGACTGGTCAATGCATGCCCCCCTGCGCCGGTCCGAAAGCCGATTTGCCGGTCGCCACCTCGCGGACGCGGACGCCAAGCATGTAGAACGAGATGATCACCGCCACGGCCGCGCCCACCATGGAGAACGCATAGCCCCACCAGACGGGAAACTGCAGGATGAAGGTGGTCTCGCCGTTGTGCATCTTGTCGGTCATGCCGACCCATAACCGCCACGCGATCAATACGATGACCAACGTCAGCAGCAGTTCGGTGACCAGGTCGATCACACGGTTGGCGGCGTCCGGGAGAAACGAAGTGAAGACGTCGACGGTCGCGTGGCCGCGATTGAGCTGGCACCAGGGCAGGAAGGCGAAGACGGCGAAGCCGGTCGTTGCTTGAACGATCTCATAGTCGCCGGGTACGGGACCAACGCCGCGATCGGCAAGCCAGCGGGCGCCGCCGCGAAGCCATTGCAGGGCGAAGTCGAGGAACCAGAGATAATCCGGCGTGTGGGGATAAGCGATTGTAACGACGGCGCGGCCGATAATGCTGGAGACCGTGAGGGCCGTGATGGCGACGAGCGCCAGGCCTCCGAGAAAGGCCAGCGCCTTCGCCAGCCATGCGACGGTGTGCGTCACGTTCATCCGTCCCTCCCCCGGGGCTGTTTAGGCTGTCTGGAATGCACGCCCGAACGCGTCACGCCGAATGCCAGCCGCTCTCCCGACCAAGGAGGAGCGGCTGCTGTGAAGGTAGCCGCAGGACTATGCGGTGTATTTGTCTATCAAGGCCCTGGCGTGGTCGATAAGCGCCTGCCCGTCGACGCCCTTGGCCTTCATCTCGCCAATCCACTTCGTATAGGTCGGCTCGGCGGCCTTCTTCCAGCGGTCGACTTCGGTCTGGTCAAGCTCGATGATATTGTTGCCGAGCTTGACTGCCTTTTCGCGCGATGGTCCATCCCAAAAGGCCTGCGTCTTGCCAGCGAAGGCGGAAAACTCCGCGCCGGAATTGTCGTCGACCGCCTTTTTCAGTTCGGGCGACAGGCTTTCATATTTCGCCTTGTTCATGGCGAGGACGAAGGCGGTCGTGTAGAGCGCGCGATCTCCCTTGAACTCGGTATGGTTGTGCACGAGTTCCGGCACCTTGAGAGCATCGGTAACTTCCCAAGGGATGACGCATCCGTCGATCACGCCCTTGGACAGAGCCTCGGTAATCGCCGGAACCGGCATGCCGACGGCCGTCGCGCCAAGCTGTTCGAGCAGCCCGGTGATGACCCGGGTCGGGGCTCGCAGCTTCTTGCCTTTCATGTCCTCCAGCTTGTTGACCGGATCGCGGGTGTGGATGACCCCCGGGCCATGTACCCAGGTCCCGAGGATATGGACGTCCTTGAAATCCTGGTCCTTCATATCGCTCTGGAAAATGTCCCAGTAGGCGCGCGATGTCGCCTCCGCATTGGTCATCATGAAGGGGAGCTCGAAGACTTCCGGACGCGGGAATCGCCCCGGCGTGTAGCCGACAACCGTCCAGACGATGTCGACCGTGCCGTCGATGGCCTGGTCCATCAGTTCCGGCGGCTTACCGCCAAGCTGCATGGATGGATAGCGGTCGACCTTGATCTTCCCGCCCGAGGACTTCTCGACATTGTCGGCCCACACGTCGAGCACATGCTTCGGCACATTGGCCTGGGCCGGCAGGAACTGGTGCAGCTTCAGCGTGACATCGGGTGCGGCCAAGGCCCGCCTGATTCCCCCGAACCCACCCGTCGCGGCGGCCGCGCCGAGAAGCGCCATTCCCTTCAGAAAATCACGTCTCATTGGTTTCCTCCCATTTTTTATCTCCCGAAATCTACATTCCAGCATTTTCGGGGCAGTGCAACTTCGCACATCAATTCGTGACAAAAAATCCCCGCACTGTTTAAAACTGTAACATTTTAATGGTGGCCGCTCCCGGCATGAGGCCTTTAAAGCGGCAATGCGCTGGATTCCTTGAGCGTCTGCAGGACGATCGATGTCTTCACATGCTGAACGGACTCGTGCGGCAACAGGACTTCGTTGACGAATGTCGACAGCGACTTCAGGTCGCGTGTCACGACTTTGACGAAATAATCCATCTCGCCGGTCAGGGCGTGCGCCTCCTGAACCTCCGGCAGGCGAGCGAGCAATTCCGCGAAGCGCCGATGGTTATCGCTGTTGTGGGTGGCCAGCGTGACGGAGATGATGTTGACCAGCGGGAACCCCAGACGATCCCTGTCGAGTACCGCGCGATAGCCGCGAATGAGGCCGTCTTCCTCGAGCTTTTGCCGACGCCGGGAGCATTGCGACGGGGACAGGTTCACCCGTTCGGAGAGATCGTTGTTGGTCAGCCGCGCATCGTCCTGCAGCAACGACAATATCTTGCGGTCAAACAGGTCTACTTCTTGCGGCTGCTTCATATCCCCATCATATCATGCATGGATCGTGCACGCGATGGTCGTTTCAAGCGTTTGAATGCAAGCACCGTGCGGGCAAACAGGCGTAGGGTGCCGGATGAACGAAATTTCCCGATCCCAAGGAGGATTCTGATGGGCCCCTTTCCGCACGATGCCCCACCCGCGAAGATCACCGAGACCAATCCGGCTGGTACGGACGGTTTCGAATTCGTCGAGTTCGCCCATACCGAGCCGCAGAAACTCGAAGAACTCTTTGCCCGCATGGGCTATGTCGCCGTCGCGCGGCACAAGACGAAGAATATCTCCGTGTGGCGGCAGGGCGACATCAATTACATCATCAACGCGGATGCCGGTTCGCACGCGATGAAATTCGTCGAGGCGCACGGCCCTTGCGCGCCCTCCATGGCCTGGCGCGTGGTCGATGCCAAACATGCGTTCGAGCATGCGGTTTCAAAAGGCGCCGAGCCCTATGATGGCGGCGACAAAACGCTTGATGTCCCGGCCATCGTCGGCATCGGCGGATCGCTCATCTATTTCATCGAAACGTACGGCAAGAAAGGCTCGGCCTATGATGCCGAGTTCGATTGGCTGGACGAGCGCGATCCCAGGCCAGAAGGCGTCGGCTTCTACTATCTCGACCATCTGACCCATAACGTGTTTCGTGGAAACATGGACAAGTGGTGGGCATTCTACCGTGAGCTCTTCGGCTTCAAGCAAATCCATTTCTTCGACATCGCCGGCAAGATGACGGGGCTCGTCTCGCGCGCCATCACATCGCCTTGCGGAAAAATCCGCATTCCGCTGAACGAGTCCACCGACGACAAGAGTCAGATCGAGGAATATCTGCGCAAGTACAAGGGCGAAGGCATCCAGCATATCGCCGTAGGCACGGACGGAATCTATCAGGCGACCGACAGGCTGGCCGACAACGGTTTGAAATTCATGCCTGGCCCGCCCGACACTTATTACGAGAAATCATATGACCGGGTGAACGGCCATGACGAGCCGATCGAGCGGATGAAGAAATACGGCATCCTCATCGACGGCGAAGGTGTGATCGACGGCGGCATGACCAAGATATTGCTTCAGATCTTCTCCAAGACGGTCATCGGACCGATCTTCTTCGAATTCATCCAGCGCAAGGGTGACGAGGGGTTCGGCGAAGGCAATTTCCGCGCGCTGTTCGAATCCATCGAGGAAGACCAGATACGCCGCGGCGTGCTGAACGTCGAAGCGGCAGAGTAGGTTTCCAGAGGGAAGCAAGCGACGGCGCCATTCCCGGCACGCAAATCGGTCGGCTTGTAGCTTGTCTACGGGCCGACCGCTTTTATTTGCGCATCGTCTTTTGCCGCTTCGATTGCCGCTTTCAACGCTTCGAGGTCGCCGACCCGATTGGCGAGGACAAGCACAAGACGGGCATTCAGGGTGGCGCTTTCCTCGAAAGACAGGCCTTCATGCGCTTCCATCAGCGTCTGGTAAAAATCATCGCCATGTGCCCCAAGGCGATCCTTGCCGAGTTCGGATTTACCGCTCATTTGTACACCTGCCCATCGCTCTCGCCAGAGCATCGGCTATGGCATCGCGCGTAGAGGGGAAAAAGCGTGCCGCGACGTGCTGGTCGGGGCGAACGAGATAGGTCATGCCAGCTCCATAGCGCTGGGCAATCCGCCCTTCGCAGTCAAAAAGCGTCAAAGCATTGGTTCGCCGGGCCGGATCGCCTGTCACCACGATACGCTTCAATTCGACCGGCGTATCGTCGGGCAGGTCAGCCTCCACCGCCATCAGCGCGAAGCGCCCATCGAGATGGTTGAGCAGCCAGCCGGACGTGCCATTGATCTTGACCGGCGCGTCCGGCATGGCGGAGCCCGGCGCTGCGCCGCCCTCACCTTCACCCATGGATTGCAGGGCCATGCCCGCCAGCGAGCACGGCTTCGACAAGCGTCCCGAATTGACCAGCCTCCGGGCAAAATCATGCTCGCCCGCGAGATCGAGCACGCTGTCGCGGAACAGCCGCTCCATCGGCGATTTCGGCGTCATGAAAGCGGTCGCACGCGCCGAGTTCAATATGTTCTCGTCCGCGCCGAAAACGCGCTCGTCATCATAGGTCGCAATCAGGCTTTCGGGTGCATCGCCGTTCAAAACCAGCGCCAGCTTCCAGACCAGATTGTCGACGTCCTGGATACCGCCATTGCCGCCGCGCGCGCCAAAGGGAGAGACCACATGGGCGCTGTCGCCGGCGAAGATCACCCGATCGTGCACGAATTGCTCCAGCCGCTGGCACTGGAAGGAATAGACGGAGACCCAGTCGAGCGTAAAGTCGCCGCGCCCCAGCACCTTCTCGATGCGAGGAATGACGTTCTTCGGCTTCTTCTCTTCTTCCGGATCGGCGTCCGGGCCTAGTTGCAAATCGATGCGGTAGATGTCGTCGGGCTGCTTGTGCAGCAGCGCGGACTGGCCGGAATGAAACGGCGGCTCGAACCAGAACCAGCGTTCCGATGGAAAATCCGCGCGCATTTCAACATCGGCGATAAGGAAACGCTCCTCGAAGGACTGACCGGAAAAATCGAGGCCGAGGATCGATCGAACCGCCGATCGCGCGCCATCGCAGGCCAGAAGCCAGTCCGTCTCGATCGCATAGGGGCCATCCGGCGTTTCAATCGCGGCGCGCGCGCCGTCCGCCAGTTTCTCGACGCCGACGACACGGTTGTTCCATCGCAAATCGATCAAATCGGGAAAATCGGCGCATCGCTCGACCAGATATTGCTCGACATAATATTGCTGGAGATTGACGAACGCCGGCATCTTGTGGCCGGGCTCCGGCAGGAGATCGAAGTTCCAGACTTCGCGGTCGCGGTGAAACAGCCGGCCGACCTTCCAGGTGACGCCCTTTTCGACCATGCGGTCGCCAACGCCCAGCCGGTCGAAGATCTCCAGCGTCCGTTTCGACCAGCAGATGGCGCGGCTGCCGAGCGAAACGACATTGTTGTCGTCGACCACCACCGAGCGTATGCCATGCAGCGCCAGATCGATGGCTGCCGCCAATCCAACCGGCCCGGCGCCGACGATGATAACGGGATAACGGCCGGTCTTGGCGCCGCGCAATTCCGGTGGCGTCTTGTATGGAAAGGGCGCGTACGAATAGCGGGGCACTATCGCCCCTCCGCCAGCGCCGCCTCTATGTCGCCGGCGCGCTCGAAATCCAGGAAAAACTCATCGAGTTGCGGCGGCTTCACATGAGTGCCGGCCAGCATGGCGTGCACCTGCCCGCGATGATGGATCTGGTGCTGGAAAAGATGGGCGAGGATGCTGTCGATACGCTCCTGCAACCGGCCTTTGTCGCCGCGGTCGGTGACGACCTTCCGCGACAAATCGGCTTCGGAGAGGCCGCCGCAAAAGCGAATGAGACGCCAATCGACCTTTGCCTGAAGCGGGATCAGCTCGGAGGCATGGTTGAAGACACGCTCGTCGCGGAAAACGGCAAGCCCCAACCCGCCCTCTTCCAGCGCATCGACATAGAGCAGGTCGACGAAGTAGGTATGCGACAATGTTGCTGCGATCGACGGGAAAAACGACGTGCGCGGCGCGATGAAGTCCTCGGTACTGAGTTGCACGCAGGCGCGCAGCAGGACATGGTTCGCCCATCGGTTGTTGCGTGCCATGGCGGAAAAATGGGCAACGAGGTCCACTATCGTTCTGCCCTTTGCGGACATTACCCCTGCAACTCCTCCCACATCGCCTTGTCCCTCTCGGCGGTCCAGATGCGTGGATTGTCCATGCCGAGCGCCTCATCATAGGCGCGGGCGACGTTGAAGGGCAGGCAATGTTCGTAAATCGCGTAGCTCGAGAATTTCGGATCGCAGGCAGCGCGCGCCGCGTCCCACGCCTCTTTCAGCGAACCACCACCTTGCGCGATGCGCGCCACCGGCCGATAGGTCGAACGGATGAAATCGGCGGTGTTGTCGAGCGCCTCGTTGACCTTCGCTTCGCCGACAAGCGCATCGCCGCGGCCCGGCGCGATAGCATCGAGGCCATAGGCGCGCACCGCTTCCAGCGTGTCCGGCCAGTCGGAAAAATGGCCGTCGCCGCAATAGCAGGCGGAGTGGTACTCGACGATATCGCCGGTGAACATGACATTCTCATCCGGCACGTAGGCGACGATGTCGCCCGCGGTATGGGCACGGCCGAGGAACATCAGGTCAACGCGGCGCTTGCCCATGTAGAGCGTCATGCGATCGCTGAAGGTGAGCGACGGCCAGGTCAGCCCGGGGATCGATTCATGACCCTGGAACAGGCGCGGGAAGCGGCCGAACTCGGAATCCCAATCCTCCTGTCCGCGCTCGGCCACCTGCATCCGGGCTGTCTCCGACATGATGATTTCGGAGGCTTCATACGCCGATGCACCGAGGACGCGGACAGCGTGATAGTGGCTGAGCACGACATATTTGATCGGTTTTTCGGTAACGGTCCTGATCTTCTCGATCACCTTGCCGGCGAGACGCGGCGTCGCTTGCGCATCGACGATCATCACCGAATCCTCGCCGATGATGACGCCGGTGTTGGGATCGCCCTCTGCCGTGAAGGCCCAGAGATCCTTGCCTATCTCCGTGAAGGAGATCTTCTTCTCGGCGAGATCACCGGCGGATGCGAATTGCCTGGCCACTATGCTTCCTTTTCGTATTTCTGAATCGTTTGCTCGATGGCGCCGAAAATGGAGTGGCCATCTCGATCCTTCATCTCGATGCGCACCGTGTCCCCGAAGCGCATAAAGGGGGTGGAAGGCGATCCCTTCTCAATGGTCTCGATGGTGCGGATTTCGGCGATGCAGGAATATCCCGCCCCGCCTTCGTCGACCGGCTTTCCAGGCTTGCCGTCGAGCTTGTTCGAAACCGTTCCGGAGCCAACGATGGTGCCCGCCGAAAGCGGCCTGGTGCGTGCCGCATGCGCGATCAGCGTCGGAAAATCGAACGTCATGTCGATCCCGGCATTGGCGCGGCCAAAGGGCTTGCCGTTCAAATCGACCATTAACGGCAGATGAAGCTTGCCCCCGTCCCACGCGTCTCCCAATTCATCCGGCGTCACCGTTGCGGGCGAGAAGGCCGAAGAAGGCTTGGACTGGAAGAAGCCAAAACCCTTCGCCAGTTCCGATGGCGTCAGGCCGCGCAATGTCACGTCATTGACCAGCATGACAAGGCGGATCGAATCGCGCGCCTCCTCGACGGTCGCCCCCATCGGCACATCGTCGACGATGACGGCAACCTCGCCCTCCATGTCGATGCCGAGGGATTCGTCGGCCATGACGATCGGATCGCGCGGCCCGAGATAGGCGTCGGAGCCGCCCTGATACATCAACGGGTCGGTCCAGAAGCTCGGCGGCATCTCGACGCCACGCGCCTTGCGCACCAGTTCGACGTGATTCACGTAGGCCGATCCGTCGGCCCATTGATAGGCGCGCGGCAGCGGCGAATGCGCCCTGTGCTCATGAAAGCGTTCGGACGGCACGGAGCCAATTTCCAGCAACTCCGCCAAGGTGGACAGATGCGGGGACACCCGCCGCCAGTCATCGAGCGCCGCCTGCAGTGTCGGCGCCAGAAACGCGGCATCGGTAAATTGCGTCAGGTCGCGCGAGACGACGACGAGCCTTCCGTCGCGTGTCCCGTTTTTCAGGGTGGCTAGTTTCATGAAGTCCCTCCCGGTTACGCGACGGTGATCGGCGCGAGCGTCACAACAAGGCCGTCGCGGCCGATCGTCAAGGGGCCATCCCAGGTTTTACGGATGGCCTGACGCCAATGTTCTTCGCCGAAATCCGGATCATCGGCCGGAATCAGATGGTTCAGCACCAGATGCGCGCAACCTGCTTCGGTGGCGATACGGCCCGCATCCTCGGCCAGCGTATGGCTCGCCATCAGATGGGCTTTCAGCCTCTCGCCATTGCCGGTCCGCTCGACCAGCCGATCGACGCCTTCTTGGAGCATTGCCTCATGCAGCAGGAAATCCGCGCCTTTGGCGAAGCCGGCAAGCGGAGGAAAATAATTCGTATCGGCGGAAAAGACGATCCTGCGGCCGCCTGTTTCGAAGCGAAGCGCATAGCATTCCGTCACCGGCGGGTGGTCGACCCGCAAAGCCGAGACGGTCAATTCTTTTTCCTCCAGCACCGAGCCCTCCCCGAACTCATCGAATATAACCAGATCGCGAATATCGGGCCTTCCCTCGTCATCGATACGAATATTGATATCGAATTCCAGCGCCTGACAGAAATTGCGCCAATAGGCCTCTGTCCCTGCAGGGCCGAACACTCTTACCGGCGTCGAGAGGCCTGCCGTCCAGGCCGTATGCAAGAGCGCCCCCAGTTCGAGCACATGGTCGGAATGCAGGTGCGTGATGAAGATCATATCGAGGGTCTTCAACGGGACGCCGGCATCGACCAATCCCTTCGTGACGCCAAGCCCGCAATCCACCACGATGCGGCGACTGCCAATCTCAAGCAGCGAGGCAGTCGGCATCGGCCCGCCGGGACGGATCGCCGGGCCGCCTTTTGTGCCGAGAAGAACAAGCCTGTCGCCACTCACGACCAATCGCCTTCCGGCGTGCCGTTGAAGCGCTTCTTCAGGTCGCGCCAGCAATCGGCGTAATCATCCTGACGGGTTTCGGTCTCGGCGGCGTAGCGCGTCAGCATCTGGGGAAAGCGCGTCTCGAACATGAAGGCCATCGTGTTATCGAGCTTCTGCGGCTTCAATTCGACAGTCGAGGCTTTTTCAAAACCGCCAGCGTCGGGTCCGTGCGCCAGCATCAGATTATGCAGGCTGATGCCGCCCGGCACGAAACCCTCCTCCTTGGCGTCGTATTTGCCCTCGATCAGTCCCATGAATTCGCTCATGATGTTGCGGTGATACCATGGCGGCCGGAAGGTGTCCTCCGCCACCAGCCAGCGCGGCGGAAAGATGACGAAATCGACATTGGCCGTGCCGGCCTCGCCCGAAGGCGCGGTCAGAACCGTGAAGATCGACGGGTCCGGGTGATCGAACAGGATAGCTCCTACCGGAGAAAAGGTTTTCAAATCATATTTGTAGGGTGCGTAGTTCCCGTGCCACGCGACTACATCAAGCGGCGAATGGCCGAGTTCCGTAACGTGGAACTTTCCGCACCATTTGACGAAGAGCCGACACGGCTTCTCCTTCTCCTCGTACCAGGCGACCGGGGTCTTGAAGTCCCGCGGATTGGCAAGGCAATTGGCGCCGATCGGGCCGCGGTCTGGCAGGGTGAACTTGGCGCCGTAATTTTCGCAAATGTAGCCGCGCACGGGTCCATCGATCAGTTCGACCTTGAAGACCATACCGCGCGGCACGACACAGATTTCCGCTGGCCGCACCTCCATCACGCCCATCTCGGTGACGACACGGATGCCGCCCTCCTGCGGCACGATCAGCATCTCGCCATCGGCGTCGAAGAAATGATCGTCGACCATGGATTGGTTGGCGGCATAGACATGCGCCGCCATGCCGCTTTGCGCCAGCGCGTCGCCGGCCGTGGTCATGGTGCGGACACCCGACAAGAAATCGGTCTCGACATTCGGCATGGGCGTCGGGTTCCAGCGCAATTGCCCGAGCGCCAGTTCATGGTCATCGAGATTGGGCGCGCTTTTCCAGTTGGCGAATTCGACCGTCTTGAACCGGCCCGTATGCTTGACGCTGGGACGAATGCGATAGAGCCAGGAGCGCTCATTGGTCCCGCGCGGCGCGGTGAAGGGCGATCCCGAAAGCTGCTCCGCATAGAGCCCGTAGGCCGGCCGCTGGGGCGAATTGCGGCCCTGCGGCAGCGAACCCTCCAGGGTCTCCGTCTCGAAATCGTTGCCGAAGCCCGGCATGTAGTGAAGCGTCATGATCGCCTCCCATATTTTGCGCCCTTCGTTTGACCGTCAGGGCTGTTTAGTTGCATCTGTAACCATCTGAAATGTAACTATCAACCTCGCCTCGCGAGGTCTCCTCGCGGATATGGAGATTCGTGACGTGCCTGACGATATTCTCGCGTTGGAAGGATTTCTGCCCTACCGGCTGAACCGCCTGGCGGACGCAGTCAGCCGTGAATTCGCAAGGACCTATCGCGACCGGCACGGATTAACGCGGCCCGAATGGCGTGTTTTCGCCACGCTTGGCCAGTACGGCACGATGACGGCGACGGCGATCGGCGCGCATTCGGCCATGCACAAAACCAAGGTTTCACGCGCGGTGGCGGCACTTGAAAAGCGCGCATGGCTGGCCCGGACGACTAATCCGGCCGACCGCCGAATTGAACAGTTGGCGCTGACCAAGGCCGGCCGTGCCGCATATGCGAATCTTGTGCCGATAGCGAAGGAGTTTGAACTCCGGTTGTCGAGGGCAATGAGCATCGTCCGCTTCGCCGAGTTCGACTACGGTCTTGGACAATTGGAGGATTTCGTGCTCGGACGGACTTAAATGGGAACTGCACTGGCGTCCGAAGTTCGACACGACCTGCTCGTACCGCTTGGCTAGATGGGATGGAGGCCCCACCAAAAATCGAATAAACGACGTCTCAGCTACTGGTCATCTTGCGCACGATGGCTTCCAGCGAATGAATTTCCTGGATGTCGGATTTGAGCATCTTTTTGTTGGCATCCAAGATCGCCTGCCGGGCGCGGTCCTCGGCCGTCGGAACATAGGGCGTGGAAAGGCCACCGCCGTCGCCTATGGCTTCGTTCGGGCTAGGCACCGCATCCTCGACCGCACGAACGATGCGGTCGTAGCGATCACGATTGAGAGGTTTTTGCTCCACGATCAGAGTGTCGACCATGCCGCCCTGAAAATAGGTCAAGCGGTCGAGCGCATCGAAATCGGGGACGACTGGCTTGCCAGGATTGGCGGCGGTGGACGCCATTGAGGCCTTGGCTCGCCGCAAAAGGTCGGCCTCCTCCTTGGTGGGATGCCGAACCCGGTCGGCGGCCGCGTGCATCGTTTGGAGATAGAGCGAGATATCAACCGGCGTCAGCGCCAGTTCGCCGGAATCATTCGCGCCGGCTTCCCCAGCATAGGCCGGGTTCGCCGAAAAGCTCATAAACACCGACGAAAATCCCGCGAAAACCAACGCCGCCAATGCCGTTCCGCGTTCCATTTCCCGCCCCCGTACCCGCCACCTACATTTCCGTCAGCTACATCTTGACCAGATCCACGCGCCGGTTTTTGGCGCGGCCGCGTGAATCGTCGTTTTCAGAAATCGGTTTGTCGGGGCCGTTGCCTTCAGCCTTCAGCCGGTCCGCCGCGATGCCGTCCTTTTCCAGCGTGGCCACGACCTTTTGCGCCCGCGCTTGCGACAGCTTCACATTGTAGTCGTGGCCGCCGACATTGTCGGTGTTACCCTCTATGTCGAGCTTGAGGTCGGGATTGTTCTTCAAAAGGGCGTCGACCTGGGCAATAACGGGTGCGGCGTCGGGCCGCAAACTCGCCTTGTCGAAGTCGAAATTGATGTAGAGCGAAATGACGCCCTTCTTGTCGAGCACGGTCTTCATGACGTCGGGCTTGGGTGGCTTCATCGACGCATGAAAGGCCTTTTCCTCGACGACGTGGATGTCGATGTCGCCGCCATTGTCGCCATACATGATCCAGATGGCCTGACCCTTGTCGTCATAGCGCGCCACGATGTCGGTATCGTCGGAAAAGAGTGTTTGCGCGCCCATCTTGTCGAATGCGGCCTTATAGTTGGCTAGGAGTTCCGCCGGAGAAGCCTCCTCGGCGCCCTTTTTCGGACCGTATTCGAGATTGTGAGTGGCGCCGTCGACCTTGACGTCGCGCGTATCGTCGCCGTCCTTGACCTTGAATGTATAGCGGTCGAATTTACTGTGGTTGGAATACCTGAGTTCATAGTTGGGCATGTGGCCGAGTAGCCGGTAGTCCTTGCCGGATGGCTTTGTGAGCGTCAGGGTCACCGGCTGCTTGGTGACGGTGAAGACCCTGAAATAGCCGCCATCGCCATAGGTCTCGATCCAGGTTTCCTTGCCGTCGTCCCCGGTAAGCACCGCCGTCGCGTCACTATCGTCCTGATAGACCACCTTGGCGCCAAGCTGGTCATATTGGTCGAGGAAATTATCGACCATTTCCACGGCGCTCATCTGTTCGGCGCCCTCCTTCAGATCGTATTCCTGGCCGCAATATTTGCCGGCCACCTTTACCCGTTCGCTACTGCCATCGTCCGTCTTGTGCTGAAAGTCATAGCCCTGGAATTCATGATGCTCGGCGGGGCCAACCGGGAGATAGTTCGCCAGCGTTCCCATCGGCGGGCAATCGGTATTGGCCGCCTTGGCGGCAGGCGTGAACGTCACGCCCGCGAGCAGAGCAAGGGGCGCCGCCAAACACAATTGCTTCAGAACAGTCGATGACTTGCGCAGACGCATGGCGTGTTCCCCCTTCATGTCGGGCACGACCGCGTCGCTCGATCGGCGAGCTTCGCTATTACCCCATGCCCAAATTTTTGCCCCGAAGAAAAGAAACCAGATGACGCTGCGTCATACAAAAACAAATTGATTTACGGGTGCCAACCGGACTGCCGCTACCAGTCCATCACCACCTTGCCGGAATTGCCGGTCCGCATGGCGTCGAAGCCGGCCTGGAAATCGTCAATGCCGATACTATGGGTGATCAGGCCCGAGACATCGAGCGGACCCTGCACCAGCGCGATCATCTTATACCAGGTTTCGAACATCTCGCGGCCATAGATGCCCTTCAGGGTCAGCATCTTGAAGATGACCTTGTTCCAGTCGATCTCGAAGCCGGTCGGCGCGATGCCGAGGATGGCGATCTTGCCGCCATTGTTCATGGCGTCGATCATGTCGCGGAAGGCGGGCGCCGCGCCCGACATTTCAAGCCCGACATCGAAGCCTTCCGTCATGCCCTCCTCGCGCATCACATCACGCAGTTTCTCCTTCGACGCGTCGACGACGTGCTGCACACCGAGTTTCTTCGCCAGCGCCAGTCGGCTGGGGTTCAGATCGGTGATGACAACCTTGCGCGCGCCAACCACCTGCGCCACCAGCGCGCCCATGATCCCGATCGGCCCCGCGCCGGTAACCAGCACATCCTCGCCGACCAGATCGAAGGAAAGCGCCGTGTGCACGGCGTTGCCGAGCGGATCGAAGATCGCAGCGATCTCGTCGGGCACGTCATTGGGGATCGGCACGACGTTGTGCTGCGGGATCGACAGATATTCGGCGAACGCACCCGGCCGGTTGACGCCGACACCGAGCGTGTTGCGGCACAGATGTCCCCTGCCCGCGCGGCAGTTTCGGCAATGGCCGCAGACGATATGTCCTTCGCCGGAAACCCGCTGGCCACGGTGATATTCGGTCACCGCAGCGCCGACATCGGCGACTTCCCCGACGAATTCGTGGCCCGTGACCATTGGCACGGGCACGGTCTTTTGCGCCCACTGGTCCCAATTATAGATGTGGACATCGGTGCCGCAGATAGCGGTTTTCCTGACTTTGATCAGGACATCGTTGGGCCCGATCTCGGGAACCGGCACCTCTTCCATCCAGATACCCGGCTCGGCTTTTGCCTTCACCAGCGCTTTCATCATGTTGGACATAGTATCAAGATCCCAATGAGTTCGAAGAGAGAACCGTTCTGTGGGACAGTGTCGCGAAGGATTATGAGGCTATTGAGCCTTTGGACGCTGAAGCGGTCGGAATTCCTCGAGCTCAATCACATTTCCCTCCGGATCGCGCATATAGACAGCCAAAATGCGGGCGTCGACCGTCCCAAGTTCAGTTATATCCCCCTGATTGTGGCCTCCGGCCCGAATAATTTCATCCCGGATCGTCCGAATATCTTCAACCTCGAACGCGACGTGCGCGTATCCCGGCTCATTGACATGCTGCCAAGGACGATCTCTTGTCTCCTTGTATTGGTGAATTTCCAGAAATGGTCCCTCGCCACCGGGCAAGGTCAGCCAGATGGAATAGATCTCTGAATTCGGCACACCGTTGCCTCGTGATACTTTCTCACCTGACAGTGTCGCGCGTGGCCTGAGATCCTCGCAACGGAATACGCGCTTGTAGAATTCGGCGAGCCTGTCAGCGTCGCGCGCAACGACGCTGAGGTGTGCAAATCTCATGAGCGCGTCCCCCTTCTTCGCTCTTTCACTGGTCGTGCGCCGCCGACATCCGCGTCCGCGCGAACGCGTGGTTGGTTCTACCGCAAAGCTCAGGGCTCCGAGGCATCCTCCTGTAATCGTCGTGCAAGGTCCATGCGTTGGTGTGAGAATCGCGACGATTGCGGTCTGACCGTCGCCACGCACTTTCCAGAAGACGAAGTGACTTTGGTAACGGGCAAAATATCCGTCGACTTCAAATTCCCCGGGAATGCGCCGCCATGCAATCCGTCTTTCGGAGATGTCCTCGAAAAGGGCAAATGTTCCATCCAAATATTTGTCGGCCTGGACTGGACCGAACTGTTGGAGGGTGTAGCGGTAGATCTCCTCCAGCCGAGCTGACGCAGCTGGCTGGATGAAGTTTTTTCTCACCGCGCGCCGGCCAACGCGCGCAGCCGTATATCGTCAACCGAGAGGTGCTCATATTCGCTGTCGGGTGTCGCGAACGCGTCCTGCAGCCGGATCTTCATGGCCTCGAACGCCTCCCTTTCCGCACGTTCCTTATCGCGACGAATGAGGGCGCGGACATATTCGCTGACGTTCTCATAGTCGCCTTCGGTGATCGCTTTCGCAACGAAGTCGCTGAGCGAACCGCTGATGCGCACGTTGAGGTTCATCTCAAAGGGCTCCTATCTCACCTTGCGACAATATCTTCAATAAAGTCGCGGATCAAACGATCACCCCCATCTCCCTGCCAACCTCGCCGAACGCCTCGATCGCCCGGTCAATGTCGGACCGGTCATGTGCCGCCGACATCTGCGTCCTGATGCGCGCCTGTCCTTTCGGTACGACAGGGAAGGCAAAGCCGATAACGTAGATGCCACGCTCCAACAGCTTCTGCGCCATTTCCTGCGCCACGCTTGCCTCGCCCAGCATGACGGGAATGATCGGATGGTCGGCGCCGGCAAGCGTGAAGCCGAGCTTGGTCATACCCTCGCGGAAATGCGCAGCATTGGCGTAGAGCTTTGCCCGCAGATCGTCGCCCGACGCCACAATGTCGAAGACTTTCAGCGAAGCGGCGGCGATAACCGGGGCCAGCGTATTGGAAAACAAATAAGGGCGCGAGCGCTGGCGCAGCCAGTCGACAACCACCGCCTTGCCCGACGTGTAGCCGCCGGAGGCGCCGCCGAGCGCCTTGCCGAGAGTGCCGGTAATGATGTCGACCCGGCCCTCGACGCCGCAATGTTCGGGCGTGCCGCGCCCATGCTTGCCGACGAAGCCGACGGCGTGGCTGTCGTCCACCATGACCATGGCGTCGTACTTTTCCGCCAGATCGCAAACGCCCTTCAAATTGGCGATGATGCCATCCATCGAGAAAACCCCGTCCGTGGCGATCAGCCTGAAGCGGCAGTCGGCGGCCTCCTTCAGCCGCGCCTCCAGATCCGCCATGTCGTTGTTGGCATAGCGCAAGCGCCTGGCCTTCGACAGACGCACCCCGTCGATGATCGAAGCGTGGTTGAGCGCGTCGGAAATGATCGCGTCTTCCTCGCCGAGCAGCGTCTCGAACAGGCCGCCATTGGCGTCGAAGCAGGACGAATAGAGGATCGTATCCTGCAGGCCGAGGAAGGCTGATATTTTCGTCTCAAGTTGTTTGTGCTCTTCCTGTGTGCCGCAGATGAAGCGCACCGAGGCCATGCCGTAACCGTATTTGTCCAGCGCCGCCTTTGCTGCCTCGCGCAATTCGTCATTGTCGGCAAGGCCGAGATAGTTGTTGGCGCAGAAATTCAGCACGTCGGCGCCGGCCGAGCGGATATGCGCCGATTGCGGCGAGGTGATCACCCGCTCGGTCTTGTAGAGGCCGGATCGCCGCAGTTCGGAAAGTTCTTCATCCAGATGGGTAAGAAATGCGTTCGTCATCGACTACCTCCGCGACCTTTTCGACCATTCGACCATGACAGAAGATACTTCAAGCATCACCCCTGCGACATTCACGGTCGCCATGGCGAAAGGTAAAGGGTTCTTGATCCGGGCAAGCAAATGTTAGGACTACTCCACTAGCGTCAATCACCGCCAGTGGGGAGATGCGCTACCGTGATCGGAGAAATGACCGACAGGGAGGATCAGGACGCGATCCTTTCCATGCGCATGGATGCGATGCTGCATTCGTCGCCGGCGTCCTTCCTGAGCTTCATCGGAGCGCTGTTCGAGGTCTATGTCTACTGGTCCCCGGCCACGGCCACCGTCCTGATTATCTGGTCCGCCTGTATCGTGGCGATCGCCTTGACCAATCTGTTTTCAACCGCGCTCTATGCGCGCTCCATCCCCTCGAGCTGGACGGCGCGGTCCTGGGCCCGGTTCGTCTGCCTCATGCATCTCTTGTCCGGTCTGGCCTGGGGAGTGGGCGGCGGCTGGATGCTCAGCATCGCCAACGAGCATCAGGCCCTGCTCACCCTCTCCATCGGGCTGGCGGCGGTCACGGTCTCGATACCCTCCGTCGTCCATCTTTGGGCATACAATCTGTTCCAGCTCCCGGTTTTCTGGTGCTACGCGGTCGGCCTGCTCTCCAGCTCGTTGCAATTCGGCTGGATGATCGCCACCGGCTTTTTCGTCCTCGGCGCCTTTTCCATCCTGCTCGGCCGTGGCCTCGGCGCCCAGATTTCTACCGCGCTGCGGCTGTCGATCGAAAACAAGCGTCTCGCTCAGCGCCTGGAGGAACGTGGCGCCGCTCTCGAAGCCGCAAACCGCGAACTCGAAATTGAAAGTCATACCGATCCGCTGACCGGCGTCGCCAATCGGCGCAAATTGATGAGTTTTGCCCGTTCGAAGCGCGGCCGCTGCGCCATGATGGTCATCGATATCGATCACTTCAAATCCTACAATGACGCTTTCGGGCACGTCGACGGCGACGCATGCCTGGTGAAAGTGGCCGAGACGCTAACGCGTGGCGTCAGGGAGCAGCAGGATCTCGTTGCCCGCCTCGGCGGCGAGGAGTTCGCGATATTTCTCACCGACGTCAGCGCGGAAGAGGCCTCCGAGGCAGCGGAGGCGATACGCGCCAATGTCCAGGCGCTTCAAGCGTCCGGATCGAAGCATGTCAGGCGGCAGGTCACCGTAAGCATAGGCCTGTCGACACGCGGCGCGGATCAGCGCAAGTCACTGGCGATGCTCATCGAAGAGGCGGACGCGGCCGTCTATCGCGCCAAATCCGCCGGACGCAACCAGGTCTGCGCAGGCGATTCCGCGCCGGCGCGGCATGTTGCGTGAGCAAGTCTGTTCGATTCAACGCTCATAGCCCTTGCCGTAATACCGCTCGAGCTGTGACTGGAGGATTTCGAAGCAGATCGACATGACCCAGTAAATGATGGCTGCCGCGATCAGCATCTCAAAGACCTTGAAATCGCGCTTGCCGATGATCTGCGCGGTGTAGGTCAGTTCCCAAACGCCCATCACCGAAACCAGCGAGGAATCCTTGAGCATGGCGATGAACTGGTTGCCCGTCGGCGGGACGATCAGGCGCATGGCCTGCGGGAAGATGATCTTGCGGAAGGTCAGGCCGGACGGAAGGCCGAGCGCCATGGCGGCGTCGCGCTGGCCGTGCGGAACGCCGAGAATGCCGGCGCGGAAGATTTCCGCCATATAGGCGCCATAGCAAAGCGACAGCGCGATGATACCCGAAGGGACGGCGTCAAGCGCGAATTGGCGGCCGAGCGTCGGCAGGCCGAGATAGATCAGATAGACCTGCAAGAGCAGCGGCGTGCCGCGGAAGAACGAGGTGTAAAAGGTCGAGATGGCGTAGGCGGGCCCCGATTTAGACAATCTGGCCAGCGCCGCCAACATGGCGAGACCGCAGGCGAAGAAGATCGAGATCAACGAGATGAAGAGCGTGGTCACGGCTCCCGTCGTGACAAGAAACGCCAGATTGGTTTCGCCACTGTCGCTTTCTTCGAACCACACGCTCAGATCGCGGTTGAAACTGTTGATGAAGGCGATGAACAGGATGACGAGTTCTATCCAGACGACGATCACCTGGATGCGGAACGGCAATACCCGGACGATGGCGACATTGACCCATATCGCCACCGCCAGCAAAATTCCCGTCGCGGCGTTGAGCAGGAAGCCCGGCTGGGCGCCCGGCCCGGTAGCGCCGCCAAATAACGGCGCCAGCAAGCCGCCGGCGCGTGTGCCTCCCAGACCCATCCACGTCAAAAGGACAGCCAGGCAAACGACCAGAACGATATCGGCCCTGGTCGGTTTGAGATAGGGCAGCCAGGAACCCACCGACCGCTCCGGCCCCTGCGCCAGAGACGGTTCCGACGCTGACACGTCAGCTCGATTTCGGCTTCGACAAATCCGTTCCGTACCACTTCATGGACAGCTTGGTCAGCGTGCCGTCCTTGTGCATGGCCTCGACGATCTCCTTGATCTTGGCGTCGAATTCCGGATCTCCCTTGTCGGTGGCGACTGACAAAGGCTCGTAAAAGGCCGGGTCGCCGACGATCGTCATCGGATAGCCTTTCTTGATCGCCGCCTGGATCGTGGGAAGCGCCGAAAACACCGCATCGATGCGCACGCCCTCGCCAAGGCGAAGGTCGTCGAAAGCGTTGGTGTCGGTTTCGTAGGTTTTGATTTCCTTCGGCGTCACCTGATATTTGAAGGGCGGCACACCCTTGGCATCGATGTTGAGGTCCTTCTTCAGGTAGGCGTCGTAGGTACAACCGCCGCAGCTTCCGATGATCTTTCCGTTAAGGTCGGCGATCTTGGTCATCTTCGAGCCGGTATGAACCGCGAAGGAGGCCGGCGTGTAATAATAGATCGCCGGGAAATCGAGAACTTCCGCCCGCTTCTTGGTCGGTGTCATCGACCCGACCGACATGTCCCAACGGCCCGACCAGCCGCCGGCGGTGATGACTTCCCAGGCCGGCGTGACGATTTTCAGCGTCGCGCCCATGCGCTTGGCGATCTCCTTGCCGACATCGACGTCAAACCCGTCCATCTCGTTCTTCTTGTTGAGGAAGGATTGCGGCGGGTATTCCGGGTCGGACGACATGGTCAGGGTCTTGGTCTTCATGACGCGGTCCAGCGTCTCACCCGCATGCGCCGGCGCCGCGATGGCCAGGGCAAGCACCGCCAAAATAGGCAATCCGATAAATTTCATGATCTGCACTCCCGTTTTTTGTTTTGTTATTCCCCGAATATTGTCTTTTCAGAAGAACGCCTGGATGCCGGTCTGGGCGCGACCGAGGATCAGCGCGTGGACGTCGTGCGTGCCCTCATAGGTGTTGACCGTCTCCAGATTCTGCGCGTGGCGCATGACGTGGTAGCCAATCTGGATGCCGTTGCCGCCATGCATGTCGCGCGCCTGGCGCGCGATATCGAGCGCCTTGCCGCAATTGTTTCGCTTCATGATGGAGATCATCTCCGGCGCCATTTTGCCCTCGTCCATCAACCGTCCAAGCCTGAGCGCGCCCTGAAGTCCCAGCGCGATCTCGGTCTGCATGTCGGCGAGCTTCTTCTGGAAAAGCTGGGTGCCGGCGAGCGGTTTTTTGAACTGTTTGCGGTCGAGTCCATACTGGCGGGCGCGGAACCAGCAATCCTCCGCCGCACCCATCGCGCCCCACGAAATGCCGTAGCGCGCCCGGTTCAGGCAGCCGAACGGACCTTTGAGGCCCGATACGTTCGGCAACAGCGCCTCCTCGCCAACTTCGACATTCTGCATGGCGATTTCGCCGGTGATGGAAGCGCGCAAAGAAAGCTTGCCCTCGATCTTCGACGCCGAAAGGCCCTTCATGCCCTTTTCGAGCACGAAGCCGCGGATCTGATTGTCGTGGGCTGCCGATTTGGCCCAGATGACGAAGACATCCGCGATCGGCGCGTTGGATATCCACATTTTCGAGCCGGAGATCCGGTATCCACCGTCGATCTTTTCAGCCTTCGTCTTCATGCCGCCGGGATCAGAGCCGGCGTCCGGTTCAGTCAACCCGAAACAGCCGATCCACTCGCCGGAAGCGAGCTTGGGCAGGTACTTCTTACGCTGCTCCTCGGAGCCGTAGGCGTGGATCGGATACATGACCAGCGATGATTGCACGCTCATCATCGAGCGATAGCCGGAATCGACACGCTCGACCTCGCGGGCGACCAGCCCATAGGAGACGTAGCCCGCGCCAACGCCGCCATATTCCTCGGGGATGGTTACACCGAGCAATCCCGATGCACCCATTTCCGAGAAGATAGCCGGATCAGTCTTTTCCTCGAGATAGGCGGCTTCGACCCGGGGGGCCAGTTTGTCGGCGGCGAAGGCGGCCGCCGCGTCGCGGATCATGCGCTCCTCGTCGGCCAGTTGGTCCTCAAGCAGGAACGGATCGCTCCATACAAAAGATGGAGCGACATCGGCCGCCTTGTGCTGGATGTTCATTCGAGATTCCGTCCAATGTGGTTTTCCTGGATCAAGTCTAAGGCCAAAAACGTCGGGGGCAACGCCTTTTTCCGCCAATCGCGAAACGTTGCGCTAACTACCCTGTCCGAATTCCTTCGCGGTGCGCCGCTCAGGCTTGCTTCGCGCCAATACATTAACGGAATTTAATGTTCTGGCCCGCAAGTCTCCTGCAGGGATGCGAGGCAAGGGCATATGACGGATCCAAAAGCCGGAAATGACACGGGCAGGCTGATCGTAATCATCAAGTGCGCGTACTGGGTCGCGCTCCTGATCATCGCGGCGATGGCCACGGCTTCCTACATCCTTCTTCAGCAGATGCTCACGGAGCATCAGGGCGACATGGCGCTTATGGCGCTCGCCGGCAACCAGAAGGTCCTGTCGCAACGCGTCGTTCTTCTAGCCAACGACGCGGCCGACGCGACGGACGCCACCAAAAGGCAGGCGCTGATTGAGGCGCTGACGGCATCGAGCAATGAACTCTCGGCAAACTTCGACCGCCTGGAAGCCGGACTGGCGGCCGCATCTTTCTCCGGTGAAAATTCCGCGCCCAACGCCGTAGGGAGGGTGCTCTACGGAAATCCTTACCGTCTCGATCATTTTTCGACTGGCCTGGCGGCGGATGGACGACGGATAGCGACCGCGATGCAGTCGGAAGCCGCGAACGGGGCGTCAATCGGAAGTCCGGAAGATCACGGGCGCGCCAAACTCGATGACAGCGTGGCCAAGGCAACGCTCGCCGGCTACTCGGCGCTGGAGCATGAAATTTCCAACCAGGCCAAAGCGCGGCTCGACCGCACGCTCTCCGTGCATCTGTTCCTGTTCTACGCCACGATCGGCGTCATCATCCTTGTCGCGCTTTTCATCTTCCGGCCGATGTCCGGCATGATTCGCCGCAGAACCGCCGAACTGATCGACGCGCGCAATTCCATGGCGTTCATCGCCATTCATGACGGGCTTACGGGTCTCTACAACCGCGCCTTCCTGATCGATCACTTCGAGACGCTCATAAAGGGCGCGGCGCGACGGCGTGAACGGCTCGCCGTACTGCAGGTCGACCTCGACCGCTTCAAGCAGATCAACGACACGCTGGGCCACGCCGCCGGCGATTTCGTGCTGGCCAAGACCGCCGAACGCATGCGCGCTTCCTGCCGCGCCTCCGATCTGTGCGTCCGGCTTGGCGGCGATGAATTCGTCATGATCCTCAACGCGGCCGGCACGACCCACGACATCGACATGCTGGCGCGCCGAATTCTCGACCGCATCAACGAGCCGATGGATTTTGGCGGCGCCACAATCAATCCGGGGGCCAGCGGCGGCGTCGCGGTTTATCCGGTCGACGCCGGCAACGCGGATGACCTGCTCGTTCATGCCGATCTGGCGCTTTATTCGGCCAAGCGTCTGGGTGGTGGCCATTTCTCCTTCTTTTCCGATGAGTTGCGCAAGGAACTCGATCATCGCAAGGAACTGGAACACGATATCAAGCAAGCCATTGCCGCCCGGTCCTTTACCGTTCATTTCCAGCCGCAGATTTCGCTAGCGAGTTCGGCTGTTGCCGGCATAGAGGCGTTGGCGCGCTGGGAGCACCCAACGCGCGGCATGATCCCCCCAAGCGAGTTCATCCCCGTCGCCGAAAAGGCCAATCTGATGACGGAGATCGGCCGCATCGTCATCGAAAAGGCCATCGCCCAGGCCGCCCAATGGCATGCCGAGGGCCTGAATTTCGAACGTCTGGCGGTCAATGTATCGGGCGGCGAGTTGCGGGAACCGGACTTCGCCGATTTCCTCTTCGCAGCCCTGAAGGATTCCGGCCTGCCGCCGCAGAAACTTTCGATCGAAATCGTCGAATCAGTGATCCTCGACGATGAAATGACCGGGATCGCGGCGACGCTGCGCGCCATCCGGAAGGCGGGCGTGCATCTCGAACTCGACGATTTCGGAACCGGATACGCCTCGCTCAGCCACGTCAACCCCAACGAGATCGACCGCCTCAAGATCGACCGCCGTTTCGTGCAGAACATCAACAGCAATGGCGACAACACCAAGATCGTTCGCGCCATCACCGAATTGGCGCGCGGCCTCGGCATCTCGATCATTGCGGAAGGCGCCGAAACGGAGGACGAACTCAATTCGCTGCTCGAGATCGGCTGCGAGCACGTGCAGGGCTACTCCATCGCCTTTCCCATGCCGGGCGAACAGGCCGGACTATGGCTCGAGAGCCATGGCGGAAGAAAAAAGCCGAAGCTGACCGTTCACCACGGCCAACGGGCATAGCTTGTAGCGGGTAACCGACACCGGCAAGGGAATTGCGCGACGCGGCCAACACCACTAAGGCGGCGTGGCAAGTTGCGCGCTGGAGCCGACGATGACCGACACGAAATCGCTGACCATGCTTGGCGGACACGCCGAGCAACCCACCTCGCCCGACGAGGCTATCCTGGAGACCGTCCCGTTCGCGAAGGGGGACGGCCCGCCGGCGATCGTTCGTCTTACCTGCCCGGAATTCACTTCGATCTGCCCGGTGACCGGCCAACCCGATTTCGCGCACATCGTCGTTGATTATGCGCCGGACGGGCTGCTGGTGGAATCCAAATCCTTCAAGCTCTTCTTGACCTCCTTTCGCAATCATGGCGCCTTCCACGAGGAATGCACCGTCATGATCGGCCGACGGATGGTCGATGCGGCCCGGCCGCTATGGTTGCGTATCGCCGGCTACTGGTACCCGCGCGGCGGCATCCCGATCGATGTCTTCTGGCAGACGGGCGCGCCGCCCGAAGGCGCGTGGGTGCCCGAGACCGGGGTTCCGCCCTATCGCGGCAGGGGGTGAGGGGCGTAGTAAAGCGCGCTTACTGATCGCATTTGAATTGGCTCAAGCGCCAGTTGTTGGCGCGCGACGCGATGTCGGCGATCTTCCATTCGCCGCCAATGTTTCTTAGCGACCACTCGACCTGCCTCGGCTCCTGGAAAGCCGAAAAGTCGGCGATCACATCGGCGTTGTCGCCGCTCAGGGTCTCGGTCAAGTTGAGCGTGGAGGCAATTCCGTTCTGGTCGATATCCTGCCCGTCAATGGCCAGTATAAAATCGATGCAGCCTGCCTCGCCGGTGTTCGCTTGCCGCTGGTTGGCGTCGAGGGCGGCCAGGGCTTGATCGGTAAAGCGGTCGCGATTGTCGGGCTCCGTCTCCGAGCCGATGTTTTGGTAGAAATAGCGAACGGCGTCCGAGGGCGACCCGGCAAATGCCATTCCGGAGACGAGCAGAACGCAGGAAAAAACCAGCCCGAACAGATATTTCATGGTTCCTCCTCGTGCACTGTCTTATCTTGAACGCCGCAACGCCGCCGCTATCGCAGGCACGGCCGAATCCTCTTATAGTGGCCTCATGCCGATCCGTCAGCTTTCAGACACGATGATCAATCAGATCGCTGCCGGCGAGGTGGTCGAACGGCCGGCAAGCGTGGTCAAGGAGCTGGTCGAAAACGCGCTCGACGCTGGCGCCAGCCGCATCGAAATCGTCGTTTCAGGCGGCGGTCTCGGGATGATCCGCGTCTCCGATGACGGCGCCGGCATTCCCGAGGCGGAACTGCCACTTGCCGTGGCGCGCCACTGCACCTCGAAGCTCTCGGGAGACATCAACGATATCCGTTCGCTCGGCTTCCGTGGCGAGGCCCTGCCGTCGATCGGATCGGTCGGCAAGCTCGTTATCCGTTCACGCACCGCCGAGGCGAAACAAGGCGCGGAGATTCATGTCAATGGCGGGGAAATCTCCCCTGTCCGCCCCGCCCCTGCCAATCGCGGCACGACGGTGGAGGTGCGCGACCTTTTCTTCGCGACGCCCGCCCGGCTGAAATTCATGAAGGGCGAGCGGGCGGAAACAAGCGCCATTGGCGATATCGTCAAGCGCATCGCAATTGCCTTTCCGTCAGTCCGCTTCACCTACGCATCGCCCGATCGCGCCATGGGCGACTTCGCCGCCGCCGAAGAGGACGATGCGGGACTGTTGCGGCGCATCGCCCAAATCGTCGGCAAGGACTTTCCGGAAAATTCCATTCGCCTCGACGCCATGCGCGAGGGCGTCGGCCTGTCCGGCCGCATCTCCATTCCCTCGTTCAGCCGCGGCAACGCGCTGCAGCAATATGCCTATGTCAATGGCAGGCCGGTACGCGACAAGCTGATCGCCGGCGCCATACGCGGCGCCTTCGTCGACGTCCTGCCACGCGACCGTCACGCCGTCACGGTACTGTTCCTGTCGCTCGACCCGGCTTTCGTCGACGTCAATGTGCACCCGGCGAAGGCCGATGTGCGCTTCCGCGACCCCGGCCTCGTGCGCGGCCTGATCGTCGGCGGCATTCGCCAGGCGTTGGCGGATGCCGGAATCCGCTCCAACACGACCAGCGCCGGGGACATGAGCAATGCTTTTCGTCCTGGCGGCATGGCCTACGGCCATGCCGGTCCCGCCAACGGCCACAGAACCTATCAGGCGTGGCGGGGTCAGCTGCCGGCCGCCGGGTTCGACCTTGGCCGCTCACCGCAGCGCCCGCTGGATTCCAGTTTCGCCGGAGCCGGCTTCGGCGAGGCCGAGCAAGCCGCCTTCGCGACCGCTGCAAGCGCCGATTCCCGCGCCGCACTGGCCGACGCCCCACCAGAGCTTCTGGCGACGCAACTCGGCGCGGCGCGCGCCCAGGTTCATGAAAACTACATCGTCGCCCAGACCGAGGATTCCCTAGTCATCGTGGACCAGCACGCAGCACATGAACGGTTGGTCTATGAGGCGTTGAAAGAAGCGCTTCATTCGCGGCCGATGCCGTCGCAGATGCTGCTCATTCCAGAAATCGTCGACCTTCCCGAAGATGAGGTGGAGCGGCTTGCCGCCCATGCCGGGACTTTGGCGCGCTTCGGGCTCGGCATCGAGCGCTTCGGGCCGGGCGCCATCGCGGTCCGGGAGACGCCGGCGATGCTCGGCGAAACCGACGCCGCCCGCCTCTTGCTCGACCTTGCCGACGAGATCGCGGAAAGCGACACCGCCGACACGCTCAAGCAACGGATCGATCGCATCGCCGCGACCATGGCGTGTCACGGTTCCGTGCGCTCCGGGCGCCGGCTTCGCGCCGAGGAGATGAACGCGCTGCTGCGGCAAATGGAGGCGACGCCCGGATCCGGCACCTGCAATCACGGCCGCCCAACCTATATCGAGCTCAAGCTGGCCGACATCGAGCGGTTATTCGGGCGGAGATAATGGCCTGAATGCTTGACGTTCGCTGCTATTTGTGGCGGAAAACATTATGGTCGAGAAAGCATGATGAACCGTTTCGAAGGTCCCGGCGCGCGCGAGGCGCGCATCCGCTACCTCGATGGCGACTTCCAGGTCGCCAGTCCGGGCTCGTTCGTGCGCTGCGCCGTAACCGGCGAGGCCATTCCGATCGACGAGTTGAAATACTGGAGCGTCGCCCGGCAGGAGGCCTACATCAATGCCGCCGCTTCCCTGAAACGGGAACTCGAACTCCATCCGGAATTGAGCAAGAGCTGATTCCTACGCCACGAGCCGCCGCGCACGCCAGGCCTGAATCGTATTCTCTATAATGCGGCGTGGCGCTGTTTCCGGGTCGAAGACCGTATCGATTTCAACCACATGCAATTTTTCGATGAACTCCGCTACGACGGGCGAACCGTCGTTGATGCGCGCCGCGTCCTTCGTGGTCGTGGCCAACTCAAGCCCGGCCCTGCGCGCCGCTGACGCCAAATCGGCCAATTCGTCCGGCGCATAGAAATGATGGTCGGCGAAGGCGCGCTTGACCACAACCGTGCCGCCTGCGTCCTCGACGGTATCGAAAAATTTGCGCGGGTCGCCGATCCCGGCGAAGGCCAGGACATTCTTTCCGGCAATGCCGGAACCGGCAAGCGGCCGTTGGCGCGCTTCGAATACGGGCTTGCCCGCGCGCGCGGCCATCCGCACGACGCGGTCTGCGCCAGAGCCTTCGCCAATCGTCAGGAGCGCATCGGCATAGGGCAGTTGATCGATGAGCCTTGCCCGCAAAGGCCCGCCCGGCATGGTATGGCCATTACCGACGCCGCGCCGCGCGTCGACGACAATCAACGCATAATCGAAATGGATGCGGGCGCTCTGGAACCCATCGTCCATGATCAGGAAGTCGCAGCCCTTGTCGATCAACAGGCGCGCCCCGGCAGCGCGATTGGGGGTGACGGCCACCGGAGCGTGCCGCGCCAGCAACAAAGGCTCGTCTCCGACATGCCTGGCGCGGTCATGCGCGGTGTCCACCAGATGCGGCTTTGAAATACCGCCGCCATGGCCGCGCGACAGAAAGCCGGGCTTCAGGCCCATATCGCGCGCCTCGACGGCAAGCGCGATCGCAACGGGAGTCTTGCCGGCGCCACCGACGGTGAAATTGCCGACGCAGATGACAGGCGCGGCCATTTTTTCGCGACGCGCCTTGAGCATGTTGCGGCGCGCAAGCTTTGCGTAAACGGCTGAAAAAGGTGACAGGATGGCGGCGCGCCAGTCCGATTTCCCCCACCAGAAGGGAGGCGCTTCGCTGGCCAAAGGAATCTACCTCCCGCGACCGTTTCGGTCTTCGAGGCGTGCCTTCACGACGAGCGGCTGGATATAGGGTTCCAGCGCACGCATCGTGCGTGACAGCGCCCCCTTCATGTCGTCAACCGCTGCCATGCCCGCCGCCATCATGTCGCGACGCGCGCGCTCGTTGTTCAACAGAAAATTGACCGCGCCCGCCAGCATCTCGCGGTCCCGCACCAGCCGGGCGCCGCCCTTGTCGATCAGGTGCTGATATGTGTCGCGAAAATTCTGCACGTTTTGGCCCGCCAGGACAGCAGTATGCAGCATGGCCGGCTCCAGCGGGTTCTGCCCACCATGGCCGACCAGAGAGCGCCCGACGAACGCGATTTCGGTCAACCGCAGATAAAGCCCCATCTCGCCGATCGTGTCGCCAAGCAGAACGTCGGTATCGGCGGTGATGGCATCGCCCTGGCTACGTCTGGCAACCTTCAGGCCGCTTGCCGTGAATTGCACGGCAAGGGCTTCGCCGCGTTCGGGATGACGCGGGACAATGATCGTCAGCAGATCGGGATGGCGGGTGCGCAACAGTTTATGCGCGCCAACGGCCAACGTCTCTTCACCTTCGTGGGTGGATACCGCAGCCCATATATCCCGATGGCCAAGGTGTTTCTCGAGTTCGGCAAGGGCCTGCTCATCGGCCGGAGGCGGCCCGGCATCGACCTTGAGATTTCCCGAAACCGTCACAGGCCTCGCGCCAAGTGCGCGAAAGCGCTCCGCATCGAGATCCGACTGAGCGACGACATGCGCCAGATTTTCGAACAGAGCCTCGGCGATGGACGCGCGCTTCTGCCAGGATTTGAAAGATCGGTCGGACAAACGACCGTTGACCAGAACCTGCGGCACACGGCGCGAGCCCAGTTCCAAAATGGTCATCGGCCAGATTTCCAACTCCGCGATGATGGCCAGATCCGGAGCCCAGTGGTCGAGAAAACGCCTGACGGCCGGTTTCAGGTCGAGCGGCACATATTGGTGGATCACCCTGTCGCCAAGGCGATCGGCGGCGACTTTCGCCGATGTAACGGTTCCGGTCGTCAAGACGATATTGATGCCGAAACCAAGGATCCGCTCGATCACCGGGACGACCGCATTGGTTTCGCCGACGCTTGCCGCATGCATCCAGACCAATGGGCCAGCAGGCTTCGGATAAGCCGCGAATCCATAACGCTCACGGCGGCGGGCTGGCTCCTCCTTGCCCTTCGAGGCGCGCCAGGCGACATAGCCGCCAATCAGGGGATAGGCGGCCGCTCCCGTCCAGCGGTAGGCCGTCAGCATGGTGCGCGCCCAGCGTTCGCTCATGGCCGGCCATCCACCAGCGAGTAGGCTTTCTTCGTCACCGCGTTCAGGCTGGCCGTCACCGCCTGCCTCGTTGCTTCCATCTCGTCTTCGTCGGCATCGCGCGCAACGTAGATCGGTTCGCCGAAAACCACCGAACGGCGGCCGAAGGGCAGGTTGATCGTCGTCTTGTCCCAGGTCCGCTCGAGCACCTTGCGGCGGCTCGTGGCGTAGGCCACCGGCAGGATGGGACGGCCGGAAATGCGAGCGAGCGTTATAACGCCCATGCCGGCCTGGCGCGGCGTGCCATGCGGTATATCTGCGATCATGACCACCGTCTTGCCGGCATCGAGCGTCCTTTTGAGGGCGATGAGGGCGCGCGCGCCACCCTTGTCGGAGGTTCTCCGATTGGCACGTCCGCCCGAGCCGCGGACCGTCTCGAATCCCATCCGCTCCACGACAAGCGCGTTGAGCTCGGCATCGGCGCTACGCGAGAGCATCGCCACAATGGGTATGTGGGCGGGTCGGTCAAAAGCGGCAAGCAGATGCTGGCCATGCCAGAGCGCGGCGATGGCGGGCATGTTCTCCGTCAGCTTTTCCGCCGTGTCGTCACTCCCCTTGGCGAGCCGGTTCGTCTTGTAGACGAGTTGAAAGCCGCGCGTCAGGATCGACGCGAGAAGAGGCATCGTAATAGCGGAATTGGCAAGCGGCTTGCGTATCCTGCGCCACAGCCGACGCGCCGGTCCGGATTGTCTGCGCACCCGAACGGGCCTGGATCCCTGCCCTATCCGCTCCTGCCGCATGACTCAGGTCTGGTCCGGCGATTTCGAGTCCGGGTCGAGGAGCCGATGCAAATGGACGATAAAATAGCGGGTCTGCGCGTCATCGACCGTGGCCTGCGCCTTTGCCCGCCATGCCGCTTGCGCCGACGCATAGTCGGGGAAGATACCCACGATATCGAGTGCATCAAGGTCTCTGAATTCGGTGGAGCCGAGCGCTTTGAGCTCGCCGCCGAATACCAGATGCAAAAGTTGTTTCTTGTCAGCCGGGCTGGTCATTATTCTTGTTATCGCGTTCGGAGAATCGGTGCTTGGCAGAATAATCGCGCAATAGGATCGGGATAACCATCAGTTTTCCACGTCGCGGATCGATTGTGCAATTTTTTCGAGCAATCCTCCACTGCCAGCGACCAGAACCCCGTGCCGCGTCTCGCTTGTGGCATAGACGGGGGCAACCCCGTGGCGATTGAGAACCGCGCCGCCGGACTCGGCAAGAATGAGGTCGGCCGCCGCGAGGTCCCAATCGTGCGAATTCGCCTTGACGAAGGTCGCGTCGATGTCGCCGCGCGCCACCATCGCCAAGCGATAGGCGAGCGAGGGAACGTAGGAAACGCCTTTGAACCGGCCGCGCAATTCCTCCGGTACGGCATCGATCATCACCTTCGGCCCACCGACGCGAAATTCGTCCGCTGCTTCCCGGACCTTGATCGGCATATTGTTGCACGTCGCGCCCAATCCCCTGCCCGCCAGAAACACTTCACCCTTGGCGGGGCAATCGAGAACGCCGGCGAGGGAGCGACCCGCCTCGACAATGGCGATACTGACGCACCATTTCTCCGAACCCGCGATGAAGCCGCGCGTACCATCGATCGGATCGACGACAAAAGTGCAATGGGAAGCGAGGCGATCGGTGCTATCCGCCGTCTCCTCCGACAGCCAGCCATAATCGGGCCGCGCGCCCAAAAGCCGTTCCTTCAAGAGGCGGTCCACGGCCAGGTCGCCTTCCGTCACCGGGGAGTTTCCGGCTTTCATCCACACCTGCGGGTCGCGACGGAAATAGCGCATGGCGAGTTCGCCCGCCTCACGGGCGGCGTCGCGGATCAGACCGAGATCGACATTCAGATCGTTGGCCACCACGTCAATTGCCGGCAAGGGTCATTCCTTCAATGAGAAGCGTCGGCGCGGCGGTGCCGAAATTGCGGTCGATATCGTTGCCGGGCACCATGCGCAGAAACATGTCCTTCAGATTCGATGCGATCGTGACCTCCGAAACGGGATAAGCGAGTTCGCCGTTCTCGACCCAGAAGCCGGAGGCGCCGCGGCTGTATTCGCCGGTCAGCATATCGACGCCCTGGCCGAACACTTCGGTGACGTAAAAGCCGCTCTTCAGCGATGCGATGAGGTCTTCGGCGCTCTGGTCGCCCGGTTCGATGGCGAAATTCGTCGAGGATGGCGACACCGCGGTGCCCGAGCGCGCACCCCGTCCATTCGTGACGAGGCCCAGTTCGCGGGCAGCCGATGTCGACAAAAACCAGTGCTTGAGCACGCCGTCTTCGATCATGGACAATCGCTCGCCCGCGATGCCCTCTCCGTCGAAGGGCCGCGACCCCGCGCCACGCTTTTTCAACGGATCGTCGGTAGCGGTGATGGCGGCCGACGCCACCTGCTTGCCCATCCGGTCGCGCAGGAACGATGTCTTGCGCGCTACCGATGCGCCATTGATGGCGCCCGCCAAGTGCCCCGCTATGCCGCGCGCGACGCGCGGATCGTAGATCACCGTCACCGGGCCGGTCCTGGCTTTTCGGGAGCCGATGCGCCGCACCGCGCGTTCGCCGGCCCGCTTACCGATTTCCAGCGGTGCCTCGAGATCGGAGAAATGCTGGCGCGAGGAGAAATCGTAATCGCGCTCCATGCCGGTTCCCTCTCCCGCGATGACGCTGACGGAGCGCGAAAATCGCGACGCTACGTAATCGCCAAGGAAGCCGTCCGAGGTGGCGAGAACCATTCCGCCGAGCCCGGCGCTGGCGCCGCCACCGCCCGAATTGGTGACGCCGTTGACCGCGAGCGCCGCCTCTTCCGCCGCAAGCGCGTCATCGCGCAGCCGGTCGGTCGGGATTTCCGTGCCGTCATACAGATCGAGGGCGGCATTCGTCTTTGCCAGAAGGGAGGGATCGGCGAGGCCCTGGTACGGATCCTCCGGCGACACCCGGGCCATGGCGACGGCGCGTTCCGCCAGCATCTTCGGATCGGACGCCGCCGTCGCGGAAACGCTGGCGACGCGCTGTCCGATGAAGACACGAAGCGAGACGTCGTCGCTTTCGGATGCCTCGGTGCTCTCGACCTTGCCCAGCCGCACCGAAACGCCGCGCGCCCGCGAACGAACCGCCACGGCATCGGCGGCGTCAGCGCCGGCCTTTTTGGCGGCTTCCACGAGGGCGGCCACCTGGTCGGCAAGCTTCGCGGCATCGGGAGAATCGGTCATGCTTATGTCATCCTCGTCGGGATTATTGCGCCCGGCAGTTCGAGTATTGGCCAGAGGGCTTCGACATCCCATCTATTGTCCCGGGCTTGCATGTGCAATGGGCGCGGCGTAGGCACGCGGCTTCGCCGCCGTCTTTCGAAGAGGGGATCCACTTGATAGCCGCAGGCCCGTCTCTATACACGGAAGCGCTGCTGTTGCTGGGCGGCGCGGTCATTTCGGCGCCGCTGTTCAAGCGCATCGGGCTGGGCACCGTACTCGGCTACCTCGCGGCCGGCGTCGTCATCGGGCCGGTGGCGCGGCTCATCACCGGCGGCGAGGAAATCCTTAGCGTCGCGGAACTCGGCGTTGTCTTCCTTCTCTTCATCATCGGGCTGGAACTGAAGCCGACCCGGCTGTGGGCGTTGCGTCGCGACATTTTCGGGCTGGGCCTCATGCAGGTGCTGACGACCGGGGCGGTGCTGGCGGGGTTGGCGATGCTGCTTCCCGGCGTTTCCTTCGGCGCGGCGATCATCATCGGCTTCGGGCTGTCTCTCTCATCCACGGCCTTCGCCTTGCAAATTCTCGAGGACGAGGGCGGCACCAACCGCCGCTATGGACAGACTTCTTTCGCGGTGTTGCTCTTCCAGGATCTGGCGATCGTGCCGCTGCTGGCGCTGATCCCTCTGCTGTCGCCGGGGGGCGAAGGCGCGAGCCGGATGACGCTGCTGCAATTCGGCGTATCGATCGGAGCCGTCGTGGCGCTTGTCGTCGTCGGCCGCTACCTGCTCAGCCCGCTTTTCCGGGTGATCGCCAATACCGGCGCCAAGGAAGCCATGATCGCCGCGGCGCTGCTCATCGTGCTCGGATCGGCGGCGATCATGCAATTTGCCGGCCTCTCCATGGCGATGGGCGCCTTCATCGCCGGCGTGCTTTTGGCGGAATCTTCTTATCGGCACGAACTGGAAGCCGATATCGAGCCTTTTCGCGGCATCCTGCTCGGCCTGTTCTTCATGGCCGTCGGCCTGTCGCTTAATTTGGCTGTCGTCTTCGAAAACTGGCTGCTGGTCCTGATCGCGGTGCCTGTCCTGATGGTGGTCAAGGCCGCCCTGATCTACGTTCTCACCCGCCTTTTCGGCTGTGAACACGACAATGCGATCCGCACGGCCTTCCTGCTGCCCCAGGGCGGCGAATTCGGTTTCGTGCTGTTTTCAGCGGCGGCGTCCGCTTCCGTGTTCTCGGGCTCGACGGCTTCGCTGTTGATCGCGATCGTCACCATTTCCATGGCCCTGACGCCACTCTCCGTCCTGCTCGGCAAGCGCTTCCTCAATCCACCAGAAGAAGATGAGCAGATCGACGAGGATTTCGCAGGGATCGACCACAGCGCCGACGTCCTGATGATCGGCTTTTCCCGGTTCGGCCAGATCGCCTCGCAAATGCTGCTCTCGGGCGGATCGAACGTCACCATCATCGATCACTCCGCCAACCGCGTCCGGTCGGTGGAGAAATTCGGCTTCCGCATCTATTTCGGCGACGGCAAGCGAAAGGAAGTGCTGGAGGCCGCTGGAATACGCCGCGCCAGGATCGTGGCGGTGTGCACGCACGACCGCGAAACGACCGATCATATCGTCGAACTGATCCAGGCCGAGTTCCCGGAAACCCAACTCTATGTCCGCTCCTACGATCGGACCCATACGCTGGAATTGCGCGCGCGCGGCGTCGACTACGAACTGCGCGAGACCTTCGAATCCGGGCTGATGTTCGGACGCAAGGCGCTGGAAGCTTTGGGAACGGACGAGGAGCGCGCCTACGAAATATCCCAGGACGTGCGCAAACGCGACGAGGAACGCCTCGCGATCCAGGCTGTCGAAGGCCTGTCGGCCGGCTTCGAAAAGATGCGGCTCAAGCCCGTCACGCCGGAACCCCTGGTCAAGCCGACACGCGAGTCCAGGCGTCTCGACAGCGCCAACGACGATGCGCCGCCCGCCGAGGACGAGGACGAGCAGACGGCGGACGCGCTTTGAGGCCGCCCGAGAAATGGCGCCTCGACCCGCCCGTGCAGCAGGCTGGCGATAAGAAGAACCGCATGAGGGCTGTCCGGGGATGAAAACACCGGCCAGGCCACCCGTTCATCGCGCCAAGTTCATCACCGGTTCGACCATGCGCCATGTCATCGTCATGACGGCGACCGGTTCGGTCGGGCTGATCGCGATTTTCATCGTCGACGCGCTCAATCTCTTCTACATCTCGCTGCTTGGCGTTCAGGAACTGGCGGCGGCGGTCGGTTTCGCAAGCACCGTTCTCTTCTTCACCGTTTCCATTTCCATCGGCCTGACCATCGCGGCGGGGGCGCTGGTGTCGCGCGCCATCGGCAGGGGCGACCATGAGGACGCGGCGCGCATGGGCGGCGCTTCCCTGGTCATCATGGGCGGCGTGCAAATCCTGATCGTTCTTTGTATGTGGCCCTTCCTGCATTCACTGACGGCGCTGCTGGGCGCGCGCGGGCAGACGCTCGAACTGGCGACCGAATTCCTTCAGATCGTCTTCCCGTCAAGCCCGATCGTGGCGCTGGGCATGGGAACGACGGGAATATTGCGTGGCGTCGGCGATGCGCGCCGCGCCATGTTCGTCACCCTTTCGAGCGGAATTGCCACCGCCATCCTCGACCCGCTGCTCATTTTCGGATTCGGCATGGGGCTTGAAGGGGCGGCGATATCGACCGTGCTGTCCCGCACCGTCATGCTGGTCGTGGGCCTGCATGGCGCTTATGTGGTGCACGGCCTCATCCGCCTGCCGAACCGGGCGCGTCTCATGGCCGCTCTGCCGCCATTCCTCGCAATAGCGACGCCGGCGGTCCTGACCCAGATCGCCACGCCCGTCGGCAACGCCTATGTGACCAGCCAGATCGCCCGCTTCGGAGACGACGCGGTGGCCGGGTGGGCGATTATCGGGCGCGTCATTCCCGTCGCCTTCGGCGCCATATTCGCGCTTGCCGGTGCGGTCGGCCCCATCATCGGCCAGAATTACGGTGCCCGCTGCTACGACCGGCTGCAGCTTATCCTGCGCGACAGCCTGATTTTCATGCTGGTCTATGTGATCTCCGTATGGGCGCTGCTCGCCATCTTCCATAGCGGCATCGCCACGATCTTCGGGGCGCATGCCGAGGCCCGCGGCCTGATCACGTTCTTCTGCCTGTTCGCCGCCGCAAGCTTCCTGTTCAACGGCGCGCTTTTCGTCGCCAACGCGGCCTTCAACAATCTCGGCTTCGCGGGGTATGCGACCTTCTTCAACTGGGGCCGTTCGACGCTCGGGGTCATTCCGTTCGTCTGGGCCGGCGCGCATTTCTACGGTGCCAAGGGCGTCATCGCGGGATGGGGCCTCGGCGCGGTGATATTCGGTGTCGCGGCGATCGTGGTCGGCTTTCGCGTGGTGCGAAAGCTGGCGCTCGAACCACCGCATGCCGAGGCGATCTATCCAGATCCGCCGCCCGCCTCGCAATCGCCATTCTCCAGCGGCAAGGCTTCTACGCTGCAATAGCGCCTATTGCCTGGCGCCATCGTCGAACTTGCGGCCGACAATGAGAATTGCTGGATCGACACCGAGAAGCTTCTTCGCAGCCGCCTTGACCTCGTCGAGCGTGACGGAATTGATCTTGGCCTCGCGCGTCTGGATGTAGTCGATGCCGAGATGTTCTGTCTGCAGATCGACCAGCGTCCGGGCAATGGCGCTGGACGAATCCAGATTGCTGATGGCGAAAGCCCCAATCACATATTTCTTGGCTTCGGCCAGTTCTTGCGCTGTCGGTCCACCATCGACCATGCTCCTTATGACGTCGCGGACAACGTGGAGCGTCTCGGGCGCGCGGTCGAACCGGGTGGCTGTCTGGACGACGAGACCGGTCGAATGTTCCCGGTCGATCAGTCCGGAGGTTGCGCCATAGGCAAGGCCGCGCTTTTCGCGCACCTGCTTGAACAATCGGGAAGAGAACGTTCCGCCGCCGAGTATCTGGTTCATGAGATAGGCGGCGAAGAAATCTGGCGCGCTGCGCTTTATGCCCGGATAGACCAGTTGCAGGGTCGTCTGCGGCAGGTCATAGGTGATTTGCACTTTCTGGCCGAGCTTCGGCTGGATATCGGCCACCGGCTTGATGTCGGCCTTCGGTGGAAGTGAGCCGAACACCTGGTCCAGCACCTTCTTCAGCGTGTCCGCGTCGATGGCGCCAACCACGGCGATCTTCAGATTGTCGCGTGCGAAAAGCCGATCATGAAAGGCCTTCAGATCGTCGGACCCGATCGACGCAAGACTTTCGCGGGTGCCCTGCTCGCGGCGGGAATAGGGATGGTCGCCGTAAAGCGCCTTCGCCATGGCATGCGCTGCTTCCGTGTCGGGGTCATGCTCGGAAGCAAGGATACCCGAGACGATCTGCGCGCGGATGCGGTCGATCGGATTCTGGTCGAATCGGGGTTTGTCCACCGCAAGCCGCAAAAGATCGAACGCCGCATCCTTTTCCGACGCCAGCATGCGCATCGAACCGTAGACCCGGTCACGATCGGCGTCGAAGCTCATTTCCGCGCCGGCGTCATCCAGTTTCTCCTGGAAGGCCTCGCTGTCGAGATCGCCGGCGCCCTCGTCGAAAAGCCCGGTCATCAGATTGGCGAGGCCTTCCTTGCCGACCGGATCCTGCGTCGAGCCCCCTTCGAAGGAGAAGCGGATGGTGATGATGGGAACCGAATAGTCCTCCACAAGCCAGGCATTCACGCCCTTCGATGAGGTGACGTTCTGGATCGCGACGGCGGCATTTGCCGGTGCGGCCAGAGCCATCAATCCGCACAGGATGATCGATAAGGCGGCGACACGCGCGACAAGGACTGCTCGTGTAACGGGGTGGTTCATGATGCGCGCTTCCATCAATTCGCGGCCTTCGCCGGGGGCAGCAGGTAGCCGGTCACCGAGCGCTCCGGATCGAGATATTTCGCCGCGGCCTGGATCTGATCGGCGGTTATCGCCTTGATACGGTCAGGCCAGGCCTTGATGTCCTGGACGGTGCCGCCGGTGGCCAGGGTGGAACCGTAGAGACGCGCCATGCCGGACTGGTCGTCGCGGGCGAAGATCAGGCTGCGGAGGAACCGCTTCTTGGCCTTCTCAAGTTCTTCGTTGGACACCCCGTCCTTGAGGATCCTGGCGATCTCTGCGTCCGTCGCCTTTTCCACATCGGCCAGTTTCGCGCCGCCGAGTGGCGAGCCGTAAACGGTGAACCGGGAGGGATCGAGCGAGGTGCCCTGGTAGTAGGCGCCGGCAGCAGCGGCGATGCCCTGCTTGACGATCAGATCCTGGTAAAGCCGGCTGCGAACGCCGCCTCCGAGGATTTCCGCCAGCAGGTCAAGCAATTCGGCCACGCCCGGCTTCGGCGCTTTCATAAGACGGCACGACCCAGTTCTTCTTGAAGCTTGGAACGGTAATCCGCGGGTCGTTCAGGGTGACGGTGCGACGCGTATTCTGCACGGGCTCGCTCGGCCGCACGCGCGGCGGCAATTCCGGCCCGCGCGGAACCTTGCCGTAGGTCGCCTCGGCTTCCTTCTTCACGGTTTCCGCGTCGACGTCGCCCGCCACAACGACGACCGCGTTGTTAGGCTCATAGAAGTGATCGTAGAAGGCGGTCGCATCGGCACGGTTGAGCTTCTCGATCTCGTGCCGCCAGCCGATGACCGGGAAGCGATACGGGCTGTTCTGGAACAGCGTGGCGCCGACTTCTTCGTCGAGCAGCGCGCGCGGGATCGTTGTCGACCCGCATGCGGCGCTCCTCCAGGATGACGTTGCGTTCCGGGCCGATCGACCGCGTCGGTCAGCACCAGATTTCGCATCCGGTCGGCCTCGTAGCTCATCATGGTCTGGAGGGCCTCGGGGGTCACCTGCTCGTAGAAGGCGGTATAGTCGTAGGAGGTAAAGGCGTTTTCCTGACCGCCAATTTCAGCGACTTTTTGCGCGAACTCGCCGGGCGGATGGTTCTTCGTGCCCTTGAACATCAGGTGTTCGAAGAAATGGGCGATGCCTGATTTGCCGGGGGCCTCGTCGGCGCTGCCCGCCTTGTACCAGATCATATGGGTGACAACGGGGGCGCGGTGATCGGGAATGACGACCACTTCGAGACCGTTGGCCAGCTTGAAATCAGAGATCTGCGAATTGTCCGGCCCGGCGAAGGCGGCCGGCAGGGAGGCCGCCAGAAAGGCGATACCAACCGCCGCCGACGCGAAAGGGCGGTGAGGACGCAAGGCGGTTTCCATCTTCTTGTCGGGCATCAAGTCTTTCCCTGGTAATCGTGCGGGCAACCTATCGGTGGCGTCGACCCGCCGAAAGTGAATTATCCGTCATCTTGGGCGGCGCGCTTTCTTCAAGTCGCGATGACTTTGAGAAAACGGATCACCGTGTCGCCGTATTCCCGCTCGTCGGCGATCACAAACCCCGGCCCGTGGGTGAATGGCGCGCCGCTAGCCTCTTCGACCACGCAGAGCGCGCCCGGAGCCAACCAGCCGCCCGCCAAGGCGGATTGCAACGCGGCGCCGCCCAAATCCTTGCCGTAAGGCGGATCCGCCAACAGCAACGAAAAGGGCTGCATGGGTCCGGCCTCGCCGAGATTGCTCGCATCGCGCCGAAATATCTTCGTCCGCCCCTGAAGGCCGAACGACTCGACATTTTCGCGGATCAGCCCCCGGGCCTCCGCCGCATCTTCTATAAAGAGACAAAAGGACGCCCCGCGCGACAGGGCCTCGATACCGAGCGCGCCTGTACCGGCGAAGAGATCGAGCACCCGCACGCCATCGACCCTGTCGGAAAACCGGTGCGCCAGCACGTTGAAAAGGGCTTCGCGCGTCCGGTCGGTGGTCGGGCGGATGGCGCTGGAGCGCGGCGCGGCGAGCGGCCTGCCACGGAATTCGCCGCCGACAACGCGCATCTAGCGTCCCTTGGGCGGCTTGCGTGGGCCGCTTGGCCGATTTGCATCGCGCGGGCGCGGCGGGCGGGTATCGGCCGGGCTTTTCTCACGGCCCTTGCCAAAAGTTGGCGCGGATCGTTCGGCCTTACCTTCGAAGCGGCGGGAACTCTCCCTGGCGGATGGCCCGGCGTCGTTACCAGGCCTGGACTTCCACTCGCTTCTGGAAACGGCCGGCTTGTCCGCCGCGCTCCGGTTGCCAGACGGCGCCGATTCTTTCTTTCCCGCCGGACGCGCGCCCGGCGCCATCCAGACATTCGATTTGCGTGAACGCGCCGGCTCGTATGGCCGCTCCTCCTTGCCGCGCTTCTTGTCGAACCCGGCAGGCCTCGCCGTCTGCAAACGGCCCAGTGCGTCCTCGCGCTTTCGTTCGCGGTCGCGCTTGCGGTTGCGAACGAGGCCGCCCTCCTCGACATGCGGCGAAGCGGCGCGCGTCGGTCTTGGCGGCGATGCGCGCGCGGCATCGTCACGGGCGTGAACCGGCCGGTTTGAAAATTCCTTCGCGACGGGCGCTTCGAAATTGGCGCCGGACTCGGCGATCAGCCGCTCGCCAAGCTGGTCGCGCAAGAGCCGTCCCTTCAATTCGAGCACCTCGCCCTCGCCAAGCTCGCCCAGCTGGAAGGGCCCGAAGGAAAGGCGGATCAGGCGCGTGACCTCCAGGCCGAGGGCGCCCAGTATCTTCTTCACTTCGCGATTCTTGCCCTCTCGCAATCCGATCGTCAGCCAGGCGTTCGAGCCCTGCTCGCGGTCCAGCGCGGCTTCCACGGCGCCGTAGAAGACGCCATCAACCGCTATGCCGTCGCGCAATCCCGCCAGCGCGGCTTCCTCGACCTTGCCGTGGACACGGACGCGATAGCGCCTCAGCCATCCCGTGGCCGGCAGTTCAAGAACCCGCGCCAACCCGCCATCATTGGTCAGCAGCAACAAGCCTTCCGTGGTGATGTCGAGCCGGCCGATTGTCATCAGCCGCGGCAGACCGGCGGGCAGGACATCGAAGATGGTCTTGCGGCCCTGGGGGTCGCGATTGGTGGTGACCACCCCTGCGGGCTTGTGGAACAGAAAAAGCCGCGTGCGTTCGATGTCGGGGATGGCCGTGCCATCGATTTCGATCTTGTCCTGCGGTCCGACATTGAAGGCCGGCGAGGTGAGTACGGTTCCGTTGACGCGCACCCGGCCGGCGACAACCAGTTCCTCGGCGTCGCGGCGCGAGGAGATGCCGGCGCGCGCCAGACGTTTGGCGATGCGCTCATCCGACGCGACCGCCGGCTCGGCCTCCGACCGGTTCGCCGGCTGCCGATCCCTGGGACCATTGCCGGGCTTGCCGCCAGCGCGGTCTTCCCGGCGATACGACGAGGTAGCATCGGAGCGATCACGCGGTCTCTTTTCGCTGCCCGGCCGAGGGCGATCCGAGGGTCCGGAGCCAGGGGAAGGCCGCTTGCCGCGTCCCTGGAATCTCTTTTTGTCATCATCCATTTGGCATTTGCCTTTCGGGTCGCGTAACTATCAGGTCGGTCGAAGCCTTGCGAGAGAAATCAGGGAGAAAAATCGCTTGAAACAGGCGGCCTTCATGGATGCTGCGTTACAAGAGGCGCAAGCGGCCGCTGATCGTGGCGAGGTTCCCGTCGGCGCGGTCATCGTGAGCAACCGTGAGATCATCGCCCGCGCCGGCAACCGGACACGCGAATATGCCGATCCGACCGCCCACGCTGAAATGCTTGCCATCCGGGAGGCCTGCGCGACGCTTTCCAGCGAGCGCCTCACCGAAGCCGATCTCTATGTGACGCTTGAGCCATGCGCGATGTGCGCCGGGGCCATTTCCTTCGCGCGGCTTCGGCGTCTCTATTTCGGCGCCGTCGACGAAAAAGGCGGCGCGGTGCTTAGCGGCGGGCGCTTTTTTACCCTGCCGACGTGCCATCACGCCCCTGAAATCTATTCGGGCTTCGGCGAACGCGAATCGGCGGACTTGTTGAAAGCGTTTTTTCGCGAAAAAAGGGCCTGAACGTCGCGGCGACCCGGCCTCGGCTGCAAACCGTCAGAAGGGCCAGAGATCACTCATCTGAAAGCCCTTTTTCTTGGCGTTCTTCAGAGCGGCTTTCTTGTTGTCCTTTTCTTTCTTCCACTCGTCCTCGCCGAGTTCCCCGGACGCGGCAGTGGACGCTGGCTGGCGGTAGGCGAGAGGCGGCTCGCTCAGATAACGGCGCTCGGTCGGGTTTCCCTGGTTTTTTTGCGCCTGGCGGCGCTTGAACTCGGCGCTCTGGTTGCCCACGGCATCGGGTCCGCCGCCCGCGAGCGCGACATCGGTGCCTCTGGTGTGCAAAACGGACCGCTGCGGCGCGGACGAGGTCGCCGACGATATCTCCGGCTCAAAGGAGGAGTTGTCCTGATTGGCCGTCGCTTCCGCCCGCAGTCTCGCCCGCTTTGCTTCCGGCGCTTCGGGCCATTGCGGGTTGGAAGACGTCGCGATGTCGTCCTGCGGCGGTGGCAATACCGCAACCTCGTCCTTGGCCGGCTTCACCAGAGCGGGCCTGGGCTTGTAATCGATGTGGGGCTTCTCCTTCGGCCCCAGCGATACAATACCGGTCACGTCGCTCAGAAGCTGCGCGTCGGCGGGTGTGCCGGTACCGTAAGTCGGCGCGCCCATGCATCCGGCCAGCAACAGCGGCGAAAGCACCAGCGGCGCGGCCGCTATCAGCCTTGAAGAAATCCCATACGACCTGACAAAACGTTTCAAGCTCTTCTGCCTCTCATCCGTCACCGGACCAACCTCAAGCGCCCGCCATTTGAACGGTAAATCCGGCGACAACATGGCACCCAAAGCGCTGTGCGTCCAACCCAGATAAAGGACGCTCCAACGATTTGATTGACGCCGAGCCGCTTCGACCGCGTTGTAACCCAACCAAGCGCGCGGAGCAACGTTGGAGCTTTCACCGGGACGGCTGCCAACGCCGTCCGGCCGGTTCCGGCGCAAACGATGCCGAAATGTCACAATCTGCCCAGCGCTTTCAGTTCATGCAAGGCCGCGGCGTCCCGCGCGGAAACGTCCGGAAACTCCGGATCTGAACCGACATCGTCGGTGTAGCGCCACGAACGGGCGCATTTGTGCAGCCCCAGATCCTCCGCCTTGCGGAATTCCACCGCGACGCCGGGCACATCCTCAAGCGTGAAGGCGTCGGCCGGGGCTGGTTCCGCCGTGATGGAAATCACGCTGGTGATGCAGATTTCCGCCATATCCAGCCCCTTGATCGCGGCAAGCAAATCCGGGTCCGCGATATGCAGCACCGGCGCCGCCTCAAGCGACGATCCGATCGTCTTCTTCGCCCGCTCGATCTCCAGCGCTCCCGTAACGACGCGTCGAACCTGCCGCGATCTTGCGCCATTTGGCCGCCAGCGCCTCGTCCCGCCAGTCCGCCGGAATCCGAGGGAAACTGCTCCAGATGCACCGATTTCGCCTCTGGATAGCGATCGAGAAACGCCTCTTCCGTGGTGAAGGGAAGCATCGGCGCCAGCCATTTCACCAGACAGTCGAAAAGATGGCGCACGACCTGCACCGACGCCTTGCGCTTGATGCTGGACGGCGCGTCGCAATAGAGCGCATCCTTGCGGATGTCGAAATAGAAGGCCGAAAGCTCCAGCGACATGAAGTCGAGCAGCGCGCGGGTGACACGCTTGAAGTCGAAGGCGTCATAGCCCTTGCGCACCACCTCGTCGAGTTCGGCCAGCCGGTTGAGCATCAGCCGCTCCAGTTCCGGCATCTCGTCGAGCGGCGACGTCTTCGCCCTCGTCATGGGCGAGCGTGCCCAGCATCCAGCGCATGGTGTTGCGAAGCTTGCGATAGGCGTCGATATTGGTCTGCAGCACGTTCTTGCCGAGCCGCTGGTCTTCCCAATAGTCGGTGGTCATAACCCACAGGCGCAGGATGTCGGCGCCGGACTGCTTCATGACGTCCTGCGGCACGACCGTGTTGCCGAGCGACTTCGACATCTTGCGGCCGTCCTCGTCCATGGTGAAGCCATGGGTGATGACGGCGTCGTAGGGCGCGCGGCCGCGCGTGCCGCAGCTTTCGAGCAGCGAGGAATGGAACCAGCCGCGATGCTGGTCGGAGCCTTCGAGATAGACGTCGGCCGGCCATTTCAGGTCGGGCCGATCCTCCAGCGTGAAGGTGTGGGTCGAACCCGAATCGAACCAGACGTCGAGGATGTCGCTCACCATGCGTCCACGGCTCGTCGGCGCGGCTGCCCAGGAAGCGCTCGCGCGCGCCTTCGGCGAACCAGGCGTCGGCGCCTTCGGCCTCGAAGGCTTCGAGGATGCGGGCGTTGACGGCCTCGTCCTTCAGGACGTTGCCGTCGTCATCGGCGAAGACGGCGATCGGCACGCCCCAGGCGCTTTGGCGGGAAAGCACCCAGTCCGGCCGCTCCTCGATCATGGCGCGCAGGCGGGTCTGGCCGGCGGCCGGCACGAAGCGCGTGGCGTCGATGGCGGCAAGGGCGCGGGTGCGCAGGGTATCAGTGTCGCGCTCACGGCAGTCCGCTGCGCGGACGCCTCCGCGGGGGCGGGCGTAACGTCGCCCGGCGTCCGGTCGGACGCTCGGCCTTCGGCCGTAAGGCCATACCCATCCAGTTCCTTGTCCATATGGACGAACCATTGCGGCGTGTTGCGGAAGATGACCGGCTTCTTGGAACGCCAGGAATGCGGATAGGAATGCTTCAGCCGGCCGCGTGCAAACAGCATGTTGCGCTCGATCAGCGCGTCGATGACCGCCTGGTTGGCATCGCCCTTCTTGCCGTTGTCGTCGATGACGCGCGCTGCGCCGCCTTCGCGATCGGGGCCGAAGCCCGGCGCGTCCTTGGTCAGATAGCCGGCATCGTCGACGGTGAAGGGGATCGCGGTATCGATGCCGCGCTGCGCGCAAGTCCGGCGCCGCATCCATCCAGGCGTCGAAGTCCTCGCGGCCATGGCCGGGCGCGGTGTGGACAAAGCCGGTGCCGGCATCGTCGGTGACGTGTTCGCCCGGGAGCATCGGTACGGGGAAATCATACCCTCCACCCAATCCTTTAAGTGGATGGGATAGCGTAAGGCTTCCAAGCTCTTGCGCGGAAACGCTGCGAAGCAGATTCATGGTCACCTTTGCCCGGGCCGATGACTCCTCGGCCAACGCGTCGGCGAAGATCAGCTTCTCGCCCGGTTGCGGGCCAAAATCGTTTTCGGCCGCCGTGATCTCGTAGAGCCCATAGCTGATGCGCGGCGAATAATTGACGGCCCGGTTGCCGGGGATGGTCCAAGGGGTGGTCGTCCAGATGACGACACAAGCATCTAAAAGTTCGGGCTTCATCTGCGCGCCGTCGCGCAACATGAATTGAATCGGAAACTTCACCCAGATCGTGTCGCTCTCGTAGTCCTGATATTCGACTTCGGCCTCGGCCAGTGCGGTGCGCTCGACTACGCTCCACATTACCGGCTTGGAACCGCGATAGAGTTGGTCGGACATGGCGAACTTCATCAGTTCGCCGGCGATGCGCGCCTCGGCGTGGAAATTCATCGTCAGGTACGGGTTGTCGAAATCGCCGATGACCCCGAGACGCTTGAACTCGCCGGTCTGCACGTCGATCCAGTGCTGCGCGAATTCGCGGCATTCCCGGCGGAACTCGTTGACCGGCACCTCGTCCTTGTTCTTGCCCTTGGCGCGATACTGCTCTTCGATCTTCCATTCGATCGGCAGGCCGTGACAGTCCCAGCCGGGCACGTAGTTGGAATCGTAGCCGCGCATCTGGAACGAGCGCGTGATGACGTCCTTGAGGATCTTGTTGAGGGCATGGCCGATATGGATATTGCCATTGGCGTAGGGCGGGCCGTCATGCAGCACGTATTTCTCGCGGCCGGCAGCGTTTTCGCGCAGCCGGCGATAAAGATCCATTTGCTGCCATCGGGCCACCAAGAGCGGCTCCTTCTCGGGCAGGCCGGCGCGCATCGGGAAATCCGTCTTCGGCAGATAAAGTGTCTTCGAATAATCGATCTTTTCGGAGGTGTCGTTCATTGCTTTCGCCATATGCGTTGCCCGGCGGCCTTAAGCCTCGGGCGTTGACCTATCATGATTTTGGAAAAGCGCGAGGGGCGCGCGACAAACTCCCGGCGTTTCCGGCAGCCTCAGGCCGCCGCGAACACCGGGCACGTAATTCGTATACAAACCGGACGCGCGCTAAAATTCATGACGCGTATGTAGACGAGCAAGCCGCTCGAATAAAGGGATTTCAACGAAGCGTGAAATCGAACCGGTAGGTCGCCGAAACGCCGACGAGGAACTGGTCGGGGGAGCCGCGTTCCTTGACGATGCTGGAATCAGCGGCGGGCCCAAGGAGACGGGTATATTCGCCGAAGAGGCTCGTCGTAACCTTGTCCGTCGTCTTCCAGGTGAGCGCGCCGCCGAATCCGACCGACTTGAAGCCGCCGCCCGGATGGTACTCGCCCAGGCCCGAGGCCACGGATTCGGCTGCATTCACACCGTAATAGGTGCGGAAATAGTCCGCCGAAGCCACGGACAGCCGCGGGCCGCCGGAAAGCTGCAAGGCCGGCGTCAGATTGGTGAAGCCGTCAACCGCCAGGTCCCCGACAATGCCGTCATGGGTAACGATGCCGCGCCGGACCTCGCCGCGCACACGCAGCCAGTCGAGCGGATAATATTCGGCGAAAAGACCGAGTTCGCCGCCGAAATCGACATCATGAAGGCCGCGCAGATCCCGGTAATCACTGGAATCGCGGCCGAAAAGCAATTTGCCGGTGAGGCCGGCGCGAAAATTGCCGGTGTCGACAAAGCCGAGCGAAATATTGTCGTTGCGCGAGGAAAACCGCGTTGCGGTGCCCTGCCTGGAAAAAGAGATCAGCGGCGAAACGGCGAAATGGTAATTTGACGATCCCTCAAATTCGGGTTCGGCGAATGTCGAGACACCAACAGTCAATGACCAGTCGCCGCCTAGCGGGCCGAAGCGGGAGGGATTGGCGGTTTCATCCGCATGGGCAACTGCAAAGTGCCCCAAAAGAAACATGGCGGCGGCGGCCGATAATACGCGTCCCGTCTTGCTCAATGCTTTTTCCGTTCCATGCCTGTCTGGCCGTTGCCGGCGGTCAATGGTGGATAGGAAAATCTTGTCATCCACGCAAGTAAACAATGATTTAAATGCCGATTTAAATCTACCGGTTTGACGGGTCGCGTCACCAGACGTTGCCGCCCAGCTTCTCGAATATCAGCCGGCGCATGCGGCCGCTGACGAATTTCGGCGCAAGCCGGCCCGCCAGCGCAAAGAGCCTTGGCGCGGCCCCCGGAATGACGAGCCGTCGGCCGGCAAATGTAGCGGCAAGGATCGCACGCGCCGCTTCGCTTGCATCCATTCGCCCTGCCTCGCTGGCGCCCTTCGGCGCATGGCGCGCAGCATGATCCGTGCGCATCGGGCCGGGACAAGCGAGCATCACCGAGACCCCGCGCCTGGCGAAGGGCCGGCGCACGCTCTTCGCATAAACGGCAAGTGCGTCCTTTGAGGCGGCATAGACCGCCGCACCGGGATAACCGACATAATGCGACAGGGACGAAACGAAGCAGATATACGATTTGACCGCCCCGGCGCTCATCAGCGCAGCGGCGACCAGCATCGGTGTCTCGGCGTTGACAATCGTCAGGTCGCGATAGGCTTTGAGCGGAATCTCCTCTAAACGACCCGTGGCGTTCACGCCGGCATTGAAGATCGCCATATCGTATGGTCCCGCCGCGATGATCGCCGCGAGATTTCGGTCCACGGCAGCGCGATCGGCGAGGTCGCAAACAAGATGGGTGATGTGCGGCTCAACCTCACCGCCGTGCCGATCGATCGACACCACGTCTACGCCCTGAGCGACAAGCTGTTGCGTCATCGCGCGGCCAAGCCCTTGTGATCCGCCGGTAACGAGCGCCCTGGTCAAGCGCGGATGCCAAGCCACAGGCCGCTCGCCAGATAACGGGTATAGGAGGCTGTCACCGGTGAGCGGCGGCCGGACATCACTTGCTCGATCATGGCGGCCATCCTGTCGGGACTGATGAAATATTTTCCCAACCGTCCCGGATCGTACCCGGCTTTCGCATGCATGTCGGTCGCCGTTGGCCCGGGATGAATGATCTGCACGGAGACCCGTCCGCGCCATTCCTCGGCCAGAGCCCTGGCAAAGCCGCCAAGCCCCGCCTTGGAAGCGGCATAGCTGGCGAAACCCGGCGCGCCCTTGTGCGCGGTCGAACCAATCAGGATCAGCTTGCCTCGCGCTTTTTCCAGCCGGGGAAAGAGGCCGTGCGCCAGGGCGATGGCCGAGAACAGATTGACATCGAGCGTTGTGCGAATGGCTTCGGGTGTTTCGTCGGCAGGGTCGAGCGCGAACCCGGCGCCGGCGTTGAGAATAGCGAGATCAAGCGCCTCCCATCCGAGCCGGCTCAATTCTTCGAGGATGATGCTCGCCGCCGTTTCCGGGTGGCGCTGATCGGCGGCAATGTAGGCGCTCGCTGCCGGGAGCGCCGCCGTGATCTCCGCAACCGGCCGGGTTCCCGTCAAGAGCAGACTGGCGCGGTCGCCGAGACGCCGTGCCAGCGCCAGACCGACGCCGGATGTCGCGCCGGTTATGAGAACATTGGATGACATGGGGGCGATCTCTGCACGAGGACGCGGGCCGCGTCGATGCACGCCCGATCACGTCCTCGCGAAGCCCCTGGATGGTCCGGTCTTGACAGGGGTTGGCAAGAGGCACATCGCAGCGCGTCAGGAGCGCCCATGAAACCTCGCCCAAGCCACTGGATTGTGCCGGTCCTGTTTGCCTGTGCCACGGTGCTCGCTTGGCCGCTGACCGCCGAATCTGCGTCGAAAATCGTGGTGGCGCCAATGCGCAACAAGATGGGCAGGATAGACTACCCGCGCCTCCGGAGATTTCCGGATGCGCGCGTCGTCAAACGCGTAAACGAGGCGCTTGCCCAGCGGGAAGCGGCCGACCGGAGCCAGCGCAGCGACTGTATCGCCATGTTGCGCGAGCAGGGTCAGAAACCTGACAAAGACAGTTTCGCCGAGCGCATCGACGTACGTTATCTTTCGCCTCGCTACCTCAGCATCGAAGTGCATCTGAGCTATTTCTGCGGCACCGCCTATCCGACTAATGACGATGCGGCACCCATCACATTCGATCTCAAAACAGGAACGGAGGTTGACTGCGGAAGGCTTTTCAAAGCCGGCTTCCTGCCTTCGCCAGGCGACGCCGATGCCGGAACCTCCCAATTGGGCAAGCTCTATCAGGCGCGCTACGCGATCACGAAGATCGCTGCCGATATCGCGGAGCCATGCAAGGACGCCATCTCGAGCGACGCCCCTTTTCGCAAGGCGTGATCCTGTGGCTGGACAGGCGCAAGGGTGGTCTGGTGGCGATGCCGAGCTTTCCGCATGTCATCGAAGCCTGCGCCGTTCCTCTTGGCTTCTCCCCGAGCGAAATCGCTCCGTACACGACGGACAAGGCGTTTCTGGCAGACATCAAGACCACCGGAGGTCCTTGACGGGTGACAGGGGATTGAGCCCGGCGCTATGCCTCTTTGAAATTTAAGTCGCGATCGAGGCCCGATAGCGGCTTCACTTTCGCCAGCACCGCCCTCGCCTCCTCCTCGTCGCACCGCATCTGGGCGACCAACGCATCGAGGCCGTCGAATTTCTCTTCGCCGCGAAGCCGGGCGAAAATGCTGACCTGGCATGTCTCGCCATAGAGATCGCCGCTGAAATCGAAGACGAAGGTTTCAAGCAGGGCGTCGCCAGCCGCTTCGACAGTCGGACGGCGGCCGAAACTCGCCACGCCGTCGTGAAGGCTGCCATCGGCCCGGCGCAACCTTACGGCATAGATGCCGTGCGCAGAGCGGCATCGTCCGGCAAGGCCATGTTGGCGGTCGGGTAGCCGAGCGTCCGGCCAAGCTGTTCGCCCTTCGAAACCAGGGCCTGCACGGTATAGCGGTAGCTGAGAAGTCCCGCCGCCTGGGCCACGTCGCCCTCGGCGATGAGGGCGCGGATTCGGCTCGAGGAGATCACTTCGGCGTTCTCGTCGCGAAGAGCGTCGACCAGCGTGACGCCGAAGCCGTGCCGTTCGCCCGACGCCATGAGGAAGGCCGGGCCACCTTGGCGGTTCTTGCCAAAGTGGAAATCGACACCCGTCACCACATGGCTGACGCCCAGCCCCTCATCGAGGATTTCGGCGACGAATTCCTCCGCCGATTGGCTGGCGAAAGCGTGCGTGAACGGCAATTCCACAACCCCATCGAAGCCCAAATCGCCAAGGATACGGGCTTTGATCGGCGCCGGCGTCAGCCGGAAGAGCGGCATGTCCGGCCGGATGACGCTTCTTGGATGCGGTTCGAAGGTCAGCACGAGCGCCGCGCGTCCGCCTGCTCCGGCTTCGGCAAGCGCACGCTCCAGCACCGCCTGATGGCCGCGGTGCACGCCGTCGAAATTGCCGATTGCCACGACGCCGCCGCGCAGCGCGCCGGGCAATCGGGACGGGTTCGAAGACACGGGCAATTTTGACGTTTGCAGTCATGCGCGCACGGGATTTCAACATTCAAGCTGGTCTAGCGAAGCCTGGGAATGACCGCTACCGGATGATGGCCGTGCTTGTCCAGAAACGCCGCGAGGCGACCGAGATCTGGTTCATGCGTCTCGCCATATTCGCGCGCATGAATGCCGGCGGATACGTAGAGCACGTCGAGACCGGCCTGTTCGGCGCCCTTTACATCGGTCATGACGCCGTCGCCGATGGCCAGAACCCCGGAAGGATCGACAGGTCGGCCCAGCACCCCGGCCGCCAACTTCAGCGCCGCGTCGTAGATCGGACGGTGCGGCTTGCCGGCAATCAGGGTGCGTCCGCCGAGCTGGCCATAGTCGCGCGCCAAGGCGCCGGCACACCAGATCAAGGCTTCGCCGCGCTCGACGACGATGTCGGGGTTGGCGCAGATGAACGGCAGATCGCGTGAACGAAAGCGCCGCAGCATCTCGGAATAATCGTCGGGCGTTTCAGCCTCGTCGTCGAAAAGTCCCGTGCAGACAACAGCGTCGGCGTCGAATTCCTCGACCGATTCGACGTCGAGACCGTCATAGATCGACCTGTCGCGGTCGGGGCCGAGATGGAATATCCGGCGGGGACCAGCCGCGATCAGGTCGCGGGTCACGTCGCCCGATGTCACCATCCCGTCATAGGTCTCATCCGGCACGCCGAGCCCGACAAGCTGAGCGGCGACATCGCCGCGCGGGCGGGGCGAATTGGTGATGAGAATCAACGGCAAGGCCGTTGCTCGCGCGCTTGGCCAGCGCCGCGCAGGCATCGGGAGAGGCGCGAACACCGTTGTGGACGACGCCCCATACATCGCTCAGGATCACGGAATATTTTTCGGTCAGCGCATCAAGCGCTTCAATCATGACATGCGGTGCAGGCAAGGCGTTTCCTGTCTGGTGGTTGCGGCCGCAGGCGGAACCTTCGCCGGTCGACGGTCCCGCAATTAGCCGAACCTGTTCACCCTGTCACCAGCTTTCCCCTTTTGGCCCACGCCGGCCCCGGGAGATCGACGGCGACATACTCCATTCACCGAAAAAGCAGCGGAAGACGTTATGGCGTTTGAAATGGTAAATCTCCGGTAAAATCTTCCTCTCGATTTTCCCGGCACTCATTATACGAGAAATTATACTATTTCTGACAATCTCGCCCAGCGAATGTGTCTAATGGGGTGAAGCGGCGATGATACGGAAGTTCCTTTCCGACAGGCGTGGCAACTATGCGTTGATAACGGCGATAACGATGGTGCCTCTCATGGGCGCTCTGGCCGTCGGCGTAGACTACGCCGAAATGAACCGCCAGTTGCAGATATACCCAGAACGCGCTCGACGCCGCCGCCATCGCGACCGCGCACCGGTATGTCGAGGGCGCGAGCACCTCCGACCTCATTTCCTACGCGAATTCGTTTTTCGACGCCAATCTTGGAGCCGTCAATCCGGCGGACACGACCCTGACCGTTGATTTCCCGACCAGCGACACCGGCGGCGGGGAACTTGGAATGTCGGCAAATCTCAAGTTCCATCCCTATTTCTATCCGGCCTTCATCGCGTTGCTCGGCAACAAGGCCGGGGCATTCGATGCCAACCTCAATTTCAACGCCCACACGCAGAGTCAGGTTGAAAGATACGCTTGAAGTGGCGCTCGTGCTCGATAATTCGGGTTCGATGAGCGACATCGGCAAAGGGTCGGGCAAAAAGAAAATCGACCTGTTGAAGACGGCGTCGAAGCAATTGATCGATACGCTGGTGAGCAGCGCCTCTGCAGGTGAAGCAGGTGAACAAGCCGGTTCAGTTCGGCCTGGTGCCGTTCGCGGCGTCGGTCAATGTCGGCCCGCAATACGCCAATGCGGCCTGGATGGACACGGACGGCATCTCGCCGATCCATCACGAGAATTTCGACTGGACCACTTTCAACAAGGCCAACACCGGCGACAACCGGACGGTCGTGAATGTCGGCGGCATCTATTACAAGAAGGGCTCCGACTGGGGGCGCAGGAAAACCAGAAAGATGACCCGCTTCACGCTGTATAATGATCTGCAGCGGATCACCGGAACGCAACAGGTCAGACCGGCGGGCAATGCGTGCTCAGTGGGCACCACGGCACTGGCACAAGTGCGAAATTGAAAGTACCGGCTACCTACAACACGCAGAATATCTATGGCAGCTATGCCTCGTGGGGAGGATGCGTCGAGCAGCGTCCCGAGCCCCTATGACGTGACCGACGCCGCGCCATCGACCGCGACGCCCGCGACGCTTTTCGTGCCGATGTTCGCGCCAGACGAGACCGACCAGCGCGACAGCTCGGGGCCGCCGGGCCATGGGCAACTGGTGGAACGACAATTCGTCGGGCAGCGACATCGGGCGCCAGAGCTATATGCCGAAATATTACCAGCCGGCTCCCAACGGTACGGCGGCGGCCACCGCCGATGGCGGCCCGAACGCCAGTTGCACGACGAAGCCGATCACGCCGCTTACCGACGTGACCAATGCGGCCGGCATGAACGACCATCGACAACGCCATCGACGCCATGCAACCCAATGGCGGCACCAGCGTGCCGGATGGCTTGGCATGGGGCTGGCGCGTGGTCTCCAGCGGCGCCCCCTTCACCGAAGGCCGCCCCGAGAGCGAACGCGGCAACGACAAGGTGGTCATCGTTCTGACCGACGGCGCCAACACCTATTACACGCCTGATTCTCTCGGGCTATAATGATCTGGCAGGGAACAAGTCGATCTACTCCGACTATGGCTATTTGCATCCGCTGAACAACGCCTACAGCACCGGCCGCCTGTTTCTGAACACCAGCAGCAACGTATCGAAGAGTAATTATTCAAATTCCAATTATACAACGGCGATGAATGAAAAGATGGCCACGCTTTGCGGCAACGCGAAGGCGGCCAACGTGTTGGTTATGACCGTGTCGCTCGATCTCGATCCAACTGACACGGCGCAGGCGGCGCAGATGGCCGCGCTGAAATCCTGCTCCTCGGATTCCCGCTTCCGAAAGGATCCCTTGACCGGATTGCCGGCCAAACTCTACTGGAACGCGACCGGCGCGGATCTCTCCGACAAGTTCAAGGAGATCGCCGACGAACTTTCCAATCTTCGCCTCGTCGGCTGAAGCATTCCTCATCGTTCAAACAACGCCTGGCTCAAGCCGGGCGTTGTCCGGTTGAAGGGATGGCATCCCCTTGGTTAACGCCGTTTCAACGGCAATCCGCCCATTCGAACCGTTTTGAAAACCGCCGCTTAGCGGATTTGTGCGACAACCGGTTGGGCGCAACACATTTGTCGTGAGCAGGGGCCAACTTTGATCATCCGCCAGTTCTGGGGGAATCTCCGTGGCAATTTCGCAATGGTCACGGCCATCGCCATTCTGCCGATCATGGGCGGGATCGCGCTGGCGGTCGACTACACCGAGATGAACCGCGAACAGCAGCTAACCACCAACGCGCTGGACGCCGCGGCGATCGCCACGGCGCGCCATGTGGTCGAAGGCGCAAGCGATGCCGAACTCATCGCCTATGCCACCGATTTCTTTCACGCCAATCTCGGCGGCGTCAATCCCGCCGATACGACGCTCAGCGTTTCCCTGCCGACCGCGGCTAACGGAGGCGGCACCCTGAAACTGAGCGCTGTATTGAACTACAAGCCCTATTTCTTCCCCTTGTTCAAAGACCTGCTGAACCATGGAGCCGATGGCCCGATCGATATCAAAATCGGCGCCAAATCCGAGGTGCGGTTGAAGGATACGCTGGAGGTCTCGCTCGTCCTCGACAATTCAGGCTCGATGAGCGACGAGGGCCAAGGTTCCGGCGAAGAGCGCATCGACCTCCTCAAGACAGCCGCGAAACAACTCGTCGATACGTTGGCAGCCCAGGCGCTGCTCATCAAGCAGGTCGACAAGCCGGTCCAGTTCGCGCTCGTTCCTTTCGCCGCATCGGTCAATATCGGCCCGGGCAATGCGAGCCAGCCATGGATGGACCAGGAAGGCATCTCGCCGATCCATCACGAGAATTTCAACTGGTCCTCAATGTCGACAGGCAACAGGCGCGCCCAGAAAATCGGCGACAAATGGTACAAGGAAGGCTCGGACTGGGGCGATGAGGAAGGTGATCTTCTCACCCGCTTCTCGCTTTACCAGGACATGAAATATGTGAGCTCGCGCGAGTGGGTCTCGACCGGGCAGGAATATGTCTGCACCAAGACCAGCAAGTACACCGGTACGTGCACGCAGGGCCACTGGCAGGATACCGGTTATTACGACAACACCATCTCATCCTATTCAAGCTGGCAGGGCTGCGTCGAGCAAAGGCCCTATCCTTACGGCGAAAACGACGCCACACCCGACGCGAGCAACCCGGCGACGCTCTTTGTGCCGATGTTCGCTCCCGATGAGCCCGGCGATCGCTGGGCGACGGACACCAAGCCGAACCCTTCCAATTATGGCGCCGCCAACAATTGGTGGAACGATGATGAAAACGCCTCGTCCAATCTCGCCCGCGAGCAGAACATGGCGAAATATTTCGTCGTGCGTCCCTACGGCGCCACGGCGTCGAAGGGCACGGGGCCAAACTATTCCTGCACGACGAATCCAATCACCCCACTGACGGACGTTACCGTCCCGGAGGGCAAGCAGGCGATCAAGGATGCGATCGACGCCATGGCCGCCAATGGCGGAACCAGCGTGCCGGCGGGATTGGCTTGGGGCTGGCGCGCGGTTTCGAGCGGAGCGCCCTTCACGCAGGGGCGCCCGGACGGCCAGAAGGGCAACGATAAGGTTGTCATCGTGCTGACTGACGGCGCCAATACCTATTACACGCCCGGTTCGCTCGGCTACAGCGATCCAGCCGGCAACAAGGCGATCTATTCGTCCTATGGCTATCTTTCGCCCGGCTATGACGGCACCTCGACACCACGCCTTTTCATGGGTACCGACAGTAGCGTCGGCCAGTTCGATTATTCCAACAGCAACTACACGACGGCCATGAACGAGCACATGGCCACATTGTGCTCGAACGCGAAAGCCGCCGGCGTGATGGTGATGACCGTTGCCCTCGATCTGGACGAGACGAAAACGTCGGACCAGGCGCAACTGGCGGCTCTCAAATCTTGCTCGTCGGACTCGCGCTTCCGTATGGACCCCGACGATCCTTCGAAGCCGGCCAAGCTTTTCTGGAACGCGACCGGTGCGGACCTGGCGGAAAAATTCAAGGAAATCGCCGACGAGCTGTCGAATCTCAGGATCGTGGGTTAAACACTCCAGGCGAGCTCGTTTACGCGGCCACGCGTTTGGGCTCGATCGCAAACGGACTCAGGCCGAGCCACATCTGCATCGACGCTGCCATGCCTTGGTCTCCAGTCAGGATCACCTTGTCCCTTTCCTTGACCACAGGATATCGGTCGGGGAATTCGAAGAATGCGCGCGTATCTGGGGCCACTCGCCCACACTGATCCGGTACGCCGACGGGAATGCTAATCAAGGTGCCAGCAGGGCCTCATATACATGCCTTGCGGCGCAGCATGCGGTTTTTATCACCACAATATCTTCCAAGTGAAACAGCAATTGATCGACTGCGTCGGAACACGGGTCCCGACGAAGCGTTTCAAGGTTGCGTAAACAACAAGGAGAAGCGCGATGAAGAGCGTTCTTATTGCGGCCGCGTTGGCGTTTGCCACGATCCCCAAGTGTTGATTTCCACTGAGAACTGACCCGGGATTTCCACCGAGAAGTGACCCGCCTTTCATGTATGTTTCGGGTCTCGGTGCGGTCAAGTTCCGGTTTTTCTCCTTTGCTTTTTGGGTTGTGGGCCGAGCTGTTCTTGAAGCGGAAGCTGTCGTTTCCGGTTTCGAGGATGTGGCAGTGATGGGTCAGGCGATCGAGCAAGCGCGGTCGTCATCTTGGCGTCGCCGAACACGCTGGCCCATTCGCTGAAGCTGAGGTTGGTGGTGATGATGACGCTGGTGCGCTCGTAGAGCTTGCTCAGCAGATGGAAGAGCAACGCGCCGCCTGATGCACTGAACGGCAGGTAGCCGAGTTCGTCGAGGATGACGAGATCGGAATGGACGAGGCGGTTGGCGATCTGCCCGGCTTTGCCTTGTGCCTTCTCCTGCTCGAGCGCGTTGACCAGTTCGACGGTCGAGAAGAAGCGGACGCGCTTGTGATGGTGCTCGATGGCCTGCACGCCGATGGCGGTGGCGATGTGGGTCTTGCCCGTGCCGGGGCCGCCGACCAGCACGATGTTGTTGGCCTCGTCGATGAAGTCGCAGCGATGGAGCTGGCGCACCAGCGCCTCGTTGACCTCGCTGCTGGAGAAGTCGAAGCCGTTCAGGTCGCGATAGGCCGGGAAGCGGGCCGCCTTGAGCTGATAGGCCGTTGACCTGACCTCCCGTTCTGCCGTCTCGGCCTTGAGCAGTTGCGACAGGATCGGAATGGCGGCCTCGAAGGCCGGCGATCCCTGTTCGGTCAGTTCGCCGACGGCCTGGGCCATGCCGTGCATCTTCAGGCTCCGCAGCATGATGACGATGGCGCCGCTGGCTGGATTATGACGCATGGCGCACCTCCGCCGTCTTCCGCAGGGCGTCGTAGCGCTCGACATTGGCCTTCGGCTCGTTGGCGAGCGCTCAAGGCCTGAGGCGCATCGACGGCCGGCGGCGTGAGGGTTTGCCGTCGACCAGCCGGTGGAGCAGGTTCAGGACATGGGTCTTGGTCGGAACGCCGGCCTCCAACGCCATCTCGACGCCGCAGAGCACGGCCTGTTCGTCATGCTGAAGGACAAGCGCCAGGATATCGACCATCTCGCGATCGCCGCCCGGCTTCTTGAGCAGGTGCTGCTGCAGTCGCTTGAAGGCCTCGGGCAGTTCGGCGAAGGGCGCGCCGTTGCGAAGAGCGCCGGGCTTGCGCTGAACGACCGCCAGATAATGCCGCCAGTCGTAGACCGTCTGTCCCGGCCGGTCATGAGAACGGTCGATGATGCGGCGGTGCTCGCAGATGATCTGACCTTCTGCGGCAACGACGATCCGCTCCGGATAGACCCGAAGGCTGACCGGGCGATTGGCGAAGGATGCCGGAACGCTGTAGCGGTTGCGCTCCAGATGGACCAGGCAGGTCGGGGAGACCCGTTTGGTGTATTCGACAAAGCCGTCGAACGGACGGGATGTCGGCATGAGGAGCCTGAGCTTCCTCGGCCCAGACATCGGCGATGGTGCCGCGCATTTGCCATGCGGGGTCTGTCGCCAAAGCTCCTTGCAGCGAAGCTCCAGCCAGTCGTTCAGGGCTTCCAGGGATGGGAAGCGCGGCATGGGCTGCCAGAGCCGATGACGCGCATCCTGGACGTTCTTCTCGACCTGGCCCTTCTCCCAGCCCGACGCCGGATTGCAGAACTCGGGTTCGAAGAGGTAGTGGCTGGCCATCGCCAGAGAAGCGGACATTGACATCGCGCTCCTTGCCGCGGCCGACCTTGTCGATCGCGGTGCGCATGTTGTCGTAGATGCCGCGCCGGGGAACGCCGCCGAGGACGCGGAAGGCATGGTTGTGGGCGTCGAACAGCATCTCGTGCGTCTGCAGCAGATAGGCCCGCACGATGAAGGCCCGGCTGTAGCTCAGCTTGGTATGGGCCACCTGCAGCTTGGTGCGCTCGTTGCCGATGATCGCCCAGTCCTCGCGACCAGTCGAACTGGAACGCCTCGCCGGGTTCGAACGCCAGCGGCACGAAGGTCCCGCGGCCGGTCGTCTGCATGCTCCCTTTGCCGATCGGCCTTCCAGTCCCGGGCAAAGGCCGCCACACGATTGTAGGAGCCCTCATAGCCAAGGCTCACCAGATCGGCATGCAACTGCTTGAGGGTGCGCTTCTGCTTGCGGGGCTTGTTGGCTTCCGTCCTCAGCCAGGCCGACAACCGGTCGGCAAAAGGATCAAGCTTGCTCGGCCGCTCCGGAACCTTGAACTTCGGCTCCACCTCGTCCGAGCGCAGATATTTGCGGATGGTGTTCCGGGACAGGCCCGTGCGGCGCGAGATCTCCCGGATCGATAGATGCTCTCGAAAATGCCAGCGTCGGATCACGCTCAATAATGCCATGTCGATCACTCCATAGCCCCCGCTCAAAACAAGCAGGGGAAGGTTCAAACATGGGTCAATTCTCGATGGAAATATCCCTCAATGCCGGGTCAGTTCTCGGTGGAAATCAAGACAGGGATGATCCGAACCTATATGGATCTCTGTCCCAAGCCGCGGCTGATTATTCTGAACGCCCCCAACTTAATCGCGGGCGCCAGATAGACCAGATGGAAGGCATTCTGGCGAACGTCGTCGCCTAACAGCTTCCACGTTAGCACAAAGTTGGTCACATGGTTCTCTCGCAAACTTGAAACAGGGACACGGAAGAACGGCGAACCCATTTTCAGTTCATCCTCGCACCGACCCCTTCGGGCGTGACTCTTGCTCCCGAGGGCAGCGCCCATCAGTCAATCATAACGCCGCTTATCGCCATGGCGCAGGACGACCTTGCCAGTTTCGAGCCTGCCTTTGTCGATGACCTGGCAGTCATATTGCGCTGGGCTTTTGAAGCTGTGCAGCGCTCAGGTACGGATGAGGCGGATGCGACGAGCTGGCTGCGCGATTTCATGGGAGGCGCCATATACCTGCGCCTCTCCACCCCTAGCATCGAGCAGCCAGGGCGCAACAAGTACTCGCAGACTTTTACTCGTGGCTACAGCAAAGGATTATAGAGGCGCGAGTATGTCCCGGTAGTGTGCTGCGGAAGCGAGCTTTATGTCGCGCCATCCCGCCGGAAGGAGTCAATGACATCTTCGATGATATCGACGAGATGGGCGCAAGGGCCATCCAGGCCGATGCTCTGTCGGTTCACCCGCGCGCCCTCGATTAAAAGAGCCAAGGTGTCCGCCAGACGCTCGGCCTCCTCGATACCGGCTTCCCGGCATAGGCATATCAGGCGTTCACGCATGTTCGTCTTGATTTCACGGATCACTCCCCTCGCCGGGTGACCGCTTTCCGTCAGCTCTATGGCGGCATTGGCGATGTCGCAGCCGCGATCATCGTTCATGACGCATTCGACGGCACCCCGCGCCCAGGCCCGAAGCTGCGCCAGCTTGTCGTCTGGATGTTGCGCTCCAAGCGCATCCCATGTGGCGTTCATGTCGCATGCCACCGAGCGGAGATACTCGACGATCAAATCGTCTTTCGAGTCGAAATGACGATACAGCGTCATCTTGTTGGTGCCGGCAGCTTCCGTGATGGTGTCGACACCGACGCCCCTGATTCCATATTTGTGGAACAGATCACGGGCTTTCTCGACGATCCTATCTCGCGGACGAACGCGTTCTACCACCGAATTGTCCATTTTTGTCAGGAGCCTCCTCCACTCCAGAAAAACACAACGATCAACCCTTGACTAGGGTGTTACCGATCTGTAACTTCCGCAATGTTACTTACCGGTAACACCTATTTGTAATGCCGTCAATCAAACGTGTCCGCGGCGCACAAGGTTCCGAAGTTCCGCGAAGGCAGATGTGGTTTGGTTGCGGAATTGCCCGGTGGCGGCCGAACGTCGTGAACAAATGGATTTCAGCGATGCCCCGATGCGGGAGCACAGGAGCGAGCCATGTCGAAGCGAGAAGAGTTCACCATCGACGAGATCATGCAGGATTCCATGATCCGGCTGCTTTTAAAGGCAGATCATGTGGATCCGATCGCCTTTGAAGCCAAACTGCGCGCTATCGCTGCCAAAGGATCCGGCGAACAGGTGGATCTGGACGTGGATGACGAGGCAGACGACGAGTTGGTTAAGGCATGCGCGAGTCGTGGCAACAATTGCCGCCTGGCTCCGCCAGGCATGATCCGTTCCTGATCCAGACCCGCGGCTGTGCCCAGCTTTTGCGCTAGGCCCGCTCAAAACACCTTCAAACCGATTGAATGCCGGCGGCGCCTGTTTGCCGCCGCAGGCCCGGCTTCGTAGCTGAAGATAGAGCTTTCGCATGGTCAATTTTTTCATCCATCGACCGATCTTCGCCTCGGCGATCGCGATCGTCATGGTGCTCGCCGGGACGATCTGCTATTTCCTGCTTCCCGTCTCGCAATTTCCCGACATTACTCCGCCACAGGTCGTGGTGACGGCGAACTATCCAGGCGCCAGCGCCAAGGTTGTCGCGGATACGGTCACGACGCCACTGGAACAGCAGATCAACGGCGTGACCGGCATGACCTACATGTCGTCGTCGAGCTCGAATGACGGGTCCGCCACCATCACGATCACCTTCAATGTCGGTTATCCGCTCGATATCGCGGCGGTCGATGTCCAGAACAGGGTGTCCCAGGCCGCCTCGTCGCTGCCGGCGATCGTCAACCAGAGCGGCGTCACGATCAAGAAGCAGAACCCGAACTTCGTCCTGATCGTCAATTTGACGTCGCCCGACCACTCCGTCGATCCGGTGGCGCTGTCGAATTACGCCTATCTCAGAATCGTTGATCCGCTGAAGCGGTTGTCGGGCGTTGGAGACGTCCAGATCTTCGGCGAGCGGCGTTATTCGATGCGGGTATGGCTCGATCCGGACAAGCTCGCCAATCTCGGCATCACCGCTGTCGATGTAAAGAACGCGATCGAGGAACAGAACATCCAGGTCGCCGCCGGCAAGATCGGGCAGTCGCCCGCGCCCGCCGGCACGCCCTTCGAAATGCAGGTCAACGCCATCGGCCGCCTGAGCGACCCGAAAGAGTTCGGCCAAATCGTCGTGCGCGCCGATCCGGCAACGGGTTCCGCGCTGCGGCTGAAGGACGTGGCGCGTATCGAACTCGGCGCGCTGCAATATTCGTCGTCGGCTTTCTTCGGCAAGGACCCGACGGTGGTGCTCGCCGTTTTCCAGATGCCGGGCTCGAACGCGCTCGAACTGCAGCAACGCGTCAAGGACAAGATGCAGGAACTCTCGGCGCGCTTCCCGAAGGGCATCTCCTATGCGATGCACTACGACACGACGCGCTTCGTCGCCGCTTCGATGCATGACGTGGTGATCACGCTCGCCGAGGCGTTGGTCCTCGTCATCGCGGTGGTCTTCATTTTCCTGCAAAGCTGGCGCACCACGATCATCCCGACCATCGCCATCCCCGTATCGCTCGTCGCGACGCTGGTGGTCATGGAACTCCTCGGCTTCTCGCTCAACATGCTGAGCCTGCTGGGAATGGTGCTCGCCATCGGCCTTGTCGTCGATGACGCAATCGTCGTGGTGGAAAATGTCGAACGGCAGCTTGAGGCTGGCCTTCCGCCTCTTCTGGCCACCCGCAAGGCAATGAAGGAGGTGACGGGACCCATTGTCGCGACAACGGCGGTGCTGATGGCGGTGTTTATCCCGGTGGCCTTCATCCCCGGCGTCACCGGCCGGCTCTACAACCAATTCGCCTTAACGGTGGCGATATCGGTCGGCATCTCCGCGTTCAATTCGCTGACGCTCAGTCCGGCGCTTGCCGCCGTCTTCCTGCGTCATCGCCCCGCCTCGCAATTCGTGCTCTTCCGCTGGTTCAATGCCGGGTTCACATGGCTGTCTTCCGTCTATGCGCGGCTCGTCAAGCGGCTGATCCATCTGCGCTGGCTGATGCTCGGTCTTTTCGCGGCCGGGCTTGCCGCCACCTATGTCATCTCGCAGCGCATTCCCTCGACCTTCCTTCCGGTCGAGGACCAGGGCTATTTCTTCGTCGTGGTGCAGTTACCCGACGGCGCGTCGCTGCAGCGCACGGACGCCGTGGCGAAGAAGGTGCGCGACATCCTCCAGGCGACGCCGGGGGTGGATATCGTCGGCGCCATCAGCGGCCTAAACTTCCTGACCAACGCCGCGCAGTCGAATTCGGCCGTTGAATTCGCCATCCTGAAACCCTGGGACGAGCGCGGACCGGACCAGTCGGCCTCAAAGATCGTCGGCGGAGACCCGCATGAAGCTGCTGCAGATACCGGAGGCATTCGCGCTGAGCTTCGATCCGCCTTCCATTCCCGGCCTCGGCACCACCGGCGGATTCGAATTCGAAGTCGAGGATCTCGCCGGCAGAGGCAGCGTCGCGCTCAACGAGGCGGTCCAGTCGCTGATCGCCGAAGCGCGCAAGCAACCGGAGCTCAACCCCCAGCAATTGTTCTCCTCCTTCTCGACGTCGACGCCGCAGTTCGACTACGACCTCGACCGCACCAAGGCCAAGCTTCTCGGCCTCAGCCTACCGGACATCTTCAACACGCTGCAGATTTATCTGGGCTCGCTCTACGTCAACGACTTCAACCTGTTCGGTCGTACGTTCCGGGTCACCCTGCAGGCCGACGAGAAAGATCGCGCCCGGGCTTCCGACATCTCGAAGCTTTATGTGCGCAATGCCTCGGGTGGCATGGTGCCGCTCTCGACGCTTGGCACGCTCAAGCCGATCGTCGGGCCGGAGACCGTGCCACATTACAACAATTATGCTTCCGCCCTCATCAATGGCGGACCGGCCCCGGGTTTTTCCTCGGGTCAGGCCATCGCAGCCATGGAGCGGGCGGCGGCGACAGCCTTGCCGCGGGATTTCGGCTATGAATGGACCGGCATCACATTCCAGGAACTCAAGGCCGGCTCGATCGCGACCGCCGTCTTCGCGCTGGCCATCGTCTTCGTCTTCCTGATCCTCGCAGCGCAATATGAAAGCTTCGCCATGCCGTTCATGGTGCTGCTCGCCGTGCCGCTTGCCTTGTTCGGTGCGATGCTGGCGCTGTGGTTGAGAGGCATGCAGATCGATGTCTATTCGCAGATCGGCTTTGTCATGCTGGTCGGGCTGGCGGCCAAGAACGCCATCCTGATCGTCGAGTTCGCCAGGCGGCTGCGCGACGAGGGAGCAAGTATCGTCGCGGCGGCTATGGAAGCGGGCCGCCTGCGGTTGCGCCCGATCCTGATGACCGCCTTCGCCTTCATCCTAGGCGTCCTGCCGCTGATGTTCGCCACAGGCGCCGGCGCCGCCAGCAGGCAATCGATCGGAACCGCAGTTTTCGGGGGCATGCTCGCCGCGACCATTCTTTCCCTGGTGTTCGTGCCAGTCTTCTACGCCGTCATCGAAAGGCTCAGGGAGGGCAAGGCACCAAGCGAGAGCGTACCGGCGCGCGCCGAGGAACAGCTCTTCGAACAGGCCGAGGCGGCCGAATAGGCATCGGTCTGGAAAACGCTCCGCTTTGGCACTGGTCCGAGGCGAAGACAAAAGAACGAATCTGGAGAAACGCATTATGCGTATATGGAAAATCGCTATCGGCGCATTAGCCTTGGCCGGCACGGTCTCGGCGGCCGGCTTTTATGTTTTCGACCGGAACGGCTGGGAAGTTGACGGGGGCGCCGCCGGCGCGGCAACGCCTTCCCAGCCCGCCTTTGCAATGCCTGTTCCGGTGGCGAAGGTCGCCACGAAGACGATCCCGATCTATCTCGATTATCCGGGAAGGACCGAGGCGATCCGCACCGTCACGCTGGAGGCCAAGGTTTCAGGCTATATCGAGAAACAGGTCGCTTCCGATGGCGCTGACGTGAAGAAAGGCGACCTCCTCTACAGAATCGATCCGCGCGACTATCAGGCTCTTCTCGACCAGGCCAACGCCCAGGCCGAGCGCGACTCCGCCGCTCTTGATTACGCGCGGTCAAATCTCTCTCGCGGCTCGCAACTTGAAAAAAAGGGCTGGATCGACAAGGACAGCTTCGACCAGCGCACCAGCGCCGAGCGCCAGGCGGCGGCGGCGCTGTCGGTCGACAAAGCCGCGATCCGCCAGGCGTCGATCAACATCGGCTATACGGGGATCCGCGCCCCATTCGATGGCCGCCTGGGCCGCACCGCGGCGACCGAAGGCACGCTCGTGGGCGCCGCCGGCACGCCGCTGAACACGCTCGTCCAGCTCGATCCGATCTATGTCACTTTCAATCTCGCCGAAAGCGATTTGCCAGTCATCGAGAAAGCGCGCGCCGCCGGAAAGCTGCAGGCCGTGATCACTGTGCCGGGCGAAAGCGGCCTCGAGTACAAGGGTGTCCTGACCTTCCTCGACAATGTCGTCGATCATTCGACCGGAACGATCGCCGCGCGGGTCACGGTCGAGAACCCGAACAAGACGTTGCTGCCGGGACAATATGTGCAAGTGCGGCTGCATGTGCGTGATCAGCCGGATGCGCTCCTGGTGCCACAAATTGCGCTCGGTTCGAGCCAGCTCGGCAAATACGTCTATATCATCGGCAAGGACAACACGGTCGAGCAACGCATGGTCTCGCTCGGTCCCACCGACGGGGATCTAGTCGTCGTCAAGGGCGATTTGCCAGACGGCGCGCGCGTGATCATCGGCAATCTCCAGAAGATCGGCCCGGGAGCTGCGGTTGCCCCGATGCCGTAGAAACCAAAAGGCTGATCGGAGCCTCGTTCGTCACCTGCTTTGTCGTCGCCTTGGGCAGAGGTGCCCAAACCGTGTCGTATGGAAACACGTTTCTCGGCAGGCGCCCCCGCATGACGATATCATGGCCAAATTGCCGCATGATATTGCTCCTGAATGACCAATCGCCCGCCTCCGAAAGGGAGGCGGCCCTTGCTCCGCGAGTTCCCGGACGCTATAGGGCCGGGATCAACGGTGTCGGCCTTTGCCCGAACGCCGCTTTGGCGCGAAAATCAACCCAATTCCGCCGCTTTACCTTGACAGCGAAATCAACAATGCCTATGTCCCCGGCACGTTAGCACTCGCCTATAGTGAGTGCTAATTGCCGTTTCGGATATCCGAACGGAGGAAACGTCAACATCCCAATTCGAGGGTCCAATACCATGGCAAAGACGAAATTTCGCCCGCTCCATGACCGCGTGGTCGTACGCCGGGTCGAGTCCGAGGAAAAGTCCAAGGGCGGGATCATCATTCCTGACACCGCAAAGGAAAAGCCGCAGGAAGGCGAGATCATCGCCGTCGGCTCGGGCGCTCGCGACGAAGCCGGCAAGCTGGTTCCGCTCGACGTCAAGGCGGGCGACCGCATCCTGTTCGGCAAATGGTCGGGCACCGAAGTGAAGCTCAATAACGAAGACCTTCTGATCATGAAGGAATCCGACATCATGGGCGTCATCGGCTGATTTGAAGTTCGGGAAATCGGCAGCGGACAATCGGCAGTCGAACTGCCGCGTCCCAGACTGCCGACTGCCTCATCACCACTGCCTCATTCCGAAGGAATTCTAAAATGGCTGCTAAAGACGTAAAGTTCTCACGCGACGCCCGCGAGCGCATGTTGCGCGGCGTCAATATCCTCGCCGATGCGGTGAAGGTCACGCTCGGCCCGAAAGGCCGCAACGTCGTTATCGACAAGTCGTTCGGCGCACCGCGCATTACCAAGGACGGCGTTACCGTCGCCAAGGAGATCGAACTTGAGGACAAGTTCGAAAACATGGGCGCGCAGATGGTCCGCGAAGTGGCTTCGAAGACCAACGACATCGCCGGCGACGGCACCACGACCGCGACCGTTCTCGCTCAGGCGATTGTCCAGGAAGGCCACAAGTCGGTTGCCGCCGGCATGAATCCGATGGATCTGAAGCGCGGCATCGACCTTGCCGTGGCCGACGTTGTCGCCAACCTCGTCAAGGGCGCCAAGAAGATCAAGACGTCCGAAGAAGTCGCGCAGGTCGGCACCATCGCCGGCAATGGCGACACCGAAGTCGGCAAAATGATCGCGGAAGCGATGCAGAAGGTCGGCAACGAGGGCGTCATCACGGTTGAAGAAGCCAAGACCGCCGAGACCGAACTCGAAGTCGTCGAAGGCATGCAGTTCGACCGCGGCTATCTCTCCCCCTACTTCGTCACCAACCCCGACAAGATGGTTGCCGAGCTTGAGGACGCCTACATCCTCCTGCACGAGAAGAAGCTTTCCAACCTGCAGGCCATGCTGCCGGTGCTGGAAGCGGTCGTGCAGAGCTCCAAGCCGCTTCTCATCATCTCGGAAGACGTCGAAGGCGAGGCTCTGGCCACGCTCGTGGTCAACAAGCTGCGTGGCGGCCTGAAGATCGCCGCCGTCAAGGCTCCGGGCTTCGGTGATCGCCGCAAGGCCATGCTGGAAGACATCGCCATCCTCACCGGTGGCCAGGTCATTTCCGAAGACCTCGGCATCAAGCTTGAGAATGTCGGCCTCGACATGCTCGGCCGCGCCAAGAAGGTGTCGATCTCCAAGGAGAACACCACCATCGTCGACGGCGCCGGCAAGAAGAGCGAAATCCAGGGCCGTGTTTCCCAGATCAAGCAGCAGATCGAGGAGACGACCTCCGACTATGACAAGGAAAAGCTGCAGGAGCGTCTGGCCAAGCTGGCCGGTGGCGTTGCGGTGATCCGTGTTGGTGGCGCGACCGAAATCGAAGTCAAGGAAAAGAAGGACCGCGTCGACGACGCCCTCAACGCGACCCGCGCGGCCGTCGAAGAAGGCATCGTTCCTGGCGGCGGCGTGGCTCTGCTGCGCGCTTCGCTCAACATCAAGGCGACAGGCGCCAACTCCGACCAGACGGCCGGCATCAACATCGTTCGTCGCGCTCTGCAGGCTCCGGCCCGCCAGATCGCTTCGAATGCTGGCGCCGAGGCGTCCATCGTGGCCGGCAAGATCCTTGAGAACAAGGGTGCTACCTACGGCTACAATGCCCAGACCGGCGAGTATGGCGACATGATCGCGCTCGGTATCGTCGATCCGGTGAAGGTCGTTCGTACGGCGTTGCAGGACGCGGCATCGGTCGCTGGCCTGCTCGTCACCACCGAGGCCATGATCGCCGAAGCTCCGAAGAAGGAGTTTGCCGGCGGCGGCATGGGTGGCGGTATGCCCGGCGGCGGCATGGGTGGCATGGGCGGCATGGATTTCTAATCCAGCCAACCAGCATTGGAATGAAGAAAGGGCGGCTCGCGAGGGCCGCCCTTTTTTTGGCCGAACGATAAGGACCTTGGTTTGGCAAACGTTGCCTGGACGTCTGCTTCTCAGTGGCTATCCTATTCGAACGCGAACACTCCGCTGGAGCGTGGAGCGACCCCGCTTGCTTCGCCGACATCCGGCGTGGGGTATTGCGCCAGAAGCCGAAGCCGGGAGCGGGGCAGAAAGGCGCGGCCTGGATCCCCGACCAGCACCTCGATGCCGGCCGTGATGCAGCGGTCGAGGAAAGCGGTGACGCACCCGGCGACTTCGGGCGCGTAAAAGACATCTCCCGCAGCCACGACATCCACAGCCGGCGGCGGATCGCCGGTAATGTCGCGGTGCAGGATTGAAAGTTGCACATCGTTTGCCGCGGCGTTGAGACCGAGGGCTACAATCGCGTTGCCGTCGGTCTCGACGGCCGTAACCGGGCTTGCGCCCGCCTTGGCGGCGGCTATCCCGACAATTCCGCCTCCCGCGCCGAGATCAAGCAGATTTCGGCCCCTCACCGCCTCGGGCTGATCCAGGAAATGGCGCGCCAGTACAGCGCCCCCAGCCCAGGCATAAGCCCAGTATGGAGGCTTTGGTTCGGCCCCCTCCTCGCCATGCTCTTCCAGCCGACGGAGGCCGCTGCCGGAATGCGGCGCGTAAAGGCTTATCTCAGGGATGAAGGGCACGGGCGCGATGCGCAAATTCTCCCGGATGAAATCCGCGACGATGGCCGAGCGATCGTCGGCCGCATCGATGCCGGCAAGTTGGTCGTTCAAAGGCGGCATTTCGGGTTGCCTGGCGCAATTGCAATCGGGGGATGTTCCTAAGCCTGCAACGGAGAAATTTCAAAGCGAAGCCACCGCACTTTGCTTGATCAAATCGATCGCCGCGCGCCACAGGGCCGGAACCGGAATTCGAATGGCGCGTTTTCACCATGACAGGCTGCGAGAAACGCCTTTGTCAATTCCAACGAGGAGAAGACCGATGGTTAACAAGGATCAAGTCAAGGGTACGGCGAAACAGGCCGCGGGCTCCGTCAAGGAAGACGCCGGCAAAGTAACCGGTTCGGAAAAGACCGAAGCCAAGGGCAAGCTCGAAAAGGCCGAAGGCAAGGTCCAGAAGGGTTACGGCGACGCCAAGGAAACCGTCAAGGATGCGGCGGGTCGGTAATACGTTTCCTGTTTCCCGATGATCGAGAAAGAGCGGCGCGAATGCCGCTTTTTATTTGTCCGCGAAGGTCGGAGCACGCGGTCAAGACAATCGCGAAGCCAGCACCTTGTCGATGCGACGCCCATCAAGATCGACCACCTCGAAAAGCCACGCGCCGATCTCGATCCGATCGCCGGTTTCCGGTATGCGCTGGAATTCGTTGATAAGAAGTCCCGCCACCGTGTCGTAATTCCGCCGTGCCGGAAGGCTCATGAACAAGAGCTCCGCCATCTCGTCGACCGGCATCCAGCCCGCCAGCAGCCAGGAGCCATCCTCGCGCTGCACGGCTTCGGGTTCTTCATCGTCCGAGTCCGAGCGGAATGCGCCCGCAATGGCATCGAGGATGTCGGCCGGCGTCAGAATTCCCTCGAAATGTCCGTATTCGTCCAGCACCAGCGCCACGGCCACTTCCGCGTCCCGCAGCAAGCGCAAGGCGTCCAGTCCTTCGAGCGTGTCGGGCACAACCGGCGCGGTTTTCACATATCGCCGCAGATCGAATTTCCGTTTCGACGATAAGGGCCTGATCAGGTCGCGCACGATCACCACGCCGATCACCTCGTCGGGCGCGCCGTCGTAAACGGGCAGATGCGAGTGCCTGGAGTCCAGCAGCGCCCGGCGCATGTCCGCGTCGTTCAAATGCAGATCAAGGAGATCGACATCGGTGCGCGGCGTCATGATGGCGCGCACCGTGCGGTCGGACAGGCGCATGACGCCGGAAATCATCAATTGCTCGGCGCTTTCGATGATGCCGGCGCTTTCGGCCTCGGCAACGACGGTCTTGATCTCCTCTTCCGTCACCGCGCTCTGCGGCTGGTTGGAAATGCCCGTCAGCCAGAGGATAAGCCGCGTCGAGGCGTCGAGAAGCCAGACCACCGGTCCAGCCGCCCGTGACAAGAACAGCATGGCCGGGCCCATGACACAGGCAAGGCGCTCGGGGTTCTTGAGCGCCAGATGTTTGGGCACCAGTTCACCGATGATGACCGAAAGAAAGGTGATGACGCCGATGACAATCACATAGCCGGCGATATCGGCGGCGTTCCGCGACAGCCCCTGTCCCACCAGGATTCCGCTGAACCTTTCGCCAAGAGCGGCGCCGGAAAACGCGCCGGCAAGAATGCCGACGAGGGTAATGCCGATCTGGACCGTGGACAGAAAGCGGCCCGGATTCTCGGCCAGCGCCAACGCCGCCCGCGCGCCCTTTACGCCACGCTCCGCCATGGCATGCAAACGCGGTTTCCTCGCCGAGACGACAGCAAGTTCCGACAACGCGAAAACGCCGTTCAGCAGAATGAGGAATACGGCGACAAATATCTCGAACATAAGCGGCGACTAGCCGCAAGGCGGGCGGCAAGTCAATCTGGTTGCGACGCCGCCGCGGGCGCCCGCTCAGTTCATGACTCAATATACGTCGGCCTGATAACGCCCACCGGATTTCAGATCGGAAACATAGGCTTTGGCCCGGTCAGCCGGCAGATTGCCGTGAGTGGCGACGATTTCGATAAGCGCCGTCTCGACATCCTTCGCCATTCGTGTGGCGTCGCCGCAGATGTAGAAATGCGCCCCGGTCTCGAGCCAGGCGAACAATTCCGCGCCCTCTTCACGCATCCGGTGCTGAACATAGGCCTTGGCGGCGCCATCGCGCGACCAGGCCAACGACAGCCTGGTCAATGCCCCTGCTTCCCGCAACTCCTCGAATTCGTCACGGTAGAAAAAATCGAACGCCGACCTCTGGTGACCATAAAACAGCCAGGCCGGGCCGCGCGCGCCAGCCGCATGCCGCTCCTGCAGGAAGGCGCGGAACGGGGCGACACCGGTGCCGGGCCCGACCATGATGATCGGCGTCGCATGGTCGTCCGGCAAAGCGAAACCATGCGCCTTCTGCACATAGATGCTGAGCCTGTCGCCCGCTTTGTGGCGTTGCGCCAGAAATGTCGACGCTACCCCGAGGCGCTCGCGCCCAAAGGCCTCGTAACGAACGACATCGACGGTCAGGCTTACCTGGCCGGGACGATGCTTCGGCGAGGAGGAAATGGAATAGAGCCGTGGCTGCAGAGGGTCCAGCACTTCCATCAGCGCTTCCGGATCCGGCCGTATGCCTTCGAATTTTTGCAGCGCGCCGAGAACGTCAAGCGAGGCGGCGTCGCCATCGGGATCTTCGCCGGCTGCCAACGCTTTTGCCTTGCGCCGCCGCTCACCGCCCGTCAGATAGGAAATGAGTTCGAAAAGCGCGTCGGGCGCGGCCCCGAGCGACGTTTCCTCGATCAGGACCTCGCGAAACGTCCTGTCGGCGATAGGAAAATCCGGCGGGACATTGATCGCCGCGATAATGGCGTCGGCGAGCGATGGATCGTTCAGCGGGAAAATGCCGAGACTGTCGCCAACCTGATAGTCGAGCCCCGTTTCTTCCAGATCGATCTCGACATGGACGGTCGTCTTTTCCGAACCATCCTCGTTGAGGCGTCGTGCGCCCAGCAGGCGCGCCGAAACGGGATGCTCGCGCGAATATCCAGGCCGGGCATCCGCCGGCGGCGCGGCGTTTGCCGCTGCCTTGCTTGCGGAGACATAATCGGGTCCGATGACGCCGCCGCCCATCTCCTCGACCAGCCTTTTGAGCATGCGCGAGGTTTCCTTGCCGCCCGGTACGCATAGATTGAGGCGTGGTTCGGCATGTTCCGAGATGGCCGCCGAATAGCGTGCGCAATCCAGTCCGCACTGGCCGCAATCCTGTTGCGCCATCGCGGCCATCATGCGTTGACCGAGCGGCCTGCCTTCCGCCAGAGCCATGCGATCGACCAAGGGCATGGCCGGATCGTGCCACGGAGCATCATCCTCAACGGGAGGTAAGGCTTGCTGAGAGGTGGAGCGCGGTAGGAATGCGGCCCGCTGTTCCAGCATATTGCCAAAAAACGTGTTTAGCGCCTCCCGTTCCTCCGTGCTGAACGGAGCCGTGTCCGGAACAACCCGCCACGCGGATCTGGACAGATGGGCCGTCATGCCGCGATCGCCTCGGCCAGCCCCACCAGAGTCTCCAGATCGTGGCGGTTGGCGAAATCGAAGAAGCTTTCGGTCGGGACCGAGCGATAGGCGAGATAGGCGGCCAGAAGTTTTTCAATCGCCGCCGGGCAATCGACGCTTTCGACATCGCGCCAGATCTCCCGGCCGATGTGGGCGTTCGAGCCGAATCCGCCGCCGATATAAACATGAAATCCTTCGACCGGGTCGGCGTCCTCGTCCTTGGATATCTTGCAGGCAAGCAGGCCGATATCGGCGATATGGTGCTGGGCGCAGGAATGATGGCATCCGGTAAGGTGGATATTGATCGGCTGATCGAGTTCGAGCCGCCCTTCGATGCGCGCGGCGATCATTTCAGCGGTGCCCTTGGTGTCGGACGCGGCGAATTTGCAGCCGATATTGCCCGTGCAGGACACAAGCCCGGCGCGGATCGAGGTCGCCTTGGCCGACAGGCCCGCCTCTTCGAGAGAAGCGACCGCTTCGGCTATCCTGGCGTCCGGCACCCCCGAAAGGATGAGGTTCTGCCATACGGTGAGGCGAAGGTCGCCGTCGCCAAACGCGGCCGCGATGCGGGCAAGGGCATGCATCTGCGGCGATGTCACCCGGCCGCTCGGCAGAACGACGCCGATCCAGTTCAATCCGCGCTGCTGCTGTGGGTGGACGCCCAGATGAGCCATCCGGTCGGGCTCGCGGCGTGGTTTGATAAATTTCTCATCGACGCGCGTAAGCTTTTCGTTGAGCTTCGTCTCCACCGCCTCCAGGAACTTCTCCATGCCCCAGGCGTCGAGAACATATTTTAGACGCGCCTTTGTCCGATCCGTGCGGTTGGCGTTGTCGATAAATACGCGAACGATCGCATCCGCGACGGCAGTGGCTTCACCCGGTTTGACCACGACGCCGCACCCGCGGGCAAAATCGCTGTGTCCGGTGATGCCACCAAGCAGCAGCCGGAACCAGACGCCCGGCTCAATGCCGCCACCACCGGTCAATTCGATGGCCTGGAAGCCGATATCGTTGGTATCCTCAAGGGCGCCGACCATGCCACCTCCGTCGAACGCGACATTGAACTTGCGCGGCAGACCGGAAAGGGAGCGGTCGTTGAGTACATGGAAATGCCACTCCCGCGCATAAGGCCTGGTATCCAGCAACTCCTGCGGATCGATGCCGGCGGTGGGTGATCCGGTAACGTTGCGGATATTGTCGGCGCCTGAGCCGCGCGTGTGCAGTCCGAGTTCCTGGATCGCCTCGATGAGGTTGACCGCCTTCGCGGCCTCGATCTCACGGATCTGCAAATTGGCCCGCGTGGTGACATGGGCGTAGCCGCCGCCATGGCTCGCCGCCAGATCGCCCAACCCGGCCATTTGCCAGTGATGGATGATGCCGTTGGGGATGCGTAGCCGACACATGAAGGAGTTCTGGTTGGGCGCGACATAAAACAGCCCGTGGTAACGCCAGCGAAAATTGTCCGGCGGTGATGGATATTGGCCGCTTTCGGATTGCTCCTTCATGCGGCGATAGGCGTCGAAGGGATGTTCGTCGCGCTTGAACCGTTCGGGGTCCGAGAGCTTGCCGCCGTCCGCTTCGGCCTTACCCATGGCCACCAGATGGGCGGCGTCCGGCCCCATCGGTTCGGACATGCCCTCGCCACTTGTTATCGCGGAGAGGCCGGCGACCAGCCCCTCCAGATAAAGCTTCTGTTCGGCCGAGAATTCCTTGCTCAAGCCAGCCGCCTCATTCAGCAGGCGCAGGCGCTTCGGTCTCCGGGCGCGCGACAAGGGCCCCAACTCCGCCATCCGCCACCAGATACGCTCCGGCGACGAAGAGAACACCGGCGATAACATTGCCGACGGTCACCCACAGCAGATTGTAGGCGGCCCCGGCAACGGTCACCGTGTCGGGATGGTTGCCCAGAAGAGCAATGGCGAAGACGGTCATATTGGCGATCGAATGCTCGTAGCCGCTGGCGATGAAGGCGAAGAGGCACCAGAAAATAAGAATGCATTTTGCCGAGTCGCTTGTCGCGCGCGCGCTCGTCCACAGCGCCAGACAGACCAGCCAGTTGCACAGGATGCCCCGCGCGATCAGCGCCATCACCGGTGCATGCATCTTGGCCGCCGCGACATTGAAGATCAGATCAGCGCCGCCTTTCAGGACGAGGCCACCGCCGCCGAGCTTGAATATCACTGCAAGCAGAACGGATCCGACAAGGTTTCCTACCCAGGTGAGAACCCAGGCCCGAGCCAGGTCGGAAACGCCGGTGGTGCCCCGCACCGCGCCGATCGTCATCATCATCGTATGCCCGGTGAAAAGCTCGGAACCAGCGAACACGACAAGCGTGAGGGCGATACCGAAGCTGACGCCCATGACCAGGGGCCGGACCGACGGATCGACCATCTGGCCGAGGCTGAAAATGAGGATGATGCCGATGCCGACATAAGCTCCCGCCAAGGCGGAGGCCACGAAAAAGCCCAATGGGTTGGTGCGGATGGCGTAGGCCTTGCCAGCCGCGGTTTTTGCGAATTGGCCGATCGTTTCACTGTACATGGCGAGATGACCCCTTTTCTGGCACTGGCTGTCAAACGGCCAATCCCGCAGGCGCGAGACAACCGTCGCTCGAAGCGCCAGCGTCCCTCTCTCATTGGCGCAACAACTATCGAAGCAACGAACGTGCCAAATGCCGAACGCTCCGATTACCCCATGTTTTCAATTGGATACCCTCCCGCATAATAATTGGGCAATTGTCATGACTGCCTTCCCAAGCGTCACACTTGTCGATTTTTGTGCATTGCACCAGAAGATGCGCCCTGTCCCAAAAAATGGGTTGCACGTCGCTCCAATCCAAACTAAACGTTATATTGTTACGTCATTGAGCAAGGCGGTGTTTCGTCGAATTCGATGCGAACCACATCAAAGGAACTCCCATGCGCGCTTTCATCGCCTCCGCCCTCCTGGCCATGGCGTCGCTATTCACGGTCGGGACCGCCTCGGCGCAAGACAAGACCAACGTCGTGGCCGCGGAGAATTTCTATGGCGACCTCGCCCGCCAGATCGGCGGCGACCATGTCGCCGTCACCAGCATTCTGGCCAATCCCGACGACGACCCACATTTGTTCGAGACCAGTCCATCGACCGCGCGAAGCATCGCCGCCGCCGCCATCGTCATCTATAATGGCGCCGATTACGACCCGTGGATGGACAAGCTGCTTTCGGCCTCGACGAGCAAGGACCGCACCACTATTGTCGCGGCCAAACTGACTGGCAAGAAGCCCGGCGACAACCCGCATCTCTGGTACGATCCAGCGACCCTGCCCGCCGTCGCCACGGCGCTTGCCGGCGACCTCGAGAAGCGCGACCCGGCCAATGCGGCGACCTACAAGGCTAATCTGGCGCGGTTCAAGGATTCGATGAAAGCGATCAACACCGAAATCGCCGGCGTCAAGAAGCGCTATGACGGCACGAAGGTGACCGCGACGGAACCGGTGTTCGGGTACATGGCGTCGGCGCTTGGCTTCAAGATGCTGAATTATGATTTCCAGGTTGCACTGATGAACGACGCGGAACCCAGCCCCTCGCAGGTGGTCGCCTTCGAGAAGAGCCTCAAGGACGGCTCGGCGAAGATTCTTTTCTACAATTCGCAGGTCACCGACGAGGCGACGACGCGGCTTCTCGACATCGCGAAGAAGAACAAGGTCACGGTGATCGGCGTTACGGAAACCGAACCGGCCGGCCAGACTATCCAATCCTGGTTCGGCGGCCAGATCGACGCGGTTGAAAAGGCCTTGGCCGCCCGTACGCAATGAACGCAGTCGCTTTCGATCACGTTACTCTCGCCTATGGGGGGCGCCGGGTTCTGTCCGACGTCTCCTTCGCCGTTCCGCAGGGGGCGTTTGTCGGTCTGCTCGGCGGCAACGGCGCCGGCAAGACGACGCTTTTGCGCGCCATTCTTGGCCTCAACCGCGCGGAAAGCGGAACGATATCGGTGCTCGGCAAGGCGCCTTCGCGCGGCAATCCGGCTATCGGCTACATGCCGCAGGCGCGGCGCGCCATGGCCGACGCCGCCATCAGCGGTTTCGATCTGGTCGCCGGCTCTGCGAATGGCCATCGCTGGGGCTGGCCGGTTGCTTCGGCAACAGAGAAGACCGCCGCATGGAAGGCGCTCGACGCGGTCGGCGCCACCGACATCGCCCGGCGGCCGCTGTCCGACCTTTCCGGCGGTGAGCGCCAGCGTATCCTGATCGCCCAAACCCTGATCGGCGATCCAAAACTCATCCTGCTCGACGAACCGCTGATCAGCCTCGACGCGGCGCACCAGCGCACGATCATCGATCTTGTGCATGAGCTCGGCGAACGGCTTGGTATCGCTGTTCTTTTCTGTTCGCACGACATCAACCCGCTGCTTTCGGCCGTCGACCAGGTGCTCTATCTCGGCAATGGCAAGGCCGCCATCGGCAGCGTCGACGAGGTGATCTGCGGGCCAGTATTGTCGCGGCTCTACGGCACGCCGATCCACGTCGTCCATGTCGGCGGACGCATCTTCGTCATGGCCGACGGCATCGAACTGGAGAGCCACGCTCATGTCCACGATGTTTGACTACGAGTTCATGCGCAACGCCTTCGCCGCCTGCACGATCGTCGGCATCGTGGCCGGCGCGGTCGGCTATTTTCTAGTACTCAGAGGCCAGACCTTCGCCGGCCACGCGCTCGCCCATGTCGGCTTTCCGGGCGCCACCGGGGCGGGGCTGATCGGCCTGTCGCCGTTCTTCGGGCTCACGGCATTTACCGTCGCCGCCGGTATCGGCATCGGCCTGCTCGGCGAAAAGGCGCATCGCGACGTCGCCATCGGCGTCGTACTCACCCTGTCACTTGGCCTCGGCTTGCTGTTCCTGCATTTCTACACGGCCTTCGCCTCGCAGGCGACCAACATCCTGTTCGGCAACGTGCTCGGCATAAGCCTGCGCACGGTCGTCACTCTCGCGGTAATGGCCGTGGCGATTCTCGCAGCGCTGACAATCATCGCGCGGCCACTGCTCTTCGCCAGCCTGCAGCCGGAACTGGCGGAGGCGCGCGGCGTCAATCTCAACCTCGTCTCGACGCTGTTCATGGTCGTGGTCGCGGTAGCGACGGCGGAGGCCACGCAGATCGTCGGCATTCTTCTCGTCTTCGCGCTGATGGTGGCGCCGGCGGCGACCGCGCTCAACCTGACGCGCGGCGTGATCGCCGGTATTTTTGCCTCGATCGCACTCGCCGTCCTCATTGCCTGGATAAGCCTGACGCTCGCCTTCTGGACCGACTGGCCGACCAGCTTCTGGATTACCGGGTTCGGCGCGGGGTGCTATGTCGCGTCGGCGGCCTGGCGAAGGCTAAGGACAATGTAGGGCCGTTGATGTTGCCGTCCGCGGCGCGCGCCATTACCTTCAGGGGAGGCTTGCAGCCGGTGAAAGCGGAGTTGCTTCAAACGTGACGTCAACGGACATGACCAAGAATCAGAAGCTGGTGCTCGGGGCTTTGTCTCGGGCGGGCACGCCGCTCAGCGCCTACCAGATTCTCGACCAGTTGCGGGATGACGGTTTTCGTGCGCCGTTGCAGGTCTATCGCGCGCTCGACCAATTGCGCGGGCTGGGCGTCGTGCACCGGCTGGAAAGCATGAACGCCTTCGTCGCCTGCGCCCATCCGAGCGACCATTCCCACAATGACGAGCCGGTCGGCTTCACCATCTGCGAGCGCTGCGGCGCGGTCGCAGAAATCCACGACGAGGCGTTCCGGACGTTCGTCCAGGGCATCAGCGCCCGCTCCGGCTTCCAGGCGGAAAAGACCACCGTGGAGATCCGTGGCCTGTGCGAGCTCTGCGCCAGCGCCGCATAGAAAGCGCGGCGGCAGGCGGCGCGATTCATTGCCTGTTCGCCGCCTATGCCTTTATAAGCGTGGCAATCAATCTCCATCGAATAGCAATCCAGCAGGCTGATTTCACATGACGACACACCAGCGCAATATCTCCGCAGCGATCGACCCGGCCAAGCTCGACAAGCTCGCCGAAGTCGCGGTCAAGGTCGGCCTGCAGCTGCAGGCTGGACAGGATCTGTTCCTCACCGCGCCGGTGGTGGCGCTGCCGCTGGTGCGGCGCATCGCCGAGCATGCCTACCGGGCCGGCGCCGGGCTGGTCACGCCGCTGCTTTCCGACGAGGAGGTCACGCTTGCCCGCTTCCGATATGCCCAGGACGCCAGCTTCGACCGGGCGCCGGCATGGCTTTACGAGGGGGTCGGCAAGGCGTTTTCGGCCAACACGGCGCGTCTCGCCATCGTCGGCGACAATCCGATGCTGCTGTCGGGTGAAGATTCCGCCAAGGTGGCGCGCGCCAACAAGGCAAATTCCGTCGCCTATCAGCCGGCGCTGGAAAAGATCGCCGGCTTCGACATCAACTGGAACATCGTCGCCTATCCCGGCGCCTCATGGGCAAGGCAGGTATTCTCCGGAGAAGAGGACGACGTTGCGGTGGCCAAGCTGGCGGATGCCATCTTCGCCGCCTCCCGCGTCGATGGCGACGATCCGGTGGCCGCGTGGGCTCAGCATAACGCCGCGCTCAAGCGGCGTTCGGAATGGCTCAACGACCAGCGTTTCCATGCGCTGCATTATTCCGGTCCCGGCACCGATCTGACGATCGGGCTGGCGGACGGCCACGAATGGCACGGCGGCGCCTCGACGGCGAAGAACGGCATTGTCTGCAACCCGAACATTCCGACCGAGGAAGTCTTCACCACGCCGCATGCGCGGCGCGTCAGCGGCACCGTCGCCTCGACCAAGCCACTCTCCTATCAGGGCACCCTCATCGACCAGATATCGGTGCGCTTCGAGGGGGGCCGCATCGTCGAGGCGCACGCGGCGCGCGGCGAGGAGGTGCTCGGCAAGGTGCTTGATACGGACGATGGCGCGAGACGTCTCGGCGAAGTGGCGCTGGTGCCGCACTCGTCGCCCATCTCGGCAAGCGGCATCCTGTTCTACAACACGTTGTTCGACGAGAACGCGTCCTGCCACATCGCGCTTGGCCAATGCTATTCGAAATGCTTCCTCGACGGCGCCAATCTGACGCCTGAGCAGATCGCGGCGCAGGGCGGCAACAAGAGCCTGATCCATATCGACTGGATGATCGGCTCCGACCATATCGACATCGACGGGCTGTCAGAGGACGGTTCGCGGACGCCGGTCTTCCGCAAGGGCGAGTGGGCGTAGCGAATATCGAGGAACGCCTAGCGAATATCGTGGAAAGCCGGGGACGGAGCCCGAGCGCTTGCAACCCGCTTGCCGTAAATTTGTCTTTCACGATCGCCGGCAGCGGAACCGGACCGTCCCATTTCCATTATCAAGGCATGTTCTATCTATCCGATAGTGCCGGCATTTCCTGACCATGGCAGGACTGGCCCCCGCCAAGAACCCGCTGATCCGTTATCTGTTACGCCATGATTCCGTCTCGGCGGAAGAGGAGCGTGCGCTCGACGGAGCGATCGACCGTACCGTCAGCTTCCGCGCCGGCGAGGAGATTGTGCTCGAGGATTCGCGGCCAAGCGAGAGCTGCCTCATGCTTTCCGGTTTCTCGGCGCGTTGCCATGTGCTTGAATCCGGTAAGCGCCAGCTCACGGCGCTCCACATTCCCGGCGATTTTCTCGACCTGCACAGCCTGTTGCTCAAGGTCATGGACCATGGTGTGGTGGCGCTGACAGACTGTCAGATCGCGCGCGTTCCCCACGACAGGCTGCGCAAGATCACCGAGGAATACCCACACCTGACACGTCTTCTGTGGCTGAGCACCGTGATCGACGCCGCCATCCACCGCGCCTGGATCGTCGCGATGGGACGCCGGTCGGCGGTCGGCCAGATGGCGCATCTGCTTTGCGAGATATTCCTGCGAATGCAAGCCGTCGATCTCACCGATGGATACAGCTTCACCTTCAATGTGACGCAGGGCGAAGTGGCCGATATGCTCGGCCGCTCGACGGTGCATGTGAACCGGACCCTGCAGTTCCTGCGCAAGAAGGGCATCGTGATCTGGCGCGGCAACACGGTCGTGATCGAGGATTGGGAGCGGCTTCAGGCCGTCGCCGATTTCGACCCCACCTATCTCAGCCTGCGCAAGGAAGCCCGGTAGCCGGCGTGCCCTCTTCAACGAAGGAAATGGATGAGCAGCCTCTGGTCTTGAGTTCGAGTTTAGCCGCCAAGCTCTTCTTCCGGTTCGGTTTTTTGCAGCGACTGCACGGGCTTGGTGATGTCGATCTCCAGCCGTTTCGTCACCTTGGCGTCGTCATTCCTTCATTGGCCTGTCACGCGAATCTGTTGGAAAGCGGGTCATGAACGGACCCCTCTCCACACAAATCGCCGGATGGCAAAGCGAAAGCGGCCAAAGCAGATACCGGGCGCTTTTTCTCTCCGATTTCCATCTCGGCTCGAAGGGCTGCCAGGCCGAGGCGCTGCTCGATTTCCTCAAGCATCACGACGCCCAGACCATCTATCTCGTCGGCGACATCGTCGATGGCTGGCGGATGAAATCCACCTGGTACTGGCCGCAGGCTCACAATGACGTGGTGCAGAAACTTCTGCGCAAGGGGCGCAAGGGATCGCGCATCGTCTATGTGCCGGGCAACCATGACGAGTTCCTGCGCGGTTTCTACGGCACGCATTTCGGCGGCATCGAAGTGTGCGAGACCGCTATCCACGAGGCCGCCGACGGCAAGCGCTACCTGGTCATGCATGGCGACGAACTGGATGTTGTCATCGCCAACGCCCGCTGGCTCGCCTATCTCGGCGACTGGGCCTACGACGCCGTGCTGTGGCTCAACACCTATTTGAGCTTCGTTCGCCGCCGGCTCGGCCTGACCTACTGGTCGCTCTCGGCCTGGGCCAAGCGCAAGGTCAAGAACGCGGTGAATTTCATCGGAAAGTTCGAGGACACGCTCGCCGCAGAAGTCCGCAAGCGCGGCGTCGATGGCGTCATTTGCGGCCACATCCACAGCGCCGCGCTGCGTGATATCGACGGCTTCACCTACATCAATACCGGCGACTGGGTCGAAAGCTGCACGGCTGTCGTCGAGCATCTCGACGGCCGCATGGAGGTCATCCTTTGGGTCGTCAAACCGGCAAACGGACTGCGCGCCCGGCGCACTCCGCTTCTCGCCGGGCCCCTCCCGCAACGACAAAGGGACGCAGCATGAGCGAAATCGCCAATCGAGATGTTTCGGTACTGACGCGCGATACCCGCAAAAAGGCAACGCGAAGGTTGCGAAAGGCGGTCAGCCAGAACTCGCTCTTTACACGCAGCGGCCTTTCCGAACGACTTTTCGCGCAGGTCTTCAAGGGTCTGGTCTACGCCCAGATCTGGGAAGATCCGGACATCGACATGGCGGCGCTCAAGATCAGGCCCGGAGATCGCATGGTCACCATCGCCTCGGGCGGCTGCAATGCGCTTTCCTATCTGATCGCCGATCCCGCGCGCATCGAGATGGTCGATCTGAATGCCGCCCATGTCGCCTTCAATCGCCTCAAACTGGCGGCGCTGTGCAATCTTCCCGATTACGAGGCGTTTCACCGCTTCTATGCGGCGGCCGACGATAAACGCAATCTGGATGCCTATCGCGAGCATATCCGACCGCGCCTCGACGCGGAGAGCAGTGCCTACTGGGATGGGCGGACGATCTCGGGAAGGCGACGCATCTCGATCTTCAGGCGCGGCCTCTACAGGCACGGGCTGCTGGGGCTGTTCATCGCAACCGCCCACCGCGCCGCCCGGCTCTACGGCATCGATCCAGGCGATTTACTGAAGGCGCGTACGATCGAGGAGCAGCGCCGCTATTTCGACAACACTCTTGCCCCTCTATTCGACCGCCGGCTCATCCGCTGGGCAACGTCCTGCAAATCGTCCCTGTTCGGCCTCGGCATTCCGCCGCAGCAATATGACGCTTTGGCCGGCGGCGGCGACATGGCGGCGGTGCTGCGCTCGCGCCTGGAAAAGCTCGCCTGCGGCTTCGCGCTGTCTGAAAACTACTTCGCCTGGCAGGCCTTCGGACGAGGCTATAGCCGTGAGGAAAGCGGGCCGCTGCCGCCCTATCTGACGCGAGCCAATTACGACACGGTGCGCGATCGGGCCGCAAGGGTTTCGATCGTCAACGCCTCCTATACCGAGCTTCTGAAATCCAAGCCGGGCGGGTCGGTCGACCGTTTCGTGCTGCTCGATGCGCAGGACTGGATGACGGATGCGCAGATCAATGAATTGTGGCGCGAGATTTCGCGCACCGCGGCGCCGGGCGCGCGCGTCATCTTCCGCACCGCCGCAGGGGAAAGCGTGCTGCCCGGACGGCTCGACGCTCCAATACTGGCGCTGTGGGACTACCGCGAAGCCGAATCGCTCGACTTGCACGCGCGCGACCGCTCTTCGATCTATGGCGGCTTTCATCTCTATGTCCTCAAGGAGCCAGAAGTATTGAGGGGGTTTGCCGATGTCGACGGTCATTGACCACGCCGGATTGATGGACCGGGTCTATCGGCGCCAGCGCCATTTCTACGACGCAACCCGGAAATTCTACCTGCTCGGGCGCGATCCTATGCTTGCCGGCCTCAACGTGCCGGAAGGCGGAAGCGTGCTGGAAATCGGCTGCGGCACCGGGCGCAATCTCGTCAAGGCGGCGCGGCTTTATCCTGACGCGCAGCTTTTCGGCATCGACATTTCCACAGAGATGCTGCGTTCGGCCGGACAGTCGGTTGCGGCAACCGGCCTGCACGGGCGCATCCGCCTCGCCCGCGCCGACGCCGCCGATTTCGATCCCGCGCGAATCTTCGGCAAACCGCATTTCGACCGGATCGTCATTTCCTACGCCGTCTCCATGATCCCCGAATGGCGCGAGGTCATGCGGGCCGCAGCAGGCCATCTTGCGCCCGGCGGGGAACTTCATGTCGTCGATTTCGGCGATCAGGGCGGCCTGCCAAGCTGGTTTCGGTCAGCGCTCTTCCGATGGCTGGAACTGTTTCACGTCGCGCCGCGCCGCGATCTTCTACGGGCCAGTTCGCTTATCGCGGCGGCGGTTGGCGGCAACGCCAAGTCCAGATCGCTCTATCGCGGCTTCGCGTGGATCGCGATCATCAGGCGCAGCAGCGCGCCGGCCTGAAGCAGCGCTACAGCATCCCCAGGAACTGCTTGAGTTCCGGCGTGCCGGGCTGGGCGAAGACATCGTTTGGCGGGCCGATCTCGTGCACCCGGCCCTCATGCATGAACACGACGCGGCTGCAGACATCGTGCGCGAACCGCATCTCATGCGTCACCATCAGCAGCGTCATGCCTTCCGCCGCCAGTTCGCGCACCACGGCCAGCACCTCGGAGACCAGTTCGGGGTCCAGCGCCGAGGTGATCTCGTCGCACAGTAGCGCTATCGGCTGCATCGCGAGCGCGCGCGCGATCGCCACGCGCTGCTGCTGGCCGCCGGAAAGTTCGTCCGGATAGGCATCAAACTTATGCGCCAGACCGACGCGCTCCAGCTTTTCGCGGGCGACGGTCTCGGCTTCGCGTTTCGGCGTCTTCTTGACCACCATCTGCGACAGCATGACGTTGCCGCCCGCCGTCAGATGAGGAAACAGGTTGAACTGCTGGAAGATCATGCCGACCTTGAGCCGCAGCGCCTTCAGATGCGTCTCGTCTGGCAGCAGCGAGGCTCCGGCCACCGATATCGAGCCGCCGTCGATGGTCTCCAGCCCGTTAATGCAGCGCAGCAGCGTCGACTTGCCGGAGCCACTCTTGCCGATGATGGCGATGACCTCGCCCGGCTCGACATCGATGTCGATGCCCTTCAGGACCTCGTTCGACCCAAAGCTCTTGCGAACATCAGTGATTTCGATGAGCGACATTGAGCTTCCTTTCCAGCATCTGGCTGCTCTTCGACAGCGGCCAGCACAGGGCGAAATAGATCAGCGCGACCAGCCCATAGACGATGAACGGTTCGAAAGTGGCGTTGGTGACGATGGCGCCGGCCTTGGACAGTTCGACAAAGCCGATGATGGAGGTAAGTGCCGTGCCCTTCACCACCTGCACGGAAAATCCCACCGTCGGCGGAATGGCGATGCGGATCGCCTGTGGCAGGATGACATGGCGCATCTGCTCTATGAACCCCATGCCGAGGCTGGCCGAGGCTTCCCATTGGCCCCTGGCGATGGATTCGACGCAGCCGCGCCAGATTTCCGTAAGGAAGGCCGCCGACCAAAGAATCAACGCTACGCCGGCCGCGAGCCAGGCCGGCACGTCGATGCCGAACAGGCCGAGGCCGAAGAAAGCAAGGAAAAGCTGCATCAGGAGCGGCGTCCCCTGAAACAGTTCGACATAGTATCTGACGAAGGCCCTCGCCCATTTGCCGCCGCCGACCCGCAACATCAGCAGCAGCGCCCCGACGATGCCGCCACCCACGAACGAAACCAGCGAAAGCAGGATGGTCCAGCGCGTCGCCAGAAGCAGGTTGCGCAAAATGTCCCAGAGACTGAAATCGGTCACCGCACCAGCCTCCTGGGAAAGATCATCCGTCCGACCCATGCCAGCACCTGGCGCAGCAGGATCGCCAGCGCAAGATAGATCGCGGTGGAGACGAAGTAGGCCTCGAAGGCGCGGAAAGTGCGCGACTGGACGAAATTGGCGGCGAAGGTCAGATCCTCGACGGCGATCTGCGAGACGACCGCCGAACCGAGCATGACGATGATGACCTGAGAGGAAAGCGCTGGCCAGATTTTTTGCAGCGCCGGCACCAGAATGACATGGCGGAAAGTCTCGATGCGCGACATGGCGAGGCTGGCGCCGGCCTCGAACTGGCCCCTCGGCGTCGTCTGAATGCCGGCGCGCACGATCTCGCAGCTATAGGCGCCGAGATTGACCACCATGGCGATGCTGGCCGCCTCCAGACCATTCATTCGCACGCCGAGCGAGGGCAGGCCGAAGAAAATGAAGAAAAGCTGGATCAGGAAAGGCGTGTTGCGAATCAGTTCGACATATCCGCCGACAATGGCGGCCAGCCATCGCGGCCCGAGCGCCCGCGCCCAGGCGCAGAAGATGCCGAGCGCGACGCCGACAAACCCGCCGACCGCGATCAGTTCCAGCGTGATCAGCACGCCTTTCACCAGCACCGGCCAGTATTGTATCAGCCAGGTGAAGCTGAACGTGTAGTTCATCGGGAGCTCAATCGTATGCCAGCGCGGCCTGACGACTGGAAATCCATCCGCCAGGCCGCCGCTTCAATCATGGCTCAAAGATCCTTGGGCAGGTCGGCGCCGAGCCACTTTTGCGAGATCGCGTTGAGCGAACCATCCGACTTCGCGGCGGCGATGATGGTGTTGACCTTATCCATCAACTTCGGCTCGCTCTTGTTCATGCCGACATAGCAGGGCGAATTCTTGATCAGGAATTTCAGTTCCGGCTTCTTCGGCGGATTGCGCTTGAGGATCGCCGCTGCGACCACGTTGCCGGTGGCCACGACATCGACCTGGCCGGACAGGAACGCCGAGATCGTACCATTATTGTCCTCATAGCGCTTCATCGTGGCGTCTGCGGGAACGACCTTGGTCAGTTCGAGGTCCTCGATCGCGCCGCGCGTCACGCCGACGGTCTTGCCGGAAAGATCAGCGGGTTTGGCGACCGCCACGTCGGCGGGTCCGAATACGCCCGAGAAGAAGGGCGCGTAGGCATCGGAGAAATCGATCACCTTTTCGCGGTCGGGATTCTTGCCGAGGCTGGAGATGACCAGATCGACCTTGTCGGTCTGGAGGTAGGGGATACGGTTTGCGCTGGTGACCGGCACGAGCTCGATCTTCACGCCCATCTTGTCGGCGAGGAGCTTGGCCATGTCGATGTCGTAGCCTTGCGGGGTCATGTCGGTGCCGACACTGCCGAAAGGCGGGAAATCCTGCGGAACGGCGACGCGAAGCGTGCCGCGCGACATGACATTTGCCAAACCGTCCGCCAGCGCCGAGACAGGGGCGTTGAAGATGGCCGCCGCAGATGCGGCCGCGATACCGAGGAGTGAAAGCACTTTTCTGCGCAACATGAAGCTGGTTCCCTTGCCCGTCATTGATAGTGCATCCCGCGAAGCAAATGTCGTGCCAGACATGCCCGCCAGCGATGGCAAGCGAACGCCTATGCCTATTCGGTCAGCATTAGCCCGGACTGCATTTTCATTGGGCATTCTGTTCAGACAATGGGCGCTCCAGAGCGCCGGGCCACGATCTTGGCGGTAATGCACGAGCGTTGATGCGCATGCGGTGATTGCGGGATTTCAAGCCCATTCCCATCTGGACGCATGCCCGTGTGAACCATATGGTGCCGCCGAATTCGAAAGAGGCATCCATGACCAGCACACGCACCGAAACCGACACGTTTGGCCCCATCGAGGTCGCCAACGACCGCTATTGGGGGGCGCAGACGGAGCGCAGCCGGAACAATTTCAAGATCGGCGGCGAGCGCATGCCCTTGCCGCTCATCCACGCGCTTGGGCTCATCAAGCGGGCGGCGGCGGAGACCAACATGGAACTCAAGCTGCTCGATCCGGCGATCGGCAAGGCGATCACGGCCGCGGCGGACGAAGTCGCGGACGGCAAGCTCGATGATCATTTTCCTCTCGTCGTGTGGCAAACCGGCTCGGGCACCCAGACCAACATGAACGCCAACGAGGTTATCTCAAACCGGGCGATCGAGACGCTCGGCGGCCAGCTCGGTTCGAAGAAGCCGGTGCATCCCAACGACCACGTCAACATGAGCCAGTCGTCCAACGACACTTTTCCCACCGCAATGCATGTCGCGGCGGCGGTTGAGGCCAGCAACCTCCTGATGCCGGCTCTCGACGAGTTGACGGCCGCGCTTGCCAGCAAGGCCGACGCTTTTGCCGACATCGTCAAGATCGGGCGCACGCACACGCAGGATGCGACGCCGCTCACCCTCGGCCAGGAATTCTCCGGCTATGTGACGGCGCTGGAACTCGGCAAGAAGCGCATCAGCGAGAGCCTGCACGACGTCCGCGCTTTGGCGCAGGGCGGCACCGCCGTCGGCACCGGACTGAACGCGCCGAAGGATTTCGACACGGCTATCGCGGCGCGGCTCGCCAAGATTACCGGCCTGCCCTTCCGCACCGCCGCCAACAAGTTCGAGGCGCTGGCCTCGCATGGGGCGCTGGCGAATTTTCACGGAAGCCTGGCTGCGCTGGCGACCGATCTCTTCAAGATCGCCAACGATATCCGCTTTCTCGGTTCCGGCCCGCGTTCGGGACTTGGCGAATTGCGCCTGCCGGAAAACGAGCCCGGATCCTCGATCATGCCGGGGAAGGTGAACCCGACGCAAGCGGAAGCACTTACGATGGTGGCCACGCAAGCCATCGGCAACAACACCACGGTGCTGATGGCGGCGAGCCAGGGGCATTTCGAACTCAACGTGTTCAAGCCGGTGATCGCGCTGAACGTGCTGCAGTCGATCCGTATCCTCGCCGACGCCATGCGCTCCTTCGCCGACAATTGTGTCGCCGGCATCGAGGCCGACGAGACGCGGATCGCCGATCTGATGGGCCGCTCGCTGATGCTGGTGACGGCGCTGGCGCCGACCATCGGCTACGACAACGCCGCCAAAATCGCCAAGACCGCGCACAAGAATGGCACCACCTTGCGCGAGGAAGCGATCAAGAGCGGGCTGGTTTCCGCCGAGGATTATGACCGCATCGTCAAGCCGGAGGACATGACGCATCCGGGCTGAGCCTCCGCGCAATGGTGAACGGATCGGTGCTTATCGTTCACCATTGCTAGCCACTCTGTGCACCAGTCGGGCAATCGCACGGCTGAGGTAATTCGGGTAATGGGCAGTCAAAAGGAGACCAACCCATGCCCGCCAATCTTGTCCTCGTTCTCGCCCGCATCCTGCTAGCGCTTATCTTCATTCTGTCCGGCTTCGGCAAGCTGACAAACATCGCCGGCACCGCCGCCTATTTCGCCAATTATCACCTGCCCGTTCCGACCGCGACGGCGATCATTGTCGGACTGGTCGAGTTGTTGGGCGGCCTCGCCATCCTGATCGGTTTCAAGACGCGGATCGTCGGCTGGATCATGGCGATCTTCTGCGTTGCGACCGCGCTGGTGGCGCATACGGATTTCGCCGACCAGGCGCAGATGATCAATTTCCTCAAGAATCTCGCCATCACCGGCGGCTTCCTGGCGCTTGCCGTTCAAGGCGCCGGGTCGATCTCGGTAGACGGCCGCCGCGCCTGATTTCAGACTGAAGCAGAGGCAAGGCGCGCGGCGATATCGGCAATAACCGCTGAATTGTCGCCGGCGCGTCTTTTCGACCGCACCAGGCAGGCTTCGGACTTCAGGATGATTCCATCCTCGAGTATCTTGAGCCGGTTGGCTTTCAGCGTCGAGCCGGTCGTGGTGATGTCGACAATCAGTTCCGCCAGCCCGGCCGCCGGCGCACCCTCGGTGGCGCCGAGGCTTTCGACGATCCGGTAGACCTGAATGCCATGCTTGCCGGAGAAGAATTGCTGCGTCAGCCGCCAATATTTCGTGGCGATGGTGAGCCGGCGCCCGTGGCGCTGGCGGAAATCGGCGGCCACGTCGTCCAGATCGGCCATGCTCGCGACATCGAGCCAGACTTCCGGCACGGCGACCACGACATCGGCGCGGCCGAAGCCGAGGCGCGCGACGATTTCCGTCCGCTGATCCCAGTCGGCGAAGGTCTCGCGCAAAAGATCCTCGCCGGTCACGCCGAGATCGATATTGCCCTCGCCGACTTCGCGGGCGATCTCGGAAGCCGATAGATAGGCGATCTCGACCTTGTCGAAATCTTTCAGGCGGGCGTTGTACTGGCGCGGATCGGACGGTTCCTCGACGATCAGCCCGGCGCGCGCCAGCGCCTCGGTCGCCTGCTCCTTGAGCCGGCCCTTGGAAGGGAGCGCCAGGGTGACGGTCATGGGCGCGCTCCCCGCAATTCCTCGACGCGGTCGAGCCAGACCGAGAAGCCGACGGCGGGGATCGGCTTCAGAGCGCCGAGCAGGGTGAGCAACCGGTCGTAGCGGCCACCGCCAGCGAGCGGCCGCGCGCCTCCCTCGGCGGCGATCTCGAAGACGAGGCCGGTATAATAATCGAGGGGTCGGCCGAAGGCAGCGTCATAGCGGATTTCGGCCGCCGGCAGGCCGTGCGTGGCAAGCGCCTCGGCGCGTTCGGCAAAGCGGGCGAGCGCCGCGCCCATGGAAAGTTTCGCATCGCGGGCGAAATCGGCCAGCGTCTCGGCAGCGCGGTCGAACGGCACATGAATGGCGAGGAAGGTCTTCAACGCCTCCAGCGCGGTTTCGGAAAGGCGAACGTTCGCCAGTTCGGATTTCTCCAGCAGGCGGCGCGCGATGTCATCAGGCGAGCGGCCCGCCGATGGCGACAGCCCGGCCTCGCGCATCCGGTCCTCGACATGTAGCGCCAGCCCCGGCAAATCCGCCGCCAGCACCAGCGACACGACCGGCTCCTCCAGCATGCCATTGCCGGCCGGCGCGGCAAGCTGATCAAGCGCGGCGGCGAGCATATCCGGCGCGCCGAAAGCGCGGGCGAGGCGCATGCGCCAGCCGCGCGGCAGGCCGAGCGCGCCGAGCACCGCCTCGAACACGGTCTGGTCGCCGAGCGTCACCGAAAGCTTCCGGCCGGGCAGTAGCTTGTCGAAAAGCGCACACGCATCGGCGATCGATCGTGCATCGGTGGCGGCAACGTCCCGCTCGCCGAGATCCTCGATGCCTGTTTGCAGAAATTCGGACGGACCGTCGCGGCGCTGGCGGAAGACCTCGCCGAGATAGGCGTAGCGGCGTGGCGTGGCGGCATGGGAGGCGATGTGATCGAGGCAGACGGGAATGGTGAATTCCGGGCGCAGGCAGAGACTTTCGCCGGTTTCACTCTCGGTCAGGAAGATGCGGCGGCGCAGATCCTCGCCTGCCATGTCGAGGAATGGATCGGCCGGCTGCAGCAGCGCTACATCGACGGGCTCGGCCCCGCGCGAAGCGAAGAGGGCGAGAATGTCGGCGGCGATGGGGGTGCGGGTGGTCATGCGTTGCTTCCGGGGATGGCTGAGTGCGTCTTCGACATACCCACACGCGCCTAGCGCGCCTTCTCCGCCTTCTGCGCTTCGATGATGCCGCGTACGGTGGCGACGAGATCGGCCTCGGGCACGGAAACCTGCCCCGGGCGGGCTTCCTTGTATTCGTCGTGGCCGGCGATGGCGGCCGCCTGGCGCGCGCCTTCGACGAGGTCCTTGATCTGCACCTCGCCTTTCGCCCGCTCGTCGCCGCCCTGGATCACGACGCAAGGGGCGCCGCGCCGGTCGGCATATTTCATCTGCGCCTTCATGCCGGAGCCGCCGAGATACATTTCGGCGCGGATGCCGGCGGCGCGCAAATCGGCCACCATTTTCTGGTAGCGGCCGAGGCTTTCCGTGTCACGGTCCATGGCGAGCACGACGACCGGACCGGCCTCGTCGGCGCTCGAAAGCTTGCCGAGGTTCTTCAGCGCCGTCATCAGGCGCGAGACGCCGATGGAAAAGCCCGTCGCCGGCACCGGCTCGCCGCGGAAGCGCGAGACGAGCCCGTCATAGCGCCCGCCGCCGCCGACCGAGCCGAAGCGCACGACCACGCCGTCCTCGTTGGGGATTTCGGCCAGCAGCTCGGCCTCATAGACGGGGCCGGTGTAGTATTCGAGCCCGCGAACGACGGAGCCGTCAATGCGGATGCGGTCCGGACCGTAGCCCGCCGCGTCAACTAGTGATGCAATCTCGTGCAATTCGTCGATTCGGCCGTCGACAAACCGTCTTTGGCGGCAAATTCTCTCATATCCGCGCAAAGAGCACGGTTCGAAAAATAGTGGTCGGTTCCGGGTTTGGGGCCCGCCTCCAATTCGGCGCGCGATGCAACTGTTGCAGGGATCAGTATTGCAGCGTGCCCACGCAACAGCATTAGACCAAAGAGCTTGTCGATCTGCGCTGCCGCTAGCCCAGCACCCTTAGTAAAATCCCCCTCGCCTTCCCTGCCGCCGTCCCAGCGTCCTTCGCCAAGCAGAAGCTTCACGCCTTCCGAGCCGAACTTGTCGAGCTTGTCGATGGCGCGGAGCACCGTCAGCCGCCTCCCGGCGTTCTCCTCGCCGCCGAGGCCAATCGCCTCCAGCACGCCGTCGAGCACCTTGCGGTTGTTGACGCGGATGACGTACTGACCACGTCGAATGCCCAACTTCTCCATCACGTCGGCCATCATCATCGCCATCTCGGCGTCGGCGGCGACGCCCGGCGTGCCGACCGTATCGGCATCGAACTGCATGAACTGGCGGAAGCGACCCGGCCCCGGCTTCTCGTTGCGAAAGACCCAGCCGGCGCGATAGCTGCGATAGGGTTTCGGCAGCCGCTCGTAATTTTCCGCCACATAGCGGGCGAGCGGCGCTGTCAGATCGTAGCGCATCGACAGCCATTGCTCATCATCGTCCTGGAACGAGAACACGCCCTCGTTGGGCCGGTCCTGGTCGGGCAGGAATTTTCCGAGCGCGTCGGTGTATTCGATGAGCGGCGTCTCGACCGGATCGAAACCGTAAAGCTCGTAGACGGCGCGGATCTTCGCCAGCATCTCGTCGACGGCGCGGATGTCTTCCGGCGTGCGGTCGGCGAAGCCACGCGGCAGCCGCGCTTTCATCTTTTCCGATTTATCGGGCATGTCGTCTTCCGTGGGATCGGCGGTCGGAATTGCGTGTGCGCGTCGTATCTGAAGCAGGAACATGCGGCAAGGGCGAAGCCTCCTGTCGCTTGATTACCAGAGCGCCAGTTCGGTGAAATACTCCACATTCGGATGGAGGGTATGCCCATAAGAAAAAATGCCAAATATTCCTCGAAACGGGCCCAATGGTTGCTTTTGTTTACAAATTGCAACATATTATGCGATTGGGGTCGATGGGTGTGCGAATGTCGTTTGTCAGCGTTGGGCGCCGGCTGCGAGATCGCCGTTTGGGCGATTTGCTGCGGAAAAAACTGGACGTCAATTCCAAAAAAGCTCAAGCAAATTGCTTCCTTTGCGAAGGCGTGGGGCGCGTATTCATTTGTCCGCGATGGCCGGGCTGTGGCTGTCCCGACGGCACGATCGCGCGCTCCTGTTCCGGACATTCAATCGACTGCTCTTGTGTCTCCTCCCAAAAGGACGGGGTGAGCCAGCACACGGTTTGAGCGGGCCTTTGCTTCGGACCGGGTCTTACGAAAAGGCCGTATAATCTCGGAATCGCGGTAGAGCGGCGCGCGAGTTTTTTGCCTCCGGGCAAGTCCTCACCCTGGCCGTTCGAACGCCTTCCTCCCGGCTTCCACCTCGGCGCGGCAGAAACAGCCCTCGATGTGGTCGTTGACCATGCCCATCGCCTGCATCAAGGCGTACATCGTGGTCGGGCCGACGAAGCTGAAGCCCCGCCTGCGCAGATCCTTCGACAGCGCCACCGAGGCCGCGCTGGTCGGGTTCGCCCTCAGGGTGGCGAGATCGACCACTGCCGGGCGATCCTCGGGTGACGGCTCGAAGCGCCAGAAATAGGCGGCGAGCGAACCCGCCTCCGCAATCAATTCGATGGCACGGCGGGCATTGTTGATGGTCGAGACGATCTTGCCGCGATGGCGGATGATGCCGGTGTCGAGCACCAGCCGCTCGATATCGCTCTCGCCGAAGGTGGCCACCTTCTCGATGTCGAAGCCGGCGAAGGCGCGGCGGAAATTCTCGCGCTTCCTCAAAATCGTGATCCAGGACAGACCCGACTGGAACCCCTCCAGGCAAATCTTTTCGAACAATTTCGTATCGTCGGCGACAGGCCGGCCCCATTCCTCGTCGTGATAGGCGAGATAGAGATCGTCACTGCCCGGCCACAGACAGCGGTGGCGACCGTCAGGCCCCTCGATCAAACCGGATTGTTGTTCATCCATCGATTCACCTCGATAACGCACTTATTCAGCCTATGCAGGCTAACATATTGATCAGGCGCATTTACTTCGCCTTTACCAAATTCGGAAACCGGACGGTAACCACAGCGAAAGCTTTCGGCGAAATCCGGCATTTTATCGATCCAAATTCACTTTTTGCTTGCTCCGGGCAGGCACATTGCCGGTCAAGCCCGGGGGCGGGCCGCGCGTCAAGCTGCCTTCGTCCTCTTTTCGAGATGGATCGAGCACGAGTGTTGTTGCCATGAAAACCCTGTTCCTGTCGATCGGCGCCGCCGCGATGCTGGCGCTTTCCTCCACTCCCTCCAATGCCGGCGGGCGCTACGCCGAACGGCCGCCGCTGGTGGTCAGCCCGGACCTCTCAGCCCCATGGGTGCTCCAGCTCCAGCGCGTGCCGAGAGGGTTGCCGCGCTACCGCGCCCCGATCGCCCGCTACCGCACCGGCGATCCGCTACCGTCGCAAGCCGCCTATGCGCGGATGCCGCTGCCCGATCCGCGCAATTCCTATGTCGTACCGGAAGGCAACGGCCGCACTAAAATCGTGCCCATGTACACGCCGCGACAAATGCACCAGCCGTTCGATCCGAAATTCATTCCGCATCAGGTTGTCTATGACGGCCCGCAGAAGCCGGGCACCATCGTCATCGATACGAAGGACAAGTTCCTCTATCTGGTAGAGGCTGGCGGCAAGGCGCGCCGCTACGGCGTCGGCGTCGGCAAGGAGGGTTTCGGGTGGACCGGAACCAACCCGATCACGAAAAAGGCGGAGTGGCCGGGCTGGACGCCGCCATCGGAAATGATCGAGCGTGAAAAAGCCAAGGGCCGGCTGTTGCCGGCGCACATGGTGGGAGGGCCAGCCAACCCGCTCGGAGCCCGGGCGCTCTATCTTGGCAATACGCTCTACCGCATCCACGGCACCAACGCTCCCTGGACGATCGGCCATAATGTATCATCGGGCTGCATCCGGATGCGCAACCAGGACGTCGTCGATCTCTACGAACGAGTGAAGGTCGGCACCAAGGTCGTAGTCTTGTAAATTTCGCGGCCGGTCGCCGGGCGCAGGGGTACGCCCGGTTCCGAAAGCGAGAAGGGGCAGCGCGGGGGATGCGCTGCCCTTTTCATTTATGGAGTGCGCTCAGCCGCGTTATTTTTTGGAGGCGGAGCGGCTGTAGCCGCGTTGCGTCGCCTTGCCGCGATTGTCCCGCAGCAATAGCGGTTCGTCGCCGTTTTCATCGCGTATCTTCAGCGCGAGGCGGTATCCGGTGTAGGCCAGCACGGCGAGAAAGAGCGTTCTCATTCGTTATCTCCTGATCGATATCCTATGTAATCGGCATGACCATGCCTTCGTTCCATCCCTCGCGCGAATAGAGGGCGACAATTGTCGCGGCCGCGTCCAAGAGATTCGCAATCCTGTTGCCAATCGCGGCCGAAACAGGTCAGTGTGGCTGCCAGATAATCAGGAGAAGTAACGTGACGATCAAACCGGTGGACGACCACCGCTATCTCAGGGGCGGTCCGGTCGCGGCCCGCATCGTCGGCGAAGTTCGCGCCGCAGCAGACGCCGCGACGGCGCAGGGCTGGAAGCCCAGGCTCGTCTCAATCACGGTCGGGGATTCCGAGGCGGTCGGTGTTTATGTCCGCAACCAGCGGCGCATGGCGGAAAAGGCGGGAATCGAGTTCGAGGAACGCCGCTTCGAGGAAATCGTCACGCCGGGCGAACTGGAAGCGGCGATCCAGAGCATGAATGTCGACCCGCGCGTCACCGGCATCATCATCCAGCGGCCCGTGCCGAGCCACATTCCGATCCGGCTGCTGCAGGGCGCGGTGCATCCGCTGAAGGACGTCGAGGGCATGCACCCCGCCTCGATCGGCAATATCGTCTACAACCAGCTCGATCTGGCGCCGTGCACGGCGGCTGCCTCCGTGGCGCTGCTGCGCGAGACGGGCATGGAACTCGAAAGGGCTGGAAGTGGTCGTTGTCGGCCATTCGGAGATCGTCGGCAAGCCGATCGCCTTCCTGTTGATGAGCGAAGGCGCGACGGTGACCGTTTGCCACCACATGACGCGCTCGGTGGCGGCGCATGCGCGGCGCGCGGACGCGTTGTTCGTGGCGGTGGGCAAGCCGCGTCTCATCAAGTCCGACATGGTCAAGCCGGGCGCGGCGGTCATCGATATCGGCATCAACGCCGAGACGACGCCCGATGGCGGCAGCCGCATCGTCGGCGATGTGGATACCGAGAGCGTTCGCGAAGTCGCGTCCTGGATCACGCCGGTGCCGGGCGGCGTCGGGCCGGTAACGGTGGCGATCCTGCTGCGCAACACGATGGTGGCGCTGAAGCGGCAGCGCGAATTCTACGAAGCGACCTACGGCGCCGGCGCGGAGGCTGATCGCCTGGCGTCCTGAGGGCGGGCCGGATCGGCTGTCCGGGCGAGTGCGGCGGGCTTCTCTCCACCCCAGGCCCAGTCGAGCAATTCGATCGTATGCACCACCGGAAGCGGCGTCCCGCCGCCGATCTGGGTCATGCAGCCGATATTGCCCGTGGCGACGAGGGCCGCGCCCGTCGCTTCGATGTTTTTCACCTTGCGGTCGCGCAGACGCCGGGCGATGTCGGGCTGCAGGATGTTGTAGGTGCCGGCCGAGCCGCAGCACAGATGTCCCTCGCGCGGCTCCTTCACCACAAAGCCGGCCCGCTTGAGCAAGTCCTTCGGCTGGCGCGTGATCTTCTGCCCGTGCTGCATGGAGCAGGCGGAGTGATAGGCGACCTCGATGCCAGGCTCTACCGCCGGTTCGGGCAGGTCTAGAACGGCAAGATATTCCGTGATGTCCTTGGCAAGCGCCGAGACCTTTGCCGCTTTTTCGGCATAGACGGGATCGAGGCGCAGCATGAAGCCATAATCCTTGATCGTCGTGCCGCATCCCGATGCGGTGATGAGAATGGCGTCTAGGCCGCCCTTGTCGATCAGCGCCGTCCAGGCGTCGACGTTGCGCCGCGCGAAATCCAGCGCTTCCGCCTCGCGCCCCATGTGATGCACCAGCGCGCCGCAGCACCCCTCGCCGGGCGCCGGGACAATCTCGACGCCGAGACGGGCAAGCAGCCGCGCCGCCGCCTCGTTGATGCCGGGATCGAGCACGGATTGCGCACAGCCGGCGAGCATGGCGACGCGGCCACGCGACGATCCCTTCGGCGCACCATTCGGCGAAATCTTCTTCTTCGGCAGGCGCGCCGGGGCGAGCGCCAGCATGGCGGCGAACGGCTTCAGCGCCGGCACGCGCGCCATGACCGGCGCAAAAGGCTTGCCGAATTTTGCCAGCCGCAGAGCAGCGCTAAAACGCCCCGGATATGGCAGCACCGCCGCCAGAAGCGCACGGATGGCGAGATCGATGAACGGCCGGCGGAAGGTCTTCTCTATATGGGCGCGGGCATGATCGACCAGATGCATGTAGTTGACGCCCGACGGGCAGGTCGTCATGCAAGCCAGACAGGAAAGGCAACGATCGATATGGGTGACGGTCTCCGCGTCCGCCGCCCTGCCCTCCTCCAGCATATCCTTGATCAGGTAGATGCGCCCGCGCGGACTGTCGAGTTCGTTGCCGAGCGTCACATAGGTCGGACAAGTCGCGGTGCAGAAGCCGCAATGCACGCAATTGCGAAGAATTTTCTCCGACTCTTCGACGTGAGGGTCAGCGAGTTGGGCAAGGGTGAAGGAGGTTTGCACGGCGTCGTTTTCTTCCTCAAATCACCCAGCTTCCCGGATTGCGGATCGGTTCGTTGCGGTTCAGCGCCTGCATGCCGAGCACTACGCGCACGATAAACCATACCGCTACGGCGATGAAGACGATGAAGCCGATCAGCACAATCATCAGGATTGCCGCGACGACCGAATAGAGCAGGCCGATCCAGAAGGTGCGGATCGCCCATGTGTAGTGCGTCTCGACCCACGGCTCCGCCTTGCCTCGGTTGATATAGGCCACAACGACGCCGATCAGCGGCGTGATGCCGATGACGAAACCGGCCAGATAGAGAATATAGACAACCATCATGTTGGACGGGCCGGGCTCCAGCCAGCCATCGGTCTGGTGCGGCGGGTTGGGCGTGGCCTGCGGTTCGCTCATGAACAATCTCCCCTCTGTTGAACAGCGATAGCCTAGCAGATCAATGGCCGGCCGCCATCCGCCCCGGGTTGAGAATGCCTTTCGGATCGAATTCGGATTTCAGCCGCGCCGCCAGGGACGCGAGCGCCGAGGGTTGCGGTTCGAACACATCGATCGCCGCTCTTTCCGCCTCGCTGGCGCACACCAGGGTCGCATGACCGCCGCCGAAACGCCGGATCATGGCGCGCAGGGCGGCGGCTTCCGGATCGGCCTCCATCCGCAGCCAGATCAGTCCGCCCTGCCAGTCGTAGAAGGCGTTGACGCCGGCCTCCCGGCGCAGGGCGTCGACCATTTTGTAGCCCTCGGATGGCGCCATCGACACGCGCCAGACCGGCTTCGCTCCACCGTCTGCGAAGGGCGCGCAGTCGCGAATGTCGCGCCACAGCGCACGGGATTTCCCGGTTGCAATCTCTTCGATCTCGCCGGCAGCCTTCAGCAAATCCTTGAGATGCCCAATGCGATACGCCACGGATGGCGCCACCCCCTCGACACGCAGTACGGTGGCGGGCGCGCCGGCCAGACTTCCGCCCGCCACTTTACCGGAGACCAACATCGGCAGATGCGCCGCGCCCGAGACATCGGCGCTCGAACCCATGGCATGCGCCATGACGTTGGCGGCGGCATCGTCGGTCAGGCCGCGGACGACTAGCGTCGTTTCGGTCTCGGCCGCCGGCAAAACCTTGAAGGTCAAATCGGTAACGATCGCCAGCGTGCCCCAGGAACCGGCCATCGCTTTCGACAAATCGTAACCGGTGACGTTCTTGACGACGCGGCCACCCGATTTGAACGCCTCGCCACGGCCCGAAACCGCGTGGATGCCGAGGATATGGTCTCGCGCCGCCCCCGCCTTGAGTTGGCGCGGTCCCGACAGATTGGCCGCCAGCACCCCGCCGATAGTGCCCCTGCCCGGTTCCGCAGCGAAAAGCGGCCCATAGTCCATCGGCTCAAAGGCAAGCTGCTGGCGGTTGTCGGCGAGCAATTTCTCGATCTCGGCGAGCGGCGTGCCGGCCTTTGCCGACAGAACCAGTTCTTCCGGCTCATAAAGCGTGACGCCTGAAAGCTGCGACAGATCGAGCGTGTGCGCCGCCTGCACCGGCCGCCCGATGCCTCGCTTGGAGCCTTGGCCGAGGATTTCCAGCGGCTCTTCTTCCGATACGGCGGCCTGAACGACGGACAGGATGTCTTCGGCGGCCGTTGGCGTGAAAATGGTCATGCTACGTCGCTCGCATGGCGGGCCGAAAATCCGATTTGGTCCAATCGTTTCACGGCCCTGCGATCAAAAGATACGAACGTTTCCGAGCCCATTGCCAGTCCGGCGCTCGCGATGACGCCATCGGCAAAGTCGCCACCCAAGGCGTTTATTCTCAGGCCAGCCTCGACGGCCGCTTGGTCCGTCATAACATTTTCGGGGTCGGTAATGGAGTGAACGGCGGTCTCGATGCCCTCGGGTCCATAGCCATAGACGCTGCGCAATACCCACGCAAATTCGCATAGACAAGGCAATGAGACGACAACGCGATCAGCTGTTGAAAGCAGATTGAACGCTGCGTGAGCCTGAGACTCGTCATCGCGAACCACGATACGCACGAGAAGGTTGGTATCGGCTGTCAGCTTCACAGCAGGCCGGCCCATCCCTTGGCAATCGCCTCGTTCATTTCCTCTATCGTAGCTACCTTATTGGTCTGCCCAGCCAGGATGCCATACGCCTTTTCCCAGTCCCCCTTGCGCCTAGCCGCCCTGATCGACAACTCGCCGTCGGGCAAGGCGTCGATCTCGATCTTCTGCCCCGGCGCGACGCCAAGATGCTTCAGCAGATCCTTCTTGAGGGTCACCTGACCCTTGGCCGTTACCGTCAACGTTATCATCGCAGATGTCCTTGCCAGCGAGCCGTAGAAGTAAGGTAGAATTGCCTTACTTTCAACCAACATCTCAAAACCTCGGAATATCCGGAAAAGGCATCTGCCCCCGGTGTATGTGCATGCGGCCAAGTTCGGCGCAGCGGCGCAGTTGCGGAAACACCTTTCCAGGGTTGAGCAGATGGCCGGGGTCGAAGGCGCATTTGACCCGCATCTGCTGGTCCAGATCGGTCTCATTGAACATGACCGGCATGAGGTCGCGCTTTTCAACGCCGACCCCGTGCTCACCGGTCAGGACGCCGCCGACCTCGACGCAGAGCCGCAATATATCGGCGCCGAATTCCTCGGCCTTGTCCAGTTCGCCGGAGACGTTGGCATCGTAAAGGATCAGCGGGTGAAGATTGCCGTCGCCGGCATGGAAGACGTTGGCGACGCGCAGCCCGTATTTGCGGGAAAGCTCGCGCATGCCATGCAACACGCGCGGCAATTGCTTGCGCGGGATGGTGCCGTCCATGCAGTAATAGTCGGGCGAGATGCGGCCGACGGCCGGAAACGCCGCCTTGCGGCCCGCCCAGAAGGCTTGCCGCTCCTCTTCGGATTGCGAAATGCGGCAGGTGACGGAGCCATTCTCCAGCGCGATCTGCTCGACGCGGTCGATCAGATGGTCGATCTCGGCCTTGCAGCCATCGAGTTCGACGATCAAAAGCGCCTCCACGTCGAGCGGGTAGCCGGCATGGACGAAATCCTCCGCCGCGCGGATCGCAGGCGCATCCATCATCTCCATGCCGCCCGGAACAATGCCGGCCGCAATGATGTCGGCGACGCACTGGCCAGCTTCCTCGCTCGAGGGGAAGCCGACGAGCAGCGCGCGCGCCATGTCGGGGCGCTTCAGCAGCCGCACGGTTACTTCGGTGACAACGCCGAGCAGCCCCTCCGAGCCGGTCATGATGCCGAGTAAATCGTAGCCTTCCGCGTCCAGATGCCTGCCGCCGAGGCGAACGACCTCTCCGCTTATCAGCACCATTTCGATGCCCAACACATTGTTGGCGGTCAGTCCGTATTTCAGGCAATGCACGCCGCCGGAATTCTCCGCGACATTGCCGCCGATCGAGCAGGCGATCTGCGAGGACGGATCCGGCGCGTAATAGAAACCATCCTGTTCGACGGCGACCGAGATGCCGAGATTGGTGACGCCGGGCTGCACGACGGCGACCCGGTTGGGATAGTCGATGTCGAGAATGTTGTTGAAACGGCTCATGACGAGCAGCACGGCATCCCCGAGCGGCAGCGCCCCGCCCGAGAGCGACGTGCCGGAGCCACGCGGCACGACCTTGATATTGCGCTCGTTGCAGTATTTCAGGATGCGCGAAACCTGCGCCGTGGTTTCGGGAAGAACCACCACGAGCGGCAATTGCCGATAGGCGGTCAGGCCATCGCTTTCGAAGGCGCGCATCTCGTTCGCCGTCTCCACGACGCCTTCGCCGGGCACGATGAGGCGCATGTCCGCCACGATCTCGGCGCGGCGCGCGAGCGTCTTTTCGTCGGCCTTGGGCATGGTGAGCGCGGTCATGGCAACCCTCCTCTCGATGGGAAAGACCTTTACCTTCGCCGACCATAAGTGGCAAATGAAGGAGACTGCAATGACGCCGGCAGAAGCGTCGATCCAACCAATACGTTCGAGAGAAACGCGACAGGCAGGACAGGACCGTGAATATCGAGAATCATTTCAAGCCCCGCGTCGGCCTGTTCGTCACCTGCCTGGTCGACCTCTTCCGGCCGACGGTGGGCTTCGCCGCGGTCAAGCTGATCGAGGATGCCGGTTGCATTGTGGACGTGCCGGCGGCACAGACCTGCTGCGGCCAGCCGGCCTATAATTCAGGCGACCGCGCCGATACGAAAGCGATTGCGAAAAACACGATCAAGGCCTTCGAGGACTACGATTACATCGTCGCACCCTCCGGCTCGTGCGCGGGCATGCTGAAGAAGCACTATCCGACGCTGTTTAAGGGCGACGCGAAATGGGAGAACCGCGCGGCGGACTTCGCCGGCAAGGTGCATGAACTCGTGAGCTTCCTCGTCGACGTGCGCAAGATGTCGTCGGTCTCGGCGCGCTTCGACGGATCCGTCACCTATCACGATTCCTGTTCCGGCCTGCGCGAACTCGGCATCAAGGCCCAGCCGCGGGCGCTGCTCGGCACGGTCGAGGGGCTGAAGCTCACCGAACTGAAAGAGGCGGATGCCTGTTGCGGCTTCGGCGGCACGTTCTGTGTGAAATATCCTGAAATCTCCAACGCCATCGTCGAAAAGAAGACCGAACGCATCGAGGAAACCGGAGCCAGTACATTATTGGCGGGCGACCTCGGTTGCCTGATGAACATGGCCGGCAAGCTGAAGCGGGAGGGATCGCGGGTCGAGACCCGCCACGTGGCCGAAATTCTGGCAGGCATGGGCGACACGCCGCCGATCGGGGGCAAGGGCTGAGCGGATGGAAATCACCTCTCCCAATTTCAAGCAGAACGCGCGGGCCGCGCTGGCCGATCCGCAATTGCAGAAGGCGCTGGCCAATCTGCGCAGCGGCTTCATCGACAAGCGCCAGAACGCCGCCGATGCACTGCCCGAATTCGACGCCTTGCGCGACAACGCCAAGGCGATAAAGGACCACGCGCTTTCCCATTTGGATCTCTATCTGGAAGCTTACGAGAAAAAGGTGCGCGCCGCCGGCGGCTATGTGCATTGGGCCGAGACCGCCGAAGACGCGCGCGCCATCATCCTCGACATCTGCCGCTCGGCCGGCGCACGCACCGTGACCAAGGGCAAGTCGATGATCACGGAAGAGATCGAGCTGAACCCATTCCTTGAAAAGGAAGGCATCCGCCCGATCGAAACCGACCTTGGCGAATACATCATCCAGCTTCGCGGCGAGCATCCGAGCCACATCATCGCGCCCGCCGTCCATGTGAACAAGGAACAGGTCGAGGAGGATTTTCGCCGGGTCCACGATCATCTGCCGGCGGCACGCGACCTGTCGGAGCCCGAGACGCTGCTCGGCGAGGCCAGGCGCGTGCTGCGCGCTGCCTATTTCGACGCCGATGTCGGCATTACCGGCGCCAATTTCCTGGTCGCCGAGACCGGCTCCTCGATCATCGTCACCAATGAAGGCAATGGCGACCTGACGCAGCTCCTGCCCAAGGTGCACGTGGTCATGGCGTCGATCGAGAAGATCGTTCCGACGCTGGAAGACGCCGCGCAGATCCTGCGCGTGCTGGCGCGCTCGGCAACCGGCCAGGACATGAGCGTCTACACGACCGTCTCTACCGGTCCGCGCCGGGCGGGCGATCCCGACGGACCGGAAGAATACCATGTCGTGCTGCTCGACAATGGCCGGTCCTCGATGCTCGGCACCGAGTTCCAGGACATGCTGCGTTGCATCCGCTGCGGCGCCTGCATGAACCATTGTCCAGTCTATCACCAGATCGGCGGCCACGCCTATGGCTGGACCTATCCCGGGCCGCTCGGCGCGGTGCTGGATCCGGCGCTGATCGGCCTCGACAAAGCCAGGCATCTACCGAACGCCTCGACGCTTTGCGGTCGCTGCGAGGCGGTATGCCCGATGCGCATTCCGCTGCCCAAGATGATGCGGCACTGGCGCGAGCGCGAGTTCGAACGCGGGCTGAACCCGGCTACACAGCGCGCCGGCCTCGGCCTATGGGCGTTTTTGGCCAAGCGGCCTCGGCTCTACCGATTTACCACCTCGATGACGATCCCGGCACTGTCGCTTTTCGGGGGCGGAAGCGGCGCTTCGGCTGGCTGCCGCTGGCCGGCGGATGGACGAGGCACCGCGACCTGCCGGCGCCGGAAAGCCGTACCTTCATGCAGCAGTGGCGCAATCGCGAGTCCCTGAAGCAGGGGGCCGCGCGATGAGCGGCCGCGACGCCATACTGGGCAAGGTGCGCAAGGCGCTGGATGGCGCGCGCAACGATACGGCGCGGCGCGGCGCCGTCGAGGACCGGCTGGCGAAAGTGTCGAAAGGCATCATACCAAAGCGCGGCCAGTTGGCCGACGCGGAACGCGTACAACTGTTTATCGCCATGGCCGAAAAGGTTTCGGCGACCGTACGGCAGGTAAAATCCCCCGACGATGTACCGAAAGCGGTGTCGGAATATCTGAGGTCGCGTAACCTGCCGGCGGCCATCCGCATCGGCGCGGACAAGCGGCTCGCCAGGATGAAATGGGCGACGCAAAAAGCGCTCAACGTCAAGCACGGTCCGTCCGACGGGGACGACGAGGCCGGCGTCAGCCATGCCTTCGGCGCGATCGCGGAAAGCGGCACGCTGGCGCTCGCCTCGGGCGCGGACAACCCGACGACAATCAATTTCCTGCCCGAGCATCACATCGTTGTCGTGGAGGCCAAGGATATTGCCGGCGACATGGAAACGGTGCTGGCGAAGCTGCGCAAGGCATATGGCAAAGGCGAAATGCCGCGTACGCTTAACTTCGTCACGGGGCCATCGCGTTCCGGCGACATCGGGCAAACGCTTCTGCTCGGCGCTCATGGACCGCGCGCTGTGCATATCATCGTGGCAGGCGGCTGAGGTCAATGCCCGGCGTCCACTTTCTCGACGCAAGCGGCCCGACCAGCATGCGCATCTATGCCATTGGCGATGTCCACGGGCGGCTCGATCTTCTTCGCGCCATGCATGACCGCATCGCCGGCGATCTCGACAGGCACAGGCCAGCGGACTGGCGCATCATCCATCTCGGCGACTACACGGACCGTGGGCCGGACTCGAAAGGCGTGCTCGATTTCCTGATTGCCGCGCGCGGCCGCGACGAGCGCGTCATCTCGCTCGCCGGAAACCACGATCTTGGCCTGCTTGAATTTTTGGCCAAGCCCGACGCGCATGGGCTGTTCGCCAACAATGGCGGACAGCAAACAGCGCGTTCCTATGGGGTCGAACTCGACTTCTCGATGCCTTCGGCAATGGCGGCAGGCGCAGCGGCCCTGCGGAGCGCCGTCCCCGCCACGCATATCGAGTTCATTCGCTCGCTGCCACGCTCGATCGCGTTCGGCGATTTCTTCTTCTGCCACGCGGGAATACGGCCTGGCGTGGCGCTGGATCGCCAGAGCCCGGAGGATTTGATCTGGATCCGTCAGGAATTCCTTGGACATCCGAGCCTGCACGAAAAAATCGTCGTGCATGGCCACACGCCCTTTCATGAACCGGAAGTGATGTCCAACAGGATCAATGTGGATACCGGTGCGTTCCGCTTGGGCATCCTTTCCGCCGTGATTATCGATGGCGAAGAAAAGACCCTGATGGACGTGCGGGGTGCGCCGGATGAGCGCTTTTAGCGGATAGCGGCGCCGACCCCATAACCATCGATGACGGCATGTTTGGTCGAGGCGTCGGCGCTGTAGATGCCGGCCCCCCATAGAAGAATGCCGGACAGCATTACGAAGGACAAGAGTGCTGCTTTCATGGGGGTCATCTCGATTTATGTCCTGTCACTTCGCATAGTCAAAGTTACCAAAAGCTTGCCAACAAACGCCGCAATGAGAACAAAGTTGCCTCAATTCCAATTTTTTCGTTGCAATGGGAGAAGACGTTGCGCGCAGGTCACATAAGGCTACGGCGCGGCGTACGGAAGAGGCGTGCAGGCTGCTCAACAGACAATTTTCGGCCCGTGCCAAAAATGCAACGGCGGTCGATGACGAGCTCTCAGATGGCGCTGACCCAGGCCCGCGCGATCATCAGGCCCGCCGCGTCCGCATCCGGGCCATGGCGCTCGGCTTCCTGCTCGAAGCGTTCCGGCCAGTCGGGATGCGTCTGCACCAATTCATCGGCGAAGGCCTCGTTCCACTCGGCGATGACTTTGCGATCGGCCTCGAAATGGAACTGGATGCCATAGGCGGCGCGGCCAATGCGGAAGGCCTGGCTTTCAGCCGCTTCGCTTCGCGCCAGATGAACAGCCTTGTCCGGCAGGGTAAAGGTGTCGTCGTGCCATTCGAAAATCGGAAACCGTGCCGGCAACCCGCCAAGCACCGGGTCGGCCCTGCCCTCCCTGGTCAATTCCACCTGCCGCCAGGCGAATTCCGGGGCCCCGCCGAGCAGGTTCGATCCACCAAAAGCGCGCGCCATAAGCTGGGCGCCGAGGCAGATGCCGAGAACGGCGCGGTCGGTATCGACGAATTCGCGTATCAGCGGCATAAGCGGCCGGAAATGGGGACTTCCTCCATCATCGAGCGCGTTTTGCGTGCCACCAAGCACGATCAGCCCGTCATGGTCGCGGCAGGTCTCCGGCAAGGCGTCGCCACGGTTCATCAACCGGATATCGATATCGGCTCCGGCCTCTGCCAGTGCCGTACCGACCTGACCAAGCCCCTCACCGTCGAGATGTTGCACAACCAGAACACGCATGCTTTTGCCTGAGACGGAACGACTGCTATGGAAATGCCGATAGCATGCCTCTCCGCAGGCGCATAGGGAATGAGAAATGCCTCTGCAAAACCGCGTCGATCCCTTTGGTGAGATCCATGCCGTGGGCGCACGCGGCATGTTCACCGGCAATCGTGGCGTCATCCACGATCCTGCGACACGGACGCTTTTGAAACGTCGCTGGACGACCAAAGCCTGGATCATCTGCATCTGCGAATTTCGCGGGCGAAGGCGCGACGTGATGGGCCGCAACGCGCCATCGGGCAATGCCGGTTGGACGGAACTCTTCTTCCTCGACGAAGTGACGGCGCTGGCGGCGGGCCATCGCCCCTGTTTCTATTGCCAACGGCAGCGGGCGAAGGAATTCGCCGAATGCTACGCCGACGCGTTCGGCATCGCCGAACCGAAAGCATCCGAGATCGACGCGCGGCTGCATGGCGAACGGTGCGCGTCGGGCGGGCGGCCAGTTGCTATCGGCGTCGAGGCTCTCGCCTCGTTGCCGGACGGGACGATGGTCGCAAGTGGGGAGCGGGCTTTCGCCATGCACGGCGGAAAGCTTCGGCGGTGGTCGTTCAAGGGATGGGACTCCGCCACGCCCGGCCTCAAGGTGGCAGGCGAGCTGACTCTGCTTACCCCTTCTACGACCGTCGCGATGCCGCGAAGCGGCTTCAAGCCAATCTGGCATCCGAGCATTGACGATGCGTCATGACGTTAGCGGCTTTCGTCCAACACCTTGCGCACAACCCTCAGCGTAGGAAGCATTGCTGAAATATCCGCCAGTGGCAGGTGGTTCGACAGTTCCGACACTTCGGGCACAAGCCGAGCCAGTGCACCGTTGCGCGCCGTGACTCCGGCCTGGGTGATCGAGACTAGTTTTGAGCGGCCGTCGCCGCCATCGGGCCGCACCGCCAGCCACTTCTTTGTCAGCAAGCGCTTTAAGGTGTTGGTGATGGCGCCACGCGTAACTTGCAGCGCGTTGGCGAGACTGGCCGGCGTCCATTCGCCGCCCAGCCGGCACAAATGATGCAGAAGCACGAATTGCGAAAGGTTCATGTCTTTGGGAAGCTGCTTTTCGATAGCCGCTTCGTTGAGTTGCGCGATGATGCCGACTTCGGTGAAAAAATCGAACAGTTCTTCCAGCCGGATATCCTCGTTGCTCATTCAGTCATGATCCGCGTTTGAAACGACCAGCGAGGCGCCGGTTTCACCTCTGGAGCGTAGCCGAGCCGGACGAACATCTGCAATGTCTGGTCCGGATGGACATCGAGCGCTGCGCGGATTTCTTTGTAATAGACCGCCATTTCCGGATATTCCTGCAAGGACTGGCTCAAGGGCTGCATGGCAAGACCGGCTCTGGTCGCGGCAAGGCAAAAGCGAAGATAGTCCCGTCCGGCCGAGATTTGCGCGGTTCGGCCATTGCCCTGCGTGACCAGCCAGGCGAAAGCCGCTGAACTTTCGATCTCATTCCGTTCGGCTTGGCTCTCCTTGCGCGAAATACTCGACTGCGGGTCAAGCAACTCGTGGACATCAAGCAGGCCGACATCGTGCATGGCCTCGAGGAAAGGGCCGGCGAGGGCGATACCGTCCGGGCGTTGATCGATGGCGGTCTTGCCGACGCGCAGGGCGTCGACTGTTTCCTTCGCCGTCCGGCTGATGCTCATTTCAGTACGAAGCGCATCAATGGCGATTGCGGCAAGCGCCCCTTTCCTTCCCGGATCATCGGTCCAGCCATATCGCGCGGCATCCGTCGAACCGCCAATCTTATCGAGAACCGGCGCGGCGATCCGCCTGTCCGCGTCATAGACGGTTCGGTTCGTGCGCCGATGAAGCACTTGGGTGAAGAGTGGATCGCGCGACGCCTTTGGATTGCGAGTGAAGCGAACCAGGGCCACCGGGCGATTATCGAGTCTCGGGTGGGGCTCTCCGCTGAGGGAACGGGGTGATCTCGGCGCGGTAGCCTCTCTCGGCAGCCGCCATCGACAATATCTCCAAAAAGGCGCCCAGCCCGATGGTGATCTGGCGGTCGAAAGGATCGGTCTGCGGCAGCCGACGATCAAGGTCGCAATAAAGCTTCAGTTCGCCTGGGCGCGAAAGATCGACCAGCCACGGCTGCTTGTTGTGCGGATTTGGTGCCAGAACGGCAAAGGAGAGAGCGTGCCGGCGCACGTCCTGCTCCGCTTTGTCTTCGCCCGCTGTCATCCATGGTCGGCGTGCGGCGGCGGGCTCGCGTGTGGCGGCCCATATGCCACTGCCGGCCGCCAACACCACGCCGCCGCCGAGAATCCTGATGAAATTGCGCCTGGAACGGAGCATGTCTCTAATCCTTCATTTCGTTTAACGCTAAACTATATGATTTATCGTTAAACTATTTTCAAGAGCCGCGCCGCACCCCAATGAATTTGTCAGGTGCTTGACGCGCCGAAACGCCTGCCGCATCAGGAGCCATGCGCGCCAATTACAAGATGCAGCGGCTCTTCGTGCCGAACGATCTCGTCGAAGGGCGGGCCGTCGAGCCCGGCGTTGCACAAACGCATTACCTCTTGAACGTGATGCGGCTTGGCGATGGCGCCGAGTTGCTGCTCTTCAACGGGCGTGACGGCGAATGGCGGGCGCGTCTCGCGCCCGTCGGCAAGAAGAAGGTCGCGCTGACGCCGGTGGAGCGAACACGGCCGCAGCCTCCTCTCCCGGATCTGCTCTACTGCTTCGCACCGCTGAAGCAGGGGCGGCTCGACTACATGGTGCAGAAGGCCGTGGAGATGGGCGCAGGGGTGTTGCAGCCGGTGATCACCCAGCACACGCAAGTGAGCAGGCTGGCCATCGACAGGCTGCAAGCCAACGCGGTCGAGGCGGCCGAGCAATGCGGCATACTCGCCATCCCTCCGGTCCGCGAACCGTTGAAGCTCGACCCGTTGCTCGACGGGTGGGAGGACGGGCGGCGGCTGGTCTTTTGCGACGAAGATGCGTCCACCGACAATCCTCTGGCGGCGTTGCAAGCCGTCACCGAACACAAGTTCGGCCTGCTGGTCGGGCCGGAAGGCGGCTTTTCCGATGATGAGCGCCGCAAGCTTCGCGCCCTGCCCTTCGTGACCGCCATTCCGCTCGGGCCGCGCATCCTGCGCGCCGATACGGCGGCGGTGGCGGCGCTCGCCATCATCCAGGCGACGGTCGGGGACTGGTAAGCTCCGGCCGCAAGATCCATATGCCTCAAACTTCTAGAGCAGCCGCTCAGGATTTTTTGCTTGTCGCCGGTGGCGAGTTCGGCCATCAAGCACACCCTGTAGAGACGACCGGGCCGGAGGAGACCAAGATCAATGGCGCGCGATACAACGGATTCCCGGCCGATCGAGAACAAGGACGAGCTGGTCGCCCATCTGGCCGAGGGCAACAAGCCGAGGCGAGAGTGGCGCATCGGCACCGAGCACGAGAAGTTTCCCTTCTATGTCGATGGCAACGCGCCTGTGCCTTATGCGGGCGGACGCGGCATCCAGCGCGATTCTGGAAGGCATGCAGCAAAAGCTCGGCTGGGAGCCGATCATCGATGCCGGAAACATCATCGGGCTTGGCGGACCGACCGGCCAGGGCGCGATTTCGCTTGAGCCAGGCGGCCAGTTCGAACTTTCCGGCGCGCCGCTGGAAACCATCCACCAGACCTGCCGCGAGGGCAACGCGCATCTGGCGCAGGTGCGCGAGATCGCCGAGCCGCTCGGCATCCGTTTCCTCGGCCTCGGCGGCAGCCCGAAATGGACGCTCGCCGAAACGCCGCGCATGCCGAAATCCCGCTACGACATCATGACAGCCTACATGCCCAAGGTCGGCAGCAAGGGGCTCGACATGATGTACCGGACCTGCACGATCCAGGTGAATCTCGACTTCGAGAGCGAGGCCGACATGCGCCGCAAGATGCAGGTCGGGCTGAAGCTGCAGCCGCTGGCGACGGCGCTGTTCGCCAACTCGCCCTTCACCGAGGGCAAACCGAACGGGCTGCAATCCTGGCGCGGCGAAATCTGGCGCGACACAGACAACCAGCGCTCGGGCCTGCTCGATTTCTGCTTCTCGCCGGATTTCGGCTTTGCCGACTATGTCGAATGGGCGCTCGACGTGCCGATGTATTTCGTCATCCGCGACGGGCGCTATCACGACATGACGCATATGACGTTCCGCCAGTTCATGGCCGGCGCGGCGCGCAAGGAACTGACGGACGGCGGAAGCGACGATGGGCGACTGGGCGAACCATCTCTCGACGCTGTTTCCCGATGTGCGGCTGAAGCGCTTCCTCGAGATGCGCGGCGCCGACGGCGGCCCTTGGCGGCGGATCTGCGCGCTGCCCGCCTTCTGGGTCGGCCTGCTCTATGATGCCGAGGCGCTCGACGCCGCCGAGGCGCTGACGAAGAACTGGACGTTCGAGGAAACGCTTGCCATGCGTAATGCCGTTCCGGCCGAGGGTCTTAACGCCACCATGCGCAATTCCTCACTGCGCGAGATCGCGCGGGAGGTGCTCGGCATATCGAGGCAGGGGCTGATCAACCGCAAGCGGCTGAACAGCGACGGCTTTGACGAGACACATTATCTGGCGCCGCTGGAAGAGGTCGTGGCGCGCGGCACAACCAGCGCGCGAAGAGATGGTCAACGCCTTTCACACACGCTGGGGCGGCTCGATCGAGCCGGTGTTCATGGAATACGCGTATTGAGAGGCAACTGGCTCACCGCCAGCCCGGCCTAATACTCCAGCTTCGGATACCAATCCGCGCCACGGCCTTCCGGCGTGGTGTCGAGCACGTTCCACAGTGGCGCGAAGTCGGGTGCGCCGCGCGGATCCTGGCCCGGGTCGGCGCTGTCGCCGGTCATCTCGCCGCTCCAGAAATGCCGGATCGTTCCATCGCGCCGGGTGAAGACGTTGAAGGCCGGGATTTCCGACCCGTCCGGCAGCACGCCGAAATAATCGCGCGAATAATTGCCGTTGAGATCGGTATAAAGCGGCAGGTTTTTCCAGCCGCGCTCCTTCTTCCATGCCGTCAGCCGCGCGATCGGCGAGGCGGCGATGACGGCCAGCGCGGCCTTTTGCAGGATGTCGGCGGCGTTGCCTTCCAGCGCGCCGAGCAGATTGGTGCACATCGGGCATGGGCGCTCGCGCTGCGGGCCGAACATGTAGCTGTATGCGATCAGCGTGTCCTTGCCGCCGAACAGGCCGGCGAAATCCTTCTCGCCTTTCTCGCCTTCGAAGCGGTAGTCGCCGGTCACCGCGCCGCCCGGCGGCAGGGCGCGGCGTTGGGCGGCGACGCGCTCCAGATGGCGGCGCAGTTCGATCTCCTCGGCCAGAAGCGCGGTACGGGCCGCGCGGTATTCGGCGCTTTCATTGGGAAAGCGGACAGGGCCGCGATCGGCCAGTTCTTTTGCGGAAACGAGATTATCGGGCATGAAGACCTCCGGAGTTTCGTTGAACCTGATCTCAGGACGGGTAGAGGGCAGCCGATCCTACAACGAAGCGTAATTGTTTCTGGCATTTCTCATCCCTTGACCCCGCCCGCCGTCAAGCCGGCGACGATATGGCGCTGGAAGACCAGCACCAGCCCGATCAACGGCACGGTGACGATCACCGAAGCCGCCATGATGCGGCCCCACGGCACCTCGAAGGAGGAGTTGCCGGAAAGCAGCGCGATCGCCACCGGCACGGTGCGCTGCGTATCGGTCGACATGAAGGTCAGGGCGAACAGGAACTCGTTCCAGGCCGCGATGAAGGCAAGCAGGCCCGTCGTGACCAGTGCCGGCCACAGCATCGGCATGAAAATCTGGACAACGATGGCGAGGGGCGAGGCGCCGTCCATGATCGCCGCCTCCTCAACGGCGACCGGCAGGTCGCGCATGAAGGCGGTCAGCACCCAGACGGTGAAGGGCAGCGTGAAGATCAGATAGGAAAAGACCAGCGACCAAAGGGAATTGTAGAGGCCGAACGCGCTGACCATTTCGAAGAGACCGGCCAGAACCGCGATCTGCGGGAACATCGAAACCGACAGGATGGTGAACAGCAGCAGGCGTCGGCCACGGAAGCGGACCCTTGCCAGCGCATAGGACGCGGTGACGCCGAGCGCCAGCGAAAGGGCCACCGTTGCGCCGGCGACGAGCACCGAATTCAGGATGTTGCGCGCGAAATGCCCTTGGCCAAGCACAGCAACGTAGTTGGCCAGCGAGAAAGAGGTCGGCCAATAGTCGACGCGGAAAATCGCCTGTCCGGATTTGAACGATGTGACGATCGCATAATAAAGCGGGAAAACCGACTCGACGACGATCCCCGCGACGAGCAGGTAAAAGGCCGCCCTCCTGACCGGCTTCGGGACCTTCATGGCTGCTCCTCCGGGTCCAGACGCCCGAATTTGATGAAGGCGATGGTGATCAGCGCGATAACCAGGAAAAGCAGGGTCGACGCCGCCGAGCCATAGGCGAACTTGTCGAAGTAGAAGAGGTTCTGGCGGGCAAAGACCGACATGGTCCTGGTGTGCTCGTTGTCGGGCGTCAGCACATAGATCAGGTCGAAGACGCGCAGCGCATCGAGCGTGCGGAAGATGACCGCCACCAGCATCGCCGGTCGGATCAGCGGCAGGGTGATGGTCCAGAAAATCCTGATGGGGTGCGCGCCATCGACCCGCGCCGCTTCGTGGATATCGGATGGCAGCATCTGCAACCCGGCGAGGATCAGCAATGCCATGAACGGCGTCGACTTCCAGATGTCGACCATCAGCACGGCGGCCAGCGCGGTGTCCGGCGAGGCCGTCCAGGCAACCGGATGGGCGAGGATGCCGAGCCTCATCAAGAGATCGTTGAGGATGCCGAACTGGTCATTCAGCATCCACGCCCACATCTTCGCCGAGACGATGGTGGGAACCGCCCATGGCACCAGCACGGCGGCGCGGACCAACCCGCGGCCGCGAAACTCGGCATTCAGCACCAGCGCGATGATCGTGCCGAAAACGGTCTCGAAGAAAACCGAAATGGCAGCGAATTTCACCGTGTTCCAGACCGATCCCCACCATGCCGGGTCGGCGAGCAACCCGGAAACGTAGTGGCGACCGCCCGGCAGTGTCAGCACATGGAAATAATTGCGAAAGCCCACCCAATGCGCGGCGGAGAGGTTGTCGAGCGACCCATCCGTAAAGCCGTACCAGATGGTGCGTGCAAGCGGCCATGCGGCGACCGCCGCCAACACAAGAAGCATCGGCGCCAGAAAGAGGAGCGCCGAAACCCGCCGCCGACGCAAGAACCGGACGAGTGCGAACCAGAGGGGCGGACCGCCCGGCATCTACCAGGAAGCTCCCTTGAGTTCGGTCAATTGCGCCTGCAGAAGCTCCAGATTGTCTTTCGCCGAGCCATCGCTGGAAAGCGTGTTGTGGACCGCCGTCCAGAAATCCGAGGACACCTCATTGTATTTCGAACGGGTCGCGGCGGTCGGACGCGCCACCGCGTGCTCCAGCACTTTCTTCCAGCGTGGTATGATGGGCTGGCGCCTGGCGATTTCGGGATCGTCATAGAGCGAGCGCAGCGTTGGCAAGCGCGAACTTTGCAACGCGCGCAGCTTCTGCGCGTGGGCGGAAGTCAGGAATTTTACAAGGGCAATGGCGACTTCGGGATGTTTTGAATATTTCGATACGGCGAGGTTCCAGCCGCCCAGCGTTGCGGCGGGAGCACCGCCTTCCCCGGCCGGTAACGGCGCTACGCCGAACTTGCCCTTGATGGACGAATCCGCGCCGTTGCCGAGCGCATAGGCATAGGGCCAGTTGCGCATGAAAACGGCGTCGCCGGTCTGCCAGACACCGCGTGATTCCTCCTCCTGATAAGACAATACGCCCGTCGGCGCGATCTCGCCGATCCAGGATTCCGCCTGACGCAACGCTTCAATCGCCTTCGGATTGTCAACCGAGATGGTTCCGTCGGGCTCGACGATATGGCCGCCGCCGTGGGAGGCGATCCATTCGAGCGCGTCGCAGGTCAGCCCCTCATAGGAGGCGCCCTGGAAGACAAAGCCCCACATGCGGGCGTTTCCCGCCTTGCGCTCGCCGTCCATGATCGTCCTGGCGGTCGCCGCCATCTCGGCCCATGTGGAAGGCACCGGCTTGCCGTATTTTTCGAGCAGATCCTTACGGTAATAGAGCGCCGGGGCATCGGCGAACATGGGCAGGGCGACGAGCCGACCATCCACGGTCTGCGACGCCAGGATCGCCTTGAATTCGTCGTCGACGATGTCTTTCGCATAAGGCGCAAGATCGACGAAATGCGCGGCGAGCTGCGGCGCCCAGACGATATCGGTCTGGTAGACATCGACATCGTCATCGCGCGCCGCCAGCCACAGGCGGTATTGCGCGAACTGATCATTGGAAGAAGACGGCATGGTGACGATGGCAACGCTGTGGCCTGTCTCCTTCTGGAACTCTCCTAGCAAGGTGCGCATGTCGCGCAGATCGTTGCCGACCGAACCGGTAACGATCGATATCTCCGCCGCCCTTGCCGCCACCGGCGCAAGCATCATTGCGACAGCCAATGCGGCGACTATCCCGGTTGCCTTCATCCTTCCCTTCAATTCCTCCCTTCGACGGCGACCGACGCACCGTATTCCGACATCTAGAGCAGCGTCGGGCAAGCTGTAGGCGGTGGAGGATAATTGGGGTACGCTTTCATTGAAACGGTGCAATCGGAGGATCAAACCATGCTTCCCCTGTTCGACATGATCGCCAACGCGCAGAACGGCAACGGCATCGAGGCACTGTCGCGCCAGTTCGGCCTTTCCCAAGAGCAGACACGGGCGGCGCTGCAGGCGCTGATGCCGGCCTTCAGCCAGGGCCTCAAGCGCAATGCAGCCGACCCCTACGGCATGGCCAATTTCATGAATGCGATGGCCACCGGCCAGCACGCCAAATATTTCGAGGATGCGTCGCGCGCCAATTCGGCCGAAGGCGTGGCGGAAGGCAACGGCATATTGGGTCACCTGTTCGGCTCAAAGGATTTGAGCCGCGCCGTGACCGACCACGCCGCGCAGATGACGGGCGTCGGCCAGAACATCCTGAACCAGATGCTGCCTGTCATCGCCTCGATGATCATGGGCGGGCTTTTCAAGCAATCGACCGGACAGATGCCCGGATCAACGGCGGGAGGCGGCGTGCTTGGCCAGATCATGGAACAGATGATGCGCGGCGGCATGGGAGGCGCAATGGGCGGCGGCGCGGCCGCGACGCCACCCCCGTCGCAGGGAGGCGGGGCGATGGAAAACCCGTTCGGCAAAATGCTCGAGGGCATGTTTGGTGGCGGCCAGGCCGGGCAATCCTCGCCCGGCGGGATGGCTGGCGGCAATCCGTGGGGCAAGATGTTCGAAGAAATGCTTGGCGGTGGTCAGTCGGCGCAATCTTCTCCGCAACCAGCCCCGCAACCGCAGGCCAATCCAAGCGGACGGCCCCGCAACCCGTATGACGATCTGTTCGGCAAGATGTTCGACGCCGGTAGCGCTGTCCGCGACGAGCATGAGAAGGCGGTCGGCTCGATCTTCGATCAGTTCTTGAAGGGCATGGACCAGAAGTAGAACCGGTCAGACGGCGCGGCTGGCTGCGGACCAATAAAAAGCCCGGCCCTTTGCAGGACCGGGCAGCGTGCAGGCAACCGGTGGGAGCCGGTAGGGGAGTATGATGCCTGCAAAAACCTTCAGCTAGTGCGGCAGGCCGCATTCTTGCGCGCATTGGCGCGGTCCGCGGCGAAGGCGCCAAGGCAAACGGTTGGGTCGACGCCAAACGGCGAGCGAACCGCGATGTGCAGATCGGTTCGCGTGAGCCCGATATCGGAAAGCTCCACATCGGTCATCGCGCCGAGACGATAAATCTCGCGGCGGTTTTTGACGGCACGGGCATAGGCGGCAGCCCATTGAACGACACGCGCAAAAAGCACCGGGCGCGATGCTTCCGTCATCGGCTGGGCAGCGTGGTCGAGCGTCGTCATTTCAAATCTCCTTGGAGCGTTAGGGGCGGCGTCGGACATACGGATAGCGTCGGGATGGGGCGTTTCCCGCTGCCGTTCGCGCCTTTCGGTGGACGATCACACCTTGCCATCGCTCTATTGATTAGTCGAACGAATGTTTTTAATCTTTAACATCAACAATAATGATGGGATTTGCCATGGCCTCCCCACTCGATCTCGACCAGATCCAGACTTTCATCGCCATCGCCGACACCGGCAGCTTCACCAAGGCGGCGGATGACGTGCACCGGACGCAATCGGCGGTCTCCATGCAGATGCGCCGGCTGGAAGAACGGGTCGGCAAGCAGCTGTTCGAAAAGGACGGCCGCACCAACCGGTTGACCGACGAGGGCGACCGGTTGCTCGTTTACGCGCGGCGGTTGATCCAACTCAACCGCGAGACGCTCGCCGCGTTCGACGACGCCCAGCTCGAGGGCCATGTCCGCATCGGCACGCCGGATGATTACGCCGACCGGTTCCTGCCGGAAATCATGGCGCGCTTCGGCCGTTCGAACCCGCGCGTGGAACTTTCCGTCATCTGCGAGCCAAGCCCCAACCTCGACAGTCTGATCCGGCGCGGCGCGCTCGATATCGCCCTGGTGACGCAAAACGATGTGGTGCGCCATTCCGAGGTCGTCCGGCGGGAACCGCTGCTATGGGTATCCTCCGCGAACCATGCGATCCACGAGGCCGAGACTTTGCCGATGGCGTTTGGCCGCCCGGGCTGCATCTGGCGTCAGGCGGCCTGCGACGTGCTCGACAAGATGGGACGCGACTATCGCGTGTTGTTCACAAGCTGGTCGGCAACTGTCGTGGCGGCGACGGTGCTGTCGGGCCTCGCCATCTCCATCCTTCCCGAATGCGCGCTCAGGCCCGGCATGCGGGTGCTCGGCGAAGCAGACGGCTTCGGCCGGCTTCCGGATTGTCAGATCGGCATCATGCGCGGCCATACCGGCCACACTGAAATCGTCGAGGCGCTGGCGCGCCACATCGCCGAGAGCCTGGACAACATCTCTGTCCCGGCGGTCGAGGAAGCCGGCAGCCTGGATTTCGGCGCCATGGCCTCCGGGCGTGGCCGGCGGCCAAAGCCCAATCACCTCATGCCGGGTTGGTAGGCCGAGTTGGTTGGCGACTGCCGGCAAGCCATTCAGAAGCGGTCGATGACGCTGACGCCAAGCGCCTCGAAGCGGTCCATACCCATCAGTGCCGCCGGCGCCTCCTCCAGAGTGATCCGCTTGCCCACGAGCTTGCGCGGGTCCAGCTTGCCGCTCCTCAGCATCTCCAGCATGGCCTCGTAGCGATAAGCCTGCATGCCGTGGCTGCCCATGATACGCAGTTCATGCGCGACGACGCGATCCATGGGAATTGGCGGCGTGGCCTGCTCGCCGAGCATCAGCCCGACCTGCACATGCCGGCCCCGACGGCGCAGGCATGAAATCGAGTTGAAGCAGGTCGACGGGTGGCCGAGCGCGTCGATCGAGACATGCGCGCCGCCACCGGTAGCATCCCTTACCGCTTCGACAATGTCGGACACTTCCGACGCATCGATCGTCGCAACCGCCCCGATTTCGCGTGCGAAGGCCAGCTTGTCGGCGGCGATGTCGATGGCCACGACATTCGCCCCCATCGCGCTGGCGATCATGATCGCCGACAGGCCGACGCCGCCGCAGCCATGCACGGCTACCCACTCGCCCGGCGAGACGCGGGCCTGATCGACAGTTGCGCGGAAAGAGGTGACGAAGCGGCAGCCAAGGCTTGCCGCCGTCACGAAATCCAGATCGTCGGGCAGGCGGACGAGATTGACGTCGGCGTAGTCGATGGCGACGAATTCCGCGAAGGATCCCCAGGCGGTGAAGCCCGGCTGGAACTGGTGTTCGCAGACCTGATGATTGCCGGAAACGCATTCATGGCAATGGCCGCAGCCGCCAACGAAGGGCACGGTAACTCGCTCGCCGACGCGCCAGCGCTTTACGCCGGAGCCGATCCCAGCGATTGTGCCGGCCAGTTCATGGCCGGGGACATGCGGCAGGACGATGTCGGGATCATGCCCCATCCAGCCATGCCAGTCGCTGCGGCATAGCCCGGTCGCCTCCACCTTGATGACGACGCCGTCGCTGGCGGGCGAAGGGTCGGGCAGGCCGGTGATCGTCGGAGCTTCGCCGAATTTTTCGTAAAGAACCGCTTTCATCTTTGCCTTCCCGCACCCGAACGCTTACCTCTCCATAGGGCGCGACGAGGCGCCCCTTGACCATTCCTCTCACCCCGCCGTCAATAGCGCAATGAGTGACATCTTCAGCGCCGATTTCGAGAACCAACGCGACGGAATATACCGTCAGCGAAATATCGGGCGCCCTGAAGCGCACGGTCGAGGACACGTTCGGCCATGTGCGCGTGCGCGGCGAAATTTCCGGCTATCGCGGTCCACATTCCTCCGGCCACGCCTATTTCACGCTGAAGGATGACCGCGCCCGGCTCGACGCCGTGGTGTGGAAGGGCACGATGGGCAAGCTGAAGTTCCGCCCCGAGGAAGGAATGGAGATCATCGCCAGCGGGCGGCTCACGACGTATCCCGGCAAGTCCAACTACCAGATCGTCATCGACAATATCGAACCCGCCGGCGCCGGCGCGCTGATGGCGCTGCTGGAAGAACGCAAGCGACGGCTGGCGGCCGAGGGCCTGTTCGACGCGGAGCGCAAGCAACTCCTGCCCTTCATGCCGCGCATCATCGGCGTCATCACCTCGCCGACAGGGGCCGTCATCCGCGACATCATCCACCGCATCGACGACCGCTTTCCCCTGCACATCCTGGTGTGGCCGGTGCGCGTGCAGGGCGATACGACCGGGGCCGAGGTTTCGGCTGCCATCGCCGGCTTCAACCAGCTCGCGACCGACGGGCCGATCCCGCGTCCGGACGTGCTTATCGTGGCGCGCGGCGGCGGCAGCCTCGAGGATCTTTGGGGGTTCAATGATGAAGTGGTGGCGCGTGCGGCGGCGGCGTCCGAAATCCCGCTCATTTCAGCGGTCGGCCACGAGACCGACTGGACGCTGATCGACCTTGCCGCCGATATGCGCGCGCCGACGCCAACCGGCGCGGCCGAACTGGCGGTGCCGGTCAAGGCCGATCTCGAAGCCCGCATCGCCAATTTCTCGGCAAGGCTGCAAGGCGCGGTCTCGCGATCGTCCGACCGCAAGCGGCAGGCCTTGAGGGCGGCCTCGCGCGCCCTACCCTCCGCCGACCAGCTTCTGGCGCTGCCGCGTCGCCGCTTTGACGAGGCCGCCAGCCGGCTTGGCCGTGCGCTCGCCGCCAATATCGACAGGAAGAAGGCGCGCTATGGCGGCATAAGGCTGTCACCGGCGCTGCTCAACCGGCGGATCGCAGACGCGCGCATCAGGACGGAGCGCGCCGGAACGCGCCTGCCCAACCTTTTCCAGGCCCTTGTGCAAGCGCAGCGCAGCCGCTTCGATCGCGACGCCGCACGGGTGTCGCCCATTGCGCTACTGCGCCGCAATGGCGTTTTCGCCGAACGCATCGTCGTGCTTGGCCGGCGCGCCGACCAGTCCGTGGCCGTGGCACTGGAGCGAAACAGATCGCGGCTGGCGCAGGCATGGCGGCTGGCGGACACACTTTCGTACCACTCGGTCCTGTCTCGCGGCTTTGCGGTGGTGAAAGACGCCGAAGGAAATCTGGTCAAGCGGGCCGCCGCCATCGCCGCGGGCGACGTGCTCGATATCCAGTTCGAAGACGGCAACATGGCCGCCGTTGCGGGCGGCGGCGCGGCGAAAGCCAAACCCGCGCCGCGTGAAAAGTCGGGCGGCCGTCAGGGCTCGCTTTTCTAGAAAAGGCAAAAATTCAGGGTATCTGGAAATGGTACGGTTGGGTGGGCTCGAACCACCGACATCCGGATCCACAATCCGACATAAGATATTGACTTTCTTGGTGCTTTTTGTTGTGTGCCGCGCCTATGTCGCGCGCGCTTGCAGTCCAATCCTTTAGATTTTAACCCTCCAGAACTCTTGCAGCTCGGTCCAGGTTTTTCCTTTTTTGCCAGGTTCGATCAACCATGGGTATTCCGCTTGCCAGCGATTCGATGGCGACTCCAGCGTAGACCCGGTATCATGAAGCGATGGTCCGCTGACTTCCTCTTGCGAGGCGTAGAAACGGGCGCTCGAGATCATCGGGCCCAGTTAAAGAGGGTTGAAGATTTATCTGCGAGCGGCGGATTTCAGACCTCGATTGGTTCACTATCGAGCCGCCCCTCGAGGGGCTAATCAAACTCCTATTTCCAAACATCCTGTCCACGCCGACCTGGATGGACTGGATCAAAAATCGCCGGCTGTTGGAGCCCCTCGGCAACATCCCGCCGGCCGAAGTCGAGGAATGCTACGACGCTATGCTGGAAAGACCGGGCGTGGCAGCGTAACTCAAACCACATAGCCTCCGGCAAACCCGGGACGGTTCACGCTTTTACCACACGGTTGCAGATGATGCCTTTTCGCTGCATTACATTGCGCGTGTCGATAATCAGCCGCGAGTAGTTTGCCAGCATGCCGTAGTCGATCTTGTCATGGTCGGTGACGATGACGGCCGCATCATAGGCGGCGATGGAATCCCGATTGAGTTTGATGCAAGGGGTCTCCGCAAGCGCCGGATGTTTGCGGGTTTTCGGTATCTTCGCCACATGAGGATCGTGGTAAGCGATGTCGGCCACCTTCCCATGGAGAAGTTCCATGATTTTCAACGCCGGGCTCTCGCGGACATCCGAAACGTTCTTCTTGTAGGCCACGCCGACGATCAGGATCGAGGCCTGGCTGAGCGGAAGGCCCAGTCTTTGGTCAAGCGCCACGGACAGCGACTTCACGACATGGGCTGGCATGGCGAGGTTGATCTCGCCCGCAAGCTCGATAAATCGTGTTGTCAGGTCAAATTCGCGGCTTTTCCAGGTCAGGTAGAAAGGATCGATCGGGATGCAGTGGCCGCCCAGCCCCGGTCCCGGATAGAAGGGCATGTAGCCGAACGGCTTGGTTTTGGCAGCCTCGATGACCTCCCAGACATCGATTCCCATGGCGGCGTAGACGACCTTCAGCTCGTTGACGAGAGCGATATTCACAGCCCGGAAGATGTTCTCCGTGAGCTTCACCACCTCGGCGACCTTGATCGAGGACACGGGTACGACCTGGTCGACCACGGCGCCATAGAATGCGGCGACAATAGCCGCCGCCGCCGATCCGTCGCCGGCAACGATCTTGGGAGTGCTTCGCGTCTGGAAATCGGGGTTTCCCGGATCCTCGCGTTCGGGCGAATAGCCGAGGAAAAAAGTCCTTGCCCGACCGGAGGCCACGTGCTTCGAGGATCGGCTTCATGACTTCGTCGGTGGTTCCCGGATAGGTGGTTGATTCCAGCACGACGATCTGATCTCGACGCAACCGCTTGGCGATCTCCCTGGTCGTTTCGACGATAAAGCTGAGGTCCGGCTCGCGCTGCTTTGTCAGCGGCGTCGGCACGCACACCGAGATCACATCGCACTCGGCTAATTGTTCGAAATCATTGGTCGAGCCAAAGCGGCCCTCCGACACGACGTCGTGCAACCTCGTCTCGGAGACGGCGTCGATATAGGAATGCCCGGTCCCGAGTTTATGTATTTTGGTTTCGTCGATATCGAACCCGATGACGTTGAAACCGCACTCAGCCGCCGCGATTGCAAGCGGCAATCCCACATAGCCAAGGCCAACAATTCCGATTGTTGCTATCCGCGCCTCGACCCTGCCGAGCAGAAGCGCGCCTCTCGCCTGATCAACATGTTTGTTCACTGCGTTCTCCCGTCAAAAATTCGACTTCCCGACGATGGCAAGTGGTCATGGGTTAAGCCTTTATTAATGCGCAATATTGGTAGCTACAGATGCCCTCAAAAGGCGCATATGATCGGTGTAGCAGAAATCTTTATTTTAAAAACACGGATTTCCAAACATGATTAAAGGCCGCCGTTTTCAGCCTCCAGGAGGAGGAAAATGTCAATCGGCTGATGGGAAAGAAAGTGGCTGGATTTCGGAAAACACTGGTGTCCAATGAGGTCGAATATATAAAAAAGACAGGATTTCAGTTGGTTACAAAGGCTAAGACGTTAACTCTATTTTAACGATGTCGTTGATTTGCCTGTGGAAAATCGTCAAATGGTACCGAGGGATGGCAATGGAGCACAAGCGAATGCTCCTTTTAAGGGCAATTTGGGCATGGACGGAATAAACATCGCCAAAGTAAATAAGCGCTGTCTTGTCGCCGGCGGAGCCGGTTTTATTGGAAACAATCTTTGCCGATATTTTATCAACCGTGGATGGCAAGTGGATTGCATCGACAACCTCTCAACGGGCCGCCTGGAAAGTATCAGCGATCTGATCGGCAAGCCCGGGTTCCAATTCCTGAAGATGGACGTCGCGGATGCCAAGGCGTGCCGTCGGTTATTGAGAAGGCAATACGCCGAGGTCTATCACTTGGCCTGCCCCACCGGAGTGCCGAATATCAGCCGCATGGGCGACGTCATGCTTCTCGCCAGTTCGTTGGGCACCATCCATCTGCTGAAGATTGCGCGCCGTTCAAAAGCAAAATTCCTGTTCGCCAGCACCGCCGAGATCTATGGCGACCCAGAGATCTTTCCTCAAACGGAAAGCTATAACGGCAACGTCGACCCTGTAGGCCCACGCAGCGCGTACGAGGAAGGCAAGCGGTTCGGCGAGGCGATGACGCGCCATTTCGGAAAGCAATACGGCATCGATGCCTTCATCGTGCGCATCTTCAACACCTACGGTCCCGGAATGTCGCCCAAAGACGAGCGCGTCATACCGCAGATGCTGAGGTCGCTCGTCGAAGGACGTCCGGTGCGGATCTATGGCGACGGCTCACAAAACCGGACATTCCTGCATATCGAGGATCTGATCGAGGGCTTCCGGCGGCTCATGTCCGCGGGCACACCGGGCGAGGTCTACAATATCGGTTCCCGACGTCAGCTTACGATACGTGAACTTTATACAATGGCGGTCAATGCCACCGGCCGGCGCCAACCTGCGGCATTTACCGAACACTTCATCGAGGATCATCGCGGGCGGCTTCCCGATACGTCGAAGCTCGAGGCGCTTGGCTGGCGACAGCAGATATCGCTCGAAGACGGTCTGCGCGAAAGCTTCGCGAAGTTTGTCCACGAGATCGAAAGCCGCGACTCCTCCGTGCGATCGAAACGTGCTCGCGCACGCGTCATTGAACGGCAAGATAGGGAGCTGCGGCTCGCGCAGATCAACGGGTGAGCAACGATCACGCTCTCCAGTTGGCTCTTCTGGCTCTCAGCGCCTCGGCCGGGGTGAATATTCTTTTCTGGTGCTTGGTGGGAGCCGCGCGTTTCGCCAGCGAACTGGTTATGGGACAACCCGACAAACAAGCCAGCGAAGTTCTCGCTTCACGACGTGGCGGCAATTATTCCCGCCCACAACGAGGAAACGGCTCTTCCCCGATGCATCGAGGCGTTGCTTGCGGTCATGCACGCCGGAGATATTTACGTCGCGAGTGACGGTTCGCGTGATCGAACGGTGGAAATCGCCAACGGCTATGGCTGCAATGTTCTCGATATCCAGCCCAATGGCGGCAAGGCGCGAGCAATCGACCGCGCCATCCGGCATTTCGATCTGTGCGAACGTTATAAGGCCGTGCTGATCCAGGATGCCGATTCCGAGATCGATCCTCTCTATCTCCGCGAAGGCTTGCCGCTCTTCAATGATCCGCAAGTGGCAGCCGTCGCCGGTCACGTTCTCTCGCGATGGCGCCACCAGCGCTGGCCGAGCATCGACCTCATCTATACCGCGTACCGGACCCGTCTCTATTGCCTGCTGCAGATGGCCTTCCAGTATGGACTTTCCTGGAAGCCATTCAGCCTGAGCTATATCGCTCCTGGCTTCGCGTCGATGTACCGGACAAGCGCGCTGAAGAAGATCGACATTACCGCGTCTGGTCTCGTCATCGAAGATTTCAACATGACCTTCGAGGTTCAGCATCGCCGGCTCGGGCGCATCGCCTATTCTCCAAGCGTGCGCTGTTCCTCGGAGGATCCGTTCCGGCTGAAGGACTACAGGAAGCAGGTCGAGCGGTGGTATCTCGGATTCTGGCAGACGGTCCGCCGACATGGAGTGTGGCCTGGCGCGTTCTGGGTCGCGCTCGGCGGGCTGCTCCTCGAACTCGTGTTCATAAGCTTGTTCACGCTGGCGTTGCCTTTCCTGCTTGTGTCTTGGGCAGCGGAGGGATGGCACGTTCCGGCGTTTTCGCTTCTGGATTTACGCCTCCATGACGTCAGCGCGCCCGCTCTGGTGCTGTTTTACTTCGCTGTCGATTATGCGCTGACGATCGTCGTGGCGGCGATGGAGCGCCGCCCGAGCATGCTGGTTTATGGACTGGCATTCCCGGTGCTGCGTCTGCTCGACGCCGCATTGTTTCTCAGGGCGCTCGTCGCATCGTTCTCAACGACTTCGGATGGCACATGGAAAAGCCCTGAGCGCTTTCCTAGCGTCCGGCCGACGCGCCTTTCAGGGGAGAATGCACAATGAAACCCACGCGCCGCGCGCTACTTCAGAGCACGATCCTGCTGCCTTTCGTCGTCAAGGGTCTTGGCCTGCGGGCGGCATTTGCCGCCAATGCCGCAAGACCGATGATCATGCTTGTTGCCGGCATAGCCGGCGCTAACGATGCAAAGCTGCTGACTTCTCGGCTTCAACCTTTCCTGGCCCGGAAGATGCCGATCTGGTTACCATCGATCCCTTCGAGGAGGGTGGTGCTCCGCTCGATTCGGATTCCGATCTGGTCGCCTTTCTGCGCCGTCTTCAAAAAGAGCATGGCGATCACGTCGAGCTCGGCGTCCATATCCCGACGCTGGGATCCGATGATCCCTTCGATCAGTCCCGCCAGGCAAGTGATGCACAGGCCGCATTCCTGCAAGTCGTAAATGTTTACGAAGCATACGTCGACAAAGCGATCGTGGTCGGTCTCACCGCGACGACCGGTAGTGGCATGGATGATCCGGAAAGCGGCGCAGCGATGCGCGCCGTCGGCATCCGGACGCTCATCCATCTGCCTTCCGGCCAGGACGTGGAGAATTCGTTGCAAGGGCGATGGGAATCGGCCTCCACAGGGCTGGTCCATATGCAGATCATGACCGATCTGGATTCCCTGCTCGGAAAATCCGACCAGGGACTTCACACCGGGAGCATCACGAGAGATGGAGCGTCCGTCCTTCCGCTCGTCGTCGACCTTTCCTCACGGCTCGCCGATGCGGATGCGGAGGCCTCCAGTCAACTCGCGGAAGCTTGCGACGGGCTGGCGCGCTCGGCTTCGCTGGCGCCGATACTGCCCGCCAGTCTTCCAATGCCCGATGGCAGCAAGGCACAACGGCTCGTGGTCGTCCGTGTCGACGATCTGCGGATCAGCCCCAAAGACGATGTCGTGCACAAGGCGATGGTGGAGAATTTGCTGCAGCTCGGCTATCCGGTAACCGATGCCGTCATCCCGGGACCAGAAGATTGGACATTGGGTCAGGACAAGGCAATTGCCGGCTGGTTGATGTCAACGGTCGAAAACAAGGGCTTCGATGTGGCCGTCCATGGTTGGCGCCACACACCGGACGAATTGGCCGGCAACACGCTCCCGCAAGATATCGACATCGTAAGCAAGGGCGCCCGGCAGATTTTCGAGGTCACCGGACGAGCGCCGCTATCGTATGTGCCGCCGAACAACGCCGTCGACGACAACGCGCTCAAGGCGATTGCTTTCACTGGAATTCCCGTCATGAGTGCGGAACTCGATGACTTCAAATATTGCATGGCGGTCGATAAGCGCGGGATTCTTCATGCCTCAAACACGGTGTCCTTCGAGAAATCGTGGGAAGGTGACTGCCCCTACTTTACCAATGAGGAGATGAAGCGCCTGTTCGGTGACAAGAACGATGCGGTGTTCATGATCCACCCTCAAACCGCCGACACTCCCGGGAAGCGCAAGCAGCTTTTTGACATGCTGGCCGGTCTCGCCGCAGAACCGGGAACCAGACTCGTCAACTTTGTCGATTACAGGAAGACGGTGATGCCGCCAATGCCGCTTGTCGAGCGCATACAGTCCGCAAGAAGGACTGTATGGGTTGAAGATGCGATCAAGCCAATTGTTGACGATAAGGAAAAAAAGGCGCTCGCGCGCGACGCCGACCTGGCATGGCGGTATTTCGACTGGGGAGCCGGACAGTTCGACGGCATGGCCCCCGGCACGGCCGATCAGGAGGGCGACAAGCTTGTCGGCTATCCTTTTGTGACCATGTGGGACATTGCGAGCCAGATTTTCGCAAACATGTCCGCGCACCGCCTCGGGCTCATCCAACAGAAGAGGTTCGAGGTCGCGACGGACAGGATATTGAGCGTACTCGGCCGATACAGCTACGACTATAAGGGGGCCAAGCTACCGCCGACCGAAGTAGCGATCGGAAAGCAACTGGAACAGCGCGCCGGCTATGATTCTGCCGACACCGGTCGTCTGCTGATCGCATTGAAGGCGCTGGATGCTTACAGCAATGGCAGCTTCAAGACCGTCAAACTGGTAAAGACGTGGAACCTTGAAAAGACGATGCCGGGCGGCGAAATGCATGATGTCGATGATGGTCGTCTAAACTCCGTTCAGCAAAACAGCTACGCCGCCTATTCCCGCCGCGGCTTCCAGCTATGGGGATACGAGGTGAATCCTGTCTTTGCCGCCGGAGATCCCGAGCATGATATGCGCGATGCGGTCACGACCATGGCCGAGCTACAGGAGCGGGGCCGAATTGCGACCGAGCCGCTGGTAACGGAGGAGATCGAGCTTGGCGCTCCGCCGCATGTCCGTTTGGCGGCGGATATTCTCTATGCGGCCCAGATAGAGCGCTATCGATCCACCGGGACACTGACCTGTGCCTCCGAGACGGCTATCGAAACGCCTCCCTATTTCACCTATCAAGGCTATCAGATCGAGGGAACGGGCGGAAAGTTCGTGGTCGATGCGCCTTCCGATTCCAGTCTGGCGCGATCAACGAAACGCGAGGACAAGTTACGCATCCTAAATTCCAAGGGCGCCTATCTTTGGTACGCCGCGCGTCCGGGACACTATTCCAGCAAATTAATCGAGGCCGTGCGCAACAATGCGCGCATCAAGAATCTCGGCTTCGCCGCCGGGCTTCACGAGGCGAGTGGCGAAATGGTTACCCTTTCGGAGGTCAATACGAACGGCATCATACTGGAATCCATCGAGTATATATTAAACGGGCGGTCTCCAGTTTTAGTAATCTGACGCCTCTATGACATGGGCTTCAGCCGACGTTCAATTTTTACGCTCGAAAGGCGCATGAAAAACGGTCCGCCCTGAGCCAAAGATCGCCCGCTGAAGCGATGGTGGCACTTGCCCGCTCTGCGGTGTGGAGACCTTTTCGGACCTCGACCCCAGCGCGGTCCGAAAAAGCCTTGGCGTGTTTTTGACGGTCGAAGGTCTTGAGCCTGCGGGTGCCTCCGCTGTCCACATAGTTCACAACCCAGGCTTCCCTCTAGACTCCTTGCCTTGAACGCCATTTTCGCTTTCGGATCGACATCCAGAGACTATGTCGCGCGGAGCTGCCGGTAACCTCTGGAAATAGCTGGAAAACCAAGGAATCCAAGGGAAACGGCGCGCGACATAGAAAGCCTGCGAGCTTCTCGTCGCCCAGTTAGTAAGTGATTGAATTTTTTGAAGAAAATTTGGTACGGTTGGGTGGGCTCGAACCACCGACCTCCGGATCCACAATCCGGCGCTCTAACCAACTGAGCTACAACCGCATGCGCCTTGGCATTGGCGTTTGCGTCAATAGGGGCAATCCGTAGCCATTTCAAGGCAAAACAAATGCCTTCCCCACGCTATGGCTGCCATCACCGTATCGATTGACCTCGGCAAGGAAAAGGCCGGAGTGAACCCCGGCCTTGAACGCGGCGCTTCAGGCCGCATCGTCCGTGGCGCGGTCTAGCCGCGCCGACGGAGTCACTCTCGTGGTCGCTCAGGCGACTTTCAGTTCCCTGAAGGACTTCTCGAAGACGTCCTTCACCGGCTTGGAAACGTCCTCGGCGGCCTTGGCGGTCACCGACTGCATTTCCTTGGTCTGCTCGACCATCATCTCGACGCGCTTGCGGAGATAGGAGGTCTGCAGCTCGAAAAAGTCGGAAATCGAGGATACACTGGCGAGGGCTTCCAGATGCGAAAAATCGGCTTCCGCATTGGCGCGCATCGCGGCAACCGTCTTGAGCGACAGATCGCTTCCGACCGACTTGGCCGTCTCGAAGCTCGTCTCGATCGCCTTCTGGGCGCCTTCGGCGCTGGTCTTCATCTTGGCGTACGCCTCCTTCGACTGCTCAACGCCCTTCTCGGTGAAGGCACGGAACTGGTCGGTCGCCTTGCTGGCGTCAAAGGTCGGGAATTCAATGGTTTCGCTGGTCTTGTCAGTTGTCTTGGCCATGGAGATGATCCTTTCGTCTTGTTCTCACTTGCCGCGCTTGGGAACTGCGTGCGCCTAGAAACGGCATATAGGCACAATTATTGTGCATTGCAACATTTTTTTGGCAATGCAGCATTATCAGGCGGATTAACCAAGCAGCCCAAAAACCATTTGGACGCCGACCGCCATTTGTGGACGCGGTTGCGCATTGCCCTTATTAACGAAATATTAGCCAAAAGACGCGCGAGCATGTCTGGGGTAGCGTATGGCGTCGAGCCAATATTCATTTATCGATATCGTCGTTCTGGATGACATCCGGACGCGTTTCGCGGCGGGCGACACGCTGGCTCTATTGTCGGCTGACCTCGACACGGTGCTATGGGCCAACGGCGCCGGCGCGCGCCTGTTCGGCTATGGCGACATCGAAGCCATCATCGGCGCTTCGCCGAAAATGGGATTGCCGGCGGAGCGACAGATTTCCTCGACGCCGGGATTTCCGGATGTCGGCCGCGACCGTCCGGTGGCCGTGCGCATCACCAACGGCTTCACCAGCCGTGTCGTCAATATTCTCGCTTCAAGCATCGCCATGCCGGATGGCGAGCCAGCCCTGCTGGTCGCGGTTCCCGCCGAGGACACCGCGCCCTCCGATGCCGACAATAAGGCCGGACGCGCGATCGAAGGTTTTGACGAAGACGGCCACTTCACGGCGCTGGTCGATGCCGCCGGCAACATCGCCGCAGCCTCCCGCGACTTTGCAACGCTCGATATCAGCCACGACACGCTGCTTGGACTGATCAAGGAAGTCGCCGGCGCCGAAAGGTTGGCCAAGAAGCGCATCCCGGCGGGCGCCGCTCGCCTGCCAGCGGGATTTGCGCGACTGACCGACGATCCGGCCCTTTATCTTCTCGTCATCGTCGATGACCGCGACGGAAGCGGCGCGATCGAGAAGGACGATCAGGAATCGCCTGCGGCGGCTGGGCAGCCAGCGGCGGCCCCGCCTCCCCCCGCCAATGCCGGGAAGATGGGCAAGGCCGACGAGGCCGTTGCGCCCGGCATCGACACTGAAGCCGTGGAAGCGGAGGCGGCTCAATCGCCAATACAGGCCAGCGCGGATGACGCCACTTCGCCGAGCGGCCCCGTCGATCGGTGGTATTTTCATGCCGGCGAGGACAAGCGTCCGCCAAACGCCTCCGACTCGACTCCGGAAGACGCCAGCCCGCAAGCCGATACATCGGCCGTCGGCCCGGCGAAGATCGAGCTTGGAACGGCCCCGGTAAAATTCGTCTGGCGCACCGGCGCGGATGGCCGCTTCAGTTCGATCTCCGAGGAGTTCGGGGCCGCCCTCGGAAAAAGCTCGGCAGATGTTGTCGGCCGCTCGTTCCGCGAGGTCGCCGAGGCATTGGGCATGGATCTCGATGGCGACATTTCGGGCTTGCTCGAAAGGCGCGACACCTGGTCGGGCCGTTCGGTGCTTTGGCCGGTGGCGGGAACCGATCTGCGTGTGCCGGTCGATCTGGCCGCGCTGCCGGTCTATGGCCGCGATCGCGAGTTCCAGGGGTTCCGTGGCTTCGGCGTGGCGCGAATGGCCGACGCGGCGGTTGTTCCTCAAGCTGCCCCGGAGAAGCCTGACGTGGAGCCGCCACACCAGGACGTCCCGAATGACCCCGTAGCGGAGAAGCCCGCACTGGAAAGCTCCACCGACACCCCGGCGCCAGACCAGGACGATCCGTTCCGTGGCGAGGTGCCCGCTCTGACGATCGTGCCGAAAACGGAGCGCCGCACCAGCGACAAGATCATCCGCCTGGCGGAGCATCGGCCGGCATCCGCTGAAGGTGGCCTTTCGCCGCTGGAACGCAACGCGTTCCGCGAGATCGGCAATCGCCTCAAGAGGGAAAGCGATACGCGCGCACCAGAGCCGCCGGCCCCGCATGCCAAGCCCACGGGCTCACCGGACGAGGTCACCGCCGGGCCGGCCTCGCCCGCTGCCGAGGACCCGAAGCCGGCCATCAAAGAGGCGGGACCGACCGTCAAGGAACCGGACGACGTCCCAACGCAGCCGGCCGCTCCGGCGAGCGAAGCCGTGCCGCCAGATACCGGAATGGATGCGGCCGATCCGAAGGGGGATGGCGCGGCAAAGGGCGACGGTTCCGAGCAAGCCGATGGCCGCGAAGCTCAAGGCGCGGGCTATGCGCCAACGGGAGAAGAAGAGGCGACGGCGCGTAACAATCCTCCTGTCGATGAAGACCATACCCCAATAGCGGAGACCCTGCCGACGGCTGCCGAAGCCCGTGATGAACCGGCGCTCAACGCGGCAACGGGCGATGAAGCGGAGAGCGACGCGGCGACCCCATCGTCTCCCGTCGATCGGCCGGCGGCGTTGGCCCAGCCCGACCTTTATTCGACGATCCTGTCGCGGCTACCAAGCCCCGTGCTCATCCACTCCGGCGACATTCTTCATTACGCGAATGAGGCGTTCCTCCGGCTGACCGGCTACGCCTCCCTCGACGCGGTCAGTGAAGCGGGCGGACTCGGCGAACTTTTCGCCGATCCCTATGAGGGCGCCGAAGACAGTGCGGACGATCGCAAGCTGCGGCTGAAAACGGCGTCGGGCGAGACCTTTCCGGTCGAGGCGTTGCTGCAGTCGGTGCCCTGGAACGGCGGAAAGGCGCTGATGCTGGCGCTACGCCTGGCCGAGACGACCGCGGATAGAACCAATGCGGATATGGCTGCCAGCCAGCCCGCTATCGACACGGACGCCGAAGCACGACTCGCCGAACTCAGAACCATTATCGACACAGCAACAGACGGCGTCGTGCTGATTTCACCGGAGGGAAATATCCGCTCCATCAGCCGGCCCGCCGAAGCGCTCTTCGGTTTCGACAGCGCCGATGTGGCCGGCAAGCCTTTCGCCGCGCTGTTCGCCATCGAAAGCCAGCGCGCCGCACACGACTATCTGCAGGGCCTGTCGGACAATGGCGTCGCCAGCGTGCTCAATGACGGCAGGGAAGTCATCGGGCGTGAAGCGCAGGGACGCTTCATACCGCTGTTCATGACGATCGGACGCTTGCCGGACCAAAGCGGGTTCTGCGCGGTGGTGCGCGATGTCACGCAATGGAAACGCGCCGAGGAGGAATTGACGCAGGCGCGGTCGCAGGCGGAACGCTCCTCCTCGCAGAAGACCGAATTCCTCGCTCGCGTCAGCCACGAAATTCGCACACCGCTCAACGCCATCATCGGCTTTTCCGAATTGATGATGGACGAGAAGTTCGGACCGGTCGGCAATGACCGGTACCGCGACTATCTGCGCGACATCAATCGCTCCGGCAATCACGTGCTCGACCTGGTCAACGATCTGCTCGACATTTCCAAGATCGAGGCCGGCGAACAGGAGATGAACTACGAGGCGGTATCGTTGAACGACGCGCTGGCCGAAACGGTCGCCATGATGCAGCCGCAGGCCAATCGCGAGCGGGTGATCATCCGCTCCAGCTTCCCCTCGCGCCTGCCCGAGGTGGTCGCCGATTTGCGCAGCGTGCGGCAGATCGCGCTCAACCTCCTGTCGAACGCCGTCCACTATACCCAGGCCGGCGGCCAGGTCATCGTCTCGACCTCCTACGAGGCGAGCGGCGAAATCATCATGCGGGTCCGCGACACCGGCGTCGGCATGAGCCATGCCGAGATCGAGCAGGCGATGAAACCGTTCAAGCAAGTCAATACGCTGAAGCGCCCGCGCGGCGATGGCACCGGGCTTGGCCTGCCGCTGACCAAGGCCATGGTGGAAGCCAACCGGGCGAAATTTTCGATCAGTTCGACGCCCGGCGAAGGAACTTTGGTCGAGATCACGTTCCCCTCGACAAGGGTGCTAGCGGATTAGGGGTGCTGGCCGATTAGGTCTGCAAAAGAAGAAAAAAGGCGCCCGGACCGGGGCGCCTTGAAGGAAGATATGCTGTCACAATTGGGGTATAGGGCGAATTTGGCCTCAAGGGCTTTTCTTTGAGATCACGCCCTCAAGTCACCCGTGACTATCATCTCCAGCTGTTAACAGAACCTTACCGGCGCCGCCAAATGTTTACCAAACTGTTTCATTCGTGAAATCGAGGTAAATATCCGCGTAACGATCCGGTAACCATAAATGGCCCCTGTCAGACGGCGAGTTCCGGCAGATTGGCGTAAAGATCAAGAGCCTCGGGATTGGCCAGAGCCTCCTTGTTCTTGACCGCCCGGCCATGCACGACATCGCGCACGGCAAGCTCGGTTATCTTGCCGGACTTCGTGCGCGGGATGTCCGCGATCGCGACGATTTTCGCCGGTACGTGGCGGGGGCTGGCGCCTGAGCGTATTTTGGCGCGGATGTGCTTTTCCAGATCGGCGTCGAGTTTCACGCCATCGGCGAGGCGGACGAAGAGAACGACGCGCGCGTCGCCTTCCCACTCCTGCCCGATGCAGATCGCTTCCGCGATCTCCGGCATCTGCTCAACCTGATTGTAGATCTCGGCCGTGCCGATGCGCACCCCGCCCGGATTGAGCGTGGCGTCGGAACGACCATGGATGATCATCCCGCCATGCTCCGTCCATTCGGCGAAATCGCCGTGGCACCAGATATTGTCGAAACGCTCGAAATAGGCCGCGCGGTATTTTTCGCCGGAAGGGTCGTTCCAGAACATGACCGGCATCGAAGGAAAGGCGCGCGTGCAGACCAGTTCGCCTTTCTCGCCGACCACATGCCGGCCTTCATCATCCCACACATCGACCGCCATGCCGAGCGCCGGACCCTGGATCTCGCCTATCCAGACCGGCTTGGTGGGAATGCCCAACACGAAACAGGAGACGATGTCCGTGCCGCCGGAAATCGAGGCCAGGTGCACGTCCTTCTTGATGCCGTCATAGACGAAGGCGAACCCATCCGGCGACAGCGGCGATCCGGTCGACGAGATGAGCCGGATGCTCGACAAATCATGGCTGTCGATCGGCCTCAGTCCGGATTTATGCACGGCGTCGATGAATTTCGCCGAGGTGCCGAAATAGGTCATCTTCTCGTCTTGCGCGAAATCGAACAGCGCGTTGCCGTCCGGATGGAAGGGTGACCCGTCGTAGAGAAGCAGCGTCGCGCCGGAAGCCAGCCCCGAGACCAGCCAGTTCCACATCATCCATCCGCAGGTGGTGAAATAGAAGAAGCGGTCGCCCTCCAGGATACCGGCATGCAGCCGGTGTTCCTTCAAGTGCTGCATCAGTGTTCCGCCGGCCGAATGCACGATGCATTTGGGAATGCCGGTCGTGCCGGAGGAATACAGAATGTAGATCGGGTGGGCGAAGGGCAGCCGCTCAAAGGTAAGTTCGCCTGGCGTATAATGCGCCAGCGCCGCAGCCAAGGTCTCGGCTTTCGGCACAGCCGCGGCGACCTCGTCGGCGATGCCAAGGTAATCGACGATCAGCGCCTTTCTCACGGTGGGCATTTTCGACACCACCGCCTTGACCTTGTCACCGACGTCGATGCGCTTGCCGGCGTACCAGTACCCGTCGGGCGCGATGAAGAGCACGGGCTCGATCTGGCCGAAACGGTCGAGCACACCCTGTTCGCCGAAATCGGGAGAACAGGACGACCAGATCGCGCCGAGCGACGTCGCGGCAAGCATGGCCGCCACCGCCTCGGGCATGTTGGGTATCATCGCAGCGATGCGATCCCCCGGCTTGACGCCCTCTGCCCGAAAAAGCTGCTGCATTCGCGAAACCATCGCGCGCAGTTCGTTCCACGAAAGGCGCCTTGAGACCTTGTCCTCGCCGCGAAAGACTAACGCGTCGCCCGCGCCCTTCCCGCGCAGCAGGTTTTCCGCGAAATTCAGTCTGGCATCCGGGAAAAAGGACGCGCCCGGCATGCGGTCACCATCGACCAGCACGCGCTCGCCCCTATCTCCGATGACGCCGCAATGATCCCAGATGAGACTCCAGAACGCTTCCCGGTTCGTCACCGACCATTGGTGCAGACTATCATAATCGCTGAGATCGCTGTTACTCACCCGCGAAGCGGCCTGCATGAAAGCGGTCATCGGCGCCGCTGCCACGGCGGCGGGCGACGGAGACCAGAGGGGAGCTTCGGACATAAGACGCCTCCTGACGGATGAATGCGCCGGTTATGCATACCGAGCCGTACAAGGGCAATACGGGATTGGGTGCGCCACGCGACGGAAGGTGTTCGCAACCGTCATGCCAAGGCCACAAAGACTTGAAATGCCTCTACCATCGCTTTAGCGCTGGTAGGGTCCGGACCTGCAAATATGATCGAAATGGCATGAAGCCATCTGCCCGGATACAGGAGCGGAGGGGCGCGATTTCATGCCGTTGATTACGGTTAGACGAACGATCTTTGCGGCTGTCGCGATTGCCTTTGCTACATTGTTGCTGGCGGCGGCTCTGCCCTTGATCGCTTCCACCCAGATCGTGCGCAACAGGATCGCGCAAGAGATGGGCGCGTGGAGCGGCTACAGGGTTATTCTCGGCAAGGCGCCCGAGATTCAGGTCTGGCCGAATTTTCACGCAACGTTGAAAAACGTCACGCTTGCCGAATGGGGATCAGACGGCCGCTCGCCGGTGATGCGGTCCGAGCGTGTCGAAATCGACCTGTCGGCCATCGCGGCGCTACGGGGCGAGGTGACCTTCTCCAAGGTGCGGCTGTTTCGCCCGGTCATCTATGTCCAGCACCGCTCGGGGGCGCTTTACCTGCCCGCCGCGCCAGGTGGAGGACGAATTGCCCGCTCGATCGAGCTTGCCCGCACGGTCGTCAAGACCAATCCCGCCAAACCGGATTCGACGGCGCTCGCCTCGGATCCCTTCGGCAGCATTGAATTCACGGATGGCCGAATTGTCATGTCCCGGGGCGGCAAGAACTCCGAATTGATCACCGGGCTCTCCGGCAATATCGACTGGGCCGCACTCAACCGCGGTGCATCGCTCAACGCGACGGGTATCTGGCGGGGCGAAAACGTCACGCTCGGCCTTTCTTCCGACCAACCCCTGATCCTGTTCGCCGGCGGCAACGCTCCGGTCTCCTTCACGATGAAGTCGGCGCCCCTCACCGCGTCCTTCACCGGCACGGTCAACATATCGGAAGGCGCGTTTCTGGACGGCAGCGCGAATTTCTCGTCACCCTCCCTGCGGCGAATGCTGGAATGGTCGCGGGCCGACGTATCCGCCGGAGCATCGATAGGCTCGATCTCGGTCACCAGCAAGGTCAGCGGCAACATTCGGCGGCTGAAGTTCGATCACGCCCAGATCACATTGGACGGCAATCCGGGCATCGGCGCGCTCAATGTTTCGTTCGCCGACCCCATGCCCGGCATTTCCGGGACGTTGGCCTTCGATACGATCGATCTGCATTCGTTTCTCGCCGCGTTCACGCCGCTCGCCTCGCTGGACGACGATAGCGACGATCTCGGCCTGATCCGGCGAACGAACGTGGATTTGCGGCTTTCAGCAGTCAAGGCGACGGCCGGCCCGGTCACGCTCGCCAATGTCGCGGCGACCGCGCAGGTGAAGCAGGGGCTGGCGGTCTTCGACGTATCCGACGCAACAGCTTTCGGCGGCGACCTGCAGACCGGCGTCCGCATCGACCGAAAGGCCAACGGCAACCATGTCGAACTCCGCTTTCTGGCGACCAACATCGATGGCGCGCAGTTCGCCAAGGCGGCAGGCTTCTCCAAACTATTTCCTCAGGCCACCGGAACCATATCCCTGATGCTGAAGGGTGTCGGCAAGCATTGGGATGCCGTTTTCGAGGATGGCGACGGGCAGATTTCGGCTAATTTCGGCGCAGGCAAGATGCCTGGTATCGATCTGGCGAATTTCATCAAACGGTCCACCGGCGCTGGATTTTTTCCGCTCAGCGCGGTCGCCAGCGGCACGCTGCCGATCGACGGCCTCGACCTGAAGGCGACGATCGCGCATGGCGTCGCGACCATCGACAAGGCCGAGGCGAAAAGCGGCGACCAGATCATTTCCCTCACGGGCATCGTGCCCTATGTCGGGCATGGCTTGGCGCTTTCGGGCACCATCTACAAGGCGCCGCTGGCGGCTGCGGATAAAAGCGCCTCGGCGAAAACGCCCGACGCCAAGAAGCAAACCCCTGCTTTACCCACGCCTAACAGCCACCCGACCGCAGCCTTCTTCGTGGGTGGCTCATGGAGCGCTCCGTTCGTTTCTCCCGTCTATCCCACGATGATGCCTGAATAGCGGGGGGATGCCTGAATAGCGGGGGGATGCCTGAATAGCGGGGATGCCTGCTGCAGAGCGGGATGGGTGAAAATCCACGGCCGTGCCGATCTATGCTCTATCAGCGGCCTGTTCGTCTCGGAGGCGCTGCACCTCGCGGCGTTTGTTGACAATCGAGGCCGCCACGACGCCGGTAGCCACGATGGCGATCAGGATCGTGCACACGGCGTTGATTTCAGGCGTAATCCCAAGGCGAACCTGACTGTAGATCTTCATGGGCAGCGTGGTCGCGCCAGGACCGGAGGTGAAACTGGCGACGACAAGATCGTCAAGCGACAGGGTGAAGGCAAGCATCCAGCCCGACGCGATGGCGGGAAGGATGATCGGCAGGGTTATCAGCAAGAACGTCCGCATCGGAGGCGCGCCCAGATCCATGGCGGCTTCTTCGAGCGACCGGTCGAAGCTCAGCAGCCGGGATTGCACCACCACCGCCACGAAGCACATGGAGAAAGTGATGTGCGCCAGCGTGATGGTTAGGAACCCGCGATCAAGCCCGATGGCGACAAAGAACAAGAGAAGCGACAGGCCGATTATCACATCGGGCATCACAAGCGGCGCATAGATCATGGCCGAAAACAAAAGCCGCCCGCGAAACCGGGTGTAGCGGACCAGCGCGATCGCCGCCATCGTGCCAAGCACGGTGGCGACGGTCGCGGAAAGCAGGCCGACCCGGAGCGTCACCCAGGCGGCATCCGTCAACGCCCGGTCTGAAAGCAGCGCGACGTACCACTTCGTCGAGAAGCCGGCCCAGACAGTGACCAGTTTCGAGGCGTTGAAGGAATAGACGACCAGAAGCACGATCGGCAGATAGAGAAACGCGAAGCCGAGCGTGACCGAGGTGATGTTGAATCGGCTCCATCGCTTGGCGTCCATTCCTCAACCTCCCTTTCGCGTCGCACAAAAAGCCGGCCGGCGGGGCGTCTGGAAATTCATCATCCTCCCTGCTCCTGAGCGCGCGCCTGCGCCTGCTGGAAGAAGACGATCGGCACGACGAGAATCAGAAGCAGGACGATCGCCACCGCCGAGGCGACCGGCCAGTCGCGATTGGCGAAGAACTCGTTCCACAAGGTCTTGCCGATCATCAGTGTGTGCGAACCGCCAAGCAGATCGGGAATGACGAATTCGCCAACGGCCGGAATGAAGACCAGAAGGCAGCCGGCGACGATGCCCGGGAGCGAGAGGCGAAAGGTGATCTTCCAGAATGCTGTGATGGCGGTACATCCCAAGTCCTCCGCCGCCTCGATCAGCGAATAGTCCATCTTTTCCAGCGTCGAATAGAGCGGCAGCACCATGAACGGGAGGTACGAATAGACGATGCCGATATAGATGGCCGTCGAGGTATTGAGGATGATGAGCGGCTCATGGATGACGTGCAGCGATAACAGAAACTGGTTGAGCAGCCCCTCGGGTTTCAGGATGCCGATCCAGGCGTAGACGCGGATGAGAAAGCTCGTCCAGAATGGCAGGATTACCATCATCAGCAACGTCGGACGGATGCTCGAGGGCGCGCGGGCCATCCCGTAAGCGATCGGGTAGCCGAACAGCAGCGTGAAGAATGTCGAAATCGCCGCGATCTTGACGCTCGACAGGTAGGAATAGAGGTACAGATTATCCTGGGTCAGCCAGACATAATTGTCGACCCCGAGTTTCTCCACCTGCGCCCAAAACCCCGCGAGCCCATGCAGGAAAGAGAAGGCCGGGTTGTAGGGCGGCATGGCGATCGCCGTCTGCGACAGGGAAATCTTTAAGACGATGAAGAAGGGAACGAGGAAGAAAACGAGCAGCCAAAGATAGGGGATGGCGATCAGGAGACGGCTCGATATGGTTGAAGAGGAGGATCGCCGCATGACCTTCGTCACCGCGTCAGGATCACGCCCGCGTCGGGCTTGAAGGATATCCACGCGCGGTCGTGCCACGTCAGTTGCTCGGCGGCGCTGCGCTGGCTGTTGAGGGAACTGATCCGAACAATGCGGCCATCGTCCAGGCGAACATGGTAGATGGTCATGTCGCCGAGATAGCCGATATCCCAGATTTCGCCGTCCATGACGTTCAGCCCGCCCGGTGGCCTCGACGACGAAATAGCGATCTTCTCAGGCCGCACGGCAAACCAGGCGGTGGACCCGTTGTTGACGCCGGCGAGATTTTCGGCCTCGATGGCGCGGCCATCCGCCCCAACGATATGACCCTTGTCTCCCGTTCTTTCGGCTACCTTGCCTTCGAATAGGTTCACCGTGCCGACGAAATCGGCGACGAAACGCGTTGCCGGCGCCTCGTAGATCTCAGCCGGCGTCGCCACCTGTACGACCTCACCCTTGTCCATTATGGCGATGCGGTCGGCCATGGTCATGGCCTCTTCCTGATCGTGCGTGACCACCACGAACGTCAGCCCGAGTTCCTGTTGCAGATCCATCAGTTCGAACTGCGTCTCTTCGCGCAGTTTCTTGTCGAGCGCGCCCAATGGCTCATCCAGCAAGAGCACCTTTGGCCGCTTGGCGACCGAACGCGCCAGCGCCACCCGCTGGCGCTGGCCGCCGGACAGTTGGTGCGGCTTGCGTTTGGCGAATTGCTCCAGCTTGACGAGTTTCAGCATGGAGGCGACGCGCTCGGCGATTTCCGCTTTCGGCATGCCGTCCTGCTTGAGCCCGAAGGCGACGTTCTGCTCGACCGTCATGTGCGGAAACAGCGCGTAGGACTGGAACATCATGTTGACCGGCCGGCGATAAGGCGGAATCCCGCGCATATCCTGCCCGTCGAGAAGAATACGCCCGGCGCTCGGCTCCTCGAAGCCGGCCAGCATGCGCAGCAGGGTCGACTTGCCGCAGCCCGATGCGCCCAGAAGCGCGAAGAATTCCCGTTCGTAGATGACAAGGGAAAGATTGTTGACGGCGGTGAAGTCGCCGAACTTCTTGCTGATGTTTTCAAAGGCGATGTAAGGCTCGGCCTCGGGATCGTTCCAGGGAGCAAAACTCCTGCGAATGCTTCCTAGCGATGGCATATTCGCTTCGCCTCCATTCCCCTTCCTTCAAGCGAAACCCCGGCGAGAACAACCCGCCGGGGCTCGAAGACGGTCATTCGCCGGTAACGACCTTGGTCCACATGCGGGTAAGCAGACGCTGGCTCTTGGGATCGAGCGGCGTCGTCGTAAACAGCTTCTGCAACACTTCCTCGGTCGGGTAGACGTTCGGATCGTCGAGGATGTCCTTGTTGACGAATGGCTGAGACGCCTTGTTGCCGTTGGCGTAGTAGACAACGTTCGACGACTTGGCGATGACCTCGGGCCGCATGATATAGTTCAGAAATTCATGCGCCTCGGCGACGTGCGGTGCATCGGCCGGGATCGCCATCTGGTCAAACCACATCTGGGTTCCTTCCTTGGGGATCGCGTACCCGATTTCGACACCCTGCTTGGCCTCGTCGGCGCGATCACGCGCCTGGAGAACGTCGCCCGAATACCCGACGGCAACGCAGATATCGCCATTGGCGAGCGCGTTAATGTATTCCGAGGAATGGAACTTGCGGACATAGGGCCTGACCTTCAGCAGCAGGGCTTGCGCCTTGTCGAAGTCGGCACCGCTGTGGCTATCGGGATTGAGGCCAAGATATTGCAGCGCTGCCGGCACGATATCCGTCGGCGAATTGAGGAAATGAACGCCGCAATCCTTCAGCTTGGCCATGTTGGCGGGGTCGAAGACGGCTTTCCAACTGTCGATCTTGTCAGTGCCCAGCGCCTTCTCGACCATCTTCTTGTTGTAACCGATACCGACGGTGCCCCACATGTAGTTGATGGAGTAGGCATTGCCGGGATCGTAGCGGGATGTCTGCTTGGCGATAAAATCCCACATATTCTTCAAATTCGGCAGCTTGGACTTGTCCAGCTTCTGAAAGACGCCGGCCTGGATCTGACGGGCGAGAAAGCTGGCCGTCGGCACAACCACGTCATAGCCGGAGCCGCCGGCAAGCAGCTTGGTTTCCAGCATCTCGTTTGAATCGAAGGTGTCGTAGACGACCTTGATCCCCGTTTCCTTGGTGAAATCCTTGAGGATCGAAGCGTCGATATAGTCCGACCAATTATAGATGTTGACGACGCGGTCCTCCGCATGCGCCATGCTTGTCCAAACGGCCGCCGACGCGATGGCGGCAGTCCACAATGCTTTGCGGATCATCGGATACTCCTCATTATTTTAGCCCCAGGATCCTGCCATGCGCGGGCGGATCTCTTTTGCGCGAGCCTATTGAGCTTTTTGCGGTGCGACAAGCGCGGAATCGTCCTCAATGAGGATTGGGGATTCCGGCGACGCCGGGCTTGCGCGGGCGGGCGCGGCGAGTGAACTCCAGCCCGATATGGACAAGCACCGCGACAAAGACGATCGAACCGCCGATGATGGTTCGCTCGGATGGCTCCTCCCCGTGCACCAGCCAGACCCAGACCGGCCCGAGGATGGGCTCGAAGGTTCCCAGAAGCGCGGCCAGCGCGGCGGGGATCAGACGGGCCCCGGATGCGAAGAAAGCGAGGCCGAGGCCGAGATTGAGGGCGCCAAAGGCGAAAAGGAAGCCCATATCGGCGGTGCTGACGGCGAAAGTTTTCGTCTGCGTCGCAGCCACGGCTCCGGCGATGATCGTACCCAGGCAGGTCGCTGGCGTCATGCGCACATGGGCAAAGCGCCGGGTGATGACCGTCGCAACAGCAAAGACGACGGCAATGGTCAGCGCCAGACCGTCGCCTATCGGCGAGACACGGCCGTCAAGCGAATCGGAGACCATCACGGAAATGCCGAGGATGACCGCGGCGATGGCGGCCCAGGTTAACCGGCCCACGGGCTCGCGAAAGGCGATCCAGGCTATGAGGGCAGCGATCAGCGGCGCGCCGGCCTGCATGAGGAGGATATTGGCGACGGTGGTGTGGGCGAGCGCGACAATGAACGATGTCGAGGCGATAGCGAAGCACAGGGCGACCGCCAGTCCCGGCAGGCCCATGCCTCGAATGAGGCGAAATGTTTGCCGAAATCCGTCGCGCCAGAGCATGAAAGCAATCAGGAAGCCTGCCGCCCAGAGGGATCGCCAGAAGACGATCGCCCAACTGTCCGGCGTTTCGATGAAGCGCGCGATGGTGCCCCCGAAGCTCCACATCAACGCCGATAGGAACACCAGGACGACGCCGAGACGCTCTTCGCCCGCAGGCGAGGAACTGGACGCCCCCATGGGCGCCATCTTGGGCAGATCGACTTCGCTCATCGGGCGAAGATGCGTCGACCCGAGCCAAACCGGTGCGACCATAACGACATGTGCCCGTCGCTTTCCGCTGGCCCATTCAATTTGACCTTGCTTTTCGCGAGCCGGCCACCATTTGTCTCGTGGCCCGTTTGCCAGCGGCCCCAAAAGACAGATTCCGGTGTGGGCCATGGCGCGTTGCGTGGTGCGTTGCACTCATCGGAGATTTCGCCTATCAAATCGGGGTTTGATGTCTCTCGACCGTTACATTCAGGCGCGTATGAACCCGATCGCCAACTTCAAGATCCTGATGTACAGTCATGACACGTTCGGCTTGGGGCATCTGCGCCGTAGCCGGACGATTGCCCACGCGCTGGTCGCCCATTTTCCCAATCTCGAGATCTCCATCCTTTCCGGCTCGCCGGTCGTCGACGCATTTTCGTTCGAGGACAGGGTGAGCTATGTCCAGATGCCGGCAGCGAAAAAACTCGCCAATGGCAGTTATACATCCGGCAGCGAAGCGAACTCGTTCGAGCAAACGATCGCGGCGCGCGAGGCGATCATTCGGGAGGCGGCCGACCGCCTGCGACCCGACATGGTCATCGTCGACAAGGAACCACTCGGCCTCGCCCGCGAGATGCTGCCGACGCTGCGCATGCTGAAAGAGCGCGGGACAATCTGCGTGCTCGGCCTGCGCGACGTGCTCGACGCCCCGGAACTTCTGAAGGACGAGTGGGAACGTAAGCATATCACCGACTATCTCGAGGAACTCTACAACGAGATATGGATCTACGGGCCGGGCAGCTTCTATAATCCTCTTGCCGGCATCGACCTGCACGAGCCGATCCTGTCGCGTACCCGGTATACGGGGTTCCTGCGCCGCTGCCTGCCGGACCTGGATGATGGGACGGCGGCGCGCTATGGCAAGGATTTCGTGCTTGTAACGGCCGGCGGCGGCGGCGACGGCCACGATCTGATGGCCGCGGCTCTCAATGCGGTGAAGCAGGGAAGCGACCACGAAACACGCTATCTTTTCGTGCTCGGTCCCTTCATGACCGAGCAGCAGCGTTTCGAGATCGCCGCGCGCGCGGCGAGCGTGCCCAACATCGAGATCGTCGACTTCCTGGCCAATCTGGAGACGCTCGTCGCTAACGCACGCGCCGTTATCGGCATGTGCGGATACAACACGTTTTGCGAGGTCATGTCGTTCGATAAACGCGCTCTGTTCGTGCCGCGCACCGCGCCACGCCGCGAACAGAGCATTCGCGCCTACCGCGCCGAGGAATTCGGCTGGGTCAACGTGCTCGACATAGAAGACGCCAAGCATGGCGCGACGTTCCGCGCCGCGGTCAATCAACTCACGCGCGGCCCCCTGCCATCGGAATCGGTCGCACGGCCCGATCTCGACGGGCTCGATCGCATCTGCGCGCTGACGGGCATCCTTTTCGACCGTCTCGAATCCGAAGCGGCGGAGGATTTGCCCAGAGCGGCGCAGATATGACCGCTTCCATCGCGGTGGTGTTGAAATGCTATCCGCGTCTTTCCGAAACCTTCATCGCGCAGGAAATCCATGCACTCGAGAGCGCAGGGTTCGACCTGACACTGATTTCGCTACGGCATCCGACGGACCGGAAGACCCATCCAATCAATGACGATATCCGCTCACCGGTGATCTATCTTCCCGAATATCTTTATCAGGAACCCCTGCGTTTGCTGCGTGCATGGCGCAAGGCGCGCAAGTTGCCGGGATACCGGACAGCGCGCAGTCATTGGCTTAGCGATCTTCGCCGTGATCTCACCGCCAATCGTGGCCGCCGTTTCGGACAGGCCCTTGTTCTGGCTGCTGAATTTCCCGAGCACACGGGATGGATCTACAGCCATTTCATCCACACGCCCTCCTCCGTCGCGCGCTATGCGGCGGAGATACGCGGCCTGCCCTGGAGTGCCTCGGCGCATGCCAAGGATATCTGGACATCGCCCGACTGGGAACTCTCCGAAAAACTCGCTGCGGCGGAATGGACGGTGACCTGCACGGCAAGCGGCGCCGCCCATCTACGCTCCCTCGCGGCGCATCCCGATCGCGTCAATCTCGTTTATCACGGGCTCGACCTTTCGCGATTCCCGCGTTTTCCGGAGCGCATTTCCCGGCGCGACGGTTCGAAGGCGGTAGATCCCGTGCGCGTCTTGACCGTTGGCCGCGCCGTCGCCAAAAAAGGCCTCGACGCGCTGGTCGATGCGCTGGCGCTGCTGCCGTCCGATCTGCACTGGAGCTGGACGCATATTGGTGGCGGTGAATTGCACGAAGCATTGAGAGCGCAGGTGACGCGGCTGGGCCTCGGCGAGCGCGTGAGTTTGCTTGGAAGCCGCGAGCAGACCGAGATCCTCGCGGCTTACCGTTCGTCCGACCTTTTTGTCCTGCCCTGCCGCATCGCTGAAAATGGCGACCGCGACGGCCTGCCCAACGTGCTGGTCGAGGCGCAAAGCCAGGGTCTCGCCTGCATCTCGACCCCTGTATCGGCGATAACCGAACTCATTGGCGACGAAAGGAATGGCCTGCTGACGCCACCAGAGGATCCGCAGGCGCTGGCAGCCACGATGGAAAGGGCGATCCGCGACCCGGCGCTGCGCAGCCGGCTCGGCGAAGCGGGAGCAGACCGGGTGCACGCCGATTTCGATCATCGCGCCACGATCGGTCGCCTGATCGCGCTTTTCGAGGAGATGGATTCAGTTCCCTCGTCCAACCGCCAAAGAGCCGCCGCGTGACGCCACGGATTTTTTCTATGTCCAGCATCTGCAGGGCGTCGGCCATGTGTTTCGCGCAGGACGCATCGCACGCGCGCTGGTGGCGCAGGGTTTTTCGGTCGATGTCGCCTATGGCGGCGAGCCGATCGCCGGCTTTGACATCGAAGGGGCGAGGATTACCTATTTGCCGCCGGTGCGAGCCGGGGGCGAGGTGTTCAACCGCCTGGAAGACGCCGATGGCAATGCGGTAGACGATGCCTATAAGGATCGCCGGCGCGACATGCTGCTTGCGCTGTTCGACCGCGCGCGGCCCGACATTATAGCCACCGAGGCATTTCCGTTCGGCCGCCGGCAGATGCGATTTGAATTGCTGCCGTTGCTGGAACGCGCAAAGGCGCGCACCAAACCGCCATTGATCGTCGGCTCGGTCCGCGACATCCTCCAGGAGAACGCCAAGGCTTACAAGGATCGCGAAACGGTCGATCTGCTCACGGCCCATTTCGACCATGTGCTGGTGCATGCCGATCCGAAACTGGTGCGGCTTGAGCGGACCTTTCCGCTGGCTGGCGAGATTTCGGACATGCTGCTCTATACCGGCATCGTCGCGCCGGAGGTTCCGCAACCGCCGGCGCAAGACAAGCGGTTCGACGTGGTGGTGTCGGTCGGCGGCGGCGCGCTCGGCCACCGGCTCTTGATGGCATCGGCGCAGGCCAAGGCCATGTCGGGCATGCGCGACGCGCGCTGGCTGATCGTCACCGGCCTCAAATTCTCGGCCGAGCATCAGGCAGAACTGCAAAGCCATGTCAGCGGCGACGTGACGGTGACGGAATTCCTTCCCGATCTGGGCTCGGTGCTAGCTGGCGCGCAATTGTCGATATCGCGGGTCGGTTACAACACCGTCGCCGATATCTACCGGGCCGGCTGCCGAGCGATCGTCGTGCCGCTTTCCGATGGCATCGAGACCGAGCAGATACGACGCGCCGAATTGCTGGCCGCGCGCGGTCTGGCCGAGACCGTCAGCCATGACAACGAGACGCCCGAGGCGGTCGCCGCCGCAATCGACCGGGCGATGGCGCGCCCGGCCCCCGACCGGAGCGTGCTCAATCTGGAAGGCGCGGCGACGACGGCGCTGATCTTGCAGACTCTGCTCGATCGCCGCAGCGTCGAGAGATACAAATAGCCGGTGTTCGGTCAGCGCCGGTTGCTTTGCCGCCGCTGTTCATGAAACGGAAATGGTGCGAAAAGGCATTTCGCTGAAACCCTACACCCGTTCTCGTGAATTTCCGCCTTGCGACCATCGATAGCCTTCTATGCCCCGCTCAAGCCGCCCGGTCACGCCATCGCGTCCGGCGACCGGGAAATCGCGCGCCTGATGGTCGGCGCGCTGGAGGCGGCAGGCTACCGTGTCGAAGTCGCGTCGCAAGCCATTTCCTACCAGAACCGGCCCGATCCGACGCTCTTCGAGGAGCGACGCCGGGGCGCGCTTGCGGAGGCTGATCGCCTCTTGGGGAAATGGCGGCAATCCGGGGCCGCGAAGCCCGACCTCTGGTTCACCTATCACCCTTACTGCAAAGCGCCCGACTGGATCGGGCCTCGCGTCGCCGCTGAGCTTTCCATCCCTTATGTCACAGCCGAAGCCTGCCGAACCCGGCAGGGCGCCGATGCGGATTGGGCAGAAGGACGGGAGGCTGTGCAGGAAGCGGTTCGCGCGGCTGATATCAATTTCTGCCTCAAGCCTTCGGACGAAGCCTATCTGGGATCCATCCTGCCCTCCATGCATAGCGTGGCGAGGCTGACGCCGTTCCTGGACGTCAAATCGATCGCCGATACAAGCATCGTCGAGACACCTCCTTTTCCGCTGGATGGTCCGGTGATCGTCGCAGCCGGCATGATGCGGCCGGGCGCCAAGCTGCAATCCTACCGCCTGCTGGCGAGCGCGCTCGCCGAACTGAACGACCCAAAGTGGAATATTGTGATCATCGGGGATGGGCCGGTGCGCGCGGAAATCGAAGCCCTGTTCGCCTTCGCCGATCCGCGCCGCGTGCGTTTCGCCGGCGCACTTTCGCATGGTGACGTGCTGGGCTGGATGCGCCAGGGCGACATGCTGGCATGGCCCGGCATCGGCGAGGCGATCGGCATGGTCTATCTCGAAGCCGGCGCCTGCCGCCTGCCCGTCGCGGCCTGCGACGTGGCCAACGTGGCGACCGTTGTGGCGGACGGCGAAAGCGGGCTGCTGGCGCAAGACCCGACCGCATCATCCTACAGCGGCGTTCTCTCCCGATTGCTGGCCGACAGCCGGTTGCGCCAGCGTCTCGGTGAAGGCGGCCTGCGCATGGTCTCCGCCCGGCATGATATCGCGGCGGCGGCCGCGGCGATGAAAGGCGCGCTCGATCCGCTTCTGGAATGCTCGAGGGCGGCCGTGAGCCTATCGGTCCGATGAGTCTTTTCGCGGCCATAGAGGCGGAGTTCGACGAGTGGTTCCGGCGCGGACTGGCTCCATGCTTCTGGTTGCGCGACGATGACGCCATGCAACCCAGCCGGGCACTCGATCGCTTGATCGAGATGGTGCGGCGGTACGACGTTCCGCTGTTGCTGGCGGTCATTCCTGTCGATGCAACCGCCGCGTTGGCTGAACAAATCGTGGACGAGCCGCGCGTGACGCCTTGTGTCCACGGCTATGCGCATCGCCGCCATACACCCGACGGCACGCCGCCGCTTGAACTGGGCGGCGACCGACCGGCTGACGAAATCCTGCTGGAGCTCGCAAGAGGACGCGAGCGATTGACCGGCCTTTTCGGAGACCGGCTATCGCGCATTCTCGTTCCGCCATGGAACCGCCTGTCGAACGAGGTCGCATCGCGCCTGCACGAGGTTGGCTTTACTGCGCTGTCCACCAACTCGTGGCACGACGACGGGTCCACACTTCCGCAGCTCAACACGCAGATAGACATCATCGACTGGGGGCGCGACAGGCAAGGCCATACGATTGAGTGGGCGGCCGGAGAATTATTGCGGCGGCTGCGTCAGGCGCGAGAGCGCGGCGGCTTCCCTCTCGGAATTCTGAGCCATCATCTGATCCATGACGCCCAGGCCTGGGACACGCTGAAGTGGCTGCTCCATTACTTGCGAACCGAGCGCGGTTTCGCTTTCGAAGCAGCGGACGATCTGGTCGACCGGATGTTAACGCAGCGGTCGAGGCCTCTGGAAGAATGATTCCGAAAATCGCGATAACCCGCTGTTGCCGCTCGATTTTCCAGAATCCAACGCGGGTTCTCTTACCAGGATGTATGGTAGGGGTCGGCCGCGTCGCGCAGTCCGTCGCCCAGGAAATTGAACGCCAGGATGACCAGGATAACCGGCACGACCGGCAGGATCAGCCACGGATAGAGTGCCACCACATTGATGTTCTGCGCTTCGTTCAGCAGAACGCCCCAGCTTGTCACCGGCGGCCGCAGGCCGAGACCGAGGAAGGACAGCGCCGTCTCGCCGAGGATCATGGTGGGGATGGTGATGGTTGCCGAGGCGATCAGATGGCTCATGAAGCCGGGGATGAGATGGCGGAAGATGACACGCGTCGGACCGGCGCCCATCAATTCGGCAGCCAGCACGTAATCCTCCTCGCGCAGCGACAGGAGCTTCGAGCGAACGGCCCGGGCCAACCCCGTCCAGTCGATCAGGCCGAGGATGATGGTGATGCCGAAATAGACGAGGATCGGGCTCCAGTCGACCGGCATGATGGCGGCCAGCGCCAACCACAGCGGTATGGATGGCAGGCTTTGCAGGACTTCGATGACCCGTTGCACGATCAGGTCGATCCAGCCGCCATAATAGCCGGCCATGCCGCCGATCGAGATGCCGAGCAGGAAGGAAACGGTGATGCCGATCAGGCCGATCGTCAGCGAAATTCGCGTACCATAAATGATGCGTGAGAGCATATCACGGCCAAGCCGGTCGGTGCCGAGCAGGAAGATTCCCGCGGAGCCTTTCGGCGCGCAGAACAAATGAAGACGCGCCTCGAACAGGCCCCAGAAGCGGTAGGGATCGCCGTCGCAGAAGAAGCGCAGCTTTTCCACCTTGGTCTTGTCGACGGGATACTCCCTCCTCAGGATATCCATGTTCAGATGATAGGTGGTGCCATAGACGAACGGCCCGACGAACTTGCCCTTGTCGAAGAGATGAAGCGCTTGCGGCGGCATGTAGATATTGTCGACATGCCGGTCGTTAAGCGCGTAGGGCGCAAGCACTTCGCTGACCAGTATGGAAGCGTAAAGGAGCAGCAGGAAAACGCCCGAGACGAGCGCCGCCCGGTGCCGCTTGAACTTCCACCACATGAGGCGGAACTGGGAGGCGAGATAGACGCGTTCCTGGATCGGCGACAGTTTCTCGATCGCCTTGGGGTCGAAAACCTCGCCGGAAACAAAATGCGCGATGGGCGCGCCATCCGGCGGCAGCGGCGAATTCACTTCCGCCTCCCGCCCTGCAGCCGTATGCGCGGGTCAAGCAGCGCCAGCGCGATATCGGAGATCAGGACGCCGGCCACCGTCAGCGCCGCCAGGAACATGAGGAAGGAGCCGGCGAGATACATGTCCTGGCTTTGCAGCGCCCGGATCAGCAGCGGCCCTGTCGTCTCCAGCGACAGCACGATGGAAACCACCACCGCACCCGAAATCACCGAGGGCAGGATGCCGCCAATGTCGGCGATGAAGAAATTAAGCGCCATGCGCAGCGGATATTTGAGCAGCGCCCTGAGCGGCGGCACGCCCTTGGCGCGGGCGGTGACCACATATTGCTTCTGCAGTTCATCGAGCAGATTGGCGCGCAGGCGCCGGATCATGCCGGCTGTGCCGGACGTGCCTATGACGATCACGGGAATGACCATGTGTTCCGCCACCGATTTGAACTTGTCCCAACTCATCGGCTGACCGAGATATTTCGCGTCCATCAAGTGGCCGATCGACGTCCCGAACCAGATATTGGCGAGATACATCAAAATCAGCGCCAGAAGAAAATTGGGGGTGGCGAGGCCGAGCAGCCCGACGAAGGTCAGCCCGTAATCGCCCCAGGAATATTGCCTGGTCGCCGAATAGATGCCGATCGGGAAAGCGATGAGCCAGGTGAAGATGATCGTCACCGTGGAAATCAGCATCGTAAGATAGAGCCGGCTGCCCACGACCTGGGTAACCGGCATCTCATATTCGAAAGAATAGCCGAAATCGCCGTGCAGCATACCCAGGACCCACAAGCCGTATTGCTCGACGATCGGTTTGTCGAAGCCGTATTCGTGCTTGAGGTAAGCGATCTTATTCGGGTCGACGGTCTCGCCCTGTGCCTGCAATTCGGCGATGTAGGTCTCGAAATAATCGCCGGGCGGGAGCTGGATGATGAAAAACACCAGTCCGCTTATCAAGAGAAGCGTCGGTATGGCGGCGAACAGACGAAAGATGATGTATCGGATCACTGCGCCAAGGGCCTATTCATCATACCAGAAAGTGTCCGGCATATAGATGCCGAAATATGCGCCGGGCGCAAATGAATAAACTCCCTCTTTGGGCACGTTGCGCAGCGCCGAGTTGACGACGACCGGCTGATAGACCTCATTCACCGTGCCAATGGTGAAGACCTGGTCGGTGAAAATTGAAAGCATCTTTGCCCATATTTCGCGGCGCTCGTCGGTCGTGGAGGAAATACGCCAGTCCTTGTAGAGGTCCAGCAGTTGCTTGGCGGCGGGAAGATCGACCGCCTCGCCGGCCACCCCCATTGTCTCGGTGTGCTGGCCCCATTTCGGCCAGTTGCCTTGTGCGGAAGACACCGGCGCCAGTTCCTCCGGCGAAAGGTCGGCGGTCGCAAGTCCCACGCTCAGGCCGGTCCACGCCGAGATCAACGTGTCGCCGGCAAGGAACCGCCGGCGCAGGACGTCGAGCTGCAGCGAACGCTGGAATGTTTTGAGACCGAGCGTCCCCCAATAGTCGCGCACCAGCTCCATCATGTCCGAGGCTTCGCTCGTGCCGGAAAGTTCCACCACGAGTTCGGCCGGGCGTCCGTCGGGCAAGACGCGCAACCCGTCATCGTTGCGCTTGAGGCCCATGGCGTCGAGAAGACCGTTCGCCTGTTCCGGATCGTAGTTCGCCCAAGCCTGATCATAGCTCTTCTTGTAGAGCGGCGAGTTCTCAAGCACGCTGTTGCCGGCTTCATGCGCCAGTCCAAAATAGAATTGCTGGTTGATTTCATGGCGGTTGATGGCGAGTGAAAGCGCCCGGCGAAAACGCACATCCTGGAGAATCCTGCGCCAGACCGCATCGTTGGCGTTCAGATTGGGCAGGAAGGCAACCTGCGAGCCGGTTCCGTCCCGCCACAGATCGACGTGAATCGGATGCAGTTTTTCCGCCTGCTTCAAAAAGGTATAATTGTCGAACCGCAAATAGCGGGCCTGAAGATCGCTTTCGCCGCCGCCGGTTTTGGCGGGTATGATCTCGCCCGAACTCATCGATAGAAAAACAGTCCCGATGTAGGGAAGCTGACGGCCACTCCCATCGACCCGGTGGAAATAGGGATTGCGCCGGAAAGTGAAGCGCTCGGCCGGCGGCGCCGTCGTGTTGACCCAAGGTTCGAGCACCGGCAGGTCGGGATTCTCCGGTCGGTATTGGCGCGACAGCACGGTATGCAGCGCCACCCAATCGCGCATCCTGTGTGCCGCGACCAATTGGGCGAGCTTGGCCGGGTCGGCGTAGCGCTTGTGGAACTGCTCCATATAATGGGCGGGCAGGAAAATGTAATTAGGACTGCCGCCGGCGAGCGAAGGCAGAAACAGCGGATTGGGCTTTTCCCAAGTGTAGCGTACCGCAAGATCGCTGAGCACCTCGAAGGAAGGCGGTTTGCCTTCAACCATCATTTCAGGGGGCGGGCCGCCTCGCGAAAGCTCTTTGTTGAGCGCTACATCTTCCCAGAAATAGCGCAAATCCTCGGTCGTGAAGGGTCTTCCGTCCGACCATTTGTGGCCGGGACGCAGATGCAGGGTGAAGATGCGGCCCTGCTCGACCTCGAATTTTTCGAGGATATCCGGAACGAGATCGAGCTTCTCGTCGAACACCACCAGCCTGGCATAGGAATAGACGGTCATCATGCGGATATCCTTGACATCCGCCATGATCATTCTCAGCGTCCCGCCATAGTGGCCTTCGGCCTTGCCGATCTGATCCATGTCCACGACACGCGGGTGGGCCGGTAGCCGCTGCGATACAGGAGGCAGGTCACCGGCGGCGACGCCCGTCGCGAGATCTGGCGGCTCGCCCGGGCCGGCAAGGGCGAAATCGGGCAAAAGCGGAAGTGAAACAAGCGAAAGAGCCGCCTTGGAAAAAGACCGGCGGGACCAGCGACGCACACTCATGCCGAAAGCCTCTGCTCGGTGAATTCTTCTCGCGCCAGCACGAAGTGTCCCTTGTCCACCGCCCTGAGCTTTAAGCCGTGCCCGTCATCCCCGCTCCTGAACATGGCGTCCCAAGCAATGGCGTCGTCGACGATCTCCTCGTTCTGCTTGGGGAACTCCAATGGGTGATCGAGGTCGGCATGCGGCACGGCCGTCAGCAGCTTTCTCGTGTAGGGATGCACGGGATTGGAGAACAAGGTTTCGCACGGCGCGATCTCGACGATGCGGCCCTTGCGCATCACTGCGATACGGTCGGCGATGTATTTCACCACCGCCAGATTATGCGAGATGAAGATCATCGTCAGGCCAAGCTCGTCCTGCAACTTCTTCAGCAAATTGAGGATTTGGGCCTGCACGGAAACGTCCAGCGCCGATACCGGCTCGTCGCAGATCAGCAGGTCCGGCGAAAGCGCCAGGGCGCGGGCGATGCCGATGCGCTGGCGTTGGCCGCCCGAAAAGCTGTGCGGATAACGATTGAGATAGGTCGGAGGCAGCCCCACCAGCGCCATGAGTTCCCGCGCGGTACGGGTTATGTCGGTCGCCGAGCCAATATCGTGGATTTCCAGCGGTTCACGCAGGATGTTCAACACGGTGGAACGCGGACTGAGCGAGCTGAAGGGATCCTGGAAGACAATCTGCATGCGCTTGCGGAATTCCTTCAGCGCCTTCCCGCCGAGCGCGCGCACGTCGCATTTCATCTGGCCGTTGTCGAAACGGATATCGCCTGCATCGGCCGTAATGGCGCGCATCAGAAGCTTGCTGATGGTGGACTTGCCACTGCCGCTCTCGCCGACGATGCCGAAACATTCGCCACTGCGGATATCGAAGCTGACATCGTTGACGGCGAGCACACGCCTTTCGTCGCTGGCAAACCAGCTATCCTTGCGGATGGAAAAGCTTTTGGTAAGCCCGCGAACCGAAACGAGCGGCGTTTCGCTCTTCGGTTGATCGTGTTTTCGGCCGCGCATGGAATCGGGGATGACGTGATCGATCTCGCGTAGCCCGATCAGCTTTTTCGAACGGTTCGAGTCGATTTCGGGAACAGCGCGCATCAGCGCCTTCGTGTAGGGGTGACCCGGGTTGCGAAAGATGTCCTCAACGCTGCCGGCTTCGACAATCTCCCCGTGATAGATGACGATCACCTCTTCGGCCATGTTGGCGACCACGCCGAGATCGTGCGTTATCAAGAGCATGGACATGCCAAGCCTGGCCTGCAAATCCCTCAGCAATCCCAAAACCTGGGCCTGCACCGTGACATCCAGCGCGGTCGTCGGCTCGTCGGCTATTAGCAGCGCCGGATGGCAGATAAGCGCCATGGCGATCATGGCGCGCTGGCGCATGCCCCCCGAAAGCTCCATCGAATACATGTCATACGCGCGATGCGGATCGGGAAACCCGACCAGACGCAGCATGTCTTCGGTCATGGCGCGCGCCTGGCCGCCATCCAGATTGCGGTGCAGTACCAGAGCTTCCTCGACCTGGTTCCCGATGCGATGCAGCGGCGAGAGCGAGGTCATCGGCTCCTGAAAGATCATCGCGATGCGGCCGCCGCGAAGCGCCTGCATTTCCTCGCCGTTGACATCGAGCGTCGCGATGTCGATTGGCTGGTCGCCACAGCTCTTGTCGCGAAAATTGATGCTGCCGCCCGTGACCTTGGCAACGCGTGGCAGGATGCCGAGAATGGCCTGCGCGATGATCGATTTGCCGGACCCGGATTCGCCGACAAGCGCCACCGTCTTGCCCGCCGGAATACGGAAGCTGGCGCCGCGGACAACCTCCAGACCCGAACGCTCGATGGCGATCGATATTCGCAAATTGTCCACCCGAAGCAGATCAGGCAATTCCTTCACTTTCATTCCCCTTTGCCCGGCCGGAATTCCGTTCTTGCGATTCGCGTTCTCCAGGCATTCCGTCTCAATCTTCCATGATGTTAGGGTGACGGCCAGATTTCCGCAAATGCGTTCAGGAGCTTAAATCCAGCCCAGCCTCTCCCCGTCCCAACACATGACGGCCTCATGTGAGACGCGAAACTCCATCATCCGTTGACGATCCCATCCGCAAAGCAATCCCAGCAATACGCGGATGTTGCCTGCATGCGTGACGACAAGCGTTGGAATTTCCGGGACCAGCCCTGCAAGGAATTCGCCCATGGAACGGGAAAGATCGGCGTAGCTGTCGCCGCCATGCAGATCGAAGTTCCAACGATCGGCCTTGCGAAGCCGGCGCTCGGCGGGATACCGCTCCTTTACCTCGAATGTCGTCAGGCCTTCCCAGCAACCGAACGAGGCCTCCATCAAGCGGGCATCGATGTTGAATTGGGTGTCGGAAATCCCCATTTCCGCGAGCACCAATTGCATCGTTTCTCGCGCGCGGCGCAGCGGCGAGGAAACAGCGCCCATACCGGACCGCTCCACGCCAAGGTCATTGAAATGAACTTTGAGCCTTCTCGCGTTCTCCCGCGCCTGCTGCCTTCCAGCCGAAGAGAGCGGATGGTCGCTGCGGCCCTGAAACCTTCCTTCGGCGTTCCAGAGGGTTTCACCGTGGCGCATTGCGTATAGTAAGCATTTGACCATAATTCACAGTGCAATTGGCGCGGAAATCGATGTCGTCCAGATGACGGGCACTTCCAGTTTGGACCATTGGAAAGAAAAATGAACTTCAGGGCAATCGGAATGGCGGCTTTTCTTTGCCGAGGCGCGCTGGTTTTTCTAGCGGCTCTCGTCATCCTCGCGCAAACGCCCAATTCGCGGGCTTTCGCGGCGAACTCCCTCCTCAGCAAGGTCAACGGCTCCAAGAGCGAACAGCAGCAATCCTCTCTCGACGCTTTTCTCGATCAGGCGCGTAAGGACGGATCCACCGTCATCGTGGTCAAGCCCGGCGAAGCCAAAAAGTCGACGGAACCCTTGATGCCCATGGGCATGTCGCTGACCAGCACCAGCCTCCTGCAGGCGCGCGCCAATGTCAGCAAAATGTTTCACAACACCGCGCTGTTTCTTCTCGGCCTTCCCGCGATCCTGAAATCCGCCGGATCGGACTACTCGCTTTTCTGGATTGCGCGCGCGATCGCCACGGCAGTTGGCGGCCTGATGCTGGGAACATTGCTTTTTCGCGCTACGGCGCGCTGGGGCCGTGACCATTTCCGCTACGTCTATAATCCTGACGAGAAGCGTCGCTCGGGCAAGCTGCAATATCTGCTCGGCCGCGCCGGCTGGATGCTGGTCTCCACCGCGATCATGTTCGTGACGGCGGTGCTGGTCGCAGTGATATTCGATACGGGAGACGAGGCGTCGCGCAGAACGATCTTCGTCATCATTTCCACCTACGCCGGCTACAAGATCCTGCGCTATGTCATTTTCTATAATTTCTTCGCACCGGACGTACCGGCGCATCGGCTCGTCAACCTTTCCGACGCGGCCGCTCTGAGGCTCTACCGCGACTGGTCCTTCGTGCTGGGAATTTCGGCGTTCATTATCGGCATTTGCCGGTGGATTCAGGAACTGAAACTCAACGAAGACGCGCACCGGCTCGGATTTATCGTCGGCATGCTGGTTTGCGCCATCTTGTTCGGAATGCTTGCCATACGGCACCGCAAAGAGCTCTTTGAAATCCTCTTGGGTGAAGGCGACCCGGACAGAAAGCCGGCATGGAAACGCGCTGCGGCCCTTTCGGCCTTGCCAATCATCCTTTTCTATCTGGCCTTCGCCTGGTTCGTCAGTTCCGTGCGCCTGTCGCTCGGGCTTCCGGGCGGGTACGTTTTGGTGGGCGCGCCCATCATCGTCTTTGTCGCGGCAATTTTCGCTTATGGCGTCGCCATCTATCTCCTTGAGATCATCTACGAGGCGCGCTCAATCAGCTTCCGGCGCGCCCAAATTCTCAAATCTCTGGCCGAGAACCGGGCATGGCGGCGTGCGCAGGCGGCAAAGGAAATCTCGGAGAACCGTAACGAGGACGAACGCGACCTGCTCGAAGACGGCGAGGAAATGAGCGTTCACACGCCGGTCGAGAAACCGAAAGATCGACCTCGCCAATTCAAGCCGGCGTTCAAGGATTTTTTCGAAAACGCCATCCTCGCAGTCATCCTGACCGTATCGGCGGGCGAGCTGGCGCGGCTATGGGGCGTGGATATCGGTCGGGAGGGCGGTCATCCGCTGGCGGCGGCGCTCGACATCATCCTGATTATTTTCCTGGCCGGGTCCAGCTATCGCGCCATCAATAATTACATCGACACGAAGATCGTCGAGGAAGGCGGCAGCCTGGACGACCAGCCGCTTAACCCCGGCGATGGCGAGGGCGAGACGGGCAAGGGACAATCAAGGCTGGCGACCCTTCTGCCGGTTTTCCGCAATGTCATCATCTGCGCCATCGTCATTTTTGCCTGTATCTTCATTTTGTCCTACATGGGCGTAAACGTAGCACCGCTGTTCGCCGGTGCGGGCCTGGTCGGCATCGCCATCGGTTTCGGCGCACAGACCCTGATCCGGGACATCTTTTCGGGCGCGTTCTTCCTTGTCGACGACGCTTTCCGCAAGGGCGAATATGTCGAGATCGGCCAGGTCAAGGGCGTGGTCGAAAAGATTTCGATGCGCTCGTTTCAGCTACGTCACCATCTGGGCGCGCTGCACACCGTACCGTTCGGCGAAATCAAGCAGCTCACCAATTATTCGCGCGACTGGGTAATGATGAAGCTGCCGCTGCGCCTGACCTACGATACGGACGTCGAGAAGGTGCGAAAGCTCATCAAGAAGCTCGGCCAGCAATTGCTAGAGGACCCGATCATCGGACCGCTCTTCATGCAGCCGCTCAAATCGCAGGGCGTCTACGCCATGGAGGATTCGGCCATGATCATGCGCGTCAAATTCATGACGCGGCCGGGCGACCAGTTCGTGACGCGAAAAGTCATCTACGCGGCGATCCGCGAGATCTTCCAGAGGGAAGGCATCCATTTTGCGCATCGCGAAGTGACCGTGCGGCTTGCTGACGGCGAACAGGTTCAAAACCTGACGCCCGAGGAACGCAAGACCATCACGGGATCGGTGCGGGCGGTCGTCGATGACGAAGACGCGAAAAACAAGAAACATCCCGATTCCTCAAAAGCGGCGGCGGCGGCGCTTTGAACGGCACTTCCTGCCTCGCAGCACTGCAGCGCCAACCGGCCCGCGGTCTTCCCCAATGACGCGACGTCCAGGCGCGATCGACACCGCGACGCCCTTTTCGGGCAGGAAGGCAGGCGTCGCGGCGCGCTGCGGATGGGCGCTGGCGACGAGCCGCGCGCTACCACCAAAGATGCGCAGGATGATCCGCAAACGGATCGGAAGCAGCCTGTCGGGCCCCTTTGACATAGAGGTCGACGGCCTGTGTTTCCGTATCTATCCGGCGGAAAACCGGTGCGACCGAATCCTGATCGGCCGGGGCTGCCTGCCGGAGACCGAAGAACATCAATTGCTTTCGCCTTTCGTTGGTGAAGGCATGATTTTTGTCGATATCGGCGCGAATATCGGCACGTATTCGCTTTGGGCGGCCAGCCGCGTGGGGTCGTCCGGCTCGGTGTTTGCGCTGGAGCCGCACCCGCGCACGTTCGCCAAGCTCGCGTTCAACCGAAATGCCAATAGCGCGACCAACGTCACCTGCCTGAATTTGGCGGCCGGCCCGGCAAACGGGTCCATGAAGCTGTGGTTCGACGGCGGCGGCAATATCGGCGGAGCCTCCCTGCTTGCGCAAACGCAGGGCGAAGCCACCGGAACGCCGGTTACGGTCAAGCCGCTCGCCGACATCCTCCAGGAGCAATCGATGCCGCGCGTCGATGTCATCAAGGTCGATGTCGAAGGCTATGAGGATCGCGCGCTGCTTGGGTATTTCGAGACGTCGCCGGAAGAAAGGTGGCCGGTGACGGTGATGATCGAAACGGTTCTCAGGGACCGTTGGGAACGGGATTGCCTGGATTTTCTGGCGCAGCATGGCTATCGCCGCGCCGCCGGGACCGCCGAAAACGTCATCCTGCACAGGGAGGCCTGAAAGTCAGGCTTTCCGATAGAACGTGTCGCCAACGATAAAGCCGTCGAGGCCGGTCTCCCGGGCATAGCGGACGAGATCCGACAGCCGGTTGATGAAGCCCGCGCCGTTGAAATTAAGCGAGGTGTTGCAAAGCACACCGTAGCCGGTCTTGTCGCGAAACGCCGAGAGCAGCGCATGCATTTGCGGGTTTTGTTCCCGCGTCACCGTCTGCGCCCGAGCCGAGCCGTCGACATGGGTTACAGCTTTCAGCGCGTCGCTCCGAACCGTCTGAAAATAAAGCATGTGCGGGCTGGCGCCGTGGTTTTCGAACAGCCTGTCGAATTCCTCCTCCATGACGATCGGGGCGATCGGGCGGAAACCCTCGCGCTTCTTGATGGCATTGAGGCGTCGATGCGTCCCGGCGGTAAAGGGTGCGGCGATCAGCGACCGGTTGCCGAGGGCGCGTGGCCCGATCTCGTAGCGTCCCTGCACCCAGGCGAGAACGGCTCCCCCGGCGAGCAAATCGGCGATCCCGGCATCGTTCGTCGTGCGAGCTTCAAAGCCCGCGAGGTCCGTCGCGTCCAAAACGAATTCCTCGCCAGCATAAACGCTCCATTCGATCTTGGCGTTGCCGGTCAAATGGAACTGCGCGTCGGCGGCCGTGCCGATGGCCGAGCCGGAATCATTGGCGCAAGGCTGCACAAACGTGTCGGCGAACAGGCCCGATCCGCGCCACAGGCTGTTCCAGTCGCAGTTGAGCCCGCAGCCGCCCGAAATCAGCAGCGGCAGGCCGTCGCGCATGTTTTCTCGGGCGAAGCCGGCGAAACGCTCGAAGAGTTCGGTCTGGAAACGCCGCGCCAAATCCTGGAACTCCGGGGCTTTCAACCCGATGTTGAAGAACGGGCTGTCGGAGAAATCGGCCTTGCTCAGAGGCGCGGACACCGCATCATGGGCGATGAGGCGGTCGATCAGCTTTCGCTCTTCCGGTGATTCGACCGTATTCCGGCCAAACCCGGCCAGCGCCATCAGCTTGCCGGCATCTTCGCGGCGCGATTTGCGCGCGTCGGCCGGCAAGGCCGGATCCGCCAAGCCATAGAGGAAGCCGTATTTATGGCCCGGCCCGGTGACCGGCGTGCCGACCTTGGTCACGTTCAACTGTTCGTCGATCCGATAGAACGAACCGATGACGCCCTCCCAGACGAGCGCGTAGCACGGCTGGCCTTGCGGGAACGGCGACATCGCGTAGCTGCCTACGATATGCGAGCGCTCATGCGAAGACGAGAACCAGCGCGCTTCCTTGCCCTGGAACGGGTAGGGCCGCTCCATGATGCTCGCCGCATCGACGCCGAAATAGCCCGCGCCAATCGGCCCGCTCATCGGGCGAAACGATTTCAGCCAGCCCGAGACAGCGACGACATCCGGCACGGCATCGGCGAGCGACAAGCCATGCATCATCAGTTCTGGCGTCACCGGGGCATAGCGTGGACCCAAATCCTTCTCCGCTTCGATCGACCAGGCCAGCACCCCGTCTTCGAGAAGCGCGACGTGCCCGTCATGTCCGGGCTTGTAGGCGAAGATCTTCATTATGGCTCCGGGGCGGCAATGCCGGATCGGCAAAAGACGCGGTTCGGCTTTTGCCGCAGTTGCGGAAGCCTTGCAACCGTTGGCCCTCCGACCGTGCTCGAAATGCCTTGCAAGGGACTCAACAGAGCAAAGTTTGGCTTTGTCCGGCTGGCTGAAACATCGTACACTGCTGGTCAGGGATTAGGCCGCATGGGCGCGGCGATGAGGGCAGCGACGGCATGAAACCTCCGAAGGAATTGAAGCAGCTTTCGGTTTTGCAGCCGTATAAGACCGTCCTTGCGATCGCGGGCGACTGGATTGTTATCGCCCTGGCGATCGCAGTGAGCAAGTATATGCAGAACGTCTTCGTCTATCTGGCGGCGGTCGCCATCATCGGCGGCCGGATGCATGGGCTTGGCGTGATAATGCACGAGGCCGCTCACTACCGGTTCATGAAAAACCGCAAGCTTGCCGACGCGCTAGGCGACATCTTCACGGCCTGGCCGGTCCTGATCACGGTGCAGAGCTACCGCAACAACCATCTGGCGCATCACCAGCATACCAATACCGACGACGACCCCGACTGGCGGGTAAAGAAGGGTGCGCCACAATTCACCTTTCCGCAGAAGATCCGGATGGTCGTGCTTCAGTTGGGCGGCTATCTGATCGCGGTCAACACCATTCGGGATCTTGCACAGATACTGCCGCGCGTCAGCAGAAGCGACCGCTCGACACGGGCCTACAAGCTGACGCGCATCGCTTTCTATATCGTCGCCGCCCTGGTCTTCACCTATCTCGGCATCTGGAAGAGCGTCCTGCTTTACTGGATCGTGCCCTATCTCACGGTCCTCTTCCTGTTCCAGCATGTGCGCAGCGTGTCGGAGCATTTCGGCAGCATGGACTATTCTCACGAGCTAACCAGCACCCGCACGGTGAAGCCGTATTTCTGGGAGCGTTGGTTCTTCGCGCCACACAACATCAACTATCATCTCGAACACCATCTGTTCCCAGGCGTGCCGTTCTACAATTTGCCGAAGCTGCACGAGGCATTGATGCGTGACCCATCCTATCGCGCCAAGGCGCACATTACGCGCGGCTATTCGACAGGTCTGGTAAGGGAATGTCTGTCGGAACCACAGCAGGATGCGAGCAGCATGACGGCCTGAGGGCGAGGCTCGGCGGATAGGGGCTCACTGGAAATCAAAGGCCGACAGCCCGGTCACCATCTCATCGAGCCCGAGCGGCCGCGTCACCGGCGGTTCGGCGCGGGCGAGACAGCCGACACGCTCGCATAGCCGGCAGGCCGGCCCGACGGGTGTCGCGCCAAATCCGGTCGCTTCCACCTTGCCGCCGGGCAATGCACCTCCATAAACAATCTCATCGCGGAAGCCGATGTCGCAGCCAAGCAGGAGCGCGGTGCGACGCGGCCGCTCGTTGAACGCTCCCTGAGGGCCTTCCAGCGTGCGTGCAATGCAAAGAAATCGAGCTCCATCCGGCATTTCAACCGCCTCGGCCAGTATCTGCCCGGGTTGTGCAAAGGCGGCATGGACGGGAAGTTTCGGACAGCCGCCTCCAAAACGGCTGTGCGGAAAGCCCTGCGCTCCGGCCTTGCGAAAGCGATGGCCGGCATTGTCGATCTCCAGCATGAAGAATGGAACGCCGGCCGCGCCTTGCCGCTGCAACATGGTCAACCGGTTTGCCGCCTGTTCGAAGGAAACGCCGAAGCGCGAGCGCAGCACATCGATATCGTAGCGCGCGCGCAACGCAGCAGCCTGGAATGGCCGATAAGGCATCATGAGGGCATGCGCGGCGTAGCGACCGAGTTCGAAGCGAGCAAGCCGCCGCGCCTCGTCCGAGGAAAGCCTGAGCGCCGCGATTTCGCCGGCAATGGCGACATTCATGCGGATCAGACAGGCTTCCATGGCGATTTCACGCAACTGGTCGAAGGGCGACAACCGCTCGGAAATGAACAGGCGTTGCGTGTGACGGTCATACCGCCGCCGCCAGTTCGGCATTGTGGCGACGGGCAGAACCTTGACGGCGATGCCGTGCTCGCGCTGGAGCCACGACTTCAAGGCGCCAGCCAGATTGTCGCCGGGCTGGAGAAGAGCTGTGAAGGCTTCGGCTTCCTCCTCCAGGCCGGGAAAGTGGTTGGGGCGCCGTTCGAAGGTCTCGTGCATCTCATCGATCGGCAGGCGCGCCGCCGACAGCGCCGTCGCCCTGCCCTCGCGCGCCAAAAGCTCCGAAAGGTCGGACAGGCGCGCCGCCTGTTCGCGGTAGGCACGGAAGAGCTTGACCATGGCCGCCGCCGCGTTGGGCGCGGCTTCCGCCACTTCAACCAATTCCTGGTCGCCGGGCAGTTCCCCTGCGAGAAGCGGATCGGCGAAGACTTCCCTCAAAGCGGCGATCGACGCGCCGGCTTCGGCGTGAAGTTCCTCCGGCTCGACCTTATAGACGCCAGCCATTTTGAGAATGAGCTGCACCGTAAGCGGACGCTGGTTGCGCTCAATCAGATTAAGATAGGAGGGTGAAATCCCCAGGCCCTCCGCCATCGCTGTCTGGGTCAGACCGCGAGCCGTGCGGATACGGCGGATTCTCGGTCCCGCGAATATCTTCTGATCAGCCATCATCCCTGCTTTACAATTTATTACATCGTTTAATGCGGCTATGAGCTTTTTAGCAGTTTTACATTTTTTACAAATTTACATTTCGATCGAGTAAAAATCCATACAGAATTTCCTGATTTTTGGGGGTCTTTTGCGCATTTTCCTCGCCTTTCGTGCAGTGCATTGTCAAGAACGTAACATTCGCTCACGCCGCTTCGGCAAATCATCTGGAGTTACTATGACCGATTTTTACAAATGTGTCCCGTCCGCGCCGAAAGGGCGTTTCGATGGCGTCGACCGGCCCTATTCGACGGAGGATGTCAGTCGGCTGCGCGGTTCCGCGCCCATTCGCCATACGCTCGCCGAGATGGGAGCCAACCGGTTGTGGCAACTCATCCACGAGGAGGATTTCGTCAACGCGCTCGGCGCGGTGACCGGCAACCAGGCCATGCAGCAGGTACGCGCCGGTCTGAAGGCGATCTATCTGTCCGGATGGCAGGTGGCGGCCGACGCCAATACCGCCGGCGCCATGTATCCCGACCAGTCGCTTTACCCCGCCAACGCGGCCCCCGAATTGGTCAGGCGCATCAACAGGACGCTTCAACGCGCCGACCAGATCGAGGTCTCGGAAGGCAACGGGCTTTCCGTCGACACATGGTTCGCGCCGATCGTCGCCGATGCCGAAGCCGGTTTCGGCGGTCCGCTCAACGCCTTCGAGATCATGAAGGCCTTCATCGAGGCGGGCGCGGCCGGCGTCCACTACGAGGACCAACTGGCATCGGAGAAGAAATGCGGCCATCTCGGCGGCAAGGTGCTGATCCCGACGGCCGCCCATATCCGCAATCTGAACGCGGCGCGGCTTGCCGCCGACGTGATGGGCACGCCGACTCTCGTCATCGCGCGCACCGACGCGGAAGCCGCCAAGCTCCTGACGTCCGATATCGACGAGCGCGACCAGCCCTTCGTCGACTATGCCGCCGGACGCACCGCCGAAGGCTTCTATCATGTCCGTAACGGCATCGAGCCCTGCATTGCCCGCGCTGTCGCCTATGCTCCATCGGCCGATCTGATATGGTGCGAGACCTCCAAGCCAGACCTTGGCCAGGCGAGGAAGTTTGCCGAAGGCGTGCATCGACATCATCCAGGCAAGATGCTGGCCTATAATTGCTCGCCCTCCTTCAACTGGAAGAAAAACCTCGACGACGCGACCATCGCCAAGTTCCAGCGCGAACTCGGCGCCATGGGCTACAAGTTCCAGTTCATCACGCTGGCGGGCTTTCATCAGCTCAACCATGGCATGTTCGAACTGGCGCGCGGCTACAGGGACCGGCAGATGGCCGCCTATTCGGAACTTCAAGAGGCAGAATTCGCTTCCGAGGCCAACGGTTATACAGCGACCAAGCATCAGCGCGAGGTGGGGACCGGCTATTTCGACGCCGTATCGATGGCCATCACGGGAGGCAAGTCGTCGACTACCGCGATGCACGGTTCCACCGAGCATGCGCAGTTCAAGCCGGAGGAGCGAACGCAATTCAGGCCGGCGGCGGAATAGAAAGTCACCCACGGAGACGGCTTACGGAAAATGGTCTGCCGTCTCCGCACAGACAGAAGAAACGCCCAACGGGCGAAAGCAAGGAGAAGACCCATGGCATCGATCGCACGCGTCAAGGAACGCGCCGAAGAACAGTCAACGGCGATGAATACCGACCAGCAGGCGACCATCCGCATGCTGGCCAATGATCTGCACCGTCTGAACCAGTCGGTCATGAAGGCGGTGGAAGCCGGCGTCTCGGTGGAACTGGTTCGCTCGGCGCGGCATCATGGCGGAGATGGCAATTGGGGTGATCTGCTCATTCCGGTGATCGTAACGCAAGCTGCGGGCTGACCGGCTGGCAAGTCGATTCTCTCAATAGACAAGAATTGCAAGATGAGTGCAATGCTGTGCAACGATTGTTGGGGAAAAGACAGCCGAAAAGCTAAACTCTATACTTTCCGATAAACACTATCTTAACGGTGCGCTAATACCGTTCTCAACCATACATTGAATCGATGCAGGGTGGTGATGAGCGCGATGCCGGAAACAAATTTCGACCAGCGCGGGAAATTATCCAGCCCCTCGAGCGCCATTCGCCCATCGGATTTGCAGACGGCCAACCTCTCCATGGTGATGGTCGTCTGCTCGTCGCCGATCAATCGGATTGTCGTATCGCGCATCGTGGAACAATCGGGCCTCAAGGTGATTTGCGAGGCCCCCGAACCGGCAATTAAATCGATATCCTTGCAATTGCCCGGCTTGGTGATTCTGGATTGCGGGGCGGCGAACGACGAATGCCACGCCCTGGCGCCGATCATCGTCGCGCACCGTCAGGCGGCGGGCGCCAATCTGCCGATGCTGATCGTGCTTTCAACGCAGAATCTTTCTCCGGACTCGCCCTTTGCGAATATTGCCGACGCGGTCGTGGCAAAACCCATTACCCCTGAACGACTTCAGCCAACGATCGAGCGATTGCTGGAAGAAGCGCGCGGATAGAGTTTCCGCGGCTCTTTCCTTTCGGCCCTTGCCTTCGTTATAGTCGGGCGCAAGGGAAATCCGTTGGTGATGAATGGCGCTTGATAAGAAGGATGTCCGGTCCGCCGGTCGGAATGCACGGGCGCGCACGCCGGCTTTCGTGAAGAACAAGCGCGGCGTTCGTACCTGGAAAGAAGCGCGCGAATGGCTCGAATGGCGCGGCATCGAGGATATCGAGTGCATCACGCCCGATCAGGCCGGCGTCGCCCGCGGCAAGATGATGCCGTCCAAGAAGTTCACGTCGAACACATCGCTGGCGCTGCCCTCGGCTGTCTTCATGGCGACCATTTCGGGCAGATACCCCGAAGACGGCAACGGCTTCTCCTATCCCGAAGATGACGGCGATCTGAAATTGCTTCCTGATCTCGCGACACTGTGCGTCGTGCCCTGGGAGGACGACCCGACGGCGCAGGTCATTTGCGATCTCGTGCATCAAGACGGCCGCGCCGTCGAATTCACCCCCCGAAATGTCCTCAAGCGGGTCGTGGCGGCCTACGAGCGGCACGGCTATCGCCCCGTCGTCGCCCCGGAAATCGAATTCTATCTCGTGCGAAAGAATCCCGATCCCGATTACCCGCTAACACCACCCGTCGGGCGCTCGGGACGGCCGATCGGCGGCGGCCAGGGCTATTCGATCGCCGGCGTCAACGAGTTCGATGAACTCATCGACGATATCTACCATTTCTGCGAAGGCCAGGGACTGGAGATCGACACGCTGATCCACGAGGAAGGCGCCGGGCAACTGGAGATCAATTTGCGCCACGGGGATCCGGTGGCGCTGGCCGATCAGGTCTTCATGTTCAAGCGGACCATCCGCGAAGCCGCGCTCAAACACGATACCTATGCGACTTTCATGGCCAAGCCCATCCAGGGCCAGCCCGGCTCGGCCATGCATATCCATCAATCCGTGGTGGACCGGAAGACCGGCGCCAACGTCTTCACAACTCAAGATGGCGGAGAGTCCGACATCTTCCGCCATTTCATCGGCGGCATGCAGCACCATGTTCCCAGCGCACTTGTCATGTTCGCGCCCTATGTCAACTCATACCGGCGTTTGACCCAAGCCGCGTCCGCGCCCGTCAACACGAAATGGGGGTATGACAACCGCACCACCGCCTTTCGCGTGCCACGCTCGGAACCGGCGGGACGGCGCGTGGAAAACCGCATCCCGTCATCTGACGCCAATCCTTATCTGGCGCTCGCCGGCTCGCTGGCTTGCGGCCTGATTGGCATTCTGCGCAAGGAAAAGCCGGACGCGCCGGTCGGAACCACCGCCAACGAGGACGAGATCGAATTGCCGCGCGGGCTGCTCGAAGCGGTTGCGCTGTTTGAAAAAGACGAGGCGCTCGGCGAGTTGATCGGCCAATCCTTCGCTGCGACTTATTCGGCGATCAAACGCGCCGAGTTCGAGACCTTCATGGAAGTCATCAGCCCATGGGAACGGGAATTCCTTCTGCTGAACGTTTAGGCCCTACGCCGCAATGCGCGCCCTTTCGGCCAGCATCCCCGCGAACGCGCTCCTGATGCGTAGCACATGCTCATCCTTGTAGGGGAAGTCGGCATTGTGCAGGTGGATAAGCATGGAGGGGTTGGTCTCGAAGACGACGACGCGGCCATCCGCCGACAGCGCGCAATCAATCCCGAAATAATCGAGCCCGATCTGCTCCGAGATCGTCCGCAGGACCTCTAAAGCCGGAGCGTCAAAGACCCGGTCGGGTTGTTTCAGGAAGGCAGCCTCCTCCTCTTGCATCCAGGAACAGGCCGCCATGTCCGTGGTCGCATGGTGAATTTTCCAAGTGTCGCCGATCGCCAAATGATAGGGCAGGATTTGCCCGCCGATGAACATGAACCGATATTTGCGGAAATACCCGTCCGGCGAGCGATAGTCGACGAATTGCGAAAGATAGAATTCGCTGTCGTCGTGTTGCGCGACAAAGCCGTCCAACGCTTCGATGTCCGCGCACATTTCCATGGCCTCGCCGCCATGTGTACCGACGGTGCGAACCACAAGCGGGAACCCGATGGCCGAGCCAGCCTTGCCGGCTTCCTGTCTTGGGCAGCGCTCCATTTGCGGGATAATCGCATGCGGGATGCCCGACAGCCTGCGTGCAATCGACAGCCGGTCGGTTCCGCGCACAAGGTGCGGGGGATTGATCACCGGACGGCCGAAGCGCGACAGGAACAACTCCGCATCCTGCAAGACAGAGTCACCCAAATCGGCGTCGGAAATGAGATTGACGACGATCGCTGCTCGGTCCTCGAGCGTCGCCATGTCGTATTCCAGGCCGTCCAGCAGCATCAGCATCTCGCTCTCGAAGGGCGCATTGCCAATCAAATCCTCGTAAGGCGTGTTTGAGCAGGATGGCGAAAAGAGAAGCATGACGCGAAAATCGGGAGCGGCCTTGGCGGTGGGATAGATCTTCAGCGGACCGAGGGCCGCGGCGGCGCGATAAATCCGGTAAGCCTCGTCACGCTCACCCAGATCCCGCAGCACATTGCCCTTGAGGATCAGCATGTCTGTGTCGCAGGGATCAAGCAGCAACGCCGCCTCGGCGGCGGCAAGCGCCTCCGTGCTTCGCGATGCCTTCTTCAGCGCGGTGGCGCGGTTCGCGTGCGCGGCGAAGGAATCCGGCTGTTGGGCCAAAGCCCTGTCGTAAAGCGCGACCGCTTCGTCATAGCGGCCGACGCGCTGGAGCAAATCGCCCTTGGCGCACAGCGCGTCCGGATTCGCTGGCGCGAAGGCCAGCAATCGGTCGAGCGCGGCGCTGGCTTCCTTCAGCCGGTCCATTCTGTCGAGCAGGGCACTCAGCCGCAGCAGCGCCCTGGCGTATTCGGGACGCTGCGCGAGCGCCTGTTCGTAGGCATGCAAGGCGGCATCGGACTCGCCTAACGCCTCCAGAGCGACGCCGCGATTGTAGAGCGTGTCAGGGTCTTCAGACCGCAGCAGAAGAGCCCGGTCGTAGGAAGAAACCGCCTCGGCGTGGCGCTCGAGCGATTGCAGGGCGAGGCCCCTGCCCGCCAAGGCTTCCGGGTAGTCCGGTCGCAGTTTCAACGCCGCGCCGAACCATTCAACCGCCTGGTCCGCGCGCGAAACGCGCAGCAGCAGATTGGCAAGCAAATTGGATGCGATCTCGCTCTTGCGCACATGCTGACGGCAGGCGAGCAACCGGCTGATCGCGCCCGTCACGTTCCCCGCATTGAGGCAACGCAGCGCCGGGTCGAACACGGAAGCCGGCGTGGCGGCGCGACGCGGCGCCAGACCGCGGCCTGCTCCAGAAAATTGCGGTTGCGGCCGGCGAATGGGCGGCACATTGTTTCTCCTGTTTTCCGCCGAACCTTAGCCCCGCGGTCTTGCCCCAACCTTGACGCCGAGGCCACCGGGCGCGGAGAGGTTTGCCTCATTGGCGGGACAGGCTATGACCTGTCGATCTGTGAGGCTTGCGGCATGACCTATCAATCTCCAATCTCCCCCGGCATCTCCTGGTACGAGGCGACGGCAGGCGAGCGGCCCGAATATCCGGCGCTTGATGGAGATCGCGCCGCCGATGTCGTCATCATCGGCGGCGGCTTCACGGGGCTTTCGACCGCCGCGCATCTGGCCAAGGCGGGCGTGGATGTGACGCTGATCGAGGCGCATCGCCTGGGCGACGGCGCGTCGGGCCGCAACGGCGGCCAGCTTGGCACCGGCCAGCGCGCCTGGGCGGAAGAGCTTGAAGCCGAACTCGGCCTTAACCGCGCCAAGGCACTGTTCGATCTGGCCGAGGAAGCAAAGGCAAATGTGCTGGACTTTTCCGCCGCCAACAACATCGAGATCGACTACATGCCCGGCCAGATGTCGGTTGCTCACAAGCGGCGCTACGTCAAGGAATATGAGGCACACGCGACCATCATGGCGGAACGCTTCGGCTATCCGCACATCGCCTTCATGGATGCCAAGGAAACCGCCGAGCGCCTTGGCTCCAGCGTCTATTTCGGCGGCGTGCGCGATACAGGCACCGGGCATATCCATCCCCTGAAGCTGGCGATCGGCACGGCGCGGGTCGCGGCAGAAGCCGGCGCGCATCTGTTCGAGAACACGCGGGCGACCGGCCTCTCCGCAGCCGGCGGCAAGGTGCGCGTCACTACCGACAGGGGCACGATCACCGCCGCCAAGGGGCTTGTCGCCGTCAACGCCTATGGCGGGGACCTGGAACCGGTCAGCGCCGCGCATGTCATGCCGATCGGCTCCTTCATCGGTGCGACCGAGCCGCTCGGCGAGGACAGCCAGGTGCTGCCTGGCCATGAATCGGTCGACGATTCCCGCTTCGTGGTGCGTTATTTCCGCCGCTCAAAAGACGGGCGGCTGCTTTTTGGCGGCCGCGAAATCTACTCGACCGGCGAACCGGCCGGCATCAAGGATGCAATCCGTCGCCAGATTGTTCAAGTGTACCCGCAACTGAAGGATGTCGAACTCACCCATGCCTGGGGCGGCTATGTCGGCATCACCCTGCCGCGAAAGCCATTCGTGCGCGAGGTGATGCCGAACGTGATCTCCGCCGGCGGCTATTCCGGCCACGGGGTCATGCTGTCGAATTTCACGGGCAAGCTCTATGCCGAGACCATCGCCGGCAACCGCGACCGGCTGAAGCTCTTCGAGGAACTGAAAATCCCGCCTTTCCCCGGCGGCCGCCGTTTTCGCGCGCCTCTCATGCTTCTGGCGCTCAACTGGTTCGCGCTGAGGGACAGAATATAGTGCGCGAGCCCAAGAACATGGGCGCCCCGAATTCGAACTGATCGCCTCGGCTGACGTCCTTAGGCTTTCAGCCCACAACAAGCGATCCAGTCAGATACACCGCCCGCCATCGACCTCCAGCGCCACGCCGGTGATGAATTCGGCTTCGTCGGAGGCGAGCCATAGCGCGGCGTTGGCAATATCGCGCGGTGTCGACAGGCGGCCGAGCGGGATGGAGGCGCGGAACATCGCGCGCTTTTCCGGCGTATCCTCGCCCATGAACTGCGCCAGCATGCCGGTTTCGCCGGCAACCGGGCACAGGCAGTTGACGCGGATGTTCCTGGGCGCCAGTTCCACCGCCATCGACTTGGTCGCCGTGATCGTCCAGCCCTTGGAGGCGTTGTACCAGGTCAGCCCCGGACGCGGCCGCAAGCCGGCCGTAGAGGCGGTGGTGATGATGACGCCGCCGCCTTGCTTTTCCATTATGGGCACGACCGCGCACGCGGCGTGGTAGATCGCCTTCATGTTGACGGCGGCGATCAAGTCGAACGTCTCTTCATCGACCTTGAGCATGTCGCCGTTGCGGTGCGTATAGCCGGCATTGTTCATCATGATGTCGAGACGGCCGAAATGCTCGGTCGCGGCCTTCACCATGGCGTCAGTGTCGGTGCGCAGGGAAACGTCCGCGCGTATGGCGACCGCCGCCTTGCCGATTTCGCCAGCCACGCGTTTGGCTCCGGCTTCATTGAGGTCGGCCACGACAATTTGCGCACCTTCTTCGGCAAAGCGCTTCGCCATACCTTCGCCGAAGCCCGATGCGCCGCCGGTGATGATGGCGACCTTGTTCTTGAGACGATCCATTCGCGTTCCTTCGTCTTCCAATATGACGGCCGGCCCGTTCTTTTGAGCCTGTGTCTTGACCGGACCGCCCGCCGACGAGCATTGTCGGGCTTTGAGTGCATATGGAGAACATGTCAATATCCGACCGAACGGAGACTGGCGATGGACATTCGATCGACACTGACCCAGCTTTGCGACGCCTTCAACGCCCACGATCTGGACCGCATCATGACGTTCTTCGCAGACGATTGCACGCTGGAGATGCCCCGCGGAAGCGAGCCGTGGGGATCCCGCTTCGAAGGCAAGCACGATGTCCGGCAAGCCCTGGCCACGCGTTTCGAGGGCCTGCCCGACGTCCACTATGGAAATGAGGAGCATTTCGTCGACCGGATGGCTGAGACCGGAATTTCGAAATGGACGCTCACGGGCACCAGTCGCGATGGAAAGCGCACGGAGGTTCGAGGTTGCGACTTCTACTCGTTCCGCGATGGCCTCGTGGTCCGCAAGGATTCCTACTGGAAGATTGTCGGCTAGGCTCCCGGCTATCCGTGGTTGAAGACAATGGTCTTGGTGGCGCTCATATCATAGAGCGCCTCAAATCCCTTCTCACGGCCATGGCCCGATCGCTTGAAGCCGCCAAAAGGCAACTCGATGCCACCACCGGCGCCATAGCCATTGACGTAGACCTGTCCGGCGCGGACCTTTTTGGCGACTCGGTGCTGGCGCGCGCCATCTTTCGTCCAGACGCCGGCGACCAGGCCATATTCGGTGCTGTTAGCCAATCTGATGGCCTCGGATTCCCCGTCGAACGGAAAAAGCGTCAGCACAGGCCCGAAGACCTCTTCGCGAGCGATCGCCGCGTCAGGATCGACCGAGCCGAACAAGGTCGGTGCGGTGTAGTAGCCGGAGCCGGGCGCTGCCGGATCGACGGCGCCCTGCGCGAGAATTTCGATCCCGGCTTCGCGCGCGGCGGCAACGTAACCCTCGACGCGCTCCTTCTGCTTGGGACTGATCATGGCGCCCAGATCTCGGTCGGCGTCATGTGGGCCGGCCACCAGTTTGGAAAAGCGGTCCGCAAGCGCCTTGGCCACCTGTTCGTAGACCGGCTTCTCGATGAGCACGCGGCTGCCGGCCGAGCAGGTCTGGCCGCCGTTCTGGATGATGGCGTTGACCAGGACCGGCAGCGCCGCTTCGATATCGGCATCGGCGAAGACGATCTGCGGCGACTTGCCACCCAGTTCCATGGTGACGCCACGATTGTTGACGGCGGCCGCCTGCTGGATCGCGGCGCCCGTCATCGGCGATCCTGTGAAGGTCACATAATCGATATCGGGATGCGCGGAAAGGGCCGCGCCAGCGTCGCGTCCGTAGCCGGTAATGACGTTGAAGACACCGGCCGGGATGCCGGCCTCCAGCGCCAGTTCGGCGATGCGGATGGTGGTCAGCGACGCGTCTTCGGCAGGTTTGATGACCAGCGTGTTGCCCATGGCAAGGGCTGCGCCGGCGACCCGCGCCAGGATCTGCATGGGATAATTCCACGGGATGATCCCGGCAACTACGCCATGCGGCTCGCGCAGGGTCAGCGCCGTATAGCCGTCGAGGAAGGGAATGGTGTCGCCGTGTATCTTGTCGCCGGCGCCACCGTAGAATTCATAATAGCGCATGGTGGCGGCGACATCTGCCTTGCCCTGACGGATCGGCTTACCGGTGTCGCGCGATTCCAGCGCCGCCAATTCATCGCCATGTTTTTCGACAAGCTGGAACAGTCTCGTGAGGCAACGGCCGCGCTCGAAAGCCGGCGTACGGCTCCATGGTCCCTCCTCGAAGGCGCGACGGGCCGCCTTGACCGCGCGATCCACATCCGCCGCGCCGGAAGCGGGGATCGAGGCGAAAACCTTGCCGTCGGACGGCGAAAAGACATCGATGCGGGCGCCCGACAAGAATCGGCGGGCTTGCCGTCGATGATCTGCATAAAGGCGAGGCCTTCGGCCACCGTTCGTGAAAGATGAGCTCCCATGGCGCGTTTCTCCTTGCTTCTTTGGCGGGGCCACACCAATTTGACCGCATGTGCGAAAAGCATTGGGCACGCCGCGACACGGTGAAACGCCTCCCCGCCGACCCTGTCAAGATCGAAGCGGACAAGAGGTCGCACTGGCTAAATTCAATCGATTAGATTATATGGTGGCGCGGCTTGGAAAAGCCGCCATTAAGATGGACGGAAAATGACCAGCCAGACCATTCCCGTGGATCCCTTCGATTTCGTCGTCTTCGGCGGCACAGGAGACCTTGCCGAACGCAAGCTTTTGCCGGCGCTTTACCAGCGGCAGATCGCCGGGCAGTTCTCCGAACCGACGCGGATCATCGGCGCGTCGCGCGCCAAGATGTCGGACAAGGAGTACCGGGCCTTCGCCCACAAGGCGATTACCGACCATGTCGACGCCAAGGAGATCGACAAGAAGGCGCTGGCGCAATTCCTGGAGCGCTTGTCCTGGATCGCGGCCGACGCCACCAGCGGCGCTGGATTCGACGACCTAAAAAAGGCGCTCGGCAAGAGCGACACTATCCGCGTCTTCTATCTTGCCGTCGGCCCGGCCATCTTCGGCGACATCGCCTCGAAGCTGAAATCGCACGATTTGATTACGCCCAACGCGCGCATCGTGGTGGAAAAGCCGATTGGGCGGGATCTTGCCTCCGCGAAGGCGCTGAACGATGCCATCGGCAAGGTCTTCGACGAGCAGCAGATCTTCCGAATCGACCATTATCTCGGCAAGGAGACCGTCCAGAATTTGATGGTGCTGCGCTTTGGCAACGCGCTTTTCGAACCGCTCTGGAACAACGCCCATATCGACCATGTGCAGATCACGGTCGCCGAGACCGTTGGGCTGGAGGGACGCGCCGGCTATTACGACAAGGCGGGTGCGCTGCGCGACATGGTTCAAAACCATATGCTGCAGCTTTTGTGCCTCGTCGCCATGGAGCCGCCGGCATCGATGGACGCCGATGCCGTGCGCGACGAGAAGCTGAAGATCCTGCGCTCGCTGACGCGTATCCAGAATGGCAACGCGCAGAAAAACACGGTGCGTGGTCAGTACCGCGCGGGCGCTTCCGCCGACGGGCCGGTGAAAGGTTATCTGGAAGAGCTCGGCAACAATGAAAGCAACACCGAAACCTTCGTGGCGATCAAGGCGGAGATCGAGAATTGGCGCTGGGCCGGCGTGCCCTTCTATCTCCGAACCGGCAAGCGCCTGGCGACACGCGTCTCGGAAATCGTCATCGAATTCAAGCAGATCCCGCATTCGATCTTCGGTGAAAGCGCCGGGCGTCCGGTCGCCAACCAACTTGTTATCCGGCTGCAGCCTGGCGAAGGCGTCAAGCAATGGATCATGATCAAGGATCCGGGTCCGGGCGGCATGCGGCTCAGGCATGTGCCGCTCGACATGAGCTTCGCGCAGGCCTTCGTGGTGCGCAACCCCGATGCCTATGAACGCCTCATCATGGATGTGGTGCGCGGTAACCAGACGCTGTTCATGCGCCGTGACGAAGTCGAGGCCGCATGGAGCTGGATCGATACGATCCAGGCGGCATGGGAAGATACGCGGCAGGAAGCCCAGGGCTACACGGCCGGCACATGGGGACCGTCCTCATCGATCGCGCTGATCGAGCGCGACGGTCGCACCTGGCACGAGAGCGCCTGAGGGCGGCATGATCGCGGCCGCCCATCACTGGCACGAATTCGTGACACCCGAAGCCCTGGCGAATACGCTGGCAGCCCGGATCGCAGCTACACTTCGGCAGCGCAATCCGTTCGCGCGGCGAGGCGCTGCTCGCCGTTTCAGGCGGAACGACGCCGGTGCATCTCTTCCGCGCCTTGTCGGAAACGGACCTCGACTGGCCGCACGTGACCATCACACTGGTCGACGAGCGCTTCGTTCCGCCAACTTCATTGCGTTCGAACGAAGCGTTGGTGCGCGCCGATCTGTTGTGCGGCAAGGCGGCGTCCGCCCGTTTCAAGGGCCTCTATCGCGAAGCGCCGACGGTGGAAGAAGCGGCGAAGGAAGCCGAGGCAGCGCTTTCATCGCTGCCCTATCCGTTCGATTTCGTGGTGCTCGGCATGGGGCCGGACGGTCATACGGCGTCGTTCTTTCCCGACGATCCCGATCTGGCGGCCAAACTCGACGTCACCGGCAAACACACCATCCTGCCGGCGCATGCAAAGAGCGCCGGCGAACCGCGCCTGACCTTCTCGCTTGCCAAACTGGTCACGGCGCGGACGCTTGCCCTTCACATCGAAGGCAAGGGCAAGAAGGACACGTTGGAGGCAGCACTCGGCGAGCGACCGGTTTTGCCGATACGGGCCGTGTTCGATGCCGCACCGAAACCGGTAGAGATTTTCTGGGCGCCGACGTCCGGAGGACGCGCCTGAACCACCAGCCATAGTGATCAGGGAGGGAGGACCCGGGTCGCGGAACGGAAGGATGACAATGAGCGCGCACCAGCAACTCATGGCGGTCACGGATCGCATCCGTGAACGCTCGAAAGTCTCGCGCGAAGCCTATCTTTCGCGCATAGCGGGCGCCGCGAGCGAGACCGTCAAGCGGTCGACCCTCTCCTGCGGCAACCTCGCCCATGGCTTCGCCGCCTGCGCGGCGCCGGAAAAGGAGGCGCTGGCCGGCGACCAAGTGCCCAATCTCGGCATCATCACCGCCTATAATGACATGCTGTCGGCGCATCAGCCCTACGAGACCTTTCCCGCGCTGATCCGCGAGGCGGCGCGCGAGGCGGGCGGCGTGGCCCAGGTGGCGGGCGGCGTGCCGGCCATGTGCGATGGCGTCACCCAGGGCCAGCCCGGCATGGAACTGTCGCTGTTTTCGCGCGACGTCATCGCCATGGCGGCGGCCATCGGCCTGTCCCACAACATGTTCGACGCGGCGCTCTTTCTTGGCATTTGCGACAAGATCGTGCCGGGCCTCGCCATCGCGGCACTTACCTTCGGCCATCTGCCGGCGATCTTCATTCCCGCCGGGCCGATGACCTCCGGCATGGCAAACGACGAGAAATCCGCCATCCGCCAGCTTTACGCGGAAGGCAAGGTTGGCCGCGCCGAATTGCTGGAGGCGGAATCCAAATCCTACCACGGCCCCGGCACCTGCACCTTCTACGGCACAGCCAATTCCAACCAGATGCTCATGGAAATCATGGGCCTGCACACGCCCGGTGCTTCCTTCGTGAATCCCGGCACCAAATTGCGCGAGGCGCTGACGAAGGAAGCGGCGAAGCGCGCGCTCGCCATCACCCATCTTGGCAACGCCTATACGCCCGCCGGGCGCATGATCGACGAGCGCGCGATCGTCAATGGCGTCGTCGGCCTCAACGCCACCGGCGGCTCGACCAACCACACGATCCATCTGATCGCGATCGCGGCGGCGGCCGGCATCCGCCTGACATGGCAGGACATTTCCGACATTTCCGACATCGTTCCGCTTCTGACCCGCATCTATCCGAACGGGATGGCCGACGTAAACCATTTCCAGGCAGCCGGCGGCATGGGTTTCCTCATCCGCGAATTGCTCGACGCCGGATTGCTGCATGAAGACGTGCAGACCGTTTGGGGCGAGGGTCTCCGGCCTTACACGGTCGAGGCCAAGCTCGGGGATGACGGTTCGGTCGTGCGCGAACCGGCGCCGGCCACAAGCCATGATGAAAAGGTGCTGGCGCCGATGCCCAAGGCGTTCCAGCCGACAGGCGGCATTCGCGTTCTCACCGGCAATCTCGGCCACGCCATCATCAAGGTGTCGGCAGTCAAGCCGGAACGCCGACTGGTTGAGGCGCCGGCGATCGTCTTCGATGATCAGGAGGAATTGCAGGAAGCCTTCCGGGCGGGGCGGCTCAACCGCGATTTCATCGCCATCATCCGCTTCCAGGGCCCGAAGGCGAACGGCATGCCGGAACTGCACAGGCTGACGCCAACGCTCGGCATCCTGCAGGACCGCGGCTACAAGGTTGCGTTGGTCACCGACGGACGCATGTCGGGCGCGTCCGGCAAGGTGCCCGCCGCCATCCATGTCACGCCCGAAGCTTCGGAAGGCGGCGCGATCGGCAAGGTGCGGGACGGCGACTTGGTGAGACTCGACACGGAAGCCGGAACGCTGGAAGTGCTCGGCGACAAGGAGGCCTTCGCAGCGCGGCCCAGGCCGGTGAAGGATCTGTCGGCCAACGGTTTTGGTCACGGCCGCGAATTGTTCGCCGCCTTCCGGGCCAATGTCGGCCGCGCCGAGACCGGCGCCAGCGTATTTGGTTGAGCAATAGTGATTTGTCTCGGCGAAGCGGGGCGCCTATCCTGCCGCTGCAAGCTGGAAGGATGATTGGGATGGCGGCGAGGAAAGGAATGCTTCAGGCAATCGCGGCGCCATTGGCTGTGATGACGCTGCTCGCCGCTTCAGCCGCGTGGGCAGACGGGCAGGCCAAGACGGGCAATGACACGCTTCCCGGCGTGCACCCGCAAAAGCCGATCGCCAGCCATGACGGCGTTTATCCCCCGGAGCCCGACACGGCCGGGAATGGCGACACGCCGACCTCCTTCCATATCGGGGACATGAAGGTCAGCATTCACGGCTATATCAGCTATGCGGTCGGCTTCGGTAAGCGTCTTCCCGGCAGGGGAAGCCGGGACAATTAAGCCTATGCGACCAGGCCGAGAACTCCGTCCGCCGCAGTGCGGATCGCATTGATATTGGCCCTGTAGGACGCTTCCGTTCCTCCGGTGAAGACCGCCGATCCCGCCACGAGCGCCGTGGCACCCGCCTTGGCCACCAGCGGCGCGGTTTCGGGCGAAACCCCGCCATCCACCTCGATTTCGATCGGGCGTCCGCCAATCAGCGCTTTAACGCGCGCGATCTTGTCGACAACAGCAGGGATGAACGCCTGCCCGCCGAAGCCCGGATTGACCGTCATCAGGAGCACGAGATCGAGACGGTCGAGCACATATTCGATGACGCTCGGCGGCGTCGACGGATTGAGCGCGACGCCGGCCTTCTTGCCCACATTGCGGATCGCCTGAAGCGAGCGGTCGAGATGCGGCCCGGCCTCCGCATGGACGGTGATGCGGTCGCAGCCGGCATCGGCGAAGGCGGCAAGATAAGGATCGGCCGGGGCGATCATGAGATGGCAGTCGAACGGCAGTTTCGTGCGGTTGCGGATCGACTTGATGATGGGTGGCCCGAAGGTGATGTTGGGCACGAAATGGCCGTCCATCACATCGAGATGTATCCAGTCCGCGCCGGCGGCGGCGACCGCCTCGACCTCCTCGCCCAGTCGCGAAAAATCCGACGACAGAACCGAGGGCGCGATGATAATTCCCTTTTTCATGCGTCTTCCCGCTGCGTGAACGCCTCTATGGCGGCTTCCCTATTGGGTTTTAATGCCGCTGTCGACAGGGACGGAAAATGGGACGGCGACCGACGCTCCGGCATGGCATCGAGCCTCATTTAGCCCATCAACTGTTCCTCCAACTTGTCGATCATGCCGAGGCAGGCGTCGAGCTGGTCGACGTCAACGAACTCGTCCGGCTTATGCGCCTGCTCGATGGAGCCTGGACCGCAGATCACGGTCGAGACGCCATGCTGCTGGAAGAGCCCTGCCTCCGTGCCAAAGGATACGCACAGCGCCGGATCGCGGTCGTTGGTGAGGGTGCGCACGAGCGCCTCGGCCTCGCACTGTTCCATCGGTTCAAGGCCGGCGACTTCGCCGATGATCTCGGTGACGATATCGGCCTCGGTCCAGACATTGCGCATGCGCGGCAGGAGCTCGGTTTCTACATAATCAGCTATGTGCTTCTTGGCGAAGTTGAAATCGCGCGAATTGACAGGCCTCAATTCCCAGTCGACCGAGCAGGCGCCAGCGATGATGTTACGCGCGATGCCGCCCGCGATGCGCCCGACCTGGATAGTGGACCAAGGGGGGTCGAAGCGTGAATTGGCTGGCGCTCGACCGCGCAGTTCCTGGCCTATCTCCAGCAGCCGTGAAATGAAATGCGTGGCGTATTCGACGGCGTTCACCCCCCGTTCAGGCGTCGATGCATGGCCTTCGAAGCCGGTGAAGATGGTGGTGTAGTCGCAGCATCCCTTGTTGCCTTCGATGACACGCATCGAAGTCGGCTCCCCGACGATGCAGATGGCTGGCTTGCGGCCCGACTCTGCCAGATCGGCGAGCATCACCTGCGCGCCGAGGCAGCCGACTTCCTCGTCATAGGTGAATGCCATATGCAGCGGCCGCTTGAGGTCCGCTTTGGCAAAGCGTGGCGCTAGCGCCATGGCGCAAGCGATAAAGCCCTTCATGTCACAGGCGCCGCGACCATAGATTCGGCCTTCCCGCTCGTAGGCCGTGAACGGATCGGCGCTCCAGTCCTGTCCCTCGACCGGCACGACATCGGTATGGCCTGACAGGACCACGCCGCCGTCCATGTCTTCCGGTCCGAGCGTGACGAAGAGGTTCGCCTTCGAACCGCCTGGATCTAGGGTGAGCCGGGTGCGTCCGTGGATCTCGTCAATGCGACGATTGAGGTAGGCAATCAGTTCCAGATTGGAGTCCTGCGAAATGCTCTGAAAGCGGATCAGGTCGGAAAGGATCGCCTTCACCTCAGGCAAGAGTTCGTGCGGCATGGAACCTCCGCCGTTCAGCGTTTGATGACCAGTTCGCGAGAGACGTTAGCCAGACATTCGGCCGGACCTTCGGCGCGAATGCGGATCGTCTCCGAGGTTTCGAAACCCCAATCGTCGGTCCAGATCGCCGGCATGAAGTGGAACGTCATGTTCTCCTCGATAACCGCAGTGTCGCCCTGGCGGATGCTCATCGTACGCTCGCCCCAGTCCGGCGGATAGGAGATGCCGACAGGGTAACCGGCGCGGTTGTCCTTTTCCACGCCGTGCTTGCGCAGAACGCCAAAGAACGCCTCCGCGATCTGCCCGCAGGTATTGCCCGGGCGGGCCGCGCCCAGACCGGCCTCAAGCCCTTCCATCACCGCGTCCTGGGCCTTGAGCATGCCGGCGGGCGGAGTGCCGAGAAACAACGTGCGCGACATTGGCGCGTGGTAGCGCTTGAAGCATCCGGCGATTTCAAAATAGGTGCCCTCACCCGCTTTCATCGGCCGGTCGTCCCAAGTGAGATGCGCCGCCGAAGCGTCCTTGCCCGAGGGCGTCATGGGCACGATGGCAGCGTAATCGCCCCCGAAACCATCGGTGCCGCGCAGCGCGGCATCATAGATTTCCGCGACCAGATCGCATTTGCGCAGGCCCGGTTCCGCGACGTCGCGGATACGCTGGTGCATCACTTCGACGATCCGGGCGGCCTTGCGCATATAGCCGAGTTCGCCGGCGGATTTTACCGCACGCTGCCAGTTGACCAGCGCGGTGGCATCGGAAATGGCCGCGTTGGGCAATTCGGCGCGCAGCACTTCAAGGCACTTGGCGGAGAAATAGTAATTGTCCATTTCCACCCCGATGCGCGCGCTCCCCTGCCCCTTGTCGCGCAGGACGCCGGAGAGAATTTCGTAAGGGTGGGCTTTGGGATTCTGCACATAGGTATCGGGATAGGAAAACAGCGAATTTTCCCCGAGATAGGTGGTGAGCCGGGCCCCGGCGAGATCGATCGGGCGGCCGAACCACAGGGGCTCGCCTTCAGGCAGCACGATCACCGCCTGATGCACATAAAAGCTCCAGCCATCATAACCGGTGAGCCAGCCCATGTTGGAGGGATCGGTGGCGATCAGGACCTCGATACCGGCCTTTTCCATGGCCTTTCGGGTCTTGTCGAGGCGGGACTTGTATTCTTCACGCGAGAAGGAGAGATCGCTGAGGCTCATTGTCGGTGGTTCCGTTCTGGAGGTGATCTTCAGGAAGTGAATATCTGGCCGGCTTTCGCTTCGAGAGCGCGGCGGCGGGCAAGCGTGGCGATAGCCGTATCCTGCACGCCGGTGCCGGTAAGGTCGCAAAAGGTGATTTCATCATCGCTAGTGCGGCCATGCGCCTTGCCGGCGATGACGGCGCCAAGTTCGGGATAATCCGCATCGGGGTCCACCAGACCGGCGGCGATCGCATGATGCAGTTCTCCGAGAATGCGTGTCTGCGACAGCCGGTCGGCGACATAGCGGTCGGCCTTGCCGATAAGGCCCGGGTCGATCTCGTTCTTGTGCTCGGCGTCGGAGCCCATGGCCGTGATATGCTGTCCCGGCGCGATCCAGTCGGCCTTGAGGATCGGCGAGGTCGCCGGCGTCGTGGTGACGATGATGTCGGCCCCCGCTACCGCTGTTTGCGCATCCGGAACCGCCTGCACGTCGATGCCGAGACGTTGCGCCACCTCCTTCGCGGCAGCTTCCGCCTTTGCCACGCCGCGCGCCCAGATGCGGGCGCGACGAATGGGCCGCACCAGAAGCAGCGCCTCGAGTTGCAGCCGGGCCTGCACGCCGGCGCCGAAGATCGCCGCCGTTTCCGAATTGGCGCGGCTCAGATGTTTGGCGGCGACCGCACCGGCGGCGGCGGTACGCACGTCGGTGAGATAGCCATTGTCCAGCAGCGCCGCTTCCAGCAGCCCGGTGCGCGCGCTGAAGAGCATCATCAGTCCATTGACCGAAGGCAAGCCCATCTTCGGATTGTCGAAGAAGCCGGGGCTGATCTTGATGGCGAAACTTTCGAGGCCCGGCACATAGGCGGTCTTCACGTCCACTTCGCCATTGGCTTCCTTGATGTCGAGCCTGAGAATTGGCGGCATCACCACGGCCCCGCCGGCGAGCGCGCGGAAGGCTTCCTCGACCACCGAGACGGCCGCATTGTCGAGGTGCATCAGCTTCCTCAATTCGGCTTCGGTCAGGATCGTCACGTCGGGCATGGTGCTCTCTTCAAAGCTTCGGCGTTTCGCCATTGACGATGCGGCGATGCAGATCCGGGGCAATATTCTTTCCCGTGAGGATGATTGCCGCGGGGCCGGATGGCTTGAAGGAGTTGCTGAGGAGCGCCGCGATGCCGACAGCGGCCGCCCCCTCGATCACCTCGCCCTCGGCCTCGTAGGCGAAGCGGACCCCGGCCGCGATGTCGTCCTCGCCGACCAACATATACTGGTCGACATAGTCGCGCGCCATTTCGAATGTGTGCCTGTTTTCAAGCCCGATGCCGCCACCGAGCGAATCCGCCAGCGATGGTTCCTCGGGCACCTCCACGGGATGTCCCGCCTCGAGGCTGGCGGCCATGGCGGGGCATGCCTTCGAGCCAACGCCGATAATCCGCGTCCTGGGGCTCAGCGTCCTGACCGCCAGCGCGACACCGGCGATCAAGCCGCCTCCCGACAATGGCACCAGCACCGCCCCCAGGTCGGGCGCGGCCTGCATGATCTCCATGCCGAGCGTGCCTTGCCCGGCGATCACCGCCGCGTCGTCCATCGGCGAAATCCGCGTCAATCCTTCATCGCGAGCCAGTTCGCCCACGGCATGCTCGGCCTCGTCCTGGCTACGGCCGACGATGCGGATTTCGGCGCCGAGCAGGCGGATGGCGTCGACCTTGTTCTTCGGGACAAGGGCCGACATGCACACAACGGTGCGAACACCCGCCGCAGCGCCCGCATGGGCCAGGGCGCGGCCGTGATTGCCGGTCGAGAAGGTGACGACGCCACGTGACCGCTCGGCATCGGAAAGCGACAGGATCGCGTTCGTCGCGCCGCGCAGCTTGAAGCTGCCAGTGGTCTGATGGTGTTCGCATTTGATGTGCACGGGGGCCCCCGCACGCTCGCTCAAGCCCCTGGCCTCGCGCATCGGCGTGCGCAGCACGCTGCCGCGGATACGCCGGCGCGCTTCAAGAATGTCGGTGAACGCAATCGCCATGACCAACGCCCGGCCTGAATGGAGTGGGTGCCGGGCATCGTCCGCGACCGCAAGCCGGTCGAGGCGATGCCCGCAAATTGTGCTGCCAATACTATGCCTTGGCTATGCTAGTGGTTCTCTCCAATCTGGCACGACAGAGTAGCCGATCTTCCTGCCCGCCGGGCGATAAAAAGAGATATCGTCCCTCGACTCCCAGTGCCGTCTCCGCGACCCTGAAGCTACAAAAAATAAGAAAATGGGAACTCCCGACTTCAGGCTCATTTCGGTGGCTAGCGCCTCGGCGTTACGCCGCAGCGCACCCGAGCAGGCCGGCTTCGCCGGCGAATGCAACACTGGCAATACATCTGGAAGGATAGAAAAATGGGAAATGGATCGAGTATCTCTGTGAAGAAACTGGCGGCGACCGCTATCGGAGCCCTGGCATTGGCAGCGATGTCCGCTGGAGCGGCAAGCGCCGTCACGCTCAAGGAAATCAAGGATCGCGGCTACATCCGCATCGCGCTCGCCAACGAGATTCCCTATGGCTACATGGATCCGAGCGGCGAAGCGAAGGGAGCCGGCCCGGATGTGGCCAAGGCCATCGTCAAGGAACTCGGCATCGATCCCGCCAATATCCAGTGGGTCGTGACCAATTTCAGCTCGCTGATCCCGGGTCTGCAGGCCAACCGCTTCGACATGACGGCGGCGGAGATGGCCATTCGCCCCGAGCGGTGTCAGAAAGTCGCCTACAGCGATCCCAATAGCTCCTATGGCGAAGGCCTGCTGGTCCCGAAAGGCGATCCAAAGGGCGTGCATACCTATGCCGACTTCAAGAAGAGCGGCATGAAGGTCGCTGTCATGGCCGGCGCCGACCAGCTCAGCATGATGCAGAAGCTCGGCGTTCCGGAAAGCAACATCGTCACCATCGCCTCCAATGCCGACGCGATCTCGACCGTTTCGACGGGCCGCGCCGACGCCTATGCGGCGACGGGCCTGACGGCAAGCGAACTGGCCAAGAAAAGCGACAAGGTGACTCTCGCCTCCGGTTTCAAGGATCCGGTTATCGACGGCAAGGAAGCGCGTAGCTGGGGCGGCTTCAACTTCAACAGCGATTCCACGGATCTTCGCGATGCGTTCAACGCAAAACTCGACGCGTTCAAGAAGACGGACGCGTGGAAAAAGATCCTCTCGGGGTACGGCTTCACACCCGAAGACATCGCAGGTTCGACCGAGAAGACCACCAAGGAACTCTGCTCGGCCAAATAAGGTCCTTTGGGGCGGCGCCGTGATCCGGCTCCGCCCCTCACCAGGCCTACAGTTCAGTGTCCGGGCGCGATCGGCATATTCGCAAGCTTCACGACGTCGCCGCCAAACGTGAAGCCCAATTTTCTCGGGTGAACAGGGGATGATTCACCGATGGAATGGAGTGAATACCTTAAGCCGCTGATGCAGGGCGCGTGGGTGACGATCGAACTCACCGTGTTCTCGACGATCCTGGGCGCGTTGTGCTCCTTCGCCTTCGGTATCGGAAAGCTCTCCCACAACTGGGCGATCAAGGGCTTTTCCATCGGTTATATCGAGATCTTTCGTGGCACCTCGCTGCTGGTCCAGCTTTTCTGGCTCTATTTCGCCCTGCCGATCGCCGGCGACTATATCGGCATCAATCTGCGCCTTCCGCCGGTAGCAGCCGGCGTTCTGGCGCTCGGCCTGAATATTGGCGCCTATGGCGCGGAAGTCGTGCGCGGCGCCATTCAGTCAGTGCGCCACAGCCAGTACGAGGCGGCCAGAGCGCTCAACTTCAGCCCCCGCCAGGCGCTCTGGCGCATCGCGCTGCCACAAGCCATCCCCGAGATGATGCCGGCCTTCGGCAATCTGGCTGTACAAAATCTCAAGGACACCGCGCTGGCCTCGCTGATCAGTCTCGGCGACCTGACCTTCGTCGGCGAACGGCTTCGCAATTTCACGCAAGACAGCACGACCATCTACACGATGATCCTGTTCATGTATTTCGGCATGGCGCTGGTTCTGGCCGGGTTCATGCGGCTCCTCGAGCGCGCGGTCGGCCGCTGGCGGGCAGTGGGGCACTGACGCGATGCTTTTCGGAATCCCCTGGGACACCTCGCACGGCGAACTCGCTTTCGCCATCTCGATCCTGCCCATTCTCCTGCTTGGAATGGTGGTCACGATCGAGGCTTCCATCGTCGGCTTCGCCATCGCCATGGTGCTCGGACTGATCTTCGCGATTCTGAAGGACGTGAAGTCGAGATTCGTCTCCTGGCCCGCGACCTTCATCACGGAGTTCTTCCGCGACACGCCGCTTCTGGTGCAATTATTCTTCTTCTATTACGTTTTAGCCGACCACGGCATCATCCTGCCAGCCTTCATGACCGGGGCGCTGGCGCTTGGCGTGCAATACAGCGCCTATACCGCCGAGGTATACCGGGCGGGCATCGAGGCCGTGCCGAAAGGCCAGCGCGAAGCGGCACGGGCGCTCGATTTCTCCAACCGGCGCACTTTCACGCATATCATCCTGCCGCAGGCGGTTCCGCGCGTCGTTCCGGCGCTCGGCAACTACATGGTCTCCATCATGAAGGACGTGCCCGTGCTTTCGGTGGTGACGGTGCTTGAAATGCTGGGCGTCGCCAAGATCATCGGCGACCAGACATTCGACTACCTCGTGCCGCTGACGATGGTGGGCGGGCTCTACATGATCCTGACGCTCGTCGCCTCCGGGATCGTCCGCTACATCGATCTCAAACTCCCCAAAACAGGGTTGCCGCTCAGATGACCGAACCCATTATCACCTTCGACAAGGTCGTGAAGAAGTACGGGAATCATGTCGTGCTCGACGAACTGGATTTCGACGTAAAGCCGGGTGAGAAAGTCACCATCATCGGACCATCCGGCTCGGGCAAGTCGACCGTGCTGCGCATCCTGATGACGCTCGAGGAAATCAGCGACGGCGTCATTCATGTCGACGGCGACCTGCTCTGGCATGAGGAACGCAATGGTGAAATACGGCCGGCCTCGGAGGCGCATCTGAAAAAGATGCGCACCAAGCTTGGAATGGTGTTTCAGCAGTTCAATCTCTTCCCGCACATGACGGTGCTGCGCAACATAACCGAAGCGCCCGTCAACGTTCTCGGCCTCTCCAAGAAAGAGGCGCGCGAGCGTGGCGAGGAACTCCTGGAAATGGTCGGGCTCACCGAGCATGCGCAGAAATATCCGCAACAGCTTTCGGGCGGGCAGCAGCAGCGCGTCGGTATCGCGCGGGCGCTGGCGATGCGGCCGAAAATCATGCTGTTCGACGAACCGACGTCGGCGCTCGACCCCGAACTGGTCGGCGAAGTGCTGAACGTCATCGGCAATCTGGCTTCGGAACACGATCTGACCATGCTGCTGGTCACCCATGAAATGCGCTTCGCCCGCGAAGTCTCCGACCGCATCTGCTTTTTCGATCGCGGCAAGATCAAGGAGCAGGGCACGCCGGAAGAGATCTTCACCAATCCCAAGGAGGAACGCACACGCGAATTCCTGAAGGCGGTACTTGAAGGATAAGTCTGCGGAGGCGTCGACGCGGATGCCGCAAGCGCGCCCCGACAGGCAGGGAAGGCAAGAGCCATCGTGGTTTTCTGCGACGGTTAATCTGGACGCGCCCATCGCCTCCGATCTAAAGTCGCCGGGTCTACCGAGAGGGGTCCGGAACGGCGTGACGATTCAAAAACCAGAAATACCCAGACTCGATGCACGGGACATCAAGATCCTCAGCATCCTGCAGCGTGAGGGGCGTATCCCGAAAGCCGCGCTCGCCGAGCGCGTCAACCTATCCGCGACGCCCTGCTGGGAGCGGCTGCGCCGACTGGAAGAAGCCGGCATCATCGAGAGCTATGGAGCGCAGATTTCGCTCAAGGCGTTCGGGCCGGTGACCATTATTTTCGTCGAGATCGAGATCGAGAGTCACCGCAGCGAGGATTTCTCGCGCTTCGAAAGCGCCGTTGCCGGAATTCCGGAGATATTGGAATGCTGGGCCGTTGGCGGCGGCATCGACTATCTTTGCAAAGTCGTCGTGCGCAACCTCGCCGATTATCAGACGCTGATCGAATCCATGCTGGCGCGCGAAGTCGGCATAAGGCGGTACTATTCCTACGTGGTCACCTCGGCCATCAAGAACGAGCCCATGCCGGTCGATCTTCTGGCGCACACCACGCCATAGACGATCTTCCCGCTCGCCGCGCCGCAAACAGTCCATCCATCCGATTTTGAAGCCGAGTTTGGCGAACGCCTCTCCGCCGCGCCCGCTATTGTCGAGGCAAGGAGCAATCGGCATGGCGCAAGCGATGGCAAAACATTCTACGGGACCCGGCCCGTCCACGGACCTTACCGATCCGGACCTGTTTTGCGCCGCCGCCTTCATCGACGGCGAACGTATCGGCCTCGATGCCATGGGCGCCGCCGCGATCGACGTGACCAACCCGGCGACGGGCGCGGTCATCGGCTCCATACCGGCGCTGAGCTGCGAGCAATCCAGGGCGGCGGTCGACGCGGCCTCGGCCGCCTTTCCGCGCTGGGCCGGGTTGCTGCCGCAAGAGCGTTCCGCGATCCTACACAAATGGTTCGACCTGATCGGAGAAGCGCGCGAAGATCTCGCCCTCATCATGACGATGGAACAGGGCAAACCGATTTCGGAAGCGCGCGGCGAGATCGACTATGCCGCCTCCTTCGTCGAATTCTATGCCGAGGAAGCCAAGCGCCCCAACATCGAAAGCGTCACCTCGCACCTGCCGGACGCCGAAGTCGAAGTCTGGCGTGAACCCGCAGGCGTCGCGGCGCTCATCACCCCATGGAATTTTCCAGCCGCCATGCTGACACGCAAGGCCGCCGCCGCGCTCGCCGCGGGCTGCACCTGCGTTGCCCATCCCTCCGCCGAGACGCCGTTCTCGGCGACCGCGCTCGCCGTGCTTGCGCAACGCGCTGGCATGCCACGCGGTGTCTTCAACATTGTCACCGGCCACGCGCCGGAGATCGTCGCGCCATGGAGCGCCGACGAGCGGGTACGGGTGCTCTCCTTTACCGGATCGACCGAAATCGGCCGGCTCCTGTTCCGGCAGTCGGCCGATACGGTCAAGCGCCTGGTGCTGGAACTCGGCGGTCTGGCCCCGTTCATCGTCTTTTCCGATGCCGATCTCGATCAGGCCGTCGAGGAGGCGATCAAGGCCAAATTCGCCACAAGCGGCCAGGATTGCCTCGGCGCCAACCGGTTTTTCGTGGAGCGGCCTGTTTATCAGGCGTTCTGCGAACGTTTTGCCGCCGCCACCGCGGCGCTGACCGTGGGCCCAGGCATCGACGATCCCGATATAGGGCCGTTGATGAACGCGCGCGCCGTGGCCAAACAGGGCCAGCATGTCGAGGATGCGCTGGCAAAGGGCGCGCGCTGCCTGACCGGCGGCAAGGCGCATGCGGCCGGGCCTCTCTTTTTCGAGCCGACGGTGCTGGCCGACGTGCCACAAGGCGCTCTCATCATGCATGAGGAGACCTTCGGGCCGGTGGCCGCCATCGCGCCGTTCGACAGCGAAGACGAGGTCATCGAAACAGCGAACGACACCGAATATGGCCTCGTCGCCTATCTCCATACCAACGACCCGAGGCGCATCTACCGCGCCAGCCGCGCGCTCCAATACGGCATGGTGGCCGTCAACAGGACCAAGGTGACCGGCGCGCCCATTCCCTTCGGCGGCATGAAGCAATCCGGCATCGGCCGCGAGGGCGCGCGCCTCGGCATGGAGGCCTTCACCGAGGTCAAATATGTGTGCCGCGACTGGCGCTGAAACCAATACGCGAAATACCGAAAGGACCAGCCTATGCTTACCAACGACCAACTCGGCAAATGGGACCGGGAGAATTTCTTCCATCCATCGACGCATCTGGCGCAGCATGCGCGCGGCGAAACGCCGACCCGCGTCATCACCGGCGGTTCGGGCGTCTATATCGAGGACCGCGACGGGGCCAGGCTGCTGGACGCTTTCGCCGGCCTCTACTGCGTCAACGCCGGCTATGGCCGCATGGAGATCGCCGACGCCATCGCCAGGCAGGCGAAGGAACTCGCCTATTATCATTCCTATGTCGGCCATGGCACGGAAGCTTCGATCACGCTCGCCAAAATGGTTCTGGAGCGCGCGCCCAAGAACATGTCGAAGGTCTATTTCGGGCTGGGCGGTTCGGACGCCAACGAAACCAACGTCAAGCTCGTCTGGTATGTCAACAACATCCTCGGCCGCACCGAGAAGAAGAAGATCATCTCGCGCTGGCGCGGCTATCATGGCTCCGGCCTGGTGACGGGTTCGCTGACCGGACTGGAGCTCTACCACAAGAAATTCGACCTGCCGCTCGACCGCATCCTGCACACCGATGCGCCCTATTATTACCGCCGCAAGGACCGCTCGATGAGCGAGGAACAGTTCTCGCAGCATTGCGCGGACGAACTCGAAGCGCTGATCCAGCGCGAGGGCCCGGACACGGTCGCGGCGTTCATCGGCGAACCGGTGCTGGGGACCGGCGGCATCGTACCGCCGCCCGCCGGCTACTGGGCGGCCATCCAAAAAGTGTTGAAGAAGCACGACATCCTGATGATCGCCGACGAGGTGGTGACCGGTTTTGGGCGTCTCGGCACCATGTTCGGTTCCGACCATTACGGTATCGAGGCCGATATCATTACCATCGCCAAGGGTCTCACCTCGGCCTATGCGCCACTTTCCGGCTCCATCGTCTCGGATAAGGTGTGGAAAGTGCTGGAAAAAGGCACCGACGAAAACGGCGCCATAGGCCATGGCTGGACCTATTCCGCGCACCCGATCGGGGCTGCGGCCGGCGTCGCCAATCTCGAGGTGATCGACAAGCTCGAACTGGTCAAGAACGCCGGCGAGACGGGCGCCTATCTGAACAAGGCGATGAACGACGCGCTCGGCAACCATCCCAATGTCGGCGACGTGCGCGGCGAAGGCATGCTGTGCGCGGTCGAATTCGTCGAGGACAAAGACGACCGCAAATTCTACGATCCGGCGAAGAAGGTCGGCCCGCAGATCGCCGCCGCCCTGTTCAAGGAAAATGTCATCGGCCGCGCGATGCCGCAAGGCGATATCCTTGGCTTCGCTCCGCCGCTCTGCCTGACGCGGGAAGAAGCCGACAAGGTCGTCGCCGCAGCAAAAAAGGCGGTGACGGAGGTGCTGGGCTAAGCGGCTCCTTTCGACTATCCGTGATCGGGCGGAGCGGTCGTCGACGTGCGACCCATTGCGACGTCATCCTCTGGCTTGTCCAGAGGAACCGTCAAAGGCGTGGCATTTTGACTGAACGCATGGCGTTTACGGCGTGGCCGGCCGCTACTATGCTCCGGCCAACTTTCCGAGGACGGCGCCATGGACTATCAGCGGTTTTTCGAAGACGCGATCGATCAACTCCACAGCGAGAAGCGCTATCGGGTCTTCGCCAATCTCGAGCGCATCGCAGGACGCTTTCCCCGCGCCATCTGGCGCGAGGGAGATAATGCGCGTGAAATCACCGTCTGGTGTTCCAACGATTATCTCGGCATGGGCCAGCACCCCGACGTGGTCGAAGCGATGCGCGAGGCGGCCGGCCGCATGGGTTCGGGCGCCGGCGGCACCCGCAACATTTCCGGCACTAACCACCCGCTGGTTGAACTCGAGCATGAACTCGCCGATTTGCATGGCAAGGAGGCCGGGCTCGTTTTCACCTCGGGATTCGTCTCCAACGAAGCCGCCATTTCGACCATCGCACGGCTGCTCCCCGATTGCCTGATCTTGTCGGACGAACTGAACCACGCCTCGATGATCGAAGGCGTGAGGCGTTCGGGAGCGGAGAAGAAAGTCTTCCGCCACAATGATGTGGCGCATCTGGAAAGCCTGCTTGCAGCGGCCGGCCCGAACCGCGCCAAGCTGATCGTCTTCGAGTCCGTCTATTCGATGGACGGCGACATTTCGCCGATCGCGGCGATCGCGGACCTTGCCGAGAAATACAACGCCATGACCTATATCGACGAGGTCCATGCGGTCGGCATGTATGGCGCGCGCGGCGGCGGCATAACCGAACGCGAGGGGTCGGCCCACCGCATCGACATCATCGAAGGAACGCTTGCCAAGGCATTTGGCACGCTCGGCGGCTACATCACCGGCACACGCGCCATGGTCGACGCCGTGCGCTCCTACGCGCCCGGCTTCATCTTCACCACCGCGCTGCCGCCGGCGATCGCAGCCGCTGCGACCGCCTCGATTCGGCACCTGAAGAATTCGCAGGACGAGCGTGCCGCACAGCAGCGGCAGGCGCAGCGCACCAAGGATGCATTGTCGGCGGCGGGCCTGCCCGTCATGCCATCGGAAACGCATATCGTTCCGGTGGCCGTCGGAGATCCGGAATTGTGCAAGAAAGCCAGCGACCGGTTGCTCGACCGCCATGGCATCTACATCCAGCCCATCAATTACCCGACCGTACCCCGGGGCACGGAGCGGCTGAGAATTACGCCGACCCCGTTCCACACCGACGAGCTGATCGACGGATTGCGGCGACGCGCTTCTGGAAACCTGGCGGACGCTCGGCATTCCGTTCGTCGAGCCGGCGCAGCGCGACATTGCACGGTCCGACCGGATCGTGCCGCTCGTCGTTTCAAAATCCGGCGGCTAGTCTCGGATCAAAGCGCCATGATCCATTTCGCCAGGCGGTGGGCGGCTTCCTCGACCTGATCCAGGCGGCGGTGGAAACATAGCCGAAAGAAGGCTTCGCCGCCGTCGCCAAAGGCCGTTCCGGGGGCCAGCGCCACATTGGCCTCGTCGAGGATGCGAAAGGCTGCCTCGCGCGAATCCGTGACGCCATCGACCGAAAAGAACAGGTAAAAGGCACCTGCCGGAACATCGAAACGGACCCTGTCCGTCTCCTTCAGAATACGACAGACGATATCCCGCGCCTTGCGGGCGCGCTCGACCTGCTCGAACAGGAAGGCGTCACCCTGTTCGAGAGCCGCGACCGCTCCGCGCTGCATGAACTGCGCCGTGCCGGAGGTGGAATACTGGATGAGATTCTCGAAGACGGGACGCAGCGAGGGATGAACCTTGAGCCAGCCGATGCGCCAGCCGGTCATCGCCCAGTTCTTTGAGAACGTGTTGACGAACAGAATGCGATCCTCTTCCGCCATGATGTCGAGAAAGGACGCCGCCCGCTCGCCGCCATAGTGGAACAGCGAATAGATCTCGTCGGCGATGATCCAGAGGTTCTTGCGCCGGGCAAGGTCGAGGATCGCCCGCAGCGTTTCCCGATCAGCGGTCCAGCCGGTCGGGATTGGCCGGGCTGTTGACGAAAATCGCCCTGGTACGGGAGGTGACCGCCGCTTCGAGCTTGCCGACATCGCAGGACCAGCCATTATCGGAATAGTCGAGGCGCACCGGTATGGCCCTGGCGCCAGCAACACCCGCGGCTCCGGGAAAATTCGGCCAGGCGGGCGCGAGGTACAAGACCTCGTCCCCGGCGCCGGCCGTCGCCTGCAGCGAAAGCTGGATGGCCTGCATGCCGCCGCCGGTAACCAGGAACTCGTCGGCTGAAAACTTCCTGCCGAAATGACGGCCATAGAAACCGGCAATCGCCTCGCGAAGTTCGGGAATGCCGCGCTGCCAGGTGTAGAACGTCTCGCCGGCGTTCAACGCCCGCTTTGCCGCGTCAACAATGAAAGCCGGCGTCGGCAGATCGCCTTCTCCCGCCCAGAGCGGGATGACGCCTTCCTTTCCCCGGCCGCGATTGGCGACCGCGACGATGCCGCTATCGGGCGCAAGACGGGCCTCGGCCCGCAAATGTTCAACGAGATTCATGGAACATACTCTCAAGGGCGCCCTGGCGGGCCGCCGTCTCCGGCAAACAAACAACGCCCCGGCGATGCGGCCGGGGCGTCTGGAAAGGTGCGAGCGATCAGGCGCGGTGGGCGAGGAGGTCGCGGATTTCGGTGAGCAGCTTCACATCGGCCGGAGGCGGCGCGTCGGGAGCGGGGGCAGTCGGCTTCTCAAGCCGGCGGCGCATGGTATTCACCGCCTTGACCATCATGAAGATGATCCAGGCCAGGATGAGGAAATTGATGACGACGGTGATGAAATTGCCGTAGGCGAAGACGGCCCCTTGTTTCCTGGCCTCGGCCAAGCGTGGCGGCGGTCACGCCCGATGTCAGCGGGAAGAAATAGTTGGAGAAGTCGAAGCCGCCGAAAATGGCGCCGACGATCGGCATGATGATGTCGTCGGTCAACGATTTCACGATCAGACCGAAGGCGCCGCCGATGATGACGCCGACCGCCAGATCCATGACGTTGCCCTTGGCGATGAATTCCTGGAATTCCTTAATCATTCGTCCCTCCTTGGCTGCCGCATTGGCCTGCATCAGGTGCTTTCCGGCCAATCTCAACCCAGCCGCGAGACAATCTACCAAAACGGCGGCAAAGGTCAGCAGGAAAAAAGTCGAGTGCCTCGCGCGGTTCAGGCTGGTTCGATTCGGGACGTCGAGTCCATCGGCGCCGACCGGCTTGCGGATGCGGTCGGCCATTGTTCGCTAACGCCCGATTCTGGACTTGTCCGGCAAGCTGCTCTACCCATTGAGAAAACGCGGGCCGATTTCGGGAGGAATTTCCGGCGTGCATGGCTGGTTCATCTTCCTGGCGGCGATCGCCTATGTGACGCTGCTGTTTGTCGTGGCGAGCGTCGGCGACCGGCCGGCCGAGCGCAACGGCCCACCGGCCGCGCGTCCCTATATCTATGCGCTCAGCCTCGCCATCTACTGCACGTCATGGACATTTTTCGGCTCGGTCGGCCTGGCCGCCGAGCGCGGACTTCGACTTCCTGGCGATCTATATCGGCCCGATCCTCGTCTTCGTTTTCGGCTTTCCGCTGCTCAAGCGGCATCGTGCGGCTGGCCAAGGCGGAGAAAATCACGTCGATCGCCGATTTTCTCGCCGCCCGCTACGGCAAGAGCTTCGCCGTCGCCTCGATCGCCACGATCATCGCCACGGTCGGCACCGTCCCCTATATCGCGCTGCAGTTGCAAGGCGATCTCCGGCTCGGTCAGCTCTGATGGTCGCGCATTACTATCCTCGGCGGTGGCGGGCGACGGTTCCGCTCGGCGACGTCTCGCTTTCTCGTGGCCTGCTGCTTGCGCGTCTTCGCCGTGCTGTTCGGCACGCGCCATGCCGATGCGACCGAGCACCAGGACGGCCTGGTGCTGGCGGTGGCGGTGGAATCGGTCGTCAAGCTTGCCGCCTTCCTCGCCGTCGGCGTGACGGTCACCTTCTTTCTGTTCGGCCGTCCGGCCGACCTGCTGCGCGATGCGCTCAACGCAAGCGATGGTGCAGGCGGCGACTGAGCACCGGACCTCGCTCGACGACCTGGGTGGTGCTGACAAGCCTGAGCGCCGCCGCCATCATCATGCTGCCGCGCCAGTTCCACGTGACGATCGTCGAAAATCGCGGCCGAGAACGAGCTGCGCACGGCCGCCTGGCTGTTCCCGCTCTATCTCGTGCGCGATCAATATATTCGTCATGCCGATCGCCTTCGCCGGCGTGCTGCATATCGGATCGGCGCACCAGCGCCGATCTTTACGTCCTCGCGTTGCCGCTGTCGATCGGCAGCGACTCGCTCGCCTGATCGCCTTCATCGGCGGCCTGTCGGCGGCGACCGCCATGGTGATCGTCGCCAGCGTGGCGCTGTCGATCATGATCTCCAACGATCTGGTCATCCCGCTCTTCCTGGCGCGTCTGCGGCAGATCCGAGCTCGGCGACAGCGAGCGACTTGTCGAGCATCATCCTCAACATCCGCCGCGCGGCGATCTTCTTCATTCTGTTCGCCGGCTTCCTCTATTACCGCGGCAGGCGCCAACGACATGCCGCTCGCCTCGATCGGCCTGCTGTCCTTCGCGGCCATCGCGCAGTTCGCGCCGGCCTTCTTCGGCGGCCTCATCTGGCGGGGCGCCAACGCCCGCGGCGCGATGCTCGGCATGTCGCCGGGATTCTGGTCTGGGCCTACACGCTGCTTCTCCCGACGCTGGCCGTACCGGATACGGCGATCCTGCGCGACGGGCCCTTCGGCCTCGCGCGCTCAAGCCGCAGGCGCTTTTCGGCCTGCATCGCTGAACCGTCTCAACCACGGCGTCTTCTGGAGCCTCGCCATCAACGCACGTTCTATGTGCTTCGGCTCGCTGTCGCGGCGCGCGACGCCGATCGAGCGGATCCAGGCGACGATCTTCGTGCCGCGCGACGTCGGCGCCGATGCCCAGCTCCGGCGCTTCCGGACGGCGGTCACGGTCGACGAACTGAAGGACACGATCTCGCGCTATCTCGGCGCGGAGCGGACCGAGCGGTCATTCCAGACCTTCGAAACCCGCGAAGCGCGCAGGCTGCTCGACGGCGCATGCCGGCCGACATGTCGGATCATCCGCTTTGCCGAACAGCTCCTGGCCAGCGCCGTCGGCTCCTCCTCGGCGCGGCTCATCCTTTCGCTCCTCTTCCAGCGCAACGACAGTTCGGCGCGCAAGACGCCTGCGGCTGCTCGACGACGCGTCCGACGCGCTGCAGCACAATCGCGACCTGCTGCAGATCGCCCTCGACCAGATGGAACAGGGCATCACCGTCTTCGACAGAGGACTTGCGGCTGACCTGCTGGAACAGGCAGTTCCGGCAGCTTCTCGACCTGCCCGACGGAATTCGGCCAGGTCGGCATTTCGCTGGACCGAGATCCTGCGCCATCTGGCCGAGCGCGGCGATATCGCACCGGCCGATCGAGACGCCGAGATCGATCGAGCGGCTGACCACATTCGGCGAACCCTGGCAGATCGAGATCAGGACCAGCGGCCGCATCATCGAGATCCGCTCCAACCCGATGCCCGACGGCGGCATCGTCGCGACCTATACCGACATCACCGGCGCGCGTGCGAGGCCGACATGGCCTCAAGCGGGCCAACGAGACGCTGGAGCAGCGCGTCGCCGACCGGACCGCGGAGCTGACACGCGTCAACGCGAGCTGGCGCAGCGCGCAGGCGCCCGGCCGAGGAAGCCAATCTCGGCAAGACGCGCTTCCTGGCGGCGCGCCGGCCACGACATCCTGCAGCCGCTCAACGCGGCGCGGCTCTACTCCTCCTCGCTGATGGAGCGGCTCGGCGACAGCGCCGACCGCGAGCTGCGTCGGCAATATCGATTCCTCGCTCGAATCGGTGGAGAACATCCTCGGCGCCGTGCTCGACATCTCGCGCCTCGACGCCGGCGCGATGAAGCCGCAATCCGAGCGGCCTTCCGTCTCGACGGTCTGCTGCAGCAGGTCGGCGACGGACTTCACGCCGATGGCACGTGCGAAGAAGCTGCGCCTGCGCGTCGTGCCTTCGTCGCTGGTCGTGAAGACGGACCGCAATCTGCTGCGCCGGCTGGTCCAGAACCTCGTCTCCAACGCGATCAAGTACACCCGCTCCGGCGGCGTGCTCGTCGGCGTCACGTCGACGCGGCGATCACGGTCGAACTGCAGGTGGTCGACACCGGGCATCGGCATTCCGCCGAAGAAGCTGCGCACGCGTCTTCCGGGAATTCACGCGGCTCGAAGAGGGCGTGCAGCGAGGCCGAAGGGCTCGGCCTCGGACTCTCCATCGTCGACCGTATCGCGCGCGTGCTGCCTCTGCCCATCAATCCGAATTCCACGCTCGGCAAGGGAACGCGTGTTCTCGGTCATCTGCCATCCGACGGTCCCACAGCCGTCACCGCGTCGGCGCGAACGGCGGCGACGTGCCGGCCACCAGCCCGGGCTCGCTCGCGGGCTGTCGCGTCGCTCTGCATCGACAACGACGAGAACATCCTGTCGGGCATGCGACGCTGCTTCGGCGGCTGGGGCTGCCACGGTGCCAAGGCGCGTGTTGGCGAAGAGCTCAGCGCGATCTGCTGACGCGCGCTGTTCACGCCGCCGACATCATCCTGGCCGACTACCACCTCGACGGAGAGGACGGGCTCGACATGATCGCCATCGTCTGCGCTCGCGCTTGGAGCGGACATTCCGGCCATCGCTGATCACGGCCGACCGTTCGGCGGAGCTGCGCGACGCGGCCGACGCGGCCGGACATGCTCGTCCTCAACAAGCCGCTCAAGCCGGCGGCGCTGCGCGCCGTCCTGTCACGTTACCGCCATCTCGCCGCGGCGGCGGAATAGAAGGATCCGTTGCGAGCGCCGTCGGCCGGTCCTGCTAGCCGATCGGCTGCGCGTCTCGCGCCGATCTTCGAGAGGCGGATGACCGCCTGGGTGCGGCTGTCGACGCCGAGCTTCTGCAGATACGGCCGAGACATGCGCCTTGACCGTCGCTTCCGAGACATCGAGCTCATAGGCGATCTGCTTGTTGAGCAGCCCTTCCGCCAGCATGCCCAGCACGCGCGCCTGCTGCGGCGTCAAGTGTCTGGATGCGCTGGATGAGATCGGCGATCTCCGGCATCGATCTCGCTGCCGAGATCGATTTCCTTCGGGGCCGCGATGTCGCCGGCCAGAGCACGGCCTCGAACCGCGGCCTTGATATCCTCGATGCGCGCCGACTTCGAGATGAAGCCCGAGGCACCGAGATCGAGCGCCCGGCGGATCGTCACAGGATCGTCGTTCGCCGAGACGACGACGACGGGGACGGCGGCTGCAGCGCGGAGCGCGACGATCCCCGACAGGCCGCTGGCGCCCGGCATGGTCAGATCGAGCAGCACGAGATCGAGATCGTCATTGTCCGCGGTCCGCTTTGGCTGCATCAAAGTCGCCGGCTTCGAGGATCGCAAGGCATCGCCTGTTCCCGACAACGCCTGGCGCAAGGCTCCGCGGAACAGCGGATGGTCATCGGCGATGACGAACTTGTAGTCCGCTAGCTTTGGCGCGTCTTCGTTCCCAGCCACTCTTTTCTCCCAATGTTTTCAATTCCTTAGGCATATTTTAATGCGACTTTTATATCAATTTCATTGTGCATCGTTTTGCTAACATTCCCATTGCTTTTGCAACGCTTTTTAACTCTCCGCGCTGCTGGGTCCAGCACCTAGGCAAAATGCTTCCACCCCGACGCCAGGGTGTTGATTTCCACCGAGAGCTGACCCAGGATTGAGGGATTTTTCCATCGAGAAGTGACCCATGTTTGAACCCGCCCCTGCTTGATGAGCGCGGGGGATTTTGGAGTGATAGACATGGCGTTACTGAGCGTTATCCGACGCTGGCATTTGCGGGACGAACTTTCGATCCGGGAGATCTCGCGCCGCACGGGACTGTCGCGGAACACGATCCGCAAATACCTGCGATCGGGTGAGGTGGAGCCTCGCTTCAAGGTTCCGGATCGGCCGAGCAAACTGGATATTTATGCGGAGCGGCTGGCGGCGTGGCTGAGGACGGAGGCGAACAAGCCTCGCAAGCAGAAGCACACGATCAAGCAGTTGCACGCGGACCTGATGAGCCTCGGCTACGAGGGCTCTTACGGCCGTGTCGCCGCCTTTGCCCGTGCCTGGAAAGCGGATCGTCAACGCGAGATGCAAACGAGCGGGCGCGGCACCTTCGTGCCATTGGCGTTCGAACCCGGAGAGGCGTTCCAGTTCGACTGGTCGGAGGACTGGGCGATCATCGGCGGCGAGCGGACCAAGCTGCAGGTGGCCCATACCAAGCTCAGCTACAGCCGGGCATTCATCGTGCGGGCCTATCCGCTGCAAACCCACGAGATGCTGTTTGATGCCCATAACCACGCCTTCCGGGTCCTGGGCGGCGTTCCCCGGCGCGGCATCTACGACAACATGCGCACCGCGGTCGACAGGGTCGGACGCGGCAAGGAACGACAGGTCAACGCCCGCTTCTCAGCCATGGCCAGCCACTACCTCTACGAAGCCGAGTTCTGCAATCCGGCCTCGGGCTGGGAGAAGGGCCAGGTCGAGAAGAACGTCCAGGATTCCCGCCACCGGTTATGGCAGCCGATGCCGCGCTTTCCATCGCTGGAGGCGCTGAACGACTGGCTGGAGCAGCGATGCCGGGAACTGTGGCAACAGATTCCCCACGGCGTGCGACCCGGAACGATCGACGATATCCGGGTCGAGGAAGCCCGGTTCCTGATGCCGGTGCCTCGGCTCTTCGACGGCTTCGTCGAATACACCAAGCGGGTCTCTCCGACCTGCCTGGTCCATCTGGAACGCAATCGCTACAGCGTGCCGGCGTCGTTCGCCAACCGACCCGTCAGCCTCCGGGTTTATCCGGAGCGGGTCGTAATTGCCGCCGAAGGGCAGCTCATCTGTGAGCACCGCCGCATCATCGAGCGGTCACACGACCGCCTTGGCCAGACCATCTATGACTGGCGCCATTATCTGGCGGTCATCCAGCGCAAGCCCGGAGCCTTGCGCAACGGGGCTCCCTTTGCCGAACTGCCCGATGGCTTCAAGCGGCTACAGCAGCATCTGCTCAAGCGTCCCGGCGGCGACCGGGAGATGGCCGAGATCCTGTCGCTTGTCCTGCAGCATGACGAACAGGCCGTGCTGGCGGCAGTGGAGATGGCGCTGGAGGCCGGCGTCCCGACCAAGGTCCATATCCTCAATCTCCTGCACAGGCTGGTCGACGGCAAGCCGGTCGCGACGCCAGTCGTGGATGCGCCGCAGGCGCTGAGCCTGGCCAAGGAGCCGCAGGCCAATGTCGAACGCTACGATGCGCTCCGCCAAGTTCGGGAGGTGCGCCATGCGTCATGATCCCGCCAGCGGCGCCATCGTCATCATGCTCAGGAGCCTGAAGATGCATGGCATGGCGCAGGCCGTCGCCGACCTCACCGAACAGGGATCTCCCGCCTTCGAGGCCGCCATCCCGATCCTGTCGCAACTGCTGAAGGCCGAGACGGCCGAGCGGGAGGTCAGGTCCGTGGCCTATCAGCTCAAGGCTGCCCGCTTCCCCGTCTATCGCGACCTGGCCGGCTTCGACTTCGCCAGCAGCGAGGTCAACGAGGCCCTCGTGCGGCAGCTCCATCGCTGTGAGTTCATGGACGATGCCAACAACGTCGTGCTCGTCGGCGGCCCCGGCACCGGAAAGACCCACATCGCCACCGCCCTCGGCGTGCAGGCGGTCGAGCATCATCGCAAGCGCGTGCGCTTCTTCTCAACCGTTGAACTCGTCAACGCGCTCGAGCAGGAGAAGGCCCAGGGAAAGGCTGGCCAGATCGCCAACCGGCTCGCCCATTCCGATCTCGTCATCCTCGATGAACTCGGATACCTGCCGTTCAGTGCCTCAGGCGGCGCGCTGCTGTTCCATCTGCTGAGCACGCTCTACGAACGCACCAGCGTCGTCATCACCACCAACCTAAGCTTCAGCGAATGGGCAACCGTCTTCGGCGACGCCAAGATGACCACGGCGCTGCTCGACCGGCTTACCCATCACTGCCACATCCTGGAGACTGGAAACGACAGCTTCCGCTTCAAGAACAGTTCCGCCCAAACCACAAACAGCAAGAAGGAGAAAGCCGCGCCCTTGACCAAACCCTGAGACCCGAAACATACATAAAGGCGGGTCACTTCTCGGCGAAAATCCCGGGTCAGCTCTCAGCGGAAATCAACAAGGAGGAACATGGCGATATTTCGCGATCTGATTTCGCGCATGGAAGCCAATCCTGAGACGAGCCGATTATTCCGTCAATGGGCGAATAACTGATGTTGATGCGACGCAGCGCCGGACTTGCAGTCCATGTCGACGACGGCTTGGATCGGCCTCGCATCGTTCGTCTCTGCACCGACGCCCAAAGGCCGATGCCAATCCGCAAAGGCGAAGCCTACCTATCTCGTGGCGGAAGCCTTCCCGAAGGTTTCGCTTGGTATCTCATGCTCGGAGAGCCGCACGAGTCTGAGGTAACGCTGCCAGGCAAAGGTGCGACTATGTGGCTGCCAAGCGCCTTTGACTATTTGGGCGACGGAGATGTCATCCGTCTCGACCCGGCTCGCGGCGCAATATCGCTTCTCTACCAAAAATCGGCGCGTCACAATCGATTCCTGCTCACTGAGCGCTGTAACCACTATTGCTTGATGTGCTCTCAGCCGCCTCGGAATGTTCAAGACGACTGGATTTTCCAGGACATCATGGACGCTTTGGAGCTCGTCGATCCAAAGGCACCTGCTATTAATTTCACAGGCGGTGAGCCGACGTTATTGGGTGAAAAGTTGGTCCGTCTAATCCGGCAATCCGAGTCCTTTCTTCCAAACACCCTCTCCATATCCTTTCGAACGGCCGGGCATTTACGGACCGCGAATACGTGCGTCAAATTGCTGGCGTCGATCATCACGACTTGATGTTCGGAATCCCGATCTATTCCGACCTCGCCGACGTTCATGATTATGTCGTCCAGTCGCACGGTGCATTTGATGAAACCGTGCGAGGTATCCTGAACCTGAAGAGTGCCGATGTTCAGGTCGAAATCAGAGTTGTCATTCACAAGCAAACATTCGACCGTCTGCCGCAACTTGCTCGGTTCATTGCGAGAAATTTGACCTTCGTTGATCAGGTCGTTTTCATGGGATTGGAGATAACTGGTTTTACCAGGGCAAATCTCGACTTGTTATGGATCGATCCAGTCGAATATCAGGAACAGCTTGTCGAAGCCGTACAGTGCCTAGCGGATCACATATTAATGTTTCGGTCTACAATCATCAGCTTTGCACAACCGATCGACGCATATGGCGCTATGCGCGTCAGTCTATCAGCGACTGGAAAAACGAGTACATGCCCGAATGCCAAGGCTGTGTTGTGCAGCAGGAATGTGCGGGATTCTTTTCGTCGGCACACATTCGCCACAGTCAGCACATTACGCCCATTTCTCGAAGAATTGAGCTAGCGCAGGCCTGATTTCGGTATGGCGATCAAATTGAGCCGTCGGCTGGCCATTTACGCGGTGTCCGCTTTCGTCGGCGGTCTGCCTGAACGCTGCAAACCCGCAAGCAGCCAATTCTGACCATTCATTTAAAGTGCGGCGGATCCTTCCGTTTTTGCTCCCGCTTGGCTTTTTTCCGATCTATCTCCTTACCCCGA
>CAVVZH010000009.1:0-827982 GCA_963752795.1 uncultured Alphaproteobacteria bacterium
GTTGCGGAGGAAGGCGTGTCGATGCGCGAAATTGCCGAAGCCATCGGCCGACAGCTGGAACTGCCGGTCAAATCCATCGCCCCGGAAGAGGCGGGGAACTATTTCGGCTGGCTCGCCATGTTCGCAGGCCAGGACATGCCGGCGTCCAGCGCGCAGACCCGGCAGAAGCTTGGATGGAAACCGGCTGGACCGACGCTCATCCCCGATCTCGAACGGCTGCAGCTCGTCGGCCGTGAAGAACGCGATCTTGGCGGATTGTGAGTTTAGTCGAACGTCGGTCGAGCGTTTGTGATCGAGGTCCGCGCTACGGTAGCGCTGAGCGTGGCCAGGATCAAGGCGCAAAAAACTCTCAGCCATGCCAGGAGCAGGCGGATGTTGTGTCCGGCGGCGACGAGGATGACGTTGATGGCGTCGCCCTGGGCGCCCTTCAGCCAATGACGTTCCAGTTTCCCGTCGGCCTTGGTGTGTCCGATGATTGGTTCGACGGCGCTCCGCCGTCTGAGTTCGCGCTTAACGGTCGGCGAGGCGATACCGCGGGTGTTGGACAGGTAAACCTGCGGTGTGGCCAGGCGGTGCCCACGATAGCCACGGTCAACGTAGGCGCGCTCGACCGTGACGCCGGTGAGGCGTTCAACCTGGGTGATCTGGCTTTGTAGGGTATGGCCATCATAGGGCAAACCGGGGCAGGCTTGGGCGCCGACGATGAACTGTCCGCCCCTGGCGCGGGCGTTGGTGACCGCGAAGGACGCCTTGACCCCAAACTCATAACGAGTGCGAGCCTTGCCCTTGGCGATGCACTCCACCTCCGGAGCATGCAGGGCATAGAGCTTGTTGGGGTCGCCGGTCTTCTGTGCGAGCAGCCGGGTGATCGGTTCGGCGACCGGCCGAAAGGCCGCCTCGAGATCCGGCCGACCGGCAATCTTGCGGCCGATGTCGCGATAGAGCCGGCCGACAAAGGTGCGCATACGGCGGACTTCACGCAGCGCCTGCTTGTGGCCACGGGTGTGGATCAGCCGTGAGACCTCGCGTCGGGCGCGGCTCGCCAGCCGCACGAAGGATTGACGAAGCACCAGGCCATGTTGCCTGGCGAAACGGTTCAACCATTCCACCGCACGCAGCAGCAGGCCACTGTCGGTCGGGTGCGCCACGGCCTTGGTCTGGGCGGTCGTATCGATGGTTATGCGTTCAAACTTGCCAGCATCCACCGCCTTGGCCTTCTGGGCTGCCGTGAGGGTCTCGGCCAACAATTCCTCCAGCTTGTTCTGGCCAATCCGGCGCCGCCAGCGCGTCATGGATGAGCGGTCCAGCGGCAGCTTGTGCTGGAAATAGGTTTCGCCGCAGAAGACCTGGAAATAGGGGTTTTCCAGCCACTGGGCGCAGACCGCATCGTCGGACAGGCCCTTGGCGTGCTGAAGCAGATGCAGCCCGGCCATCAGCCGTGTCGGCAATCCCGGCCGCCCTGTCTTGTCCACATAGAGCCCGCCAAACGCCGCGTCGAAGCGGTCCCAGTCGATCAGCCCGGCCAGCCGGACCAGTTCGTGGCGACCATCCACAATCGCATCCAGCCGAGAGCGGAACAGGTCTTCATTGCGGGTCTTTGACGGCAGCTTCGGACGCATCGGGCCCTCCACGGTTTCAACCCGAGGAGAGAATCACACTTCTCAGATGCCGAAAACCTCAAATCCGGGAGCTCGACGAAATCACAAGCTTTTGCGCGCCAAAGGCCTAAACCCTTGCGAAAGCGAATACTTGAAACCGCCGAAAACCCCAACCAGCGCAGGCAGTTGCAGGTTGTTCACGACCGACTAGATAGCTCCCGCTTGTTCCAAATGAGGCAACAAAAAGGATAGTATCATGCGTATCAGTGGAGGAATGACAGGATTATTGCTTAAGAGCGCCGCCATCGGCCTTTTGATGTGCGGAGCGGCTGCTGCACAGGAAAGCGGCGGTCAAGGCAACGGTAACTCTGGTTCTGGCGCAGCCGGCGGCGGCGGGAATGGACATGGCGTCGGTGTAGGCGTTGGCGTGGGCGTCGGAAGCTTGGGCGTTGGCGCCGGACTGGGCCTCGGCAGCGGTCACGGCGTAAGCGCTGGTGTCGGCGCCTCACTCGGCAGCGCCAACGCGGGCGCCGGAGCCTCGCTTGGCAGCGGGAACGGCGTAAGCGCTGGTGTCGGAGCGTCCCTCGGCGGCCAGGGCGGCGTCAATGCAGGCGCCGGGGCCTCTCTCGGTAGCGGTAACGGTGTCAATGCCGGAGTTGGCGCGTCTCTCGGCGGTGCTGGCGGGGTGAACGCCGGCGCTGGAGCTTCTCTCGGAGCCGGTAATGGTGTCAACGCGGGCGTTGGAGTCGGTGTCGGCGGTGTCGGCGTAGGCGTTGGCGTTGGAGTCGGACCTGGAACTGGTCCTGGAACCGGCCCAGGGATGGGAACCGGAACGGGTCCGGGAACCACTTCCCCAAGCATGACGGCCAGCGTGGCGAGCATGTCGTCGTCGGAATTGCGTCGCTACAAGCGCCGTTGCGTCGGCATCCTGCGAAACCAGGATAGTTATGACGATAATCTGGTCGATCTTTGCCGCATCATTCGCATGCAGTAGTCCTGTCTTTGCAACGATAGCGCGTAAGGTATGAAGCAGAAGGGGCGGCGATTTCCACGCCGCCTCCGCACAACAAATTTCTTTCGTTTGTGTAGACCCCTTGATGCCCCCCGACGTCGCCGCCGTCTAATCGAATTCACCGAAATTTAAGCGGTTGCGGAACACAACTAGAACAGATAGTGTTTGTTCTGGTTTTGTTTATAACGCTGATTCCGGGGAAATCGCGATGCTCACACGCAAACAGCATGAACTGCTCATGTTTATCCATGAGCGGTTGAAGGAAACGGGCATTCCGCCGTCCTTTGATGAAATGAAGGACGCGCTCGACCTGGCATCGAAATCGGGCATCCACCGGCTCATAACGGCTTTGGAGGAGAGGGGCTTCATCCGGCGGCTTCCCAATCGCGCCCGGGCGCTGGAGGTTTTGCGGCTGCCCAATTCCATCGCCCCGGGTCTCAACGCGGCAAAAAGATTTTCGCCCAGCGTTATCGAGGGCAGCCTTGGCCGCAGGTCGGCCGAGCGGGCCCGCACGCCCATGGCGAGCAATGACGATGACGCAAGCGCCGGCGTCTCCGTGCCGGTTATGGGACGCATCGCTGCCGGCGTGCCGATCGAAGCCATCCAGCAGCAAACCCATTCGATCGCGGTGCCGCCGGAAATGCTTTCGGGCGGCGACCATTATGCGCTGGAGGTCAGGGGCGACTCGATGATCGAGGCCGGTATTTTCGATGGCGATACGGTGATCATTCGAAACGCCGACACCGCCAATCCAGGCGAGATCATTGTCGCCCTTGTCGACGAGGAGGAAGCCACGCTCAAGCGCTTTCGCCGCAAGGGCGCGTCGATTGCGCTCGAGGCCGCCAATCCGGCTTATGAGACACGCATTTTCGGACCTGACCGTATCAAGGTACAGGGCAAGCTGGTCGGACTGATCCGGCGGTATTGAGATGGTGCCCGGCGGGGTTTGGCTTCAATGCGGCTACTCGCTTGCTCGCCGTGAACGATGTTTCTTGCGTCTGTAGGGCGGCAGGCCGCGGGCTTCGCGCGAATAGGCCCTTTGGGCGTGCCATGGCCGATAGGGTTGCTCGACCGAGTATTGGATTTGCGGAGAAAAGCCTTTCGCTGTCGCCTTGAAGGTAACAGATGCCGCGCCCTTGCGCGCAAGGTCGCGTTTGGTGACGACGGCCGGGCCATCGGCCTGGCACGGATCATGTGCGGTGGCATCGTCGATGACGATCAGGTCGGCGACCCGACATGCTATTAGCGCGGTTGCGGCGGTTTTGACGTGAGCGACGACCATCCCTCGCCTGTTCCAGGCGATGCAAAGGGTTTGTGTGCAGGCAAACGGCACTTCCGGAGCGGTCGACGGCATGGCTGTCGGCCTCGGCTTTCCGGGCTTAACGATCGCCGACGCCATCATGGCCCGCGACCAGTCTTCCATGGTGAAGGCGTTTGGGCGGTCGCGATTGACCGTTACCCGCCCATCGGAAAGCTTGAGCGCCACCAAACGCGCATCCTCGGAGATGAAGACGTCTGGCGCGGGTCGGCGCACGAGCAGGACCACGCCGATGGCGATCAGCGGAAGCGCGGCCAACCGCAGCCATGTGGTCAGCAACGTCAAGATAACCAGAGCCGCCGTCAGTACGATGACGGCCGCTCCCGGTATGGCGCCGATGGCGTCAAAGGGCGAATGCTTCGACAACGCGATTGCGATCGTGGTGAAAAGCGCGATGCCCTTCCCCATGATCGCGAAGGCAGCCCCATCAAGCCCGAAGGGCATCAATACCAGTCCCAATACCATGCAAGGCATGACGGCCAGTGAAATGATCGGCATGGTCGCCAGATTGGCAACAAGCCCGAGGGGAGATACGCGCTGGAAATGCCATGCCGCGAATATTGCCGTCGCCGTACCGGCGATAAGCGACGTAGAGGCCAACCCGGCAACATGACGTATCGCGGCGGCGGCGCCCTGGCGAACGTGCGAATTCGTCTCGGGGTTTCCTCGCCTTTGACCGCTTTTCCGCCATTCGCCCCATGCCGCATAGGCGCCGATCAGGGCCGCTGTCGCGGCAAACGACATCTGGAAGCTTGGGCCGGTTATCTCATGCGGCGCCGTGGCGATAACGGCAAGCGCGGCGAGCGCGAAATTGCGCATGGTTATGGCGGCGCGGTCGAGCATGACCGCGACGAGCATGACCGAGAGCATGATGAAACTGCGCTGCGTGGCGACGCCGGCGCCCGATATGACGAGATAGAACGCGATGGTGGCGAGTGCCGCGCCGGCTGCATATTTGCGAACGGGATGATGCGAAGAAAATCCCGGGAAAAGGCCGAAGCCAAAGCGCAGGAAGAGGATCACCGTACCGGCGACCAGCGCCATATGCAGACCTGAAATCGAAAGCACGTGCGCCAGCCCCGTTATGCGCAGAGCCTCGCTGATACGATCGGGTATGCCCGCCTTCAATCCGGTCAGCAAAGCGGCGGCGATTTCGCCGTCCGGCCCGGGAATATCGGCGCGCACGCGATCGGCCAGTTCGCCGCGCAAGCGCGCCAGATGAGCGGCAATGCGCTGCCTGAACGACGGCCCCACGGAAAGCACGGCGACTTCCGGATTGGTTAGAAAGAAGCCGCTGGAGCCGATACCGTCGAAATAGCTTCTGAACGAAAAATCATAGCTCGAAGGCCGCAACGGCCCATTCGGCGGCAGCAGGCGAACCACTCCCTTCACGCCGGATCCCGGCTCCATGCCTTCCGGTATCTTGCGGGCCGTCACGCGAATTCTGTCCGGGGCGTAGCGCAGCCTGGGCCGGGTCGTCGAAACGAGATCGATCGTCAGCCGCACCCGGCCGCTTTGCTGCCGCTCGATCACGGCGACCCGGCCAATTATCCGTGTACTGATCTCCGCGCCAAGCACCTTGGTCGCCGCATGCCAGGTCTCGATCTTTGCCGCCAGCACTCCGGCCACGACCAGAAGCGCAGCCATCAGCATCAGCCGCAACGCCACCCTTCGCCGCGCCAGGAAGAGCGAAAAACCCAGGGCCGCCACACTGGAAAACAGCGGTATGAAAGACGGCTCCCAGGCGAGCTCGAAATAGGTCAGGGCGCCGGCCGAAAGACATACGGGCAGGAAGAGAAACGCCGTTCCGCGTTCCCATTCCGTGGCCAGCGCCTGTCCGATTGTCGCGCTGATCCATTCGGACGCATAGCGCCATTTTATAGGGGGTGGCCACCAGCGACGGCCGCTCCGCCCCTCGTCGAGTTCCGGCCGAACGCCGCCATCATGGCGCGCAAAAGAGCGCTCGGGAGTGTCCGGGCGCGGGTCGACCGAGCCGACGCCGAAATGCGAACGCTCGTCGCTTGCCGCTTCTCCGCCGTTTCCCCTCATGCCGGCTTCCCCATGCCGAAATGCTTGCACCCCTGCCAACCTATGCTACATGAACGTCGTCCAAACACCATTGCCTGCGCCCGAGCCCAGTCCATCGGCCCGCATGCCATTCTCCGGAAACGCCATGCCTGCCTCGATCGTCACACGATTTGCACCCTCGCCTACCGGCTTCCTGCACATCGGCGGCGCCCGCACGGCGTTGTTCAACTGGCTCTACGCCAGACACAATGGGGGCAAGATGCTTCTGCGGATCGAGGACACGGACCGCGAGCGGTCGACGGACGAAGCAACCACGGCGATCCTCGATGGGCTGTCCTGGCTTGGCCTGGAGTGGGATGGCGAACCGATTTCCCAATATGGCCGGGCCGACCGTCATCGCGAGGTGGCGGAGGAACTGGTTCGGCTCGACAAGGCCTATTACTGCTATGCGTCGCAGGCGGAACTGGAAGCGATGCGCGAAAAGGCGCGCGCCGAGGGCCGCCCTCCCCGCTATGACGGGCGCTGGCGGGACCGCGATCCCGCCGAGGCGCCGGAGGGCGTCAAGGGCGCGATCCGGATCAAGGCGCCGAAGGAAGGCGAGACGGTCGTGCATGACCGGGTTCAGGGCGAAGTGCGCTTCCCCAACAAGGATCTGGACGATTTCATCATTTTACGCTCCGACGGCAATCCCACCTACATGCACGCGGTGGTCGTGGACGATCACGACATGGGCGTCACCACCATCATCCGAGGCGACGACCATTTGACCAATGCGGCGCGCCAAACCGTCATTTACGACGCCATGGGCTGGGACCTGCCGGTCATGGCGCATATTCCGCTTATCCATGGCGCCGACGGGGCCAAGCTTTCCAAGCGCCATGGCGCGCTTGGCGTCGATGCCTACCGCGCCATGGGATATCTGCCGGTCGCCCTGCGCAATTATCTGGCCCGCCTTGGGTGGAGCCATGGCGACGATGAAATCATGTCGACAGACGATATGGTTCGCTGGTTTCAGATTGAGGATGTCAACAAGGGCGCTGCGCGCTTCGACTTCCAGAAGCTGGAAGCGCTCAACGCTGTTCACATGCGACAGATGGGCGACGCCGAGCTCCTGGCTGCGCTCCTTGAATCGCTGCCTTATCTGCCCAATGGCAAAGCCATGGCCGACAAACTGGACAATGCCGCGAAGGCGCGCCTGCTCAAGGCCATGCCCGGCTTGAAAGAACGCGCCAGGACATTGGTCGAGCTTGCCGACAGCGCTTATTTCCTTGTTGCTGCAAGACCCCTCCAACTCGATGAGAAGGCGTCGACCATTCTCAACGCGGAAGCCAGGGCGATGCTTCGTTCGCTGCTGCCGGAATTGGAGAAGGTGTCGGATTGGAGCGCGGCTTCCACCGAAGCTTCGGTCCGTGATTTCGCCGAGTCGGCGGGCCTCAAACTTGGCAAGGCGGCGCAGCCGCTTCGCGCGGCTTTGACGGGAAAAAGCACATCGCCGGGCGTCTTCGACGTCCTTGATGTTCTGGGACGCGAAGAAAGTCTGGCCCGCATTAGGGATCAAATCGATTAGACCGTACCTTCGACGAAAATCACATTGAAAGCGTGCTTTCGCGGTGCAACATTGCGCCGCCGCCTGCCCATTTATCTGGAATTGCGCGGAGAAAAGCATATTTCAAGCTCAAGGCTTTTTGCACTGCACTAATCGCGCTTTCGAGCATGAATAAAGGAAGAAGGAGATTGCGATGACCGAATCGAAAGTGAAACTGGACATCGGCGGCAAATCACATGAACTCAATGTGCTGAAGGGCTCGGTTGGACCGGACGTCATCGACATTGGCTCGCTCTACAAGGATACCGGAGCCTTTACCTACGATCCTGGTTTCACATCGACGGCGAGTTGCGAATCCGCAATCACCTATATCGACGGCGATCAGGGGATTCTCCTGCACCGTGGCTACCCCATCGACCAGCTCGCCGAGCACGGCGATTTCCTGGAGGTCTGTTACCTCCTGCTCTACGGCGAACTGCCGACGAAGACCCAGAAAGAGGATTTCGACTTCCGCGTGACGCACCACACGATGGTGCATGAGCAGATGAACCGCTTCTTCACCGGCTTTCGCCGCGACGCCCACCCGATGGCCGTCATGTGCGGCGTGGTCGGCGCGATGTCGGCCTTCTATCACGATTCAACGGACATCTCGGATCCGCACCAGCGCATGGTCGCAAGCCTGCGAATGATCGCCAAAATGCCGACAATCGCAGCGATGGCCTATAAATACCATATCGGCCAGCCTTTCGTTTATCCGCAGAACGAGCTCAATTTCGCTGCCAATTTCCTCAACATGTGCTTTGCGGTGCCGTGCGAGGAATACAAGGTCAATCCCGTCCTTGCCCGCGCCATGGAACGGATCTTCATCCTGCACGCCGATCACGAGCAGAATGCCTCGACCTCCACGGTCCGTCTTGCCGGTTCCTCGGGCGCCAACCCCTTCGCCTGTATCGCTGCGGGCATTGCCTGCCTGTGGGGCCCGGCGCATGGCGGCGCCAACGAGGCCGCGCTCAACATGCTGAGCGAGATCGGTCATGTCGATCATATCCCGGAATTCATCGAGCGCGCCAAGGACAAGGATGACCCGTTCCGATTGATGGGATTTGGGCACCGCGTCTACAAGAACTACGATCCGCGCGCCAAGATCATGCAGAAAACGGCGCATGAAGTGCTCGGCGAACTCGGCATCAAGGACGACCCGCTGCTCGACATCGCCATGGAGCTGGAGAAGATCGCGCTGACCGATGAATACTTCATCGAGAAGAAGCTCTACCCCAATGTCGATTTCTATTCCGGCATCACTCTGAAGGCGCTGGGATTCCCGACCACCATGTTCACCGTCCTGTTCGCCGTCGCCCGCACCGTCGGCTGGATCGCACAGTGGAAGGAGATGATCGAGGATCCGCACCAGAAAATCGGCCGGCCGAGGCAACTATATACCGGCGAGACGCAACGCGACTACGTTCCGGTCGCCAAGCGCTGACCCGCTTTCAGGTTGATCGAAAAGGCGTCGCGAAAGCGGCGCCTTTTCATTTCAGCTTTCCCGGGTGAAGGTCTGGATCGCGGGCGGGGTGACGGACATGCGCTGCGGCATGAACAGCCTGGCGCTGAAGGTGCAGGAAGGGCTCGGCCGTGATCCACATGGCGGCGAGGTGTTCTGCTTTCGAGGACGCAAGGGCGATCTGATCAAGGTCCTGTGGCATGACGGGGTCGGCATGTCACTTTATTTGAAGCGGCTGGAGGCGGGAAAGTTCATCTGGCCTGTCAGCCAGAGCGGGTCTGCCGTGCCGGTATCGTCGGCGCAACTGGGCTATCTTCTGGAAGGGATCGACTGGCGCAATCCGCGCTGGACACAGCGACCTTCGAAGGCCGGTTGATCGGCTATATTCCTCTGTTTTCGTTGGGCTTTTCGTATGCGTCATGGTAGCTTCCCGCCATGGATGACGCTGCTTCGGAGATAGCCATATTGCGTGCCGCGCTTGCGGCATCGGAAGCACGTGCCGCCTCCGCCGAGGCCGATCTCGCACAGGTGCGTGCCGTCGTTACCACCTCCGAGGCGATGATCCGGCATCTCAAGCTCGAGATCGCCAAAATGCGTCGGGAGCAGTACGGCCAGAGTTCGGAGCGCCGCGCCCGGCTGATCGACCAGATGGAACTGGAACTCGAAGAACTCGAGGCCGACGCCACCGAAGCCGAGATCGCGGCGGAACGCGCCGCAGCGAGGATCACGAATGTTTCCGCCTTCCAACGCCGCCGTCCGGTGCGCAAACCGTTTCCGGAACACTTGCCGCGCGAGCGCCTGGTCATCGAGGCTCCTTCGGCCTGCGGTTGTTGCGGTTCGCTCCGGATCGTGAAGATGGGCGAGGATATTACCGAGACGCTGGAGGTGATCCCGCGCCGGTGGAAGGTGATCCAGACGGTGCGCGAGAAGTTCACCTGCCGGGATTGCGAGAAGATCTCGCAGCCGCCAGCGCCGTTCCATGCCACACCGCGCGGGTGGGCGGGACCGAACCTGCTGGCGACGATCCTCTTTGAGAAGTTCGGCCAGCATCAGCCCCTGAACCGTCAGGCCGAGCGTTATGCCAGGGAAGGCGTCGATCTCAGCCTTTCCACGCTGGCCGATCAGGTCGGGGCTTGCGCCACCGCCCTGCAGCCGATCCATGATCTGATCCGCGCTCATGTTATGGCCGCCGAACGGTTGCATGGGGATGACACCACCGTGCCGCTTCTGGCTCGGGGCGCAACAAAGCAGGCAAGGCTGTGGACCTACGTTCGCGATGACCGTCCCTTCGCGGGCGGCTCGCCTCCCGCGGCACTCTTCCACTTCTCTGCCGATCGCGAGAAGATCCATCCCAACCGGCATCTCACCGGATGGCAGGGTACGCTGCAGGCCGACGCCTACGGTGGCTACAACGACCTCTATCGTGCCGACCGCAGCCCCGCGCCGGTGCTCAGCGCCCTGTGCTGGAGCCATGCGAGGCGCAAGTTCTTCGAACTGGCCGATATCGCCGGCAACGTGCGCAAGGGCAAACCCGCTCACGAGATCTCGCCTGTCGCGCTTGAGGCCGTGGCCCGCATCGATGCCCTGTTCGATATCGAACGTGGCATAAACGGGATGTCCGCCGAGGAGCGGCTTGCAGCCCGACAGCAGCACGCGCGCCCGCTCGTCGAGGAATTGCACGACTGGTTCACGGCTCAGCGCGTGCAAATGTCCAGGCACAATCCTGTCGCCAAGGCGATCAACTACATGTTCGAGAAGGAGGGACGCTGGGAGGCCTTCACCCGGTTCCTCGATGATGGCAGGCTTTGTCTTTCGAACAATGCCGCAGAACGTGCCCTGCGCGGTATCGCTCTTGGGAGAAAGGCGTGGCTATTTGCCGGTTCCCAGCGTGGTGGCGAGCGTGCCGCCTTCATGTATTCCCTGATCGTCACGGCAAAGATGAACGATATCGACCCGCAGGCCTGGCTGGCGGACGTGCTCGCCCGCATGCCGAACATATCTGTGTCCCGATTGCCGGAACTGCTCCCGTGGAACTGGTCACGCGCCGACAACGCCCCGTTTCTCGATTTCCTGCAGGACAATTTCCGCTGCCAATTCGCCGGAGGGTCTAGCTGTTGTGAGTGCTTCGAAAACATCGTCGAAGCCTTCAAGTTGCGCGGCGCGTTCAAGCGAGACAGCGGCAAGCTGCTCGATGCGGCGGGCCAACGTCCCCGGCCGCACGAATTCATTGTAATATTCCGGCACGACAGGGTGATCGGCGATTAGATTGGGCAGGGAGGCGGTCCACACCGTTATCATGCGCTGGAACATGCGCATCACATGGTCGACCTTGTAACAGGCCAGGAACGGCACGCGGGCGAGCGCCAGTTCGAGGGAAACCGTTCCGGACGCCGCCAGAGCGACATCGGCTTCGCCGAACGCCTGCCATTTGCGCGCTGGGTCCAGGATGATTTCCGGCTGGTTCGGCCAGCTTTCCGTCAGCGAACGAACCAAGTCCTCCACATGCGGCACCGTCGGCAGCAGTAGCCGCAGGCTGTTTCCCCGTTCGCGCAGGATCGAAACCGTCTCGCCGAAGGCGGGCAGCAGGCCACGCACCTCGCTTTTCCGGGAGCCGGGCAGAACGAGCAACGTCGTCACGCCGTCCGTCCGCCGTGCACCCGAGCGCTCACGCTGGTTTTGCGCGGCGCTTACGATCCAGGGGTCGCGTGCGAGTCGATGTCCGACGAATACGCCCGGCGGACCGTCGAGCCGCTCAAGCGCCTTGGGCTCGAAGGGCAAAAGACAAAGCACGCGATCGATGTTCGGCCGCATCCTGGGCGCCCTGCCGGCGCGCCAGGCCCAGACGCTCGGGCAGACATAGTGGACAATCGGAATGGAAGGGTTGGCGGCGCGGACCTTGCGGGCAACCGGGAGCGTGAAGCCGGGTACATCGATTGTGATCAGGCAATCAGGATTATATCGGGCGATCGCGCGGGCCGCCTGATTGATGCGAAAGACAATGCGCGGCAGATCGCGTACCACCGCGGTAACGCCGACGATGGCGATATCGGACGGATCGAACAGCGTTTTGAGACCCATCGATTGGAGGTGCCTGCCGCCGACGCCGAAAAGTTCGATTTCACGACCGGAAGCGGCGCGCAGCGCCGTCACCAGATCGGCTCCGAGCAGATCGCCCAATTCTTCGCCGGCGATGATGCCGATCCTGAGGGCGCGCGCTTCCGCCATCAATTTTCCACCGGCGGCAGACCGACGATGAACAGGCCGAGTTGATCAGCCCGGGCGATCGTCTGCTTCTGCTCCAGGATGAAGGAGCGGCCGGCGTCGACAGCAACACCCGCCAGCTCTGCCGCATACGCGGCCTCGATGGTTGCCGGGCCGATGGTCGGCAGGTCCGCGCGCAATTCCTGGCCGGGTTTGGTGCATTTGACGAGGACGCCGCGCTTCTTGCCCGCGAGCCGACCATGGCTTCTCAAGCCTTTGACGCGTGAGAGCAACGCATCGGTTCCGTCGATATCTTCCAAGGCCACCGCCCGGCCGCCAATGGCGACAGCCGCCTGACCTATATCCAGCGAACCCAGAGTACGTGCCGCCATGCGCGCCGCCTCGATATCCTGCCAGTCCCTTCTGGCGGGTTGGGACGAGGTCAAGGCGCCTTCCGCCGCCATCAGGTCGGGCACGATTTCATGGGCTCCCACCACCTTGATCCCACGTTTCTCTATGTAGCTGATCACCGCCTTCAACAAATTGTCGTCTCCGCGAGCCAAGGGAACGACAAAGCGCGCCAGAAGCCGGAAGAGATTGAAATTCCTGCGAATTTTCCAAAGGTCGGGGCGCCGAGCGACGCCGCCGGCCAGCACGACATGAGTAGCATGACGCGCCTGTAGAATGGAAATCAGATCGGGCAGTTCCTCGATACCGAGAAGGACATGTTCATATCGGGAGTACCAGCGGTCACTGGTTTCGCCGTCAAGGGCGACAATAAGGGGGGGCTTGCCTGCCTCGGCCAGCTTTGCGGCGATTTCCTCGGGGAGTATCCCGCTGCCGGCGACGACCGCGACGCGATCCGCAGCCAAAAGCGGCGGCGGACCTGCTTGCTCAGATGTCTCCATCGGCTTGGCCGTCATCGGCATCGCCGAGCGCGGTTACCGTGAAATAGCGCTTTCCGCGGCTGGTCATGAAATCAACCACGTCCGCTACGGCCGGCGAATCGGTGAATGTCGCCTGAACCCGTTCCAGATTTTCCGCGACGGGGTGGCTGCGGTCGAAAATCATGCGGTAGGCTTTGCGCAAGGCGAGCAACTCGCTGCGAGCCAAACCCGAGCGCTTTATTCCAACGACGTTCAATCCCCGAAGATGGGCCCTGTTGCCGACCGCCATGCCGAAGGGAATGACATCCCCGACAATCGCCGACATGCCGCCCAGAAACGCATGATGGCCAACGCGCACGAACTGATGCACCGCCGTCATGCCGGAGATGATGACATGGTCGCCAATCTCGCAATGGCCGCTGAGCGAAGCGTTGTTGGCGAAGGTAACGTTGTTTCCCACGGCGCAGTCATGGGCAACATGGGTGTAGGCCATGAACATGCCGTTATCACCCACCGTCGTCGCGCCATGCCCCGTATCGCTTCCCGTGTGCATGGTGGCGCACTCGCGGATAACGCAGTTTTGGCCGATCGTCAGCGTCGTACGCCCGCCCTTGTGCTTGTTGTTTTGCGGCGCCCCACCGAGCACGGCTTGCGGATAGACCACGGTTCCCGAGCCAATGCTGGTGGCACCCATGACCGCCACATGGCTCATCAAGGTCACGTTGTCGCTCAGCGTCACATCCGCGCCGACATGGCAGAAAGGGCCGACATGAACGCCCTCTCCCAGACGGGCGCCCTTTTCGACGACCGCCGAGGCGTGGATGAATGCGGATGAACCCACGTGCGCGCTCACGCGACCGGCTTGAAAGACATCATCGCGGAAATATCCGCTTCAGCGACCTTGATATCCCCGACGACCGCCTCGCAGGCGAACCGCCAGATATTTCCGCGTTGCTTGACCTTCGACACCTTTATCTCGAGGCGGTCACCCGGCACTACGGGCCGCCGGAATTTCGCATTGTCGATGGTCATGAAATAGACGAGCGCCGGAGTTTCCTCGCCGGCGTTCTTGATACAGATCGCCCCCGCCGTTTGCGCCATGGCCTCCACGATCAACACGCCGGGCATCACGGGATGTTCGGGAAAATGCCCCTGGAAATGCGGCTCATTGATCGTGACGTTCTTGATGCCGGTGGCGGAGTTGTCGCCATCGATATCGACGATCCGATCGACCATCAGAAACGGATAACGATGCGGCAGCATCTTCATCAATTCAATGATTTCCACCGTATCAAGCATTTTCGCCGACTCGGTCATTGTTCGCCCTTCCGCGGCTTGCTTTTGGACATCCGGCGCAAACCGGCGATCTGGCGGAAAAATTCCCGGATCGGCACCGCCGGCGTGCCTGCCCATATCGCACTGGCGGGCACGTTGTCCATGACCCCGCTCGAAGCGGCAAGCTGCGCGCCGGTGCCGATGGATACGTGGTCGGAAACGCCAACCTGGCCGCCCAGCATAACGAAGTCGCCAAGAGTGACGGACCCGGACAATCCGCAATGGCCGGCGACAATGCAGCCGCGCCCTGTGCGGACATTGTGGCCAATCTGAACGAGATTATCGATCTTGGTGCCTTCGCCGATCACCGTATCGGACATCGCGCCGCGATCGATCGTCGTGTTGGCGCCTACCTCGACATTATCCTGGATGATGACGCGGCCAAGCTGCGGGATCTTTTCAGGTCCGTTCGGCCCGGGTACATAGCCGAAACCGTCCTGTCCGATTCTCGCACCGCCATGGATGACGACCCTGTCGCCAACCAACGCGGAAAGCACATTGGCGCCAGGACCGACATAGCAATTTCGACCGATCTGGCAATTCGGCCCGACAATCGCATTCGGCGCGATCACCGTTCCAGCACCAATCGCGGCGCCGGGGCCTACTACCGCGCCGGCTTCCACGATCGCGCCGGGCTCAACCAGCGCGTCCACGGAAACATGCGCGGCCAACGATATCCCGGTTTCTCCGGTAATCGCAGTCGGACGAGATGCCGAGGGGTAAAGTATGCGCGTCGCCGCCGCGAATGCGTAGACCGGTCTGCCAGCAATCAGAACCGCGATCCCGGCGGGAACCTGCTTGGCGACTTCGGCACTGCAGATCAAAGCCGCCGCGCGCAATCCCGAGAGCAGCGCCGAATTGCGCTTGCCGTCAACGAAGACGAGCATTCCCTCGCCGCCATCCTGCACGGGCGCCACGCCTCGGATCTCAGCGGCGGACAATTTGGAATCGGCGAGATTGGTGCCGGTCAGCGACGCAATCTCGCCCGCCGTGAAAGCGCGCGACGGCGAGAAAAAGACCGGTTCCGCCATGACGCCGCGCACTATCTAAGCCTCTTCTTCTCGGCCCGGTCCGGGCCGGAAGGAATGATCGTACCGCTCAGAATTGTGTCGATACACCGAAATTGAAATTCTGAACGATGTCGCCCTTCTGCTTGATGACCGGAATGGCGTAGTCAAGACGAAGCGGACCAAAAGGAGACGCCCACAAAAGGCTGACACCGGTGGATACGCGCCAGTTCATGCCTGTGCCGGCCATGCAATCCCCACCAGTCGTATTGCCCAAATTATCCGTACAGGGGTCGGCAAGATCGTTGCCATAAAGAGTCGCCGCATCCGCAAAAACCGCGCCCTTTAGGCCGAGACTTGAGGGAACCGCCGGAAGCGGGAACTGCAACTCGGCCGTGGCATTGAAATAGGTCGTGCCCCCGAGATGATCTTTCGAGCCGCTATCATAAGGCCCGATGCCATTGTACTCGAAGCCCCGAATGATGCGGTCGTTGCTCTCGAACAGATCGAAAACACGCGCACCGCCGTTGAACTCATGGATATATCCCGCGCCCCCCGACAACAGAGCCACGATGTCCATTTGCTCGGAGATGGTCTTGTAATAGCTCGCCCGGGCCGTGAATTTCACGAAATTGGCGTCGCCACCGATGCCGGCATATTCCGTGGTGAAGTTGGCATAGATGCCATTGGCGGGGTTCTTCACGTCATCGATGGTGTTGTAGATAATCGAACCGCTGACCGACGACTTCAGCCACGGGCTGTTATCAATGGCATCCCGAATTACTTGGGAGAGTTGGCAGTCGCCTAGTACCTTATTTTTGTCTGCGTCGCACCGATCCGAATATTTATACTTCTCGCTGACGAGATTATAGGCAAGCTGAGTTGACAGAGCATCGGTAATCGGCAAGCCGAAGCGGATCGTTCCACCGGTCAACTCGCTGTCATAATATTGATAACTGCGTGTCGAGCGGAAGATATCAAAGCCCGCCGAAATCCTTCGGCCCAGGAAATAGGGCTCGGTAAAGGAAAGCGCGTAATCACGCGATCCGTCGAGACCGCCCCCAGCCGACACCTTGATATACTGGCCACGACCGAGGAAATTGCGCTCCGCGATCGAGCCCTGAAGCGAAATGCCCTTGCCCGAACTCGATGTCTGGCCGGTCGAATAACCGGCTCCGATCGAGAACTGGCCTGTCGACTTCTCCACGACATCGACAATGAGGACAACCTGATCGGGCGCGGACCCAGGCGCGGTCGAGATGTCGACCTTGCTGAAGTAGTCGAGATCTTCCAGCCGCTTCTTCGCCCTCTTGATGAGTATCTGGTTGAAAGCGTCGCCTTCGCTGATATCGAATTCACGGCGAATGACGTAGTCGCGCGTTCGTGTGTTGCCGCGAATTTCGATGCGCTGAATGTAGGTGTGCGGGCCTTGATCAACCGAATAGACCACGGCAATGGTCCGGTTTTCAAAGTTGCGGTCGCCGCGCGGCGTAACCTGCGCGAAAGCATAGCCGAGCCCCGCCACGTGCTCCGTCAGCGCAACGATGGAATCCTCGACATCCTTGGCGCTGTAGATGTTACCCTTCCGGCTCTTCAGCAAAGCGTTGAGCAAATCAGCGCTCACGCCCGGAATGCTGCTTTCGACCGAGATGTCGCCAAACCTGTATCGCTCACCTTCATCGACGGTGATGTTGATGGTGTATTTATCCTGTGCATCGTTCAGATCGGCGGACGACGAAACCACACGGAAATCGGCGTAACCGTGATTGAAGTAGAATTTCCGCAACGCCTCCTCGTCCGCGCGCAACTTGTCCTCACTGTAGATGTCGTTGCGGAACAAAAAGGACAGGAAATTCGAGCGTTTGGTGGAGATTACGTCGGAGAGCCGACGGTCTCCAAAGGCCTTGTTGCCAACGAAATTGATGTCCACGATCTTGGTGCGGCCACCTTCATTGATGTGGAAGACCACGTTGACCCGGCTCTCGCCGAGATCGATGATTTGCGTCGTGACGGTGGCGTCGTCACGCCCGATGTGGCTGTAGGCTTCCTTGATTCTCTTGGTGTCGGCATCAAGCGCGGCATTCGAAAACGAACCCTGCGGCTTCAAATGGATATAGCGCGCCAGCTCGTCGTCCTTGATCTTCTTGTTTCCGGCAAAAATGACCTGATTGACGAGGGCGTATTCATCGACCTGGATCACAAGGGTGCTGCCAACCTGGTTGATGCGGACGTCGGAAAACAGCCCGGTTGAGAACAACCGCTTAACCGCATCGTCAATGTCGTTGTTATTAAACGACTTTCCCGGCTTGATCGACAGGTAGTTGCGGATCGTCGCCGCATCCACGCGCTTGTTGCCGCGAACTTCTATGTTGCTGACGACGGCGGCATGCGTGACCGAAGCGGTCGCCAGTTCCACGACCAGCGCGCCGGGCATGCTCAACCCTACAAAGAGAGCGATCGCCCACACGACGCTCAGAAATCTCGAAGTTACCTTCATCGGGCCTCTTTACCTTTTCCCTTTGTCCCCAGGGCACGAAATCCCGGATATCGGCAGCCAAGCCGCTACCGTAATAGCCGGATTCTCCTTACACGCAAGGCTTCTGGTTAATTTGTATTTACTTAGCTGTATGGCGTGGCATTCGCGTCACGCCTATCCCGCTCCATGGTAAACACTGTCTCAATTTCATACATCTTAGCGCCCAATCCCCGCCCCTCACCTCACGCCGCACATCCGAAGAGGTCGTTCCAAAACACGAACCCCATGAACAGAAGCACAGCGATCATCCCCGCACGATAGACAATTTCGACAACGCGCTCCGACGCCGGCCTGCGGAAGACTGCCTCGATTGCATAGAACAACAAATGCCCGCCGTCGAGCGGAGGGATCGGGAGCAGGTTGAGCACGCCAATCCCGATCGACAACAACGCGACAAGTTGCATCAACCATTGGAATCCCAGATGGGCGGCCTTGCCCGCCATGTTGGCGATCTTCACAGGACCGCCAAGCTGGCACTTGTCCTCGCGCCCGACCGCGAAGCGGCTGAGAAAGTCACCGGTTCGTCCGATGACGCGGCCGGTTTGCAGTGTCGCTTCCCCAAGCGCCGAGATCGGCCCATAGGAGATCACATGCGGCTGACCCAACGCTTCATCGTTGATGACGCCGATGATGCCGATCTTGACCTTGTTGCCGAGCGCGTCCTTCTGCTCCATGATTTTCGGAGCCGCATGCAATGTGACGTCCTTGCCGTCGCGTTTCACGACAAAGCTCAACATATCGCCGGCGCGGGCGGATACGAGCCGCTGGACGTCGCCGAACGTATCCACCTTGGTCCCTTCCACGGAAACAAAGCGGTCGCCTGGTTCGAATCCGGCTGCCGCGGCCGGGCTGTCAGGCTGCACCTTGGCGACCATCGGCTCGGCCACATAGCGGCCGTAGGACACGAAAATGACCGTAAATACAGCGATCGCCAGGAGGAAGTTGAAGAGTGGCCCGGCAATGACCGTCGCGGCCCGCTTCCACAGTGACTGCGTGTGGAAGGCTATCTTCTGTTCCTCGCCGGTGAGCGCCTCCATTTCGGCCGGATCGGGCGTACTCGTGGCGTTCATATCGCCAATGAATTTCACGTAGCCGCCAAGGGGAATGAGGCAAAGCTTCCAGCGGGTTCCCCGTCGGTCATTGAAGCCGACAATTTCCGGCCCGAACCCTATGGAGAAAGCCTTGACGCCGATTCCGCACCAACGGCCGACAAGGTAGTGTCCCATCTCATGCACGAACACGACCACCGTAAGGACGAAGAGAAACGGAACGATGGTGCCGATGAGCAGGCCGTCTGTGCCAAAAATCGTAGACAGCATGTCGTCGGTTAATCCTTACGCGGTTTTCGCAGGCAATCGTGTTGCAGGCCTATCGATTTCAATCCCGGCGATTCGATGTCTGCAAGAGATAAGCTATCACGAACCAAACAGGCTGTGAGCGGGTTGATCGAGGCCAGCAAGTGCCGCGCCGATGACGTATAGGGCAAATCCCGCCGCGACAAGCCCATCGACGCGGTCCATGACGCCGCCATGGCCCGGAATAATGTGGCTTAAATCCTTGACGCCAAAACGGCGCTTTACCGCCGAATTCGAAGAGGTCCCCTGCTTGCGAAACGATCGTCAGCAGGAGCGCGACGACAGCGAGCCCCCAGGTAACGGAGATTCCGGTCGCGGCGGCAATGGCCAGTCCCGCCAGAGCGCCGACAACCACACCGCCAACGGCGCCGCTCCAGGTCTTGCCGGGCGAAATCGCCGGCGCAAGCTTCGGGCCGCCCAACGTTCTGCCAGTGAAGTAGGCGGCAATGTCGGTGCCCCAGACAATAGCGAACAAGAAAAGAAGCGCCTTCAGGCCTGCCATGTCGCCGCCGCGCAGAAGGGCCAGCGATATTGCCGCGAGACTGGCATAGGCAAGACCGACGGCAGCTGTGACGTCGCGCCCGCCAACCACCAATTGATGGCAAGCGAGACGACCAGGCAGGCCGCAAACAGCGCCGTGACCGTTGGGGCAGGCAGGCCAAGGCCCAGCGCCACCAGGATCAACGCGAGCGCTATCGCTCCAACAGCCCACTGCCGGGTCTGCAATTTGCCCATGGCTGCCCATTCATAAAAAATCAGCGCCGCGCCGGCGACCGCCATGAGCCGGAACGGCAAACCGCCAAACCAGGTGATGAACAGAACGGTGGTCCCCAGAACGACCGCTGAAACACTACGCGTCTGCAAATTGGTCATCCGCGCGGACCCAATGCCGATTGGTCTTCCGAATCGGAGGTCACAGCGCCACGCCATGGGGCGCGACGCCACCGAAGCGCCGGTCCCGCACAGAATAGATGTCTACGGCTTCCACGAGCTGGCGCCGGTCGAAATCCGGCCAGTAGCACGGAAGAAAGACGAGCTCGCTGTAGGCTGCCTGCCACAGCAGAAAATTCGACAGGCGCTGCTCGCCGCTGGTGCGGATGATAAGATCGGGATCCGGCATGGCCGCTGTATCCAGAAACGCCTCGAACGTCTCGGGTGTGATGCCGTCAATGCGGATACGGCCGGCCTTTTCGGCTTCCGCGATCTTGCGCGCCGCGCGCACGATCTCGTCGCGTGCGCCATAGTTGAACGCGATGACGAGATTCATGTTGGAGTTGCCCGCCGTAAGCGCTTCGGCTTCTTCCAGCAGCGCCTTGATATCCGGAGACAGGCCGGCTCGGTCGCCAATCACCAGCACCCTCACCCCGTTATGATGGAGTTCGGCAAGGTCGCGGCGAATGAAGAGCTTAAGCAGGCCCAGCAAATCGCTGACCTCGGATTTCGGCCGCGACCAGTTCTCCGAGGAAAAGGCATAGACGCGTCAGCCATGGAATGCGCATGTCGCCGACCGCACGCACCGTCTCACGCAACGCTTCGACGCCGGCGCGATGACCGGCGGCGCGCGGCAGGCCCCTCGCCTTCGCCCAGCGGCCGTTGCCGTCCATGATAATCGCAATATGCGTCGGCTTGGCCATCCGTTCGCTTTCGCCCTGGCGCCCGACCTGCGGACGCCTCAGACCTGCAGGATTTCCGCTTCCTTTTCAACCAGCAGACTGTCGATGGAAGCAATCGTCTCGTCCGTCATCTTCTGTATATTGTCGGAATGGGTGCGGCTGTCATCCTGGCTGATGTCGCCGTCCTTCTCCGCCTTCTTGATGTGCTCCATCCCGTCGCGGCGCACATGCCGCGCCGCCACCTTGGCCTGTTCGGCATATTGATGGGCGATCTTGACCAATTGTTTGCGGCGCTCTTCATTGAGTTCCGGCAAAGGAATTCTGAGCGTCGTGCCGTCCATGATCGGGTTGAAGCCGAGATTGGATTCGCGGATGGCGCGGTCGACAGCCCCGACCATCGACTTGTCCCAGACCGACACCGAGATCATGCGCGGTTCGGGTACGCTGACCGTGGCGACCTGGTTGATCGGCATCGACGTTCCATAGGCATCGACGTTGACCGGATCGAGCAGATTGGCCGAGGCGCGGCCGGTGCGCAGCGATCCGAGGTCGTTCTTGTAGGCGCTGATGGCGCCGTCCATGCGTCGTTGCATGTCCTTGAAATCGATCGTGTTGGTCATTCAGTATCTCCCGTACCGGTTCCGGATCATGCGACTGGCCGGTGTTCCATGTGAGGCTTATCTTCGGATCCTAGGCGTCCGATACGACGGTGCATCGGCCTTCACCCTTGAGAATCGCGCCGAATCCGCCCTTTTCGTGAATGGAATACACGATTATCGGGATGTTGTTCTCACGTGCAAGCGCAATCGCGGTCGTATCCATCACCAGAAGGCCGTCGCGCAGCACCTGTTCGTGGGTAATTTGCTCGTATCGCTCGGCCTGCGGGTTCGTTTTCGGATCTTCCGAATAGACCCCGTCCACCTGCGTCCCCTTGAAAAGTGCGTCGGCGCCAATTTCGGCGGCACGCAGGGCGGCGGCGGAATCGGTCGTGAAGAACGGATTGCCGGTGCCGCCGGCAAAAATCACGACCTTGCCCGCGTCGATATAGGCTGTGGCCTGTCGCTGCGAGAAGCTCTCGCACAGTTCCGGCATGGCGATTGCCGAGAGCACGACCGCGTCGACGCCGATCTTGACCAGGGAGGTGCGCAGCGCCAGCGAATTGATGACGGTGCCCAGCATGCCCATATGGTCGCCCGTCACCCGGTCTCCGCCCTTGGAAGCAACTGCAACGCCGCGAAAGATGTTTCCGCCGCCGATAACCACCGCGACCTCGACCCCCATCGCGCGCGCTTCCGCTATGTCGGCGGCAATGCGGTCGACCACCGATACGTCGATGCCGAACCCCTGCTCTCCCATCAAGGCTTCGCCGGAGGCTTTCAAAAGCACGCGGCGGTAGCGGGGGTTGTGGGGCATACTGTCCTCGACTGCTGGGAAGGCGAAACCCCGATACACGAAGGGCGCCGCGATGTCACGCGGCGCCCTCGTTCAGGAACAAACCATTGAACGGCTTATTTCTTGACGGCCGCCGCGACTTCCGCGGCGAAGTCCGCCGTTTCACGCTCGATGCCTTCGCCAAGGGCGAAGCGCACATAACCGACGATGCTGGCGGACGCACCGATATCCTTTTCGGCCGCCTTCAGCGCCTGCTCGACGGTCAGGTCGGGGTTGATGACGAAAGCCTGCTTGAGAAGTACGACTTCCTCATAGAACTTGCGCATGCGGCCTTCGACCATTTTTTCAATGATCGCTTCCGGCTTGCCCGACGCACGCGCCTGATCGGAGAAAATCGCCTTCTCACGCGCAACCGCGGCAGGATCGATTTCGGCATCGGTCAACGCCATCGGGTTGGTCGCGGCTACATGCATCGCTACCTGACGGCCGAAGGCGCGCGCCTGCTCGGCGTCGCCCGAGGTCTCGACCGCGACCAGCACCCCGATCTTGCCGAGATTTTCAGCGGTTGCGTTGTGGACGTAGATAGCCACCGCGCCAGCGCCTACGGCGAGCTTGGCCGACCGGCGAAAGCTCATGTTCTCGCCAATCGTGCCGACCGCGTCCTTGATCGTATCGGTGACGCTCTTGCCCGTACCGGGGAAGTCGGCATTGGCGACCGCCTCGGTGGAACCGTCGGTTGCAAGCGCCACTTTCGCGACGTTGCGAACGATGTCCTGGAAGGCCTCGTTGCGTGCGACGAAATCGGTCTCGGAATTTACCTCCACGACAACGGCGGACAAAACGTCATTGGCGACGCCGATCAAGCCTTCGGCGGCGGTGCGGCCGGCCTTCTTGTCGGCCTTCGCGATGCCCTTCTTGCGCAGCCAGTCGACCGCGTTTTCCATGTCGCCATCGGTCTCGGCAAGGGCCGCCTTGCAGTCCATCATGCCCGCGCCGGTCATGTCGCGGAGTTCTTTGACCTGTGTTGCGGAAATGCTCATCATCACCTCGTCATTCAAAACGCAAAGCGCGCCAGCCGGAAAATGTCGGGGCGCCAATGCGATGCTGATTTTGGGCGCGAAACACGTTCGCGCCCATGGAAGGATTTGCCGTGCCCGTATCAGGCGCCGGCGTTGTCTTCTGCAGGCTTTTCGCCGGTATCCTGCGCGGCAGCTTCCGCCGGGGCCTCGGCGGCAGCCGGCGTTTCTTCGATCGCCGGTTCAGCGGGAGCTTCCGCCGCCGCGCCGACATCGACGCCCATTGCCCCTTGCTGACGGGCAATGCCGTCAAGCGCGGCCTTCGCGATCAGATCGCAATAAAGCGAAATGGCGCGCGAGGCATCGTCATTGCCCGGTACCGGATAATCGATGTTGTCTGGATCGCAATTGGAATTGACGATCGCGACGACCGGAATTCCAAGGCGCCTGGCTTCCTGGATGGCGATCGCTTCCTTGTTGGTGTCGATCACGAAGATCAGGTCAGGCGTCGACCCCATGTCCTTAATGCCGCCAAGAGCACGGTCAAGCTTCTCGCGTTCGCGCTCGAGATTCAACCGCTCCTTCTTGGTGAAGCCCTGGGCTTGGCCGGAGAGCAATTCATCGAGCTTGCGCAGGCGCTGGATCGAATTGGAGATCGTCTTCCAGTTGGTGAGCATGCCGCCCAGCCATCTCGCGTTGACGAAATACTGCGCCGAGCGCTGCGCCGCATCCGCGACGATCTCGGAAGCCTGCCGCTTGGTGCCGACAAAGAGAACGCGGCCGCCACCGGCAACCGTGTCGGACACGACCTTCAGGGCCTGATGCAGCAGAGGCACCGTCTGCGACAGGTCGATTACGTGAATGTTGTTGCGTGCGCCAAAGATGTAGGGCGCCATTTTCGGGTTCCAGCGGTGTGTCTGGTGACCGAAGTGAACACCAGCTTCCAGAAGCTGGCGCATGCTGAAATCAGGCATAGCCATCGTCATTTCCTTTCCGGTTCAAGCCTCCACGGACCTTGACGGACAGGGCGAACCCTGGAACGCCACCGGGGGTTTCAGCCGGATTTCTCCCGGACAGACACCATGATCCGTGTGTGGAATAAGCGCGCATATAAAGGCTTGGCCCGGGAAACGCAAGAGACGGCGGAGAACACACCTGCCCTGCCGACAATCAGCGAAGATGCGCTTGTAGCGGCTGACAAGCAGGCGTTATAATCTGGACCCAATAGTGATCGCGGGGGCGGCCATTTGCCGGCCAAGAGGAACATCCGCCATGTCATTGGGTGCTCCATTCCTCCGTCGCCGGACAGTGATGTGTTGCTGCATTGCTTTGGGCTTGTCGGCGACCTTTGCCTGCGCGCAAACGCGCGATTATCTGAATGTCCCGGGGCCTTTCTCATTCGGCGAGGATACATACGATCTGGCGTGGTCGGCACGCCCGTCGGCCAAGTATTTCAAGCAGGAATATGTCCCCGCCGGGCAACAGGTCGAAACCTATACCAAGATGCTGCTCGTCGATTTTTTGGAGGGCGGCATCACGGTCAACGATGTCGTGACCGCGCAGGTCGCGAAGATCAAGGCTCGCCAGGGTGTCGATCCGCTTGTGCATATGGCCATTGCCCGCAACGGGTCGACCGGAGAGGTCCTTCTGGATTTTCTCATGAGCGACAAGGACAAGAACGGCGCCGACATTGTCGAATGGGACGCCTACCGATATGCGCGGGCCAAGAACGCCGAAGGCAAGACCGGGGTGGAACTGTTCGGCGTCAGCCTGCGGGCCTATGGGAATGACAACGCCACCGCATTCCTGCGCCAATTGAAATCGCTCCGCTCCAAGCAGATCAACATTCTGGCAAGCGCGAAGCTGCCGCTACCGACGAAATGAGGTCAGTTGAGTATCCGCACGCTACGGGACACGGCGATGAACCGAAAATACCGGCGAAGTCAGCGCGCTCTTTTGCCATTGCGCACCCTCACCCGCCGGAACACCGCGACGATTTCCTCGCGGCTGCATTCAACGGCGCCGAGATCGACGGCGCGGTCGCGCTCAAATCCGGTTATGTCGTAGTGTGGCGCCGATGTTCTCGGCGGCCCCTGGTAGGATGAAAGGTGGATGCCTAGCCGGGCGGCGAACCGGTGCAATTCGTCCGTGTCGTCCGCCATTAGATGGCACCACTGATGCCCGTTCCATTTCCAGATCGCCGCATCGACATAGACCGCCACCAGCGCAAACCGATCTACTGGTTGCACTTTTCCTTGTTCGGCTTGAAAACGTCCAGATCGACCAGCGTTCCCTTGATGGAAAAATCGCCATAATCCATCAGGAGATCACGCGTAACGCCATTGCCATGCAGCCTGAGGGATATGCTATAGGTCGGCAGCATATCCCTGGCCTTGTCGCCCTTGGTGTCAAAATAGGCAATCGTGACAGGCCAGTAGCTGTCGTGCTTGAGCGACGCCAAAGCGGAATATTCCGGATCGTCCGGCGTGGACTGCTTGCGCTTGCCAATGACAACCGACGTGTTCATCACGCGATCAGCACTATCGGATCCATCGAAAAGGTTGGTCTCATAAAAATGCTCTCCGCGCTCCGCCTTCCCAAGAAGGTCGACGAGGTGCTCGGTCGGGAACCAGCTCTCCCGCAAGGAGAGATCGGCCACCTTGGGCTTCACCAGCTTGACCTTCGTGCCTTCGGGTCCCCGCGTCGCGGTCCCCTTCACTTCCGTGTCGAGATCCTGGTCGACGAAGGATTTCGTCACGAAACTGAAATTCTTGCCGGCGCCATCCTCGAAGGTGGTCGTCTGCTGGTCGGTCAGACGCGAAACGTCGTCGGTGTCGATCCTGGTTACATAGCGGAAATTCGTGGTGTAACCCTCGCATGCCGAACCACTGAATTCGTAGACCATGCGGCCGGTGAGCGCGGTTATCCCGGATTTGTCGGACGCCTTGTCCAGTGAGAGATCATAGACGGCCCGATGCGACGCCAGAAATCGCGCGGCGGATGCCTGCTGGATGCCGAGGCCGGCAAGGAGTGCAAAAGCGGTAAGGATTTGGCGCATGACGCCCATGGAATGAACTCCGGTCGGCGCGGCGTCGATGTCTGGCCGCATACTTTCTGCAAACTCTGAAAAAGTCGTGGCGGAAGAGAGGCGGAAAAGGTAGGCCTCGTGCCGTTCGATACGTAGATGTCATGCGGAGGAATACACGATGGCCGACACAATACAAATGCGACTCGACGCGCATGGGATCGTCTTGCCCCAGGCGGCGGCGCCGGCAGCGAATTACGTCCCCTTCGGTCGCAGCGGAAATTTGCTCTTCCTCTCAGGCCAACTACCATTGAAGGAGGGCAAGCTTCTCTCGACCGGTCTTCTTGGCCGCGACCTCGATGTCGCCGCCGGCCAGCAGGCGGCCCGTCAGTGCGCCATCAATATCTTGGCCCAGGCAAAAGCCGCGGTCGGAGACCTCGAAAAGATAAGCCGGATCGTCAAGATATCGGTGTTCGTGGCCTCCACGTCCGATTTCACCGAGCAGCATCTGGTGGGAAATGGCGCATCCGATCTGCTTGTGGCCATTCTCGGGGAGCGCGGAAAACATGCGCGCGCCGCGGTCGGCATGGCCTCCCTGCCGCTCAACGCGCCGGTCGAGGTCGAAGCGGTCATCGAGGTGGAATAACAGCAATGATCGATGTCCCCTGGCTCGCCAAACGGCCGATCGCCCATCGCGGGCTTCACGATCTGAACATGACCCGCTGGGAAAATACGCTTTCGGCGTTCGAGGCGGCCGCCCGGCATGACTACGCCATAGAGTGCGACGTTCATTTGTCTCGCGACGGCATCCCCGTCGTCTACCACGACGATGATTTGAAGCGGCTTACCGACCAGACGAGCCCTATCTACGAACTGACGGCGGAGGAACTTGCCGCCACCCGTATCGGAAACAGCAGCGATCATATCCCCACGCTGGCGGAAATGCTGAGCGTGGTAGCCGGGCGCGTGCCGCTGGTGATCGAGCTCAAGGGCACCCAGGGCAAGGACGACAATCTCGTTGGAAAAGTCGCGGAGTTGCTTTCAAATTATCGTGGCGAAGCGGCGATCATGTCGTTCGACCACTGGCTGGTGCGTGAATTCCCCAAGCAGGCGCCGAAAATCCCCGGCGGTCTGACGGCCCTCGGGCAAAGCGACAGCGACATCGAAGGACATTTTTCGATGCTCGCCTATGACATCTCCTTCGTCTCCTATTGCCTCGCCGACATGCCCAACCGTTTCGTCAGCCTCGTTCGCGAGAAGCTCGGCATGCCGGTGATAAGCTGGACGGTGCGCGACCAGGCGGCGGCGGATCTTACTTTCAAATATGCCGACCAGATGACGTTCGAGGGGTTCGAGCCGGAGATCACTGTCGCGTGAGTGCAGTGCAACATCTTGCAACGACCGCTTCACGGCGTATGTAATGCGGCATGACCACCGACACGAATGGAGCCACCGGGGGCGAAGCCGAATTCACCCTGCGGGTGGCGCCGAGCCTGGAATCCTTCACGGACGCGGAGTGGAGCCGGCTTGAAGGCACATCGCGCGACGGCGATAGCGTCTACAATCCGTTCGTCTCCCTCGCCTTCCTGAAAACACTGGAAGAAGCGGGCTGCGCCACCCGCCGCACGGGCTGGACCGCGCAACATTTGCGGCTCGAAGCGCCCGATGGCGCGCTGATCGGCGCGGTTCCCTGCTATCTGAAGACGCACAGCCAGGGAGAGTATGTCTTCGATTATGGCTGGGCGGACGCCTTTGAGCGCGCCGGCGGCGCCTATTACCCCAAACTGCAGATTTCCGTTCCCTTCACGCCGGCGACCGGCCCGCGTCTGCTCACAAGCCGGGAGGTAAACCCCGACGGTACGCGAACAGCGCTCGCGGCAGGCCTGAAGGCCCTTACCGGGCAACTCGGCGTATCGTCGGCCCATGTCACCTTCGCGCGGGAACCCGACGTGTCGGCCCTGGCCGGTGCCGGTTTCCTGATGCGCACCGACCAGCAATTCCATTTCGTCAATGAGGGTTATTTCAGCTACGACGACTTCCTCTCCTCTCTCGCCTCGCGCAAGCGCAAGGCGCTGAAGAAAGAACGCCGGGCGGCGCTCGAAGACGGCATAAGCATCGACCGGCTGACGGGCAGCGACATCACCGAAAGCGTCTGGGACGACTTCTTCGGCTTCTACATGGACACCGGCAGCCGCAAATGGGGACGCCCCTATCTCAACCGCAAATTCTTTTCCCTGATCGGCGAGCGCATGGCCGACGACATTCTCCTTGTCATGGCCCGGCGGAACGGCCGCTACATCGCGGGCGCCATAAATTTCATCGGCTCCGACACGTTGTTCGGACGCAACTGGGGCTGCATCGAAGACCACCCCTTCCTGCATTTCGAGGTCTGCTACCATCAGGCGATCGACTTTGCCATCGAGCGCGGGCTGAAGGTGGTTGAAGCCGGCGCGCAGGGACAGCACAAGCTGGCGCGCGGCTATATGCCGGTGACAACCCATTCGGCGCACTACATTCCCCACGCCGGCTTCCGGCATGCCATCGCCGACTATCTGGAGCGCGAGCGCCGTGATGTCGAACAGGCGGGAGAATATCTCGAATCACACGGTCCGTTCCGTAAAGGGAATCCGGCCAAGGATGACGTTTAGCGTGCGGGCGGGGCTTAGCGGTTCTCGCCGCGCGCAATCGGCACCAGAAAAGAAAGGCAGGCGACGAGAAAGAACAGGCCGCCGCCCAGAGCCAGCATATCCCCTGCCCGCCAGGCGGCCGCGATGAAGAACAGCGCCGATACGATGAACAACAGCCATCCGGCGATGATCCATTTCATCTTATTCTCCACCTTGACGGCGCCCCATGCCGCCGGGAACATGCATTTCCAAAACCGATGAGAGCGTCATGACATCCGCATACGATCCCGACAATATCTTCGCCAAGATCCTGCGCGGCGAAATACCCTCGCACAAACTCTACGAAGACGACGAGACCTATGCTTTCATGGATATCATGCCGCGTGGTCCGGGACACTGCCTCGTCATTCCGAGGGAGCCGGCCCGAAACCTTCTCGATGTCGATCCGGCCAGCCTGGCCGCCGTTTCGCGAGCCGTGCAAAAACTCGGACGCGCGGCGATGAAAGCCTTCGATGCGCCGGGACTTACGATCCAGCAATTCAACGAACCGGCCGGAGGGCAGATCGTCTTCCATCTGCATTTTCACGTGATTCCGCGCTTCGACGGCGTATCGCTCAAAAGGCCGGGCGGTCCGATGGAAGACCAGAAGGTGCTGGCGGAAAACGCCTCGAAAATCCGCGCCGCATTGGAAGCCGACTGAGCCCGTTCAGCGCGGCATTGTCCTGGTCAGCGCCTGTTCGACACCGCGAATCTCGGCCAGGCCTTTAAGCCGCCCGATCGCGGGATAACCGGGTTGCGCGCCTCGTTTGAGGTCGTCCAGTATGTCCTGCCCATGATCGGGGCGCATGGGGATGACGGCGTCCTGCCGGCCTTCGGTGCGCCTGCGTTTTTCCTCGCGCAGCAAAGCCGACACCACCGCCACCATGTCGGTATCGCCGGCAAGATGCTCGTCCTCGTGGAAGGAACATGGTGTGCCCGGCGTTTCCTTGCGCACATTGCGCAGATGGACGAAATGGATTTTCGGGCCGAGCCGTTCGACCATCCCCGGCAGATCATTGTCGGGACGCGCGCCCAGCGAACCGGTGCACAGCGTCGCGCCATTGGCGGGGCTGTCGACGGTCTCGATGATATCGCGGTAGTCGGCTTCCGCCGACATGATGCGCGGCAAGCCGAGAAGCGAGAATGGCGGATCGTCTGGATGGCAGCACAGCCGCATCCCCAGCCGTTCGGCGACCGGCACCACTTCCGAAAGAAAATCGACGAAATGGCCGCGCAGCTTCGATCCGTCGATGCCGCTATAGCGCGACAACTGGGTCCGCAGGCCCTCTAGCGAGACGTCCTCGGTCGACCCGGGCAAGCCGGAATTGACGCTCCGCGCCAATTTGGCCTGCGCAGAGTCGTTCATGGCGGCATAGCGGGCCTTGGCCTCGGCGGCGATTTCCGGCCCATAGGCCTCCACGGCGCCATCACGGCGAAGGATATGGATGTCGAAGGCGGCGAAATCGACAAGATCGAAGCGCATGGTGGCGCCACCATGCGGCAACCGCCAGGCGACATCGGTGCGGGTCCAGTCCAGCACCGGCATGAAATTGTAGCAGACGACGTGGATGCCCGCCTCCGCCAGATGCTCCAGTGAAGTCTTGTAGTTGGCGATGTGGTCGCGCCATTCGCCGGTTTGCGTCTTGATGGATTCGGACACCGGGAGGCTTTCGACGACCTCCCATTCGATGCCGCTTGGCTCCCCATCGGACAAGATCGCGACTTCCCGCTGGCGCTTCTGGATTTCTTCCGGCTGCCAGACTGCCCCATAGGCGATGTGATGCAACGCGGAGACAATTCCCCGAGCACCCGCCTGCCGCGCGTCGGCGAGCGTTACCTTGTCCACCGGCCCGAACCATCGCCAGACATGTCTCACTCAGTTACTCCAGAAAACGGACAGACAGATCACCCGAAGGCAAGGTTGGGCAACCACAGCACGAGCCCCGGCAAGAAAAGCAGCGCCACGATGAGCGCAAGAACGGTCGCCACGAACGGAATGGCCTCTACCGTATATTCCTCGATCTTCACATCCATGAGTGAGCAGACGGCGAACATGGCGACGCCGACCGGCGGGGTCATGCCACCGAGCGTGACGATGCTCATCATCAGGATGCCGAAATGAACGGGGTCGATGCCGACCTGCTTGATGATCGGCACGAATATCGGCGTCAGCAGAAGCACCAGCACCGTGCTTTCCACGAAACACCCGGCGACCAGCAGAAATACCAGAATCAGCAGCACGATCAGCCGTGGATCGTGAATGCCCGTCAGCATCCATGACGAAATTCCCTGCGGCACCTGCATGTAGATGATGGCGAAGCCGACCATGCCAGACATCAGGATGATGATCATGATCAACCCGATATCGGAGATGGTGTGTTCGAAGGCGCGCTTCATGCGCTCGAAATCCAGTTCGCGATGCGCGAAGAATCCGATCAGGACGGCATAGACCACGGCGAACGCGCCCACTTCGGACGGCGTGAAGACGCCGCCGCGAATGGCGAGCACCAGGGCAACCGGAAAGAGAAGCGCCCATTTGGCGCTCCACACCGCGCTCAGAAGGGATTTGATCGTCGGCTTTTCCGCATCGACGACCACGTAGTTGCGTCGCTTGGCGATGACATAGGTGGTCGTCATGAGAGCAGCCATCATCAGGAAGCCCGGGATGATGCCGGCGAGAAACAACCGCCCGATGGAAACGTTCCCGACATAGCCGTAGAGGATGAGCCCGATGCTTGGCGGGATGGTCGCCGTGATGAGCGAGCCGACGGCGATGGCGGCGGCCGAAAAGCCCTTGCCGTAGCCATGCGCGATCATGCTTGGTCCGAGCACGCGCGCCTCCATGGCGGCGTCGGCAACCGCCGACCCGGAAACGCCGCCCATGACGGTTGAAAGGACGATGGCGACCTGTGCCAGGCCGCCCGACATCCAGCCGACAGCCACCGAGGAGAATCTGAACAAGCGCCCGGTGATACCGCTCTCGTTCATCAGATGTCCGGCGAAGACGAAGAACGGCACGGCCAGAAGCGGAAAGCTCTAACTCATCGTGGCGATCTTCTGCACGCCGATCGACATCGGCATCGTGGCAGACGTCATGAAGAACACGAAACCGGAAATACCGATGGCGAAGGCGACCGGCGCGCCAATCAGCATAAGGACGAGGAAGGTGATCGAAAGCAGCAGCACGGTTCTGAACCTAACCCTAGAGTTCCGAAGCCGGCGCGGCATCGCTGGAAACACCCGAATAAACGAGGGTTTCGTTGTCCCTGCGGCTTTTCCATGCCTGCCCCATATTCCAGAGGAGGGCAATGCCGAGCATGACGCAACCGACCGGAACCGCACCCGTCACCCATGCATAGGAAAAGCCGCTATCCCCAAACAGCCGCTGGCGGTTCAGCAGCGTCAGCTTGCAGCCCTCCACGGTGAGGATCGCCAGGAAGACCAGGATGATGGCCGAGACCAGCATTTCGAGGACAAAGCGGTAGCGATGCCCAATATGGCGCACCAGAACATCAATGCCGATATGCGCCTTCTGGCGCATCGCGCGGGTTGCTCCGAAAAAGCAGAGCCAGATGAACAATAGTTGGGCCATGTCGACCGACCAGATCAGCGGATCATCGAAAAAGCGCATGATCGCCGCCACAAACACTAGAAGGACGATGACAGCCAGCAGCAGCGAGGCGATCGCGAACTCCAGTTGGGCAAGGCGCTTGAGCATGATGGCACTCCGATCGAGCGGGCGCGGATGCGTGTCACGCATCCGCGCATTGAGACCGGTATAGCTTACTGGCCTGCGATTGCTTCCAGTTTGTCGTGCAGATCGCCGTAGCCGAGTTCCTTGTAGACGCCGGCGGTGGCCTTCTGGAACGGAGCGACATCGATATCGGACACAGTCATGCCCTTCGACTTCATATCGGCTTCGATTTTCGCCAGTGAATCCTCGGTGCCATGCGAGGCGACATCGCCTGCCTTCAGGGCTTCCTCCCGCAACATTTTTTGCAGGTCGGGCGACAAGGTATCGAACCAGCCGCCGCTGGTGACGAGGCCGGTGATCAGGTTGATATGGTGCGTCTTGGTCAGGTACTTGGTGACCTCATAGAGCTTGGATCCCTGCCCCGCCGGTAGCTGCGCTTCGACCGCATCGATGACATGCTGTTGCAAGGCGGAGTAGACATCGGAATAAGGCATCGGCGTCGGGGTCGCGCCCATCGCCTTGATCGTATCCATCCACACCGGCGCGCCGGGCGTGCGCATCCTTACCCCGTTCAAATCGGCAGGCGTCTTGATCGGCTTGTTCGTCCACAGTTGCCGCTCGCCCTGCCACCAATTGAAGGACAGGATTTCGAGGCCGGAACTGTCATGCAGCTTCTTTACCCAGCTATCGAAAAGCGGCGACGTGACGACCTTGCGGATGCCGTCATAGCCCGAGGCCAGGTAAGGCGCGCCGAGCACACCCAACTCCTTTTCGTAGACCGCCAAGCGGCCGCCATCGACGACGACGGCGACGGGCGCGCCGGCGCGGGCCTGTTCAAGCACATCCTCGTCCGGTCCAAGCTGCGAATTCGGGAAAAGCTTGACCGCGATCTTGCCATCCGACTTCTTGGCAACCGCGTCACGAAAGCTCTCCAGACCCTTGTAGAGCGGATCATTGGTGGTCAGTGCGGTGTTAATGCTAAGCGTGTAGTCCGCTGAATATGCGGGAGCCGCGAACGCGACCACCGCAGCCGACAGGACAGCCTTCAATGCCGTGAATTTCATATTTTCCTCCCAAATCCGGATCGTTCCTCAACAACCTTTCCCAAACTAGTATGGTAGTATAGAACTGTCAACATGACGCTCGAATTCGAACTGACGACGCTCGATGATGACAGCCAGCGCCTGCGCCAGGCGACGATTGGCAGCCGCGTCTTCGACACGATCCGGCGGGCCATCATCCAGCTCCAGCTACGCCCCGGCAATCCGTTGTCGGAAGCCGAGATCGCCCGTCAGCTCGGCGTTTCGAGGCAGCCGGTGCGCGAAGCCTTCATCAAGCTTGCCGAAGTCGGGATGGTCGAAATCCGGCCGCAGCGCGGCACTTTCGTCCGGCTGATCTCCATCCGGGAGGTGGAGAATGCGCGATTCATCCGCGAGGCTATCGAGGTGGCGATCGTCCGCAAATCGGCGGTTGAGGCATCCGAAGCCGACATTGCCGCGATGAGCATGCTGATCGAGGGCCAGAAGTCGGAGGCGAAAAAAATGGATACCGCCGCCTTCCTGCGTCTCGATGAGAAATTCCATCAGGCCATTGCCGGAAGCGCCGATTGCAACGACGCCTGGCGTGTTCTGGAAGGGCTGAAGGCACAGATGGACCGCGTGCGTTATCTCTCCCTCCCGCAAGCCACTCCGCTCGAAATCATCATCGAGCAGCACGCGCAGATCGTTGATGGAATCCGCGACCGATCCCCGGAGCACGCCGAAACGGCCATGCGCCGCCATCTTTCGGAGATCCTCATCTCACTGCCAAGGCTCGCGCACGAACACCCGGCCTTCTTCGCCAATTGACAGGCGGTGCATTTCGAGGTCCGGCGCAAGGATTTTTGCGCTGGCAACCCCTTTAAACATTACACGAGTTTAATGAAATCGGCAGATTCCTGCCGCATTTGAGGCCAATTTAACGGGCGTTCACGAACCCTTTCACGCGGAAACAAATCGGTTTTCGTGGGGAGGATGATTTGCAGTAAGAAGGGAAAAAAGACATGCGAACCGCTTTTTCAACGCTCGGATTCGTGGTTCTCACCAGCGGGTTGGCTCTCGCGGCCTCCGGCGCGATGGCCGAGGGTACGGCCTCGCCGCCGACCGCTCCCACAGGGGTCTGGCTTACAACCAACTTTCCCGAAATGACCGAGGCGGTTGGCAAGTCTTTCACCATGGATGTGTCGCTGGAGAACCACGGCATGCCGCCGGAGCGTGTGGAATTCACGCTCGAGGGTTTGCCGTCCGGCTGGCACTACGAGTTTGACGGAGGCGGCAAGCCGGTGAAAGCCGCCATGGTCGGGCCGGGCGACAACCGGTCTCTCACATTGAAATTGACGCCGCCAAAGGACGCCGAGGCCAAAACCTACCCTCTGACACTTCAGGGCGTGGCTGGCGACAACAAGATGTCCCTGCCGATCAGCGTGACGCTGGCGCCGCCCGCGCCGGCCGCCCTCAAGCTAACCGCCAAACTGCCGGCCCTGCGTGGCTCCGCGAGTTCCAATTTCGACTACGATCTGACCATAAACAATGACAGCCCATCGCCCGTCACCGTCAATCTGGAAGCGAAAGCCCCTCCGGGATTCGATACCACATTCAAACAGTCCTATGGCACCCAGGAACTGACCTCGATACCGATCAAGGCCAATGCGTCCAAGGATATCAAGCTCTCGGTGAAGCCGCCGCAGGATGTGCCCGCCGGCAAGTACAAGGTCGAGGTTGGCACCAGCAGCGGGAAGACGAACGCCCAGACCGCGCTCATGCTCGACGTCACCGGCGCGCCGAAACTCGCGCTTGATGGACCGAGCGGCATGCTTTCCGGATCAGCGGTCGCCGGCAAGGAGCATACCTTCACTTTCACCCTGAACAATGATGGCGGTGCGCCCGCCAAGGACGTCAAACTGTCTGCCAGGGCGCCGCAAGGGTGGAAGGTCGATTTCTCGCCCGCCAAGATCGATCAGCTCCCGCCCGGAGCCAAGGCCGAGTCGCAGATGCGCATCACGCCTTCCTCCAATGCCATTGCCGGCGACTATTCCATCAACGTCAATTCGCTTGCCAACGGCGCTTCCGACAATCTGAAGTTCCGGGTAACGGTCGAGACATCGACGGAATGGGGCTTTGCCGGTCTTGGCGTGATCGGCGTGGCGGTGCTCGTGATGGCGGGCGCGGTAACGCGGTATGGCCGCAGATGAGCGCCGCAATCGTAGAGGCAAGAGGCCTCACCAAGCGCTACGGCCAGACGGTGGCCGTCGACGGGCTCAATCTGGACATCGCGGCCGGAGAGGTGTTCGGGTTGCTCGGTCCCAATGGATCGGGAAAGACGACGACCATCCTGATGCTGCTCGGTCTCACCGAACCGAGTTCGGGAACCGTCAGCGTCTTCGGCCATAACCCGTTGCGCGACCCGATCGCCGTCAAACGCGAAGTCGGCTATTTGCCCGACGCCGTCGGTTTCTACGACCAGCTCACCGCGCGCGAGAATCTGCGCTATATCGCCAAGCTTTCGGGCATTCCCGACCGCGAACGCGAGGCCCGGATCGAGGCGGCGCTGATACGGGTCCGTCTGACCAAGGTCGCCGACCGGCTCGTCAAGACCTATTCGCGCGGCATGCGCCAGAGACTGGGCCTCGCGGAACTTGTCGCCAGGGGCAGTCGCCTTGCGATCCTCGACGAGCCCACCTCCGGACTTGACCCGCAATCGACGCAGGAACTGCTTCAACTCATCTCGTCCTTCGCCAAGGAGGGCATGACGGTGATCCTTTCCTCGCACCTTCTTTCCATGGTGCAGTCGGTTTGCGACCGGGTGGCGCTTTTTCGCGAAGGCAAGGCTGGGCTGGTGGGCACCGTGCCGGATATTGCCGGCAAGGTGCTCGGCGGCATGTGCGTCATCGACCTTGAAGCGCAAGGGGTGGATACGGAGCGTATTGCAGCCGGCATTCCCGGAGTGCGCCGCGTGACGCCGAAGAAAAATGGCGCCGTGCGGATCGACGCAGATCGCGATTTGCGCGCCGAGATATCGAAGGCGGTAATCGATGCGGGTGGCTCGCTCAAGAGCCTTTCGATGAGCCAGTCAAACCTCGACGACGTCTATGTGCGCTATTTTGAGGATAAGGAGGAGATGGCAGATGCGGCGTGAAGGGTCCGCCCTCTCGGGCATGTCCACCATCGCATGGAAGGAAGCCGCGGATCATTTTTCCTCCGCGCGGTTCCATTTCGTCATGCTGCTCGTGCTTCTTACGGCCTTTGGCGGCGTCTATGGCGCGATCGGCGAAATCAAGAACACCATTGGCGCGGATCCGTTCCTCTTTCTGCGCCTGCTGACCACCGCCAAACAACCGGTTCCGTCGTTCGTGGCGTTTCTCGGCTTTCTCCTGCCGCTGGTCTCGATCGCGCTGGCGTTCGATTCCATCAATGGCGAATACAGCCGCCGTACGATGAGCCGCATCCTGGCGCAGCCGATCTATCGCGACGCGCTGCTTTTCGGGAAGTTCCTGGGCGGAATGATCGTGCTGACGATCTGCCTTCTGACGCTGTGGCTTCTGGTGACGGGGCTCGGCATCCTGACGCTGGGCCTTCCGCCAAGCGGGCCGGAAATCGCGCGCGGCTTGGCCTTTCTCGTCGCCTGCCTTGCCTATGCGGGTGTCTGGCTGGCGCTGGCGCTTTTGTTCTCGACCGTGTTCCGCCAGGCGGCGACATCGGCGTTGGCGGCGCTGGCTCTGTGGCTGATCTTCGCCATTTTCTGGGGAATGATCGTGCATGCACTGACGGTGGCACTGGCGCCGATCGATCCGACAGATCCGGTAACGCTGATCAACGCGGTCGATATGCAGAGTGCGCTCGCCCGCCTGTCACCGAACACGCTGTTTTCAGAAACGGCGCAGGCCCTGCTCAGCCCACAGACGCGTTCGCTGGGCCTTGTGTTCATGAACCAGATGCAAGGCGCCATACCCGGCGCACCCCTGCCCTTTTTGCAGAGCGCGTTGCTGGTCTGGCCGCAATTGTCGGGCCTCGTGGCGGCAATGCTTCTAATCTTCACTGGCGCTTATGTAGCGTTCCAGCGCCAGGAAGTGCGGGCATAGCGGCGGAGCGGTACGGGCGCGACGGGCGGGCGTTCGCCCGGACCGCTCTACTGCCGCTAGCCTGCCCCTCCTCTCCCCTCCGGAGAGGAGGGGTTTGCGTTTAGGAGGCCGCAAGCAGGCTGGCGTTGCCGCCGGCGGCCGTTGTGTCTACGCAGATCGCCCGTTCCAGCGCGTAGGCCGCCGGGTTGATCCTTTCGCTGACAATGCCGGCGATCGGCCCCGATCGCGAAGCCAGCGAACGCCTAAGGACGCGCAGGTCCTCGGCATCTCCGGCGAAGGCAGCGAGATCCATCGGCAATTCCGAGAGATCGGCGAAATCAGGCACACCATCGATAGCCACGATGGGGATATCCTTTTTCAAGAGGGGTTGGATTGCCTTGGCGGCATCCGGGGCGACGGCGAGCACCACATTGCCAGCGGCGAGCGCCTGAACGGCTTGCGCCAGCAGGGTTTGGGCATCCGGCCCCAGACACAACACGCGGCCACGCGGCGCCATGACCAGCGTGTTGGCCTCGCCAGTCGGCCCCGGCAGATCGACGGGACCGTACTCCATGGTCGCGGCGGCGGCCATTGCCGCTGTCGCCTTGCCGCGCAAAAGCTTGCGCAGCGTGGAGATGCGATCCTCCCGCATCGCCCATTTCCCCTTGGCATCGACAGGAAAACGCTCGGAGAGCAGCCGTGCGGCCACCGTGGAAGAGGCTTGCACCACTGCAGGGCAGGCGCCGCCCGATTTGCGGAATCGCCGCAGATAGTTCGGGCCACCCGCCTTCGGACCCGTACCGGAAAGCCCCTCGCCGCCGAAAGGCTGAGACCCGACGACGGCCCCGATCTGGTTGCGGTTGACGTAGATATTGCCGGCATGAACGGCGTCGACAATGCGCTGGACGCGTGCGTCGATCCTGGTGTGCAGCCCGAAAGTCAGGCCGTAGCCTTTGGCGTTGATATCGGCGATGACGCGGTCAATCTTCTCCGGCTCGAAAGTGACGACATGGAGCACCGGGCCAAAGATTTCCCGCTCCATCTCTCCGATACCCGAGATGCGAAAGATACTCGGGGGAACGAAGCGGCCTGATTGCGGCGTTTCGAGCTTGGCGATCAGCCTGCCATCCGCCTCCATCGCACGGCAATATTCGGAAATCGACCGGCACGCGTCGTCGTCGATGACCGGGCCGAGATCGGTTGATATCCGCGACGGATCGCCGACCGTCAACGCCGCCAGTGCGCCCTTCAGCATCTCGATCATTTTCGGCGCGACATCGTCCTGCACGTAGAGTATGCGCAGCGCCGAACAGCGTTGACCCGCGCTCTGGAATGCCGAGGCGACCACGTCGCGCACCACCTGTTCCGGCAAGGCGGTGGAATCGACGATCATTGCGTTCAGCCCGCCGGTCTCGGCGATCAGCATGGCATCGGGGGCCGCGGTTTCGGCGAGTTGACGCTCGATGCTCTTCGCCACCGCCGTCGAGCCGGTAAAGCAGACTCCTGCAATGCGCGGATCGGCCACCAGCGGCGCCCCGACCGAGGGACCGTCACCCGGCAGAAGCTGGATGATATGTTCGGGAATGCCCGCTTCAAGCATCAGTTCGACGGCCCGCGCCGCAATCAGTGGCGTCTGCTCGGCAGGCTTGGCGATCACCGCATTGCCGGTGACCAGAGCGGCGGCGATCTGGCCGGTGAAGATCGCCAGCGGAAAATTCCATGGTGAGATGCAAGCGATGACGCCACGCGCCTGGGTCTCATATTCCGCCAGTTCCGCCTGACCGGCGTAGTAGCGCAGGAAGTCGACGGCTTCGCGTACTTCCGCAACGGCGTCCGCCAGGGTCTTGCCCGCCTCGCGCGTCGCAAGAGAAAAGAACTCGGCGGCATTCGCTTCGTACAGATCCGCAACGCGCAAGAGGGTTGCCGCGCGATCCGAAACCGCCGTTGCGGCCCATTGCGGTTGCGCATTCACGGCCAGGCCGACCGCCTCTGTAACCTGCGCGGCATCCGCGGGCACGACATCGCCAACCTCTTCGGATGTGTCGGCCGGATTGAGAACCGGCATCTTTGCGCCATTGCCTGTTGCCCGCGTCATTGGATGCGAACGCCACCGATGCGGCGCGGCAAATTTCCCCCTGCCCTTATCAATTTCAGCAAGCGTAACCGGGTCGGTGATATCCCAGCCCTCTGAATTGCCGCGCACCGGCTGAAAAATCGCGTCCGGCCGCGCAATCGCCGGATTTTCGGCCGGCCCTTGCGTCTCGATCGCCGCCAGCGGATCGCGTGCGATCTCCTCGGCGCCTACCTCGTCATCGACGATCTGGTGGACGAAGGAGGAATTGGCGCCGTTTTCGAGCAACCGCCGCACCAGATAGGCCAGAAGGTCCGCGTGCGCACCGACCGGCGCATAGATGCGGCAGCGCGTGCCTTCGGTCTTGCGCACCGTTTCGTGCAGCGCTTCTCCCATGCCATGCAGACGCTGGAATTCGAAACGGTCGCGGTCTTCGCCGGCCAATGAGAGCACGGCGGCGACCGTATGGGCGTTATGGGTAGCAAATTGCGGATAGATGCGATCCGTCATCGACAGAAGCTTACGCGCGCAGGCCATGTAGGAGACATCGGTGTTCGCCTTGCGCGTGAACACAGGATACCCGGCAATCCCCATCGTCTGGGCGCGTTTGATTTCGGTATCCCAATACGCACCCTTGACCAGCCGGATCATGATCTTGCGGTCCAGCCTTTCCGCCATGCCGTAAAGCCAGTCGATGGCGAAGGAGGCCCGCAGACCGTAAGCCTGCACAACGACGCCGAACCCGTCCCAGCCTGCCAGCGACGGGTCGCCGAGAACCTGCTCGATCACATCGAGCGAAAGATCGAGGCGATCGGCTTCCTCGGCATCGATGTTGAGACCCATCCTGGCGTCACGCGCCGCTTGCGCCAGCAATAGAAGCCTCTCCGCCATCACCGGCAGCATCGTTTCGCGCTGCGTTGCCTCGTAGCGTGGGTGCAACGCGGAAAGCTTGACGGAGATGCCGGGGTTCATCCGGATATCATCGCTTGTCGCGGATGGCTTCAGCGCTGCGATCGCCTCGGAATAGGCCTTGAGGTAGCGCAAGGCGTCGGTCTCCGTCCGCGCGGCTTCGCCCAGCATGTCGTAGGAATAGCGGTAGCCTTTCGATAGATAGGAGCGTCCGCGTTTCAGCGCCTCGGCGATCGTCCGGCCAAGCACGAACTGCTCGCCCATTTCGCGCATGGCCGCCGCCACCGCCCGGCGGATCACCGGCTCGCCAAGCCTTCTCACCATGCCCCGCAGAGTGCGCTCGATACCGCCCTCGCCCTCGTCCAGCACACGGCCGGTCAGCACCAGCGCCCAGGTGGACGCGTTGACGAAAATGGAAGTCGATTCGCCCGAATGCGAGGACCAGTCATGCGGTGTGATCTTGTCGGCGATCAGATCGTCCATGGTCTCGGCATCAGGGACCCGAAGCAGGGCTTCGGCCAGGCACATCAACGCCACGCCTTCGCTCGTCGAGAGGCCATATTCGGCAAGGAAAACTTCCATGAGCTGCGGGTCGGCGGATTTGCGCACAGCCTCGATCAGGCGAACCGCGCGCGCCGAAATCATCTCCCGCTCGTCGATCGAAAGGCCGGTGGAATCGGCGAGTTTGGCGAGAACCTTCGCTTCATCGGCTAGATAGTTCGCCCGCAATGCGCTGCGTATTTTCTCGGGGGTGGCCGCCGTCTCGGCCGGCATCGTGGCGGTGGATGGCATGGGAGCGTATTCCTCGCGGAAGAATGGATGAGAAACAATAGCATGGCCGATGAATTGCAGCGGCGCGAAATGTTCGAACTCGATGGTCCTTTTGAACTAATTATCGGTGTCCATTCAGTCTGTTTATCGAATTGAAGTGTCCATGCTGGATCAACTGGATCGTATCGACCGAAACATATTGGCGACGCTCAAGCAGGACGGACGACTCTCGATGGCCGATCTGGCCAAAAAGGTAGGCCTGTCCAAAACGCCAGTCGCGGCACGGGTGAAGCGGCTTGAGAAGGATGGCTTCATTCGCGGCTATGCCGCGCTCATCGACCATGAACGCATGGGCGAAGGCCACATCGCGTTCGTTCAGGTCAAACTTTCGGACACCCGCTCGGCGGCGCTCGACGCCTTCAACAAAGCTGTATTTGCCGAACCGGAGATCGAACAGTGCCACATGATCGCGTCGAGCTTCGACTATCTGCTCAAGGTCCGCACCAGGGACATCGCCGCCTATCGCCGGGTGCTCGGCGAGCGCATCTCGGCGCTACCGCATGTCGCGCAGACATCGACTTTCGTTGCGATGGAAACCGTGAAGGACAGGTAACTCCGGCGCTTACGTGTTGACGCCGAGCTCGGCCAGACGCTCGACGCAGGATTCCTCGGCATGGTCGAGTTCGGCCAGGGTTTCTTCAAGGTCGCGACGTTTCTGCCGCAGGCCTTCCCGCTTTTCCTCGATCCGCTTGATCATCAATTTGAGCTGCCCGACTTCGCCCGGCGGCTCCTTGTACATCTGGATGACTTCCCGGATTTCATTGATCGAAAACCCCAGCCGCTTGCCGCGCATGATCTGTCGGACCAGATGGCGGTCGGATGGGCGGAAAAGCCGGGTGCGGCCACGCCGTACAGGCTGGATCAGCCCCTCATCTTCATAGAAACGAAGGGTGCGGGTAGAAATATCGAATTCGCGGGTAAGTTCGGTGATCGAATAATATTCCCGCATAAGACGCCAACGTCCCCCTGATTAATTTAGGAATTTGGCACGGCGCTTACGTAAAAGTCAATTGGTGGGCGGGGATCGCCACCGGTGGGTGGCCTTCTTTCAATGGCCGCCGTACCACCAGGTTGCGAGGCCCAGAAAGGCAAAGAAACCCACGACATCGGTGACCGTAGTGACGAAAATTCCCGACGAGATCGCCGGGTCCGCACCAACGCGGTGAAGGACCAGGGGGATCAGGATGCCGCCCAGCGCGGCGGCAAACATGTTGATGATCATCGCGGCGGCGATCAGCCCGCCCAGATCATAGCTGTGGAACCAGAGCCATGCGCTTATTCCGATCAGCAAGGCAAAGATCAGTCCGTTCACCAGCCCGACGACCAGTTCGCGCCTGATGATCCGGCCGGCATTGTAAATGTCGATATCGCGGGTCGCCAGCGCCCGGACGGCCACCGTCATGGTCTGCGTCGCGGCATTGCCCCCCATCCCCGCGACGATCGGCATCAGGACGGCGAGCGCCACGACTTTCTGAATGGTATGGTCGAACAGCCCGATGACGGATGCGGCAAGGTAGGCCGTCACCAGATTGACGACCAGCCAGGGAACGCGCGAACGCGACGTGGCGAAGATCGTGTCGGAAAGCTCCTCGTCACCAACGCCGCCCATGCGCATCAAATCTTCTTCGGCTTCCTCCTGGATAACATCGACGACATCATCGATGGTGAGCACGCCGACCAGCCGCTCGTTCTCGTCGACCACGGCGGCGGATAGCAGATCGTATTGTTCGAACTCGTGCGCCGCCTCTTCCTGGTCCATGGTCGCGGGAATGGCGTGACGCGTCTCGTGCATCACTTCCTCGACCTTGGTGGTCCGGCTGCTGCGCAGCACTTTGTCGAGGTCGACGGCGCCGAGCAGCCGAAAGGTCGGATCGATGACAAAAATCTGCGAGAAGCTGTCGGGAAGGTTGTTGTCCTCGCGCATGTAGTCGATCGTCTGGCCGATCGTCCAGAAGGGCGGTACGGCGACGAACTCGGTCTGCATGCGCCGCCCGGCGGTCTCTTCCGGATAATCGAGGGCGCGTCTCAGGCGGATTTGCTCGGTGAAAGGCAGTTGCGCGAGGATCTCATCACGATCCTGCTGGTCCAGATCCTCCAGGATGTAGACGGCATCGTCGGAGTCCAGTTCCTGGACCGCCTGCGCGATCTGCGCGTTGGGCATGTTTTCGACGATGTCGAGGCGAATCGCCTCATCGACCTCGGTCAACGCGGCGAAATCGAAATCTTCGCCCATGACATTCACGAGCGCCCGACGCTGCTCCGGCGCCAGCGCCTCGATCAGATCGCCGACTTCGGATTCGTGAAGAGAAGAGACGTTTTCCTTGAGAGCTTCGCGGTCACCGGCGGCAAGGGCATCGTCAATGCGCTTGACAAAATCGCCGCTGATGACGCCGTCATGGTCATAGATTTCGGCCGGTCGCTCTTGTTCGGGCGCGGGGCGCGTATGTTCGTCGATATCCGTCAACGGCCCCTCCTGCCCAAAAAGGCGATTTGCTTTCTGGACGAAGGTCTAGCCCGGCCCGACAATCAAACACAACCGCGATTTATCAAGGGAATCCCGGTGCTCACGCCGTGGCGAAAACTCAGTCCGACTCGCGCCCGAAAACCTTGCGCAGTTCGTCCTTGGCGTCCTCAAGGATTTTCTTCTGCTTGTCGGGCAGGTTCTTACCAGCCCGGTTGATATAGAAGTTCAGCATCGACATGGCCGATTGGTACGGCGTCGTCTTGCGGCGATTGCTCTTCTCCGCCGATCGTTTCAGCGATCTGGCTATTTTCGCCGGATCGTCGGATTCGAAGATGTGTTCCTCAAGGTCGAGCGCGTCACTGTGCTCTGTGACGTCGGCCGACCATTTTTCCTTTTGTTTCGCAGCCATCGGGAAGTTCCTTTCTCTTTCCTTTCAAGCATCCAAACTGGCCAACGGTTCCCATTCCGGCAGGAATTGCCGGCGATTCCCTGGCGATCCCTGTCTCCCGCAAATAAGGTGGATCGCGCCCTTGTGCGGGTATGGGCTATTTGCTAAATGCGCCGGGCCGGTTCAGCCCGGCCCTACCATGGCGTGCGGTCGTGGCGGAATTGGTAGACGCGCAGCGTTGAGGTCGCTGTGGGGCAACCCGTGGAAGTTCGAGTCTTCTCGACCGCACCAGACTTTCCCATTGTCAAACAAGCTGCTTTCTTGCCTGCGAGGCCACGCTGGACGTAATCGCGCGGGTTAAAACTTCAGGCGGTGTGCAAAGTCCGATGGGACATATCCCCCAATACCCATTCTGGACCTGACGTGTGCGACAACCTATCTTGGCGGCACCATCAGAGGTCCCAATGACCGAACGCAGCCAGATTTCCGCCTCGCTTCTTCCTTCCGTCACCTCGCCGCCGGTAGAGTGGAGGATCGAGCCGGGATTGACGCCATACGCGGACGCGCTGGCCTTCATGGAGGCGCGCGCCGCAGCCATTCGCGACGGCACGGCGGATGAACTCGTCTGGTTGGTCGAGCATCCACCGCTCTATACGGCCGGTACCAGCGCCAAGCCTCGGGATCTGATCGATCCCGGCCGCTTCCCGGTCTTCGATGCCGGACGCGGCGGCGAATACACCTATCACGGCCCCGGGCAGCGGGTCGCCTATGTCATGCTCGACCTGAAACGACGCAGAGAGGACGTGCGCGCCTTCGTGGCGGCGCTGGAAGACTGGATCATCGGTGCGCTCGCCAGCTTCAACGTCAGGGGCGAGCGGCGCGACGATCGCGTTGGCGTCTGGGTCGCGAGGCCCGACCGTCCGCCGCTGCCCGGCGGCAGGCCGGCCGAGGACAAGATAGCGGCGATCGGCATAAGGCTGCGACGCTGGGTCAGCTTTCATGGCATCTCCGTCAACATCGAGCCCGACCTTTCGCATTTTGGCGGCATCGTACCCTGCGGAATTTCCGGCTATGGCGTAACCAGCCTCGTCGATCTTGGCCTGCCGGTGACGATGGAAGATTTCGATATCGCGCTGAAGGCTTCGTTCGAGAATGTCTTCGGCCCCGTAGCCGGCACTGAACCGGTAAGGAAACGTGCCTGATGCGTAAAATCTTCGCCCGATATCTGATCGCCGCACTCTCCCTCGGCGTGCTTTTCGGTACGAACCCGGCGTTCGCGCAGCAGGCTTCCGACAGCGTCGCGCCCGAAACGGCAAGCGGCGTCGCCAGGAAAACCGTTGTCATCGCCCATCACCACATGGTGGTCGCCGCGAACCCGCTGGCCGCGCAAGCCGGATTGAAGGTCCTGCGCGAGGGAGGCAACGCAGCCGACGCGCTGGTCGCGGTGCAGACCGTACTTGGCTTGGTAGAGCCGCAATCGTCTGGTCTCGGCGGCGGTGCGTTCCTGGTCTGGTACGACGCGAAGGAAAAGAAGCTCACCACCTTCGACGGGCGCGAGACCGCCCCGGCGGAGGCGACCCCATCGCTGTTCCTCGACAAGGACGGCAATCCCCTGCCCTTCTTCACCGCTGTGGTGGGCGGCCGATCCGTGGGCACGCCGGGAACGGTGCGGTTGATGGAAGCCGCGCACAAGCGTTTCGGCAAGAAGGACTGGAAAGGACTTTTCGATCAGGCCATTGCCCTTGCGGAAAAGGGTTTCGCCGTCTCGCCGCGCCTGCATGGCGAGATTGCGGACGATATCGGCCGCCTCGATACCCAGCCCGCGGCGCGCACCTATTTTTACGACGAGGACGGCAAGCCGGTCGCCATCGGCGCCAATCTGGCGAATCCCGCTTATGCGGAAACGTTGCGCGCCATCGCCGACGGAGGCGCCGACGCGTTTTATACCGGCAAAATCGCACATGACATCGTCGCGGCGGTGCATTCGCACCCCACCAATCCCGGCACACTCAGCCTTGAAGACTTGGCGATCTACAAAGCGAAGGAACGTCCGGCCGTCTGCGCGCCCTATCGTGGCTACGATGTCTGCGGCATGGGACCGCCATCTTCTGGCGCGCTGACCATCGGCCAGATCCTCGGCATGATCTCCGGCTTCGATATTCCCAAGCTCGGCCCAGACGATCCTGAAAGCTGGCGCATCATCGGCGACGCCACCCGCCTCGCCTTCGCCGATCGCGACCGCTACATGGCTGACAGCGATTTTGTCGCCATGCCGACAGGCCTGCTCGACCCCGGGTACCTCAAGAGTCGCGCCGCTCTGTTGCGTCGCGCCACGGCGCTGGGAACCAATGACGTCAAAGCCGGCGAACCGCCCTGGAAAAAGGCGGAATTGCGCGAGGACGGCTTTACCTATCCGGAGCACGGAACATCTCATTTCGTCATCGTCGACGACGATGGCAACATCGCATCGATGACAACGACCGTCGAGAATGCCTTCGGGTCACGTCAGATGGTCGATGGCTTCCTGCTCAACAATGAATTGACCGATTTCACCTTCTCTCCGGTGAAGGATGGATATGACGTCGCCAACCGCGTCGAGCCAGGCAAACGGCCGCGCTCCTCCATGTCGCCAACGATCGTGCTCAAGGACGGCAAGCCGGTCATCGCGATCGGCTCGCCGGGCGGCTCGAACATCATCTCCTACGTGACGGAGGCGTTGATCGCGATGATCGACTGGAAGATGAACGTCCAGCAAGCCGTCTCCCTGCCGCATTTCGTCAACCGCTTCGGACCGTACGATCTCGAGGCGGGCACCAAAGCAGCCGCGATGGCGAAGGACCTGGGCGCGCTTGGCTATACGGTAAGGATCGACGACCAGAATTCGGGCCTGCATGGCTTCGAGATCACGCCGGCCGGCATCGAAGGAGGCGCCGACCCCCGCCGGGAGGGCGTGGCGCTGGGCGACTGAGCGGTTTAGCCGACCAGTCCGCGTGCGGCCCATATGACGCCGGCGCCATGGATGACGAATACTGAAATCAATGCCGCGGCCATAGCCACGCGATCGTGCGGCAGGATCGGTTTCAGCACATGACGTGGCTTCACGCCGCTGCCGGCGGTGATCAGGCTGAGGATGGCGATCACGGCGCCGCAAACGACCAGCACTTTCAATGAAAATCCCGCCAGATAGCCGAATGTCAGAAAAATGGAGAGCAGCGAAAAAGATGCAACGGCCAGAACCGTGCCGTTCGGGCAGATCTGACGTAACACCTGGCCACCGTCGAATTTCCACATCGGGACGAGATTGGCGAGGTTGAAGAGCGCGGAGCAGCCGGCGAAAATCATGAGCAGATTAGCGACGCGCATATGGCCCGCCGCAGCCATCTCAACGCTGAAGCACATCGCCAAAACCACGAGAAAGGCTGAGAACCCGGCCCCCATCAGCGCGACAAACGCTACCTCGAAGCGGCTGTCATATGGCCTTCCACCGATGGCGACACCGCCCAGCAGTGGTATGAAGATCATCCTGACGCGACGATGACCCATCAGGCGAAACGCGGCCATATGGCCAAGTTCGTGCAGCGCCACCACGCCGGTCAGCACCGTTGCGTAAAAAAGGCCCGCTCTCGTCAAACCGAACAGCGGCCAAAGAAGAAGCGCGGAAAGGATGGCAAAGCCCAGTTGGGTCAAAGGGTGTTCGAAAATCCCGCCGCGTCGGAAAGTGCCGGTTTCCGCCCAGCTTTTCAGGCGGCTTATTTCACGGCGGAGCGCGAAATAGCGGAAGCCCATCATGGCCAGCCCGCGATATTTGTCGGTTCGCGACAGGGTGACCTGCACGGCGCCGTCTTCCCCGGACAACGCGGCGCTTTCGCGATAATGTGCCCAGAATGCCAGGTCAAGCGATGTGTCATCGACAATGGTGGCTGAAAACCTTTTGCCGGCGACGAAATCGGCGAACCCGTACGTCCTTTCGATCGGGCGGTCGTCGCGGCCGTTCCATGAGAGTTTTACGCGCGCGGAGTCAGCCGTCAGCCGTTCGGCGCTCAGGATATGGCCGGACCATCCGGCATTCTTGCCAAGCGGCCAAAGTGCACTCCAAAGCATTTCCCGCGGCGCCGCGATAGTTCGCGACAGGCGTACGGTGCGAATGCCCAAAGGCACCGCCATGAGAAGAAAAATCAGGCCCAGATTGAGCGCGATCAGGATAGCGATTGTAAAAGCCGACACGGAGACCGCTCCAGTTGCGCTCCAACCCTATCAGCGGCGGCGGGAAGAAATGTTTAACGGACCACGCATCTGCGCCGCTCGCCGATCAGATGCCTCCTTCTGCTACGCAGTTGCATTCCCAAGGGATTGACGTTTTCAAATGGCGGGGCATGCTGGTAAGTTGAATCAGATCAATGCCAAAGGTGGTCCTGACCGCGCCTCCAAATGACCCATCAACCAACCCAATCGCCACAGTTCTTCCTGACCGCGCCGTCGCCGTGCCCGTATATCGACGGGCAATTCGAGCGAAAGGTATTTACCCATCTGGTTGGCGAACGGGCGCCCGAGATGAACGACCTTCTTACCCAGGGCGGGTTTCGCCGATCCCAGAACATCGCCTACCGCCCCGCTTGCGAAGGCTGTATGGCGTGCGTTTCGGTACGCATCCTGACCGGTGAATTCGACCCTTCGCGCAACATGAAGCGGGTATTGCGCCAGAACGCCGACCTGATCGGGGCGATGCACGACGCGGAACCATCGACGGAGCAATATTCGCTCTTCCGCTCCTATCTCGATGCCCGCCACCGGCGCGGCGGCATGTCGGATATGACCGTTCTCGACTACGCCATGATGGTCGAGGACACGCATGTAAATACGAAAGTGATCGAGTACCGCCGGCGCGGACCCGATTCCTTCATTACCGGACGCGGACAAGGGCCGTTGATTGCCGTGGCGTTGACCGACACGATGGCGGACGGCCTGTCGATGGTCTATTCTTATTACAACCCCGACATTGAGGATCGGTCGCTCGGCACCTTCATGATTCTCGACCACATCCAGCGAGCCCGCGCCGCTGGACTGCCCCACGTTTATCTCGGCTACTGGGTCAACGGCTCGCGCAAGATGGCCTATAAGGTTCGTTTCAAGCCGCAGGAACATCTCGGGCCAAAGGGCTGGCAGCGCTACGAGCATGAAGCGGTTTAGCGCCTAGCCGTTCAGTCCATACCCATCCCTGGATCTTCTTCCGGAAGAAGAAAGCCGGTAAGACCCGGGCCGCATTGCGATGCGGACGCCGGTTCACTCCCGCTTCGCCTTCCCTGCTTCGCGAAAGCTCATCCATGTCTTCCCATAACGATCATGCCAAGGGACTGCTCCTGACCGCCATCGGCGGCATGGCCCTGACCGTCGACATACCGCTCATCCGGCTGGCCGATGGCGAACCCTGGTCAATTCTGCTGACACGTTCGGGCACGACGCTCGCCGCGTCGCTGCTTTTGTGGCTGGTCATGCGCAAAATCATGCGGGAGGCGCCGCCACTCATTCCGGGCCGGAGCGGCGCGGCTGTCGCCATGCTCTACGCCATCGCCTCCCTGACGTTCATCGCCGGCGTCTACAACACGTCGACTGCCAACCTTGTTTTCATCCTCGCGTTCAACACGATGTTCGCCGCGCTGCTATCGTGGATATTCCTCAAGGAACGGCCACGGCCGGCAACCTTGATTTCCATGTTTGCCATGCTTGTTGGCGTCCTGATCATCGTTGGCAATGGCGTTTCCACCGGCCACCTCTTCGGCGATTTGATGGCGCTTGCTTCCGCCTTCTGCATCGCATCCGCCCTCACCATCACGCGCGCCAGCGGCAAGAACATGGGCTTCACCCCACTTGTGGCGGTGGCGTTGCCTCTCCTCGTCGCCATGGTGATGGTTCGGCAGACCGGCTACCATGTGGAGGCCCCTTGGTGGATCGTCTTGAACGGGGCGATCATCATGCCGCTCTCCTTCTTCTGTCTCGCCAGCGGGCCCCGATTTCTTTCCGCGCCAGAAGTGGCGATGTTTTACCTGCTCGAAACGGTCCTTGCGCCCGTATGGGTCTGGTTGATCTTCAATGATGTTCCCAGCCGCCAAAGCATGATCGGCGGCACGATCCTGATCGTCTCTCTCGTGGCGCATTCCCTGTGGCAGTTGCATCAGGGTCGGAGACGCCGCGCCGCCGTGATCGTGAGACACCCGGCATGACCGTCAGCCGTCGCCTCCACCTGGCTTCGCGACTGTAGGCAAGGCACTTCTTTTCATTTAGAAGCAACCAACAAACAGCAGCGGAGCCCTGCCGAGCATGATCAAACGTCTCGTCATCGCCCTGGTACTCGTCATTATCGTCTGTGGTGGAATTATCGGCTTCAACATCTTCCGCGATCACGCGATCAAGCAGTTCTTCGCCAATATGCCCAAGCCGGCGCTGACTGTTTCCACCACCGTCGCAGAGCCAGTCACATGGAAGCCGGAAATCCCGGCGATTGGCACGCTCAGTGCGGCGTCCGGCGTCGACCTGACAGTCGAGACGACCGGTGTCGTCAAAAAGATCGCCTTCACCGCCAACGAGCACGTGGAGACCGGGCAATTGCTCGTCCAGATGGACGACGCCGTACAACGGGCCAATCTGGAAGCGGAAAAGGCGCAGGCAGCGCTGGATCAGCAGAATTTGGAGCGCGCCCAGGAACTACAGCGCCGCCAGGTCGGACCGCAATCAAACGTGCAACAGGCGCAGGCGGCAGCGTCGGCGTCTCAGGCCCAGGTCGCCAGCCTTCAGGCCGTGCTGGACCAGAAGCGTCTCAACGCGCCCTTTAACGGGACGATCGGCATTCCCCAGATCGATCTGGGCCAGTATCTGACACCGGGAACCACGGTGGCAACGCTGCAGGATCTCGACACGATGCGTGCCGATTTCACCGTGCCGGAGCAGCAACTGCCCGACCTGAAGATCGACCAGAATATCCGTCTCGGGCTGACGGACGACGACCTCAAATTCGAGGGCAAGATCATCGGTATCGATCCAAAAGTCGATCCGGCGACGCGGTTGGTTTCGGTGCGGGCGGAAATTTCCAATCCGAACGGCCAGCTCACACCCGGACAATTCGCACAGATCCGCATTGAACTTCCCGCCGAAAAGGATGTTCTGGCGCTGCCGGAGACAGTCTTGACGTCCAGCCTCTATGGCGACTTCGTCTATACCGTCGTTCCGGCGGACAAGGACGGGAAGCCGGGCGGCGGCAAGGTGGATCCGAAAGACAAGGACCAGAAGCTTGTCGTCAAGCAGATCTTCGTCAAGCTCGGCCGCCGTTCCAACGGGCGGGTGGAGATCACGCAAGGCGTCAAGCCGGGCGACGTGGTCGTCAACGCCGGCGAGAACAGGCTGACGAACGGCGCGACCGTAACCATAGACAACACTGTTGACCCCACGAAACTGCTCGAGGCGCCGGCGCAATGAGCTTCTCCGCGCTCTTTATCCGGCGACCTGTACTTTCCACCGTCGTCGCGGCGCTCATCCTCCTGCTCGGCGTCCAGGGCATCTACAATCTTGCGGTACGGCAATATCCCAAGGTCGACGAGACCGCGATCACCATAACCACCGCCTATCCGGGCGCCAGCCCGGACCTCATACAGGGCTTTATCACCGAGCCGGTCGCCGAGGCCGTGGCGACCACGGAAAACATCGATTACGTCACCTCGCAGAGCAGTCCTTCCACCAGCGTTGTAACCGTCAACATGAAGCTCGGCTCCGATCCGGACGCCGCGCTGACGGAAGTGCTGTCCAAAGTGCAGCAGGTCCGCAGCAAACTGCCGACCGACGCCAAGGATCCTGTGATCGTGAAGGGCACAGGGCAGCAATTCGCCATCATGTATCTGGCGTTGCAAAACCCGAACATGACGGCGGAACAGATTACCGAATACATCGAGCGCGTCATTCGACCGCGTCTTTCGACCATCGAGGGGGTGGCGCAGGTACAGGTTCTCGGTGCGGCTGATTACTCGATGCGCATCTGGATCGATCCGATCCGCCTTGCCGCGCGCGGAATCACCGCATCCGAGCTGCTCGCTGCGATCAATTCCTCGAATTTTCTTTCCGCTCCCGGCAAGACGCAAAACAATCTTGTCGCCAACGCCATCACCGTACATTCAACGCTGCAGACCCCGGAGGCCTTCGGCGACCTGCCGATCAAAGGGAGCGGCGACGGCGTCGTGCGCCTGCACGACGTGGCAAGGGTGGAACTCGCGGCGGAAGATACCGACACGGTCGTCAACTTCAACGGCAAGCCCGGCACCTTCATCGGGATTTTCCCGACGCCCTCCGCCAACCCGCTCGACACAGCCGCCGGCGTCATCAAGGACCTGCCGACCATCCAGGCCACTTTGCCGACCGGCATGAAGATGACGATGGTCTACGACGCGACCGAAACCATCAGCGCGTCGATCGACGAGGTGTTCAAGACCATCGCCGAAGCCGTCGCCATCGTGGTCGTTGTGATCCTGCTCTTCCTCGGTTCCTTCCGCTCGGTCTTGATGCCGGTGGCGACCATCCCGCTGTCGCTCATCGGCGTCTGTTTCCTGCTCTATGCGGTCGGGTTCTCAATCAACCTCTTGTCCCTGCTCGCCATGGTTCTGGCGATCGGCCTGGTGGTCGACGACGCCATCGTGGTCGTGGAGAACATCCACCGCCATATCGAAGACGGCATGGAGCCCATGCAGGCCGCCTTCACCGGCATGCGCGAGATCACCGAGCCCGTCATCGCCATGACGATCACGCTGGCGGCCGTCTTTACGCCCCTCGCCTTCACCGGCGGACTGACGGGAGCGCTGTTCAGGGAGTTCGCGTTCACGCTGGCAGGCGCGGTCATCATATCGGGCTTCGTCGCGCTGACCATCACACCCGCCATGGCGTCGCGCATTCTGAAGGCCGGCAACCACAGCCGCTTTCAGAAATTCATCGACCGCAGCTTCGACCGCTTCGCCGACCGCTACGAACGCATGGTCAGCGGATCGCTCAACTACCGGGTGGTAACGCTTGTGATTGCTCTGCCCTTGATGGCGATGACCGTGTTTCTGTTCCTGAACACATCCAGCGAACTGGCTCCGGAGGAAGATTTAGGCGCTCTGTTTTCGCTGGTCACGGCGCCCCGTTATGCCACCACGCCCTATACCCAGCGCTATGTCGACCAGATCGGCGACCTGACCAAGGACATTCCCGAGGTGCGGGCGCGGTTTTCGATCACCGGCCTCAACGGCGCCACCAATTCAGCCTTCTCGGTCTGGGCCCTGAAGGACTGGGCCGATCGTTCCCGCTCGCAAAAAGTGATTTAGCAGGACATCCAGAAGCGGATATCGAAAGTCGCCGGCGTTCAGGCATTTGTCTTCGCGCCCTCCTCCCTGCCCGGCACTGGCGGCGGCTTGCCGATCACGGTCGTCGTTCAATCCACCGGTGACGCCAGCCAGGTCTACGAGATCGGTGAAAAGATCAAGAATGCCGCTCAGGCATCGGGACATTTCATCGTCGTGCAGAACTCGCTGGCCTTTGACGCCCCGCAGGTAACAGTCACCATCGACCGCGACCGCGCAGCGGCGCTCAATCTGCCGATCAGCGATATCGCAACAACGCTGGGGCTTTTCGTCGCCGGCGCGGAGGTCGCTCAGTTCGATCGGGATTTACGCAGTTACGATATCGTGCCGCAGGTTCCGCAGCAATTCCGGGGCGATCCGGCCGAACTCGGCCACTACTACGTGCGCAGCATGACCGGCAAAATGGTCCCGCTTTCCGCTGTGGTGAAGATTTCGACGAATGCCTCACCCGCCGCGATCGAGCAGTTCAACCAGCTCAATTCAACGACCATATCCGCATTGCCCATACCCGGCGTCACCACCGGCGACGGATTGCAACAGATCATCGACATCGCCAAGCCCATGCTGCCGGAGGGCTTTTTCCTGGACTATTCCGGCCAGTCGCGGCTGGAACGGGAGACGGGAAATTCGATCCTGATCGCGTTCGCGCTCGCCATCATCGTCATCTATCTCGTGCTGGCGGCGCAATTCGAAAGCTTTCGCGACCCGTTCATCATCATGATGGCGGTGCCGCTTTCCATTTTTGGGGCGATCGTGCCGCTCAATCTGGGACTGGGAACGCTCAATATCTATACCGAGGTCGGGCTGATCACCTTGATCGGGCTGATCACGAAGCACGGCATTCTGCTCGTCGAATTCGCCAACCAGCAACGGCGCGAACACGGACTGTCGCGTCGTGACGCCATCGTCGCCTCGGCCAAGGTACGCCTGCGCCCCATCCTGATGACGACGGCCGCGATGTCGCTCGGCGTGGTGCCGCTCATCATCGCGGCGGGCGCGGGTGCGGCATCGCGCTATTCGATGGGGCTGGTGATTTTTTCCGGTATCCTCATCGGCACCTGCTTCACGCTTTTCGTCGTGCCGATGTTCTACACGTTCATCGCCGAAAAGGACCTGCGCGCGGAGGCGCCGATGCCGGACGCGGACGCACCGACCCGGGGGGCGGAAACCGGGCACCCCGCATAGCTCGTCGGCCGTGAAGAACGCGATCTTGGCGGATTGTGAGTTTAGTCGAACGTCGGTCGAGCGTTTGTGATCGAGGTCCGCGCTGCGGTAGCGCTGAGCGTGGCCAGGATCAAGGCGCAAAAAACTCTCAGCCATGCCAGGAGCAGGCGGATGTTGTGTCCGGCGGCGACGAGGATGACGTTGATGGCGTCGCCCTGGGCGCCCTTCAGCCAATGACGTTCCAGTTTCCCGTCGGCCTTGGTGTGTCCGATGATTGGTTCGACGGCGCTCCGCCGTCTGAGTTCGCGCTTAACGGTCGGCGAGGCGATACCGCGGGTGTTGGACAGGTAAACCTGCGGTGTGGCCAGGCGGTGCCCACGATAGCCACGGTCAACGTAGGCGCGCTCGACCGTGACGCCGGTGAGGCGTTCAACCTGGGTGATCTGGCTTTGTAGGGTATGGCCATCATAGGGCAAACCGGGGCAGGCTTGGGCGCCGACGATGAACTGTCCGCCCCTGGCGCGGGCGTTGGTGACCGCGAAGGACGCCTTGACCCCAAACTCATAACGAGTGCGAGCCTTGCCCTTGGCGATGCACTCCACCTCCGGAGCATGCAGGGCATAGAGCTTGTTGGGGTCGCCGGTCTTCTGTGCGAGCAGCCGGGTGATCGGTTCGGCGACCGGCCGAAAGGCCGCCTCGAGATCCGGCCGACCGGCAATCTTGCGGCCGATGTCGCGATAGAGCCGGCCGACAAAGGTGCGCATACGGCGGACTTCACGCAGCGCCTGCTTGTGGCCACGGGTGTGGATCAGCCGTGAGACCTCGCGTCGGGCGCGGCTCGCCAGCCGCACGAAGGATTGACGAAGCACCAGGCCATGTTGCCTGGCGAAACGGTTCAACCATTCCACCGCACGCAGCAGCAGGCCACTGTCGGTCGGGTGCGCCACGGCCTTGGTCTGGGCGGTCGTATCGATGGTTATGCGTTCAAACTTGCCAGCATCCACCGCCTTGGCCTTCTGGGCTGCCGTGAGGGTCTCGGCCAACAATTCCTCCAGCTTGTTCTGGCCAATCCGGCGCCGCCAGCGCGTCATGGATGAGCGGTCCAGCGGCAGCTTGTGCTGGAAATAGGTTTCGCCGCAGAAGACCTGGAAATAGGGGTTTTCCAGCCACTGGGCGCAGACCGCATCGTCGGACAGGCCCTTGGCGTGCTGAAGCAGATGCAGCCCGGCCATCAGCCGTGTCGGCAATCCCGGCCGCCCTGTCTTGTCCACATAGAGCCCGCCAAACGCCGCGTCGAAGCGGTCCCAGTCGATCAGCCCGGCCAGCCGGACCAGTTCGTGGCGACCATCCACAATCGCATCCAGCCGAGAGCGGAACAGGTCTTCATTGCGGGTCTTTGACGGCAGCTTCGGACGCATCGGGCCCTCCACGGTTTCAACCCGAGGAGAGAATCACACTTCTCAGATGCCGAAAACCTCAAATCCGGGAGCTCGACGAAATCACAAGCTTTTGCGCGCCAAAGGCCTAAACCCTTGCGAAAGCGAATACTTGAAACCGCCGAAAACCCCAACCAGCGCAGGCAGTTGCAGGTTGTTCACGACCGACTAGCTCGGAATATCGCGATCGGCGGGCGTTTACCTCGGGCTCAGGCCTTGCGCTCCCAGCGGCGCTCCGGGGTCTGCTGCCAGTAGGTCACGCTATGACCAAGTCCCTTGAGCGTCTTCCAATTTACCCGCGCGGCCTCCACCTGGCCTTCGTCGTTGCCGTCGAACATGAAGACGGCGCGCTCGTAGCCATCGAGCGCTGGCGGCGCGGCTCCGTCAACCAGAAAGCGGATTTGCGCTTCGTTGGGGTTGCCGTGTTCGACGGTAAGAACGACCGGTTGCTCCGCGACGCGTGGTTCTTTGTCGAGACCGTGCGCGAGAAACGAATCGTCACGGAAGAGCCAGAGATGCTGGTCAAGTGCGTCGCGGCGCTCCTCACTCCCTGTCTGAACCACAACCCGCCAGCCTCGCTCGACGCTTTTTTCCAGCAACGTCGGCAGAGCATCCTCCAGCGCCGATTCCGACAAATGGTAAAAAAGGACCTCGGCCAAGGGCCTATCTTTCATAGTGATCGTGCACGAGGCGGTCGAGCAGGCGAACGCCGAAGCCCGACGACCATGACTGGTTGATTTCGTTGGCGGGAGAGCCAAGCGCGGTGCCGGCGATATCGAGATGCGCCCAGGGCGTTTCCTTGACGAAGCGCTGCAGGAACTGGGCTGCGATGATGGCGCCGCCGTAGCGGCCGCCGATATTCTTCATGTCGGCTGTCTTGGAATCGATCAGCTTGTCGTATTCGGGGTCAAGCGGCATGCGCCAGACCTTTTCCGCGGTCGCCTTTCCAGCCGCGGCAAGCCGCTCAGACAATTCATCATTGTTGCTGAACATCCCGGCATGATGCTGGCCGAGGGCCACAATGATGGCGCCGGTCAGCGTCGCCAGGTTGACCATGAATTTCGGCTGGAAGCGCTCGTTGCAGTACCACAGCGCGTCCGCCAGAACGAGCCGGCCTTCCGCATCCGTGTTGAGCACTTCGATCGTCTGGCCGGACATCGAGGTCACGATGTCCCCGGGGCGCTGCGCGTTGCCGTCGGGCATGTTCTCGACGATGCCGATGATTCCCACGACATTGGCCTTCGCCCCGCGCACTGCGAGAGCGTGCATCAATCCTGTTACCGCGGCGGCGCCTCCCATGTCCCCCTTCATGTCTTCCATGCCGCCGGCCGGCTTGATCGAGATGCCACCCGTATCGAAGACGACGCCCTTGCCGATGAACGCGACAGGCTTTTCACCCGCCTTACCGCCGTTCCACTGCATCACAGCAAGTCTCGGCGGCCTGACCGACCCTTGGGCGACGCCGAGCAACGCGCCCATGCCGAGCTTCTTCATGTCCTTTTCGGTCAGAATCTCGACCTTGACGCCAAGCTTGGCCAAATCACGGGCCTTTTCCGTGAATTCCAGGGTGCCAAGGATATTGGCGGGCTCGTTGACGAGGTCACGCGCCAGAGCGACCCCACCGGCAACAGCTCGTGAGTAGGCGAACGCCTTCTTCGCCGCAGCAGCCGCCGACGTGACTATCGTAACCTTGACCTTGCCTGCATTGTCCGCGCTATCGCTTTCGTCCGATTTGGTCTTGTACCGATCGAACCGATAGGCCCGCAGCAGCATCCCCATCGCTATATCGGCAGCCTCCGAGGCGCCAACTTCAAAGCCTGGAAGGGAAAGGTGAACCGTCACCTTCGTTGCTTTGCCGATCTTGCCGCCAATCCGCCCGCCAAGCCGCACCCAGTCATATTCCGTCGCCGTTTCCGGATCTCCGACGCCCACGATCAGGATGCGGTCAGCGTCCGTTCCAGCAGGGGCTATGAGATCGAGCGCCGCCATCGCCTTGCCCTTGAAGCCGGAGATACGAATTGCCCGGTCGAGTGAACTATCCGGACCTATGCTCATCGCGGTATCGGCCATGCGCGCATCTTCCGCGGCGAGAAGAACAATCAGCCCGCTCCTGGCTTTGTCGGCACGCGAAAATGAAATGTCGATGCTCTTGGACATGCAGGCTTTCCTGAAATCGCTGCGGGAAATTGTCAGCCGATCTTGTAGGTTTCAAATCCAAACGCAAGCGCTTTGGATGAATTCAGAAGTCGAACGCCGCCTTGGTGCATCCCAAATGCAAACTACCCGGCGTTCTCGACGGGAGGCTTTGGAGGCCGGCTTTCGCTGGTATCGGAAAGACGTCGAAACTGTTTGCCAAACTGCGCGCAAAAGATTGATTGGCAAAGGCAAATTTGCGACATGACGGCTGTTATGGAAACGTTAACCCTGCTTGTTCGCCCATTTTTAGCCAATCTCCCGTTCCATGTCGTTATGGGATGGGTGTGGCGGTCACGTGCCGCCGATGCGAAGCACGAGCACACCAAGCGTTTGTGCCGAGCACGGTGGATTGGTGTGAATCACTGATGAAGTTGATCGAGCGCTACATCTTCAGGCGGGTCTTGGCGCTCTCCATGACCACGCTTTGCGCGACGACAGCGATCGTTTTGACCACGCAGGTTCTCTTGCGCGTGAACATATTGACCGAGTTGGGCGAGTCGCTCGGCACCTTCATGAAGCTCGCGGCCTTTTTGATCCCGTCCATGATAATGATCGTGCTGCCGTTTGCGCTCCTCATCGGCGCTTCCCAGAATCTGAACGCCATGAACATCGATTCGGAACTGGCCGTGATCGAGTTGTCCGGCGGATCCAACCTCCTCATAGCGAAGCCCATCGTGGCGATCGCGCTTCTGATGACTTTCGCGAGCCTCGGCATATCGCTCTTCGTCGAGCCCTGGTCGAACCGTCAATTACGCGAGATCGTCAGCGCCGCGAGCGCCGACCTCGTGCACTTCGCCGTACAATCCGGGGCCTTCAAGAGAGTCTCCAAGAACCTCTACATGCAGATCGACGAACAGCTTCCGGGCGGAGATTTCGGCGGGATATTCCTAGTTGATAACCGTGATCCGGCGACGGAATTGATCTACTACGCCAAAAGGGGCGCCATCCGGTCTTTCGACGACAGCAACTTCCTGTTGATGCAGCAGGGCGAAATCCAGCGAAAAAACAGGAAATCGGGTGCGGTTTCCGTCATCACATTCGCCTCCTACGCGCTGGATTTCGCAACGTTCGACGCCAACGCAAAGACTACCACCTACTTTCCGAAGGAGCGAAGCACGGCATATCTGTTTTCGCCCGATCCCAATGATCCGATCATGAAACGTGCGCCCGCTTTGATGCGAAGCGAGTTGTATCGGCGTTTCTCGGACTGGCTCTACCCTCTCATCTTCGGCTTGATCGCCATCTATTTCGGCGGCACCGCGCGTTCAAACCGGGAAGAACGATTGTGGAGTCTCGGACTTGCCACCCTGATCGCCTTGGCCTTTCGAGGCGCCGGTTTCTTCATGGTCAACAATTCCGGCAAAAGCGATTTATTTGCCGTCTTGACCTATGCTGTCCCGTTGGCGGCAATCCTTGGCTTCACCTTGCTCATCATTTTCCACAAGACCCCGCGCATCGCGCAATCCTGGGTCGACGCTGCCGACTCACTTACCCAAAGCGTTCGGCGGCTCATCTCATCGGCCGCAATGACGTTCGGTCGCTCCAGCCGTGGTGCCGGAGGCGGACAATGATCGGCAAAACGCTGTTCGGTTATTTTTTTCGACGCTATCTTGTTATAACGGCTCAGTTTCTCGTCGGCGTTTTGCTCATTTCATATCTCGCCGACTTCACCGAGTTTTCACGACGGGCATCAACGTTGCCCAATTACACCATCGGCCTGGCCCTGCTTATTTCGGCGCTGCGGGTCCCGCAGATCATCCAGACAGCCATACCCTTCGTCATTCTGTTTTCAGCCATGGGCACACTCATGGCGCTCAACCGGAAACATGAGCTTGTTATCGCGCGCTCGGCAGGCGTTTCCGCATGGCAGTTTCTGGCGCCGTTGTGTCTTGCCAGCTTCCTCATCGGCGTGGTCACGGTAACCGTATTCAACCCTCTGGCGGCGCGTGCCCTTTCCCAGTCCGAACTGATCGATACGGAGATGCATGGCGTCGACGCGTCTGCATCCAACGACGACACGATTCCCTGGCTAAGGCAGCAGACCGATGAGGGCACCACGATCATCGGCGCGAGCAAGACCGCGAATAGGGGACAATTGCTGAGCGACGCGACATTCCTGCGGCTTGGTGACGACGGCAGGATAAGCGAGCGCATGGATGCCGATACGGCGACGCTGAGCGGGGGAGCGTGGCACCTCAAGGGCGTGACGGAATATCGCCCTGGCCAGGATATAGCGCATGCCGACTCGGCCATGGTAAAATCCGGATTGACGCCGGAATTCATTGAAGAGAGTTCTGGCGGCGCCGGAAACGATTCCCTTCTTTGAATTGAGGCGGAAAATCAGGGCCGCGCATTCCTTCGGACTGAAAGCTGGCGGCTTTGCCATGCAATATCATTCGCTTATCGCCTTGCCGGTGCTTCTTGTCGCTATGACGCTTATCGCGGCTACCGTTTCGATGCGCTTTGTGAGAATGGGGCAGTCCGGTCCTATGATTCTGGGTGGCATCCTTGCCGGGTTTCTGCTTTATGTCGTTTCGGTACTGGTCAAGGCCTTCGGAAGCGCGGGAATCGTGCCGCCGGTGGCAGCGGCATGGTTCCCGGTGGTCGTAGCTATGTTTTTCGGGATAACCTTTCTGCTGCACAAGGAGGACGGTTGATGGGGAATGCGATGAACGGCAGGCCTGCTCGCCTGTCGCGCCTTGTCGGCGCGACAGCGATGGCGTGCGTTCTCGCGGCAGCCATGTTGCCGGCCGGGTCCACACGGGCGCAAATACTTGGCTCCAGCGCCGCAATCCCCCGCGACAAGCAGATGCTGCTCGAAGCCGATAATCTGGTCTTCGATCGCGACAAGGATACGGTAACAGCCGCAGGCAATGTGCAGATCGAATATGGCGGCAACCGTCTGGTGGCCAGACGCGTCACCTATAACCGCAAGACGCGGCGGCTGCTTGCAACCGGAAATGTCGAGGTCATCGACCAGAAGAAAAATCACATCTTCTCGGACGAAATGGATGTTACCGACGATTTCCGCGATGGTTTCGTCAACGCCCTGCGCGCCGAAACCGCCGACAAGACCTATATGGCGGCCGATAGCGCGGAACGAGCCGGCGGCGTGGTGACGATATTCAATCGTGGCGTCTATACGGCCTGCAAACCCTGTGAGGAAAAGCCGGATAAGCCGCCGGTCTGGCGCATCAAGGCAAAGACGATCGTCTGGAACGGTCAATCCAAGACAATTCGTTTCATCCGTTCACGCTTCGAATTGTTCGGGCTCCCGATTGCCTATTTCCCGCAAATGGAAATTCCCGATCCGACGGTGAAGCGCAAGTCCGGGCTGCTCATGCCCAATTTCGTCTTCAAGGATGAATTGGGCTTTGGATACACCCAGCCCTTCTATGTCGCCATGACGCCGACCTACGACCTGACGCTGAAGCCGACCTATTACGCCCGCCAGGGCTTCATGGGAAAAGCCGAGTTCCGGCAGAAGTTCAACAACGGCTCCTACAGCGTCACCGCGGCGGGTATCGACCAGAACGATCCTAATGCGTTCAAGTCCGGAACGCTGGACCGGGGCACCCTCGGCGATCTCAATCACTGGCGCGGGATGGTCGGCACGAAAGGCAAGTTCAAGATCAACCCGCGCTGGACGTTTGGCTGGGATGTCCTTGCCCAGACCGATAAAGACTTCGCCCGCACGTATGGTGTGGATGGCTATGACAAGTATTATCATCGCGATCAGGTTTATCTGACCGGGCTCAACGACCGGAACTATTTCGATCTCAGGGCGATGCATTTCGACGTGCAGGAAGTGGTGCCGAACAGCAATCCTTCCGCCTACGACAACAAGCAGCCCTGGGTTCTTCCGGCCTTCGACTATTCCTATATACCCGATGAGTCCGTGGCCGGTGGCGAGTTGACATTCAACGTGAATGCCCAGGCCCTTTACCGTTCGAGCCTCAACTCGACCTTGGGGGTTCCGGTAATAAACGGCATCGGGGGTTCGGATCAGCGCCTCACCGCAGAAGTGAAGTGGCGGCGGCAATTCATCACCGATCTCGGCATCGTCATCACGCCGTCGCTCGGCGTTCGCGGCGACGTCATCCACACGGATTATTCCAGTGCGACCATGACGGCCATCAATATTATGGCCGCCGACCCACTTATCAATACCGACGCAGATGTCCGCTCCGCCTATTACCGCTTCATGGCCACCGCGGGCCTGGAAGTGAGCTGGCCGATCCTGTTTTCGACGACTAGCGCGACCCATATCCTGGAGCCGGTGGCGCAGATATTCGCCCGGCCCGACGAACCTTATTTGGACGGGCTAGGCATTCCCAATGAAGACGCGCAGAGTTTTGTCTTCGACGCCACGAGCCTTTTCGACGAGGATAAATTCTCCGGGTACGACCGCGTCGAAGGCGGGACACGCGCGAATCTCGGCATGCGCTATTCGGGCAGCTTCAACAATGGCTGGAGCGCCAACGGCATCGTCGGGGAGTCCTTCCAGCTCGCCGGCCGCAATTCATTCGCGGCGCCGGACCTCGTCAATGCAGGCGCTTATTCGGGTCTGCAAACGGCGCGTTCGGACTATGTCGCCCTACTGGGCTTCAGCAGCCCACAGGGATTGTCGTTCTCGACGGCGGGCCGCTTCGACAAGGATTCGTTCGCGATGCAGCGCGTGGAAACGCAAGCCGCCTACGCAACCAAGATATTTTCGGTGTCAGCCCGCTACGCCTATATCAACGCGCAACCGCTTTATGGCTTCGCTGATGACCGGCAGCAAATCACCCTCGGCGCGTCCACCAGGATCAGCCAATACTGGCATCTCTTCGGATCGGCGACCTATGATACGATTTCGAGCGTCGTTACGGCAGATGCGGTGGGCGTCAGTTATCTCGACGATTGTTTCGGTTACTCTTTGACGCTGGCTCAGTCGGAAAACTCCCAGACCAAGGAAAAGCGAACCAATATCGGTTTCAATATTTCATTTCGAACCATTGGCGATTTCGGAAGCAACACCAACAAGCTTGCCGCACAGCCGTAGCGGCCGAACTGGGGTAAAGGCCTTGTCATGCTTTTGCCGCAGTGAAACGGCATGCCCTCGCCTCTAAACTGCTTGGAAACGGAAGGATCCGATGACCTTTTTGAGGAAATATCTCGTCGCGGCTGGAATGCTGCTCGTCCCAATGGCTGCTGGCGCCACGGTTTGCGTCGTTGCCGTGGCGACGACGGCACAGGCCAGCGAAGTAAAGGTCATCGTCAATAATATCCCCATCACCAGCTATGACATCAAACACCGCGCCGCGTTTCTGCACCTCCAGCACAAATCGTCTGCCGAAGCGAAGCAGGACATGATCGATCAAACCCTGCGTGAAATAGAAATGCGAAGGCTGCACATCAACGTTCCCGATAAGGAAGTGGACGCCGCCTACGCCAATTTCGCCAAGAAAAACAAGCTTTCGGCAGCTCAACTCGATCGCATTCTGGCGCAAACAGGCGTGACCAAGGATCATTTCAAGCAATTCATCCGAGTTCAGATCGGTTGGGGCCAGGCATTGGGCGCCCGCGCCCGCGCCGAAGGCGGATCGTCGACCCAGGCCGCCGTCGAAAAGATGCTCGAGAAGGGCGGCAAAAAGCCGACAGCAACCGAATACACGCTCCAGCAGGTTATTTTCGTCGTCCCCGAAAGGGACCGCAAGGCGATTTTAGGCAAACGTAAACGCGAGGCCGAGGCATTGCGCGCCCGCTTTTCCGGATGCGACAAAACGCGTGAATTCGCCAAGGGACTGATCGACGTCACTGTGCGGGATTTGGGACGTGTGTTGGGACCCGAGCTCCCGCCGGATTGGGCCGACTTCATCAAGCAGACAAAATCCGGTTCCGCCACCAGGGTGCGGGAAACGCCGCGCGGGGTCGAATTCATCGCTATCTGCAGCGAACGCGACGTATCGGACGATCGGGTCGCCGCGTTGACCCTTCAAGCCGACGGCGATCAGAGCAAAAAGGCCGACGAACTCAGCAAGAAATATACGGCTGAACTGAGAGACAAGGCCGTGATTGTAGAACGGTGAGGCCGAAGGTACTATTTCTGCGGCGCTCTTCCGATTGCATCCACGCCCTCAGGTGTTTCCATGCCCATTCTCGCGCTGACGTCCGGCGACCCAAACGGCATTGGCCCTGAAATCGCCATTGATGCCTGGCGCAAGCGCGTCGAAGCCGCCGTCCCGCCCTTCTACGTCATCGGTGATCCCGCGCTCATGGCCGCGCGAGCCCAAGCGACGGGCGGGTCTATTCCGGTTGCGGAAGCCAAGCCATTGGACGCCGGGCGGCATTTTGCCGATGCCTTGCCGGTCGTTCCGCTCGAGCAGGGCTTTCGCGATGACGCGGGCGCGATGGATTCGCGGAACACCGCCGGCATCATCAAGGCGATCAGGCGAGCCGTGTCAGATGTCATGGAGAAGCAAGCGGACGCATTGGTGACCTGTCCGATCGCCAAGAAAAGCCTCTACGACGCCGGGTTTGAATTTCCCGGCCATACCGAATTTCTGGCCCATCTCGCCGAAGAAGCCGGAGCAAGGCAAACCACGCCGATCATGATGCTTGCCGGTCCGGAATTGCGCACCGTGCCGGTGACCATCCATGTACCGCTCGCCGACGTGCCCGGTCTTCTTACGACGAATAAGATCGTCGTGACGGGCCGCATCACCGCCGCCGATCTCAACCGCCGTTTCGGCATCGCACGTCCGCGCTTGGCCATTTCCGGCCTCAACCCGCATGCCGGCGAAGGCGGCTCGATCGGGCGGGAAGAGGAACTGGTTATACAACCGGCAATCGACATTCTGCGTGGCGAGGGCATCGACGCGTTCGGTCCCCTTCCCGCCGATACGATGTTCCATGCCGCGGCGCGCGCCAGATACGACGCCGCGATCTGCATGTATCACGACCAGGCGCTCATTCCCGCCAAGGCGCTCGCCTTCGACGAGGCGGTGAACGTGACGCTCGGCCTGCCGTTCATCCGCACTTCGCCCGACCACGGCACGGCCTTCGATATCGCCGGCAAGGGCACGGCCCGCTCCACAAGTCTCATCCAGGCGCTCAAGCTTGCACGGACCCTTGCGGACCGTGACACGCGCGCCGAGCCCGCATGAGCGTCGACGGCCTGCCGCCGCTCCGCGACGTCATCGAGCGGCATAGGCTGGCCGCCAAGAAATCGCTTGGCCAGAATTTCCTGCTCGACCTGAACCTTACCGGCAAGATCGCGCGCGCGTCCGGGGACCTCTCGACATCCACAATCTTAGAGGTCGGACCCGGGCCGGGCGGGCTGACGCGCGCGCTGCTTTTCAACGGCGCGGCCAGAGTGATCGCCATCGAGCGGGACGCGCGCTGCCTGCCTGCGCTCGAGGAGATCGGCGCGCACTATCCGGGCCGCCTCGAAATTATCGCCGCCGATGCACTGAAGACCGATTTGGCGGCTCTCATCGGCACACGGGAAACATGCCGCATCGTTGCAAATCTCCCATACAATATCGGCACGGAGCTTCTCATTCGCTGGCTTACGCCTGCGGCCTGGCCGCCCTTCTATTCGTCCATGACGCTGATGTTCCAGCGCGAGGTGGCCGGGCGCATCGTCGCTCGGCCCGGCCAGGACGCCTATGGACGGCTCGGCGTCATGGCCGGTTGGCGCACCGAGGCGAAAATCCTTTTCGACATTCCACCGCAGGCCTTCACGCCGTCACCGAAAGTAACCTCGTCGGTCGTCCAGCTCTTGCCCCGCACCGAACCCATCAAGACCGATGTGCGGGCGCTCGAACGCCTGACGAAAGCCGCTTTCGGGCAGCGGCGCAAGATGCTTCGCCAAAGCCTGAAGGCCTTGGGCGGCGAGGCATTGCTCGCAAAAGCAGGCATCGAGGACACGCGGCGACCCGAGACGTTGTCTATTGAGGAATTCGTTGCGCTGGCGAACGCCGAATCCGTCTCGCCAGCCAAAGCTTAGTCGGATTTTTCGTCCAGCAGCCCCGAAACGAAATCGAAGAGCCCGGGGCGGCGGTCACGGCGAAGCCGCTCGGCGGTTGTAATGGATCGAACGGCGGCAAAGGCGCGGTCGAGATCGTCATTGATGACGACATAGTCATATTCGCGCCAGTGCTCGATCTCGTTGCGCGCATTCTTGAGCCGCGTTTCGATCGTGGAGTCAGAATCTTCGGCGCGGCGCTTGAGCCGCGCCTTCAATTCCCGCATCGAGGGCGGCAGAATGAAAATAGAGACAATGTCGGCGCGCATTTTCTCGTTCAACTGCACCGCCCCCTGCCAATCGATGTCGAAGAGCATGTCACGCCCACCCGCCATCGCCGCCTCCGCCGCTTCGCGTGGGGTGCCATAGCAATTGCCGTGCACTTCCGCCCATTCCAGAAGGGCGTCGGAATCGCGCAACCTGTCAAACTCGCGCTGCGAGACGAAATGATAGTGTACGCCGTCAATTTCGCTCCCACGGCGGGGTCGCGTCGTGACGCTGACGGAAAGCTCTAGGCTGGCATCGCTTTCCAGCAGATTGCGCGCAATCGTCGACTTGCCGGCCCCGGACGGCGAGGAAAGCACCAGCATCAGTCCGCGCCGACGAATCCCAGAGAACGACTCCCGCACCATGTGCTACTCCAGGTTCTGCACTTGCTCGCGGAAACGGTCCACGACGGCTTTAAGCTCCAGGCCGATCGCGGTTATCGCGGCGGCGTTCGACTTGGAACACAACGTATTCGATTCGCGGTTGAATTCCTGTGACAGGAAGTCGAGCTTACGTCCGACGGCGCCGCCATCGGACAGCAACGAACGCGCCGAGGCGACATGCGTTTTCAAACGATCGATCTCTTCGCTGATATCGGCCTTCGTTGCCAGAAACGCCGCTTCCATGTTGAGCCTGCCTTCGTCCAGCGTCGGCATGGCGTCCATTACCATCCTGACCTGTTCGGCTAGCCTTGCCCGTATCGCCTTGGGTTGGCGCGACGGATCTGCCTCCGCCTTCAACGCCAAGGCCTCTATTTCGTCGACATGACCGAGAAGCAACACGCCGAGCGCCGCACCTTCCGTACGGCGCGCATCGGACAGACCGGCCAGCGCCTGATCCAGCGAAGCAAGGATAGCGGCGTCGAATGCCGCGGTTTCTTCCTCCGACGCGACAGGGTCGGCGAATTCGAGAACCCCGCGCAGGGCCAACAACCCGTCGGCGGTCGGGGGCGCGCATCCGAATTGTTCCTCAAGGCGCTTGGCCAGGCCCGCCAAGTCCCTGAGGAAAACATCGTTGACAACGGGCGACGCTGCGACGCCCTGCTTGGATAAATTCAGCGTCGCGTAGAACTGCCCGCGTGAAAACAGCTTCTGAAAAGCCTGCTTTACCGGTTGTTCGACCCGCTCCAGTCCGGGCGGAAGGCGCAGACGCACCTCCAGCCCCTTGCCGTTGACCGATTTAAGCTCCCACGCAAAAGCATTGCCCAGATACTCGCCCGTGGCGCGCGAAAACCCCGTCATGCTCTGCAATGTCATGGGTCGATCATCCTCGCGCTCATCGAGGCATCCCTGCCCGCCCGACCAGCATCAATTCGCAGGCTTGGCGTCGTCTGTATCGCCGGTCCCTGAGCCCGATTGATCGGTATCCGAATTTTTGCGGCTTTTTTCTATCTCACGCCAATTCGCGACATTTTTATTGTGCTCCGCCAGCGTGGCAGCGAAAGCGTGGCCGCCCGTTCCATCGGCAACGAAATAAAGATCATCCGTTTTAGCCGGATTGGCCACGGCCTCGAGGGCGGCCCGACCCGGATTATCGATCGGCGTCGGGGGCAATCCATCGATTGTATAGGTATTGTACGGCGTCGGCTTCTCCTTGTCCGACTGGAAGATCGGACGACCTTCCGGCCTTCCTTCGCCGCCGAAGAGACCATAGATGATCGTGGGGTCGGATTGCAGGCGCATATGGTGTCTGAGCCGGTTGATGAACACCGACGCGACATGCGGCCGTTCGCCCGGAAGTCCGGTCTCCTTTTCGACGATCGAGGCCAGCGTGACGAATTCGTTGACGTTCTTCAGGGGCAGATCGGGCGCCCGCTTTTCCCATATCGACGACACCAGCGCCTTCTGGTCCGCCATCATCTTGTCGATAATTTCCTGACGTGTCGTACCTCTGGTGAACCGTTGGGTGTCGGCGGCAAGGCTCCCTTCGGGGGGCATTTTCTTCGGCATATCGCCGCTCAGTACATCGTCGTTGGCGATGCGCTGGAATGCTTGAGCAACGGTCAATCCCTCCGGAATCGTCAGTGAATAGAGGATGGATTTGCCGCTTTTCAGCAGGTCCATGATTTCGTGCATCGAGGCGCCGGCCTTTATGGCGTACTCGCCTGCCTTGAGCTTCGACTGGTCGCCATAGGCCTGCACGCCTATCCGAAAGATCCGGGCGTCGCTGATGAGATCATGCTCTTCCAGTTGCGCGGCGATCGTGCTCACCCCGGAATTCGGCTTGACGAGAAAGGTCGTGTCTTCCTTCGCCGGTCCCTTGCCATCAAATTCCAATTTTCCGAGATAGATGACAATGCCCGCCGCAATGGTCAGGAGAACCACACCAGAAACGATGAAATTGAGAAAGACGACGAATTGGTTGCGTGATTGGCGCGAACGTCTTGGCGGCGGTGCGCCGCGTTCGGGCTTCAGTGCTTCCCTGGCTGACTTCGGCATGACGGCAACCGGGCGAGCCGTGTCATCCTCCGAATTCTGATGGTCGCCATTGAGAGTGTTCATTCCAGATATGGACCTGGGCTAAGTGAATTTTAGTCCGCGACGACAGGGCCGAGACTCTGGCAAAGTGGATTTGAACCTGGAATTCGCCGGCGAATCTGCTCCAAAGGACGGGAATTTCAGATTAGCCACCCTAGTATCGAATATGGCAAAATTCACGATGCGGCGGGAGATCCCATGCATCAGGCGTTATAGCGTCGGAAAACAAGCGACGCGTTGGTCCCGCCAAAGCCGAACGAATTGGAAAGCGCGACATCGATCTGGCGCTTCCTTGGTGTGTTGGGCACCAGATCGACGGCCGATTCCACAGCGGGATTGTCGAGGTTGATGGTCGCGGGAGCGATGTTGTCGCGAATCGCCAGGATCGAGAATATAGCTTCCGCGGCCCCGGCGGCTCCAAGCATATGGCCTACCGAGGATTTCGTCGACGACATGGAGATTTTCGACGCCGCGTTGCCGGCCAGCCGCTCGACGGCCCCGAGTTCTATGGTGTCGGCCATCGTCGAGGTGCCGTGGGCGTTGATGTAGTCGACATCCGCCGGCGAAAGGTTAGCCCGTTTAAGGGCGGCCGCCATGCAGCGATAAGCTCCATCGCCGTCTTCGGCCGGCGCGGTGATGTGGAACGCGTCTCCCGACAGGCCGTAGCCGATCAGCTCGGCATAGATTTTCGCACCGCGCGCCCTGGCGTGCTCAAGTTCCTCCAGCACCACCACCGCGGCGCCTTCGGCGATAACGAAGCCGTCGCGATCGCGGTCATAGGGGCGTGAGGCGTTTTGTGGCGTATCGTTATAATGGGTCGAGAGCGCCTTGCAGGCTGAAAATCCGGCCAGCGCCAATCGACCGATCGGCGCTTCGGTGCCGCCAGCCACCATTACCTCGGCATCGCCATAGGAAATCATCCTGGCCGCGTCGCCGATCGCATGTGCGCCGGTCGAACATGCGGTGACGACCGCGTGGTTCGGACCCTTGAGGCCATGGCGTATCGATACCTGGCCCGAGACCAGATTGATGATGTTGCCAGTAATGAAGAACGGGCTGATACGACGCGGACCGCGTTCCTTCAGGATCAGCGCGTTCTCGGCGATCCCTTCAATACCGCCGATCCCCGATCCGATCGTGACGCCGGTATAGTTCTGCTCTTCCACGGTTTTCGGATGCCACCCAGAATCGTCCAACGCCAGATCGGCGGCGGCAATTCCGAAAGCGATGAATTCCGCGATCTTGCGCTGTTCCTTGGCTTCCAGGAAACGGTCCGGATTATACGTTCCGTTGTCGCCGTCGCCGCGCGGCACCATGCTGGCGATCTTGCAGGGCATATCTTCGACGTCGAACGTCTCGATACGCCTGGCCCCGCTCTCGCCCGCGAGAAGAGCTTTCCAGCTATTCTCGACGCCAAGCCCCAAAGGAGAAACAAGACCCATGCCGGTGACGACAACGCGCCTCATTGCAGGCCCTCCCTCGCTCGGCATTCGACTATCCCCGCCACCGGTCCCCGGCGGGCATTGCGCAGGTCAGGACGAAGCTTTGTCGATGTATTTGACAGCATCGCCAACCGTAAGGATCGTCTCGGCAGCGTCATCGGGAATCTCCACCCCGAATTCCTCTTCGAACGCCATGACGAGTTCGACGGTATCCAGGCTGTCAGCGCCCAAATCGTCGATGAAGCTTGCCGCTTCCGTAACCTTGTCCGCGTCAACACCGAGGTGCTCGACGACGATTTTCTTGACGCGTTCTGCGGTATCGCTCATTTGGGAACCCTCGAATTCATGTTTGCAGTGTCTTCGTTAACGGCACGGTTGCCGCTAATCAAGCTGAAAGATTTCTGGACGATTGCCAATCGGTTTACGGCCGGTAATGTCTCGCAAATGCGCCGATACCATGAAGGCAAGCGGTGCAAAAGTCCAAAAACGGACGCTTTTGCCCTCAAATCATCGCCATGCCGCCGTTGACATGCACTGTCTGCCCGGTGACGTAGGCCGCCTCCGTTGACGCCAAGAAAACAACCGTCGCGGCAATTTCTGCTCCCTTGCCCATGCGCTTCATCGGAATCGCTCCCATGATAGCCTCGCGTTGCTTCTCGTTCAGCTTTTCGGTCATGGCCGATTCGATGAAACCCGGCGCCACGCAATTCACGGTGATGCCCCGGCTTGCGATTTCGTTGGCCAGCGCCTTCGAAAAGCCGATCATGCCGGCCTTCGATGCGCTGTAATTGGTCTGACCGGGGTTTCCGGTCACGCCAACCACGGAGGTAATGTTAATGATACGGCCGAAGCGGCGGCGCATCATGGGATGGGTCAGCTCGCGGGTCAGCCGGGCAACGGAGTTCAAATTGACCTCAATCACCGCATCCCAGTCTTCATCGGACATGCGTACGAACAGTCCGTCGCGCGTGATGCCGGCATTATTGACGAGGATATCGACGCCACCGAGTTCTTCCTCGGCCTTCCGGCCGAGCGCTTTCACCGCATCGCGGTCGGCGAGATTGCCCGGGAAAACTTTCACCCGTTCGCCCATCTCGTCGGCAAGCGCCTCCAGCTTCTCGGTTCTCGTGCCATGCAGGCCAACCGTCGCTCCCTGTGCATGGAGAGCGCGGGCAATGGCCTCCCCGATGCCGCCGGACGCGCCAGTAACGAGGGCTTTTCGGCCGGATAGATCGAACATTCCCGTTCCTTTTCAGTACTTTGGAGAATTTTCTAGTGTAATGCCAAAAGCGCCAATTCGACATCTGCCGGCGTGTTGACCGCGACGGTCGCAATATCGCGATTGATCCGCCGGGCCAGTCCGGAAAGCACCTTTCCGGACCCTATCTCATAGACCGTATCAATTCCATTGGCGCCGAACCACTCCACCGTTTCCCGCCAACGCACCCGTCCCGTCACCTGTTCGACCAGCCGGGCGGCTATCTCCCCGGGATCGGTAAGCGGCCGCACCACCACATTGGCCACGACGGGCACAATTGGCGCCTTCATCGCTACCGCGGCAAGCGCTTCACGCATGCGCTCGGCCGCCGGCGCCATCAGCGCCGAATGGAAAGGCGCGGATACCTGCAGCATGATGGCGCGCTTGGCGCCACGCTCGGTGCATAGCCGCGCGCCAAGCTCGACGCCCGGCCTGGTGCCGGAAATAACCAGTTGGCCGCCGCCATTGTCGTTGGCGATCTGGCAGGGCGACGTGGCCGATGCTTCCAGGCAGGCGGCTTCCACCGCGTCCTGGTCGAGGCCAAGGATCGCCGCCATCGCACCTTCGCCGGCCGGCACCGCCTGTTGCATGGCGTCGCCGCGAATCCTGAGCAGCCGCGCGGTATCGGCCAATGAGAATGTGCCCGCGGCGCACAATGCCGAATATTCACCGAGCGAATGGCCGGCCACGTAAGCCACCTCATCGCGCAAGGATAATCCGTGCGCCTCGAGCGCGCGCATCGCCGCGATCGAAACCGCCATGAGTGCGGGTTGCTGATTCGAGGTCAGGGTCAGGACATCTTCCGGCCCCTCCCACATCACGCTCGATAATTCCTGGCCAAGCGCCTCGTCGACTTCGTCGAATACGGCGCGCGATTCAGGGAAGGTCTCGGCCAGGTCCTTGCCCATGCCGACGGCCTGACTGCCCTGACCTGGAAATGTAAACGCAATAGCCATTTCATGCCGCTCCGGCTCTTTTTTCTGGCCAGCGTTTGGCGCAGGATGGGCGGCCAAGTCAAGGCCGCCAGCCATCCTCATGTTCGGCCGAAGAAGTCTGCCTTGCCGACCGGTACGCCGTTGTGGCGCAGGATGTCATAGGCGGTCGTCACATGGAAATAGAAGTTGGGCATGGCGAAATGCAGCAGATATTGCATGCCGGCAAGCGTCATGTCCTGACCGCCGATCTTCAAGACTATCGGCCGTTCCTCGGAGCCGTCGATGTCAGCGGCCGAGAAAGATGCGAGATAATCCTGGACCTTTTGCAAACGCGCCTGCAGTTCGGCGAAGCTTGCCTCATTGTCCTCCAGCTTCAGCGGATCGCGCCCGGAAAGGCGCGCCGGGGCGCCCTTGGCGTGATCGGTAGCGATCTGCACCTGGCGCGTCAGCGTCAGCATGTCGGGCGCAAGGCGTGCATTCAGAAAAACGACGGGTTCGATCTTGCGTTCGGAGGCGTTGGCCTCGCCCTTGGCCAACACGTGGGCCAGGTTCTTCAACATCGCGGAGAATACCGGCACGGAAGCCGAATGCATGGAGATTGACATTTTGTGTGTCCTTGAGGGAAACGGCCGGATGGCCGAGGCCGGGACCATACTCTGCCCAACGGACAACGCAAGCGCCCTGCCCGCGCCTTATTTTTCCGACAAATTCCTCGATTGTCTGAAGGATTCGCACGATGCTTGCACGCCTCGCTGCTCTATTGCTGGTCGCTGTTCTGCTGCCCGCCGCCGCCCACGCCGAGGAAGCCTATCTCGACGACCGGAGCACGCCGAAGGCGCTGGTCCGTTCGCTCTACAATGCCATCAACCGCCACGAGTATGCGCGTGCCTTCAGCTATTTTTCGACGGCCCCTGCAAAGGATGTCGACGCCTATGCCAAGGGATTTGAGAATACCGCGCATGTGAAACTGCAGACGGGTGAAGCGAGCAGCGAAGGCGCGGCCGGCAGCAGCTACTTCGACCTTCCCGTGGCCATTGAAGCAACCGATAAGGGCGGCAAATCCAGCGTTTTTTCCGGCTGCTACACGTTGCGTCTGGCTGACCCGCAGATACAGGCGGACGCATTCGATCCGCTGCATATCGAGAAAGGCAGCCTGAAACCTACGCAAGGGGCCCTCGCCGAGGCGCTGCCGGCGCAATGCGGCGATAGTCCGCCTCAACCTCAAGGTGACGCCTTGCTCGAAAAGGCGAAAAGCCTCTTCACCACCGACTACGCCGAAATATGCGATCCTTCCTCGACGGGCGCCGGGGCCGCCGACCCGCAATCGTGGGAAATTTCCTTCACGCTTGCCTCGGACAAGGAGGGCGACCCCTTCGCGGAAGGCAAGATTTTTCCAGTTCCCCTGCGCCAGCGGGCCATACAACCAATCGCAGATCTATTATCTTGGCGGTGGCGACGGGAGTCTGCGCAATTTGCAGTTCGCGACACCGGAACTCGACATTCGCTATGAACACGACGATACAAACGGCAAGGTCGATAGCATGCAGATCATCGGCTACACCGCCGCCAGCCAGCTCATGAATTCATCCTTCGACGCCGACACGCGCACCATCACGGCGATGAACAAATGGCGCGGCGTTGGCGACGCGGCGTCAAGCGGTGCCTGGATGTTCCGCAACGGCGATTTCACGCTGGTGAAATACGATGTCGATGCATCCTATGACGGCAAGATCGATCCCAAGACCGTGCTCGACTATCAGACCGGGCCTTGACCGGACTTAGCCGAAACCGTCGACCGCCTTTTTGGGCGCAAGGCGGATCAGCCGCGAATCGAGCACGGCGGCCTGCCGGTTGATGACTGCCTTCTGATAATCGGGATCCTTGACCATCTCGACGAAAGCCGCGGCTGAAGGATATTCGGCGATGAAGCAGATATCCCATCTTTCCTCTTCGGGTCCGATCAGCATAAGCCGGAAATCGCCGCTCCAGGCGATACGGCCGCCAACACGGCGGAAAATTGGCCCGCTTTCACGCCCATAAGCGGCGTAAGCTTCCGCCCCGGTTGCTTCTCGGCCATCCGGATAGGCCGCCCTTTCTCTCAACCGCACCAGGTTGAGCATGTGGACGGGGCATTCTTCGGGAAGCCCCCGGAATTCGCCGAATTTGGCGCGCGTCGGGTCGATGTGCCCGTCCATTCATTCCTCCATGGGCTTGTCCGCCGGCATCTCATTTGCGCAATGAAAGCATCCAGTTCAAGGTTTGTCGCCAGTCCACCATGCGGATCGGCGTGCCGTGCGTACCGGTCTCGAACCGTGCGAAGCGGGTCGGATAGCCGGGAGAGCGCTTGCGGATCTCTTCAAAGAACGCCTCCTGCCGCGCCACCGGGAAGACCACGTCATGGCTGCCCTGGGCGAAGAACACCGGCACCTTGCGCCTGAATGCCGGGCTCTTGAAGAAATCATCGTCCCATAGTGAGCCGAGGACGAGCAGGCCGGACAGCTTTGGTGCGATCTTCGGGTCCTGCGCAAGCTTCCAGCAGATGCCGCCGCCCATCGATCCGCACGCGACGAAGAGAGCCGCGCCGGGAGACCGCGCCATGGTATGTTCGATGATCGCTGCGACTTCGCCCTCGCCCTTGTCGCCGAAACCGGAGAAATCGGGCGACAGATAGAGGCCGCCATTCCTGACCATCAGGTTCTGGATGCGGTTGAAATTGCCGCCGAAGGTGAAGTCGTCGACGCCCTGGTTGCGGCTGCCGCCCTGGCCATGCAGGTAGACCGTGACGACGCTCGCGTCTTTTTCCGTCCCGACGGCGAAGTAGCGCAATGTGCCAAGCTGGGAATCGAGGGTCAGGTCGCGTTGCTCGCGTCGAACGCCGAGCGAGACGTACTGGTCCTGCACCCGCCGCTCGGGGATCGTATCGCGGCCATTGATGTCGCGCATTTCGCGATAGTCGAAGACGCGATAATCGCCGCCGTCACGGCTCGAAAGCTCCGCGGGATAGGCAAACAGATCGTCCTTGAAAGGCGCCAGTTGAAGCGAAGCGGCGTCGCAGATCGAAATGCCGAACGCGAATGCCGCGATCATGGCGGCAGCAAAGGCCGATGCCGCATGTGAATTCAACCCGCCGCGACCCCGCCCACGAGTTCCAGCGCTTCTGGCGTATCGACATCGACGCTCGCCGCCTCGCCGATCTCCACGTCGACAACCGGCGTTTCCCCTGCCTCGACCAGTTGGCGCGCGCCGACATCGCCTTCCAGCGCCTCCACGGCGGCGAAAACCGCGCGCGGCAGGATGACCGGATTGCCCCGCTTGCCTGCATGGGTGGCGCGAACGATCGCGTGGCCAGAGGCGCGGGCGAAAGCGGTTATCAACGCGTCGAAATCCCCTGTCGAAACACCCGGCATATCGCCCAGGACCACCATCGCGCCCTCCGCATCGGCCGGCAGGGCGCGGAGACCCGCCTTGAGAGAACCGGCGAGGCCGGAGGAAAAGTCCGGATTATCCGCGAATTTCACGCGCATGCCGCGCAGCGCTTCGCGTACGCGTTCCGACTGGTGGCCAGTCACAACGACCAAACCGTCGGCCCGGCTCGCCATCGCGCGTTCCGCGACAAGGCGCACCAGCGGCTTTCCGCCAAACCCCGCAAGCAATTTGTTCGGCCCGCCCATGCGGCTCGACCGCCCGGCGGCGAGAAGAACGACATGGACCTTTGCCCGTTTTGCCGGACGCGCCGGCTCGCGCGGCTGCGGACGCGTCGGGATCTCCATCAGAAGGCCGCCGACGCCCATGCCGGCAATATCGTCCTCCGTCACCGGCACCCCGGCGATCAGGCGATCCAACACCCAGTCGAAACCGTTTTCCTTGGGGCTTCGTGCGCAACCCGGTGCGCCGAGCACGGGCCGGCCGCCACGCTCGCCAAGCACGAACAGATTGCCCGGATCGACCGGCATGCCGGCGCGAAAGACCGTGCCTCCCGACGCCCGGATCGCGGCGGGGATGACATCTTCGGGGTCGCTTACGGCGGAGGCGCCGAAGATAAGCACCATGTCGTTGTCACGGGAAAGCTCGGCGATCTCCTTGGCGACGGCAGCCGCCTCATGTCGCGTGCGCCGCTCTTCCGATACGTGGCTGCCGGACCGCGCAAGCCGCGCCTCGGTCACCCGCAGCGTCTTGTCGAGCACGCTCTGCTTGATGTTCGGCAATGTGGTCTGCACGACGCCCACCGAGAACGGGCGATAGGAATGAACCTTGAAAATCTCACGGCCGGCCGACAGCGTGGTGATCCATTCGACCACGGCCTCGGGCACGGCGAACGGAATGATCTTTACCGTGGCCACCATCTGGCCAACCGAGACCGGCGCGAAAGCGGCAACCGTCGCGATCGTCACGGCGGGATCGACATGGTTGATGGCGTCCACCAGTTCCTTGTCGACCGTGAAGACCCCGGCGGTCCTGGCGTGAAGATTGACCCGTCCCGTAGAGGCCGGCTTGACCTCGATATTGGCGAATTTTAGCGCCACGGCGATACGCGTGGCCGCTTCGTTCTCATCCAGATCGTCGGCAGCCAGAACGGCGGCGACAATTTCAACGACGCCCGCTTTCTTCAAATCGGCGACATCCTCCGCGGTCAGCCGGTGCGCCTTGCGCAACCGCCTGTCGCCGGCGACGGCCGCATGGGCGAGAATGGCGCCTTCGGCGTCCTCGACCGGGATCGGTCCGAATTTCACGCCGCTTTCTCCGCTGCTTCCGCCGCCACGCCGCGCGAACGGAACGCCGCAATAACCTCTGCCAGCACCGCCACCGCGATCTCGGCAGGGCTTGCCGCGCCTATATCCATGCCGATCGGCGAGTGGATGCGGGCGACCTCATCCGCCGTCACGCCCATACCCGTCAGCCGTTCGACTCGCTTGGCGTGCGTTTTGCGGCTGCCCAGCGCCCCCACGTAGAAACATCCGCGATTCGAGCGCCGATTTCAGCGCGAAATCGTCGATCTTGGGATCGTGCGTCAACGCCGCCACCGCCGTATAGGCGTCGAACGGCCGCGCCTTGAGCACTTCCTCCGGCCAATCGGCAAAAAGCGGCACGTCGGGAAAGCGTTCCGGCGTGGCAAAGGCGGTGCGCGGATCGATGATTTCGAGATCGTATCCGGCAATCCGCGCCATCGACGCCAGCGCCTGGCTGATATGCACCGCGCCAATCGCTACCAGACGCGGCGGCGGCAGGTGGACGTTGATGAAGAAGGAGCGCCCCTCCGCCTCGACGGTTCCCGATTTGCCGGAACGAAACGCCTTGGCAAGCGCCACGCCCAGTTCACCCGCAACCGCGTCTTCCTCGCGCACCAGGCGATCGCGGCCATCTCCAAGATCAGTGACGAGGATGGCGCCGCGCCGCGCCTGACGCTCGGCATTCAGTTGTTTCAGAAGATTGGGGTCCATGATTCAGCCCAGCCGCTCGACATAGACCTTGATCTGCCGCCACAGGACAGGCCAACCTGCCAGGCCGTCTCGTCGGCGACGCCGAATTCCAGCATACGCGGCTTGCCGCTCTCGATGCACATCCATGGCTTCGGTGACGACGGCGCCCTCGACGCAGCCGCCCGAGACCGAGCCCTGGAAATTGCCCTCCTGCGTCGATGACCAGATGGCTGCCGACCGGCCGCGGCGCCGATCCCCAGGTCTCAACGACGGTCGCGATCGCGACATCGCGTCCGTCCTTCATCCAGCCTTCCGCCGATCACGAGCGGATCGAGCGCTTCATCGAGTACAGTCCGGGTTTTCCATGGCGTGAATCTCCTTTCAAGGTCAGGCGGCGCGGTTCGCCATGCCACGCCCGCGGATCGGCGTCGCGCGTGCCGCTCGCCGAAAGCGAGGCGCAAAGATCGGAGAATGCGTTCAACGTATGTGGACGGGGCGGAATTCGTCGACATGGGGCAGCATCGCACGGACGCCGCGCGCCTTCGCCTCGAACCCGTCAAAGCGCAGGAGCGGATTGAGCCAGATCAGCCGCCGGCACGACTTATGCAGGCGTTCCATCTCGATCTCCAGCCCGGCGACGTCGTCGCGTTCCAGGCCGTCGGTGATGAGAAGAACGACCGCGCCCTGCGCCAAGCACCCGGCGCGACCAGAGCCGGTTGAATTCGTGCAGCGTGTCGCCGATACGCGTGCCGCCCGACCAGTCCTTGACCGCAGCGGAACAATCGGCAAGCGCCTCGTCGGGATCGCGATGACGCATCTGGCGCGTAAGATTGGTCAGTCGCGTGCCGAAAGCGAAGGTATGGACGCGACGGCGCTTCTCGGTCAGCGCATGCAGGAAATGCAGGAAAATCCGCGTGTACTGGCTCATCGAGCCCGAAATGTCGGCCAGCACGACCAGCGGCGGATGGATTTCGCGCGGTGAGCGGAATTTTGGCACGATCAGATCGCCGCCGGTCCGGAGCGCCGAGCGCATCATCGCCCTCTGGTCGACCCGGCCGCCGCGCGGATCGGATTTGAAGCGGCGCGTCCTGACCATATCGAAGGGCAAGTGAAGCTTGGCGATGGCCTGTCGCGCATCGGCAAGTTCGGCCGACGTCATCTGGGCGAAATCCTTTTCCCGCAAGACCTCGCTGCCGGAAAAGGTGAACCGGGCGTCAATTTCGATTTCGGGAATTTCTTCAGGGCTCCGGCCCTTGTGATGGCCCTCGAACATGGCCTGGCTGACGCGTTGTTCGGCCGCGCGCGGCTTCTGCTTCTCGCGATGGTCGATGCCGACCGGCGAAAACATGGCGAGCATCTTTTCGATCAACTCGCGCGACTTCCAGAAAAGTCGGAACGCCTCGTCGAAAACGGCGTGGTCCTCGTGGCGCGTGACCAGCACGGCGTGCAGCGTCCAGTAGAAATCGTCCCTGTTTCCGATGCCGGCAGCCAACACAGCCTCGATCGCATCGACCACGGAAGCCGGCCCGACGCGCATCCCCGCCTTGCGCAGGGCGCGCGCGAAATACACGATATTATCGGCAATCCGGCCATCCGGCTTCGCCGCGTTGGGAATAGAGCTATACGTATCCATTGTCGGGATCCGGCTATTCAGCCGCCGTCGAGAGTTCCGCTTTGACTTCCTTCAGGATGCGGCGGCCTTCGCCCTGTTCGATCTTGGCGATATCGTCCTGGTATTTCAACAGGACGCCGATCGTATCGGAGACCGATTTCGGGATCGAGCGCCACCTTGTCGAGTTCCGTCAGCGCGCTCGCCCAATCGATCGTTTCGGCCACGCCCGGAACCTTGAACAGCTCGATCTCACGCAGCTTCTGGATAAAGCGGACGATTTCCGCCGAAAGGCGTTTGTTGGCGTTCGGCGCCTTCCGCCGGACAATTTCCAGTTCGCGCTCGGCATTCGGATAATCGAGCCAATGATACAGGCAGCGGCGCTTCAGCGCGTCGTGGATCTCGCGGGTACGGTTGGTGGTGATGATGACGATCGGCGCTTCCTCGGCCTTGATCGTGCCCAACTCGGGAACCGTGACCTGATAGTCGGACAGGATTTCGAGCAGGAAGGCTTCGAAGGCTTCGTCGGTACGGTCCAGTTCGTCGATCAGGAAGACAGGCGCGGCGCCTGCCTTGCCGGTCAACGCGTCGAGTACCGGGCGCCGGATGAGATAGCGTTCAGAAAACACGTTGCGCTCCATGTCGGAACGGTCGACCGCGCCAGCCGCTTCCTCCATGCGAATCTCGATCATCTGGGCGGCGTAGTTCCATTCATAGACGGCGGAAGAAACGTCCAGGCCTTCATAGCATTGCAGTCGGATCAGCCGCCGGCCGAGCGCCGACGCCAGCACCTTGGCGATCTCGGTCTTGCCGACGCCGGCCTCGCCTTCGAGGAAAAGCGGGCGCTTCATGCGCAGGCCAAGGAAGAGAACCGTCGCCAGCGCGCGATCGGCGACATAGTCCGCCCCCTCGAGCAGGGACAAGGTCTCGTCGATCGATTGCGGCACGGCGCGCGGGGTCAGTTCAGACATTTATTCTCCAGACGCCGATAGGTCTCACAGACCGTGATAGCGGCGGCCATGATAGATCAGCGGCCGCAACGTATCCCCCGTGCGCAGGCCTGTCACCTTGCCAAAAAGCACACGATGCGTCGCCATATCCTTGGCTTCGACGATCTGGCAATCAAAAACCGAAACCGCGTCGGCCAAGGTCGGCGATCCCGTCGACAGCGTATCCCATTCTCCCAATGCGAAGCGTTCTTCCTGCGAACGCCGACCGAGGCCTGAAAAGGCGTTGGCCAGCTCTTCATGGTTGGCGGCAAGCGTATTGAGCGCGAACACGCCATTCTTTGCGAAGGCGTCGTTGGCGGGGTTGGTGCGCATCAGGCAAACGAGCACCATTGGCGGATCGTCTGAAACGGAACAGGCCGCAATCACCGTCGCGCCGCGCCGCCCGGCCGGACCGTCCGTCGTGACGATATGCACGTGACCGGCGAAATTCGCCATGGCGTCACGGTAGTCCCGTGGCTGTACCTCGTTCTTTTTCAGCAAACCGTTTCCCCACGCTGCGCTTTACCGCAATATAGAGATTGGCCGCAAAGCCACAAGCACGAGCGCCGGGAATGGTTTACACCCGGCACGAGCCTTACCGGCGCGGGTCCGAGCGTCAAGGCCTGATGATGGCGCCCCGGCTCCTGCCAACGATGTATACGGAATTGGTGAGCGCGCAGGGATTCGAACCCTGGACCTACTGATTAAAAGTCAGTTGCTCTACCGGCTGAGCTACGCGCTCCCGAAGGGCGCGAATGCCGCCCCGGAAAGTGCGCGGAACATAGGGAGGCCGACAAGAACGGTCAACCGGAAAAACCGGGCCATTCCAGACCCATGCGAGGCCGTCAAAGCGAGACGGTAATCCCGCCGTCGACATAGAGCATATGGCCGTTGACGAAGGACGACGCATCGGAGGCGAGAAACACGGCGGCGCCGACCAGTTCCTCGACATTGCCCCAGCGCCCCGCCGGCGTGCGTTTGGCCAGCCATGCGGAGAATTCAGGGTCGTCGACGAGCGCCTGGTTGAGCGGCGTCTTGAAATAGCCCGGGCCGATCGCGTTGACCTGGAGCCCGTGTTTGGCCCAGTCGGCGCACATGCCCCGGGTCAGGTTGCGCACCGCCCCTTTGGTGGCGGTGTAGGGGGCGATCGCCGGGCGCGCCAGTTCGCTCTGGACGGAGCCGATGTTGATGATCTTGCCGCGGCCACGGCCGATCATGTGGCGCGCAACGGCCTGGCCGACGAAGAACACGCTGGAGATGTTGGTCTGCAGCAGCTCCTGCCACTTATCCTCGGGAAAGTCCTCGAGCGGCGTACGGAACTGCATGCCGGCATTGTTGAAGAGGATATCGATCGCGCCGATGTCGCGCTCGATCTCGGCGACGGCATCTTGCACGGACTGTTGGTCGGTCACGTCGAAGGTGATTGCATGGGCGGGATGGCCCTTGTCCTTCAAGGTGGCGACCGCGGCATCGACTTTCTTCCGCCGAGCGGCCATTGAGAACGACCGAAGCGCCATGCTCGGCAAGTCCCTGCGCCAGCGCGAAGCCGATGCCCTGGCTGGAACCCGTGACCAGCGCCAGCCGGCCTTTCAGGTTGAACAAACCCTCGCCCATGAATTGCGCCCTCCGATTCAGATATGCAGTGCGTGCCCGAGCGCCTTCAGCGTCGCTTCATGGAAGGCTTCGCCCTGAGTGGGGTGGGCATGGATGGTGCCGGCGATGTCTTCGAGGCGCGCCCCCATCTCGATGGCGAGGCCGAACGCGGCGGAAAGTTCGGAGACGCCCTGCCCCACCGCCTGGATGCCGAGCACCAGATGATTGTCGGCGCGGGCGACCACGCGCACGAAACCGGGCTCGGCGAGCATGGTCATGGCGCGGCCATTGGCGGTGAAGGGGAACTGCCCGATCTTGATCTCGCGACCCGAGGCGCGCGCTTCGTCGGGGGAAAGGCCCGCCGTGACGATTTCCGGATCGGTGAAGCAGATGGCCGGGATGCAGCGTCTGTCCCAGCTTCTTGCATGGCCGGCGACGATCTCCGCCACCATCTCGCCTTGCGCCATGGCGCGGTGGGCGAGCATCGGTTCGCCGGTCACATCACCGATGGCGAAGACGCCACGCATGGAGGTGCGGCATTGCTCGTCGATCCGGATGGCGCGGCCATCGCGATCGAGCACCAGCTCTTCGATTCCCCAGCCCTCGACCAGCGGTCGCCGGCCGACAGTGACCAGCACCTTGTCGGCGGCGATCTTCCTTTCCTTGCCGCCGGCATCGACAAGCAGGGCTTCGCCCTTGCCGGTCAGTCCCTTGGCCTTGGCCCCGGTCAGGATTTCGACGCCGAGCTCGCCAAGTCGCTTTGCAACCGGCCGCGTCAGTTCGGCATCATATTGCGGCAGGATGCGATCGAGCGCCTCCACCACGGTTACCTTCGAACCCATCTTCGCAAAGGCGGTACCGAGTTCCAGCCCGATATAACCACCACCGACCACCGCCAGCCGTTCCGGAACCTTGATCAGCGCCAGCGCTTCGGTCGAGGAAATCACTTTCCGCCAAAGGGAAGCGAGGGCAGCGCCACCGATTCGGAACCGGTGGCGATGACGATCTGATCGGCGCGGATGATCTGCGTCCCGGTTTCCGTCTCGACCGCGACCGTCTTGCCGTCGCGAAAGGTCGCCCAGCCGGCGACGCTCTTGACGTTCGCCTTCTTCAACAGGCCGGCGACGCCGCCGGTCAGGCGCCCGACAATGCCGTCTTTCCAGGCAATGGTCTTTGCAAGGTCGAGCGCCGCACCGGACGCCGCGATGCCAAGCGGGCTGGCGCCGGCGGCCATATGGCCGAGCTTCTCGATATTCTTCCGCCGCATGGATCAGCGCCTTGGAGGGGATGCAGCCGACAGTGAGGCAGGTGCCGCCCGGCTTGCGCGCCTCGACGATGACGGTATCGACGCCGAGCTGCCCGGCACGGATGGCGCAGACATACCCGCCTGGTCCCGCGCCGATGATCAGAAGCTTGCAGGTGATGTCTTTCATGTCAGCTTTCGACAAAAATCAGCGCGGGCGTTTCCAGCAGGGTCTTGAGCCGCTGCACGAAGACCGCCGCGTCCCAGCCGTCGACCACGCGATGGTCGAAGCTGGAGGACAAATTCATCATCTTGCGCGGAACGAACTGCGGCCCCGTCCCAGACCGGCCGCACCATGATCTTGTTGACCCCCACGATCGCCACCTCCGGATGGTTGATCACCGGCGTCGTGGCCACCCCGCCCATCGCGCCCAGCGAAGTGATGGTGATGGTCGACCCCGTCAATTCCTCGCGCGCCGCCGTGCCGTCCTTGGCCGCCTCGGCCAGCCGGTTGATCTCCGCCGCGCAATCCCACACGTCACGCGCCTCGGCATGGCGCACGACAGGCACCATGAGCCCAGCCGGGGTTTGCGTGGCTATGCCGATGTCAACGCCGCCATGGCGATGAAGCACGCCCGCCTCGTCGTCGAAAATTGCATTCAGACCCGGCTGCTCGGCGACCGCCTTGACCATGGCGCGCATCAGGAAGGGCAACACTGTCAGCTTCGCTTGTTCGGGCCGCCTGGTCTTGTTGAGCGCGGCGCGCAGATCCTCCAGCCCGCTGACATCGATCTCCTCGACATAGGTAATATGGGGGATGCGCGATACCGACAGCGCCATCTTCTCGGCGATGCGGCGGCGCAAGCCAATGATCTTGACGTCTTCGATCGTATCGTTACGCGATAGCGTCGAACCGCGCGATCGTTCGGGCCCCCGCGCCAAAAAGCCGTCGATGTCCTCATGGGTGATGCGTCCCGCCGGCCCGCTTCCCATCACCTGCCGGAGATCGAGGCCGGCCTCCCTGGCCCGCAGCCGCACCGCCGGCGAGGCAATGGGCTTTTCGCCTTCTCTTCGTGGCGCGCCTGAACCCGCGGATGTCGGGGCCTTGCCCTCAACGGCGGACGGCGCCGATTTGCGCGTCGCTTCGGTCTTGCCGGCGGCATTTTCCGGAGCAGGCGTGTCGCCGCTGCCGTCACCGCTGATCTTTTCTTCCGCCCGCGATGGCGTTCTTTCCTTCGGACGATCTTTGGCGACAGGCCGCTCGGCCGAAACGGCAGGGCGCGCACTCTCCTTGCCTTCATCAGGCGTATCGTCGCCTGCGTCGCCGGTCCTGATGCGGATCAGCGGCGAGCCGACCGCTACCGCCTCGCCGATCTGGGCGCCCAGCCAGACGATCTCCCCGTCCGACGGCGAAGGGATTTCCACCGTCGCCTTGTCGGTCATGACCGCCGCCAGCACGCTGTCTTCGCGCACCAGATCCCCGACCTTGACGTGCCATTCAACGAGTTCGGCCTCGGCAACGCCTTCGCCCACATCCGGCAGCTTGATCGTCTTTTCGGCCACGCTCAGGCCTCCATCGTTTCGCGCAGGGCCCGCCCGACCCTTTCGGGGCCGGGAAAATAATCCCATTCCTGGGCATGCGGATAGGGCGTGTCCCATCCAGCCACCCGTTTGACCGGGGCTTCCAGATGGAAGAAACAGGTTTCCTGGACCAGTGCGGCAAGTTCCGCCCCGAATCCGGAGGTGAGCGTCGCCTCGTGCACCACCACGCAGCGCCCCGTCTTCTTCACCGAAGCGACAATCGTATCGAGATCGAGCGGCACCAGCGTCCGCAAATCGATGATCTCCGCGTCGATACCCGTGTCGGCCGCCGCCGCTTCCGCCACATGCGTCATGGTTCCGTACGCCACCACCGTCACGGCGCTGCCGGGCCGCCTCATCGACTGCCTGGCCAAGCGGGATCGAATAATGGCCGTCCGGCACTTCACCCAGATCATGTTTCGACCATGGCGTGACCGGGCGCTCGTGATGGCCGTCGAACGGGCCGTTATAAAGCCGCTTCGGCTCCAGGAAGATGACCGGGTCCGGATCCTCGATCGCTGCGATCAGCAATCCCTTGGCGTCATAGGGGTTCGACGGGACGACCGTCTTCAGCCCCGCGACATGGGTAAACAACGCTTCCGGGCTCTGGCTGTGCGTCTGGCCGCCGAAAATGCCGCCGCCGGTCGGCATGCGCACCACCATCGGACAGGTGAACTCGCCGGCGGAACGATAGCGCACCCGCGCTGCTTCCGAGACGATCTGGTCATAACCCGGATAGACATAGTCGGCGAACTGCATCTCCACGCAGGGTTTCAGGCCATAGGCCGCCATGCCGATGGCGGTGCCGACGATGCCCAATTCGCTGATCGGCGTGTCGAAGCAGCGGCTGGGGCCATATTTGGCCTGCAGGCCCGCCGTGCAACGAAACACCCCGCCAAAATAGCCGACATCCTCGCCGAACACGACGACAGTGTCGTCGCGCCCCATCATCACATCCATGGCGTCGCGTATCGCCTCGATCATCGAACGCCGCGACATGCTAGTACTCCCGCCTGCTGGCGCTGGCGCCTCAAATGCGGCGGCATCTCCGCATAGACGCCCTCGAACATGTCGCGTGCCGAGGGTCGCCCGCCGGCATGCAGCGTGCCGTGGCTTTCGGCCTCCTTCTGTGCCGCGATGACGCTATCGAGTATCTCGGCCTCCGACTGCTTGTGACGCTCTTCTGTCCATACCCCGCGTGCGATCAGATGGTTTTTCAGCCGAATCACCGGATCGCCAAGCGGCCACGCCTCCGATTCTGTCTTTGGCCGGTAGCCGGAAGGATCATCCGAGGTCGAGTGCGCCCCTACCCGGTACGTCACATATTCGACAAGCGTCGGGCCAAGATTGCGCCGAGCCCGCTCCGCCGCCCACGAAGCGACGGCGTGCACCGCCAGATAATCATTGCCGTCGACCCTGAGCGACGGAAGGCCGAAGCCCAGGCCACGCGCCGCGAACGTGCCCGAGCCACCACGTGCGATGCCCTGGAAGGTCGAAATGGCCCACTGATTGTTGACGATATTGAGGACGACCGGCGCCTTGTAGGTCGAGGCGAAGACCAGCGCGGCATGAAAATCCGATTCCGCCGTCGATCCATCGCCGATCCAGCCGGCGGCGATCTTCGTGTCGTTCTTGATGGCGGACGCCATCGCCCAACCGACGGCCTGCACGAATTGCGTACCGAGATTGCCCGAGATCGAGAAGAAGCCGTGATCCTTCGAAGAATACATGATCGGCAGTTGCCTGCCCTTCAACGGGTCGCGCTCGTTGGAGAATATCTGGTTCATCATATCGGCGATCGGGTAGCCGCCGGCGATCAGGAGGCCCGCCTGTCGATAGGTCGGGAAATTCATGTCGCCGGGCCGCAGCGCCTTGCGGAAAGCGCAGCTCACCGCCTCTTCGCCCATGTGCTGCATATAGAAGGACGTCTTGCCCTGGCGCTGGGCAATGAGCATGCGCGCATCGAAGGCGCGTAGCGTCATCATGTTGCGCAGCCCCTCTTTCAGTTCGTCGTCGGAGAGCAGTCCGGCCCATGGACCAACCGCTTCGCCTTTCCGGTTCAATACACGAATAATTGAATAGGCAAGGTCGCGGATGTCCTCAGGGCCGGCGTCGACTTCCGGACGCCGAACCGAGCCGGCCGCCGCAATCTTCACGGCCGAGAAATCCGGCATTCCGCCAGGTCTTACTTCGGGTTCGGGAACGTGAAGCGTGAGGGGAGCCTGTGTCGCCATTCTCTGTTTCCTCGCCTGTGCGGTGTCAACTTCCAGTCGGCTTTTTCCCGCCGGGCATAGCCGAAGTCGATCCGCAGGGGTCCTGCGATGGAACTATTCACGACATAACGCCGTTCTTGCAATGAAGGAACGTAAAAACTTTTGAGGAGCCGATTATGAAAAAACTCCTATCTTTTGTGTGTGCCGGTGCCTTGGCGATTGCAATGGTCGCGCCTGCAACGGCGCAGGGTCAGGATACCACCGGCATTACGTCCAGCATGCATCCCGGCGGCGGTTATCGCATGGTGCGTAACGGGCGTCGCCACCACGGCCATCACCACAGCCACGGTCGCCACTATCGTCATGGTAACCATGGTTTTTACCATCGTGGTGGGCACGCCTACTACCACGGGCATCGCGGCTACCGGCATTACCGTCGCGGGTACCGGGAATATAACGGTTTCTGGTTTCCGGGAGCGGCCTTCTTGGGCGGCGCGATCATCGGCGGCGCGATCGCCAACAGTTATCACGGCGGCAACGCACACGTTCGCTGGTGTTACGACCACTACAGGTCCTACCGAGCGTCGGACAATACCTACCAGCCCTATCACGGGCCGCGCCGGGAGTGCGTTGGATCATACTGATCGAGCATAGTGTCGGTCGACAGCCAATTTTAAAAACCCCGCCACTTCTTGGCGGGGTTTTTTCACTATGAGAGGCCCGGCCGGTCAATCGGCGGATTGGGTGCGCCGCACGGCATCCTTCCAGCCCCTCACCTTCGTCTTCCGCGTCTTGTCGTCCATCAACGGCTCGAAGCGACGCTCCAACAACCAGGACTTTGCGAAACCGGGCATGTCGGGCCAGACCCCGGCTTTTGAACCCGCTAGCCATGCCGCGCCCAGCGCTGTCGTTTCAAGTATGGCCGGCCGATCGACGGGAGCATTGAGGATGTCAGCCAGCCGCTGCATCGTCCAGTCCGACACCACCATGCCGCCGTCGACGCGAAGCACAGTCTTGGCCGAACCCTTCCAGTCGCGTCGCATCGCATCGAGGAGATCGCGGTCTGGAACGCGACGGATTCCAGCGCCGCGCGCGCAAACTCGGCGGGACCGGTGTTACGCGTCATCCCGAATATCGCGCCGCGCGCTTCGGCGTCCCAATGCGGCGCGCCCAACCCGACAAAAGCCGGCACCAGATAGACCGCTTGAGCCGGATCGGCCTTTTTAGCGAGTGTCCCGGCTCTCGCGCGCATGATCGATAATCTTCAACCCGTCGCGCAACCATTGAACCGCCGCGCCGGCAACGAAAATCGAACCTTCCAGTGCGTAGATCGTCTTGCCACTCAAGCCGATAGGCAATCGTCGTCAGCAAGCGGTTCTTCGAGCGCACGATCTCCGCACCCGGTATTGAGCAGCGCGAAACAGCCGGTTCCATAGGTCGATTTCATCATGCCGGGCTCGAAACAGGCCTGACCGATCGTCGCGGCCTGCTGGTCACCGGCAACGCCCCGGATGGGGATTTCAGCGCCGAAGAGCCTTTTATCGGTGACCCCGAAATCATCGGCGCAGTCTTTCACTTCCGGCAGGATATCGCAGCGGAATTTTCAGGATATCGAGCAGCTCCGTATCCCAGACATTGCTGCTAATGTCGTAAAGCAGCGTGCGCGAGGCGTTTGTCGCATCGGTTGCATGCACCTTGCCGCCGGTCAGCCGCCATATCAGGAACGTGTCGATCGTCCCTGCGACAGTTCGCCCTTCCGGCCCGTTTCCGCGCGCCTTTCACATTGTCCAGCAGCCACGCAAACTTCGTTCCGGCAAAATACGGATCGAGCAGCAAACCGGTCTTGCGCGCGAATTTCGGTTCCAGCCCCTTTTTCTTGAGCTTCGGCAAAGCGGGGCGGTGCGCCTATCCTGCCAGACAATGGCGTTATGGATCGGCTTTCCGGTGGCCCTGTCCCATATCACCGCGGTTTCGCGCTGGTTGGTGATGCCGATCGCCGTGATGTCCGAAGCTGCCAGCTTGGCCTTCTTCAGGGCGCGACTTGACCGTTGCGACGACCGATTTCCAGATATCCTCGGGATCGTGCTCCACCCAGCCAGGATTGGGATAGATCTGAGTGAATTCCTGCTGGCCCTGCGCCACGATCTTCATGTCGCGGCCGAAGATGATGGCTCGGCTCGATGTCGTGCCCTGATCGATCGCCAGAATATACCCGCTCATGCCCCTCCCCATTTCAATTTTCTTGACGATCGCGCCGGATATCCTCCTTCGCCCTCTCAGGCATGCCCCGCTTTATTGAAGCTGTCCCGCGCCGTCCTTGATCTCGACGGACTCCATACCGCTCAACGCCATCTGTCCACCGTCCGGAAAGAGAATGAAGCAGCCATCGTGACAGACATCGACATGTTCCCCGGGAGCAAGCGTGATGTGCGTGGTGCTGGCGCCTTCCATGACGCTGATGGTCTGGCTCTCCGCATCCATATTCATCACATCGGCTGCAAGCGCCGGTCCACCAGTTAGCAGAAGGACCGAAACAGTGATCGATATTCGTCTCATGCCGTCTCTCCGGTGTCGCCACCGTCTCAGGTTCAATATAGGCCAAATCGCCATCATGGCTGATTTATAGCCGTGCGCCATGCGACGGCAAGGTGATCCTGGGGTCGCAGACACGAAGATCGGGGAATTCGAGGTCGATCTGGCACAAAGCAATGGCGCTTTCGTAGCTTTCACTTTAAGCCCCAGCCTGTAGGGTCGCTGGGCATCCGGAATTCCTTTCGGCGGGAGAAGATGGCGGAATATTCGGCTTTTTCGATTTTGCGCAATGCCTTCGCGGGCAATAAGGACTGGAAACAGGCGTGGCGCAAGCCCGACCCGAAACCGGCCTATGACGTGATCGTCATCGGGGGCGGAGGGCATGGCTTGGCGACCGCCTACTATCTGGCCGCCGAGCATGGCATCAACAATGTCGCGGTCATCGAGCGGGGCTGGCTTGGGCAAGGAAACATTGGCCGCAACACGACGATCGTGCGCTCCAATTATATGCTTCCGGAAAACGTGCGCTTTTACGAGCACTCGATGAAACTTTGGGAGAATTTGTCCCACGAGCTGAATTACAACGTCATGTTTTCGCAACGCGGCGTGATCAACCTCGCCCATACGCCGGCGCAGATGGACGATTACGCCCGGCGCGGCAACGCCATGCGATTGAATGGCGCCGACGCGGAATTGCTTTCAACCGATGAGGTCGCGCGGAAAGTGCCCGGCCTCGATGTTTCTGGCTCGGCGCGCTTTCCCATCACCGGCGGTCTGCTGCAACCGCGCGCCGGCACCGCCCGCCACGACGCGGTGGCCTGGGGCTATGCGCGCGGGGCCGATCGGCGCGGCGTCGACATCATCGAGAATTGCGAAGTCACCGGCTTTTTGAGGGACGGAGACCGCATCATCGGCGTCACCACGACGCGCGGGGAAATCCGCGCCAGGAAGACGGCCGTCGCCGTGGCGGGCATGACAGGCCAGGTCATGAAGCTTGCGGGCGTCGACAAATTGCCCATCGAAAGCCACGTCTTGCAGGCTTTCGTTTCCGAATCGCTCAAGCCCTTCGTCGATACGGTCGTGACCTTCGGATCCGGCCATCTCTACATGTCGCAGTCCGACAAGGGCGGTCTTGTGTTCGGCGGCGATATCGACGGCTACAACAGCTACGCCCAGCGCGGCAATCTGCCAGTGGTGGAGGAAGTGATGGCCGAGATGCTGGCCATGTTCCCGGCTCTGGCGCGCGTGCGGCTGCTGCGTTCCTGGGGCGGCATCATGGACATGTCCATGGATGGTTCGCCGATCATCACCACCGGCCCCCTGCCCGGCATGTATCTGAATTGCGGCTGGTGCTATGGCGGGTTCAAGGCGACACCCGCGTCCGGCTGGTCTTTCGCCTATACCATCGCGCGCGACCAGCCGCACGCCATCAACGCGCCCTATACGCTCGACCGTTTCCAGCGCGGCGTCCTCATCGATGAAAAAGGCCAGGGCGCGACGCCCAGGCTGCATTGAGATCCGACATGATTATCAACTGCCCTTATTGCGGAATGCGCGACCTTTCCGAATTCACCTATCAGGGCGACGCAAACCGCGTCCGGCCGGATCCCGCTTCCACGGACCAGGAAGCCTGGAACGAGTATGTCTATCAACGTGTCAATACCGCAGGCGATCACAAGGAGTTCTGGCAGCATTCGGGCGGCTGCCGCTCCCATCTCGCGGTAACACGAAACACCGTCACGCATGCGATCGGGTCCGTGAGCCTCGTCCGCGAGCATGATGAAAGAAAGTCGGCGGCGCGCCACAAGGCCGGAGGCAAGGCGTGAGCCCGCGCCGCGCCGCGGCGGGTGGACGCGTCGACCGTACGCGCACCATTCGTTTCACCTTCGACGGCCAGGCCTTCACCGGACATGCCGGCGACACGCTGGCGTCCGCGCTCCTCGCGGCCGGCGTGACCCTTCTTGGCCGCTCCTTCAAATACCATCGCCCGCGTGGCGTGCTGACGGCGGGCATCGACGAGCCGAACGCGCTGGTCACGGTATTGCGCGGCGATATTCGCGAGCCCAATGTTCCGGCGACCGAGATCGAGATCTACGACGGGCTGGCCGTTCTCAGTCAGAACAGATTCCCGACTCTCGGATTCGATGTCGGCGCCGTCAACCAACTCGCCGGAAAAATCATCTCCGCGGGCTTTTATTACAAGACCTTCATGGGTCCCGTGATCGGACCCCTCAAGGGTACGCGCTTCTGGATGTTCTGCGAACAGTTCATTCGCCGCGCCGCCGGTCTCGGTCGCGCCGGCTATGATGGCGATGCCGTGCGCTACGAACGGATGAATGCATTTTGCGACGTGCTGGTCGTCGGCGCTGGCCCTGCCGGCCTGGCGGCGGCCAAGGCGGCCGCGGCGGGTGGCGCGCGCGTTATTCTGGCTGACCTCGAACCGGTAATGGGCGGCTCGGCCAAATGGTCGGGCGAGGCCATCGACGGAACCGAGGCGGTCGCATGGGCGGCGTCGGCTGTGGAGGAACTGGCCGTAATGCCGAATGTGCGGCTTTTGCCGCGAACGACGGTTTGGGGCTATTATGACGGCAACGTCCTGGCGGCATTGGAACGGGTGACGGATCATCTGTCCAAGCCGCGCAAAGGGGAGCCGCGTCACCGCCATTGGTCGATCCGGGCAAAGACCACCGTGCTGGCCACCGGCGCCTTCGAACGACCGCTGATATTTCCGGGCAACGATCGGCCCGGCGTCATGCTCGCCGGCGCGGCGGAACGCTATGCCGGTGAGTTCGGGGTGCTGCCGGGTGAGCGCATCGCCATTTTCACCAACAATGACAGCGCCTATCGCGCCGCCAACATGTTGCGGCAGGCCGGCGCTATCATCGCCGCCATCGTCGATGTTCGCGCTGAAATCTCCACCGCCGCCAGTGACCTTGCCGCGCAGACCGGCGCGCAATTGCTGCTCGGCCATGCCGTGGTCGCAACGGAGGGAGGCAAGGCGCTTACCGGCATGAAGGTTCAGCCATTCGATAATCGCTCTGGCGCATTGTCGGGCGAAGCGCGCATCGTCGCCATTGATTGTCTGGCCATGTCGGGCGGCTGGTCGCCCGTCGTGCACCTGGCCAGCCAGGCCGGTGGCAAGCCGGAGTGGAATGCGAATTTGCAGGCCTTCCTGCCACCGCCCGCCGCCCAGAACTGGATCGGGGCGGGAGCCTTCACCGGAACCGCCGACACGGTCGGCGCGATCTCCGAAGGCCGCGCCGCTGGACTGAAAGCCGTCAACGCGCGCGCCGCCAAAGGGAAGCCCGCCGCTATTTCGGCGCCTGCACTCGATGCCAGACCCGCGCCCTATGTGGAAATCCGCGCGGGCGGCAAGGCGTTCGTCGATTTCCAGCACGACGTTACGGCGGAAGACGTTCGCCTCGCCCACCGTGAAGGCTATATCTCGGTCGAGCACCTGAAGCGCTACACCACGCTCGGCATGGCGACCGACCAGGGCAAGACCTCCAACATACCCGGTCTCGCCATTATGGCCGATGCGCGCGGCGTTTCTATTCCGGAAGTGGGCACCACGCGCTTCAGGGCGCCGTTCTCGGCGGTTTCCATAGGCTCGCTGGCTGCCGAGCGGTTTGGCGATCTGCGTCCCGAAAGACTGACGCCGGTGCATGACTGGCATGTCGAGCAAGGCGCGACGATGTTCGCCGCCGGCCTCTGGTTTCGTCCGCGTATCTACGGCCATCCCGGCGAAACAATCGAGCAGGCATATGTCCGCGAGGCCAGGGCAGTGCGTAAATCGGTCGGCATCGTCGATGTCACCACGCTCGGCAAGATCGCAGTTCAGGGGCCGGATGCGGGCGAATTTCTCGATCGCGTCTACACCAACATGTTTTCCACCCTCGCCGTCGGCAAGGCCCGCTACGGGCTGATGTTGCGCGAGGACGGGCTTGCCTTGGACGACGGAACGACCTGGCGGCTGGCCGAGGACGAATTCCTGATGACCACGACGACGGCGAACGCCGGAAAGGTCATGCAGCAGCTTGAATATTACCTGGATATCTTCTGGCCGGATCTGCGCGTTCATCTGACCTCCGTTACCGACGAATGGGCGGGCGCGGCAATCGCCGGGCCGAAATCCCGCGATGTGCTTGCCGCCTGCGTTAAAGGCACGAAGGTCGATGATGAGACCATGCCCTTCATGGGTATCGTCCATGGCGAGATCGACGGCGCGCCGGTGATGATCTGCCGCCTCTCCTTCTCGGGCGAGATGGCCTATGAAGTCTATTGCGGCGCTGGCCATGGACTGCATGTGTGGGAGGCGCTGATCGAGGCCGGCAAGCCTTTCAATATGGTTCCCTACGGCATGGAAGCGCTGGGCACGCTGCGCATCGAAAAAGGTCATGTTACGGGCGCCGAGATCGACGGCCGGACCACCGGGCGCGACCTCTATCTGGACTGGATGCTGTCCAAGAAGAAGCCGTTCGTCGGCTCCGCCGTGATGGACCGGGAGGGACTGATCGCGCCGTCACGCATTCGACTGGTTGGTATCGTCTCGCTCGACGGAAAGGCGCTGAATGGCGGTGCACATATCGTCGAACGGGGGACGCTGGAGGAACCGGGGGAAAGCATCGGTCATATCAGTTCCGTCTGCTACTCGCCGGCTCTCGGCAAATATATCGGCCTGGCGCTGGTCAAGGGCGGCAAATCTCTCATCGGAACGCGGGCGTTCTTCTGCGATCCCGTCCGCGACCGTTTTGGCCCGGTCGAGATCGTCAGCCATCATTTCTATGATCCGGAAGGGAGCCGCATGCGTGGTTGAGCAGCTTTCACCCTTGGCCCCGGTATGGAAGCCGGGATCGCACGGCAATTTCGCCGATAGCGTCGGCGTCGTGCTTTCCGAAACCCGGCCCGGCTCCATCGTGCAGGTTTCAGCCTGGCACGGCCAGGAGAAAGGCCTGATGGCCGCCATCAAGAAGGCAACCGGCCTGTCGCTGCCCGACGGCGCCGGCGGCGGGGTTTTCAAGGACGGCAAGGGCGCCTTCGGCATCGCACCGGGCAGATTTCTCGTTGTCGACCAGGTCGAGGGCCTGGAAGCCAGGCTTGGAACAGCGGTGCCAGCCGGCATTGGCACCGTTACTGGCCTCTCCCATGGCCGCACGGCAATCCGCATCTCCGGACCGAAGGCCGAATGGGTGTTGGCGAAATTCTTTGCCCTCGACTTTTCACTGACGGCCTTCCCGATTGGCGCGGGACGCTCGACCGCCCATCACGATATTTTCGCGCAGGTCCAGCGCACCGACGCGGATGCGTTCGACATCTACATTTTTCGCTCTTTCGCGCGGGCGTTCTGGATTTCGCTTGGACACGCCGCCGAAGAAGTGGGCTACGAGGTCCGGTAAGCGGTTTTCGTCAGGCAGTCCAGCGCTTTACCAATTGGACGAACAGGTGCCGCGACGTGGCGCACACGCCCAAACGGTCATCAGCTTAAGGTTGGGTTCAGCCGGCTATGTAAAGGTTGTTCCGCGCGGAACATTCCGGCGGAACAGTGCAATGGCGGGCGGCGGCATTCCAGAGCAAAGCGAGAAAATATTGGCGGGCGCGTTGCTCGCCGCTCTCGGCTACGCGCTATTTACGTTCCAGGACGCGGCTATCAAACTTCTGGTCGCATCCTTCTCGGTCTGGCAAATTCTCTTTTTCCGCAGTTTGACGATCCTGGCGTGCAGCCTCGTTTTCGGGGGCGGTACTCGGTTGGCCGTTCAATCGGCTCGCTCGCCCATTCTCAAGGCGATGCTGCTGCGTACCTTCGTCATCGTGCTCGCATGGCTTTGCTATTACAGCGCAGCGCGACACCTGCGGCTGGCGGAACTGACGACCATCTATTATGCCGCGCCCATCGCGGTCATCGTGCTGTCGGTTTTCATCCTGGGCGAGAGCGTGCCGGCGTCCCGATGGGTGGCCGTGTTCATCGGCTTCGTAGGCGTGTTCATCGCCTGCGACCCTGTGGACATGGGCCTCTCGGCGCCGATCTTCCTTGTGCTGGCATCGGCGTTCCTATGGGGCTTGTCGGTCATCATCATGCGCAAGATGGCGCTAGCCGAACGCACCATCGTCCAACTGGCGGTAAATAATTTCTTCACCATGATCGCAGGAGGCATCGCGCTGTTTTTCGTCTGGAAGACGCCTGACTGGAAGGAACTGGCAATGATGATCGGAGCCGGGGCGGTCGCCGGCGTTGCACAATTCAGTCTCTACGAGGGCATGAAGAAGGCTCCCGCCTCAACCATCGCCCCGTTCGAATACACAGCTTTGGTATGGGCTTTCCTGCTTGGCTATCTGATCTGGGGCGATATTCCACGGCCGGAAGTGGTGGTGGGCGCGGCCCTCATCGTCGGCGCCGGTCTGCTTGCCCTCGCCGGGCAGCGCTTCAGGCGCGCCCCCGGCTGATCGAACCTGGACATCAAGCACCCGGTTGACGGCGTCGCATCTTTCGCTACCCTTCCCTGCTTGCGTGGGGCGCGCGACCGAACTGCTGGGAGTTTGGCATGATCCCGACCATTGCAGTCTTATGCGGTGTACTGGCGATCTGGCTTGCCGTCGCGCTCTGGCTGGCGGCAACACTGCGGTTAAGCTTTCATCAGGCGGTGCTCTACGTGCCTCTGAAAATCGCCTACCGCATCGATGACCGCCAGATTCGCGCGGCGCGAAAAGCCGAATCACCCATTGTCTATGTGATCTGGCATCAGTCGCACCTCGATCCGGCGCTGATGCTGTCGCTGCTGCCGGACGACACGCTGCATATCCTCGACCAGCAGTCTGCCGCCTCGATATGGCTCGAGCCGTGGCGCGCCTTGGCGAGGACTATTCCGTTCAACACGCATCATGTCTTCGTCAGCCGGCGTCTGGTCCGGCATCTGCGCGGCAATGGCCGGCTGGCGGTCTATATGCCTGATGACGTGGAGCCCGACGCCAAGGCCTTCCGGCTCTTCCGCGCGGTCGCCCGCATCGCCGCCAAGGCCGATGCCGGCATCGTGCCGATATTCGTCAATGGTTCCCGTTACTCTCCCCTTTCGCTGTCCCCCGCCTCTGCCGCCCCGCGCCGCCTGCTCCCAAAACTGTCGGTCAAGGCGCTCCCGGCGGCGACGATTGCCGGCCTGCGTGAGCAGGCCGGGCGGCCGCCCACAACCGCCTCCAATGCGCTCTTCGACTATTTCGTCACTCCACGATTTACCGCAGCCGACCTTTCGCGCAGCCTCTTCCTGGCAATCCGCGACGCCGCAGACCGCTTTGGCTGCGACCGTTCGATCCTCAATGATCCCGCCTCCGGCGCCCTCACCTATCGCCAATTGTTCGTCGCGTCGCGCATCGCGGGCAAACAGCTGGCCGCCGCGACAGGGACGGACGAAGCGATCGGATTGCTCCTGCCCCATTCGACCGAGCTGATGACATCGCTGCTGGCGCTGCAATCGAGCGGCCGGGTCGCCGCGATCCTCGATAAATCGACCAAAGCGAGCCACATCGCTTCAGCGGTCAGGACGGCGAGTTTGAAAGCCGTTCTTTCGTCGCGGACGCTTATCGAGAAGGCGGCGTTTGGGGAGGTCGTTGCGGCCATCGAGCAGGCTGGGGCAAAAATGCTCTGGCTGGAAGATGTCGTACGGCCGATCTCCCGGCTCGATAAATTAGCCGCGCACTGGCTCTGGAGGCGGCCGCTCACCCGGAGCGGACCTGACAAGCCGGCGGCGATGCTGTTCTCACCCACAGCCGAGAGGGTGCCGAAGGCCACAGTCCTGTCCAATCGCAACATCGTTGCCAACGCCATGCAACTGGAATCACGCATCGCGATTTCGCCCGCTGACCGGGTATTTTCGTCGCTGCCTACATCCCGCGCCTTTGGTCTGACCGGCGGCTTGGTCCTGCCGCTTCTCGCCGGTGCGCGCACCTTTCTCGATCCGTCTCCGCCGACGGAAGATGGTCTGTCCTCGCCATGGGCCGAACTCCAACCGACGATCCTTGTGGGGTCCGACAGTCTCCTCGCCGCGCATGGATCTCGCACCGGTGACGGCAATAACGGTCATTTGCGCACCGTTCTTTCCGGCCCGGAGCCGGTTTCTGACGAGACGAGACGGATATGGAACGAGCGTTTCGGAATTGAAATCATGACGGGCTTCGGCAAGGACGAAGCGGCTTCCCTTATCACCCTCAACACGCGAACGCATGGCCGGACGGGTTCGGTCGGCCGATTGCTCCCGGCCATTGAAATCCGCCTTGAGTTCAGTCGAGGGGCCCTCCAATGGCAGCCTGTGGATATCGGGCCCCAATATCGCGCTCGGCGGCATGCATGCAGATGCCCCCGGCATATTGCAACCGCCGCTTGGCGGCTGGCACGACAGTGAAACCATCATTTCCAGCGATCGCGAGGGCTTTATCGTCGTGCATGGGCGTGTCGGCCGCCTGGCAAGAATCGGCGATGAGATGGCGTCTCTCGACGCCATTGAAGCGGTGGTGCGGGAAGTGTGGCCCGATGGCAGTCACCTTGTCGTTTCCGTTCCCGACAGGAACATGGGCGAACGCGTGGTGCTGGTCACGACTTTCACCGGCGCGCAGCGTAACGCCCTCAAGCAGCAAGCCCGGAAAAAAGGCGCGACGGAATTGAAGTTGCCGACCGAAATCGTGACGGTTGCCGAGATTCCTGTCTTGGCAGGCGGAGGACCCGACTACGGACGCGCGCGGCAAATCGCCATGGAGAGCCTCAGGCTCGCAAAGGCGGCTTGAGCCGCTCCAGCACCGTCAAACGGGTTCGCTGTCGTCGCCGTCCGCCAAGTCATTCGGCGGAGCGGTACTCTCGGCCAAATCCGCGCTTGAATCGGATGGGTCCCCTTCCCGGCCACCCCGTCTGGAATAGGCGCGGAAGCCGATCGGGAGAGTGGCAAGGTAGAAGATGGCCGACGCCGTCAACGTCTCCCATGTATAGCTCGCCAGAACGGACACATAGAGCACGACCACTAGTATGAGCGGCATGACGATGTCGCGATGGATTTTCGTGCCAAAACTCTTGCCGGAATAGACGGGCAGTCGACTGATGAGGAGCAGCGCGATCAGAACGGTGTAGATCGTTGATGCGTAGGCGAAAGGTCGGCTGAGATCGATGCCGAGAAAACCCAGATAGACGGGCAGAAGAACCAGCACGGCACCGGCGGGCGCCGGCACGCCGACAAAATAATCGGCCTGCCAGGCGGGACGGTTCGGCTCGTCGCCCATGACGTTGAACCGCGCCAGTCGAAGTGCGCAGGCGATGGCGAAGAGGAGTGCTGCGATCCAGCCGAGGCCGCGTGCCTGATCGAGCAGATAGGCATAAAGCACGAGGGACGGCGCGACGCCGAAATTGACGATATCGGCCAGTGAATCCATCTGCGCGCCGAACTTGGTCGTCGTCTTGAGCATTCGCGCCACGCGGCCGTCGATGCCGTCCAGAAATGCCGCTACCAGTACCATGACGACAGCGGTCTCGAAGCGGTTTTCGAAGGCCAGCCTGATCCCCGACAGTCCGGCGCAGATCGCCAGCACCGTGATCAGATTGGGGAGCACCATGCGGATGGGAATTTCGCGGATGCGCGGACCGCCCATTCCATGCGGTTCGAAAGGCGGGAAAGGCCCGACCATCAGCCTAGGAGACGCGCATGAGGGGCGGCGTGACTACGCCGCCGAACTCGGCAAGCACCGTCTCGCCGGCGATAGCCGTCTGCCCCACGGCAACACGAACCACCGCATCGGGCGGAAGATAGACGTCGACGCGGGAACCGAAGCGGATAAGCCCGATGCGCTCGCCGATGCCGATATCGCTGTTCACTGTGGCCCAGCAGAGGATGCGGCGGGCGACAAGCCCGGCGATCTGCACGACCGCCATCGGCCCATGCGGGCTGTCGATGACCAGCCCGTTGCGCTCGTTCTCGGTGCTCGCCTTGTCCAGTTCGGCATTGAGGAACTTGCCTGGGCGATGTTCGATGCGGGTGATGCGGCCACGCACCGGCGCGCGGTTAACATGGCAGGAAAAGACGTCCATGAAGACCGAAACCCGCATCATCTCGCCGGCTTCGAGATCGAGCTCGCGCGGCGGGATCGCGGGTCCGACGGCCGATATCCTGCCATCGGCCGGGCTGACCACCCAGCGGTCGTCAGTCGGCGTCACGCGAGGCGGGTCGCGGAAGAAATAGGCGCACCACGCGGTCAGAATGAGCCCGATCCAGAACAGAGGCTCCCACAGGAAGCCGAGCAACAGCGAGACGACTGCGAAGACGGCAATGAAAGGATAGCCCTCCCGGCGGACGGGGACGAAGGCATTGCGGATCGTGTCGACGAGGCTCATTGCCGGACCGGTCTCCTTTGCCCGGCAGTGCATAAAGCAAAGCGCGTATCGCTGCAACGCGGGGTCTAGACAAGCACTGCCGGTTTCAACGAGTTGCGAATACGCGACTTGTCGCGGTCACGCCCTATCTGCCATCATCAAAGCCAAACAGGAGAGCGCATAGCATGAACAAGCGGATCGTTTTCACCGGGGGCACCGGCAAGGCCGGACGGCATGTCATTCCTTATCTCGTCGATCAGGGCCACGAGGTTCTCAATGTCGATCTGCAGCCGTTCGACCATCCCGGCGTCAACACGCTGATCGCTGACATCTGCGATAGCGGACAGGTCTTCGACGCGCTCTCCATGCATTTCGGTTTCGACGGTTTCGAGAGCGGCAAGGGCCCCGCTCCGGTGGACGCGGTGGTGCATTTCGCCGCGATCCCCCGCGTGCTGATCAAGCCCGACAACGAAACCTTCCGGGTCAACACGATCGGCACCTACAATGTGATCGAGGCGGCGGTGAAGCTCGGCATAAGGAAGATCGTCATCGCCTCCAGCGAGACCACCTATGGCGTCTGCTTTGCCGAGGGCGACAAGGATTTCCATTCCTTCCCGCTGGAAGAGGATTACGACGTCGACCCGATGGACAGCTATGGCCTGTCCAAGGTGCTCAACGAAAAGACAGCGCGGGCCTTCGCCATGCGCAGCGGCGCCGACATCTATGCTCTGCGGATCGGCAATGTCATCGAACCGCATGAATACGACATGTTCCCCAAATTCATCGCGGATCCGCCGTCACGCAAGCGCAATGCGTGGAGCTATATCGACGCGCGCGACCTCGGCCAGATCGTGCATCTGTGCCTGGAAAAGGATGGCCTCGGCTTTGAGGTCTTCAACGCCGTCAACGACACCATCACGGCGACGATGCCGACCAAGGAATTTTTAGCCAAATATTCTCCGGGGGTGCCGATCACCCGCGAGATGGGGGAATATGAGGCACCGCTCTCCAACAGGAAGACGCGCGAAGTGCTGGGCTTCAAGGAAGAGCATGACTGGCGCAAATATGTGAAGACGAAATAGCGCTACGACCGCACGGCAACTTCCAGGGCCAAAACCGTCATGTCAGCAAGAGATGATTGCCGCGAAGCCGCGTCGATCGTCTCTCCGGTCAGCAGGCAGTCGCTCATCGTGCAGATCGCAAGCGCCCTGGCCTTGGCCCGCGCGGCGATCGTGTAGAGCGTGTTCGCCTCCATCTCGACCCCAAGCACGCCGTGCGCGGTCAGCACATCGTAGCGGTCCTTCGGTCCGTAAAACAAATCGCTGGAAACGATGCCGCCAACGTGAACCGGCATCTTGCGCCGCTCGGCCTCCTCGACTGCGGCGCACAGCAATCCGAAATCCGCCGGCGGCGCGAATTCAAACGGAGCGAATGCCGCGCGGTTCATGCCGCCATCAGTCGACGCCGTTTGCGCCAATATCACGTCACGCAGCTTCACGTCCGGGCTGATGCCGCCGCAGGTTCCCACGCGGATAAGCGTCGTGACACCGTAGAAATGGATGAGTTCGTGTGCGTAGATCGCGGTCGACGGCTGTCCCATGCCGGTCGCCTGCACGCTGACGCGCCTGCCCTTGTAGTGGCCGGTAAAACCCAGACAGTTGCGCACGCCGTTGACCAGGATCGGATTCTCGAGGAAGGTCTCGGCGACCCATTTCGCGCGCAGCGGATCGCCGGGGAGAAGCACCGCCTCGGCATAGTCGCCGGATTTCGCCTCAAGGTGTGGTGTCATGCCTGTCTCCCGTCCAGACGCGTTCAGCGTCGGCGAGCCAACCGGATGTCCACAAGAAATTCCGGTCGCCGCCGAATTTTTGCCGTCTATGTCATATTTAATTGCTGCGTTCCACACAGGCGGACAGGATTGGTCTTGGGCCGCAGGCCGTCATCTTCTGTCGGAATGCGGCGCGGCACGCCAATCCGCCTTTAGGAGGTTTGTTTCCATGACTTCCATTACATCCAGCAAACATTTTCTCGGTCCGACCGACCTTGCGATGGCAAAGCGCGTTTTCGATCGTATCTGCCTGGACCGCTCGATCGACCTTTCCAGCCGCGAGGCGAAGAACCTGGCCGCCGGGCTCATTCAGGAACTGGAACGCGGCGTCCGCGACGAGGAACGGATTGTCACCGCACTCGGCCTGACGGTCCCGCATCGTCGCATAACCGCCGACAGCCACAGGTCGATCACCCCGATCAATCCCCATTGAGGGAGGAACTTTTAGGCGGCGACCGAGTTCTTGGTTGCACAGCCGGAGATCATACAACAATGCGATATTTTTTCCACCTGCGTGAAGGCGAGACCCTCACCAGAGATGAAGTAGGCCTGCATCTTTCGGACCTCAAAAGCGCCATCGACGCGGCAAAGCTCCAGGCCAACGCGCTTGTCGACAATGCTGCCCGCTCGGGCCGTTCCATCGGCTGGGGAACAGAGTATGAGGTAGAAGACGAGGCCGGCCAGTTGGTCCTTATATTACCGCTGGCGCACTTCGTGGAAATCGGAAGAGCTGCCTGACTATACAAGTGGCGGGACACGCGGGCGCCGCGTTTTCCCGTTCCAGATCAGCCCTCAGAAACACCCGTTTTCCTTGAACATCTCGAACGCCGCGCGGATATGATCGGCGGCGGCTTGTACGGGCGCTGCGGCCTCCGGCGCGACGATCATTCCCAAGCTGTATTCTCCCATCTTCGGCAGTCCGTCTTTCGGTCCAAGTTCCACGAGATCGTCGCCGATGAAGGATTTCGGCAACGGCGCGATGGCCAGATCCGACAGGATGGCCGCCCGCTGTCCGGCCGTATGGGCGCTCATATACGCTACCCGGTAGTTACGGCCTTCGCGGCCGAGCGCATCGAGCGCCCCTGCCCGCCACGCGCAACCTTCTTCCCACAGGGATACCGGCAGCGGTTCGCGCATATGGGCGCAACCGCCCTTCATGCCGGCCCAGACGATCGGTTCAGTGAACAGCACCTCGCAATCGGCGGCGTAGGCGTTGGTTGAATTCGTGATCAGCGTGATGTCCAGGGAACGCTCCGCCATGCGCCGCCGCAGATTGACGCTCTGGTCGATCGTGACGTCGACCGCGATTGCCGGATGCGTCTGGGCAAAGCGCTTCAGCACCGCCGGCAGCACGCGTTCGCCGAAATCATCCGCCGAGCCAAGGCGCACGACGCCGCTGATGTCGGGCATGACGAACTTGGAAACCGCCTCGCGGTTGATGGCGAGCAGTCTCCTGGCAAAGCCCAGGAGCATCTCGCCGTCATTGGTCAACGATACCGACCGCGCATCGCGCGAAAATACCGAGCGGCCCAGTATCTCCTCGAGCTTCTTTATCTGCATGGATACCGCCGAGGGCGTGCGGAACACGGCGCTCGCCGCCAGCGTGAAGCTGCCGGTCTCTGCGATGGCGACGAAGGTCCTCAGCACGTCGAGATCGAGCAGGGGAAGCGGATGATTGAGCGGGGCATTCATGGGATGTCAGCCTTCCTTCCATTCATCAAATTTCTTGAACCACTTGTTCATTTGATTTCGTTTGATTGAACTTCATTTCGGCACCATCTGTCAATGGCAAGGATCGGTCAGGTGATCGACCCCAGATGAGCAAGGAGGTTCAAATGACCATTCTCAACGCCTTTGAAAACTACCTCGTCGGTTTCCGCGTCCGGCGGGAACTGGCCAGAACCGAGCGCCTGATCAGCAGTCTGCCGGCGGATGTGCAAAAGGACATCGGCTGGCCGGATGCCCATGACGATGCGCACGCCCGTCTTCTCCGGTCGCGCGGGCAACGTTTGTGAATATGGCCGTCAGCACGGCTGCGCTGGACGTCAAGGAAATAACTTCGGTGTCAGGCGCAGCCGTATTCTCTCAAAACGGCGAAGCCAGCCCGGGCGCGGCTTGTGCATCGCAGCAATTCAGGGCCGTCGACATGCAAATCCCACATGGCGCCAATGATAGTGGTGCATAGCGCCACGGGGAAACCTATTAACAAACTGTTAAATAACGATTTTTCTACGTTTGGTTCGCGTCTTTTGGCCGCCGTGTCGCATTTCGTATCCTGCACTTCGCTTTTGCCGCTTATTTCGCGCCGCACCACGCCTATATCCGCCTCATCAACCGAGCAGCCTCCGTCCAATCCACGCCGGCCGCTCCGTGTGAACCCTTACATGGAGATGTGTCATGAAATTCTTTTCCCGCTTCCTCAAGTCCCGCCCTTCTTCCAACATCGCGACGGCGCTCGAGCGCCAGCGGTTGGGTCGGACCATGCCCGGCGAAACCGCGGCGATGGCTGGCGCGCGCCTCGGCGTCCTCGTCTAAGCAATACTGCTCGACTCTCCAGTCGATTACAGCGCGAAAGGCTCACCCCGAAAGGGGTGGGCTTTTTGCTGTCAGGTCGCCGGTCACCAAGGCCCGTCGTTAAACCTCGATGTCGCAAATATCGCTTCACGATAGCGGACAATCCATTGACAGGAATACTTTTTCCTGTTGACGGTTTTCCCGATCGCGACATCCTGTGTCAGCGGGCCGATTGCCTCATGGAGGCCTGGATGACCGGCAAACCGGCGATCAAGAGGTCGCTCGTATTCTTCCTGGTGACCGATTTCACCATGGTCGCATTCGCGACGGCACTGGAGCCGTTACGCATCGCCAACCGAATGCTCGGCTACGAAGCCTATCGCTGGCGTCTCGCCAGCACTGGCGGCGCGCCAGTGATGGCGTCCAACGGTGTGTTGTGCTCGACAGACACCTCGCTCGAAGACGAGCGCCGCAAGATGTCCGGCCCGGAGCGGCCGTCCATGGTCGTGGTGTGTAGCGGCGTCAATGTCGAGAATTACGGCAGCAAGACCATCTATGCCTGGCTGCGCGAGGAATATAACCGCGGCGTCGCCATCGGCGGGCTATGCACCGGAGCCTATATCCTGGCGGCCGCCGGGCTGCTTTCCAACAAGCGATGCGCCATTCATTGGGAGAACCTTCCGGGATTTTCCGAGGCCTTTCCAAAGGCCAACGTTTTCGCCGATCTCTTCGAGGTCGACCAGAACATCTACACCTGCGCCGGCGGCACCGCCGCGCTCGATTTGATGCTGAAACTGATTGGAGACGACTTCGGCGACAACCTCGTCAACCGTATCTGCGAGCAGGTTCTGACGGACCGGGTGCGCAGTCCCACGGATCGTCAGCGCCTGCCGTTGCGGGCGCGGCTTGGCGTCCAGAATTCCAAGGTGCTTACCATCATCGAACTGATGGAGGCGAACCTGTCGGAGCCGTTGTCTCTGATCGAGATCGCCGACCACGTCGGCCTGTCGCGGCGCCAGATCGAGCGGCTGTTTCGCCAGGAGATGGGGCGTTCTCCGGCGCGCTACTACCTCGAAATCCGGCTCGACCGGGCGCGTCATCTGCTTATCCAGTCCTCGCTGCCGGTTGTCGAGGTGGCGGTAGCGTGTGGATTCGTTTCGGCGTCGCATTTCTCGAAATGCTACCGTGAACTCTACGCCCGCTCGCCGCAGCAAGAGCGTCTCGACCGGAAGCAATTGCTGACGGCGTAGCCCTTAGTGCACTTCCGCAGATCGCATCGCCTCGACACGGATCTCTTCGGTCAGCCGGGCCTTCAATTCGGAGAATTCCGGGCTCGTCTTGACCGTGTAGAGGCGCGGATGCGGCAGGTCGACCGCCAGATCCGACTTGATCCGGCCTGGCCTCGCCGACATCACGATAACGCGTGACGCCATGAAGATCGCCTCTTCGATGTCGTGCGTGACGAACAGCACCGTCTTCTTGCGCCGTTCCCAGATGCCCAGCAGAAGCTCCTGCATCAGTCCGCGTGTCTGGTTGTCCAGCGCCCCGAACGGTTCATCCAGAAGCAATATTTCCGGGTCGTTGGCGAGCGCGCGGGCAATGGCGGTGCGTTGCTGCATGCCACCAGAAAGCTGTTTGGGCCAATGTTTCTCGAAACCCTTCAGCCCAACTAGATCGACATAGGATGCAACGATATCGGCACGTTCCTTTTCCGGCATGCCCTTTTCGCGCAATCCGAACGCAATGTTTTCCGCAACGGTCAGCCAGGGAAAGAGCGTGTAGGACTGAAACACCATGCCGCGATCGGGGCCCGGACGCGTGACGGCGCGCCCGTCGAGCAGCACACGGCCTTCGCTCGGAGTGTCCAGTCCGGCGACGATGCGCAGAAGCGTGGACTTGCCGCAGCCGGAGGGGCCGAGGATGGTGATGAAATCATTGGCGGCAACCGTGAGGGTCGTCGGCTGCAGAGCGCGAACCGGTTCGCCACCGCGCACGCCCTTGAAGGTCCGGCTGACGCTTTCGATGGAAAGCTTGGTCACGCGAGGCTCCACGGAAAAAGCCAGCGGTTGAACGCCTTGAACGCCGAATCCGAGATGAGCCCGATCAGCCCGATGACAACGATCCCGAAGATGATCTGCCCGGTCGCCAGCCTCGACTGGCTGTTGATGATCATGTAGCCGATGCCGGACGACGACCCGATCAGTTCCGCCACGATCACATAGGTCCACGCCCAGCCGAGCACGAGCCGGAGCGTCTCGGCGATGACCGGCGCGTTGGCCGGCACGATGACGCGACGGACGATGCCGTTGTTCGACGATCCGAGCGTATAGGCCGCCTCCACGAGATCGCGGCGGGTGTTGCCGACCGACACGGCGATGATGAGGATGAGCTGGAACACCGACCCGACGAAGATGACCAGCAGCTTCTCCATTTCGCCGACGCCTGCCCAAAGGATGAGAAGCGGAATGAACGCCGAGGCCGGCAAATAGCGGGCGAAGGAGACAAAAGGCTCCAGGAAAGCCTCGACCGGCTTCCAGGCGCCCATCAAGATGCCGATCGGCACCGCCACGATGGTCGCCAGGACAAAGCCGCCGACAACGCGCCAGACCGTGATCAGGATATCGAGTGCGAAATTGTCTTCGACCAGCAAGCGCCAGCCATCGCGAAGCATCGAGAATGGATCGGCGAGAAAGATACGATTGACGTAACCGCCAAGCGTCATCCACGCCCAGAAAGCGATGAAAATGACAAAGAAGCTGACGCCGAGCACGGCGCGGAGCATCGGCGGAACGGGTTCAAGAGGCCGCAGCATCGTTGGAGCCTGGTTTACTGTGCGATAAAAATGCGCGGCGCCCGAAGACGCCGCGCAACGGATGAGGCGGAATTATTCTACCCCGCTCGTATCCACCAGCGAGGAGATATCCGGCATCTCCTTGACGACCCCCATGGTCATAAGAAGCTTGGCGGCGGTGGTCGAGAAATCCTGGAAATCCTTGGTGAAGAATTTCTTGTTCTCCTCGCGGTCGGCCCATTTCAGGTATTTCGCGGATTCGGCGAACTCCTTGGCCGACTGTTTCACGTCCGCACCCATGATCTCGTAGGATTTGTCCGGGTCCTTCTTGATCATGTCGAGCGCATCGAAATAGCTGTCGGCGAGCGCTTTGGCGGCACCCGGATTCTTCTGCAGAAAATCCGGAGTGCAGCCAACGGTATCGAGGATCATGGGATAGTCGAGCGTGGTGGCGAGGATGTGCCCCTGGTCCGGCTTGTCGCGAACCGACGACAGGAACGGTTCATAGGTGGACGCCGCGTCGTTCTGGCCGGCCAAAAATGCCTGCGCGGCCGCGTCCGGCTCCATGTTGACGACGTTCACGTCCTTGGTCGACAGGCCATTCTTGTTCAGGATCCAGGCGAGCAGGAAATACGGCGATGTGCCGGGCGCGGAAGCGGCGACGCTCTTGCCCTTCAAATCGGCCACCGTCTTGATATCGTTGCGGGCAACGATACCGTCGGCGCCGTAAGATTTGTCGAGCTGGAAGATCTGCTTGGTCTTCACGCCGCTTTCGTTCCACACGATCCAGGTCTCGACCGTGGTCGCGGCGCATTGCAGCGAGCCGCTGGCGATGGCGAGCGGACGGCTCGCCTGCGGTATCTTCTTCAAGGTCACGTCAAGGCCGTGCTTCTTGAAAATGCCGGCTTCCTTGGCAAGCGTCAGCGGGCCGAAACCGGTCCAGCCGCTCATGCCAAGCGCGATGGTCGTGTCGGCGTAGGAAGGCGCGGAAAACGCCGCGGACACCAGCAGCGCCGCGGCAAACATTGTTGTCTTTTTCACCGAAGTTCCCCTTTACTCAGACGGTACAGCCTAGTCGTACAACCGCCGCGAACCTTGTCAACCTGTTGCGGCGCAACATCGGCGCGAAGACGGCGGGAGTTCAGGGGGCGTTCCTGTTCCAGGGGCGGTTGTTCCATATCTTTTCGCCGATCAGGCAATCATAGGGCGCCTCGGCCGCCACGTGGATAAACCGCGCCGCCGAATGCTCCGGTGTCGACGCCAGTTCCATGACGAGCTTTCTTCGGATCGCCTCGGGGAATTGCTCCCAGCTGGTCACCGGAAACATGAAGGATCCAGGCCCGCCGATGACGCATTTCCGGTAATAGACATCGAGATCCTGGACATCGAACGCGCTGGTAAGACCACCATTGGTCATCAGCGGCAGACCGTTGATGACGATGCCCTGCGCGACGATCCTGTCGCGGGCGCTTGCGACGGGCGATCCATCATTGTTGGGTCCATCGCCGGACACGTCGATCACGCGTTTCATGGCGTGGATGCCGCTTTCGGCGATAAGGTCGGCGGAAAAGTTGAGGCCGCCCGAAATGGATGTCCGACGCGCCGATCGCGGGATTTCCGCCGTCAACTTGCCGGCGAAGGCCTCCGCGTCGGCGCGGCTGGCGATGAACGTCCACGGCACGATGACGCGCTGCGTCGCTTCCCCTGCCCATTCGACATAGGTGATGGCGACCCGGCCGTTCACGCCGTCGGTTATGGCGTCAATGACACGTTGGTCGGTCAAGGCGGCGGCGTAGCCGTGGCGCTGGATGTCCAGTTCGTCCGGCGACATGGAAAGAGAGACGTCGACCGCGAGAACGAGCTGGACGTCGACAGGCTGACGATCTGCCGGAGCGGCGCGAAGGGCAGATGCGGCCGCCGTCAGACCGAGCAGCAGCGCCGCCAGAAATGCCCCCCAATTCGCCCGATGCGAAGACATGGCATGACGATACGGGAAAATCGCCGAGCGTGGATAAGAAAGTCTGTCAGGACTTCGCATTTCCCGTCACGTTTTCGCGACGGGGAAACCCGATCGTGTCTCGAAGGCCTCTAATCAGCTTCTCGGCTTGAGATTCTCCGGGTCGTAGAGCGGCTTGTAGCCGACCGCCGCCACCTCGACGGGATAGGTTTCGCCAAAATAGTCGACGGCAAGCTTGCGCCCTTCCTGGCAATAGCTCCAGGGCAGATAGGCGAGCGCGATGTTCTTGCCGATGGTCGGGCCGTAGGCGACCGAACTAGTGAACGAGCGCCGACCGAGTTCATCGACCAGCGTTTCCCCGGTTTCGGGATCCATCACCGGCATGATGCCGACGGGATAGCGGGCAACGCCCTTTGAATCGCGATTGTCCGTCATCACCAGCGTGCACAGCATCGCCGGCTGGTGTTCACGGGCGCGGTATTCCAGATGCTTCGCCTTGCCGCGGAAATCGGCTTCCTTGACCTTCGGGCGAGCGAGATCGGCTTCCAGCAGATTGTATTCGGTCAGGAGGTCGGCGTTCTGCAGGCGCAGGCTCTTTTCCATGCGGCGCGAATTGGCATAGGTCTCGACGCCGAAGGGCATCACGCCGGTGGCGCGCAAGGCATCCCATACGGCGAGGCCATCCTCGTATTTCATATGCAGTTCCCAACCCTGCTCGCCGACATAGGAGATGCGGAAGGCGGTGACGTTCTTGCCGGCAATCCGCACCGGCTTGATCGCGGCGAAGGGAAAATTCTCCAGCGACAGCCCATCCGGATCCTCCACCACCTTCTGCAGCGTGGCGCGGGCGTTCGGGCCCCAGATGCCGATGGTGACGTATTTCTCCGTCACGTCGGTGATGGTGACGTCGAAACCCTTATCCTCGGCCACGCGCTTGGCATAGTGAAAGTCGCGCGGACCGGCATCGGCGCCGTCGACCACGCGGCAGCGGTCCGCCATGCGAATGACGGTCAGATCGGCGCGCACCATGCCTTCGTCGTCGAGGAAATGCGTGTAGATGCCCTTGCCGATATTGGCGTCGCCGCCGATGCGAGCCGCGCACAGCCACTCCATCAGCGCGACATGGTCGGGGCCCTCCACATCGAACATGTAGAAATGCGACAAATTGACGATGCCGCAATCCTCGCTCATGGCGAGATGCTCGGCGTTCGACACGCGCCAGAAATGGCGGTTGTCCCATTCGTTCTCGCGCACCGGCACGCGGTTGCCGTATTTTTCGAGCAGGTGCTCGTTGGCGGCGTAGCCGTGAGCGCGCTCCCAGCCGCCGAGCTCCATGAAATACCCGCCGAGTTCCTTCTCGCGTTCCCAGAACGGCGAGCGGCGGATATTGCGGCCTTTGGAGAAGGGTTCGCGCGGATGCACCGCCGGATTGTAGACCTTTTGCGCCGTTTCGGTGCAGCGGTCGTGGATGAAGTCCTCCTTCATCTGATGTGGGTTGAACCGCGCATAGTCGATCTGGTGGTGGTCGATTTCCGTGCGCCCGTCGGTCATCCAGTCGGCGACAAGCTTGCCCATGCCGGGGCCGTCCTTCACCCAGATGCCGACGGCGTACCAGAGCCCCCTCACCTTCTGGCTCTCGCCGATCGAAGGACCGCCATCCGCCGTCACCTGCAGCAGGCCGTTGAAGGAGTGGCTTTCATTGTAGCCGAGTTCGCCGAGGATCGGCGTCAGTTCCATGGCGCGTTCGAGCGGCTCAATGATCTGTTCCATGTCGAGGTCGCGCTGCGACGGCGAAAGCCGCGACTGGTGCTTTTCCAGAAGTTCGCGCGGATGCACGAGGCGCGGATTGGTCTCCTCGTAATAGCCCCATTCGATCTGCCCGCCCTCGGCCGTCTTCGGATCGCCGGTGTCGCGCATATAGGCCGAATTGCCTTGATCGCGCATGAGCGGCCAGCCGATTTCCTTGCCGGTTCCAGCGAACTCGTTGTACGGCCCGAAGAAGGTGAGCGGATGGTCGATCGGCATCACCGGTAGGTCCTCGCCGGCCATTTCGGCTATCAAGCGGCCCCAGATGCCGGCGCAGACCACCACATAATCAGCCATGATCGTGCCGCGGCCGGTCACCACGCCCTTGATGCGGCCATTCTCGATCACGAGCGATTGGGCTGGCGTGTTGGCGAAGGCTTTCAGCTTGCCCGACGCTTCGCCCTGGTCGACGAGCTTGCCCGCCACCGTCTGCGAGCGCGGGATGACGAGGCCGGCGTCGGGGTCCCACATGCCGCCCTGCACCATGTGCTCCTCGATCAGCGGGAATTTTTCCTTGATCTCGGCGGGGCTGACCAAATGGACATTCGTGCCGAAGGCCTTGCCGGAAGCGACCTTGCGCTTGATTTCGTCCATGCGGGCATCGTCGCCGACGCGGGCGACTTCAAGACCGCCGACGCGGGCGTAGTGGCCCATCTTTTCATAGAAATCGACGGAGTAAAGCGTCGTCCAGCACGACAGGAAATCGTGGCTGGTCATGTAGCAGAAGTCGGAAGCGTGGGCCGTCGAACCGATATCGGTCGGGATGCCGGACTTATCGATGCCGACGATATCGGTCCATCCGCGCTCGATCAGGTGATGGGCGACCGACGCGCCGACGATACCGCCGAGCCCGATGATGACCACCTTTGCATTCTTCGGAAATTCCGCCATGGCCCGCTGCTCCGGATTCAACCTGCGGGAAAACTATAGATCGGCGCGACCCCGTTGCAGCCTGTTTGCGACATGCCGCAAAAGGCCCGCGACTTACTCCGCCGGCATTCGCTGGCTGATGGTGGCGACGCCTGCTTTCAGGGGCCCAAGATTCTCGGTCACGACTACCCAGATCACATCGTCTGCAATCTTGTGGTACTCGTGACGCAGAATATTGCCGATACCGCGGATTTTTTTCCACGGAACATCGGGAGCGTGGGGCAAGAGGTCATCGGGAATATGCCGCGCCGCCTCCGAGATGATTTCAAGGGCCCGTTGAACAGCCAACCGCAGCAACCAGTCCTGCTCAAAGTCCGCGAGAGACTTCCCGGAAGTGTGGGTCTCGATGCCCTCTACGGCCTCGCGGATTTCCGCCAGGACCGGGCCTACCTTCCGCTTCACCATCAAAAGACGCGAATGGCTGATTTCTCGATATCGGACCGCAGCATCGGATGAAGGCTGTTCCGGGTCGTGACATCGACCTGCAGTGCAAGGTCCTCCTCGAGGAATTGCTTGATGCCCACCAGATCCAGAAGGGAAAACCGGCTGTCTGGCGTGTAGTCGATGAAGACATCGACATCGCTGGCGGACTGAGCTTCGTCCCGGGCAGTCGATCCGAACAGATAAAGGGCGGTCGCCCCCATGCCGCGCAAGGCATCGGCGGATTGGCGCAGTCTCGAAATGGTATCGCTTCTATTCATGCTAGTATTCTACCACAGGTCTGCTGACCCGGGCAAAGAAGCGCGTCGAACTGCGGATTGGTCGGCGGCACCACTGGCGCCGCCGGCCAGCGCAGTGGACTAATTCTTCGCCTTGTCGACCAACTTGTTCTGCGCGATCCACGGCATCATGCCGCGCAGCTTCTCGCCGATCTGCTCGATCTGGTGGCTGTCGTTCATGCGGCGGATGCCTTTGAAGCGCGACATGCCGGAGCGATATTCCTGCATCCATTCCGAGGTGAACTTGCCAGTCTGGATGTCCTTCAGCACACGCTTCATCTCAGCCTTGGTCTCGGCGGTGATGATGCGCGGACCCGACACGTATTCGCCCCACTCGGCGGTGTTGGAGATCGAGTAGTTCATGTTGGCGATGCCGCCCTCATAGATCAAATCGACGATCAGCTTTACCTCGTGAAGGCACTCGAAATAGGCCATTTCCGGCGCGTAGCCGGCCTCGACCAGCGTCTCGAACCCGGCACGGATCAGTTCGACCAGACCGCCGCACAACACGACCTGCTCGCCGAACAGGTCGGTTTCGCACTCTTCCTTGAAGTTGGTCTCGATGATGCCCGAGCGGCCGCCGCCGATGCCGCAGGCATAGGAAAGTCGCGAGGTCGAGCGCGTTGCCCGAGGCGTCATGATCGACGGCGACGAGGCAGGGCACGCCGCCGCCACTGCTGGTATTGCCGAACGCACTGTATGGCCCGGGCCCTTCGGCGCCACCATCAGAACGTCGATCGGTGTCTTTCGGCTCGATCAGGCCGAAATGCACGTTGAGGCCATGGGCGAAGGCGATCGCCGCGCCGTCCTGGATGTTGGGGGCGATTTCGTTCTTGTAGATGTCTGCCTGCAATTCGTCGGGCGTCGCCATCATCATCAGGTCGGCCCATGTCGCCGCATCGGCGACGCTCATCACCTTGAGCCCGTCGGCCTCGACCTTCTTGGCCGTCGACGAGCCCGGCCGCAGCGCCACGGCGATTTCCTTGACGCCCGAGTCCTTCGAGATTGAGCGCGTGCGCCCTGCCCTGGCTGCCATAGCCGATGATGACGACCTTCTTGCCCTTGATCAGATTGAGATCGGCGTCGCGATCGTAATAGACACGCATGTCGGTTTCCTTCCCGTTCGAGTTCAAATGCCGGCTTTTTCCGGCGGGTTATCGCGCTTCGTAGAGCGCGAGGAACTGCCGCGTCGCCTCGCCGGCGTCGCCGGCTATCTCCGCTTCAGTCAATTTCATCCGGTCACCCAGCAAAAGCCGGATCTGCACGTCGCGGACGACGAGTCCGAAGAAGGTGCGGAACGCTGCCTCCGCATCGTCGAAAGCGCAGCAGCCCGCGATTTCGTCCGGCTTCAAGCACCGGTTTCAGGCGCCGTGCAAGGGCAAAGCGACCATTTTCGAGTACGATGACGCCGAGCCGGTTCCTGTCCGATCCGGCGCGGCTGATGGCCAACCGGTTGAGCGCCACCGATGTCGGGCTCGACACGACGCGCAGCCAGTCGGCGGCAAAGCGCTCGAGCGCCGTTTTCAGACGTCGCGAGGTCCAGTCTTCCCGATCGACCGCCTCGACGCGCACCTTGGATGCCTGCCACTGGACGGTCGCCGTCAACAACCCGTCGCGGTCGCCGAACCATTTGTAGAGCGTTTCCTTGGAGCAACTGGCCCGCCGCGCCACGCCGGTCATCGTCAACCCGTCGCCGGCTTCCATGAGAAGCGCCAACGCCGCGTCCAGAACATCCTTCTGTCGTTGCGTGAGATCGGGTTGGGACATGTCTATCAGCGGCCGCAAATCAAATTCACCCGTGACGCTCAGCCCATAAAGGGCAGGTGTACCGTACGTTACGGTTCGGCTTTTGCCCGAAATCGACTTGCCATGCAAGCCCTTCGGCAAACCGGGAAGCGGGGTGCGGGCGCCGTGCCTTCCGATAGTGAATAATAGGTGGCGCGGTCTTCGCGCCCCGTCGGATTCCGTGAAACCCGGAGGGCCGAACGCGAGCCCGCCAGCGGACTGGACATCCACCGCCGAACCGCGCAAAAAGCGCCACATGTCCACCCTCACCGCCATCGGCTTCGACGCCGACGATACGCTCTGGCAGAACGAGCAGTTCTTCCGGCTGACCGAACAGCGCTTCGTCGGTCTTTTGGCGGATCATGCCGAGGCGGACGACCTGACCGCGAAACTGCTAGAGGCGGAGAAACGCAACCTCGGCCATTACGGTTTCGGCATCAAGGGCTTCACGCTGTCCATGATCGAAACCGCCCTCGAGGTCACCGACGGCAAGGCGCCGGCGACGGTCATCGGCGAAATACTCGAAGCCGGCCGCGACATGCTAGCCCATCCGGTCGAGACTTCTTCCGCAGCGCGCGAGACGCTGGAGCAACTGGCGGGCGGCTATCGCCTTATCCTGATCACCAAGGGCGATCTTTTCGACCAGGAGCGCAAACTCGCCGCTTCCGGTCTCGGCGATCTGTTCGACGCGGTCGAGATCGTCAGCGACAAGAGCGCGGCCACCTATGAAAAGCTTTTCGAACGCCACGCGCACGGCGCCGGCGGGAGCATGATGGTCGGCAATTCGCTCAAATCCGACGTGGTGCCGGCGATCGAGGCCGGCGGCTGGGGCGTCTATGTGCCGCACGAACTGACCTGGGTGCTCGAACATGTCTCCGAGCCGACTGGAGAGGCCCGCTTCCGGCGCATCGACCATCTCGGCCAGTTGCCCCAATTGATCGAGGCGATCGGCGGCTTGGTTTAGACACAGGCGGAAGCGCCCACCCTCTTCGTCTGCCGGTATGTCTTTCATAAATTCATCGTCTGAAATACAATGGCGTTTCTCGCCACAACCGAGAATTCCTGCCAGCTACGCGCCTTTATCAGGTTCGCGCATCCAGCCTGCTCTTGCGGCTGTTACAAAATCGGAGCGGAAATGACCAATTCGCGCCTGCCCGGCTTTGCGCTGCTTTCGGGCAATTTCGTCATTGGCGTCTCCGTTCTGGCGCCGGCCGGCATGCTCAAGCAACTGGCCGACAGTCTGTCGCTGACGATCGCGCAGGCCGGAATGCTGATGACCATCGGCGCCGTCATCCTGTGCGTAGGATCGCCGGTCATGGCCTGGGCCACCAGCCATATCGAGCAGGCGACGCCTGCTGGCGGGTTCGATAGCGTTGCTCACCCTTGGCCACGCCGCCTCGATGCTGGCGCCGAATTTTGCGCTGCTTCTGGTCATCCGCGTGTTTTCTATGGCGGCGGCGGCGGTTTTCACCCCCATCGCGGCCAGCACCATCGCGCTGATCGTGCCGGAAAGGGAGCGCTCGGGCGCCATCTCCTTCATCTTCCTCGGCTGGTCCTGGCCATCGCGGCAGGCCTTCCCGTCGTCACCTTCCTCGCGGCGCATCTGGGTGGCGCGAAGCCTACGGGGCGCTGGCCGCGGCGGGTGCGCTGAGCTTCGTGCTGGTGGCCGCCGGGCTTCCCCCGCGGCTGCGGGGCGCGCCGGTCAATCTGGCAAGCTGGGCGCATGTCCTGCGCTCGCGCCTGATCCTCTCCCTGCTCCTTGTCACCGCGTTGGCCTCCGCCGGCCAGTTCATCGTCTTCACCTATCTCGGACCACTCCTTGGCAGGTTGGTTGCGGCCGGTCCGACACAGATCGCCCTGTTCTTCGGAGGCTTCGGCCTTACCGGGCTTCTCGGCAACTTGACAGCGACCCGCGTCGTCGGCCGCTTCGGGGCGTTCGCCACGTCTCTGACCTGCTTTCTCTGCATGTTCGCGGGCGCGGTGATCTGGTCGCTCTGGCGCCGGAACCGTTGGCGTCATGGCCATCGGGATCCTGATTTGGGGGATGGGATTCGCCTCCTCCAATTCCATGCAGCAGGCGCGGCTGGTGGGAACCGCCCCGGAACTCGCCAGCGCAACCGTGGCGTTGAACACGTCGGCGATTTATGTCGGCCAGGCCGTCGGATCGGGACTCGGCGGGTTCCTGTTCGCCCGCGACCTCGCCTTGCCCATCGGCTATATCGCGGCCGCGTTGCTCGCCGGGGCGGTCGGTATCGTGATCCTGAGCCGCCCAACGCCTACATCTTCCTGGGCACGTAGCGCCAGGTGAGCCAGCAGCATACCGCCACGAACACGGCGAGCGTGGCGAACACGCCGCCGAGGCCGAAGAAGGCTAGTACGACCGAATAGACGAGCGGCGGCGTCAGGTCGGACAGGTCGATATAGGTGCGGTAGACCGACGTCATCTGCGGGCGTTCGCGGATGCGCACCGCGCGCATGTAGACCGTCGACCCGAGCGCATCGACGGCAATGCAGAACATGGCCGCGAATAGCAGGAAGAACCCGGCGACCAGCGGATGCGCCTCGCCGGCGAACGCCACGCAAAAGAGCGATAGGGCCAGCATCATGAAGGCGAAGGCGATGGTGCGCCGCGCGCCGAAGCGCTTGCCCGCCCAGCCCCAACCGAGCGCGAAGAACAGCAGCGCGTTGCCGGCCGAAACCAGCAGGCCGCCGGCAAGCTTGCCCTCGCCCGTCACCACCATGAGGATAGGCCCATAGACGAAAAAGGTCGACCAGAAGCACGAGCGCCCGAAGGCGATGACCCAGGCCAGCCGCAAGCGCGGTTGACTGACGAAACGTCGGATATTTTTCAGCGGATTTTGCGGTCGCGTCTTGCCGGGGCGGATGAGTTCGTTGTCGCCCATGCGGAAATGCCAGAATAGCGCCAGCAGAATGAGCGCGAACAGCGCCACGACGCCATGCGCGGCAAGCAGGCCGAAGCGCGTGTAGAGAAAAACGCCGAGCGTCGGGCCGCAGGTCCATGCCAGCGTCGACCACGCCATGCGCAGCGATTCGGCCTGCATGAACTCGGTCTTGCGGATGTAGTCCATGATGTAGAGGTTGAGCGTGATCGACAGCGCGCTCGCGCCCATGACGCGCAAAAGCATGCCGATCATCTGGCCGGGCAAGGTGTTGGTGACAAGGAAGGCCGATCCCACGATGAGCGCCAAGGCGCCGGCGGTATAGACCCAGCGGCGGGCGAAGCGCTGGATGAGAAACGGCATGGACAGCGTGACGGAAAGGCCGATCAGCGCCACCAGCGTATAGAGCAGCGAAACTTCCTGCTCATTGTGCAGGATGTCATAGGCCTGGATCGGCACGACGCTGGCGATCGAGGCGCGGGCGAAGGATTCAACGGCGTAAAGGGTGGCGAACGTGCTGGCGCCCGGCTGCGTCACCGCGGGTAGCCAGATCGGATGCCTTACCTGCGTGGCCATGGAAAACCCGGGGACTATCGTCCCAGAGATGTGCAACCGTTCGCGGCTGGCCGTTAACAGGAAACCGACGCCGGCAAGCCGAAATGCGAAGCCAGCCGCCGCCTTAGATCATGCCAGTCGGGATCATTCGTCGCCGGCGCTTCAGGCGGCGTCCCATTCGGGAGAAAACCCATAGTCGCACAGGCGCCCGCCAGCCTTCGTCAGACCGGAAATCGCCGCCATTTCCGCGTCGGTCAGGGCAAAGTCGAAGATGTCGATATTTTCCGCCAGGCGCTCCTTCTTCGTGGTGCGCGGGATGGCGGCGACGCCATCCTGCTGGACATGCCAGCGCAGCACGATCTGGCCGGGCGTCTTGCCGTGCGCGCGGGCGGATTCGACAATCGCGGGCTCGCTCAGCAGCCCGCCACCCCGGTGTAGCGGACAATAGGAGACCATGGCCATGCCGGCCGCCCGGCAGGCGGCATGCACTTTGCCCTGGCCGAGATAAGGGTGGTATTCGACCTGATCGGCAACCAACGGGGCGTCCGAAATGTTTTTCGCTTCGGCGAGCAGCGCGGTCGGGAAATTGGAAACGCCGATGTGGCGCGTCATGCCCTCCACCCGCAGCGCATTCATCTCTCTGAGCGTTTCGGCAAGTGGAATTTTCGGGTTGGGCCAGTGGATGAGAAGCAGATCCACATGATCGACGCCGAGCCGTTCGAGACTCGCCTCGGCGGATCGGCGGACGTTGCTTGCAAAGAGATCGGTCCACCAGATCTTGGTCGTCAGGAAGATGTCGTCCCGCGGGACCCGTGAGGAGCGTATCCCCTCTCCGACCGCCTTTTCGTTCTGGTAGGCGGCCGCTGTATCGACATGGCGGTAGCCGAGCTTCAGGGCCTCGGAGACCAGTTCGGCGCATTCTTCGCCGTTGAGCGTCCAGGTTCCAAGGCCCAGCGCCGGAATTTCGGCTCCGTTCGCGGCGATGCTGTGCATATGATTCTCCCGTGATTTGACGGCGGCTTGCGCTTGCGCGAGGCGCGCAACCCCGGCAAACAACGCATGTATCCTGAAAGGCCATCGATGCAAGAGCCCGCCCCGCCCAAACGTACCGGACGCATCGAGGCGATCGATGTGGCGCGCGGCCTGGCGCTCATCGCCATGGCGATCTTCCATTTCACCTGGGATCTGGAACATTTCGGCTTCGTCGAGCCGGGGCTGGTCGAGCATGGCGGCTGGCGCATTTTCGCCCATTGCATCGCCACGAGCTTCCTCTTCCTGGTCGGCGTCAGCCTCGTGCTGGCCAACCGTGGCCGCATACGCTGGCCGTCCTTCTGGAAGCGTTTCGCGATGGTCGCCGGCGCGGCCATCGCCATCACGATCGTCACGCGGATCGCCACGCCGGACGGGTTCATCTTTTTTGGCATCCTGCATGAAATCGCGCTGGCCAGCCTGCTCGGACTGCTTTTCCTGCGACTGCCAGCGATCCTGACGCTGATCATGGCGGCCGCCATCATCGTCGCGCCTCACTATCTGAGGTCGCCAGTTTTCGACGCGCCGCAATGGTGGTGGCTCGGCCTTTCCCAATTCGACCCGCACTCCAATGACTACGTGCCGGTCCTGCCCTGGTTCGGGCCGGTGCTCGTCGGCATCGCAACGGCCAAGCTGGCGCGACGTTTCGGCGGGTTCGACGTTCTTGCCGTTCTGTCGCCAGGGCGCTGGGCCTGGCCGCTTACCTTCGCCGGGCGGCACAGCCTGGCCTTCTATCTCCTGCACCAGCCGATCCTCTTCGGCTCGGTCTGGCTCTACGCGCAAATGTTTCCGCCGCCGGCCATTCCTCCAGCGGAGCGGTTCACTCTGGCCTGCGAGGAACAATGCGCCAACAGCCGCGACAAGGAATTCTGCACGCGCTATTGTAGCTGCATGCTGGACCGGCTGAACGCCGGAAAGGAGCTTGGCAAGTTGTTCGCCGGGCAGGAGGACGAGGGAATGCGCGACCGATTGCAGGGTATGGCCATGCAGTGCACGGGCCAGACCGACAATGATCTTTTCGACGAGGGTAAGGGAGGCGCAGCGCAATGAGCGCCGTCGAAACCCGGTCGAACGCCTTGCCCTGGCCTCCAATCCTCTACGTCGCGGCCATCGCCGCCAGCGTCGTGCTGAGCTGGCTCTACCCTCTGCCATGGATCGGCCAGCCGCTCTCCGGCATGCTTCTGGTGGCCGGGCTGGCGCTGGGCCTGGCCGCGATCGCCATGGTCGTTCAGGCGATACGCACGCTGCACCGGGCCAGTACGACCGTTCGGGTCGACCGTCCCGCCGAACATCTCGTTCTCACCGGCCCGTTTGCCATGACCCGCAATCCGATCTATCTCGGCAACGCGCTGCTGATGATCGGCGTCGGGCTCGCCGCCGGCATGCTTTGGTTCATCATCCTTGCCATCGTCGCGGCGTTCCTGACCCAGAAACTGGCGATCGAACGCGAGGAAAAGCATCTGGACCTGCGCTTCGGCAAGAAATACCGCGATTACCGCAAGCGGGTTCGCCGTTGGATCTGACGCGGCACGCGGCCGGTCACTTCTTCGCTGCTTGAAAAATGCCGGAATAATTGTGCACTCGCCTGTCGGCGTCTGTCGGCGCCGTTCGTCCTCGGAAAGAAGGAAGTATCGACATGCTCTACGCCGTGCTTTGCTATCATCAGGAAGAAATCGTTAGCGCATGGACCAGGGAAGAGGACGACGCCTGCCTGGCGCGTCTCGCCGTCGTTCAGGACAAGGTCGCCAAGCAGGGCCGGCTCGGCCCCGTCGCGCGGCTGTTGCCGACGACGTCCGCGACGACCTTGCGCAAGAGCGGCGGCGAGCCGCTGGTGATCGACGGCCCCTTCGCCGAAACCAAGGAACAATTGCTCGGCTTCTACATGGTCGACTGCGACACGCTCGACGAGGCGCTCGACTTCTCACGCGATCTGGCCAAGGCCAACCCCGGCGGCAGCTACGAAATCCGGCCCGTCGGGATCTATCGTCCAAGCCGGATGCCCCAGGAATCATAGACATGGCCGACATACGCTGGATAGACGCCGCCCTTGCCGCCGCCCGCCCCCAGGCGGTAGGCGCGCTGCTGCGCTATTTCCGCGATCTCGACATGGCGGAGGAGGCGTTTCAGGAAGCTTGCCTGCGCGCGCTGAAGAACTGGCCGAAAAACGGCCCGCCGCGCGATCCCACCGCCTGGCTGATCTTCGTCGGCCGCAACAGCGGCATCGACCAGGTACGCAAGCGGAGCAGAGAGACGGCGCTGCCCGGCGAGGAGACGATCTCCGACCTGGAAGACCATGAAGCGGACATCGTCGAACGGCTCGACAATTCGGATTACCGTGACGACGTGTTGCGGCTGCTCTTCATCTGCTGCCATCCCGACTTGCCGGCGACGCAACAGATCGCTCTGGCGTTGCGCATCGTTTCGGGCCTGACGGTCAAGCAGATCGCGCGCGCCTTTCTGGTCGGCGAAAGCGCCATGGAACAGCGCATCACGCGCGCCAAGGGCCGCATTGCCAAGGCCGATGTGCCCTTCGAGGCGCCGGCCGCGCCGGAACGCGCAGAGCGACTTTCGGCAGTAGCCGCCATGATCTACCTCGTCTTCAACGAGGGCTATTCGGCGACCGGCGAGACGACGCCGATGCGCGCGCCGCTCTGTGAGGAAGCCATCAGGCTGGCCCGCCTGCTGCTAAAGCTTTTCCAGTCCGAGCCGGAGATCATGGGATTGGCCGCGCTGCTTCTTCTCCAGCATTCGCGTGCGACGGCGCGCTTTGATGCGGACGGCCAGATCGTGCTTCTGGAAGATCAGGATCGCGGATTGTGGAATCGCCCGATGATCGCCGAGGGCCTGGCGCTCATCGACAAGGCGATGCGGCACCGGCAGCCTGGTCCCTATCAGATACAGGCGGCGATCGCGGCTCTTCACGCGCGCGCCGCACGGCCGGAAGACACCGACTGGACCGGCATCGACGCGCTCTATGCCTCGCTCGAACGCCTGAACCCGTCTCCGGTGGTAACGCTGAACCGGGCCGTCGCCATCTCCAAGCTTGAAGGGGCGGAAGCGGCGCTCGCCATGATCGAGCCTCTGGCGGACAAGCTCGGCGGCTATTTCTATTTTCATGGCGTCAAGGGAGCCCTGCTCATGCAGGCCGGCCGTGGCCGGGAGGCGTGCGAGGCCTTCGGCCGCGCAATTTCTCTCGCCAATACGGCGGCGGAAGCCGCCCATATCCGCCTGCAACTCGACCGCCTGCAGAAGGACAGCGCTTCCCCGCAACCGGCAAAGGCCGCTTCCTGACACTGACATACCGACGCTTTTCGGGTATCGATGACCGATCAAACGATGATGGGCCGCTACCCGGCGCGCGGAGCAGCGCCTGCCTCTTCGCACTTGCAGCAAAATCGAATATCGTTTAAGCGGCCAGGCATCACTTCGTTGGACCCGGTTATCCGGGTGGCTCGGCCCGGCGCCTATCCCCGGGATAACCCTTAAGCATCACGTCTTTCAAGTCGTTGTCGCGCGCGCTGGTTACAGCGGACGCGGCGGATGCTCTCTGCACCATACCGGGTTCCGAATGAGCGGTTTCTCCTCGATCCGACGCGACTGGTTCGCCAATCCGCGCGCCGATATCCTTGCCGGTATCGTTGTCGCATTGGCGCTGATCCCAGAAGCCATCGGATTTTCCGTCATCGCCGGGGTCGATCCACGTGTTGGCCTCTATGCCTCCTTTTCCATTGCCGTGATCATCGCCTTCACGGGCGGCCGCGCCGGCATGATCTCTGCCGCGACCGCCTCCGTCGCCGTGGTCATCATACCGCTCGTGCGCGATCATGGCGTCGACTATCTGTTCGCCGCGACAATCCTCATGGGCGTGCTGCAGGTGATCGCGGGACTGCTGCGCCTCGACCTCCTGATGCAATATGTTTCGCGCTCGGTCGTCACGGGCTTTGTCAACGCGCTCGCGATTCTGATCTTCCTGGCGCAGACGCCGCAGCTCCTCCATGTGCCGCCGGTCACATATGTGCTGGTGGCGGCCGGGCTGGCGATCATCTATCTGTTCCCCTATCTCACCAAGGTGATCCCCTCGCCGTTGGTCGCAATCGCCGTCCTGACGGTCATCACCATCTATGGCGGCGTCCACGTCAACACCGTGGGCGACATGGGCAAGCTGCCGACATCTCTCCCGATATTCGCCCTGCCGAACGTGCCGTTCAACCTTGAAACACTCAGGATCATCTTTCCCTTTTCGCTTACGATGGCCGCGGTGGGACTGCTCGAGTCGATGCTGACGGCGCAGATCGTCGACGATTTCACCGACACGTCGTCGAACAAGGCGCGTGAGATGCGCGGCCAGGGCATCGCCAATTTCGTCACCGGACTTTCTGGGCGGAATGGGCGGCTGCGCCATGATCGGCCAGTCGGTGATCAATGTGAAATCGGGTGGCTCGACCCGTCTTTCGACGCTGTTCGCCGGCGTATTTCTTCTGTTTCTTCTCGTCGTCCTCAATCCATTGGTCGCTTGCATTCCGATGCCGAGCCTGGTCGCGGTGATGATCATGGTGTCGATCGGCACCTTTTCCTGGCGCTCGGTCACGGACATCCGCCACCATCCCTGGCAGTCATCCCTCGTCATGCTCGCGACGGTGGTGATCGTCGTCTGGAGCAACAATCTCGCCGCCGGCGTCGCGGCGGGCGTGGTCCTGTCGGGCCTCTTCTTCGCCTCCAAGGTCCGGCGCATGTTCACCGTCTCCTCGGAACTTTCCGAGGATGGACGCATGCGCACCTATCGGATTTCGGGGGAGATCTTCTTCGCCTCGGCCGAGCGCTTCGTCGACGCTTTCGACTTCAAGGAAGTGCTCGACAATGTGGTCATCGATCTCACCGACGCGCATTTCTGGGACATTACTGGTGTCGGAACGCTGGATAAGGCGGTGATCCGCTTCCGGCGCGAAGGCACCGCCGTGAATCTGGTCGGTCTCAACAAGGCGAGCGCGGCGATCGTGGATCGTTTCGCCGTCCACGACAAACCCGGCGCTGAAAAGCTTCTCTCGGCCCATTGAGGAGACGAATGGTGGACAAGATTCTCGCCTGCATCGATGCCTCCAGCTACGCCACATCGGTTTGCGATCTGGCCGCCTGGGCCTCGCTCAAGCTCGTACTGCCAATCGAACTGCTGCATGTCGTCCAGCGCAAGGAAGCCGTTGGCGAACGCCACGATTTGTCTGGCGTCATCGGGCTCGGCGTCAAATCGCGGTTGCTGGAGGAATTGACACGGCTGGAAGAAACCGACGCCCGTCTCCAGGTCGAACGGGGCCGTGTGCTTCTCGCCGCCGGCGAAGAGCGGCTCAAGGCTGCCGGTTCGCCCGGGGTGACGCCCCTGCATCGTCACGGCGGCATCGTCGAGACGATCTTGGAGCGCGAAGCCGGAGCCCACGCAGTGGTGATCGGCAAGCGGGGCGCCAGCCAGGAATTCGCTCAGAACCACATCGGATCGAAAGTCGAGCGCGTGGTGCGGGCAAGCACCAAGCCGATCCTTATCGCCTCGCGCACTGTCGAGCCGCCTCGCGTCGCCGTACTCGCATATGACGGCAGCCCGGCTGCCGGGCGCGCGCTTGAATGCTGCGCCCGTTCGCCCCTGTTTCGCGATCTGCCGGTTCATCTCGTCTTTGCCGGCGCCGACGACGAGAAGCATCGCGAGCGGCTCGAAGAGACACGGGCCAAGCTTGGCGACCGCGACGTGACGGCGACGCGTCGGCAGGGCAAGCCGGAGGAGGTGATTGCCTCCGTGATCGAAGCGACCCCCGGCGCAATCCTGCTAATGGGCGCCTATGGCCATTCCCCGCTCAGGACCCTGATCGTCGGCAGCACGACGACGGCAATGGTTCGTACGGTGCGGGTACCGATACTGCTCATGCGCTGAAGACGGACGATCCTGATTTTTCGTGGCGGCCGGTGCGTCGGCGACTGCTCCGCCGCCATTCCGTCGTTCTGGCGGATTGCCTAATCGCCCAGCGTCTTCAGAAACGCCACCAGCGCCAGACGGCCGCGATCGGTCAGAGTGATGGCATGGAGTTCTGAGCCGTTGGCGGACTCCGCCGGCGCGTCGGCATAATGCGCCACGACATCCTCAAGGGTGGCGATCTGGCCGGCATACATGTAGGGCGGCCGCCCGGCGACGCCGCGCAGCGACGGCGTCTTGAAGGCGCGTTCCAGCGCCTTTCCTTTCTTGACCATGAAGCGCAGATCGCCGCAATCGTCCGGACCCGCATCGCTGAATGCGCCGAGGCAGTTGAAGGGATCGGCCGCGACCTGTTTCACCCCGGTGGCACGGCCATGATCGGGCGGCAGGGCGGGCACGGGCGCGATCCCAGTATTGTGGAATTGCCCATCGGTGAAACGCGGGCCGTTATGGCAGGTCGAGCAGCGGGCGCTGCCGATGAAGAGTTTCAGCCCCTCGATCTGGAGTTCCGATAAGGAAGCATCCTTTTGCGGCGGTTTGCCGGCGGCCAGCGCGGCGGCGAAGCGATCGAAGCGCGTTTGCTTGGGCATGATCGAGCGTTCGAACGCCTCGAGCGCCTTGCCGATATTGGCGTAGACCCGGTTCACCGCCTCACGCTGTTGCGGCGTCATCGCCGCCCAGGCCACCTTCTCTGCCTCGTCGCCAAGCGGGCTCGCATGTTGCGGCAGGCCGGCCATGTCGGGCAGCGGGCCGAAGATGCGCTGGTAGCGATCGCCATATTCGGACTTCATGAAGTGCGCGTAGAACAGTCGGTCGCCGCCCTGCTCGCGCGCATCCTCCATCGGCGTTATCGCCTGCGACCACAGGCTGTCGCGATGCCCATCCCAGAAGAACCAGGAATTGTAGGCGACGCCCGATAGCGGCATGGTGCGGCGATCCGTGTCGGCGAGACCGTGGCCGCGCGGAAGATCATCCTGGAACTGGCGTTCGAGCTTGTGGCAGGTAGAACAGGAGACATTGCCCTGCCCGCTCATGCGCACGTCGAAGAAAAGCGTCGCGCCAAGCGCTGCGGCGGCCGGATCGTCGCCATATCTGTTGCTGGGATCGGGCGGCAATTTCGGCAGCGCCGTCAGCGCCAGCGAGGCGATCGTCTTCTTCTCTGCACTCGAAAAATGATCTTCATCGCGGCGGAAAAGGGCGACGGAAGCCACGGCGGCCAAAAGCAGAAGTATGAGGGGAAGAAAGCGTCTCATGGTCAAAGAACGATATTGAAATCGGTCTCGTCCCTGCCCGGCGGCGCATCGATGGTGAATCTGAGCTGCCACCAGCCGGGCATCGTGAACTTCACGCCTTCGATCCGGTATTTGCCGTCGCCGAGGGCGGCCGTCACTCTCGGGTCGGTCGGCAGACCATGGCCGTGTTGCGGCATGCCGCCGCCGATTTCGATGCGGGAAACATCGACCGGTTGGCCATCCGCCATCTTCACGCTCAGCACGAAGCTTTGCAGCGGCCCCTGCTTGACCGGCGCCTGTTCCGGTGCGAGCGTCACAATATAAAGTCCGTTTTCGCTCTTCTTCGACAGCGACAGGTCGAGATCCGCGGGCGCTGCCATGAACATGCGCATGGCAAGCTGCCAGCCGGCGAAGGCGACGATCACCGCCGCCACAATCACGATCAGCCAGCGCCTGTTCATTCGTCTTGCCTTGACCCGTTCATCAGTGCCCCGCCGGAATTCAGCTATCCTCGCGCCATGGCCACGCGCCGTCTGAAAGTGTAGAGCGAAATCGCTTTGAATGGGAGATGGCGGATGGGTTTGAGCGTGGCGTCGATCGGCGAGTGCATGCTGGAGCTTTCGGGCGCGGGCGGAGACGCCTGGCGCATGGGGTTCGCAGGCGACACGTTCAATACGCTTTGGGTGATGCGGGCGCTACTGCCGCAGACGGCTGCCGCGGATTACGTCACCGCCTTCGGCGACGACCCCTTCTCGCTGGGCCAGCGCGAGTTCATGCGCGCCAATGGCATCGGGGTCGCGGCCAGCCCGGTCATAGCCGGCGCGCGGCCAGGCCTCTACGCGATCACGCTCAACGGGGCGGAACGCTCCTTCACCTACTGGCGTTCGGACGCGGCGGCGCGGCGGCTGGCGAGTGATCCTCAAGCGCTCGAGCAAAGTCTCGGCGGCCGCGTGCTGGCCTATTTCTCCGGCATCACGCTCGCCATTCTGGAGCCGCCTGCCCGGCGCATCCTGTTTGACGCCCTGGCCAAGGCGCGCGCCAGCGGGACCTTGATCGCCTTCGATCCGAATTACCGGCCCCGGCTCTGGCCCTCAGTCGAAGCGGCGCGCGAGACAATCGTCGAGGCATTGACGCTGACCGACATCGCGCTGCCGACCTTCCCCGACGAGCAGCAGCTTTTCGGCGACGCGGCCGCGGAAATCACCGCCATGCGCATCGAAGGCGCCGGGGTCGCGGAGATCGTCATCAAGGATGGGGCCGAGCCGGCGCTGAGTTTCGCCAAAGGTGCGGGGCGACGACTGCCGGCGGTCACCACCCGGGCCGTTGATACGACCGGCGCCGGTGACAGTTTTAACGGCTCCTATCTGGTAGCGCGGCTGCTCGGCGACGAACAGGACGAGGCGGTGGCGCGGGCGCATCATGTCGCCGCCGCCGTGGTGCAAGTGCGAGGCGCGCTGGCGCCTTTCGATGTGCTGCGGGAAGCCTTCGCAGGCAATCAAGCCTAAGCCTGCCGGAAGCGATACTCCGTTATCTGCCGGCTGGTCTCGCCGGGCCGCAGAAGGGCTTGCGGAAAATAGGGCCGATTGGCCGCGTCAGGCCATATCTGCGCTTCCAGGCAGAAGCCGGCATTGGCCTTGTACATGCGCCCGCCATGCCCAGGCACTTCGCGTGCGACCTTGTGGCCGGCGTAAAACTGCACGCCGGGCTCCGTCGTCCAGCACTCCATCTCGACGCCGGAGCGCGCTGCTTGCGCCCACGCCGCGTGACGCAATGGCCCGCGCTGCGATGTCAGGCAAAAATTGTGGTCGTAGTCGACCTTTTCACCGTCCGGGCGGATCGGCCGCGCCCGCCGAAAATCGAATGGCGTGCCCTCCACCGGCTGCACGACGCCGGTCGGGATCATCTCGTCATCGACCGGCAGATAGGCGGCGGCGTTCAGCATCAGGCGATGATCAAGAATATCGGAGGAGCCGCCATCTTCGAGATTGAAGTAGGAATGATGCGAAAGGTTGCACAGCGTCGGCTTATCGGTCGTCGCCTCTAGTTCGAGCCGCAGGATACCTCCCGGCTTGAGCCGGTAAGTGCAGGAAATCTCTAGCGTGCCCGGAAACCCCATCCCGCCATCGGGATCGGTCAGATGCAGCGTCACGAAATCGTCGCCGCGCCCGGCAAGCCGCCACATGCGCTTGCCCGTGCCGGCCGACCCGCCATGCAGTGTGTGCTTGCCGAGGAAATTTCTGTCGGCCTGATAGCGTTCACCATCGATGGTGAAGCGGCCGTCCTGGATGCGGTTGGCGCAGCGGCCCGGAATAGCGCCGAAATACGGCGACTGGTCGAGATAGTGCGCGAAATCGTCGAAACCGAGCACCAGTGGCGCGTCATGGCCGTCGAGCCGCAGATCCTGGAGCACGCCGCCATACGTAAGAACGGCGGCTGTGAGGCCGCCGCCCTTGATCGAAATACGATGGACCGCCGAGCCGTCAGCGGCGGTCCCGAATATCTCGTCCCCCGGCCTCATCGCCCGGTCAGAGGCCAAGGCCGCCGATGCAGACATATTTGTTGTCGAGGTAGTCCTCGATACCCTGATGCCCGCCTTCCTTGCCGATGCCGGATTCCTTAAGTCCGCCGAATGGCGCCTCGACGGTGGTGATGATGCCTTCATTGACGCCGATCAGGCCGTATTTCAGCCCTTCCATGACGCGGAAGGCGCGGCCCAGATCGCAGGTATAGAAATAGGCAGGCAAGGCCATAGACCGTGTCGTTGGCCATGGCGATGGCGTCTTCTTCATTCTCGAACTTGATAGACTGGGGCAGACGGGCCCGAAGATTTCCTCTTGGGTGAAGCGCATTTCCGTGGCTCGCGCCTTGGCGATGACGGTGGGCTCGAAGAAGGTACCGCCCAGCTCATGGCGCTTGCCGCCGGTGACGATCCTGCCGCCCTTGGCTTTGGCGTCGGCGATGAATTCCTCGACCTTTTCGACCGCCTTCTCGTCGATCAGCGGCCCCTGCTCGGTGCCGCATCCGTGGCCGGACCCACTTTGAGCTTGTTGCGGCTTCCGCGAGTTTCTCGACGAATGTGTCATGGATGCCGGCCTGCACGAAAAAGCGGTTGGTGCACACGCAGGTCTGGCCGGAATTGCGGTATTTGGCGGCCATGGCGCCGTCGACGGCGCGGTCGATATCGGCATCGTCAAAGACCAGGAACGGCGCGTTACCGCCAAGTTCCATCGATACTTTCTTGACCGTCGCGGACGCCTGTCTGGATCAGCACCTTGCCGACCTCCGTGGAGCCGGTGAAGGTGATCTTGCGCACCAGCGGGTTGGCGCAGATCTCGTCGCCGATCTCGGCCGCGGAGCCGGTGAGGATGTTGACGACGCCCTTCGGGAATGCCCGCTTCTTCGCACAGCGCGCCCCATGCGAGCCCGGAATAAGGCGTCTGGGACGCCGGCTTGACCACGGCGGTGCAGCCGGCGGCGAGCGCCGGTCCGATCTTGCGCGCCAGCATGGAGGACGGGAAATTCCACGGCGTGATGGCCGCGATGACGCCGACAGGCTCCTTGGTCACCAGGATGCGGCGGTCGGCCCATGGCGAGGGAACGATGTCGCCATAGGTGCGGCGGGCCTCCTCGGCGAACCACAGCACATAGCCTGCCGACATCGCCGACCTCGCCCTTCGCCTCGGCAAGCGACTTGCCCTGCTCCATGGTCAGGAGTTCGGCCAGCGCGTCCTGGTTTTCAAGAATCAGCATCGTGCAGCTTGCGCAACAGCTTCGAGCGCTCCAGCGCCGATGTCTTCTTCAAGGTCTGCAAAGCGCTTTTCGGCGGCCTCGATGGCGCGGCGCGTCTCCGCCTTGCCGGATTTCGGCACGCGTGCCGATATTCTCGCCAGTGGCCGGATTGGTGACATCGATCGTGTCGCCGGAATCGGCCTGGACCCAATCGCCGCCGATCAAATTGGCCTGGCGCATGAAATGGCTGGTTTTCTGGAGCATGGGGCTGCCTCCTTTGGCGGCGTCTTATGCGACGCCTATCTTCCTGATTTCCTCGATGAGCGCGGGGTCCGCGGGGATGCCGTCGCGCAGGAACCGCTGACGCATATCCCGCCGCTTGGCGCCGGGCAAGCGCGCGCCCTCGGTGCCGGCCACGGCTTTGGCCATTTCGCCGAAGCGGGCCACCGCGCCATGCCCGAATCCGGACGGATCGATCGCGATCAGCAATTGCCCCGTGCCGGGCGGCAGGCCCTTGTCGTCGAAGAAGCTGGTCTGCTCATAGGCGAAATTGGCGCCGGTCAGTCCGGCAGCCAGCAATTCGACCATTAACGCCAGTGCGGCGCCCTTGGCTTCGCCGAGCGGTATCACCGTGCCGGCGAGCGCCGCCTTCGCGTCGGTGGTCGGCGCGCCATCGGCGTCGAGCGCCCATCCCTCGGGGATCGTCTCGCCCTTTTGCGCCGCCGCCATGATTTTGCCGCGCGCCACTTTCGACAGCGCGACATCGACGACGATCGGCGCACCTTCCTCGGCGGAGGGACAGGCGAAAGCGATCGGATTGGTGCCGAAAAGCGCGTTATTGCCGCCCCAGGGCGACATGGCGCCCGGCGAATTGGTGAAGAACAAAGCCACCAGACCGCGCTCGGCCAGCGACTCGACCGTCAATCCGGCGACACCCGCATGGTGCGAGCGAAAGATGCCGGCGGCGGCGATGCCCTGCACCGGCGTGATTTTGGCAAGCTCGTCCACAGCGGCTTCGAGCGCCGGAAAGGCAAAGCCGAATCCGCCATCGATGGAAATCGAACCCGGCTTGATGCGGTGCACTTCCGGCCTGACCTGGCCGTTCACCTTGCCGGCCCTGGCCTGTGCCGCATAGGCCGGCAGGCGGCGCAATCCATGGCCAAGCTGTCCGCACAATTCCGCGCCGATCAGCGCGCGGGCGACGGAGGCGGCATTCTCCTCCGACGTGTTCGACGCCACCAGCGCCGCGGCGACGAGCGCCTCGGCATCGGCCGGCGGCAATCTGATTTCGCTCATGCGGACTTCTCCAGATGCGCGATAACCAGATCGGCGATAAGATTGGAAACACGCACGTTCGACTCTTCTGTTACCCCGGCGATGTGAGGCGTGAGCACCAGATTGGCAAGCCCCGCGAACTTTTTTCCGGCCTCCGCCGTCAGCGGTTCGGTCTCGAAGACGTCGAGCGCCGCACCGCCTATTTCGCCGCCGCGCAGGGCTTCCGCCAGCGCCTCCTCGTCAACCACGCCGCCGCGTGCGGCGTTGATCAGGATTGCGCCCTTGCGCATCGCCTTGAACTGCCCGGCGCCCATCATGTGACGCGTCGCGTCCGTCAACGGCACATGAAGGCTGACGACATCGGCGATGTCCATCAATCCGTCGAGCGAAACGTTGCGCGCCATCTGCCAGGCCGGGTGGGTGGCCTCCAGATAGGGATCGAAGGCGGCGATCTGCATGCCGAATGCGTTGGCGCGCCAGGCGACCTCCCGCGCGATGGAGCCGAATCCGACAAGGCCCATGGTGCGGCCGGCAAGTTCGCCGCCGATCATCTTCTGGCGTGGCCATTCGCCCGAAGCGACGGCATCGCTCGACAGCCATGCCTTGCGAAGGAGCATGGCGGCGGCCGTCATGACGTATTCGGCGACCGACAAATCGTTGGCGCCGGTCGCCGGATAGACCGCGATGTCCCTCGCCTTGCAAGCCTCGACATCGATATTGTCGAGCCCGACGCCGAGACGCCCGACGCATTTCAGCCTGCCCGCCCCTTCGAGCATCGCGCCGCGCACCTGCGTCCGGTTGCGCACGATGAGCACGTCGGTGTCCTTTACCGCCCCCGGCAGTTCCTCCGGCCTGTCGACGAGACCCGGATCGTAGCGCGTATCGAATTTCGCTTTCAGGCGCGCGACGGCGGCCTCGTCCATGAACTCGGTGATGACGATGGAACACATGACGGCTTTCAAAAGATTTGTGGCGTGGGAAGCGGAACGTGGAGCAGTGACCGGAATATCCAGGCGATAACGGCAATGAGTACCAGACACCCCAGCCCATTCAAGATCGCGATGCGCCACGTCCAACGGCCATGGACGGCCGTGACGACAAGCACGGCGCAAAGCGCGATCGATGTAACAACGAAGCCGGCGAAGGGCAGCGCCAAAGACGCCGCGAGCATGGTGGTGATCAGCACGCCACGCCGCAGACCGGAGCCGGGCTCCGCCTCTCCGCGTAGCCGGAAGCCAAGAACGGCGCGTACGAATATCGCCGCCGAAAAGACGATAAGCGCGATGGAAACCGTTCGCGGAAACACCGATGAGTCCGGATCGGCATATCCGCTGGCGTCGTGAAGGGCGAGCGCCGCCACGCCGATAAGCAGGATGGCTATGATGGCCGTGCCCCAGTCGGCCGGACCGCGCTCGATCTTCTCCTTAGCCAGTTCGGCCACCGCCGGACCGGCCGGCCGTCGCGCCATGGCGGCGCGTGCAAAGGGCCAGCCAAGGGACAGGATCGTGAAGGCGATGATGCCAGCGAGATCGGCCGGCCGAAGAACATGCCGGCACGATTGCCGGTCGCATCGCCGATGATCCAGGCCTGCACGAAGCCCTGCTCGGCGATCGGGCCGAGGATCAGGCCGAGCACGATGGGCGACGGCGCGAAACCGAAGCGCGCCAGCACCCAGCCGAGCCGCCCAGCGACGACCATGATGATGCACGTCGGAGATGTCGTTGCGGATGGCGAAGGTGCCGATGATCGTCATGCAGCGCGACGCCGGCACCAGCATAGGCTTGGGTACGGAGATGATCGGTCTTGTAGGCGTAGCGGCCGATCAGCAGGCCGGTCGGCAGCATCAGGATGGTGGCGAGGAACAGGCCCGAAGATGAAGGTGTAGACGATCGCTCCGCCGCCTTGAACAGCGTCGGGCCGGTGCGGATGCCCTGCACCAGCAGCGCGCCGAGGATGACGGCGTCGGGCGGCGTGCCGGGAATGCCGAGCACCAGCGTCGGGATGAAGCCGCCGCCGACGGTGGCGTTGTTGGCGGATTCGCGTGGCCATGACGCCGTCGGGCTCGCCCTTGCCGAATGCTGCTCCGGGCGCTGCGCCGTGCGCTTGGCCTCGGAATAGGCCACCAGCCCCGCGACCGAGCCGCCGGCGCCGGGCAGGATGCCGACCACCGTGCCGATGATCGAAGAGCGCAGCGAGGTTGAACCGGTTCTTCGCCAGGATGCGCGACCGCCTCGCGCAAGCCGGAAGCCGCGCGGCCGCCTTCCTCCACCTTGAGATGGCGTTCGGGCGTGGCCACCAGATCGATCAGCACCGGCATGCAGTAGAGCCCGATCAGGCGCCGACACACGCTCGATGCCGCCGAGCAGCACCGTGGCGAGCCGAAGGTCAGCGGATGTCGCGCCGACACTCGGCGACGCCGACCGTGGACAGCAGCAGGCCGAAGGCGCCGCCGGCCAGTCCCTTGAGCAGATTGCCCGTCCGACAGCGAGGCGATCAGCGACAGGCCGAAGATGGCCAGCCAGAAATATTCCACCGGCCCGAAGGCGAGCGCCACCGAGGCCAGCGGCGGCGCCAGCAGCAGCAGCGACCAGCGCGCCGACCAGGCCGCCAAACACGGAGGCGATAGCAGGCGAGCGTCACGGCGAGATCGCCGTCGCCGCGCTTGGCCATCGGATAGCCGTCGAAGGTGGTGGCGATCGCCGACGGCGTGCCCGGCGTGTTGAGCAGGATGGCGGAATAGGCGCCGCCATAGATGGCGCCGGTGTAGATGGCGCCGAGCAGGATCAGCGCCGAGGCCGGCTCCATGCGAGAAGGTGAACGGCACCAGCACGGCCACCGCCATGGTCGCCGACAGGCCGGGGATGGCGCCGATGACCGTGCCCGGCGACGACGCCGGCAGGGCCAGCAGCAGATTGAGCGGCGTCAGCGCGGCCAGCGAAACTGTCGAAACCCGTCATGGTCAACGCCGCGATCATTGCTGGTTCCAGGTCATGATGGAGCGCCGGCATGCGCCGGCGCCCGGCTATTTCATGATGCCCGCCTTCTTGGCGAGCCTCGATATACTCCGCCTTCGCGCTTGCCATGAACGTCCTTCATCTGCGAATAAGGCGACATCGGCAGGGCAAAGCCGCCATCCACCATCTGCTTGCGGAAACCTCGGTCGGCATTGATTTCGCCGAACATGTCGGCCATTGCTTGCGCAGTTTCGCCGGCGTCGCCTTCGGCACGGCCATGCCGCGATAGGCGCCGCCGACCATGTCGAAGCCGAGTTCCTTGAAGGTCGGCACGTCGGGAAACAGCGGATGGCGCTCTTCCATGGCGACCGCCAGCATCCGCACCTGGTCGCCCTGCTGCGGCGCCGACCGTGGTGTAGCCCCAGTTGCGCCATGACCTGGTTGCCGAGGAGCGCGGTAGTCGAGGCGCCGGTGCCCTTGAACGGCACATAGGTGGTCTTGATGCCGGCCAGCTCGTCGAAGCGGATCTGCGCCAGATGGTTGGCGGTGCCCTTGCCGGAGCCCGACATGGTCAGCCGCGCCCGGATTCTCCTTGGCGTAGGCGATCAGGTCGGTCAAGCGTCTTGAAGGGGCTGTCGGCCGGGACCACGATCGCGTCCGGCGTGTAGTGGAACCAGTAGATCGGTGACAGATCGTCGGTCTTGTAGCCGACATCCTTCTGCGCCGGCTGCAGGACGATATGCGGCAGGTTGATGCCCATGATCGTGTAGCCGTCGCCCGCCATGCCGTTGAGCTGCGCCCAGCCGACCGCGCCGCCGCCGCCCGGCTTGTAGTAGATGACCAGATCCTGGCCGAATTTCTTCTTGAACACCGGCTGCTGAAGCCGGGCGGAAATGTCGGACTCGCCGCCCGGGCCGAAAGGAATGATGTAGTCGACCGATTTGTCGGGAAAGGCGTGCGCGACACTCATGGCCGCTCCGGCCGCGGCCAGCCCCAAGACGAGCTTCTTGACGAATTTCAGCATGCAATTCTCCTCCCTTTTTGGACAAGCATGGACCGCGCAAGCGGCCCGTCATCCCTTGGTTCGGTTCGGCCAGACCGTATCACCGTGGCCGCCGCAGGGCGCGCAACCCTGTTCCTCCCGCGCGCCCAACGGAGAAATCATGCGCTCCGGTAGAGCTTGGTCATGACGAATTCGCGGTGGCCGAGCGCTTCGGCCGCGGTCAGGCGGCCGTTCGCGGTGCGCACGATCATGTCGATCAGCGCGTCGCCGGCCTGGTCGATGGTCATCTCGCGGCGCAGGATGCCGGTGACATCGACATCGATATGCTCGCCCATCGTGCGCACGCGTGCGCGGGTTGGCGGAGATCTTGATCGACCGGCACGATCGGGTTGCCGACGATGTTGCCCTGGCCGGTGGGGAAGATGTGGACCACATAGCCGCCGGCCGCCACAGCGTCACGCATTCGGCCGCCGCCGAGGAGAATCCATGAAATACAGGCCCGGGCCGGTTTCGGCGCTTCGGCCGGCTCGAGGAGTCGATGAATTTGCGAGCTGTCCGGCCGATCTTCTCGAGGTTGCCCAGCGCCTTCTCCTCGATGGTGGTCAGGCCGCCCTCGATGTTGCCCTTGGTCGGCTGCGACTCGGACAGATCATCGACCTTGTTGGCCTCGATCACGTCGTCCTGGTAGGCCTTCCACATCTTGTACCAGCGCTCGCCGACCTCCGGATCGATGGCGCGCGCCTTGCAGATGTGCTCGCCGCCGGTGATTTCGGACGTCTCGCCGAAGCAGCCATAGATGCCTTCCGGCAGCAGCTTGTCGTACATGTTGCCGACCGTCGGGCACGAGCCGAGACCGGTGGTGGTGTCGCTCTCGCCGCATTTCGTGGAAACCCACAGCTCCGAAATCGAGCATTCCTCGCGCTGAAGCTCGGTGGCGTAGTGGACGTATTCCTTGGCCTTGCGCGAGGCGTCCATGATCGTCTTCAAGTCGCCGTTCTGCTCGATGGAGAAGCCGGTGACCGGCTTGCCGGTCTCGGCGATGCCGTCGACGATGCGCTTGGTCCAGCCCGGCTCGATGCCGATGACGATGACGGCGGCGACGTTGGGGTTGGACGCCGGTGCCGATCATGGTGCGGAAATGCAGGTCGAGATCCTCGCCGAACTGCAGCCGGCCGTAGGAATGCGGCAGCGGCCATCGTGCCCTTGATGTTGTTGGCGACGGCTTCGCAGGCAGGCGTTGGAGATGTCGTCGACCGGCAGGATGACGACATGGTTGCGTATGCCGACGCGGCCATTGTCGCGCCGATAGCCCTTGAACGTCATGTTGGAATATTTGGAAGCCATGGCCAGATCCCGGAAATGAGAGGGTGGCGGGCAGGCGCCCGCGCGCAGCGCTTTTGGTGTTACCAGCGCTTGGTCTTGAGATTGTGGACGTGGACGTGGCCGCCCTTCTCCACATCGGCGACGAAACGGCCGATATCCTCGCCGTATTTGATTGCCGTATCGCCCTTCTTGATGTCTGCGAGCGCCACCTTGTGCCCGATCGGCACGTCGGCGCGGGCCTCGATCTCGAACGTCGAATCGTCGGCGGTGACAACGCCGAGCATTTTGGTCCCGGCCTTCAGGCCTTCGACCACCACCACGGCGACATTATCCTTGTGCTCGTGGGCCAGAACATGCGGGATCGCCATCCGATTTCGCCTTTCCGCGCTTTCAAATATTCAGTCTTATATAAGACATAAGATATAGTTTCTGGCGGAGTCAACCGCGGACGGCTATGCTGGCGCGGCGCTTTCGAAGAGAGGTGACGCATGCCCGAAATCGGCGCGGCCGGGGCGTTTAGCTACAGGCCGCTTTACATTCAGGTGAAGGACAGCCTCATCCGCCGACTGATCGACGGGGAATGGCAGCCGGGCCAGATTATTCCGTCGGAAACCGATCTGGCGCGCCAGATCGGCGTCAGCCAGGGCACGATCCGCAAAGCGCTCGACACGATGACGGCGGAGAATCTGCTGGTTCGCCGCCAGGGACGCGGCACCTATGTCGCCGAGCCTGCCGAAAGCCGGATGCTGTTCCAGTATTTCCGCATGGTTCCAGACAGCGGCGAGCCGTCCTTTCCCGATTCGCGCATTCTTCGCTGGTCGCGCGAAAAGGCGAATGCGCCGGAACAGCAAGGACTGGGCTTGCCCGAGGGGTCGGATGTCTGGCGCATCGTTCGTATCCGCGATGTGGCCGGCGTCCCGTCGATCGCCGAGACGATTTCGCTTTCCGCCGCGCGCTTTACCGGGTTCGAGGCGCTCGATGCCATCCCCAACAATGTCTATCGGCTCTATTCTGAGAAATGGGGAATCACAATCGCGCGGGCGCGCGAAAAGCTGAAGGCGGTGGGCGCGTCGCAGGCGGACGCGGACGCGCTGGGCTGTGCCACGGATGCTCCCCTGCTGCAGATCAGCCGCGTGGCCTTCGACCTCGAAAGCAATCCGGTCGAGCTTCGGGTTTCCCGCTGCCTGAGCGAAAACATGCACTACCTTTCCGAGCTGCGCTAACCGAATACGGCCTGCGCAACCATTAGCCAGACGGCGGTGGTCACCACGGCGGCGATGGTGGCGATGGTCATCTGGCTCGACGCCAACGCCTCTCCGGTGCGGAATTGCACGGCGATCAGGTAGGAATTGACGCCCGAAGGCAATGAAGCCGTGGCAACCGCGACTTTCGCGGCCAGCGGCGGCAGGCCCAGCAACACGGCCATGGCAAGGACGAGAGCGGGCATGAGCATCAGTTTCAGCGCCGATAGCGTCACCGATGGCATAAGGTTGCCGGAAATCCCGAACTTCTTCAGTCCGAGTCCCATGGCGAACAGGGCGAGCGGCCCCGCCGTGTCGGCCAGCGCGTCGACAAAGCGTTGCGCCAGAACAGGCATTGCCAGTCCGCCGGAGCGCCAAAGCAGGCCTGCCATGATGCCGATGATGAGCGGATTGGCGAAGAGCTTGCGTAGAAAGGCCGTCGCCAGTTCCCGCCAGCGTCCCGCTCCGCCCCGCGACTGCCCGAAAATCTCGAACAGCACGATGGAAGCGAACATCATCGTCGCCGTGTGGATCGACACGATCAGAGACAGGATCTCGACGCCGCGTTTCCCATAGATGCCGAGCATGAACGGTATGCCGAGAAGGACCGTGTTGGAAAACGCCGCGCAGACGCCGCCAACGACGCCAGCGGCGCTGTCGCGGCCGAATATTCGCGTGACCGTCAAATGCCCCGCCGCCCAGGTAATGGCCGCGGCACAAAAATACGTGGCCCACAGCGCCCACGGGGCCGCGCCATGGAAATCGGCTTGGGCCATCGTGCGAAACAACAACAGCGGCAATGCCAGGCGCACGGCGAATTCGGAGACCGAGTCACCGACCTCCGGCTTCAGATAGCCCGATATGCCGCATAAATAGCCGAGCGCCACCAGACCGAAGACGAACAGGACCGTTTCGAAGAGGGAAGACATGCGGTTGGCTTGATAGGGTGCGGCAAGGACATTGGCAATCAAGTCGCGGCGGTCTGCGGCAGCTTGCGCCTGCGGGCACACATGCTAACAGAAACGAAAAGCATCGATCGGGGACGGAAATCATGAAGGATGTGTTGGTCGAACTGGAGCGGCGCCGCGAGACCGCCCGCATGGGTGGCGGCGCGGCGCGCATCGAAGCCCAGCATAAAAAGGGCAAGCTCACCGCCCGCGAACGCATCGAAATCTTTCTCGACGACGGCTCCTTCGAGGAATTCGACATGTTCGTCGAACACCGCTCCACCGACTTCGGCATGGAGAACACCAAAATCGCCGGCGACGGCGTCGTCACCGGCTGGGGTACCGTCAACGGCCGCACCGTGTTTGTCTTCGCCAAGGATTTTACCGTCTTCGGCGGCTCACTTTCCGAGGCGCATGCGGAAAAGGTCATCAAGGTGCAGGAGATGGCGCTCAAGAACCGCGCGCCGATCATCGGTTTCTACGATGCCGGTGGCGCGCGTATCCAGGAAGGCGTCGCCGCGCTCGGCGGCTATGCCGAGATCTTCCAGCGCAACGTGCTCGCTTCCGGCGTCATTCCGCAGATTTCCGTCATCATGGGGCCCTGCGCCGGCGGCGACGTCTATTCGCCGGCCATGACCGATTTCATCTTCATGGTGCGCGACACCTCCTACATGTTCGTCACCGGGCCGGACGTCGTGAAAACCGTGACAAACGAGACGGTGACGGCCGAGGAACTGGGCGGCGCGTCCGTCCATACGACGAAATCCTCGATCGCGGACGGCGCCTACGACAATGACGTGGAAGCGCTGTTGCAAATGCGGCGGCTGATCGACTTCCTGCCGCCGTCCAACACGGGCGAGATCCCGGCCATCGAATGCGCCCAGTCCGTCGATGAACCCGACACGTCGCTCGACCTTCTCATACCCGACAACGCCAACAAGCCCTACGACATCCGCGAACTGATCCTGAAGACCGCCGACGAGGGCGATTTTTTTGAGATCCAGGCGGCTTTCGCGAAAAACATCGTCACCGGTTTTGGCCGAGTTGAGGGCCGCACCGTCGGCTTTGTCGCCAACCAGCCAATGGTCCTGGCCGGCGTGCTGGACGCCGACGCATCGCGAAAGGCGGCGCGTTTCGTGCGCTTTTGCGATTGTTTCAATATCCCGATCGTTACCTTAGTGGACGTTCCGGGTTTCCTGCCGGGCACGAGCCAGGAATATGGCGGGCTCATAAAGCACGGCGCCAAGCTTCTGTTCGCCTATGCCGAAGCGACCGTGCCAAAGATCACCATCATCACGCGCAAGGCTTTCGGCGGGGCCTATGACGTGATGGCGTCGAAGCATCTGCGCGGCGACATCAACTATGCCTGGCCGACCGCGCAGATCGCGGTGATGGGGGCGCGCGGCGCCGTCGAGATCATCTATCGAAAGGACATCAAGGACCCGAAGAAGATCGCCAGCCATACCGAGGGCTACGAAGACCGCTTCCTGTCGCCCTTCGTGGCGGCGGAACGCGGCTATGTGGATGAGGTGATCATGCCGCATTCCACTCGCCGGCGCGTGGCGCGCGCCTTGAGAATGCTGCGCAACAAGGACCTGCAGAATCCCTGGAAGAAGCACGACAACATTCCGCTTTGAACCTTTCCAAAGATACCGAAGATCTCAAATATCCTCGCGGCCGCCAGAAGAACTGGCGGCTTATCTGTGGTTCGGGAGGATATATTCAGTAACCATTGAATGATCAGCCGCGCAAATCAGTTGCGGGCCCCGCGCTCGTCGGCTATGTCCGAAATGTAATGGCCACATTCCTTGGGGGACTGAATAATGCGAGCTTATCCTGTTATTGCATTGACTATTCTTGGGCTTTCCCTGCCGCTGGCGGCCTGCCAGACGCCGCAGGAATCGGCGATGAGCGCCGAAGACACCTGTCGGAATCAGGGCCTCCATCCGGGGACACAGAGTTATCGGCGCTGCGTCGACGCGACGTATGACGCCAACCGCCGGCAATCCCAGCAGGCAGCCAACGACACGGCCGTCGGCGTGGGCGCGGCGGTCATTGGCGGGGCGCTGCTTGGCGCCGCCCTCGACGACGATGGCGGATACTATCACGGCCATCACCACTATGGGCATCACCATCATCACTGGTAGATCAATCTTCCTGCCGACTTCCATGGTTTAGAGTTTGCGGGCCGGGCGCGCTTGAACGTCCGGCCCGTTTTGCGTTTATGTGTGGACCGCACCCGCCGCCAGTCCACTCCTTCTGCCATGATTTTCGAGAATGACGGCCACGCCTCGACAGCGCGCGCGCCGTCTGCTAATCCGCGCCCTGCTGTTTACGGAAACGCATGCCGGTCGGTAGTCCGGCGGTCCTGGCCTATGGGACTCGTAGCCTTGGCCACGCGCCAGGGTCCACAGCCGAAACATTGAAGCATAGCTCCACCGTTCGCTTGTCCGGAACCCTGTCTTTGCTGGCTGCGAAACGCGTCCCTGGCGCTTGAACATGAATGGGCCAAGCTGATGGACAAGTCCGTCCAATCGTCCAACACTTCCGGATTTCAGGCACCGCCCATCACCGAGGGTGAAAAGAACGCCATCATCGGCGGCGTTCTACTTTCCATGCTTCTGGCCGCGCTCGACCAGACGATCGTCGCGCCTGCGCTGCCTACCATCGGCGGAGCGCTCGGCCATGCGGAATACCTTCCCTGGATCGTCACCGGCTACCTGCTGACCGCGACCGCCATGGCGCCGCTCTATGGCAAGATATCCGACATTTACGGGCGCCGGCCGACCATCTACGCGGCCATCCTGATTTTCCTCGCCGGATCCGTGGTCAGCGCGCTTTCAACCAACATGTTCATGCTGATCGCCGGGCGCGCCATACAGGGCCTGGGCGGCGGCGGATTGTTCGCCATGACCCAGACGGTCATCGGCGACCTGGTTCCGCCGCGGGAACGGGCAAGCTATGCGGCATGGATTTCAGGCACTTGGGCCGTGGCCAGCGTGGCCGGGCCGTTGCTCGGCGGCTATTTCGCCGGACATCTCGACTGGTCGCTGATCTTCTGGATCAACCTGCCGCTCGGGCTTTTCGCCATGGTGATCCTGAACAACCCGCTCAAGAAATTGAGCGTTGCCGCCCAGCGCCACAGTATCGACATCCCCGGCGCGGCATTGCTGGTGTCGGCGACGGCGGTGCTTCTCCTGGCGCTCAACTGGGGCGGCAGCACCTATCCATGGCTGTCGGCGCCGATCATAGCCTTGCTGGGCGCATCCCTGTTGCTCTGGGCCGCGCTTGGGGTGCGCCTGACGCGCGCGCATGAACCGCTGATCGCGCTGGACGTTCTGGGCAATCCCGTGATCAGGGCCGCCACTGCTTCCATGTTTCTCGTGCAAGCGGTGACGGTCGGTCTTTCGGTCTACCTGCCGCTCTACATGCAATTATGTCTCAAGCTCTCGGTCAGCGATTCCGGCCTTGCGCTACTCGGCCTCCTGATGGGCACCGTAACGGGCGCGATGGTCAGCGGCCGGATGGTCGCTCACGTCGTGCACTATAAGCGCATCGCGGTCATTGGCGCCCTGATTTGCGCTATTGGCCTCGCAGCCCTGGGAGAAGCCACCGGCGCCGCCTCCCTGCTGATACTTGAGTTTCTTACTATTGGCGCAGGTTTCGGCGCCGGTATGACATTTCCGGTCTGCACCGTTGCGGTTCAGAACGCGGTTGACCGGGTACATCTCGGCATCGCCACCGGCGTTCTCACCTTCATGCGCTCACTTGGCGGCGCAATGGGCGTCGCCGCTTTCGGCGCCATCGCACTCGGTTATGGCTTGCCACTCGGCCGCGAAGGCACTGCAACAGCGGGAGCGGGAGCGGGAGTGGTGGAAGTTCAGTCCGCGGCCCCCTTCGCCACCATCTTTCTCGCGGCGGCTGCAATCATGTTGATCTCGTTCATCTTGCTCGTCATCATGCCGGAGAAACGGTTGCAGGGCCGTGCAAATGAGGCCCCGCCGCTACCGGTCGAATAGTGGGCTTGTGGTATCGACGGAGCTCCCCGCTCAGCCGTTCTCCACGAACCATTTGACGATGCCGGGCATGTTGCCCTCGAAGCCGCCGGGAATGAAGACGTTCAGCAATCCGGCGCGCATGTCGCCGCGGTTGCGAAAATCATGGACGGTGCCGGAGGGGACCAGAACGAAGCTTCCGCGTTCGGTTTGATGCCAGCGATCGCCGACGAGGATTTCCGGCCGGCCCTCCAGCACATAGAAAAGATCATCATTGTCGGCATGTGAATGGGCTCCCGGTCCGTCCGAACGCGGCTCCAGCCACCATTCGGATATCGAGTACCAGCCCCGCGTTTCGGCGCCGTCGGCCTTGAAGATCGCGCGCATGGGGCCGCACGGATAGATGCGTCCTTCTCCCGGCCCAAGAACGACCGGCGCGAGTGCCTCCCCGTTTTTCATGCCGCCCCCCATCTTGTTGCATCATAGCGCAACGTGAACAGGAGCAGAAGCCGGCTGCCGCTCGACGAGGCGGAAATCCACCCCGCCATACTCCGGCGGATTTCAGTAAAAAAAGCCGGACCTCGCATAAAGCGGGCCCGGAAACGCCAGGACGGCGATAAAGGGACTGAAGTGTCCAGCATCTGGGAGTACGCGGCGAAAAGCCGGGAAGTTTCGCCGCGCACAAAATTATCTCAGAAATATGCCAATCGGACTTCGCTTGTCCATCAAGCCCGCAAGGCTGCCATGCATTTGCTGCACTGCAGCATTCTTGGCCAATCGTTATAACGCGTAAGTCGGGAGAAACATGGAGCCCGAAGATGGCGTTCTTCACCGAACTGTTTTCCCGGCCGCGCGCCGGGGAAGGTACGAGCTATCGCGTCGCGCTGACGATCCTCAATGCAATGGGAAAGAAGGATCGGACGGAGATCCCGGTCAGGCCGGCCGACTTTCCGCGCATCGCGCGCTAGGCGCGATGACAGGACATTAAGAAGCAAGCAATTCGGCGACCGTGTCGATGGCGAGAGCCGCGTCTGCGCCATTCGGCCCACCCGCCTGCGCCATGTCCGGGCGGCCGCCGCCGCCCTGCCCGCCCAGCGCTGCCGCGGCCTTGCGCACCAGATCGACGGCGTGAAGATTTCGCCGTCAGATCGTCGGTCACGCCAACCACGACGCTGGCTTTGCCGTCCTCGGCGACGCCGACGAAGGCCACGACGCCTGAGCCGAGCGATTTCTTGCCCTCATCGGCCAGCGACTTCAGATCGCGCGGCGAGACGCCTGTCAACAACCTTGCCAAGGAATTTGGTCCCGCCGATTTCCTCTACCTCATCCGCCGCGCCTCCGGAGCCGCCGCCAAGCGCCAGCTTCTTGCGCGCATCGGCAAGCTCCCGCTCCAGCTTGCGCCGTTCGTCGAGCAGCGCCTCGAGCCGGTGCAGGACCTCGGCGGGCCCGACCTTGAGCGCCGCCGCCATCGCCTTGACGCGACGGTCCTGCTCGTCGAGATAATGCGCGGGCCTCGCCTGTCAGCGCCTCGATGCGGCGTACGCCGGCGGCGACCGCGCTTTCGCCGACCAGCCTGACCAGGCCGATATCGCCGGTGCGCACGCACATGCGTGCCGCCGCACAATTCGACCGAATAGGGCTTGCCCGCCTTTTCCCCCTGCTCCGCCGTCCCCATCGAGACGACGCGAACCTCGTCGCCATATTTCTCGCCGAACAGCGCCATCGCGCCCTCCGCGATCGCATCGTCGACCCCCATCAGGCGCGTCGTCACGGGGCTGTTCTGCAGGATGATCTCGTTGGCCATCGCCTCCGCCCGCGTCAAGCTCTTCCTGGCGAGATCGGCTTGGGATGCGAGAAATCGAACCGCAGCCGATCCGGTCGCGACCAGCGAGCCTTCTGTGCGACATGCGTGCCGAGCACCTCGCGCAGCGCCTCGTGCAGGAGATGGGTGGCGGAATGGTTGGAGCGCAGCCGCGTGCGGCGCGCGTGATCGACCTCGAGTTCGACCGGCTGCCGGTCTTCAACGTACCTTCCACGACCCGGCCCGTATGCACGAAAACACCGTCGCCACGCTTTTGCGTATCGGTGACCTCGATGACGAGACTGATCGCCGGAGATCGTGCCGCTATCGCCGACCTGGCCGCCGGATTCGCCATAGAATGGCGTCTGGTTGAGAACGATGCCGATCGTCTCGCCTTGCCTTGCGTCCTCGACGATCGGCGCCATCCTTGACCAGAGCGGCGACGATGCCTTCGGCTTTCTCCGTCTCGTAGCCGAGGAATTCGGTGGCGCCGACCTTGTCGCGCACGGCAGAACCAGACCGCCTCCGTCGCCGCCTCGCCGGAGCCGGCCCAGTTGGCCCGCGCCTCCGCCTTCTGGCGCTCCATGGCGGCGTTGAAGCCGTCGAGATCGACCGCGATGCCGCGCTGCCGCAGCGCATCCTGCGTCAGGTCGAGCGGGAAGCCATAGGTGTCGTAGAGCTTGAAGGCCGTCTCGCCGTCGAGCGCGTCGCCTTGAGCCAGATCCTCCGTCGCCTCCGACGAGCAGGCCAAGGCCGCGCTCCAGCGTCTTGCGGAAGCGCTTTTCCTCGAGCTTGAGCGTCTCCGGTGATCAGCGCCTCGCCGCGCACCAGTTCCGGATAGGCCTGGCCCATCTCGCGCACCAGCGCCGGCACCAGCCGCCACATCAGCGGTTCGCGCGCGCCGAGCAGCTGGGCATGGCGCATGGCGCGGCGCATGATGCGGCGAAGCACATAGCCGCGGCCCTCGTTCGACGGCAGCACGCCGTCGGCGATCAGGAAGCTCGAGGCGCGCAGATGGTCGGCGATGACCCGGTGGCTGGCGCCGGTGCTTGCCTTCCGCCTGCGACGCCGGTCGCTTCCTCCGAGGCACGGATCAGGGGCCGGAACAGGTCGATGTCGTAATTGTCGTGCTCGCCCTGCAGCACCGCGGCGATGCGCTCGAGCCCCATGCCGGTATCGATCGACGGGCGCGGCAGGTCGACGCGTTCGTCCGTCGTTACCTGCTCGAACTGCATGAAGACCAGGTTCCAGATCTCGATGAAGCGGTCGCCATCCTCCTCCGGCGCTGCCGGGAGGGCCGCCCGGGATATCGTCGCCGTGATCGTAGAAGATTTCCGAGCACGGGCCGCAGGGTCCGGTGTCGCCCATCGCCCAGAAATTGTCGCTGGTCGGAATGCGGATGATGCGGCTCGTCGGGCAGCCCGGCGATCTTCTTCCACAGTTCCGCCGCCTCGTCGTCCGTGTGATAGACCGTGACGAGCAGGCGGTCTTTCGGCAGGCCGAATTCCTTGCGTCATCAGGTTCCAGGCGAGCTCGATGGCGCGTTCCTTGAAATAGTCGCCGAAGGAGAAATTGCCGAGCATCTCGAAGAAGGTGTGGTGGCGCGCGGTGTAGCCGACATTGTCGAGGTCGTTGTGCTTGCCGCCGGCGCGCACGCATTTCTGCGAGGTCGTGGCGCGCGAATAGGGGCGCTGCTCGAGGCCGGTGAAGACGTTCTTGAACTGCACCATGCCGGCATTGGTGAACATCAGCGTCGGATCGTTGCGCGGCACCAGCGGGCTCGACGGCACGATCTCGTGGCCGTTCCTGCGCGAAATAGTCGAGGAATGTCGACCGGATGTCGTTGACGCCGCTCATGCGGAAGCCCTTCTGGAAATCACCGGTAAATGCACGGACTACAGGCCTTGTAGCCGTCGCGCACTTCAGGCTGTCCAGCAAATCGCAAGAGCGCGGCCAGATCGGCCGCGCTCCATCAAGGGCATACGGCCGCCAGGCAATCTCGCGGCGGCCATAATGTCGGCGGAAAGATTTGCCGCCAGCCTATCCTTCGGCAGCCTCGTCGGCATCGTCGTCGCCCTCGGCCCGGACGGCCATTCGTCCAGGAACTTCTCGGCGATCAGGCCGGCATTCTGGCGCAGCGCCAGTTCGATCTCGTTGGCGAGTCTCGGGATTGTCGTTCAGGAACTGCTTGGCGTTCTCGCGCCCCTGCCCCAGCCGCTGGCGTTGTAGGAGAACCAGGCGCCGGACTTCTCGACGATGCCGGCCTTGACGCCGAGATCGACCAGTTCGCCGGTCTTGGACACGCCCTCGCCATACATGATGTCGAACTCGACCTGCTTGAAGGGCGGCGCCAGCTTGTTCTTGACCACCTTGACGCGGGTCTGGTTGCCGACGACCTCGTCGCGGTCCTTGACCGCGCCGATGCGGCGGATGTCGAGACGCACCGAGGCGTAGAATTTCAGCGCATTGCCGCCGGTCGTCGTTTCGGGCGAGCCGAACATCACGCCGATCTTCATGCGGATCTGGTTGATGAAGATGACCATGCGTGTTCGAGCGCGAGATCGAGGCGGTCAGCTTGCGCAGCGCCTGGCTCATCAGCCGGGCCTGCAGGCCGGGCAGCGAATCGCCCATCTCGCCCTCGATTTCGGCGCGCGGCGTCAGCGCCGCCACCGAATCGACCACCAGCACGTCGATGGCGCCGGAGCGCACCAGCGTATCGGCTGATCTCGAGCGCCTGCTCGCCGGTATCGGGCTGCGAAATCAGCAGGTCTTCGAGATCGACGCCGAGCTTGCGGGCATAGACCGGATCGAGCGCGTGCTCGGCATCGACGAAGGCGCAGATGCCGCCCTTCTTCTGCGCTTCGGCGATCGTATGCAGCGCCAGCGTCGTCTTGCCCGAGCTTTCCGGCCCGTAGATCTCGATGATGCGGCCCTTCGGCAGGCCGCCGATGCCGAGCGCGATGTCGAGGCCGAGCGAGCCGGTCGGGATCGTCTCGATCTCGACCACCTGCTCGTTCGCGCCGAGCCGCATGATCGAGCCCTTGCCGAAAGCCCGCTCGATCTGCGAAAGCGCCGCGTCCAGCGCCTTTGTCTTGTCCACCGAATTGTCCTCGACAAGCCGCAATGAATTCTGAGCCATGATATCCTACCCCTTGGTCGTCAATGAAGCCGGGCAATGCGTTATCCCTGCATGTTTGTGTACCTGATTTGTTCCATGTTTGCAAAGGGTCCATCGCCTTGATATTAAACGGCTTTCCGAATTTGTTCTATTTTTGTCATTTTCCATGCGTTCGGATCGCTGTTTTCGGGCTTCGAGCGCTCGACGCCGGCGGCATCGCATGTTCCGGCGATTCTGCATTCCGCTCGCGGCAGACGCTTTGCGGGATAATGGCGCTCCAGCCGGATGTCGCGCCCGTCGACGAAGCCGACATCTCTTCGCGGTCGGCGGCGCCCATATCGACCGCGCGGGCAGATTGCCGGCGACTACGCTCCCGGCGCTTCCAATCCCGGCCGTCATGCGTGAAGAGGTCGGCGGCGGCGCGTTCAACGCGCTGCGCAACGCGATCCAGCGCGGCTGCACCGGCCGCTCTGCTGTCGGTACGCGGCGGCGACATGGCGGCGCGAGCGGTGCCGAGGCGGCCATCGCGCGGCAGGCATCAGGGACCTGTCCGCCATCTTCCTCGACCGCGCCACGCCGAGCTATACGGCGCTGGTCGAGCGTGGCGGCGATGTCATTGCCGGCCTGGCCGACATGGCGCTTTACGACCTGCCGTTCGCCAGGCAGATCGGCCGTCGCGCCTGCGCGAAGCGATCGCGGGAGCCGACGCCATGCTGCTGTGACGCCAATCTGCCCGGCGCCCGCACTGGCGAAGCTGTGCAACGCAGGCCGGCGGCCGTCCGATCTTCGCTCTGGCGATTTCACCGGCCAAGGCGATGCGCCTCGAAGCGCTTCTGCCAGTAATCGCATGCCTCGTTCATGAACGGCCGCGAAGCGGCGGCCCTTACCGGTCGAAGCGCCAAGGATCGACCCGCGCGATCTCGCCCGACGGCTTATGGACATGGGCGTTGCGCGCCGGGATCATCAGCGCTGGCGGCGAACCGGTGCTCGGCTTTGATGCGATTGGGCTCGTCCGCATCGCGCCGCCGCCGCCGCGTGGCGTTGCCGATATGACCGGCGCAGGCGATGCGCTCGCCGGGGCCACCGTCGCGGCCCTGACGCGCGGCCTGTCCCTGCGCAGAGCCATGCGTGAAGGCATGGCGGCGGCGCATACTGACGGTAGAGGCGGATGCGGCGGTGGCCGAATTCAGCGACGCCGCGTTTGCCCAAGCGCTGGCCCTTGTGCCCGAAGCCGAGCGATATGACATGAGCACCGGCGAACAGAGACCTTGATATGCTGGAAGGCGCACGACCCTTTATCGACCTCCATCCGGAAGTGACCGCCGTCCTCGATGCCGGCGGCGCCGTCGTGGCGCTCGAAAGCCACCATCATCACCCATGGCATGCCCTACCCGCAAAACAGCGCCATGGCGCGAAGGTGTGGAGCGCATCATCCGTGACGAAGGCGCGACGCCGGCCACCATCGCCGTCATCGACGGCCGATTGAAAATCGGGCTTTCCGATGAAGAGCGCGAGGCGCTGGCGAAAACGGAAGGCGCGATGAAGCTGTCGCGCGCCGACCTCGCCTTCGCCGTCAGCCGAAAGCTCACCGGCGGAACGACGGTCGCCGCCACCATGATCGCGGCGCACTCGCCGGCATTTCGGTCTTCGCTACCGGAGGCATCGGCGGCGTCCACAAGGGTGCGGAAAAAAGTTTCGACATCTCCGCCGACCTCGACGAACTGGCGCGCACGCCCGTCATCGTGGTTTCGGCTGGCGCCAAGGCGATCCTCGACATCGAAAAGACGCTGGAAGTGCTGGAGACGCGTGGCGTGCCGGTGGTCGGCTATGGCGCCAGCACGAATGCCGGCCTTCTGGTCCCGCCGATCACCCTACCCTGCGCCCCTGCGCCTCGACCGGCCCGATGCGATCGCCGATTTCTTCAGGACGCGGCGCGCGCTTGGCATTGCCGGCGGCATGCTGGTGGCCAATCCGGTTCCGCAGGCCCACGAAATACCGGCCGAAGAGATGCGGGCCTATATCGAAGCGGCGCAGCGGCCTCGCCGAAAAAGACGGCGTGTCCGGCAAGGCGGTAACCCCCTATCTGCTCGGCAAGATCCTGGAACTGACTGGAGGCCGCAGCCTGGAGACCAACATCGCGCTGGTCGAAAACAATGCCCGGCTCGCCGCGCGCATCGCAAAGGCAATCTAAAACCCGCGCCAACGCGGGGACCGCCGGCAGGTTGCTTGTTCAGGCCTGTGGATTTAGATCGGGTGCCAGCGGTCCGATGATCGGCCGGCTCGAAAAGATTTGCACGCGATGCGCCTGACGGGTTTCTCTGTAGTTGTGGTGTGCGCCCTGGCCGGGGTGCAAGCGGCTTCCGCCGCCGACATTTCGATCGGGCTCGCCGCTCCATTGAGTGGGCCGGTCGCGTTGCTCGGCCGGCAATTGCGGTCAGGCGTCGAGACCGCCGCGGCCAACTATGCCGGCGCGACGGTGACGCTTGAAACCGCCGACGATGCCTGCAGCGCCGATGGCGGGCTGAAGGCCGCCCGCCAGTTCGTCAACGCCAAGGTCGGCGCGGTGGTCGGATTTCTGTGCACCGAGGCCATCCAGGCGGCGTTGCCCATTCTCAAGCAGGCCGCCATTCCCGTGATTACGCCCGGCGTGCGCGCCAACAGCCTGACGGACCAGCGGCACAAGACAGGCTGGCCGGTCTATCGGCTGGCTCCGCGCGCCGACGAGGAGGCGGCGGCCGTGTCCGATATCCTGACGAAGCGATGGAGCGACAAGCTCTTCGCGATCATCGACGACGGCACCATCTATGGACGGGAATTGGCCGAGAGCTTTCGGCTTGCGGCGGAACAGGCCGGCCTCAAACCGGTATTCACCGATACGTTCCGGCCGCAGATGGACAACCAGATCGGGCTCGTCGGCCGGCTCAAGAAGGCGGGCGCCGATTATGTTTTCGCCGGCGGAGACCGGACCGACATCGCCATTATCGGCCGCGATGCGAAGAAATTGGGGTTGAGCCTCACCATCGCCGCGGGTGAAACGCTCCGCGCCGAGCCGGGCGATGTGCCTCTTGCCAAGGGGACGTTGATGATCGGATTGCCCGATTGGTCGCAGACCAACGATCTGATCGCCCTGACGCAACTGGAGGCCGCCGACATTGTTCCGGAAGGCTATGTCCTGCCGGGTTACGCCGCTTTGCAGATAGCAGCCTCGTCGCTGACACCGCAGGACCCCGCGCAATCCTTCAAGGACCGGATCGAGAGCATCAAATTCGCCACCGCGATCGGCAATGTCCGCTTCGACGACAAGGGGGACGTTATCGGCAATCCCTACCGGCTCTATGAATGGGACGGCAACGCGTTCGTGGAAGTGAAGTAGGCCCATGCCGTTTCGCGCCGGTCCGAAAAACCTCATCACGGATGTCGCGGGCCTGCTAGTCGGCAACGCCATCGACGAAAAGGTCAGGACAGGCGTTTCGGTGGTGGTCTGCGAGGAGCCCGCCGTGGCCGGCGTGCAGGTGCTGGGTGGCGCGCCGGGCACGCGCGAGACCGATTTGCTCGAACCCCAAAACTCGGTGGAGAAAATCCACGCCCTCGTGCTTTCGGGTGGTTCGGCATTCGGCCTGGATGCCGCGTCGGGCGCGCAGGCGGCGCTGCGCGAGCAAGGCAAGGGACTGGAGATCGGCGGCCAGCATATCCCGCTCGTCCCCGGAGCGATCCTCTTCGACCTGCTGAATGGCGGCGACAAGGATTGGGGCCGCTATCCGCCTTATCGCGAACTCGCTTATGAGGCGACCCGCCAGGCCTCGTCCGATTTCGCCATCGGCAGCGCCGGCGCGGGCTATGGCGCGCTGACGGCGGGCTTGAAGGGCGGGCTCGGCTCGGCATCCACCGTGCTCGACAACGGCCTGACCATCGGCGCGCTGGTCGGGGTAAACGCCACCGGATCGGCGACCGTCGCAGGTAGCCGGCATTTCTGGGCGGCGCCTTTCGAAATCGGCGACGAGTTCGGAAGCCTCGGCCTGCCCTCGCCCATGCCGCCCGATGCCACCGATCTGGCGCTCAAATACCGGCTGATGCGCTTTACCGGGCTCAACACCACCATCGCCATCATCGCCACCGACGCGGACCTGACCAAGGCGCAGGCGAAAACCCTGTCGATCGCCGCGCATGACGGTTTTACGCGCGCCATCTGGCCGGCGCATACGCCGATCGACGGCGATTTGGTGTTCGCGCTGGCCACCGGCCGAAGCAAGGTGAAAATCGACCGTGACGCGTCTGTCGATCTTTTTGCGGCGGCGGGCGCGACCATGGCGCGCGCCATCGCCCGCGCCATTTATGCCGCCACGCCGGCGGCGGGCGATCTGCTGCCGGTCTGGTCCAGCCGTTGAGGCTACCCTTCACCGAAGCCGTTCCCCCGCTATGGCCAACCCTGATCGGGACGCTCCTTTGGGCAGCCGCGATGGCGGCGAGCGCCGGAATGGGAATTTTGGAACGCGGCCTCCAGAATACGGGACACGCCCTCGGCATCATCGGCCTTTTCGCGCTCGGCGGCGCGCTGGCGTTTCCGACCGGGCTTTTCGTGGCGCGGATTCTGGAGCGGGACGGAGGGTGCGAACGGGCCTTCGCCACCGCGTTCTTGAGTTTCGGCATCTGCACAATCGGGCTGACCGGCCTCTGTTATGTCGTATTCCACTTAACGCGCCATGGAGGCTGGCCCGCAGGAGGTCCAGCCGCAGGCCGGGCTGTTCGGACCGCGTTCACCGTTCTCGGCGCTCTTTTCGAATTCGCCGCATTTGGCATGCGCATGTATATTCCCGTCGGGTTGGCCGCGCTTTTCATGGTAGCGGCGTGGCGCGCGTGGCCCACACGTTGAGCAAAGGCGCGACCCTTGCTATGAGGCAGCCTCAAGCCTCCCGATGAAAGGCCATCCGTCATGATTCCCCGCTATTCGCGCCCCGACATGGTCGCCATTTGGTCGCCGGAAACCCGCTTCCGCATCTGGTTCGAGATCGAGGCGCATGCCTGCGACGCGCTGGCCGAGCTCGGGGTCATCCCGAAGGAAGCAGCGAAGACGATCTGGGAAAAGGGCGGCAAGGCGACATTCGACGTGGCGCGCATCGACGCGATCGAGCGGGAGACGAATCACGACGTGATCGCCTTCCTGACGCATCTGGCGGAAATCGTCGGGCCGGACGCCCGTTTCGTGCATCAGGGCATGACCTCGTCCGACGTACTTGACACCTGCCTGAGCGTCCAGCTTGTCGCGCGCCAGCGACCTTTTGCTGGCCGATCTCGACGCATTGCTGGCGGCCCTGAAGAAGCGCGCCTTCGAGCATAAGGACACGATCACCATCGGCCGCAGCCACGGCATCCACGCCGAGCCGACAACATTCGGCGTCAAGCTGGCGCAGGCCTATGCGGAGTTCTCGCGCTGCCGCGAAAGGCTGGTCGCGGGCGCGCGAAGAAATCGCCACCTGCGCCATCTCCGGCGCCGTCGGCACCTTCGCCAATATCGACCCGCGTGTCGAGGAACATGTGGCGGAAAAGATGGGCCTGAAGCCGGAGCCGGTCTCGACGCAGGTGATCCCGCGCGACCGCCACGCCATGTTCTTCGCCACGCTCGGCGTCATCGCCTCTTCGGTCGAGCGGCTGGCGACCGAAATCCGCCATCTTCAGCGCACGGAAGTGCTGGAAGCGGAGGAGTATTTCTCGCCCGGCCAAAAAGGCTCGTCGGCCATGCCGCACAAGCGCAACCCGGTCCTGACGCGAGAATTTGACGGGACTTGCGCGCATGGTGCGCTCCTTCGCCCTGCCGGCAATGGAGAATGTGGCGCTCTGGCACGAGCGCGACATCTCGCATTCCTCCGTCGAGCGCATGATCGGGCCGGACGCGACCGTAACGCTCGATTTCGCGCTGGCGCGACTGACGGGCGTGATCGAAAAGCTCGTCGTCTACCCGGAAAACATGCTGGCCAATCTTGAACAAGTTTCGCGGGCTGGTTCATTCGCAACGCGTGCTGCTGGCCCTGACCCAGGCGGGCGTCTCTCGCGAGGATTCCTACCGGCTGGTGCAGAGAAACGCCATGAAGGTATGGCGCGAAGGCAAGGATTTCCTTGAAGAACTTCTCGCCGACGACGAAGTGCGCGCGGCGTTATCGGAAGAGGAAATCCGCGACAAGTTCGACCTCGGCTATCACACCAAACATGTCGACACGATCTTCAAGCGGGTGTTTGCGTAGCGACCGCTGCCAAGGCCTGTCGGCTTCCATTTCCATCGTTCCGGCGAAGCGCAAATGGCGTCGTTGGCCGGCTGACGCCAAGCCCGGCCAAGACGAGAAAGGAAGGGTCAGGAGACCTTTTCGGTTTCGCCTCCACTTTCGACCCAGTCCTTGAAACCGCCAAGGTTATATACGTGTTCGTAACCGAGATCTTTTAGGGCTTTGCCACCGAGAGCCGCCCGCCCGCCCGATGCGCAGTAGAGAATCACCGGCCGGTCTTTGGTGAAGGCAGCGTCGTGATATGGCGTTTCGGAATTTGCCCGAAATTCAAGCATCCCTCGGGATACGTGTGTTGCACCCTTGATTTTTCCGCTCGCCTGCAGCTCGGGGCCGTCGCGAACGTCGACCACAAGGGCATTACGATCCGCGACCATTGCCCGAGCTTCTTGCGGGGTGATCTTCGGTACGGACGCATTTGCTACCGCCAGCATTTCCTTGACGTTGGTTGGCATTTTCCATCTTCCCAATTGCCGTTGTTGCAAACGAAACAAACCATACGCCAGTCCCGCGAAATGACAATTCGGAGGTTCCGGCAGTCTTCGGCGCATGCAACACTTGCCGTTTGCGCGGAGAATGCCATGGGATTCCAAGGGGATGGCAAAACAACCTGCCTCGGTGTCAGCCCTCAACCACCAACATAACCTCTATCCCCCACGGATCTTCCAGCACCCTGCCCTTGTCCGCCGTCTTCGATGCCATTTCGACCCATGCCAACCCCGCGCGGTCGGGATCGCGGCGGCCGGCGCCGGCGCTGTGCCAGGAATTGGCCCCGATATGATGGTGATAGCCGCCGGTGGAGAGAAACACGGCGGCGTCGCCATAGCGCGCGACCATGTCGAAGCCGAGCTTGTCGCGCCACCAGGCTTCCGCGTCCGCTGGATTGCCGACGCGCAGATGGACATGCCCGACCATGCTGTTGTCGGGCGCGCCTTGCCACCCGGCGTCCTTTTCGTCGACCTCACTTATCAGACCCGCAATGTCGAGCCGCACGGTGCCCATCTCGACCATGGGACCCTTCCATGCCCATTTTTCATGCGGACGATCCGCATAAATCTCGATGCCGTTGCCTTCGGGGTCGGTCAGGTAAAGCGCCTCGCTGACGAAATGGTCCGACGCGCCGTCGATCGGGATCTTGCGCTCGATCGCGTAGCGCACCCATCGCGCCAGATCGGCGCGGCTCGGCAACAGGAAAGCCGTGTGGAACAGGCCGGCCGAGCGTGGGTCGTCGGGCTTTGCGTTGGGTGCGCTTTCGATCTCCAGAAGCGCCCGGTCGCCGACGCCGAGCGTGATGGCGCCCGCCGTCCGTCCCAATTCGCGCAAGCCTACGATTTCACGATAGTATGTTGCCAGATTTTCCGCGTCCCGCGCCTTGAGCCCCACGCGGGAGACGCTGACCGGCGCGGTAGCCGCGAAAGGCAATTCCTTACTCCCGAGCGTTTCCATTACCAAGATCTCCATGACAGGCGCCGGATCGACGGCGATTGAGTAGAAGATCGGATGCCGGCGTGCGCGGCACAAGATACGCGAATGCAAACAGCCCGTTCATCGTTCGGCTTTTGGAAATGCCGCATTGCGCTTGCGCCCCGTTGGCCATACATGCGCGCCATGAAGGTCAAGGACATAGACATATTATTCGTTGCCGGATACCAGGATTCCGGTCCCGAGCATTGGATGACGCGGTGGCGCACGCAGCTTTCCACCGGCCGCCGCGTCGAACAGGCGGAATGGTCGAAGCCGGTGCGCGAGGACTGGACGCGAACCATCGCCGAGACCGTCAATGGCAGTGAAAAGCCCGTGGTGATCGTGGCGCATTCACTGGGCATCGCGTCCACCGTGCATGCGGTCGGCGATTTCAGGAAACCCGTGCTCGGCGCCTTTTTCGTCGCACCGCCCGATGTCGCCAACGCGAATATCAGGCCACGCCATCTGCAAACGTTCGGGCCTTACCCCCGCGACCCGCTGCCGTTTCCCTCGATCACGGTTGGCAGCCAGAACGATCCCTATTGCTCGTTCGAGACCGCCGAGGACATCGCCGCCGCCTGGGGCTCATTCTTCATCGACGCCGGCGAAGCCGGCCATATCGACGAAAAATCCGGATACGGCCCCTGGCCGGAAGGGTCGATGGCTTTCGCCAGCTTCCTGTCGCGCCTTAAATAGCTGAAAAGGCTTACTTCATCGAAGCGCGGGCGCGATCGATCAAATTCTTCGCGCCCAACGCCATGTAGGCGGCTTCGCCACCGAGTGCGATGAAGCGATATCCCATATCGACATAGCGGCCTGAAATCGACGGATCGACGGCAAAGATGCCGGTAAGCTTGCCGGCGTCGGCGGCACGCCTTCCGATGCGTTCGATCGCGGGCATCATGTCTTCCAGCATCGTATCGATGCGGTCTCCATTGCTCCAGGCGATGGAAAAATCACCGGGGCCGACAAAAATCGCGTCGATGCCCGGCACGTCCAGAATATCGTCGAGCGCGTCGAGCGCCTGGCGGGTCTCTATCATGGCGAAGGAGACGGTGTCGGCGTTGGCGTTCTTGAGCCACGCCTGCGTGTCGGGATTTCCGCGGCGCGGCAGGGCAAACGACGGCCCCCAGGAGCGCGCGGCGACGGGCGGATATTTCATCGCCGCGGCGAAGCGGCGGGCGTCATCGACCGAATTGATCATCGGCGCGATGACCGCCTCAGCGCCGAAATCGAGCGCGCGGCTGGCCATGTCGAAGCGGCCGACCGGAACGCGCACCACCGCGTGCTTCTCGGCGTGGAGAATAGGGAGGATGCCTCGCGCGACGCTGTCCTCGTGATGCGCGCCATGCTGCATGTCCAGCGTCACCACATCGAAGCCGGTGCGCGCGACGGTCTCAACCGTCAGCGAGTCGGGCATTCCCGACCACGCCGTAAACAAGGTTTCACCGGCCCTCAGGCGCTGTCCGAGTGTCATTTTTCCATCCCTGATCGATTGCGGCTGCATTCAATCAGAAGGACAGGGAAGCCGAAAGACCGTGGCCCAACAAAAAGTCTCGTCGCAAGACCCGATGGACCGGGAAGGTCAGGACTTTTCGACCTGCTCGATGGCAACGGCCATGAGTTCGATCAGCCGCACCTCCAACTCGCCTTCCGACAAGGCAAAGCCGCCCGCATCGAGATCGGATTTCACTTTCCGAATGACATCCTTGTCGCCGGCTTCCTCGAAGTCCGCCGCGACAACCGTCTTGGCGTAGGCATCGGCATCAGCGCCGCTCTTGCCGAGCTTTTCGGCAACCCACAAACCGAACAGCCGGTTGCGGCGGGCGGTAGCCCTGAAACGCAATTCCTCGTCGAACGCGAATTTCCGCTCGAAGCCTTTTTCACGATCTTCCAGGCCGGCCATGATGCTCCCTCCAAAACGGATATTTGACTGCCGCATCCATATAAGGACGCATCGCACAAATCAAAATGGCACAAATCAAAATGGTGGCTGGCGGTCAAGATGGCGAAAAGGGGCGTCATGGCACCGGCCAGGTCAAGTAAAGCGGTTGACGGGATGGATTGCCGATTGAGCAATCGGCCCGATTACGATAGAGACCGGCAGTAACGCTGCCACAAACTCGGCCGTAGCAGGCTGTACCCCAGACCGGCTCTTCAACAGCCGGTCGCAAAGCCAGAGAAACCGATTTATGAACCGTCGCCGCCGCATCTACGAAGGCAAGGCCAAGATTCTCTATGAAGGGCCGGAGCCGGGAACGCTCGTTCAGTTCTTCAAGGACGACGCCACCGCCTTCAACAAGAAGAAGCATGAGATCGTCGATGGCAAGGGCGTGCTCAACAACCGTATCTCCGAGCACATCTTCAACCATCTGAACCGGATGGGCATCCCGACCCATTTCATCCGCCGGCTCAACATGCGCGAGCAGTTGATCAAGGAAGTCGAGATCATCCCGCTCGAAGTTGTCGTGCGTAATATCGCGGCCGGTTCGCTGGCCAAGCGCCTCGGCATCGAGGAAGGCACGGTGCTGCCACGCTCGATCATCGAATTCTATTACAAGGCCGACCAACTCGATGACCCGATGGTGTCGGAAGAGCATATCACGGCGTTCGGTTGGGCCTCGCCTCAGGAAATCGACGACGTCATGGCACTCGCGATCCGGGTCAACGATTTCCTCTCCGGCCTGTTCATGGGCGTCGGAATCCAGCTCGTCGACTTCAAGATCGAATGCGGCCGCCTCTACGAGGGCGAGATGATGCGTATCGTCGTGGCCGACGAGATCTCCCCCGATTCCTGCCGGCTATGGGATGTCGCCACCCAGGACAAGCTCGACAAGGACCGCTTTCGCCGTGACATGGGCGGGCTGGTCGAGGCCTATCAGGAAGTCGCGCGCCGTCTCGGCATCATGAACGAGAATGAGCCGCCTCGGCCTTCCGGCCCTGTGCTTGTCTCATCCACGCCGAACGGCAAGGGCAAGCCGCACTAAAGCGGCTGCCACTTCAATTCGACAGGAGCTCCAAGGTGATCAAGGCGCGTGTAACCGTCACCCTGAAGAACGGCGTGCTCGATCCGCAAGGCAAGGCGATCGAACACGCGCTCGGCGGCCTTGGCTTCGCCGGCGTCGATTCCGTGCGGCAGGGCAAGGTCTTCGATGTGGAACTCGATGGGTCCGATCGGGCGAAGGCTGAAGCTGATTTGAAGGCGATGTGCGACAAGCTGTTGGCGAACACGGTGATTGAGGATTATGCTATAGTGCTTACCTGAAGTTGCAGGAAGGCGCCCATGGCTGAAGTGACGAGCGAATTGATCTACGAAGTCCTCAAGGCGATGCAGATAAGCATCCGCAAGATTGAGGACGGTCTGGCTGAGGTCAAGCAGGCGTTGATTGCCATCAGGGGACCGATGGTGTCGATGCAGCAGGACATCAATCACATCTGTGGCGTTCTCGCCCGCCATGACGAGCGGCTGGACCGCATCGATCGCCGTCTCGACCTGCGCGAATTGGCCGACGCGCAGAGGCCGTTCGATCCGCAATCGTGATCAAATGCCCGTGATCCTCAGTCTCCCGCTTAACTAAACCGCCCGATAGTTTCATCTTTACCTTGTCCCTTAACGCAGTCTACGCCGTATTTCGCTAAGTTCCGCACTCGATCAGATGCGAGTGCAAGAACATGAGCGCAGGACGCCGATACGATTGGGTCGATGCCGCCAAGGGGCTGTCGATCATCCTCGTGGTGATGATGTATGCCGCCTACAATGTCGGCAAGTACACCGGCGACACGGGCGTGCTGCACTATGTGATCGGCTTCGCGACGCCGTTCCGCATGCCCGAATTCTTCCTGATCTCCGGTCTTTTCCTGTCGCAGGTCATCGCGCGCGACTGGCGGCGCTACGCCGACCGCCGCATGGTGCACTATCTTTATTTCTACGCCGTCTGGGTCACGATCGACTATGTCCTCAAGGTCGGCATCGCCGGCCATGACCTTCCCGGCATGCTGTCGGGCATGGCGCTGGCGATCGTCGAACCCTATGGCGTGCTCTGGTTCATCTACATGCTCGCCATATTCAGTCTTGTCGCCAAGCTTGCCTGGCAGGCGCGGCTGCCGCACTGGTTGGTGATCTGCTTGGCGGCGGTGCTGCAGATGGCGCATATCCAGTCGCCCAGCTACGCGGTGACGCAGTTCACGGCCTATTTCGTCTTCTTCTATCTCGGCTATGCCGGCTCCGGATATGTCTTCCGGATCGTCGAGGCGGCAAGCCGCCATCCGGCGATGGCCTGGGCCGCACTCGGAATCTGGGCGCTGGTTGAGGCCTTTCTGGTCTTCTGGCCCGGCGGCCACCCTGAGCCCATGGAAATGCATATGGGACTGGCGGCCTTCCCGCCGCTGCATCTCGTTCTTGCCGTCGCCGGCGCAATCGCATTGTGTACGCTCGGCTATCTGCTGATGAAATTCAAATCGATGGAATGGCTGCGCTGGCTCGGCGAGCATTCGCTGGTCGTCTATCTGGCGTTCACGCTGCCCATGTCGGCGGTGCGCATACTCGCCATGAAGACGGGGCTGGTCACGGGCACCAGCGCGCTCAGCCTGCTGGTTCTCTTCGTCTCACTCGTCCTTCCGGTCCTGCTCTACCTCGCCGTCAAGCGGACCAATATCGGGCTGTTCCTGTTCGAGAGACCCGCCTGGGCGCATATACCGGGCACACCCGGCAGCCGTGTTCCCGTCGCGGCCGTGGAGCCGGCGGAGTAACAATCGCCGGCTAAAAATCGGCGGACGCAATCCCCATCTTTTCGTGATGCCCGGCCAATTGCTCTCGCGGTCGCCGACGCTTTCAGGTAATGACCGGCAGGTGATCTTCTCCATCCGCGTCGAGCACTGCCCATGAAATCCGCCGTCGTCCTCCTTCCCGGGCTCAACCGCGACCGCGACATGATCGCGGCGCTGACCAAAATCTCGGGCAAGCCGCCGATCACCGTGTGGCAGACCGATACCGAAATTCCCGATGTCGATTTGATCGTCATTCCTGGCGGCTTCTCCTATGGCGACTATCTGCGCTGCGGCGCGATCGGTGCGCGCATGCCGGTCATGCGCGCGGTCGCGGAAAAAGCGGCGAAAGGCGTGCTGGTGATGGGCGTCTGCAACGGCTTCCAGATCTTGCTCGAGGCCGGGTTGCTGCCGGGCGCGTTGATGCGCAACGCCTCGCTCAAATTCGTCTGCCGCGAGGTCAAGCTCGAAGTCGCCAACGCCAATACGGCCTTCACGCGTCACTATGCGCCCGGCCAGATCATCCGCTGCCCTGTCGCGCATCATGACGGCAATTATTTTGCCGATGCACAAACGCTGGCGCGGCTCGAGGATGGTGGACAAATCGTGTTCCGCTATGCCGAGGGCACCAATCCCAACGGTTCCATCAGCGATATCGCCGGCATTGCCAACGAGCGTGGCAATGTGCTTGGCCTCATGCCGCACCCCGAAAACCTGATCGAGGCGGCGCATGGTGGATCGGATGGTCGCGCGCTTTTTGCCGGGTTGGTCGGTGAAGCCGCATGAAAACGGCGGCGAAGGGACGCGCGGTTTTTGGGCTGTTCGCAGGGCTGGCCATGCTTGCCGGCTGCCAGTCGGGCGCACCGACCCTGACCGAAGGTGGCAATTCGGCGGCGGTGGCCTTGCTCCAGCACGTTAATGAAAGCGCCAATACTTGCTGGATCCGCTCCAGGGACAAGGAGTTCAGCGCCTACAATGTCGTCCCGGAACTGGACACAACGGCCGGCAGGCCGCGTATTCTCCTCATCGACAAGAAGGCGGCGCACGGGCTTCCAAAGCTCGTCATCGAGGCCGACGGCAAGCCGGTCAAGGCGAACGCCTATGGGCCGTTGCTGGGCGAACCGGTCGGTAAACGCGTCGCCGACGATCTCAAGCGCTGGACCAGCGGGTCCAAAGCCTGCACGGCCTGATCGGATGCGAGATGGTGAGGCGGTTGCTTCGTCTTTTCGCCCACATGCACTTGTCCTGCCGGCGGATCGTGTTATCGGGAAGCCAAGACCATCGTCCATCGCCTGAATACCCGCCGGAAAGCTTCGATACGTGATGAAATCAACCGTGCCGATCACGCCCGAACTTATCGCCGCGCACGGCCTGAAGCCGGATGAATACCAACGCATCCTCGACCTGATCGGCCGCGAGCCGAGCTTCACCGAACTCGGTATCTTCTCGGCGATGTGGAACGAGCATTGCTCCTACAAATCGTCGAAGAAATGGCTGCGCACGCTGCCGACCAAAGGCCCGCGCGTGCTTCAGGGGCCGGGCGAAAATGCCGGCGTGGTCGATATCGGCGACGGCGACTGCGTCGTGTTCAAGATGGAGAGCCACAACCACCCTTCCTACATCGAGCCTTATCAGGGGGCGGCAACCGGTGCGGGCGGCATCCTGCGTGATGTCTTCACCATGGGTGCAAGGCCGATCGCGGCAATGAACGCGTTGCGCTTCGGCGAACCCGATCATCCCAAGACGCGGCATCTGGTGGCCGGCGTTGTCGCCGGCATCGGCGGCTACGGCAACGCCTTCGGCGTGCCGGTGGTCGGCGGCGAAGTGAATTTCGATGCGCGCTACAATGGCAACATCCTGGTCAACGCCTTTGCCGCGGGTCTGGCGAAGGCCGATGCGATCTTCCTCTCCGAGGCCAAGGGCGTCGGCCTCCCGGTCGTCTATCTCGGCGCCAAGACCGGCCGCGACGGCGTTGGCGGCGCCACGATGGCCTCGGCCGAGTTCGACGAAAAAATTGATGAGAAGCGCCCGACGGTGCAGGTCGGCGACCCGTTCACGGAAAAGTGCCTGCTCGAAGCCTGCCTCGAACTGATGGCATCGGGCGCGGTGATCGCCATCCAGGACATGGGCGCGGCCGGCCTGACCTGCTCCGCCGTCGAAATGGGCGCCAAGGGCGGTCTCGGCATCGAACTCGATCTCGACAAGGTGCCGGTGCGCGAAGACGCGATGTCGGCTTACGAGATGATGTTGTCGGAAAGCCAGGAGCGCATGCTCATGGTGCTGCGACCGGAAAAGGAGGCCGAAGCCGAGGCGATCTTTACCAAATGGGGGCTCGATTTCGCCATCGTCGGAAAAACAACCGACGATTTGCGCTTCCGCGTGCTGCACAGTGGTGAGACGGTCGCCAATCTGCCAATCAAGGATCTCGGCGATCAGGCCCCCGAATATGATCGGCCATGGATCGAGCCGAAGGCCCCTGCTCCGCTGGCCGCCGCCGACATTTCGCAAGCCGACGTCGCCGACGCGCTGATGACGCTTCTGGGCTCGCCGGACCTTTCGTCCCGCCGCTGGGTCTTCGAGCAATATGACACGTTGATCCAGGGCAATTCACTTCAATTGCCGGGCGGCGATTCCGGCGTCGTCCGCGTCGAGGGCCACCCGACCAAGGCGCTCGCCTTCTCGTCGGATGTCACGCCGCGCTATTGCGAAGCCGACCCTTTCGAGGGCGGCAAGCAGGCGGTAGCCGAATGCTGGCGCAATCTGACCGCGACCGGCGCCGAACCCTTGGCGGCGACCGACAATCTCAATTTCGGCAATCCCGAAAAGCCCGAGATCATGGGCCAGTTGGTGATGGCGGTTAAGGGTATCGGCGAAGCCTGCAATGCGCTCGACTTCCCGATCGTGTCGGGCAACGTATCGCTCTACAACGAGACCAATGGGCTCGGCATTCTGCCGACCCCGACCATCGGCGGCGTCGGCCTGATCCCGGATCAATCAAAGATGGCCCGTATCCGCTTCGCCGCCGAGAATGAAGCCATCCTGCTCGTCGGCGGGCCGGCCGAATGGGGAATTCACCTCGGACAATCGGCTTATATGCGCGATATCCACGGCCGCGCCGAAGGGCCCCCGCCACCGGTCGATCTTGCGCACGAGAGGAAGGTTGGCGATTTCGTCCGCACGCTGATCCGCGAAGGCATGGCGACCGCCGTGCATGATTGCTCCGATGGCGGCCTGGGAGTGGCGCTTGCCGAAATGGCGATGGCCGCCGGCATCGGCGCCCGCATCGACCAGCCGGCCGGAGCAAATCCGGCCGCCGCATTTTTCGGTGAGGACCAGGGCCGCTATGTCGTTACGGTCATGGCCGGATCGGCGGAGACCCTTGCTGATCGCGCGGCGAAGGCCGGCGTTCCCATGCAACGCATCGGCTCAACCGGTGGCGCGGAATTGAAACTCGGCGATGCGCGTGCGATACCGGTTTCCGATCTCAAATCGGCGCATGAAGGCTGGTTTCCCCACTTCATGGAAAACTGAACAAGGACCGACACATGGCGATGGATGCGAACGAGATCGCGCGGCTTATCCGCGAAGGCATCCCCGATGCGACCGTGACCATCCGCGATCTCGCCGGCGACGGCGACCATTACGCGGCCGAGGTCGTGGCGGAAAGCTTTCGCGGCAAGAGCCGGGTTCAGCAGCACCAGATGGTCTACGAGGCCCTCAAGGGCAACATGGGCGGCGTGCTGCATGCGCTGGCGCTACAGACCAGCGCGCCGGACTGACCAGCAAACGGAGCAGGTAACGGAATGGTTTGCTATCGTCCCTCGTCAAAATAGCGGCTGCACCCTTCAAACCCGCAGGCTTGAGTGATACATAGATGTCAAGCATTTGATCCGGGGTCGCTCCGGAGAACGCAAGGACAGGCAAGATGAGCGGTATCAGCGAATTCATCGACAATGAGGTAAAGGGCAACGACGTGGTCCTCTTCATGAAGGGGACGCCCGGTTTCCCGCAATGCGGATTTTCCGGGCAGGTCGTCCAGATCCTCGATTACGTCGGTGTCGACTACAAGGGCGTCAACATCCTGGCGTCGGACGAATTGCGCCAAGGCATCAAGGAATATTCCAACTGGCCGACCATCCCCCAGCTTTACGTCAAAGGTGAATTCGTCGGCGGATGCGACATTATCCGCGAGATGTTCCAGGCCGGCGAGCTACAGACCTTTCTCGACGAGAAGGGCATCACGGTAAAGGCCGCCTGACCCTGGCAGGTACTGGCCCAAGCCTCACCTTTTGCAGGCCGGTTTTGTATCGCCTATAGCCAATGCGCCGGACAGCCGGCGCATTTTTTTATGATGGATTCGGGCCGGCAATGAATCAGAGTTCCGCTCAAGATACCGGAATGGCGGCTCTGGGCATCAAGCGTTGGGAGTTCATCACGCTGGCCGCCGCCTTGATGGCGATCAATTCACTGGCCATCGACATCATGCTTCCCGGCCTTCAGCAGATCGGCGCCAGCCTCGGCGTCGCCAACGAGAACCACCGCCAATATGTGCTGACCGCCTACATCGTCGGCTTCGGCCTGTCCCAGCTCTTCTTCGGACCGCTCTCGGATCGACTGGGGCGGCGCAAGCCGCTGGTCGTGGGGCTCGCGATCTATGTTCTAGCCGCCGCCGCCGCCGCGGTCTCGCCGAGTTTCGGCTTTCTTCTCCTGGCGCGATTCATTCAAGGCGTTGGCGCGGCCGCCACGCGCGTCATTGCCGTTTCGATGGTGCGCGATGTTTTCGACGGCCGCCGCATGGCCGAGGTCATGTCGCTGATCTTCATGGTCTTCATGGCGGTTCCGGTCGTGGCCCCCGGCATCGGGCAGGGCATCATGCTGTTCGCGAGCTGGCACTTCATCTTCGTCTTCATGGCGGCCGGAGCGCTGGCGATTTCCATCTGGACGCTCTGGCGGTTACCGGAAACGCTGGCGCATGAAAATCGCCGGCCGTTCACGTCGGCGGCGATCCTCGGGGGGTTCCGCGTCGTGCTGACCAACCGCGTCGCCCTCTGCTACACGCTGGCGGGTACCTTCGTCTTCGGCGCGATGTTCGGCTTCATCAATAGCGCCCAGCAGATCTATATGGGCATCTATGATGTCGGCGAGACGTTCCCGCTCATATTCGCGGGCATTGCCAGTCTGATGTCGCTGTCGAACTTCGTCAATTCGCGGCTCGTTGGCCGCTTCGCCATGCGCCGCATGTCGCAGGGCGCGCTTTTCCTGTTCCTGGCCATCAGCCTCCTTTGGCTGTGGCTATCGCTGCTGATGCCGCTCCCGCTGCCGCTTTTCGTGGCGCTCTTTGCCGGCGCCATGGTGCCATTCGGCGCGCTCGGCGCCAATTTCAACGCATTGGCCATGGAGCCGCTCGGCCGGCTGGCCGGCACGGCCTCCTCGTTCCTGGGTTTCATGCAGACCTTCGCTGGCGGCATACTCGGCACTATCATCGGCCAGGCCTTCAATGGGACGGTCACCCCGCTGGCGGCCGGCTTCTGCATCGTGTCGCTGGGCGCCCTTGCAATGGTGCTGATCGCCGAACGCGGCCGCCTGTTCCAGCCGCACAACCCGCCGGTCTGATCCGGCCTTCAGCCGATCCCCGCAAGCCCGGCGAAATCAAACAGCTTGCGGTCGAGAAGATGCGATGGGCGCACATTGGTCATCGCGCGGATCATCGTATTCTTGCGGCCGGGCATGCGCTTTTCGATATCGTCGATCATCGATTTCATCGCGTTGCGCTGCAGCCCTTCCTGGCTTCCGCACAAATCGCACGGAATGATCGGAAAGCGCATCGCCTCGGCGAATCTGGCGAGGTCGGCCTCGGCGCAATAGGCAAGCGGTCGCAATACCATGACATCGCCCTCATCGTTCAAGAGCTTCGGCGGCATCGCCGCGAGCCGGCCGCCGTGGAAGAGGTTCATGAAGAAGGTCTCCAGAATATCCTCGCGGTGATGACCCAGAACCAGCGCGGCGCAGCCTTCCTCGCGCGCGATGCGGTAGAGATGGCCGCGGCGCAGGCGCGAGCAAAGCGAACAATAGGTGCTGCCTTCGGCGAGCTTGTCCGTCACCACCGAATAGGTGTCCTGGTATTCGATGCGGTGCTCGACGCCGATACCAGTCAGGTACTCCGGCAGGATATGCTTGGGGAAATTGGGCTGGCCCTGGTCGAGGTTGCACGCCAATAATTCGACGGGCAGCAGGCCGCGCCATTTCAGATCGAGCAGGACGGCCAGCAAGCCGTACAAATCTTTGCCGCCGGAAAGCGCCACCAGCCAGCGTTCGCCCGATTTGACCATGGCAAAATCCGATATCGCCTGGCGGGTTTCGCGCAGCAGCCGCTTCCTGAGCTTGTTGAATTCGACGGATGACGGCGCATCGCGAAACAGCGGATGACAGCCATCCGTTTCGGCTTCCGCGTCGATTCCTGTGGCGAGGTGGACGTTCATGGCCTGGCTCCTTGCGCCTTCCCCTACCCCGGAACGTCGCAAAGAAAAAGGCCGCGCTCGCGGCGCGGCCTTTGAATTCGATTCTCGAACCGATTAGCGCGAGTAGAACTCGACCACTAGGTTGGGTTCCATCTGCACCGCGAACGGAACGTCGGCGAGCGCGGGAACGCGCGCGAAGGTCGCCGCCATCTTGCTGTGGTCGGCTTCGATGTAATCGGGAACGTCGCGCTCAGCGAGCTGAACGGATTCAAGCACGATCACGAGTTGCTTGGACTTTTCGCGAACCTCGACGACATCGCCCGGCTTGCAGCGGTAGGAGCCGATATTAACCCGGCGGCCGTTGACGTTGACATGGCCGTGGTTGACGAACTGCCGGGCGGCGAAAATCGTCGGCACGAATTTGGCGCGATAGACCACGGCGTCGAGCCGCGATTCGAGCAGGCCGATCAAATTCTCCGACGTATCGCCCTTGCGGCGGTCGGCTTCCTCGTAGACCTTGCGGAACTGCTTTTCCGAGACGTCGCCATAATGACCCTTGAGCTTCTGCTTGGCGCGAAGCTGTAGGCCGAAATCGGACATCTTGCCCTTGCGGCGCTGGCCATGCTGGCCCGGGCCGTATTCACGTTTGTTGACCGGCGATTTCGGCCGGCCCCAGATGTTCTCGCCAAGACGGCGGTCGATCTTGTACTTGGATGATTCGCGCTTGCTCATCGCATTTCCCTTCAAATAATTACATCTGGAACCTCATGTTCCAGATGAAGGAAACGCGCCCTCCTCTGGTACCTTTCGGAACCTGACAGGATCTTCCACGCACGCTTTGCGGAAAAGACCCACGGGACACGTCAATAAATAGAGCGCCGGGCATTGCTGTCCGGCGCTGGCGATGAACTAGTCGAGACGACGCCGATTGTCAACGGCGGGCAAGCCGCATTCGCCACGCCCCGTAACCATATCGAATAGCCGAAAAGGACATTGCCGTCACAAAATGCTAGAAATGAACCGGTGAAAGCGCGGTCGGCAGGGACAATGGCGGAAATCGGCAACCAGTTTCTTGGAAGGGCGACGGCGCTTCTGGCTGCGTTCCTCGCGCTGGTGGCCTTGGCTTCGCCAGAACCGGCGCATGCCAATGCGCGGCTGTGCAGCCAGTTGGAACGACAGCTTGCTTCAGCTTCAGCTTCAGCTTCAGCGTCGGCGAATGGCGCCAACCAAATCATGCTGCGCAAATACGATCGCGCCATCGAGGAACAGGATTCCGAGCTTGCACGGGCGCGTGGCATGGCGCGAAGGAGCCGCTGTATCGGCCTGTTTGCGCTGCCGGGAGCCAGCACAAGCGACCGCTGCGACGTACTGGACAACTCCATTGAGCGCATGGAAGCCAACATGTCGATGTTGCGGCGGCGCTACGACCAGCTTTCGCAAACGGCCGACGTCCCCGATCGCCAGCGCATCCTCGCTGCGATCGACGCCCACGGATGCCGCGATCAACAAACGGCCGAGCGGCGGCTGCCCGACCCGATAGACCAGGAGAGCGACAGCAGGGCTCTTTTCGACCAGGTCAATCGTGGCGTGATCATCCGTCGTTCAAGCCCCTCGGCCGATGACGCTGAAGCCCCCGTTGGAACCATCGAGGACGGAAATGCCGCGCCGGGCAGCTATCGCACGATGTGCGTGCGGACCTGCGACGGGTTTTACTTTCCGATTTCTTTCGCCACATCACCCGCGAATTTCGGCAACGACGAGCAGGCCTGCCAAGCGCAATGCCCCGGCACCGACGTCGAACTCTACTACCACCATGTGCCGGACCAGGAATCGGAGGACATGGTGTCGCTGGCAGGCGTGCCTTACACCGACCTGCCGACCGCGTTCCTTTACCGGAAAGCGAGCGCACCGAAGCCGCCTGCTTGCGGCTGCCACGGCGCCGGGAAATACTCTTCCATCGTTTCCTTCGCGCCGTCGGGCAAAGCGGATGGCCAGCCGACGCCCAAATTGACGGTTCCGTCCATCGCCCTTCCGCCTGCCGATCCGGCGGCCAGCAAGAAGATCGGGGAAAGCGCCGAAGCACAAGCGACGGAGCCGACGCCGGCGGCGGACAGAACCCGCCGGGTCAGGGTCGTCGGGCCAAAATTCCTTCCCGACCCATCAAAGGCATTAGATCTGCAAGCTCAGGACCGGAAGAAAGACCCGTAAGGGCCAGCCGGAGCGGCGCGAACAGCGCCCTGCCCTTGCGGCCGGTAGCGGCCTTGACCTGATCGGTCCACAGCTTGAAGGTCATATCGCTCCAGGGTTCGGGGGGAAGAAGATCGAAGGCCGCCCAGACGAATTCCCTGTCCTCGGACGGCAATTGCGGCTTCTCCTGCGGCCCTTCATGAATCACGCGCCACCAATTTTCAGCATCCGCGAAGACATCCAGGTTGCCGCGCACCGCCAGCCAGAACCGTTCGGCGACTTCATTGTCTATTCCAAGCGCTGCAAGACGCGGCGCGGCGTCCTTGAATTCCATGTGATGCAGCAAGGCGTGATTGAGGAGTTGAAGCTCGGCCGGATCGAACTTCGCCGCCGATTTCGACGTCGCGGCTGGGTCGAAATGGTCCACGAGTTCAGCCATCGAAGGCACCGCCGCCACGCTTTCCGACGTGCCGAGCAGCACGGCCAAGGACGCGACTGCCATCGGTTCGATGCCCGATCGGCGCAGCCCGTCCAGCGAAAGCGCGCCCGACCGTTTCGACAGGCCTTCGCCGGACGTGGCGGTTAGCAGATTGTGATGGCCGAAAATCGGCGGCTCGGCGCCCAGCGCCTGGAAAAGCGCATGCTGGACGCCGGTATTGGTGACATGGTCGTTGCCGCGAATAATGTGGGTCATGCCCAGATCGATATCGTCAACCACCGATGTCAACGTATAAAGGTAGGTGCCGTCGTCGCGCACGAGGACGGGATCGGACAGCGAAGCGAGATCGACGGTTTCCGAACCGCGAACCAGATCGTCCCAATGGATCTCGGTGCGCGTGGTCTCCAGCGGAGTGGTGGTGAAATTCGGCAGCATGAAGCGCCAATAGGGCTTGCGTCCTTCGGCCTCGTACGCCGCCTTCTCCTCGCCGGTCAGCTTCAGTGCCTCGCGGCCATAGATTGGCGGCAAGCGGCGCGATAGCCTGATCTTGCGGCGCAATTCCAGTTCTTCCGCCGTTTCGTAGGAGGGATAGAGCAGGCCCGCCGCCTTGAGGCGCTCCACCGCGGCGTCGTAGTACGCCAGCCGCCGCGACTGATACTCGATCGCATCGGGATGGATGCCCAGCCACTCAATATCTGCGATGGTGGCGTCGGCATATTCCTTTTTGGAACGCGCGACATCGGTGTCATCGAACCGCAAAATGAAGCGGCCGGCATGTTTTTTCGCAAACAGCCAGTTGAAAAGCGCCGTGCGCGCATTGCCAATATGGATCAAACCCGTCGGAGACGGGGCAAAACGGACGGTGACGGTCATGACGCCGGGTTAGCCGAGGCCGCGCCGCTTGGCAATGAGGCGCTCACACATGCGCGAGGATATTGACCAGCTTGCCGAACGGGTCGCGTACATAGAAGCGGCGGACACCCCAGGGCTCGTCGATGGGTCCATATTCGATCACGAAGCCGGCGCTTTTCATCTTCTCAAGGACGGCATCGACATCGTCAACCTCGATCGACAGATCGGGAACCGGCGTACCGGAACCGCCTTCCGATGCGAAGCTGATCTGGACGGTCATTGCATGTTGCGACGCGTACGTGGCGATCCAGCCATGGTCCATCAGCAGGTCGAGGCCGAGTACATCCTGGTAAAAGCGCTTCGCCCGAGCGCCTTGCCGCGTGTCGATATTGGCGACGATCCGTCTGACGGTCATCCGCGCCCTCCGTACTTTGCATTCTTCAAACGAAAAGCCCCGCGACGTTCATCGCGGGGCTTTTCCAAATCTATGGCGGAGTTCGCCTTAGTGCGCGAGGATCGCCAGCAGCAGCAACGCCACGATGTTGGTGATTTTGATCGCCGGGTTCACCGCCGGACCAGCGGTGTCCTTGTAGGGATCGCCGACCGTATCGCCGGTAACCGAGGCCTTGTGCGCCTCCGAGCCCTTCAAGTGCTTGACGCCGTCCTTGTCGGTGAAGCCATCCTCGAACGACTTCTTGGCATTGTCCCAGGCGCCGCCGCCGGAAGTCATCGAAATGGCGACGAACAGGCCATTGACGATGACGCCAAGCAACGAGGCGCCGAGCGCGGCGAAGGCCGAGGCGCGCGAACCGGAGATGAGCAGCACGCCGAAATAGACGACGAGCGGCGCCAGCACCGGCAGCAGCGACGGAATGATCATTTCCTTGATCGCGGCCTTGGTCAGAAGGTCGACGGCGCGGGCGTAGTTCGGCTTGGACGTGCCGGCCATGATGCCCGGATCCTCGCGGAACTGCTTGCGCACCTCTTCCACGATGGCGCCTGCCGCGCGTCCCACCGCCGTCATGGCGATGCCGCCGAAGAGATACGGGATCAGGCCGCCGAAGATCAGGCCGGCGACGACGTAGGGATTGGACAGATCGAAGGAGATCGTCGCCGATGCCCTTGAAGTAGGGATACAGCGTCGATCCGGCCTCGTTCGCCTTCGCCGCAAAGAACTGCAGATCGTTCGAATAGGCGGCGAACAGCACCAGCGCGCCGAGACCCGCCGAACCGATCGCATAGCCTTTGGTCACCGCCTTGGTGGTGTTGCCGACCGCGTCGAGCGCGTCTGTCGAATGACGCACTTCCGCCGGCAGGCCCGCCATTTCCGCGATGCCGCCGGCATTGTCGGTCACCGGACCGAATGCGTCGAGCGCCACGATCATGCCGGCCAGACCAAGCATGGTCGTTACCGCGATGGCGATGCCGAACAGACCGGCGAGCTGGAACGCCGACCATGATGCCGCCAACGATCACGATGGCCGGCAACGCGGTCGATTCGAGCGACACGGCCAGGCCTTGGATGACGTTGGTGCCGTGGCCGGTCACCGATGCCTGCGCGATCGAGTTCACCGGCCGCTTGTTGGTGCCGGTATAGTACTCGGTGATCACCACGATCAGGCCGGTCACGACCAGACCGACGAGTGCCGCAGATGAACAGATCGGTGCCGTTGACGACCACGTCTGCGCCACCCGAAAGCGACTTGACGGTGCCGACGTCACTCCAGCCGATGCTCAGCGTATTGGCGACCGCAAGGCCGACGATCGACAGGATGCCGGTAGCGATAAGGCCCTTGTAGAGCGCGCCCATGATCGAGCCATTTGCGCCGAGCTTGACGAAGAAGATGCCGATGATCGAGGTGATGATGCAGACGCCGCAGATGAGCAGCGGATACAGCATGACATTGCCGAGCACGGCGTTTCCGCCGAAGAAGATGGCGCCTAGAACCATCGTGGCGACGACCGTCACCGCGTAGGTCTCGAACAGATCGGCGGCCATGCCGGCGCAATCGCCGACATTGTCGCCGACATTGTCGGCGATAGTTGCCGGGTTGCGCGGGTCGTCCTCGGGGATACCTGCTTCAACCTTGCCGACGAGATCGCCGCCGACATCGGCGCCCTTGGTGAAGATGCCGCCGCCGAGACGGGCGAAGATGGAGATCAGCGAAGCGCCGAAGCCGAGCGCGACAAGGGCATCGACAACCTCGCGGCTCGCCGGGTCAAGGCCCATGAACTGGGTCAGGACCAGATAATAGACCGAGACGCCAAGCAGCGCGAGACCGGCGACCAGCATGCCGGTGATGGCGCCCGACTTGAATGCGATCTCGAGGCCCGCCGCCAAGCTGTGGGAAGCGGCCTGCGCGGTGCGCACATTGGCGCGAACCGAGACGTTCATGCCGATGAAGCCGGCGAGACCCGAAAGAACGGCGCCGATCAGGAAGCCGATCGCGGCGGTGATCGAAAGCAGCCACCAGGCCAGAAGAAGCACGACGACGCCGACGATAGCGATGGTCGTATACTGGCGCGCCAGATAGGCCTGCGCGCCTTCGCGGATAGCTCCGGCGATTTCCTGCATGCGCGCATTGCCCTGGTCGGCCGAAAGCACCGACTGTGTCGCCCATATGGCGTAAAGGACAGAAACAAGGCCGCAGGCGATGACGACATAAAGCATTGTCATTTCCCTTGATGTGGTCCGATGGAACCCCTCCCGGACCGTTACGAATGGGGCCGGAGACCCTGACAGAATCCGGCCCTTCGCCGCGGCTTATGCGTAACGAACCGCGGAACGTCAAGGATTTGTTCGGTTTTTGCCCGGCTTTCGCCTTATCCATACGGTGGAGCGCCGGGTCGCTACTCCCCCGCCGCCAGTCCGGCACGACCCTGCATGGCGACCAGTCCTCCCAGCGCCAGCAGGCAAACTACCACCACGGGAAAGACGATCCAGTTCAGCATGGCCCAGCCATAGGCGTTGTAGATCTGGCCGGACATGAGCGAGGCGAAAGCAACGCTGCCGAAAAGCAGGAAATCGTGCAGCCCCTGCACCTTGCTTTTCTCGGACGGGCGATAGGTCTCGGCCAGGATGGCCGTCGCGCCAATGAAGCCGAAATTCCAGCCGACGCCGAGCAATATCAGCGCGGTCCAGAACTGCCAGAGTTGCAAGCCCGACAGCGCCACGACGGCGCAGCCCAGCAGAAGGATCAGCCCGGTCGCGACGATCTTTTCCTTGCCGAAGCGGGCAATCAGCCGGCCGGTAAAGAAGCTCGGGCCGAACATCGCCATCACATGCCACTGGATGCCATGCACGGCATCGTCCGTACCCAAGCCGCATCCGACCATGGCGAGCGGCGCGCCGGTCATGACGAAGCTCATCAGCGCATAGCTTCCGACCGCGCAGAAGAAAGCGACCAGCAGTCGCGGCTGAGCCAGGATTTCGCTGAACGGCCGTGCCGCCTCATGGTCTTCCAGCGCAACGAGCGGAACATCCCTCGGCATGTTCAGAAACAGCAGAATGATCGCACCGATCGCCGCCAGGCCGATGATCGCCACGAACGATCCGGCAAACATGATCGGCGCGAAGAGTTCGCGCGTGAAAATCACCGTCTGCGGACCGATGATGGCGGCAAAAACTCCACCGCCAAGCACCCAGGAAATAGCACGCGCCTTGAATTCGGGCGGCGCATTGTCTGCCGCGGCAAAACGGTATTGCTGAACGAAGGAGTTTCCGCCGCCGATGACCAGCAAGCCGACGGCGAACAGCCAGAAGCTGTGGTGAAAGAGCGCCGTCGCGGCAATGGCGCCGCCAAGGGCGGTGCAAAACGTACCGGCGATAAAACCGTTGCGCCGGCCCAGCGCGCGGGCGATCGCGGCGGCCGGCAGCGCGCCGAGCGCCACGCCGACATTGAACCCGGTGACCGGTGCCGTCGCCAGCGATTTGTCCGCTCCGAGAAGGTAAAGTCCGGCAAGGCCGCCCATGGAAATGGCGATCGGCGCGCAGGCCCCGACGATGGCTTGCAGGGAGGCGAGAATGAAGGCGATGCGTCTTGGTTCTGACCGGGACACGACGGCGGTCATGTCGCGTCCTTGCCCTTGCCTTCGCCGCGCACACGGCGCGCCACGCGGTCGAGGACCGCGTTCACGAGCTTGGGTTCGTCTTCATCATAGAATGCCTTAGCGATATCGACATATTCCGAGACGATGACGGCGACCGGCACGTCGGCCCGCTTCATCAGTTCGTAGACCCCGGCGCGCAGGATGGCGCGCAGCGTCGAATCCAGCCGGGAAAGCGGCCAGTCTTCGGTGAGCGACTGGCGAATGACGGGATCGAGCTCTTTCTGGTTCTCCACGACGCCGGACAGGATGGCGCGAAACCATTGCGCGTCGGCCTCGCGATAACTGTCGCCGTCGACTTCCTTGCCGAGCCGGAACGCTTCGTATTCGGCGGCGATCTCCAGCACGCCGCTGCCGGCGACATCCATCTGATAGAGCGCCTGTACGGCAGCCAGCCGCGCCGCGCCGCGCTTGTTGGCCTGGCGGACGCCGGCGCTTCGCCTTTCGTCCGGCGCCATCGGCCTCAGCCTCCAAGCTTCTCGACGCAGGGCGATCATGGTCAGCGCGGCGCGCGCGGCGAAGCCGCCCTTGTCGCCCTCGTTGCGCGCGCGCCCGCGCCCAGGCCTGCTCCTCGTTTTCGACGGTGAGGATGCCATTGCCGATGGCCAGCGATTCTTCGACGGCCAGGTCCATCAGCGCGCGCGCCGATTCGTTGGCGACGATGTCGAAATGATAGCGTTTCGCCGCGGATGACGCAGCCGAGCGCGACAAAGCCGTCATATTCCGTGCCGCCACTTTCGGCGGCATCGAGCGCGAAGGAGATCACCGCGGGGATCTCCAGCGCGCCGGGCACGGTCACGACGTCATAGGTCGCGCCAGCCACGTCCAGCGCCGCCTTGGCGCCGTCAAGCAGCGCGTCGGCGAGGTCATCGTAGAATCGCGCCTCGATGATCAGAAGATGCGGGCTTGTTTCTGGTCGGCCATAGAAGTCTCCGGAAGAGCCGGTCCCTTAGGCCGAACGCGCCAAGCGCGCAAGCATCCAGCTTTCAAACCGGGTTTGCGCCGACTCGATTCCTTCGTCGCCCGATGGCGACAGGCTGGCGTTCAGCCGCCCTGTCCGGCCTCCGCCAGCCTTGCCGCGTAGCGCGCCATGGTATCGACTTCGAGGTTGACGCGGTCGCCGACTGCCGCTCGCCCCAGGTGGTGACCTCCAGCGAATGGTGGATCAGCAGCACGTCGAAGCGGTTCCCCTCGACGCCGTTGACGGTCAGCGAGGTGCCGTCGAGCGCTACCGAGCCCTTTGGCGCGATGAACTTCGCCAGTTCGGGCGGCGCCTCCAGCGTGAAGCGCACCGCCTCGCCCTCGTCCTCGCGCGCCACGATCGTCGCCATGCCGTCGACATGGCCGGACACGATATGGCCGCCGAGCTCGTCGCCGATCTTCAGCGCGCGTTCCAGGTTGATGCGGGTGCCGGCCTGCCAGTCGGCGACGCGTGGTCAGCCGCAACGCCTCTTCCCAGGCCTCGACCTCGAACCAGCGCTGGTTCGAGCCAGCCTCGGGCAGCGCCGACGACGGTCAGGCAGACGCCGGCGCAGGAGATCGACGCGCCGATGTCGATGGTCTCGGGATCATAGGCGGTCTCGATGCGGAGCCGCGCGCCCCTCCGGCAGCGGCGACACGGAAGCGACCGTGCCGACATCGGTGACAATGCCGGTGAACATCAGCCTGCCCTCCTCGAATTCCGCGATAATCGGTCGTCGCCATAGCGCGCCTCCGCGATCAGCGCGAATCCGGCAGGCATGCGCGTCCGGTCGAATCGGCGCGGCAATGCCGCCCGGCCCGATCTACTGCGGGCCCGGCGAACAGCGCGATCCGGTCGACCAGATCCTCTTGGCCAGAAAGTGCCGCGCCGTCTCCGCGCCGCCTTCGACAAGCACGCGTCGACATCCCTCGCGCGGCAAGATCTTCGAGCAGTTCCGGCAACGCGATGCGGCCGTCGACTTTCTCGGCGGCCAGGAAGATGAACGCCGTGCGCTGCGCAGAGCTCGGCCTTGCGAGCGCGGCTCGGCCGCCTGCGCCGGCTGCCAGCAGACCGGCACATCCCGGGCCGTGCGCGCCAGTCTCGAGCCGGCGCGGCAAGCCGCGCACGGCGGTCGAGCACGATGCGTGCCGGCGAACGTGCCTCGAGCCCCGGCAGCCGGCAGGTCAGGTCCGGATCGTCGGCCAGCGCCGTGCCGATGCCGATCATCACCGCGTCGGCCTCGGCGCGCATGAGATGGACCTGGCGCGCGCGACACCTCGCCGGTGATCGGCGACCTGCCCCTGCCCCGCGCGGCCGATCATGCCGTCGGCCGAAACCGCCAGTCTTCAGAGTGACTTCCGGCCGTTTCTTCATCGATCGCAGTGAGATAGCCGGCCATCAGATCGGCCGCCTCGTCGGCGAGCACGCCCTCGACCACCTCGATCCCCGCCTCGCGCAGGATGGCGTAGCCCTTGCCCGAGACGCGCGGATCGGGATCGTCGCCGCGCCGACGACCCGCGCGACGCCCGCGGCGACCAGCGCCTCGGCGCAGGCGGCGTGCGGCCGTGATGGGCGCAGGGCTCCAGCGTGACATAGGCGGTCGCGCCGCGCGCCAGTTCGCCGGCCTCCGCCAGCGCCTGCGGCTCGGCATGCGGCCGGCCGCCGATCGCGGTGACGCCGCGGCCGACGATCACCGGACCGGCGCCGTCGTCGCGCACGATGAGCGTGCCGACCGACGGATTGGTGCCGGTCAGGCCGAGATGCCGGCGCGACAGCCGGATGGCGGCCGCCATGAAGCGGCGGTCGGCCTTCGGCATCGCCGGCTACGGCTTCGCCGGGCGCCATGTCAGCCCGCCTGCTCCTCGTCGCCGCTCAGCTCGCCGAGCAGCTCGTGGAAATCCTTGGCCTCGCGGAAATTCCGGTAGACCGAGGCGAAGCGCACATAGGCGACGTCGTCGAGCGCCTTCAGCCCCTCCATGACGAGCTGGCCGATCTCGTCGGAGGGGATCTCGGTCTCGCCGGAGCTCTCGAGCTGGCGCACGATGCCCGAGACCATGCGCTCGACCCGCTCGGGATCGACATTGCGCTTGCGCAGCGCGATCTCGAACGAGCGCATCAGCTTGTCGCGGTCGAACGGCACCTTGCGGCCGCTACTTCTTGACCACGACCAGCTCGCGCAGCTGCACGCGCTCGAAGGTGGTGAAGCGGCCGCCGCAATCCGGGCAGACGCGGCGGCGGCGGATCGCCGCCGCCGTCTTCGGCGGGACGGCAAGTCCTTCACCTGTGTGTCTTCGTGACTGGCAATAGGGGCAGCGCATGGCTACTGCCTCGTCAGCTTGCTCGACGCCAGTAGGCGTAGATCGGGAAGCGCGTCGGTCAGCGCGCATCGCACCTTTTCTTGCACCGCCGCCTCGACGGCGGCATTGCCTCGTCCGGAATTGGCCGCCTCAGCCCGTCGAGCACCTCGACGATCAGCTCGCCGATCTCGCGGAACTCGGCCTCGCCGAAGCCGCGCGTCGTGCCGGCCGGCGTGCCGAGCCGGATGCCGGAGGTGACGAACGGCTTTTCCGGATCGAACGGGAATGCCGTTCTTGTTGCAGGTGATGTTGGCGCGGCCGAGCGCCGCTTCGGCGCGCTTGCCGGTGGCGTTCTTCGGCCGCAGGTCGACCAGCATCAGGTGGTTGTCGGTGCCGCCCGAGACGATGTCGAGGCCGGTTGCCTTGCAGCGCTGTCGGCGAGCGCCTTGGCGTTGGCGACGACCTGCCTGGGCATAGGCCTTGAACTCCGGCTGCAGCGCCTCGCCGAACGCCACCGCCTTGGCGGCGATGACGTGCATCAGCGGGCCGCCCTGCAGGCCCGGGAAGACGGCCGAATTGATCTTCTTGGCGATCGTCCTCGTCGTTGGTCAGGATCATGCCGCCGCGCGGGCCGCGCAGCGACTTGTGCGTGGTCGTGGTCACGACATGGGCGTGCGGCACCGGCGACGGATGCACGCCGCCGGCCACGAGGCCGGCGATATGGGCCATGTCGACCATCAGATAGGCGCCGACCGCAGTCGGCGATCTCGCGGAAGCGCTTCCAGTCCCAGATGCGCGAATAGGCCGTGCCGCCGGCGAGGATCAGCTTCGGCTTGTGCTCTCGCGCGCCAGCTTCTCGATGGCGTCCATGTCGAGCAGGTGGTCGTCCTGGCGCACGCCGTAGGAGACGACGTTGAACCACTTGCCGCGACATGTTGACCGGCGAGCCGTGGGTCAGGTGGCCGCCCGAATTGAGGTCGAGGCCCATGAAGGTGTCGCCCGGCTGCAGCAGCGCCAGGAACACGGCCTGGTTCATCTGGCTGCCGGAATTCGGCTGCACATTGGCGAAATTGCACGCCGAACAGCTTCTTGGCGCGCTCGATCGCCAGGTCTCGGCGATGTCGACGAACTGGCAGCCGCCATAGTAGCGCTTGCCCGGATAGCCCTCGGCATACTTGTTGGTCATGATCGAGCCCTGCGCCTCGAGCACGGCGCGGGAGACGATGTTCTCCGAGGCGATCAGCTCGATCTCGTGGCGCTGGCGGCCGAGTTCGGTGCGGATGGCGTCGAAGATCTCGGGATCGCGCTCTTCAAGCGGCGTGCTGAAGAAGCGATCGGCGTGGCTTGAGGCGGCGGTCGCGGTCAGCCATTGGGCGAAAAACCTTGCGTTGCGGATATCGACGGGCGCGCATTAACACAGTTGCATTGGGCACTGCCACGTTCGCCGCCGCGAAATCTCGCGATACGGACTGCGACAGTCGATGCGCCTCGCAACGACAAGAGGCTCCACGGCCTTGTCGCCATGGAGCCTCGTCAGATGCATTCCATCTATCGAAAGATGACCGGGCGAGCGCCCTCAGAGCGCGCTGCGACATCTGCAGTTCGTCGCACCCCGTCGCGGCCGTAGATGTCGTCGCGGAAATGCACCACGCCATCGCCCGTCGACCAGGCGGTGATGTAGACGAAATAGACCGGCACCGGGTCGGCCAGCTGCGACCGGCGTGCTGCGCCGCTCTTGATGGTGTCCTCGAAGCGCTGGCGATCCCAGCCGGGCGTGTCGCGCAGCAGCCAGGTGACGAGGTCGCGCACATTCTGCACGCGCACGCAGCCCGAGGAATCGAAGCGCATCAGCTTGTAGAACAGGCTCTGCTGCGGCGTGTCGTGCATGTAGACGTCGTCCGGGCTCGGGAAATTGATCTTCACCGAGGCCATCGCGTTGATCTTCCCCGGGTCCTGGCGGAAACGGATACTTCGTGGCGTCCTCGGTCGACCAGTCGATCGTCGTCGGGTCGACTCGTTGCCGTCCGGGCCGAGAGATGCGGATGTTGTTGTTGGCAAGGTAGGTGCGGATCCTTGCGCATCAGCGGGATGATGTCCTTGCGGACGATCGACACCGGCGCGTTCCAGTACGGATTGACGATGATCTCGTTGATCGCCGAGTTCAGGATCGGCGTCTGGCGGTCGATCTTGCCGACGATGGCCGTGTGGCGCAGCGACGACGCGGCCGTTCTCGACCGCCTCGATCTGCGCGGCCGGCATGTTGACCATCACGTAGCGGTTGCCGAGGAAGCCCGACATCGAGCGCAAGCGCACCAGATTGGTCTCGAGCTGGCCGAGGCGCACCTGCGCCGACACATTCATCGCCGCATAGGTGTATTTGCCGATGCACGCCGTCCGCCGGCAGGCCGTGGCGCGCCTGGAAACGCTTCAGCGCGGCATCCACATAGGTGTCGAATGTCGGCGAAATGCCGGCGCTGGTCGACAGGTCGCCGGAGATCATCAGGCGCTTGCGCAACACCACGACAGCGGGATCGGCATACGCCAAGCTGCAGCTTCTTGGTTGGCCCGGCACCACGGCCAGCCGCCCTGCGCGACGATGTCTGGAATATTGCTGCGATCGCCTGTTCGACGTAGGCTCGCCGTCTGCGGGCGCGAAGATCGGCAGATTGGTCGAACCTTGCCTTCGCTGTTGGCGCCCCGCGCGTCGAACTGGTATCCCAGTTACCGCGTCGCGGCGAACCCAGCACTTCGTCGATGGCGCTTTGCGCCAGGCCGAACCCGTCCAGGCTCCTGTTGCCAACGCGGCGGCTCCAGCGAGGAAATAACGGCGATTGGTTTTCATGTTTTTCCAGACACATCTCTCTTTTGAACCGGCGTCCTGCGATCCGCGGAAATCCGCAAACTAAATGCGCAGTCCAAGCCCGGCCATACGGGCGCAAGTTAGCCAAGCAACGTCTACAAGACACAACCCGCCCGCACTCTACCAAAACGCCACGCAGGTTTCGGGTTCCAGCCGACGATAGCATTTGAACTGTACGTAGCTAACCCAAGCCTGTTCCGCTCTCACTCTAATATGGCGGCAATTTGGCCGTAGTCCACACAGTCACGTGATGACCGCTCAAAAGATAAGCAACCGGCGCGATTGGCTGGCCGGTTGCTCAATAATGTCGGATGGCGTTGCCCAAGCGCAACAGCCGGATATCGGCATTACGATCACATCCGATAGGCGATCGTATCGTTCCAGAAGCGGTCGAGGCGCTGCAGCACGCGGTTCATCTGCTGGAACTCGTCCGAGTTGATGCCGCCGACCTGCTCGATCGAGCCGACATGGCGCTCATAAAGACCGGCGACGACTTCGGCCACTTCCTGGCCCTTCTCCGTCAGGCTGACACGAACGGAGCGGCGGTCGATGCGCGAGCGCTGATGGTTGATGAAGCCGAGGTCGACGAGCTTCTTCAAATTATAGGAGACGTTCGAGCCGAGATAGTAGCCGCGCGAGCGCAGTTCGCCCGCCGTCAGTTCGGCGTTGCCGATGTTGAAGAGCAGCAGCGCCTGGATGGCGTTGATGTCGGAACGGCCGTTACGGTCGAATTCGTCCTTGACCACGTCGAGCAGCCGGCGGTGCAGCCTTTCGACGAGCTGGAGCGATTCAAGATAAAGGGAGCGGATCGCCTGACGCTGATCGTCATTCTCCACAGCGGGCTTCGCCGCCTGACGCGTATTGATCATGATACTTGCCTCTCTGTTGACGCCCGGTGATTTTTTTGTTTCTCACCTTAGCCCTGACACTATCGAATACATCTAAAATTCGACTTAAACGCCAAGCTTAACAGGAGCTTACACAGAGGTGACTTGAAAGACGACTAATGGGCGGTCAATGCCGCCTGACGTCTTTGAAAGAATATCAAGAGGCGAAAGCCGACATAGATAAACGCCACGGCCATATGCCAGACAAGAATTGGATCAACGCGGCCGAACAATTCCGGCATGCCCCCATACATGACGAATTCGGTCGCCGCGCAAATGAACCAGATGACCGGCCCCCAGGAAGACAGCATCCACAGGCCGATCGCGGCGAACGGAAAAAAGACTGCCAGAATGGTAGCCGCGACCTGCCAGTGCACCGGCATCAGGTCGAAGCGCCAGAGCGGCCCGGGATAGACGCCGACCAGCCGCGTCCAGTAGAAGACGCCGAAAACTAGACAGTAGAGCGCGATGATGCGCTGGAACCATTCGAAGGCGCTTTCGAATACCGTCGGGCCAATGATGCGCCTCTCTTGTGCATCGAAGCTCACAGAACCAGCTCCCCGGCGTCAAGCGGAGCAAAATAGGCATCTACATCCTTCGGCTCGACGCCCGACAGCGACGCCGGACGCCAGGCCGGAGCCGATCCCTTGTCGATGATGGTGGCGCGGATACCCTCGTAGAAATCGTGTCCGACAAGCATCCGCTTCAGAATGCGAAACTCCATGCGCATGCATTCCTCGATCGACAGGGTGTGCCCCGCGCGTATTTGCCGAAAAGCAACGGAAAGGCTTGTCGGCGAGCGCTTGAGCATCGTCGCCAGCGTCTCCGCCGCGAAAGCGTTGTCGGGCGCATGCTCTTCAAGGCTGGCCAGGACCTCGCGGAGGGAGGGGCTGGAAAAATGGTACGCGATCGCCTGCAGCGTCGCCGCATCCGTTTCGCGGGGGGCGGCGCGAAAGATTTCACGCAGCGCCAATCCCGGATCGCCTGTATCGCAGAGCCTTTCCATCAATCCACCGAGATAGGCCGCCTCGACCGTATGGGTCGCAAGGCCCGACCAGAGTGCGTCGCCGTATCGGATGCGGTTGCCCGTCAGCCCGAGATAGAGCCCGAAATGGCCTCCGAGATCGGGAAGGATGTGGCTGCCTCCCACATCCGGGAAAAAGCCGATGCCGACTTCGGGCATGGCGAAGACGGCGTTTTCCGTCATGACGCGGTGCGAGCCGTGAAACGAGACGCCGACGCCACCGCCCATGACAATGCCGTCGATCAGCGCGACGTAAGGCTTCGGATAGCGGGCGATCCGCGCGTTCAGTCGGTATTCCTCGGCGAAGAAATCGAAGGGCGGCCGCCCTGCCCTTCCCGCCTCGTAGATGTCCAGAATGTCACCGCCCGCCGAAAAGGCGCGGCCCTCGCCCTTCACAATCACCACTTCGACTGAGCGGTCATGCTCCCAGGCGGCGAGCGCGGCGGAAAGCGCCTTCACCATGCGATGGTTGACCGCGTTGAGCGCCTTGGGCCGGGTCAATGTCACAATGCCGGCCTTCGCGACCCGCTCGAAGCGGATATCATCGCCGCCGCCAAAATCCATCGTGAGAGAATCCCTTGCGTATCAGCCCCAAGGGAGTGCTACGCAGGCCACCGCATATCGTCAATGCCGCAAGACGATATCCAAACTATTGCCAAACGTGTCCCGTTGCGCTTTGCATGGGCGCTTGGGAGAGGCTTGCATGCGCCCGATGAAGCAACTGTTCGGCTTGCTTTTTCTCTCGTTGGCATCCGTCTGGTCTGGCACCGGGCGCGCCGCTGACGCGGACGGCGCCGCTCTCTATCAGGCCACGACGATCGTCACCGGCATGGGAGAGGAAGGCCGGCGCACCGGGTTTCCAGCGTGCTTGCGCGACGTCCTCGTCAAGGTTTCCGGCGATCCGCGCCTTCTCGACAGTCCCGGCCTCGCGCCGATGATCGCCAAGGCCGGGGATTATGTTGCCGCCTTCCACTATCACGACCGCATGGCGGGTATCCCTGTTCATGACGAGCAGGGCACACATGACCGGCCCTACGACCTGACATGCGATTTCACGCCGGCGACGATCGATCCGCTACTCGCTTTGCTGGGCGGCAAGCCGTGGTTGACGCCGCGGCCCGTCGTGACGGTTTTTCTTGCCGCACGGAACGGTCCTTCCGCCTTCATCGTGACCAACGCCGGCAGGGAGAGTTCCGCCATGCGCGAGGCATTCACGGACGTCGCCGCCCAGGTCGCGATTCCCGTCCGCTTTCCCGTCGCCGCCAATTTGCGCCGCGACGGCATCAGCGCCGGAAGCCTTCCGCGCATCGGACTGCCGGCGCTTGACGCCATGGCGGACGAGGCCGGCGGCGGCGGCCAGGCGCTTGCCGGCCTGATCGTCTGGAGCGACCGGGAACCGGGATGGATTTCCGAATGGCGATTCTTCTCCGGCGACCAGACCGCAATCTGGCAGGTCCGCGCCGGCAGCTTCGACCAAGCCTTTCGCGCGGCCATGCGTGGCGTGGCGCAACTCCTCTCGAGCAATGGAACACCAGGGTAGCGTCGGGCGAAACGTCGCAAACCACCGCATTGGTCATGCGTTCGGGGTGTGTTAATAGGCCGCCCACGGAGATCGAGCCATGAACAGGATGAGCCGCGAAATGCCGGCCGGCGGCCGCAGCGTCGACGAGATTACTGGCGGAAGGCATTTGCGAAGGACACGCAAGGCAGATTGGTCGCGCCGGATGGTGCGCGAAAACCATGTCACCGTCGACGATCTGATCTGGACAATATTCCTTGTCGAGGGCAAGGACCGCCGCGAGCCGATCGAGGCTATGCCCGGCGTTTTCCGCCTCAGTGTCGATGTGGCCGTGCGTGAGGCGGAACGGGCGGCAAAGCTCGGCATACCGGCGATCGCGACCTTTCCCAATGTGGACATGAAGCTGCGCGACGCGACCGGCTCGGCGATCCTCGACCCGGACAATCTGATCAACCGCGCCACGCGCGCCATCAAGAAAGCCGTTCCGGATATCGGCATCATCACCGATGCAGCGCTCGATCCGTTCACCAGCCATGGTCATGACGGCATTTTGCGCGACGGCGATCGTCGTCAACGACGAAAGCGTCGCGGCAGGTAGCCGCGGCGGCTGTCCTGCAGGCGGCGGCCGGCGCCGACATCATCGCCCCTTCCGACATGATGGACGGCCGCATCGGCGCCATCCGCGACGCGCTCGACGCCAACGGTTTCCAGGATGTGGCGATCATGTCCTATGCGGCCAAGTTCGCCTCGGCGTTCTACGGCCCCTATCGCGAGGCGATCGGCACCAAGGGCGTGCTCCAGGGCGACAAGAAGACCTACTATGTCGATCCGGCCAATAGCGAGGAAGCCATGCGCGAGGCCGAGCAGGACATCCTGGAAGGCGCGGACATGCTGATGGTCAAGCCCGGCCTGCCCTATCTCGACGTCATCCGCCGGTTCAAGGATGAATTTGCCATGCCGACATTCGCCTACCAGGTCTCGGGCGAATATTCGATGATAAGGGCGGCGGCGCAAAATGGCTGGATCGATGGCGAGCGCGCCATGATGGAAAGCCTGCTCGCCTTCAAGCGCGCCGGATGCGACGGCATCCTGACCTATTTCGCGGCGGAGGCGGCGGAACTGCTCAAGGGTTAGGGCTAACCTAGACCGTCACCAGGCGCTTCCCGGCATTGGCCATCGGCGTGGTCACGCCCGAAAGCATCGTGCGTACATAGCCGAGATTCTGGTAGCGCCCGTTCAGCGAAATGCGCGGCAGCGCGCACAAATGCTTCGCGTGTTCCGGCCTGAGCAGCCCGTGGCGGGTCGTCACCGCCGAGGCGAACCCGGACTCCGCCGCAAGTCTCACTTCCCGTTCCCCTACGGCGGCGGGAAAGCCATAGGGAAACGCCATATGCACCGGCGTCGCTCCGGTCCTCTCCGAGATCAGGCGCGCGGCGACGACCATCTCCCGCCGCACCCTCTCGTCCGAAAGACGGCGAAGATTGTAGTGGTGCACCGTATGCGCGCCGATCGTCACGAGGGGATGCAGCGCGAACCGCCGGACCTCGTCCCAGTCCATGAGGTTACTGCGGCCGACATGCCGGGCGTCGACGCCAGCCGAACCGGCAAGCGCGCGCAGCGCCGAGCGCTGGTCTTCCTCGGCAACGTCTTCGTTAAGATGCTTCATTATGGCGAAGAAGGCCGCGCGCTTCTCCGCCGAGGTGCGGCAATCGAAGGCAAGCCGCCTGCCCTTCAGGGTCATGGACAGCGCCGGCGCAGCCGTGACCACGTCTTCCAGGAGTTCCCACCACACATCCACCGAGCCGTCGACCAGACCCGGCGATACATAGACGGTGATCGGGGCCGAGTGTTTTTCCAGAACCGGAAGCGCTTCCGTCCAGTTGTCGCGATAGCCGTCATCGGCGGTGATTGCCGCGAAACGCGGGCCGGACGGTTGCGTCGTCAACCGCCGCACCGCTTCGTGCATGTCGACAAAGACATATCCCATGCGTTTCATGAGGGTGATGACCTGGTCGAGGAAATTCGGCGCGATAGTCAGATGTTCATTGAGACCGAGCGCCCCGGCAGCGGTGGATCCGACGTGATGCAGCATCAGGATCGCGCCGACGCCTCCCATCAGCGGCCGGGCGAGCGGCGCAATGCCGCTATAGCGCGCCACGTTCATGGCAAGCTTGCGCAACGCCTCGTTCCTGTCGATCATTCCTTCACCTTTTAGGGCTAGATACGTGGCCTCGCAGATCGCGGCTGCACTGACGCGAACGGACATGCTACCGCGCCAAGGATTGAAGGATGGTTGACACAACGGAGGGCTTTTTCGCGAGCCGCACCGAAGATGTCTCCAGCGGCTCCGGCAAGCCGGCCACGTTGGGCGGCACAACCTATTCCGTGAAGCCCGTTTCTTCCGGGGTTATCGCGAGTTACGCGCACTTCGCCGGCGCGACCGCCGTAGCGGCGGCTCAACATCCCGAATGGGTGGCGGCGTGGGCCCAACATGCCAATCCGCACTGTCTCATCGCCTTCATTCTGCATGATGGAGCCCCGGCATTCGCGATGCCTCTGGAAATCGTAAGGCATGGGCCTTTCGGGGTGGCCCGCATACCGGGCGGCAGTCACGCAAACGGGAATTTCTTCGCCGCAACATCCGAATTTCGGTCGTCACCGAATAGGATCGACGAACTCGCCGGGCTCTTCCGCGCGGTCGGGAAAACCAGGCCCGACATCGATATCGTGGCGCTGGAACGACTGGCGCACAGCCTGTCTCACCTTGGCAACCCACTGGACGCCATTCCAGCGATGGCCAGCCCGAATGTCGCGTTGGCCGCCGATCTCGCCGGCGGATTCGACGCCTTGCTGGAACGGTCGAGCGGCAAGAGAAAGCGCAAGAAGAACCGTTCGCAACTGCGCAAATTCGAGGCGGCGGGGGGCTTCAAATGCTTCCGTGCCACTAACCCCGAGGACGTCTCCGCGCTGCTGTCGGCATTCTTCGCCATGAAACAGGCCCGGTTCAGGAAGATGGGCGTCGCTGACGTTTTCGGTGGTCCCGAAATTCAGGCCTTCTTCGGCGCACTATTCACCGACGCGCTCAAGGCGGAAAGGCCTCCCTTCCTTCTCAGCGGTCTCGAAGTGGGCGGTAAATTGCGGGCTGTCGCCGGATATAGCTGCGTCGATGACCGCATGGTCTGTGACTTCGTGGGCTTCGCGGAAGACGATCTCTACGCCGCCAGCCCGGGCGAGTTTCTCTTTTTCACGGATATAAGGCAGGCCTGCTCGGACGGATTCAAAATCTTCGATTTCAGCGTCGGAGACGAGCCCTACAAGCGCACCTGGTGCGATATCGAAACGAGGCATTTCGATGTGGTCGTTCCATTGACCGCCAAGGGCGGCGTAGCGGCGGCGATCCGGCGCGCGAAGACGCGCGCCAAGAGCTTCGTCAAGAACACGCCCCTGGCGTGGCGGCTGCTGCGGATGGCCCGCGGCAAGGCCAGTTCGAAACCGGCGGCACACGAATAGTACCGCCTTTGCCGGGCGCTTCGCCTTCTTCTTCGCACGCTATGCGGCGCTTCTGTCGGGCATCGGAGGATGGGTCGGCAAATGCCCGGCCGGGGTCACCAGAACGAGATCGCTGTAGCCCCCGGCCTCGAGGGCGGCCGCCGTCTCCATGACATTCGCGTCGCTGCTGTCGATGACGCTGACCAGCACTTCCGATCCCTCGGCAACCAGGCGGCGGATGCTGTCGGCATCGGTGGGTCCGCATTCGACCACCACGACGTCGTAGGCGGTGGTCAGCGAGTTCAAGATGATGGGCAGGCGGTCCACCGCCCGCATGGCCTGCGCGGCATCGGCGGTGCCCGATGGCATGACATGGCAATCCGAATAAAGATCGGCATGAATGACATCGGTGAATTGCGCTTCGGACGCCAGAAGATTGGTGACGCCCGGATAGGAGTTGCTTTCCAGCATCGGGGTTGAAGCCGCGCCGGATGCCGTCAGGTCGAGGAGGAGAACGCGCAATCCTGCATCGGCAACTTCGCGCGCCACCAGCACCGACGCCGCCGCCGCCTCATCGCCTTCCGGCGAGACGAAGATGGCCCGCGAGGCGCCCCCCGCAATCAGCCTTTCGGCGGCCCGTTCGATCGAGACTTCGCCCTGCCCGGTCACGGCGGCGGCCCCTGCATCGAGCGCCGCTGGCGCCGACCCGGTCCAGCGTCCACGCACCCTGGGCATCGTCACTTCGCTCACGGGTCCGAATCCCTGTCCTTGCGCCGGGCGCATGGCGCGGCCGCTAAACAGTTCCTGCATCAGTGTCACCACCGCCATGATCAGGAGAGAGGAGACGAACGCCGCGCCAACGATTGGAACCCGCTTGGGAAAATAGGGTTCTGCTGGCGCCGTGGCGCGTGAAAAGACACGCGCATCGACCGGCAGGTAATTGCGGTCCCGGCGCGACGATGCTTCCCGATAGCGCGTGAGGTAGGACTCCAATAGTTCGCGCTGCGCCGCGGCCTCCCGCTGCAACGAGCGAAGCTCCACGCCCTGCTCGTCGGCGCGCGACGATTCGGCCTTGGTCCTGTTCAAATCCGCAACAAGCTGCTGCTCGCGCAATTTTGCCGTATCGGCCTCGGTCCTCAGGCCAGCCAGCACCTTCTCCGCTTCCGAGCGGATCTGCCGGTTGAGATCGGCCAATTGGGAATTAAGCGCTTTCAGGCGAGGATGATTGGGCAGCAGCGTCGTCGAAAGGTCGGCGATATCGGATTTGAGCTGGACCTGTTTTTCCCGCAGCCGTTGTATCAGGTCGGAGGACAACACGTCCGGCAGCGCGTCAAGCGATCCACCGCTCGCCAGGGCTGCCTTGACGCTCAACGCCTTGGCTTCGGCGGCCGCCCTCGCCGCGCGCACCCGCGACAACTCGGTCGACATTTGCGATAGCTGTTGGGTGGCCAGAGCCGAATTGTTCTCGCCAAGGAAAAGGTCCGAATGCGAGCGATAGGCCGCCACTTTCGCCTCGGCGTCCTTGACCCGCTTCGTCAAGTCCTTGATTTCCGGGGCGAGCCAACCGGTGGCGTCGCTGTTGGATTCGAGTTTGGCGTCGCGCTGGACGGCGATATAGGTATCGGCGATGGCGTTGGGCACCGCGGCGGCAAGCTTCGGATCCCTCGACGAGAAACCGATGACGATCACGCGGGATTTTTCCACCCGGTAGACATCCAGCCGGTCACGAATGGCCTGCAACACGCGCTCGTCCGGCGCGATCTCGTTGGGATCGTTCTTCAATCCCGTCAGCACCAGCAACCGGCCGATAGGCCCCAAATGCTTCGATCCGTCGAATTCCGGGAGGGACGCAAGGTTGAGCTTTTGCGCCACCTGCTTCAGCACCTCGGTCGAGGAAATGACCTGTACCTGACTGGTGACCCCCTCTTCGTCGAGAGTGGAGGCATCGCTGTCGGCGTTCGGGTCCGGGCGGGTGAACACCGATTCCCGTGTCTCGATGAGAATGCGCGTCTCGCCCTTGTATTTCGGCGTGGCCGTCCAGGCGAAGGCGAAGGCGAGACCGGTAATCACCAATGCGGCAACAAGGATGCGCAGCCAATGTCGGGCCAGGCTCGAAAACAGCGCGCCAAGATCGATATCGACATCATTGGTTGCGGATTGAATGCCGGACATGAATACGACTCCCATGCAGAGCCATCATGCTAGCCATTTATGGTAACCGCCCCGTTAAGAGATGGGTAACGAACCTTTAGTCTTGATGAACAAGTCGTAAATTATCGGCATTGCTCAGCCGGCAAGTTGATTTCGCCCGCTCGCCCGCCCCTTTACGGGCCGTTAACCCTAACAGGACGATAAGATCGGGCAGCATCGGCATAGCGTCCGGTCTCCATTTTTCAAAGGTGCTTGCCTGGAAATGACACGCTCCCCTCTTTTGATCCACGCGTTGATGGCCGTTCTTCTTCTGGCGGGATGTTCGAGCTACCAGCCGGCGCCGAGCGCCTTTCATGCCGCGCTGCAAAAGCCGTACCTTCTCGATTCGGGAGACCGCATCCGCGTCACCGTTTTCGGCCAGGACGGCCTGACGAACACCTATAACGTCGATCAGTCGGGCTACATCGCCTTCCCGCTGGTGGGCTCCATCCCGGCGCGTGGCCACACCGTAAAGCAGATGGAAGCGGCCATCGCCGCCAAGTTGCGCGAGGGCTACATCCGCGATCCGGATGTTTCCGTCGAGGTGGACCGCTACCGTCCGATCTTTGTGATGGGCGAAGTGGGTGCGGCCGGACAATATTCCTATGTCCCTGGCCTGACCGCGCAAAAGGCCGTCGCCGTTGCCGGCGGCTTCTCGCCCCGGGCCTATCAGGGCAATGTCGATGTCACCCGCACCATCAACGGCAATGTGGCGACCGGACGAGTCGTGACGACCGAGCCATTGCTGCCCGGCGATACGGTCTACGTTCGCGAGCGGCTGTTTTAAGAGCGGCACGGTTCTGTTTGGTCCAAGGGCCGCATGGAGTTCGCGGTGCCCCGAAAACTACGCATCGTCCATTGTTTTCGGTCGCCGATCGGCGGCATCTTCCGCCATGTGCGGGACCTGACCGACGCCCAGGTCGCCTCCGGCCATGAAGTCGGCATCATCTGTGATTCCACGACGGGCGGCGATTTCGAGGCCAGGCTCTTCGATGAAATGAGCGGCAAGCTCGCGCTCGGCCTTCACCGTACACCCATGCAGCGCCAGGTCGGGCCCGGCGACATCGCCACCGCATTCAGGGCGTTTCGCCTTATCCGGCGATTGCGGCCGGACATTTTGCACGGACATGGCGCCAAGGGTGGCGCCTATTCACGCCTGTTCGGCACGCTTCAGCGTCTGGGCGGAAACCTGCCCGGCAGATTTTATTCTCCGCATGGCGGCAGCCTGCATTATGACGGAGCGACAGTCAGGGGAAAGTTCTTCTTCGGGCTCGAGCGGCTGATGGATCGCCGCACCGATCACATATTCTTCGTCTCGGATTACGAGCGGCAGACCTTCCTGCGTGAAATCGGCAAACCCCGCGCCCGTTCAAGCCTGGTCTATAACGGGTTGAAGCTGAGCGAGTTCGATCCCGTACCCGCCGCGGCCGACGCGGCGGATTTCCTGTTCATCGGCATGATGCGCGATCTCAAGGGTCCCGACATTTTCATCAACGCATTGGCGAAGGCCGGCGGCTTGTCCGGACGCCAGCCGAATGCGGTCATGGTCGGTGCCGGCGACGACCGGGACAAATACGTCCAGCAGGTCAAGCGGCTCGGATTGAGCGAGAACGTGCGTTTCCTGCCGCCCATGCCGGCGCGCGAGGCATTCGCGTTGGCCCGGGTCGTGGTTGTCCCCTCCCGCGCGGAGGCGATGCCCTACATCGTTCTTGAAGCCCTTGCAGCCGGAATGCCAATGATCGTCAGCGCCGTGGGCGGAATTCCCGAGATATTCGGCGCCCGGTCCTGCGCGCTGGCTAAACCCGACGCCGACGAGGTCGCCGGGCGCATGATGGCGGCCATGAAGGATGAAGCCGGCTTTCGCGCGTCCATGCCGCCCGCGGTCGATCTTCGCGCGCGCTTTGGCGCGGATGTCATGGCGGCTGATATCGAAAAAGCCTATTTGGCAGCTGTCGGCAGCATTTTCTGACCTGCAATCATCCACAGTAGTTTCAATTTGAGCAATCCGATCAAGGGTTCCTTAGCCGCTTTCTGCTAACCAACCTTCGGACAGGTGGGCAGAAAAATGAACGAAATCGATCCGTCGCGCCGCTTTTCAGTCGGCGCGGTCCGCATGTTCGAAGGCGGCGAAAAGATCGGGGATCAGAAAGATCTCAATTCGGTCGCGCGTCAGATCGCCCTGCAATACCGGCGCGATACGATGTCGCCGGTAATGGTCAGCGGCGTTCTGCGCCTCATCGAATTCGGCCTGATCATGCTTTCCGGGCTGGCGCTCTTCGCCATTTACGTCGGCGCCGTCCCCCTGTCCCTGGAATATCCCGCGACCATCATCGCCGGCTCCCTTCTGGCCGTCATCCTCCTCGAATTCACCGACGCCTATCAGATGGCGACGCTACGCCAGCCTTTCGCCCATATGGGCAAATTGCTGATCGTATGGTCGGGAACCTTCGCGCTCCTTGCCCTGGCAAGCTTCTTCCTGAAGATTTCGTCGGATTTCTCACGCGTATGGTTCGGTGGCTGGTTCGTGACCGGCCTCGCGCTTCTTCTGGCCCTGCGCGTTGTCGTCGCCCGGCTCGTCAAGCGCTGGGCGCGCAACGGCGCCATGGAGCGCCGCGCGGTCATCGTCGGCGGCGGCCGCGACGCCGAGGCGCTGATCCGCACGGTCGAACAGCAACCCTACAACGACATTCGCATTTGCGGCATCTTCGACGATCGAGACGACCGCCGTTCGCCGCCGCTCGTGGCGGGCTATCCCAAGCTCGGGAATATCGCGGAGCTTATCGAATTCGCCCGTATCGCCCGCATCGACATGCTCATAGTTTCACTGCCGATGACGGCGGAGTTGCGTGTTCTCTCGATGCTGAAGAAGCTTTGGGTCTTGCCGGTCGACATCCGCCTTTCGGCCCATTCGAACCGCCTGCACTTCCGGCCGCGTTCCTATTCCTACATCGGCGCCGTGCCGATGCTCGATATATTCGACAAGCCGATCAATGAATGGGATTCCGTCGCCAAACGCGCCTTCGACATCCTTCTCAGCCTGGTGGGCATTGTCGTTGTTCGCGCCGGTCATGCTTGCCACGGCAATCGCCATCAAACTCGAAAGCAAGGGGCCCGTGATCTTCCGGCAGAAGCGGCACGGCTTCAACAACGAGATCATCGACGTCTACAAGTTCCGCTCCATGTACACCGACCAGTGCGACCCGACGGCGCGCAACGCGGTGGTCAAGAACGACCCGCGCGTGACCCGCGTCGGCCGCTTCATCCGCAAGACGTCGATCGATGAACTGCCGCAATTCTTCAATTCGCTGCTCGGCAGTCTCTCGCTGGTCGGTCCACGCCCCCACGCCATCACGGCGCAGTCGCATAACAGGCTCTACCATGAGGTCGTCGACGGTTATTTCGCGCGTCATCGTGTGAAGCCGGGCGTTACCGGCTGGGCGCAGATCAATGGCTGGCGCGGCGAAATCGACAATGACGAGAAGATCAGGATGCGCACCGAATACGATCTCGCCTACATCGAGAACTGGTCGCTCTGGTTCGATCTCAAGATCCTGCTGTTGACGCCGGTCAGGCTGCTCAACACGGATAACGCCTATTGAGCGCGATCGCACATGATGTCCCGCATGGCGCGGTGAACGCCAAGCTGATCGCCCTGATCACTTCAGTCGCGGTCTTTTTTGGCGTGTTTCTGTCCGGGTTCGTCATCGACGAACCCGCCCCGTACGATATCTACATGGCGGCGCTGATGGCGGTGTGGGCGCTGTTCGGGTTGCGGATTTCGCGCGCCATCACGCCGCTCATCGTGCTGCTTGTCCTGTTCGATATCGGCGGGCTTATCGCGATGACGCAGATGGACGTCCTCTACCAGACGCCCTTTTACCTCGCCGTCTCGTTCTTTCTGGCCCTGACCGCGATCTTCTATGCTTCCGTCCTCGAATCGAGACCGGATCTCTATCCGCTGATCTTCGCGGCCTGGGTGACCGCGGCGGTGGCCACCGCGACGCTTGGCATTTTGGGATACTTCCACGCCTTTCCCGGCGCCGCCATGTTCACCCGCTACAGCCGCGCCATGGGCGCATTCCAGGACCCCAATGTCTTCGGTCCCTTTCTGGCGCTGCCCGCAGTCTACCTTCTGCACCGGATTCTTGCGGGGCGCCCACGCAATCTACTGCTCCTGTCACCTCCGCTCCTGATTCTGGTGATTGGAATATTCCTTTCCTTCTCGCGCGGCGCGTGGGGCGTGCTCGTGGTATCGTTCATCCTCCTGACGGCGGCGTTGTTTCTGCAAAGCAACAGCGGGCGGTTCCGGCTGAAGATCGTGATCATGGCGATCCTCGCCGTCACCATTGTCGCGCTCGCCGTTATCGCCATCTTGCAGATACCGGGAATGGAAGCCTTCTTCCACTCGCGCGCGCAGCTTGAACAATCCTATGACAGCGCACGGCTCGGCCGTTTCGCCCGTTACGGTCTGGGCCTGCAAATGGCGCTGGAACACCCGCTCGGCATCGGAGCGTTGAATTTCGGTCGCATGTTCGGGGAAGACACGCATGACATCTGGCTGAAGGCGCTGCTCGATTATTCCTGGCTCGGCTTCGTCGCGTTCCTGGCGCTGACGCTGTGGACGCTCGCCGCCGGCTTCCGGATCCTGCTCAGGGATCGCCCTTGGCAACCCTATCTTCTTTGCGCCTACGTCGTGCTGGTCAGCCATATCGGTCTTGGAACCATCATCGACATCGACCATTGGCGACACGTCTACATGCTCTTCGGTCTGGTTTGGGGCGCCGTCGCGCTGGAACAGAGGCATCAACGGCAAATCGCCGGCAGGGTTCGCCCGGTTCGCTGGCATTTAATGGGCGGCGCCGCGTTGCCGGCCTGACAGGTTCACGGGCGCGCCGGGAGCACAACTCGCCATCCGGCAGCCGTCTCATTGTATCGCGGCCCTATCCCGATCGAGATGAGCCGGATGAGCGCGGCTATACCGGCTTTCGCCCCTTCACCGCGTTGGCCATGGCGGAGTAGGTGATCCGGCCCGCCGAATCCACCGGCATGGTCCCTCGAACCCTCTCTTTCAGGAGACCGGCGTCGGGCGCGGGCAACGACGCGATCATCCCGCCGATATTGGCCATGCCCGTCGTGATATTCCAGAATTCGTCGAAATCGGCGAAGGTCCGGCTGACGGTGATGGCCCGCGCATCGACCCCCTCCAGTCCCGCGTCGATCCAGACCTGGCGGAGAGTCTCCAGGCGCGATACATCGGCGCTCGGCGGCAGCGGGGGCTTCAGGCCGGCCGCGCGCATCTGCGCCTGGATCGGTTCCATGGGAAGCCCGCCCCCCGGAATGTCCCAGACATAGGCCGAGACCGAGCCACCGGGCTGGGTCACCCGGACCATCTCCGCGACACCGCGGGCCGGTTCCGGCACGAAGAACAGAACCAGAGCCATCACGGCAGCGTCGAAGCGCCCATCGTCGAAGGGAAGCGCCATGGCGTTGCCGATCTGGAATTTCGCCTTGCGGCCCGCCGGCCGTTCCCGGGCGAACGCAAGCTGGGCCTCTGACGGATCGACGCCCTGTATTTCGGCAGGCGCGCAGCGGTCGATGAGGAGTTCGCTGAAAGCGCCGTTCCCACAGCCGACGTCGATCCATCTCAGGCCGGGATCCGGAGCCAGCCAGTCCAGGAAGATTTCTCCGACGCTGCGGCTCCATACCCCCATCATCCGCTCATAGGCGGCGCCGTCGTCAAACCGGATCTGTTCGTCAGCCATCTGTTCCCCCCTGTTGCGCGGTGAGCCCATCGCCATTCGAGCCTACCATTTTCATAGCAGTTTGCGGCCCGGCAAAGAAGTCCGCTCCTGTCTCGCTTCCCTTGAGGCCATGGCAATCTGGTCCGGGCGACGGCGCCGGCCGGGAAACCGCCGGGCTTTGGGCCTGGACGCTACCGCCTCGCCCAACGGCATGCTATTCGCCAATGAGATCCAGGAATCTCGGCTGCACTCTTGATGCTCTATGACATTCGCCTCGGGCTCGACTACGAATATGAATCACCGGTCGCGGGCGGGCATCATCTCGTGCGCGTCAAGCCCTTGTCGATTCCGGGCCGACAGCGTGTCATCGCCGTCTCGCTGACTTTCGATCCCGAACCGCCGGAACAGAGTGAATCGACGGACTTTTTCGGCAATACCGTGACAGGCATCGCCTACCGCGATCAGCACGACATGCTGGCCGTCGGCATGTCGGCGCGGGTTCGCGTGGACGAAGAAGACGTAATGGCCGACATGTCGCCAAACCGGGAGGACATCGTGCGCGAACTGCTCTCGATCCTGTCGCTTGCGCCCAATTCGCCGCACCATTTTCTCGGCGTCAGTCCACGCGTACACCCGGAACCGGCGATCACCGCTTATGCCGGCAAGAGCTTCAGGGGACGCTCGACGGTGCTGTGCGGGATCGACGATCTCTGCCGCCGCATCAAGGCCGACTTCACCTATGATACTGAGGCGACGACTGTAAATACGCCTGTCGGCGAGGCCTTCACCCAACGACGCGGCGTCTGCCAGGATTTTACCCATATCATGATAGCGGGGCTGCGGGGGCTTGGCATTCCGGCGGGCTATGTTTCGGGATTCCTGCGCACCAACCCTCCGCCCGGCAAGGAGAAGCTCGAGGGAGCGGACGCCATGCATGCCTGGGTGCGCGCCTGGTGCGGCAAGACTGTCGGCTGGCGCGAATTCGATCCGACCAACGCCGTCCCCGTGGGCATCGACCATATCGCGGTCGCCCACGGCCGCGACTACGATGACGCCGCGCCGATCATCGGCGTTCTCATGACTTACGGCAGCCAGAAGACGGAACAATCCGTGGATGTAGTGCCGGTAAAGTAGCGGCCCGCCTCGTCAGGCCGCCACCAGCAGCGAGAGCGTCTCGGCAACCAGCGCCGGCTTGTCCTCGCCCTCGATATCCACCGTCTGGCGCGATTTCATGAGGAATCGGCCCGGTCCCTTCTCCTCGAATGACAGGAGGTGGGAATGCAGCCTTACCCGCGAGCCGACCTTGACCGGCGTCAGGAACCGGACCTTGTCGAGGCCGTAATTGACCGCCATCGCCACGCCATCGGGCGCCGCGCCGATCTCGTAATTCATCACCGGCAACAGCGAGAGCGTCAGGTAACCGTGGGCCACCGGGGTGCCGAACGGGCTCTCACGCCTGGCGCGTTCGATATCGATATGGATCCATTGCCGATCGCCCGTGCACTCGGCGAAAAGGTCGATCATGGTCTGGTCGACCTCAACCCAGCTCGAAATGCCAAGGTCGCTGCCGACCAGCGATTTCATGTCCGCAAAGCTGCGGCCCGGTGTGGACCGCATCTCGCCACTGCCATTCATTGCGGATTACTCCTTGTCTTCATTGCCTCCTCGCGCAGCTCCCGCCTCAAAACCTTGCCGACATTGGTGTGTGGAAGCTCGTCGCGGAATTCGATGTATCTCGGTCTTTTGTAACCGGTAAGGTTCTCCTTGCAGTAATCGGCCAGTGCTTCGCGCGTCAGCCTGGGGTCCCTGCGCACCACGAACATCATCACCGCCTCGCCGGAATGTTCGTCCGGAACGCCGACCACCGCCGCTTCGGCGACGCCGGGATGAGCCGCCGCGACGCCTTCGATTTCACCCGGATAGACATTGAACCCGGAGACGATGATCATGTCCTTCTTGCGATCGACCAGCGTGATATAACCGCGCTCGTCCATGAACCCGATATCGCCGGATTTGAAGTAACCGTCTTCGGTCATCGCCTCCGCCGTATCCGCAGGCCGCTGCCAGTAGCCGGCCATGACCTGCGGCCCCTTGATGGCGATCTCGCCCCGTTCGCCCGGCGCCACGTCCCGCCCGTCATTGTCGATGATGCGGATATCGACATTCGGCAGCGGCAAGCCGATCGTGCCCGAATAGCCATCGGAATCGGTTGGATTGCAGGTTACGCCAGACGAAGTCTCCGACAGCCCGTAGCCTTCCACGATGGGGCAATTGGTGACGGCCAGCCACTTTTTGGCGACCGCTTCCTGCACGGCCATGCCGCCGCCATTGGCGATCCGCAATTGCGAAAAATCGAGCCGGGCGAATGCCGCATTGTTGGCCAGCGCGTTGAACAGCGTGTTGACACCCGGAAATGCGTGGAATTTGTATTTGGCGATCTCCTTGACGGTCGCCGGGATGTCGCGCGGGTTGGGAATGAGAATATTGAGGCCGCCCGTGCGAAGGGCGAGCAGCGCGCAACTGATGAACGCGAAGACGTGATAGAGCGGCAGCGCGCAGACAAACGTCAGTTGGCCTTCGATGGGATTGCGCTTCAGGCCCGGCATCATCCAGGCTTCCGAAGCCAGCAGATTGGCGATGATGGTGCGGTGAAGCAGGGTCGCGCCCTTGGAAATACCGGTCGTGCCGCCCGTATATTGCAGCACCGCGACGTCACCAGGCTCGATGTCCGGCTTTTGCAGCGTCTGCTTGCGGCCCGCGGCGATCGCCGCGTTGAATTTTACCGCGCCCGGCAGCGACCATGCCGGCACGGCTTTCTTCACTTTGCGCAGCACGAAATTGACGATCGGCCCCTTCGGAAATCCCAGCAGATCGCCAACGCTGGCCATGATCACGTGCTCGACCGGCGTGTCCTTGATGATGGGCTGCAGGGTCGCCGCGAAATTTTCCAGGATGATGATCGCCCTCGCCCCGGAATCGACAAGCTGGTGGGACAGTTCTCGCGACGTATAGAGCGGATTGACGTTGACCACGATGAACCCGGCGCGAAGGATTGCCGCGACAGCGACAGGATATTGCAGGACGTTGGGCATCATGATCGCAACGCGGTCGTTGCGGGTCAGTCCGAGACCCTGGAGATAGGCTGCCAGCGCGGCGGAGAGATTGTCGATATCCCCATAGGTGAGAGCTTTGCCCATCAGGACATAAGCTTTTTCTTTCCGGAACTTTGAAAAGCTTTCCTCAAGCAGTGCGACAACCGATCGATATTGCTCGATATCGACGTTGGCCGGGACGCCGGCGGGGTAGTATTTGGCCCAGATACGATCCAACAGCTTCCCCCCGATTTGCACGACTTCCGCTCAATCTAGAGTGCCCGGCGAAAGCTTGCAAAGCCAAAGGGATGCCTTTGCCCCTACGCGAAGCGTCCGACGCAGGCTCGATGGGGCGCTGCGGAGAGAGAAAACGGCCGGCTCAGCGGTCAGCCGGCGACGCCGAGCTTCTTCTGCAGGCTCGTCGAGGAGGTCGTGTACTGGAAGACGATGCGTTCGCCCGGGTTGATGTAGCGCTTGGCCGCCTGGGCCATCAGAGCCACCTCGTGGAAACCCGACAGGATCAGCTTCAGCTTGCCGGGATACCAGTTGATGTCCCCCACGGCGAAAATGCCGGATTCAGAGGTCTGGAATTTCTCCGTGTCCACCGGAACGAGGTTTTCATGCAGATTGAGACCCCAATCGGCAATCGGCCCCAGCTTCATGGTCAGGCCGAAGAACGGCAACAGGCGGGTCGCCTTGACCTCGACTTCGCCATGCGGACCCTTGACGGTCGCCGCCCGCAGTTGACCGCCCTCGCCCTTGAGCGCGGTGACTTGGCCGATCTGGAAGCCGAGCTTCTCTTCCTCGTGCAGGGCGAACATGCGGTTGACGCTGTCGGGCGCGGCGCGAAACTCCGCCCGCCGATGGACCAGCACGACATTGCTGGCGACGGGCTGCAGATTGAGCGTCCAGTCGAGCGCCGAATCCCCACCACCGACGATCAGCAGATCGTGGCCGCGAAAATCCTCCATGCGGCGGACCGAGTAAAAGACGCTCTTGCCCTCATATTCCTCGATGCCGGGGATGGGCGGGCGCTTGGGCTGGAAGGAACCGCCGCCAGCGGCGATGACGATGGCCTTGGCCTCGAAAACCTCGTTTTCATCCGTGGTGAGCCGGAAAGACCCGTCTTCGAGCTTCTCCAGCCCCGAAACCATGCGATTGAACGTAAAGCCCGGATGAAACGGCTCGATCTGCTCCAAGAGCTTGTCGACCAGCCCCTGCGCGGAAATCGTCGGCCAGGCCGGGATGTCGTAGATCGGCTTTTCCGGATAGAGTTCGGCGCACTGGCCGCCCGGCCGGTCGAGGATGTCGATCAAATGGCATTTGAGGTCCAGAAGGCCAAGTTCGAACACGGCGAACAGGCCCACGGGGCCGGCGCCGATGACCAGAATATCGGTTTTAGTGACATCGCTCATGGAGTGATCCTCGGCGCGGCGCGCCCGGAATGCTGTTTCAGAACCGGCATCGGATACGGGAATATCGCCGGAATGGCGGACGTTCAGCCCTGTCGCTCGGGAACGCGCACGATCAGGCCGTCGAGTTCGTCTCGCACCCTGATCTGGCAGGAAAGGCGGGAGCTTGGCCGCACGTCGAACGCGAAATCGAGCATGTCCTCCTCCATCGCTTCGGGTTCGCCGACGATCTCCGTCCACGCATCGTCGACATAGACGTGGCAGGTCGCGCAGGCGCACGCGCCGCCACATTCCGCCTCGATGCCCGGCACATCGTTCTTGACTGCGTTTTCCATGACGGTCGAGCCATTTTCGGCGTCGATATCGAATTGCGTGCCGTCAAAGGCAATGATGGAAAGCTTTGTCATCAATGATCTCGGGGAGCATTTTTAGGAAAAAAGAGCGGCCTCGCCGAAATAATGAATCCGGTCGCCAAGTCAACTGCCCCGCCAATGGTATGGAATCGCAGGTGGCGGCACAGCTCAGCGGCTGATGGCAGCGATGAAGTCGCGGACTTCCTCTATGCGGCGGTAAAGCGTCTTGAGCAGCGGCTTCTCGCCGGGCTGTGATTCGATGGCGGCGGCGGCGTCCGCGAGGCTGAATGCGCCGATGCCCAGCGCGCTTCCCCTCAGCCCATGGGCGAGTTTGCCGCGCTCGTCCGGCAAGGCGCCCGCCAGTTGGTCGCGAACCGTCATCGTCTGATGCATGAACAGGGACAAAACTTCCGCTTCGACGGCCCTGTCGCCGAGCGTCTGGCGTCCAAGATGGGCCAGATCGATCGGCCGGCTTCGGGCCGCTCCGCACGACTCGCCACCCGGCTTCGTGAAGGCCACCGCCTCCGCCTCGTTTGCCCGCATTCGATTGCCCTCCTGAGTGCAGTCCCTGAACGAGGCTAGGCACGCCGCGTGCATATCGGGTTAACGCCGCCAGTTAACGCGAAGTTTCATCGGGAAATGCAATTTTCAGGGGATCACGCTCCTATTAACCCTATGTTTAAACTTTTACCCATCGCGGGAAATGCGGGTTTCCTTTAAGCCGGGGCCTTACTACGATACACTGGTCAAAAATAAGCCTCATACGCGGGCGACGAGGCGTCTCTCGAGACGGTTCCGCGTAACAAAAAGCACAGGACACCGGCGGCATGGCGCGCAAAACGACATCCCTACAGAATATCGACAGCGACGTGGCTCGCGAGTTGGAAGACGCGCTGGATATAAATCTGAGCCCCGCCGCCGGCGACAGCGACCTTGATATCGCGGCGTCCATGGAAGATCTCGAGGCGCAGATATCGCGCGCCGCCGACGAACTGGTGCGCGAGGAAAAGGCCCAGAAGGCCGCGACCTCCGTCGCCGCTTCGGAAGCCAGGCAAGCCGACAAGCCGGCCGCAAAGCCGGCGCCAGCCGCAAAAGCGCCGCAGCCGGCGAAACCCGTCGCCGAATTGCGCCCGGCGGCGCCGTTGCCGGCCTCCGCCGCGCAACCTGCCCGCTCCCCGGCCAATGACGACCGCCAGAAGGACTATCGGTCCCTGCTGGCGCAGATGAACCGGCGTGCGCCGCGCACGATATACTGGCTTGTCGCGGTCCTCTCGGTGGCCTGGATAGCCGGCGGCCTCGTGCTTGGACATTTGCTGTTCGCGCCGCAGATCTGGCGCATCCGGACGATCAGCCAGCTTCTCGAAGCGCCCTACGCGATAGCGCTCGGCATTGGCATCGTTCTGCCCATTATCCTTTTCTGGGCGTTCGCGGTGATGGTGCGCCGCGCGCAGGAAATGCGCATGGTCGCCCGCTCGATGACCGAGGTGGCCTTCCGGCTCGCGGAACCCGAGCATCTGGCCCAGGACAGGGTCATGTCGGTCGGCCAGGCGGTCCGCCGCGAAGTGCAGGCGATGGGCGAAGGTATTGAGCGCACCCTGGCGCGCGCGGTTGAACTCGAAACACTTGTCCACACCGAGGTCAACGAACTCGAGCGCGCCTATTCGGATAACGAGACGCGGATACGCACGCTGGTTGACGGTCTTGGCAATGAACGCGACGCGGTCGTCAGCCATGCCGAGCGCGTCCGGGCGTCCATCGCCGGCGCACATGAACAATTGCACAGCGAACTTGGGGCTGCGAGCGAAAATATCCGCGACAACATTCTCGGCGCTTCCTCCAAGCTGGCCACGACCATTTCGGAGTCGGGCGACCGGCTGATCGACCGAATCAACAATTCCAGCGCGTCGATCAATGAAGGCATCGCCGAGCGGATGGATTCCGTTTCCGACCGCATCAGCACATCGGGGGAAGCTTTTGCGAACCTGCTCGACACCCGCATCGCTTCGTTGAAGCAGGGTGCCGACGAAGCCGGCCGCTCCCTTTCGGAAATACTCGACCAGCGCACGACCGGCATGGCCTCCCTGCTTGGTGGCGCGACGAAAACACTGACCGCCGAATTCGACGCCCGGCTGGCGGATATCGAAAGAACGCTCGCCGAGCGCGGCCAGTCCCTCATCGGCGAATTCGAAACGCGCGCCGAGGCGCTCGATACGGGTACGCAGAAGCTCAACGCGGCGCTCGAGGCGCGCGCGCGGCAGATCAACGACACGCTGATCGAGCGGGCCCGCGAAATCGCCACCGCCTTCAGCACCGGCAAACAGGACCTCGCCTCCGTCATAGACGAGGGCAAGGCGACCATCGGCACCGAGCTGACACAACTCGTATCGTCCACCTCTTCCATGCTGGAGGCGCGTGCGGACGATTTCACGACGCGGCTTCTGTCCGGCCGCGAATCGATGGCGAGCGCGCTCGAAGCCGATCTCAGCAAACTCAACAATTCCCGGGCCGCCATCGATCAGATCATCGCCGGACATGCGCAGATGCTGGCCGATGGACGCGACGGCATGATAGAAACGCTCTCGCAGAGCCGTCAGCAGACGGCCGACGCGATCGCCGCCGACCTGGCGAAGATCAGCGAAATGCGCCAGGAAATCGACGAAGCCGTCGAGCGCCAGATCGCCAATTTCAGCAGCGGACGCGAACAACTTTCCTCGGCGCTGCAAGCCGATCTGCAGAAACTGGTGGATTCGCGCGGAGAGATTGACGCTGCCGTCAGCAGCCATGTCGGCAAGCTCGCCGACGGCCGGGAATATCTCAAGCGCATGCTGGACGAGGATTTGCAGAAGCTCGTCGACGCGAGAGGGGAAATCGACGCCGCTGTCGGCAGCCATGTCGGCAAGCTGGTCGAAGGCCGCAATATCATGCGGCGCGCGCTTGAGGACGATCTCAACAAGCTATCCGAGACACGCGGCGAAATCGATGCCGCCGTCGAGAACCATGTCGGCCAGATCGCCGAAGGCCGCTCCCGCATCAAGGAAATGCTCGAAGAGGAATTGGGCAAACTTGCCGCCACGCGCGGCGAGATCGACGCGGCGATCGAAACCCATGTGCGCAAGATCGGCGAAGGCCGCGAATCCTTGTCGGGCGCGATCGACGGCGACCTTCAAAGGCTGGAAGAAGCGCGCGGAACCATCGACGTCACTGTGCGCCAGCATATCGGCAAGCTCGCCGAGGGTCGCGACCTGCTCACCTCGGCGCTCGAAAACGATCTGGAGAAGCTTTCTGCGACAAGGGCCAGCGTGGACGCGACGCTCGCCAGACACGTCGAGACGCTTGCCGCCTCGCGCGAGGAGATGACCTCGGCTCTTGCCCTGGATATCGACAAGATCGAGGACAGCTTCCGGCGTCAGACGGGAGTCATCGAAGAGCGCACACAAAGCATGCAGGACGCGCTCGCGACAGGCGTCGACAATGTGCGCGGGGTTCTGGAGAACAGCGCGGTCGTTGTCGCCGGAGCGTTGCGCGACAAGGTGCTCGAAGTCACAAACCTGCTCAACGAGGAAGCGGGCAAGGCCTTCACGGATACGGATCGCCTGATAGCGGAGCGCGCGGAAAAAACCTCCAACGCGCTGGCGGAACGCGCCGCGGACATCAGCCGGGCCTTCAACGAAGCCGACCAGCGGCTCGTCAGCCGTGTCGAGGAAACCGCGAACGCCCTGGCGGCCCGCGCTACTGAAATCGGCTCGACTTTCGAGGATGCCGACCAGAGGCTTGCGTCACGGGTAAGCGAAGCAGCCGCGGCGCTGCGCGCCGGGTCGGACGACATATTGGAATCCTTCAACGAAGCCGACAAGCGGTTGGCGCTGCGCGCCGAGGAAACAGCCCAGACCTTGGCCGCCAAGGCGGAAGAGACCGCGAGGTCGCTGGTGGAACGCACGGCGGAGATCGCCAATTCCTTCGACGGCGTGGACAAGCGCCTCGCCGAGCGCGCCGAGGAAACCGCGAGCGCCCTGGTTCGGCGCACCGCCGAAATCGCCAGTGCGTTTGAAGGCGCCGACAAAAAGCTCGTGGCGCGCGCCGAGGAAACCGCAACCGCCCTTATCACGCACGTTGCGGGGGTCGCGGGAACGTTCGAGGAAGCCGATCAGCGCATCATGGCTCGCACCCATCAGACGTCGGCCGAACTCGACGCACGCGCCCGCACGATCGAAGAAGCGCTGAACGGCATCGACCGCATGCTGGCCGCAACCGCCGAGCAGCTTGTCAGCCGCGTAGGTGGCCAGGTCAGCGACGTCGAAGCCCGCCTTTCTTCGGGCGCCGACTTCATCAGCGAAAAATTGCAGGAGAAGGTCGCGCAAGCCGAAAAGCAGCTTGTCTCGCGCGCCAACGCGATCGCCGAGACCTTCTCGGCGGTCAACGAACATATCGGCCAGCGCACGGATGAAGCCTCGAAGACAATCGAAGGGCATACGCGAGAGCTGAATACGATGCTCGCCACGCGGTCGAACGACATCGCCCGAATTCTAGAGGAAACGGCAAAACCGCTGATCGACAGTTTCGCTGCGAGCGGCGGTGAATTGCAGAAAGACCTCGAAGCGGCGACCCAACGCGCCAGCGAACGCCTGCGTACGGAAAACGCGGCCCTAATCAACGCGTTGGCCAACCGCACGGCGGATACCCTGGCGGCGGTCGAAAGTTCGCGCAGCAGCCTTTCCAACAGTGTCAGCGAACTGATCGATCGCCTGTCTTCGTCCAATTCAATGCTCGGTGAACTGATCGAGAAGGCGGCAACGAATCTCTCCGGGATCGACGAGAAGCTCGCCGGCTCGACGCAGAATTTCGCCGCAACCACCGAAAAGGCCGCGCAAACCTTCTCGAGTTCGGCTCGCCTGATCGACGCCAATACCGGCAAGCTGAGTGAACTCTCGTCCCAGACGCTCAAGGAGATCGCTTCCATCGCCAGCCGCTTCGACGAGCATGGCAAGGTGTTGTCGAGCGCCTCGGATCTGCTGGGTTCGGCTCAGACCAATCTCGCGTCCACGCTCGACGACCGCCAATCCGCCCTGGAGGAACTCGCGGTCGGTCTCGTGAAAAAATCCGAGGACATCGAACGCGTCATGCGCTCGTTCGAGGATCTGGTCGGCCGGGCGCTTGAAAAAGCGGAAGGGCGCACCCGCCAATCGACCGAGCAGATTCGCAATGCGATCTCGGAAGTCGTCGATTCAGCCGCGCAGCGCTTCGCCGATGCCACGGTGGAAATGCGGCGAACCGCCGGGTCGATCCGCAGCGAACTCGAGGAAACACGCGCCGAACTGAAAAAGGGCGTTCTCGATCTTCCGCAGGAGACCAAGGAATCCACGACAGCGATGCGCCGCGCCGTATCCGAGCAGATCAACGCGCTCAAGGAACTGTCCGACATCGTTTCGAAGTCGGGGCGCGCGTTCGACGTTTCAGAAAAAGGCGGTAACCGCCCGTCAAGGCCGGCTCCGGCGTCGCCTACTTCCAGCGAACAGCGCGCAGTGCCCGAGAGTTCGGTTGTCGCCGCGCCTCAGCCGCCCGCCATGGAACGCCGCGGCGCGCCTGTTGCCGAGCCGGCAATGCGGCTCCCGGCTCAGGACGAACGCCGGGCGTCGCCCCGTGACGCGGGCCAGCAGGCCGCTGGCGGGGGTTGGGTACGGGAACTGTTGCGCGGCGCCTCACGTGAGGAGCAGGAAGCCGCCCAGGCGCCGGAAGCAGCGCCACGCGGCGCCGACCAGGTGCGTTCGCCGCTACATGTGGTCGAGTCGCTGAATTCGCTTTCGGTCGATATCGCCCGCGCCATCGATCACGATGCGTCGGTGGAGCTTTGGGATCGCTATCGGCGCGGCGAACGCAACGTGTTCACCCGCCGGCTCTATACGCTGAAGGGCCAGCAGACGTTCGATGAAATCCGGCGCAAATATCAGTCCGACAGCGAATTCCATAGCGCCGTCGACCGCTACTGCGATGATTTCGAAAAGCTGCTCAACGACGTCGGCCGCGGCGACCGCGACAGCATCATGACCCAGACCTACCTGACCTCGGACACCGGTAAGGTCTATACCATGCTGGCGCATGCCGCGGGCCGACTGAACTGATCGAATATTGGCCGGCGGCGGGCCGCGCTCATTTCGCCCCGCCGCCAAGCGTTGCGTTTCACTGGGTTGCGGGCCGCTCGTTTCAGTTGGCGGCAGGTAGCGCAAGCTCACGCCGCTCACGCGGATTTGCCGTGAAGCAACCGTTAAAATCAAGCAACCCGTTGAAATTGACGCCATGAGGGCCGCTCTTCGCAGGGCGGCCCGCTCTACATGACCGAAGCGGACCAGCCCAGAATGTCGGAAGCGGCTTGCCCGAAAGCCTGATTGAGCGCCTTGACGAAGGCGTCGTTGCCAGCGCCCGAAACCGGCGCGCTGGCCGAAAACAGCTTTTCGGCTCGGACCACGCCGTTGCGGTCGTTCAGGACGCGAACGTAAAGCTCGACATCGGCGCGCGTCGGGCCGTCGAGCCGGATATCGAAAGCGCGAATGTCGGCCGTGATCTTATAGTCGATCGCCAGCCCCTCGCCGGGCTTGCCAACGCCACCGAACCGGCTGGATTTCTGGAATGTCTCCGCCAGCCGCGCCTGGATAACCTTGGGCAGGCGATCCGCCCATTGCGCGCCCTTGAGATACTGGATCATGCCCGGCGAGGGTTCGATGACGATATTCTCGCTATCGAACGACTTGATGGCTGAAGGCTCGGCGACGAGCACCTAAATCCGGTGCTCCCGCTTTCCAGATTTGGCCGTCTGCGGAGCCGCGAGGTCGTAGGTCGCGAGAGGCCGCGATCCTCCCCCGAGAAGTGCGCAGCCCGGTAGAAAAAGCGTCAGCGCCGCCGCCGCCAGGTAATTTTTCAATCTCACTCGGTTTCCACCACGCGCCAGAACGCCGTGGTCCCTGCTGCCGCATGTTTCTGTCTTGGGGTTGCGTGTCATCAAAGTCAACGCCGGTTGCGCCCGTCATACCGCGGGACGCTGCCGCTTTGGCCGCCCGTGAGGATGCTTGAAGGATTGCGGGCGAGGTTGTCCACAGCTTGCTCGATACGCGTGACGGCCTGGCGGCTTTCCTGAATCAGATCGTCGACGTTGCGCAGCCCCTGCCCGGAGAAGCGGGCCAGCCCATCGGTTATGGGGCCGATGCGGGCATTGAGCGTATCGGCGACCTGCTTGATGGATTTCAGCGTATCGGTGGCCTGCCTCGCCAAACCGTTTGCATCGCCGGAACCGAGCAGCTTGTCCACCTTGGCCAGCACGCCGTTGACGCGAACGGACGCGTCGTTGAGCCGCTGCGTCAGTTCCTTCGCATTCTGCACGATCTGGTCGACATCATCGGCGTGATTGCCGATCTTCACCGCGACCTTCGACACATCGGCGATCGCCGCCCGCGCCGTGCCGCTGGCCTGGTTGATATTGGCCATTGTCGTCCTGACGCTTTCGGGATCGACGGCGGCGACCACGCCATCCACCTTTGAAATCGTGCCGTCGAGTTTGGTCAGCGTGCCCTTGGCGCTAGCTGACAGGTCGTGCACCGATGTCACCGTCGAATCGACATTCTTCATGATCCCGTCGACCTGGTTCGACGCCGATTTCAGCCGATCGGTAAACGTATCGACGTTGCCCACGATATCGGCGACCTTGGTCTTGTCCACCGAATCGAGGAGCCCTTTCGCGGAATCGAGCGTACCGCCGAGCTTGCCCGACACGCCTTTCAGCGTATCGGCGAGCTTGCCGGCGCTGGCGAGGAAATCGTCGATGCCGCCAGCGTTCTTTTTCAGGGCCTCCGAGAAAACCTCGGCATTCTTCACCGTCTGGGTCAGCGGCGGCCGGACATCCTTGACGAAGCCTTCCAGGCCGGTAAGCACGGAGTCGGTGCGCTTGAAGATATCCTGCGCGCTCTCCAGCAGATTGGTCACCGCAGAGGGATTGGTCTTGATTTCGGCGACGCCGCCCGCCTTCTCGGCCTTTTCGAAGACATTCTCGGGCGCGCCGGGTCCGGTCTCGCCCGGCTTGTTGCCGGCGCCGGAGATTTCGATATTGGCCTGGCCGGTCAGTCCCGCGATGCCGACATTGGCTTCGGACGCAGTGGTCACCGGCGTATCGCGGTTGACCTGTGCATCGGCGACGGCGTTCTTCGAGTTGGTCGGGTCGATATAGACGCGCTTGACGTCGCCGATCTTGACGCCGTTGAAGAGGACCGCGCTGCCCCTGCCCAACCCCGCGGCGGAACCAGCGATGCGAAAGCGCAACAGCGCGGTATCGCCGGAGGAGCCGATGCGGGCGGTCCAGTACACGAAGCCGAAAGCGGCAAGGATCGCGACGACTGTGAAGATGCCGACGGCTATGTAGTTGGCGCGTGTTTCCATGCCTCAGACCCTGCTTTCCGCCTGGGGCGGCGACGTGTGGCCGAGCTTCGGCCTTGCTTTTAGATCGAGTTGGCGCGCCCGCTTTCCGCGAAAATACGACTTAACCCATGGCTCTTCGCTGGCCAGCATGTCTTCCACGGTGCCTTCGACCAAAACCTTCTTGTTGCCGAGAACGGCGATGCGGTCGCACGCCGAGAACAGGCTGTCCAGATCATGCGTCACCATATAGACGGTGAGCCCCATCGTATCGCGCAGCTTGGAGACCAGTTCATCGAATTCAGCGGCGCTGATCGGATCCAGACCGGACGTCGGCTCATCCAGAAACACCAGATCCGGGTCGAGCGACAGAGCCCGCGCCAGCGCCGCCCTCTTGATCATGCCGCCCGACAACTCGGACGGGAATTTGTTGGCCGCGTCCGGCGAGAGGCCGACCAGTTCAATCTTGAGCCGCGCCAGTTCGTCCATCAGCTTCTGCGGCAGGTCGAGATATTCACGCATCGGAATCTGGATGTTTTCCAGAACGGTGAGCGCCGAAAACAGAGCCCCATGCTGGAAGAGCACGCCCACGCGCATGTCGATCAGCATGCGCTCGGCCTCGGTCGTCTCGTCCAGATCTATCCCGAACAGGCGAATGGTGCCCGACTGCTTCTTGTTGAGACCGAGGATCGTGCGCAACAACACGGACTTTCCGGCGCCCGAGGCTCCGACAAATCCGAGAATCTCGCCGCGATGAACGTCGAGCGCCAGATCCTTCAGGACCTGCGTTTCGCCGAAGGAAACATTGATGTCCCGCGCCGACAAAATGATGTCGGAATCCTCATTCGGCGTCTCCGAAATACTCTGCTCCAGATCCCCTGCCTCGCTCATTGCCAGCCTTCGGTCAAAAGTTGATCGCAGCGTAGAAAATGGCGAACATCCCGTCGACCACGATCACGACGAAGATGGATTTGACGACGGAGGCCGTCACGCGGCCGCCCAGCAATTCGGCGCTGCCCCCGACCTTCATGCCTTCCACCGAACCGATGATACCGATGATGATGGCCATGAACGGCGCCTTGATGAGGCCGGCCCAGATCGTGTTGAGATCGATGGCGCCACGCATCCGGTCGAGAAACGCATCCGGCGAAATTCCCGAATAGAGCCATGTCGTCAACATGGCTCCGCCGATCGCGGAGAAGTTGGCGATGATGGTCAGGCATGGCAACGCGATGACCAGCGCCACGATCCTCGGGAAGACCAGAACGCCGACCGGATTAAGCCCGATGACCGTCAGCGCATCGACTTCCTCGCGCATCTTCATCGAGCCAATCTCGGCGGTGATGGCGCTGCCGGAGCGGCCGGCAATCATGATGGCGGTCAACAGCACACCCATCTCGCGCAGCACCAGAATGCCGACCAGATCGACGGTAAAGATTTCGGCGCCGAAATAGCGCAACTGGAAAGCGCCCTGCTGGGCAACAATGGCGCCGACGATCGACGACATCAGGACGACGACCGGAATGGCGCCGACTCCCATCTTGTCGATCTGGTTGACGATCGCCGCGATATTGACGCCATGACCGCGGCCGAGCTTCATCTGCGAACCCCGGATGGTGGAGCCCAGCATGTTCATGCTCATCAGGAAATCGTCGCGCACGCCGTACATGGTCCGCCCGACAGCCTCGAACAGGCTAAGAATATCGAACCCATGCTTGGGCTCGACCGCCGGATCGTTCTCGTTCGCCGCTTCGTGAACCGCCGAAAGGAGAGTCGAGACCGCTTCCGACGGTCCCGTGATTTCGATCTCCAGACCGCGCGATGCGCACGACGCCAGAAAGCGTTCCACGATCCACGCGCCGGCGGTATCGATCTTTTCAACGCCGGACAGGTCGAGAATGATCTTGCCGCCGTCCTCGGCGGTTTCCAGTTCGCGCAGTTCGGCATCGAGCTCGGCGACGGTCCGCGTCGTCCACACGCCAGCAAGCGTCACCTTGCGGACGCCCAATTCCTCGGTCACCGTAACTTGCGGACGGCTTCCATCCGCCATGTCCGTGACCGGACCATCGTTATGCGCCGCTTTTCCAAACATGCACTTGGTCTTAGAGCAAGGATCGGTCAAAAGAAATCAAATCTGACCGCTTGGCCGGAGCGCTCGGCCACGCCATCATCTAGGTGTGGCGAATCTGCAATTCATCGCCGCAAGATAGCCGGCGAAACGCAATTCAAAGGCCATTCAACCCGACTGCGGAGTGTACGGTGCGATCCCTCGACATAGAATCAGAGCGGTTTCCCCTCGCGCGCGCTTTCACGATATCGCGCGGCAGCAAGACGGAGGCCGAAGTCATCGTCTGCGTGATTCGCGAAGGCGACGCCATCGGCCGCGGCGAATGTGTGCCTTATACGCGTTACGGCGAGACAATGGCGAATGTGCGTGAAGCCATCGAATCGATGCGCGGCCGCGTCGCTTCGGGCATCGGCCCCGACCTGCTTCTGGCGGAAATGCCCGCCGGCGCCGCGCGCAATGCCGTCGATTGCGCGCTATGGGATCTGGACGCGAAGCTCTCGGGACGGCGCGCCTACCTCGCCGCCGGCGAAACGGCATTGCGGCCGCTGACGACCGCCATGACGATATCGCTGGGGTCGCCCGAGGAAATGGCGGCGCAGGCGCGAGTCCACTCGGCGCGTCCCTTGTTGAAGGTGAAACTCGGCGCTGATTCGGTCGGCGAAAGGTTGCGCGCCGTCGCCGAAGCGGCTCCCGAAGCCCGCATCATCGTCGATGCGAACGAGGCATGGTCGGAACAGGACATCGAAGCCAACCTCGCCACCGCCGCCCACTGGGGTGTCGAACTGATCGAACAGCCGCTGCCGGCAGGCCGGGATTCGATCCTGCGGGACATCGCCCATGACGTTCCCATCTGCGCCGACGAGAGCGTGCATTCTTCCGGTGATCTCGACGGTCTCGTCGGCCTTTACGACGCGGTCAACATCAAGCTCGACAAGGCCGGGGGCCTGACGGCGGCGCTCGCCTTGCGACGGCGGGCGCGGACCCTCGGCTTCCGTGTCATGGTCGGGTGCATGGTGGGCACATCGCTCGGCATGGCCCCTGCCCTCGTCGCCGCGCAGGATGCCGATTTCGTCGATCTCGACGGGCCGCTGCTTCTGGCGGCGGACCGCTCACCGGGTCTGGTCTATAGCGGCTCCTCCGTGGCGCCGCCCGAGCCGGCGCTCTGGGGCTAACCGAATGCATGCCAGCGCCAGGAGGAGACCAACAAGGGAAACCCCGGCCATCGCGGCGAAGCTTCCCGGGCCGAACGCGCGGAAGAGCGGGCCCGCCGCAAGGGTGAAGACGGCAAGCAGCATGTTGTTGGCGAAATAGGCCGCTCCCTGCGCCGCCCCGATACGCTCTTCGGGCACCGTTTCGGCGAGCATCCTCTGCGTCACCAGAAAACTGGCGGAAAAGGAGAAGGCGTGCAGCCCCTGCACCAGGAAGAATCCAGGCAGGCCTAGCCCAAGCGGCCAGATCAGCGGGGTAGCCGCCCATCGAATGGTGGCCGCCGCCGCGCCGATCACCAGCACGAGTGGCGAGGACACGCGTCCGAACAATCGGCGGAACCCGGCGAACATCGCCACTTCGGCCATAACCGAAAACGCCCAGAGGAAACCGATGGCGGTGCCCCCGATGCCCACTGATTCCCAATAGATCGTGCCGAACGTGTAAATCTGCGCGTGGCTGGACTGGGTGAGTGACGCGGCCAGAAGAAAAAAGACGAAGTAGGGATTGCGGAAGACCGGCGCGGCGCGTGGCAGCACGTCCGTGGGGATCATGGCGGGGAGGCGCGGACGCCCAAGCCGTGGCGCGAACAGACACATGATCGCGATGCTGGCGAGCCCTCCGACCAGGAGATAGGGGAGGGCGCCGGCGCCGGCACGGTTGAGAACCCATCCGCCGCCGATATTCGCCATCAGGAAGGCAACCGATCCCCATACCCGCATTTTCGGGTATTCCGAGCCGTAGCGCCTGACGCCGGAAAGCGCGAGCGAATTGGCAAGCGGGCTGTGCGGGCCCCAGAAAAGCGCGAAGACCAGCGAGACGCTGAGCACAAGCGCGTAGGTCGGCGCGATGAAGTAGCCGCAGGCGGAGATGGCGGCGCAAAGCGCCAGCGCCAGAAGCACCGGGACGCGGTCGGGGGCGCGGTCGGCAAGCGCGGAGACCGTCGGCCCCGCCACCACGCGCACGAACATCGGCGCGGCAAGCAGAACGCCGATCTCCTCGGGACCGAAGCCGGAATGCCGCAGCCAAAGCGGGAAATAAGGAAGATGAAAACCATTCGGCGTGAAGACCGTCGCATAGAGAAGCGACATGCGCAGCTCGAAATGGGGTGGCTTTATCTGCTGCCCGGGCGGCAGCGGCGGCAGATTTTCCGTGGAAGGCGGTGTTTCGAGCGACATGGATGGCCATTGGCGTGGCCGCGATTTCGCGGCCATTTACGATTCGAGCCATAGCATGCCCTCTGCGCGCTAAAAACGGCCTTAAACATCGAGAAACGGCCAGCCGCATAGTGACCCAGCGCCGCTATGGGTAGCGCAATCATTGGCAAAGGCTTATGGCGGTTGTCAGGATGCAGGCTCTCGGGATAGCTTGCCGCGAAACCCAATGGGAGGAAATCTGTTGGATCTCGGACTAAAAGGCCGGAAGGCAATTGTCTGTGCGTCGAGCCGCGGACTTGGACGTGGATGCGCCCTGGCGCTGGCGGAAGCCGGGTGCGACCTCGTCGTCAATGGACGCGACGAGAAGGTGCTGGCGGCAACGGCGGCTGAAATTCGCGACCGTTTCGGCGTGAAGGTGACCGAGATCGCGGGCGACGTATCGAAACCGGACGTACGCGAAGCGATTCTCGCCGCCTGCCCCTCGCCCGACATTCTGGTCAACAACAATGGCGGACCGCCGCCGAAACCCTTCGCGCAGATCGACCGCGACGCCATTCTGGCCGGCGTCGAGCAGAACATGATCACCCCCATCGAACTGATCCGCGCCGTGATTGACGGCATGACCGAGCGCGGCTTCGGACGCATCGTCAACATCACGTCGCTGTCGGTGTACCAGCCCATTCCCGGCCTCGACGTTTCTTCCGGCGCGCGCGCCGGTCTGACGGCGTTCCTTGCCGGCGTGGCGCGCACGGTCGCCGCCAAAAACGTGACGATCAACAATATCCTGCCTGGAAAATTCAACACCGACCGCATCCGCTCGACCTTGCGCTTCGGCGCCGAAAAGGCCGGCATTACCGAAGAACAGCAGATGGAGCGCGTCGCCGATACGGTGCCGGCAAAGCGGCTGGGCACGGCGGAAGAGTTCGGCCAGGCCTGCGCCTTCCTGTGCTCTGGCCATGCCGGCTATATCACCGGGCAGAATCTGGTTCTGGACGGTGGCTTCTACAACAGCGCATTCTGAACGCGCACGGCATTTATCAAAGCAAAACATCGATAGAGAGGAATAAGTCCTTGAAACTGGTAAGATTTGGGCAAAGCGGCAGTGAAAAACCTGGTGTAATCGACAGTGGCGGGGCTATCCGTGACGTGTCTTCGCTGGTTGACGACTATACGCCCGCCACGATTTCCCCTTCTCTCAAACAGAAGCTGGAAAAGGCCGATCTGTCCTCGCTGCCAGCCGCTCCCAAAGGGGTTCGGATGGGCTCACCCATCGCCCGGACGGGACATTTCATCGCCATTGGCCTGAACTATGCCGATCATGCGGCGGAAACCGGCGCGGCGATCCCGAAAGAGCCGATCATCTTCTCCAAGGCGCCGAACTGCCTTTCCGGGCCGAACGACGACGTGCTCATGCCCAAGGGATCGAAAAAACTCGATTGGGAAGTCGAACTCGCCGTCATCATCGGCAAGCGCTGCGACTATGTCGAGGAAAAGGACGCGCTCGACCATGTGTTCGGGTATGCGCTGTGCAACGACGTTTCGGAGCGCGAATACCAGGCCGAGCGCGGCGGCCAATGGATGAAGGGCAAGAGCGCAACGACCTTCGGGCCGCTCGGCCCCTGGATCCTTACCGCCGACGAGATGAAAGACCCGCAGAACCTCGACATGTTCCTCGACGTGAACGGCAAGCGCATGCAGACGGGGACCACCTCGACGATGATCTTCGGCGTCGCCCACGTAGTCTCATACCTGTCGCAATTCATGGTTCTCGATCCGGGCGACATCATTACCACGGGAACGCCCCCCGGCGTCGGGCTCGGCATGAAGCCACCGGTCTTCCTCAAGAATGGCGACACGATGCATCTTGGCGTCGCGGGGCTCGGCGAACAGACCCAGAAAGTCGTGGCGCGATAATTCGCGCTTTCGGCACGGACGGAGCGCGCGGCAGATGAACGATATTCCGGCCAGCAAGGTCGCGCTCTCCGACCTCGACGAGGCGGCGCTGTTTTTTCACAAGCATCCGCGTCCGGGAAAGCTCGAAATCCAGGCGACCAAGCCGCTCGGCAACCAGCGCGACCTGGCGCTTGCCTATTCGCCGGGCGTCGCCGCGCCCTGCCTGGCGATCCGCGACGAGCCGGGCCTGGCGGCCGACTACACCAGCCGCGCCAATCTGGTCGGCGTGGTGTCCAATGGTTCGGCCGTGCTCGGTCTCGGCAATATCGGCCCCCTCGCCTCCAAGCCGGTGATGGAAGGCAAGGCGGTCCTGTTCAAGAAGTTCGCCGGCATCGATGTCTTCGACATCGAGATGGATGCGCCGGAGATCGACCGCATGGTCGAGACCGTAGCGGCGCTCGAGCCGACCTTCGGCGGCATCAACCTCGAGGACATCAAGGCGCCCGAATGCTTCGAGGTCGAGGAGCGGCTGAAGGCGCGCATGGCCATTCCGGTCTTCCACGACGACCAGCACGGCACGGCCATTATCGTGGCGGCGGCCGTGCTCAATGGCCTGGAATTCGCCGGCAAATCGCTGACGGACGTCAAGATCGTCACGTCGGGCGCCGGCGCGGCGGCATTGGCTTGCCTCAACCTGCTTGTCGCGCTTGGGGCCAGGCATGACAATATCTGGGTCACCGACCGTCACGGGGTGGCCTACAAGGGCCGCGTCGAGGAAATGGACCGCTGGAAGGATCCCTACGTCAAGGATACCGAGGCGCGTGTGCTTGCCGACGTGATCGGCGACGCCGACGTCTTCCTCGGCCTGTCGGCCGCCGGCGTGCTGAAACCGGACCTTCTCGCCGAAATGGCCGAGAAGCCCCTTATTCTGGCCTTGGCGAACCCGACGCCTGAGATCATGCCCGAAGTGGCCCGCGCGGCGCGACCCGACGCGATGATCTGCACAGGACGCTCCGACTTCCCCAACCAGGTCAACAACGTTCTCTGCTTCCCCTATATCTTTCGCGGGGCGCTGGATTGCGGCGCCACCGCCATCAACGAAGAGATGAAGATGGCGGCGGTGCGGGCGATCGCGGCGCTGGCGCGCGAAGAGCCATCCGACGTCGCGGCCCGCGCCTATTCGGGCGAAACGCCGATCTTCGGGCCGGATTTCCTGATCCCGTCGCCCTTCGATCCGCGCCTTATCCTGCGTATCGCGCCAGCAGTCGCGGAAGCGGCGGCGCTAAGCGGCGTCGCGACAAGGCCGATCGCCGACATGGACGCTTATGTCGATCGGCTCAATCGCTTCGTCTTCCGTTCCGGCTTGATCATGAAGCCCGTCTTCTCCGCGGCGAAAAGCGTTTTGGCAAAGCGCGTCATCTACGCCGATGGAGAGGATGAACGCGTCCTGCGCGCCGCACAGGTCGTGCTGGAAGAGGGTATCGCGACCCCGACGCTGATCGGCCGCCCGCATGTCATCGAGACCCGGTTGCAGCGCTACGGGCTGAGGATCCGCCCCGGCAAGGATTTCGAGATCGTCAATCCCGAGGACGATCCGCGTTACCGCGATTATGTCGACCTTCTCGTCCAACTCGCCGGGCGGCGGGGGGTGACGCTGGAGGCGGCGCGGACCATGGTGCGCACGAATACCACTGTGATCGCCGCGCTTTCGATGATGCGGGGCGAGGCAGACGCCATGATCTGCGGGCTGGAAGGCCGCTACGAACGCCATTTGCGCAATGTCGACCTGATCATCGGGCGCAAGACGGGGACCTGCGACCTCTCCGCGCTCTCCATGCTGATCTCGCAGCGCGGCATCACCTTCTTCACCGACACCTATGTCAGCGTCGACCCCAGCGCCGAGGAAATCGCCGAGATCACGGTGCTGGCGGCGGAAGAAGTCCGCCGCTTCGGCATGGAGCCGAAGGCGGCGCTGCTGTCGCATTCCAATTTCGGCTCCAAGGATTTGCCAAGCGCGCTGAAGATGCGCAAGGCGGCGGCCATCCTCAAGCGTATTGCCCCGAACCTGGAAACCGACGGCGAAATGCATGGCGACGCGGCGCTCGACGAGAGCCAGCGCCAGCGGGTCTTCCCGCACTCGACCCTGAAGGGCGAGGCCAATCTGCTTGTCTTCCCCAATCTCGACGCGGCGAATATCACGCTGAACACCGTCAAGACGATGCTCGACGCGCTGCATGTCGGACCGATCCTGCTCGGCGCGGCCCGCACCGCGCACATCCTCACGCCCTCGGTCACGTCGCGCGGCGTCGTCAACATGACGGCGCTGGCGGTCGTCGAAGCCTCGCAGAAGTCCCAGGAAATAGCCGAAGCGACCTGATTTTCCCGGCTCACGCCGCGTCGTGGAAGATGATGCCCGCCGTATAGCGCTCGCCGCTCCGCACCCGGCTCACGCCGTGGCGCATCTTGACACGGTAATCACCGCGCGTTCCCGCCTTCGGGCGGTCGTTGACGGTGAACAGCGCGCCGTGGCCCTGCATCAGCGGAACGACTTCGGCGCGCGATTGCAGGCGTGGCCGCTGCTCGGTCAGGACGAACTCGCCGCCCGTGAAGTCTTCGCCAGGCCGGCTCAGCAGGATGACGAGCTGGATTGGAAACACGTGTTCGCCGTAGAGATCCTGATGCAGGCAATTATAGTCGCCGGGACCGTATTTCAGGAGCAGCGGCGTGGGGCGGCGCTGGCCGTCTTGATGGCACTCGTCGAGGAAGACATCGAGCGTATCCGGGAACCGTTGGTCGATGCCCATGCGCCGGTTCCATTCATTGGCGAGCGGCGCGAGGCGCGGATAGAAAGCCTCACGCAATCCGGCGATTACGCCGGGCAGCGGGTTGGAGAAATATTTATACTCCCCTTGCCCGAAGCCGTGACGCTTCATGACGACATGGCTGCGGAAACGGGTCTCGTCCGGATAGAGCGAACGCAGGGCCGCGCATTCATCGTCGCTCAGCAGCGGGCCGGTGGCGGCGACGCCGATCTCGTTGAGGTCACCGTAAATGGCCTGCCAATCCAGCCCTGCGACGATCTTCTCTTGGTCCACGTCTACGCCTCCAACATCATTTCGGGATTTGGCGTGAAACTACAGGAGATGGAGGACAGCGCATTCCGTTTCTTGCCCGCCTGCCTGCGGAAGGGGTGGCAAGTCCACGCTTCACCTCGCGCCCCTCTGCCGGAAAGAGGGGGCGCCGTAGAGAACCCTGCCTGACCGTGGCCGCGTTCAGGTAGATACCCTACTTCGACACGTGCTGCGGCTTGCCCTTGCGCTTGGTCTCGGCGAAATCCTCGAGCTGGTTTTCGCTCATGGATTTGTACATTCCCTTGGACGCGCCCTTGAGTTCGCTTTTCTTCGTGTCACCGCGCTTGGCAGACAATGCGGCGCCGGCGGCTTTCTGCTGGGCTTTCGATTTGGCTGGCATGATGGATCTCCTTGGGTCAGAGGACCCAGGAAAACGCCTTCAGAGCGCCAGGAGTTCCCCGTCCCGCTCGGTTGCCAAACCAAAGCCGTGCATTAGCCGCCTGATGGCGAAGTCCGGCCGCGTCGAGGTGAAGATCGCAACATCTTCCCCCTCGTCGCTGTCCATGCCCGAGCCGGCCTCGTCGTCCCGCAACAGCGACAAGGCTCGCCTTGCGATCGCTTCGGCCGGATCGAGCCAATCGACCGGCCATGGCGCCGTCTTGCGCATGCGGTTGGCCAGGAAGGGATAGTGCGTGCAGGCGAGCACCACGATATCCGTCCGCCGGCCGTCCTGTTCGAGGAAGCAGGGCGCGATTTCTGCGCGGACGGCCTCCTCGTCGACGAAACCATCGCGCATGTAGGATTCCGCCAATGCCGCCAGATTGATGCTGCCGACGAGCCGCACATGGCATTTCGAAGCCCATTTCCGGATCAGGTCGCGCGTATATTGCCGTTTCACGGTCCCGGGCGTGGCCAGCACGGACACCAGTCCCGAGCGGGTGCGCTCGGCCGCCGGCTTGATCGCCGGCACGGTCCCGACGAAAGGATGTCCGGGAAACCGCTCCCTCAACGCGTCGATCACCAATGTCGAGGCCGTGTTGCAGGCAATGACCGAGATTTCCGGCGCGAATTGCTCCAGCAGCGTGCCGAAGAGATCGACTATGTGTTTTCTGAGAGCCGGTTCTTCCCAATTGCCATAGGGAAACGCCGCATCGTCCGCGACATAGATGAAACGCCGCCCCGGCATCAGCACCCGCGCTTCGCGCAAGACCGTCAATCCGCCGACGCCGGAATCAAATACCAGTATCGGCTTGCTGCTCATTTGGGATCGCCGCTCCGCGTCGAACCGAACTTTCGATCGTCTTTTTCCTTCCTGTCGGGATATCCGGAGCCGCGCGGTTCCTTCGGGGAAAAGTAATCGAGCGACGAGACGACGCCGCGCAGCACCTTTATCTCGGCCTCGGTGAAGCTCGGCCGGGTCAGAACGGCGCGCAGATTGTCCACCATCTTCGGCTTTTTCGGCGCCGGCCGGAAATAGCCGCGGATAGAGAGTGCTTCTTCCAAATGCGCCAGAAACCCTTGCAGATGCTCTTTCGCCGCCGGTTTCAGATCCGGACCCGCAAAGGCGGTGTCGGTTTCGCTATCCAGCCCCGATTTCATCCATTCATACGACATCAGCAGCACCGCTTGCGCGATGTTGAGCGAGGCGAAGGCCGGATTGACGGGAAAGGTGACGATTTCGTCGGCAAGAGCGACTTCCTCGTTGAACAGGCCGAAGCGCTCACGCCCGAACAGCATGCCGGTCTTCTGTCCTTCGGCAAAACGGCGGCGAAGGTCCCTGCCCGCCTCCACCGGCCCTCGCACCGGCTTGAAATTATCCCGCTGGCGAGCGGTCGTGGCGATCACGAAGTTCAAATCGGCGATGGCCGTCGCCAGATCATCGAAGACCACGACATTGTCGATGACGTGGTCGGCGCGGCTGGCCGCGGCGCGGGCCTTTTCGTTCGGCCAGCCGTCGCGCGGCTTGACCAGGCGCAGTTCCGACAGGCCGAAATTGGCCATGGCTCGCGCCACCATGCCGATGTTTTCGCCAAGCTGGGGCTCGACCAGAATGATGGCCGGGCCTTCGGTGATCAGGATGCGCTCGCGGTCTGTGCCTGCCATTTTCGCCGTCAATATCGCTTTTCGGCATTCCACTCGCACACTTACGATCGGAACGGAACGGGGTAGAGTTGCTCAGCGCGCCAAAAACGCCTTCATTCTGGCGGCGATTTCCGCCGGACGCTCGTGCAGGATCCAATGGCCGCTGCCTGGAAAGCGTTCAACGGTCAGGTCGGGCGCATAATGGCCAAGATCGGCGATGCAGGAAGGGCGCAGCGCGGTGTCGGCTTCACCCCACAGAAGCAGATGCGGCACGCGAACGGTCAGCGCCTCGGCGGCGATATCGAGGACCCGCGCGGGCGGGGGCGTTTCGTTTGGCGCCGGCACAATGATCGGCGAGGCCCGATACCAGTTGAGCATGCCCGTCAACGCGCCGGGCTCGCTCCAGGCCGACAGATAGCCGGCGCGCTCTTCAGTGGAGAGCCAATCGGCAGCGGAAAACTTCGCCAGCATCCCGAACAATTTCTCATATCCGTTGGCCGACAGCCGTTCCTCGGCCTCCGGCGCGCGCAGGCGGTTGATGTACTGGCTTGCCTGCCGTTGATCGGCATCCTCGAAGATGGCGCGCTGGAAGCAGGCGGGATGCACACCATTGGCGATGACGAGATGCGAAAGGCGCCCCGGATGGGCGAAGGCATATGCGTAGGCTACCGATGCTCCCCAATCGTGACCGGCGAGAATGAAGGGCCTGCCGGGCGACAGGCGATCGGCCAGCGCGGCGATGTCGGCGACCAGGTGCCCGGCGCGATAGGCGTCGACGCCAGCCGGCTTGGAGGATCGCCCGTAGCCGCGCTGGTTCGGCGCCACGACATGGAAATCGGCGGCAAGTTCCGCCATCACGTCGCTCCACCCGGCCCAATATTCGGGAAAGCCGTGCAGGCACAGAATGAGCGGAAGGGCCGGATCGCCGGCCTTCGCATACTCCAGGCTGACGTCACCGAGATTCAGCGTGGAAAGTCTAATGTCGCTCATCGGTTCGCCGCCGTCCTGTTTGCCACGGTCGCCGACGCGCCGCCGACCTGGGCCTCGACAAGCCGCGCCGCGCCGGCCAGAAGCAGATCGAGGCCAAGCTCGAACGTCGCGTCGAACTCGCTCGGTGCGAAATATCTCCCGGCGGCTACGACATGGGGAAAATCGCGCCGCATGATCTCGTCTGGCACCGGTTCCGCGGTCGAGGGACCTCGCGCATAACCGGCCGTTTCATCGAGTGCCGCACCGGCAAGATAATAGCCGAAGGCACGAAACAGGCGCACGGCCTGTTCGTGGCCAAGGCCGGCTTCTTCGAACAGCCCGATGATGCCGTCGATGTAGGCGAGGCATGTCGGCGTGTTCATCCTGAAGGTCGCCATGAAAATGAACAGGCTCGGCCTCTTCGTCAGGCCCGCGCGATAGTCCCGGCAGGCGATGCCCACGCGGTCGATCCAAGGCAGGTGCTTTGGCGGCAGAGGCGGGATCTCTGCGACAACGCGGTCCGCAAGCGCGTCCATCAGATGCGATTTGCTCGGGAAATAGTGATAGATGCTCATCGCCTCGCAGCGCAGCTCTTGCGCCAGCCTGCGCGTCGAGAAGGCCCCTAGTCCGTCCCGTTCGATGAGTTCCAGCGCGGCAAGCTCGATACGCTCCTTCGACAGGGGTTCGCGTGGCCCTTTCCGTGATCGCGCCAATGTGATTTCTCCATGAGCGATTATCGTACAGCGTAAGGCTTGACACCTTACAGCGTAAGCGTATGGTTCATTGCGTGCCTTACGATGTAAGGCTATAACCGAGCCAAGGAGATATGTCCATGTCGAATACCCGCATTCGCCGTAGGCGGATCGCCGCCTCATTTGTCGCGCTTTGCGCCAGCGCCGCCCTCCTGTCGGCGACGCCCGCCAGCGCCGACGACGCCATGAAGTCGCCCGACGCCACCTACAAGCAGATCGCAGGGATGATGGGCGGCGTGCCGACCTTCATCAAGCTCTTTCCGAAAGCGGCGGTCGCGGGCGCCTGGGCGGAAGAGCGTGACCTCGAACTTTCGGGCACGACCGCCCTGCCACCCAAGACCAAGGCGTTGATCAGCCTCGCCGTCGCCGCGCAGATTCCCTGCCAGTACTGCATCTGGTCGGACACCAGGGCTGCCAGGGAACAGGGTGCGAGCGACGACGAAATCGCCGAGGCCGTGGCGATGTCCGCGCTGACCCGTCACTGGAGCACGTTCCTCAACGGGATGCAGATCGACTTCGATACCTACAAGAAGGAGCTTGGCGGCGAGGTCGCTTCGAAATAGCGCCCGCCCGCCCTTCGAAGGCCCCTAGAACCGGCGCTGAAAACGGCGCCGGTTCCCGTTTGCGGTTTGGCCAGCCGATGCTATAGGGGCCGCATTCATCGCGACATCCTGTGGGACGCACGCGTCCCGATTTCAAGAAACGAGGCATTTCCAATGGCGAAGATCAAGGTGGACAATCCCGTCGTCGAACTCGACGGCGACGAGATGACCCGCATCATATGGCAGGCGATCAAGGACAAGCTGATCCACCCCTATCTCGACATCGATCTGAAATATTACGATCTCGGGGTCGAGCATCGCGACGCCACCGACGACCAGGTGACGATCGACGCGGCCGAAGCCATCAAGAAATACGGCGTCGGCGTGAAATGCGCGACCATCACGCCGGACGAGGCGCGCGTCGAGGAATTCGGCCTGAAGAAGATGTGGCGCTCGCCCAACGGCACGATCCGCAACATTCTGGGCGGCATCATCTTCCGCGAGCCGATCATCATGAAGAACGTCCCGCGCCTGGTGCCCGGCTGGACCAAGCCGATCATCGTCGGCCGTCACGCCTATGGCGACCAGTATCGCGCCACCGATTTCCGTTTCCCCGGCAAGGGCAAGCTCTCGATCAAGTTCGTCGGCGAGGATGGCAAGACGATCGAGCACGAAGTGTTCGACGCGCCCGGTTCCGGCGTCGCCATGGCGATGTACAATCTCGACGATTCCATCCGCGAATTCGCGCGCGCCTCGCTCAATTACGGCCTGCTGCGCGGCTATCCGGTCTATCTGTCGACCAAGAACACCATCCTCAAAGCCTATGACGGCCGCTTCAAGGATCTGTTCCAGGAAGTGTTCGACGCCGAGTTCGCCGACGCGTTCAAGGAAAAGAAGATCACCTACGAACACCGCCTCATCGACGACATGGTGGCGGCGAGCCTGAAATGGTCGGGCGGCTATGTCTGGGCCTGCAAGAACTATGATGGCGACGTGCAGTCCGACACGGTGGCGCAGGGTTTCGGCTCACTCGGCCTGATGACGTCCGTGCTGATGACGCCGGATGGCAAGACCGTCGAGGCCGAAGCCGCGCACGGCACCGTCACCCGCCACTACCGCCAGCACCAGAAGGGCCAGGAGACGTCGACCAACTCGATCGCCTCGATCTTCGCCTGGACGCGTGGCCTGGCGCACCGGGCCAAGCTCGACAATAACGAGGCGCTGATGAATTTCGCCGATACGCTGGAGAAGGTCTGCATCGCGACCGTCGAAAGCGGCCACATGACCAAGGATCTGGCGCTTCTGATCGGACCCGACCAGCCCTGGCTGTCGACATCGGCTTCCTCGACAAGGTCGACGAGAATCTGCAGAAAGCCATGGCCTGATCGCGACGGATTGCGGCTGAAACACCAAGGGAGGCGAATTGCTCGCCTCCCTTTTTTCATGCCGCGATGAGCATCTCTCAGCCGGCGGGCAGCGCCGTCTCCACCAGCTTGACCCAGTAGGAACTGCCAAGCGGGATGATCTCGTCGTTGAAGTCATATTCCGGGTGATGGAGATACTGGGTGTCGCCCTGCCCGATATAGATGAAGGCGCCCGGCCGCGCCTCGAGCATGAACGAAAAATCCTCGCCGCCCATGACCTGTGGCGTGTTCTCGTCGACATTGTCGGAGATCATGCGCGCGACCGAGGCGGCAAAGCCGGTCTGCTCGGGATGGTTCGACAGGACGGGATAATGACGTTGGTAGTCGCAGGTTGCGCGGGCGCCGAACGCCGCCGCCGTGTGCGATACGACTTCCTTCATGCGCTCTTCCAGAAGGTCGCGCACGGCAGGCGATAAGGTGCGCGCCGTGCCGGTGAGTTGGGCCGTCTGCGGAATGACATTGAAGGCGTTACCCGCCTTGAAAGTGGTCACCGAAACGACAGCGGCTTCGACCGGATCGACATTGCGTGAGACGATCGACTGGAGCGCGGTCATGATATGGGCGCCGACCAGCGTGGTGTCGATGACGCGTTGCGGGCGCGCGGCATGGCCGCCCTTGCCCTCGATGTCGATGACGAACATATCCGCCGCCGCCATCATCGGGCCGGGCCGGATCGAGAACTGGCCGACCGGCATGCCCGGCGAATTGTGCATGCCGTAGACCTCGCCGATGTTGAACCGCTCCATCATGCCTTCATCGACCATCTCGCGGCCGCCGCCGCCGCCTTCTTCGGCGGGCTGGAAGATGACGACCGCGTCCCCGTCGAAATTGCGCGTCTCGGCGAGATAGCGCGCCGCGCCAAGCAGCATCGCGGTATGGCCGTCATGGCCGCAGGCATGCATGGTTCCGGCATTCGTTGATTTATACGGGTGATCGATGACTTCCTGGATCGGCAGCGCATCCATGTCGGCGCGCAACCCGATCGCCTTGCCGCTTTCGGATTTGCGGCCCTTGATGACGCCGACGACGCCGGTCCTGCCAATGCCGGTCACAACCTCATCGACGCCGAATTCCTTTAGCTTCTCGGCGACCAGCGCGGCGGTGCGGTGCACATCGAAAAGCAGTTCGGGATGGGCGTGCATGTCACGGCGCCATTCTGTGACGTCCTTGTGGAATTCGGCGATGCGGTTGACGATCGGCATGTTTACTTTCTTCCCTTTATTCACGGACCTTCAGATTTTAGGGTCGGCTGAAAGTGCGGCAATACAAGGAGCGGGGCAACCAGAAAAGCCGCATGGCTCGCATGCAGGCCTTGTGCTTGCGGCCAAATCCTGTATATCCGCGCCTTCTGTCGGTTCCTGCTGGGGGCTGAACGGAGGGCCGTTGGGCATTTATCCAGCGTTGCGAAGCCGAAGAAGGTCTTCCGCCTCCCGTGTCTCCGCTCTCGACCGTCTCGAAATGCGCCTTCTTCGCCGCCTTGCGGCAAGGACAGGTCGCAGAGGCTTTAGCCGCCGGGACCGGCACTGAAACGAAGAAAGGCGATCTATAGTGGCATTATACGAACATGTGTTTCTTGCGCGGCAGGATCTGTCGCAGCAGCAAGTGGACGCGCTTGTGGAACAGTACAAGGGCGTCATCGAAGCGGGTGGCGGCTCGGTCGGCCGGGTCGAGAATTGGGGCCTGAAGTCCCTGACCTACCGCATCAAGAAAAACCGCAAGGCGTATTACACGCTGATGGACATCACCTCGCCGTCGGCCGCCGTCGACGAGATGGAGCGCCAGCAGGGCCTGTCGGAAGACATTCTGCGCTTCATGACGATCCGCGTCGAGCAGCACGAGGAAGGTCCCTCGGCCATGCTGCAGAAGCGCGACCGCGACGACCGCCCGGACCGCGGCGACCGTGGACCGCGGCGCGACCGCGACGACCGTCCGCAGCGCAGCTTTGGCGACCGCGATGGCGGCGACCGGGGTGATCGTGGCGACAGAGGTCCTCGTCGCCCGCGTGAAGGCTCAGAAGGAGGAGCGGCATAATGGTCGACATCAATCAGATCCCGACGCGTCGTCCTTTTCATCGCCGCCGCAAGACCTGCCCGTTCTCGGGCGCCAACGCGCCGCGCATCGACTACAAGGATGTCCGGCTCCTGCAGCGCTACATTTCCGAGCGCGGCAAGATCGTGCCCTCGCGCATCACCGCCGTCAGCCAGAAGAAGCAGCGTGAACTCGCCAAGGCGATCAAGCGCGCGCGTTTCCTCGGCCTTTTGCCCTACGTGGTGAAGTAAGCCATTCGGCGCCGGGCGGCTTGCCGCCCGTCGCCTTCCCCAACCGCGACGGGCGCGGATCGGGGAGCAAGACCAAATCCCGGGTTGGGGCGATGGCGCAAGGCGCATCCGCCCCTAACTGCCGACCAGGCAGGACAGCGATACGAAGGCATCCGCCGCCGCCAGCTTCCTGACCTGTTTTCCATTTATCCGGCCACCGAGTGCGCCGGGACAACGAAGGAACACCAAGATGGATGTCATTCTTCTCGAGCGCATTTCCCGCCTCGGCCAGATGGGCGAGACGGTTAAGGTCAAGGACGGGTTCGCCCGTAATTTCCTTTTGCCGCAGGGCAAGGCGCTGCGCGCCAACGAAGCCAACAGCAAGAAATTTGAAAGCCAGCGGGCGCAGCTCGAGGCACGCAACCTGGAGCGCAAGAGCGAAGCCCAGACCGTAGCCGAAAAGCTTGACGGCAAGAGCTTCATCGCCGTCCGTTCGGCGGGCGAAACCGGCCAGCTCTACGGATCGGTCTCGACGCGCGACATTTCCGAACTGCTGACGGCGGAAGGGTTCAGTGTCGGCCGCAACCAGGTCGAACTCAACCATCCCATCAAGGCTATTGGACTCACCAATGTGGCCATTGCCCTGCATCCGGAAGTCGAGGTGACGATCACGCTCAATATCGCGCGTTCCGCCGATGAGGCCGAACGTCAGGCAAAGGGCGAGGATCTGACCTCAGCCGAAGCGATCTATGGCGAGGACATCAATGACAACGCGCGGCCCGATAGCTTCTTCGATCCCAACGACGAGGGAGAGGATGAGGATGAAACTCCAGTCAGCGAGGATGACGCCCGAGCTTGAGCTAATCGAAAACTGCTCTATCTACTGACGCCCGGCTGGAAACTGCCGGGCGTTGTCATTTTTGGCCCAGAAATTTCGATGGGTTGGTATAGAACTTTTCAAATGGTCTCGCATTACGTACCATATTACAAATAGTTCATGTGCATGGGGGTCGTGGCGATGAATCCACTGCTTCAGAATCTCGTAAGCAAGCTTATCAAATTCGGCAACCTCAAGGTCACGGGGGTAAACGGCACGACCCGGACCTACGGCGATGGGCAAGGCAGCCTCGTCCATCTCGCGGTGCGCCGCAAGGGCGCGGAAATGGCGATTGCCCTGGACCCGGAACTGGCGCTCCCGGAAGCCTACATGGATGGCGATCTGGATATCGTGGAAGGCAATCTTCTCGATCTTCTCAAGATCATTTTCATGAATGGCGGCGGTGCTGGCGAAGCGACTCTCTGGACCAAGACGATAGATCAGATTCGTCAAGGGCTGAAACGCCTGCAACAAATCAACTCCCCAACGCGGTCGCGCGAAAACGTGCATCGCCACTACGATCTTTCGGGTGAGCTCTATCGGCTCTTTCTCGATCCCGACCTTCAATATTCCTGCGCCTATTTCGAAACGCCGGACGAAACGCTGGATGAGGCGCAATTGGCGAAGAAGCGCCACATTGCCGCGAAGCTGGAGATCAAGCCGGGACAACGTATCCTCGACATTGGCTGCGGATGGGGCGGCTTCGGCCTTTATCTGGCCAAGCATTTCGGCGCCGATGTCACCGGCGTCACACTATCGGAAGAACAGTACGCCGTTGCGAAGACGCGTGCCCGCGAGGCGGGATTGGAGGATCGCGCGCATTTCGAACTGATGGATTATCGGAATGTCGAGGGTCCCTTCGACCGTATCGTGTCCGTGGGCATGTTCGAGCATGTCGGTCTCAATCACTTTGCCACATTCTTCGACAAATGCGCCAGCCTGCTCAAGGAAGACGGCGTTATGCTGCTGCATACAATCGGGCGCACGGGCAAGCCGGTGTCGACCAGCCCGTTCATCCGCAAGCACATCTTTCCCGGCGGCTACATTCCCGCCCTTTCCGAGGTCATGCCGACCATCGAACGGACATCGCTGGGAATAACGGATGTCGAGATCCTCCGGCTGCATTATGCCGAAACGCTCAAGAACTGGCGTGAGCGCTTCCAGGCGCATCGCGAGGAAGCCAAGGCGATCTACGACGAACGCTTCTGCCGTATGTGGGAATTCTACCTGGCCGGTTCGGAAGCGTCCTTCCGGTGGGGCGAACTCGTGAACTTCCAGATCCAGCTCTCAAAGAAGAACGACGCGGTTCCCATGACCCGGGATTATATCGCGGCGGCTGAAACCGAATTGAAAAAACTGGAAAAGTTGCCGACAAATCCTCGGGCCGGCGACAAGTTCCACGAAGCCGCGGAGTAGGCAGAGCCGCTGGTATCTGGTCGCCGCGGCATTGCGGTGGCAATTTGATTTTCTTGTTTTGTTCCTATTTTGCCGATATGCCTAGCAAGTGAGTCGCGTCAATCGATATCGGCGTGGTCGCGGGTGCTTCTGTGGACGCCTGTGAATCGTGGGCACCAAGCGGCAAAACTTCACCAACCACCAATGGTCTCTGGTACGGCAGGGCTTGGGCAAGCAATGGGGAAATGATGGCTGAGGCAGTTCGCAAATTTGAGGCGGCAGAGACACCGCTCTATCGCGAAGCACCAAACAACATCGAGGCCGAACGGGCTCTGCTGGGCGCGATACTGGTCAACAACGATGCTTTCTACCGGGTTTCGGATTTCCTGAAGGCTTCGCATTTTCACGAGCCGCTGCACCGCAAGATCTATGAGGTTTCGGCGGAATTCATCCGGATGGGAAAAACCGCCAATCCCGTGACCATCAAGACCTTTTTGCCTGCGGACCAGAAGGTCGGCGACATGACGGTCGTGCAATATATCGTGCGGCTGGCGGCGGAAGCAGTAACCGTCATCAACGCCGCCGATTATGGCCGGGCGATCTACGATCTCGCCACACGCCGGGCGCTGATCACGGTTGGCGAAGACATGGTCAACATCGCCTATGACGCGCCGGTCGACATGGCGCCCCAGGAACAGATCGAGGACGCCGAGCGCCGGCTGTTCGAACTGGCCGAAACCGGGCGCTACGATGGTGGCTTCGAAAGCTTTACCGACGCGGTCAAGACGGCCGTGGACATGGCCAACGCCGCCTATATGCGCGACGGGCACCTGTCTGGCATCTCCACCGGCTTTCGTGATCTCGACCGGCGCATGGGCGGGCTGCAGCCTTCCGACCTGATCATCGTCGCCGGCCGCCCGGGCATGGGCAAATCGGCGCTCGCCACCAACATCGCCTTCCATATCGCCAACGCCTACGAACCGGCACAGCAGGCCGACGGCTCCTTCAAGGCGGCGAACGGCGGCGTGGTCGGCCTGTTTTCGCTGGAAATGTCGTCCGAGCAGCTTGCCACGCGTATCATCTCCGAGCAGACGGAGGTGCCCAGCTCCAAGATCCGGCGCGGTGAAATCACCGAAACGGATTTCGAGAAGCTGGTCGCCTGCTCGCAGATGATGCAGAAGCTGCCGCTTTTCATCGACCAGACCGGCGGCATTTCAATTGCCCAGCTCGCCGCCCGCGCCCGCCGGCTGAAGCGCCAGCGCGGTCTCGATGTGCTGGTCATCGACTATATCCAGCTCATGCAGGGGTCGAGCGCCAAGGCGTCGCAGGGCCGTGTGCAGGAAATCACCGAGATCACGACCGGGCTCAAGTCGCTTGCCAAGGAACTCAACGTCCCGATCATCGCCCTGTCCCAGCTTTCCCGCCAGGTCGAGAGCCGTGATGACAAGCGCCCGCAACTCTCCGATCTGCGCGAATCGGGCTCGATCGAGCAGGACGCGGACGTGGTGATGTTCGTTTTCCGCGAGGAATATTACCTCAAGAACCGCGAGCCCAAGCCCGGTACGATCGAATATACGCAATGGGAAACGGACATGAACGAGATGCGCGGCAAGGCCGAGGTCATCATCGCCAAACAGCGCCATGGCCCGACCGGCACGGTGCCTCTCGGCTTCCAGGGCGAGTTCACCCGCTTCTTCGATCTCGCCGAGGACAGCCATTTGCCGGAGCGGTTCGAGTAGGCAGGTGGCAGAACTCTTCCACACGCATTCCGGGGCGGACCCGCGGCTTTCCGGCGGCAGGTTGACGATCGATCTTGGCGCGCTCGTGGAAAACTACCGGCTGCTTCAGCGCCTTTCCGCGCCTTCGACGGTTGCCTGCGTCGTCAAGGCCGACGCCTACGGTCTCGGCGTCGACGCCGTTGTCCGGGCGCTTCTGAAAGCCGGCTGCACGGATTTCTTCGTCGCCCTGCCGGAGGAAGGCCTGGCGGTACGCGATCTTGCGCCGAAGGCGCGCATCTTTGTATTGACCGCGCCGTTCGAGGCAGAAGCCGCGCGGTCCTTTTCGAATGCCCAACTGATCCCTACGCTCAACACGCAACGCGACATAGCCCTTTGGGAGGCGCATTGCGGCGTCGAAGGCGCCGCCCTGCCCTGCGCTATCCATGTGGATACCGGCATGAACCGGCTCGGCCTCACGCCGGAACGCGCCATCGCCTACGCCCGTGAAAATGCCCTGACGCGGGCCTTGCAGCCGGTTCTCGTCATGAGCCATTTCGCCTGCGCGGATCAGCCGATGCATACGCTCAACCGCCGACAAATCGAATCCTTTCAGACGGTTCGTTCCGCCTTTGAAGGCATCGAATCAAGCATGGCCAACTCGGCGGGCATATTTCTCGGCCGCTCGGCGCATTTCGATCTGACCCGGCCGGGGATCGCCCTTTATGGCGGCGAGCCGGTCGCCGGCGCGCAAAATCCGATGCGGCCTGTCGTCGTCGCGGAAGCCCGCATTGTCCAAATCCGCCACGCGAAAGCCGGCGAAACCGTGAGCTATGGCGCCACCACCACGCTTGCCCGCGACACCGCGGTTGCCGTTGCCGCCATCGGGTATGCCGATGGCTACCATCGCGCCGCGTCGGGCTCGGGAGTGCCGCTGCGCAACGCCGTGCCCGAAGGCGGGCATGGCTTTATCGCCGGCAGGCGCGTTCCGGTGCTCGGCCGGGTGACCATGGACCTCACCCTCTTCGACGTTACCGAATGCGGTTTGGACGCCGTGCAGCCGGGCGACCATATCGAATTGTTCGGGCCAAACATTCCGATCGACGAAGCGGCGCGCGCGGCGGGCACGATCTCGTATGAACTGCTGACGTCGCTTGGCCATCGCTGGCATCAGCGCGTGACGCGAGGTGCAGCCGATGGCTAAATCGCGAATCCAGTTCATCTGCCAGAATTGCGGATCCGTTCACACGCGCTGGGCCGGAAAATGCGACGCCTGCGGCGAGTGGAACACGCTGGTCGAGGAAGGCGCGTCCGGCGGCATCGGCGCGGGTCCGCAGGCTGGACGCTCGGCGCGCAAGGGCCGCGCGGTCGTCCTGACTTCGCTGGCGGGCGAGATCGAGGATGCGCCACGCATTATCTCGGGAATTGGCGAACTCGACCGGGCGACGGGGGGCGGCTTCGTACGCGGGTCGGCGCTGCTGGTCGGCGGCGATCCGGGCATCGGCAAGTCGACCCTGCTCACGCAGGCGGCGGCGGCGCTGGCCCGGAAGGGGCATCGCGTCGTCTACGTCTCCGGAGAAGAGGCCGTCGCGCAGATCCGGCTGCGCGCGCAACGGCTCGGTGTGGCCGACGCGCCGGTTGAACTGGCCGCCGAAACCAATGTCGAGGATATTTTGGCCACGATCGCCGACGGTCGGCGGCCCGACCTCGTCATTCTCGATTCGATCCAGACGCTGTGGACGGACGCCGCCGATTCGGCCCCGGGCACGGTGACCCAGGTTCGCGCCGCCGCCCAGGCCATGATTCGCTATGCCAAATCGACAGGCGCGGCGATCGTGCTTGTCGGCCACGTGACCAAGGAGGGCCAGATCGCGGGACCGCGCGTGGTCGAACATATGGTCGACGGCGTGCTCTACTTCGAGGGCGAAGGCGGCCATCACTACCGGATTTTGCGCACCGTGAAGAACCGGTTCGGCCCGACCGACGAAATCGGCGTGTTCGAGATGTCGGACAAGGGGTTGCGCGAGGTCGCCAACCCTTCCGAACTGTTTCTCGGGGAACGGGGAATTGCGGCGCCCGGCGCCGCCGTTTTCGCCGGGATGGAAGGCACGCGGCCCATTCTGGTGGAAATCCAGGCGCTGGTTGCGCCCTCGCCGCTCGGTACGCCACGGCGAGCCGTCGTCGGGTGGGACGGCCCGCGCCTTTCCATGGTGCTCGCCGTGCTCGAATCGCATTGCGGCGTGCGTTTCTCCCAGCACGATGTCTATCTCAATGTCGCCGGCGGTTACCGTATCGCCGAACCGGCTGCCGATCTGGCGGTGGCGGCGGCGCTGGTTTCATCGCTCACCGGCCTTGCCCTGCCGGCGGAATGCGTCTATTTCGGCGAAATCAGCCTGTCGGGGGCGGTAAGGGCGGTGGCGCATGCGCAGCAACGTCTGAAGGAAGCGGAAAAACTCGGATTTGGCCAGGCTGTCTTCCCCAGATCAAGCGAAGAAGCTGGCGGGCGAATTTCGGCCAAGGCCTTTCAGCCGGCCTCGCTGGTTGATCTCGTTGTACGCATCGCGGGTCCGCGCGGTGGCCAAAAGCCGAACGAGACGCGGATACACCGCATTTCGGGCGAATAGGTAGATGGGGAAAGGCCGATATGCCGATTACGCTGCTTGACGGAATATTGGTGGGGTTCACCCTCGTTTCCGCGATGCTCGCGATGGTACGCGGTTTTTCGCGCGAAGTTCTGTCGATTGCCTCATGGGTGGCGGCGGCGGCGGCGGCGTATTTCTTCTATCCGGCTGTCCTGCCCTACATAAAGCCCCACATCGACAACGAGAAGGTGGCGCTTGCCGCGTCTGCCGCGATCGTTTTTTTTATCGCGCTGATCGTGGTGACGGTCATCACGATGAAGCTCGCCGACTTCATCATTGATTCGCGCATCGGCGCGCTTGATCGGACGCTGGGATTTCTCTACGGCGCGGCGCGCGGCATCCTAGTGGTCGCCGTGGCGCTCATGTTCTTCAACTGGCTTGTCGGCGACAATCCGCCATACTGGATCAAGAACGCTAAATCCGCACCACTTCTGGACAATATCGGTCACCGGATCGAAGCGATGTTGCCGGCCGACGCCGAAGACACGATTCTCAAACATCTGAAGCCCGGCGCCGCGCCCGATAGCGGCGCGGGCGCAACGGTCCCCGACACCGGCACGGGCGCCGCGCCGGACAACGGCACGGATAGCGGGAACGACAATGGTGGCGGCGATACGACGCCCGCTGAAAGCGGCCAGACAAAAGGCTGAACCGCTTGCAATGCGGCGGGCGCGTGCGCATTTGAGAGACATGCGAATGTCGAGCGACGATGATTGGTCCATAGCGGCGGAGGGCGATGCCTTCCACGACGAGTGCGGCGTGTTCGGTATTTTCGGCCGCCAGGACGCCGCCGCGATCGTCACGCTTGGACTGCATGCCCTTCAGCACCGTGGCCAGGAGGCCGCGGGCATCGTCTGCTACGATGGCGGTCAATTCCATGTCGAGCGCCATATCGGGCTGATCGGCGACACCTTCACCCAGCCCGACGTCATCGAAAGGCTGAAGGGCACACGTGCCATCGGCCACACCCGCTATTCGACCACGGGCGGCGCGGGTTTGCGCAACGTCCAGCCGCTGTTCGCCGAACTCTCGGACGGCGGTTTCGCCGTCGCCCATAACGGCAACATCACCAACGCCATGACGGTGCAGCGGGCGTTGCAGAAGCAGGGCTCGATCTTTTCCTCGACATCGGACACCGAAACGATCCTGCATCTGGTCGCCACCAGCCGCGAAAAGGACTTCATCTCCCGGTTCATCGACGGCATCCGGCAGCTCGAGGGGGCGTTCTCGCTGGTCGCCCTGTCGTCCAAGAAGCTCATCGGCTGCCGCGATCCGCTCGGCATTCGGCCGCTGGTGCTCGGCGATCTCGACGGATCCTACATTCTGGCTTCGGAAACCTGTGCGCTCGACATCATCGGCGCGCGATTCGTGCGCGACCTGAAACCCGGCGAACTCGTCGTCATCGACGGCAAGGGCATCGAGAGCCTGTTTCCCTTCGAGGCGCAGAAGCCGCGTTTCTGCATTTTCGAATATGTCTATTTCGCGCGGCCCGATTCGTCGGTCGAGGGCCGCAACGTCTATGACGTGCGCAAGCGCATCGGCAGCGAGCTGGCGAAGGAAAGCCCGGTGGAGGCCGATCTCATCGTGCCCGTTCCGGATTCAGGAACGCCGGCGGCGATCGGTTTCGCGCAAGAGGCGGGCCTGCCCTTCGAACTCGGCATCATCCGCAACCATTATGTCGGCCGCACCTTCATCCAGCCGACCGATTCCATTCGCCATATGGGCGTCAAGCTCAAGCACAACGCCAACCGGCGCATCCTGGACGGCAAGCGTGTGGTTCTGGTGGACGATTCGATCGTGCGCGGCACCACCAGCCAGAAGATCGTGCAGATGGTGCGCGATGCGGGCGCCCGCGAAGTGCATATGCGTATCGCTTCGCCGCCGACACGGTCGTCCTGCTTCTACGGCGTCGACACGCCGGAAACCTCAAAACTTCTGGCTTCGCGCATGTCAGTCGAGGAAATGGCCGAATTCATCCGCGTCGATTTGCTTGGCTTCCTGTCGATCGACGGTCTTTACCGGGCAGTCGGCGAGGCGGCGCGCAACAATGAGGTTCCGCAATTCTGCGACGCCTGTTTCACCGCGCAATATCCGACGCGGCTCGCCGATCACGAGGGCGCGGACAATGTGCGCCCGCTTTCCCTGCTTGCGGGCGGCTCCTAAGGCGAATTCTCAAATCCTGGATCGCCGCCACCCGGCGGCGCGGGCCTCTTTCTCGGAGCAGAACCAATGCTCTCCTTCCGAGGTGTTTATGATAGTGCGCGCGTAATATTTCTGCCCGGGCATATGATAGATGCGCTCGCCGGTGGCAATGCTGATATTGCCCTTGATATTACAGGCAGGCGAAGCCTGCGCTGCATGGTATTGCGCTGCCGCCGAGCTCACCGCCTCGGACACATTATCGGAAAAAAAGCCAGCGCCGGCAGCCCCGAGAAGGAGCAGCGCCGTGGGTGCTGCGAAGAGCGAACGTAGGCCAACCATGGTGCGATAATCGCAGCATGGTCTGAGAATTCGGCAAATTCCGTTGCCGCAATTTTATCGATCTGCTTGTGCCTGCAGGCGCGGAACCATCCCGATCCGCAACGCGAGCACCCTCCCCGGTCCGTGCACCGCCGCGAAGAGCAGCCCGGCCAAAAAGGTGAAGTGATCGACGAAGAAGCCGAACTCGGCCTGGTTACCCTGCCAATGCGAGGGGCCGTGGAAGGCAAAGGCCAGAAAGATCACGTAGAGCGCCGCCATGACCGATATTTCGGAAAAGAACGCGCCTGTCAGTAACCCGAGCACCAGCACGATTTCGAAGATCGCGGCCAGCCAGACAAGCAGCAGCGGCGCGGGAAAGCCGGCCGCCGCGATGAAATTTGCCGTGTCACCCATGCCCATGAATTTGAAACTCGCCGCCATGAGGAATACGGCCGCGAAAATCAGCCGCGCCAGCACTATGGCTATCGTGTCGAACATGTCTTCTCTCCCGTGAATCCGTTGAATTGCACCGAGGACGATTGAGAAGACCGTTTCCCGACAATGCTGCATTTTCGTCCGCCGCGGGTTCCGTTCATGGCTAAAACGGAATAGTTGGTCCGCTGGAACGCGCCAGCAGGGCGGCAAGCACAGGGATGAATTGAATGACGGCAGTACTGGATCTGTCCGGCCGCGTCGCGGTAGTCACCGGCGCTTCGCGCGGCATTGGCTACCACATCGCCAGACAGTTGGCCGCGGCAGGCGCGCATGTGGTGGCGGTCGCCCGCACCGTCGGCGGGCTCGAGGAACTGGACGACGAGATCAAGAGCGCCGGCGGCCAGGCGACGCTGGTGCCGCTCGATCTCACCGACATGCCGGGCATCGACCGTCTCGGCGGGGCGATCTTCGAACGCTGGGGCAAGCTCGACATCATGGTGGCGAATGCCGGCATTCTCGGCGTGATCTCGCCGATCGGCCATGTCGAAGCGAAAGTCTTCGAGAAGGTGATGGCGATCAACGTTACAGGCACCTGGCGGCTCGATTCGCTCGCTGGAGCCGCTGCTCGCCAGATCGGACGCCGGACGCGCCATCTTGCTGTCTTCCGGCGTCGCCCATACGGCGCGCGCTTTCTGGAGCCCGTATGCTGCTTCGAAGTCGGCGGTCGAAACGCTGGCCAGATGCTGGGCGGACGAGACGAAGGAAAGCGCGCTACGCGTCAACTCGGTCAATCCGGGCGCGACGCGCACCGCCATGCGCGCCCAGGCCATGCCCGGTGAAGATCCCGAAACCCTGCCGCACCCTTCGGAGGTCGCGGCGAGGATCGTCCCGCTCGCCAGCCCGGGCCTGACCGAAACCGGCATGCTCTTCGACGTGCCGGAAAACCGCTTCAAGCGCTACGTCTTGCCCGAATAGGCTCCGGTCAGCGAATGGGGGCGTCCTCTTCCGCGCACAGCGCGGGCGGAACGTCCCCCGTTACGCGCCTTCTCGCATCGTCTTCAGCGCCGTCGCCCAACGATGCAGTTCGGCGATCATGTTCTTGGCGCCGTCGACCATCATATCGGTCGGTTGAAAGACATCGTCCTTGATGTGCTGGGCGAACATCGGCACCGCCACCGCCTCGGGTATCGGCATCATCTTGAGCGTGGTAAGCGTCAGCTTCTCAAGCTGCACCGCGCGCAAACCGCCCGACAACCCGCCATAGCTGACAAAGCCGGCCGGCTTGTAGGCCCATTCATGGCTGAGATAGCTCATCATGTTGATAAACGAGGGCGGCGGGCCGAAATTGTATTCCGGCGTCACAAAGACAAACGCGTCCGCGCTGTCGACGCTCTTGCTCCAGTCCTTCGTGTGGTCGTGAATGTATTTCCTCAACCGCGGATGTTCCGGCTCGTCGTAGACAGGCAAGCCCGCTTCCGCCAGATCGACCAGTTCTGCGTCGAAACTGCCGTTTCCGGCGGCGTAATCGTGAAACCATTTCGCCACCGCCGGCCCCTTGCGGCCCGGGCGCGTGCTCACGATGATCGTCTGGAGTTTGAGAGCCACGTTCGTCTCCTGTTTGCTTGATATGCCCTCATATAGGGCAGCAATACTGTCCGGCTAACCCGAATTGATCGTGAAATATGGCGAACGATGCGTTCCCAAAACTGCTGCGGCGGCAAGCCTGAAATAAATCTTGTAGAAGCCCTCAGCCAAAGGATATTTTCGCACTGGCGATTCGTTAGCAGCGCATTCCTTCAGGAGGTAATGTCATGGCCGCGGCAGCAGCAACTTTTGTCTGGTGGCTTCTCGTATCCAGCCCGCAGGGCGGGCTGGTGGTCATGCCCAATTCATTCGCAAACCGTGACGCCTGCATGGCCGCGATAACCGAGTTTCAGAAAAACGCGCCGCAGCAGAATTGGCGATGCAGTGCGTGCCGACAGCGGACCAGAATTTCGAGGAATGAACGGCTTCTTGAGCCGCTGCACCCGTAGCTAGTCGTCCGTGATGAACTCGGAAGCGTTTGATATTTCGAGGATTTATCGGCACGGCAAGTATTCCGGTTTGCAAGGTCTGATGGTCTTGAGCGGGAAAAGCTTGCAAACTCCTCCGGTGGCTTGCGGACCCTCTTTTCATTTTCGGCGGTTCATGATTCCGTCTTCAGGCTGATTGACCCTGGAGACGCCGATGCGCCCGACACAGCTGGCCGAAGATGCCGGTGACGATTTCGACCTGTTCCGCCACCGGCTTTCCAACATGATCGACCTGCATCATCCGCTGGCCCGCCTTGCCGGCCTGATCGACTGGGCGCGCTTCGACGAAGCGTTCGGCGATCTCTACACCGAAGACACAGGCCGTCCCGGCCTTCCGACGCGGCTGATGGCGGGGTTGCATCTGGTCAAGCACATTAAGGGGCTTTCGGACGAGGAGGTCTGCGCGCAATGGCTGGAGAGCCCGTATGTCCAGTTCTTTTGTGGCGCAGTGCATTTCCAGACCCGCCTGCCGCTCGACCGCTCATCGATGACACGCTGGCGTCAGCGCATCGGTGCGCGCCGCCTGGAGGTACTGCTGGCCGAAACGATCGCCACGGCCGAGCGCGGCAAGGCCTTGAAGCGCACGGCGATGGAACGGGTGACGGTGGATACCACGGTTCAGACCAAGGCGATTGCCCATCCCGCCGACAGCCGTCTCCTGGTGCGCGGCATCGAATGGCTGAACCGCCTTGCCAGGAAACACGCTCTCAAGCTGCGCCAGTCCTATCTGCGGGTTGCCGCCCGTGCCGTCCGCGAGGTTGGCCGGCTGATCCATACGCGCGGCCACAAGCAGGCCATGCGCTGGGTCAGAAAATTGAGGACATGGCTCGGCCGGCTGGAGCGCGACATCGCCCGCAGGATCGCCGGCAACGCCCTTTTGGAACAGGCCTTCGCCGTGGCGCTCGCCCGCGTGCGCAGGCTGCTCGGCCAGAAGCCTGCCGACAAGCAAAAACTCTACGCCCTCCACGCCCCAGAGGTCGAATGCATCGGCAAGGGCAAGGCCCGCACCCGCTATGAGTTCGGCGTCAAGACGTCGATCGCCGTCACCAATGCGGCAAGCGCCGGCGGGCAGTTCATTCTCGGGGCCATGGCGCTGCCGGGAAATCCCTACGACGGCCATACGCTCGAAGGTCAGATCGAACAGACTGAGCGGCTCACCGGCGTGACGGTGCGGCGCGCCTATGTCGACCGCGGCTATCGCGGCCATGGCATCGATCCGCAACGCGCCGAAGTCTATGTCGCCCATACCAGGGGCATCGTATCGCCGACGATCCGGCGTGAACTGCGACGGCGCAATGCCATCGAGCCCATCATCGGTCATCTCAAGAGCGACGGCCTGCTGGAAAGGAACCATCTCAAGGGTGCCGAGGGCGATGCCGCCAACGCCATCCTCGCCGCAGCCGGTCACAATCTGCGCCTGCTCATCGCATGGATGAAGCAGCTTTTGGCGTTCCTGTTTGCGGCCGCTCTCATCAGCGCCACAAAACAGTGCGCATCGAACACAATGCCAGCCTGCCAAGTCTTCTGAATTCGCCTAAATCACGGACGACTAGCTAGCGGCTCATTCCCTTTTCCGCCAGTTCGGCGAGATAGGCCTGCCAGCGGGATTCCCGTTCTTTCCCCAGTTCGGCCAGATACGACCAGGTGAAAATGCCGGTGTCGTGGAAATCGTCGAACACGACGCGAACCGCGTAATTGCCGACCGGCTCCAGCTTGCTGATCGCGACATCGCGTTTGCCTGGCACTGTCACCCGCTGTTCGGGCGAATGTCCTTGAACCTCGGCGGAAGGAGAGAGCACACGCAGCATCTCGGCCGGCAGTTCGTATGGCGGTTCACCCGGGAAAGTGAGCGTCAGCAGCTTGCGGTCCTTTGAAACTCGCAATTCGCTTGGCGCCGCCATTTCCTGTCCCAATCTCCCTTAATGGTTGGTGGATATCCAACCGCGCTATCCCTGCCCCATCCGGTTCCACGCGTCCAGCCCGGCGATCTTGTAGGCCTCCGCCAGCGTCGGATAGTTGAACGTGTTGTTGACGAAGAAATCCACGGTGCCGCCGAGATTGATCACCGCCTGGCCGATATGGATCAGCTCCGTGGCGCCCTCCCCGACAATGTGGGCGCCGAGCAGGCGGCGCGTCCCCATTGCGAAAATGAGCTTCAGGAAGCCCGTATCGACACCCATGATGTGCCCCCGCGACGTCTCGCGAAAGCGCGCCACGCCACATTCATAGGCCGTACCCGTTTCGCGCACTTCTTCCTCCGACTGACCCACGGTGGAAATCTCCGGCACCGCGTAGATGCCATATGGAAAGGTCTCCGGCGGCGGTGGCAGTTTGATCCCGAATGCATGGCAGGCCGCCACCCTGCCCTGTTCCATGGAGGTCGAGGCAAGGCTGGGAAAGCCGATGACGTCGCCCGCGGCATAGACGTTGGGCACGTTGGTCTGGAATGTCTGGGGATCCACGGTGATGCGGCCGCGCGCATCCGTGGCGATGCCGACGACATCGAGGCCAAGGCTGCCGACATTGCCCGTGCGGCCGGCGGCGTAAAGCACGATCTCCGAGCGCACGACCCGGCCATCCGAGAGCCGCACCTCGGCGCAGTCCGGTTTCGAGACAATCTCCGCTACCGAACTTCCCAGGCGGATGGACATGTTGCGGTCGCGCATCTGATGGATGAAGTCGTCGACCAATTCCCGATCGACGAAATCGAGGATGGTGTTGCGTGGCTCGATCAGCGTCACGGGAACATCGAGCGCGGAGAAGATCGTGGCATATTCCACGCCGATGACGCCGCCGCCGATGACCGTCAGGGTGCGCGGCAGACGGTCGAGTTCCAAAACCTCGTCGCTGTCGAAGATGCGCTTGCCGTCGAAAGGGACATTTTCAGGCCGGTAAGGCCGCGTCCCGACGGAAATCAGGGCGTTGGCAAAGCCGATTTCGGTACTGTCCCCATCATCGTTGGTCATGCCGATGCGGTTGGCGTCGAGAAACCTGGCCGTGCCGCGTTCGCTCTTAATGCCGTTGCGCATGAACTGGTGCTGCAGCACCTCGACCTCGTGGTCCAGCGTCTTTTGCAGCCGCTGGATCAAGTCGCCGATCGATATGTCCTGCTTGACCCGGTATCCGCGACCATAAAATCCGCGCTCACGCCAGCCGGAAAGGTTGAGCACCGTTTCGCGCAACGTCTTCGACGGGATCGTGCCGGTATGCACCGAGACTCCGCCAAGCCGCCGCCCCTTGTCGACGACCAGCACCGACTTGCCAAGCTTGGCCGATTGTACCGCGGCGCGGCGGCCGGCAGGTCCGCTGCCGATAACGATCATGTCGAAGGAATCCATCCGCGCGCCGCCCCTGAAGCAATTCGAAGTCGATTGTTGCAGCGCACACGCTAACGCCATCCGCGCCGCGAATCCAACAGATTGAGCGAAAGAATGCCGACAGGGCCGTCGCTTCTGTGCAGACAGCCGGTTCTTGAATCCGCGCCACCCATCCCCATTTGAATCCGGCAATGGATTCGCCATTCCGCAGCCAGGGAAAGACGAGATGAACGCGGCCCGCACGATAGACGGCGAGATACTGGACCGGGGTGTCGCTTCCGGCCGCTATGAGACGATCGGTCTCTATGACGGCGTTCGCACCAGACGAATATTCGCGTTTATCATCGACTACACGATCGTCGTGCTTCTGCTGATTCCGGCGGCCATCATCGTCCTTTTTCTTGGACTGCTTACATTCGGATTTGGCTGGGCGCTTTTCGGCATTCTCTTCCCGCTGGTCGCCATCCTCTATGTGTGGAACACACTGGGCGGCAGGCGGCAGGCGACGCTCGGCATGCGCGCCATGTCGATCCGGCTGGAGAGGCTCGACGGCAAACGCGTCGACGGCATGCTCGCCGTCGTGCACTCCGTTCTGTTCTGGGCCGCCAACGCAATCATCACGCCTCTGGTGCTGCTCATCAGCCTGTTCGCCGACCGCAAACGCACTTTGCATGATCTGCTTCTCGGCACCGTCGTCATCCGTGACGACCGCTAGAACCCCAGTATTCCCGGTAGTGAAATGGCCGCCTCATGGGCGGCCATTTTCATATTCCCCGTATTTTCTAGAATGCGCCGATCCACATGGCCATCGAAACGATGAAAAGGCTGATCGTCACCAGGGAAAGGACATCTTGAACGAAACTGGGCATCGGGCTCTCCTGTATCTTCTATGTTCGTTTTATGTTCCTTTTCTGTTCATGCGTCAAGCCGTAAAATGCTGTCTTTCGGCCAGGCCGGGCTCAAGCGGAATATATGGTAAACGCGATAGCGTCGCGCCGGGCCCTCAGGGTAGCGGCACCACCTTGCCGTCCGCGAGCGTGACCCGGCGGTCCATCCGTGCGGCGAGCTCGTGATTGTGCGTGGCGAAAAGCGCCGACAGGCCCGACTGCCTGACCAGCGCCTCCAGCGCCTCATAGACATAGGAAGCGGTGACCGGATCGAGATTGCCCGTCGGTTCGTCTGCCAGCAGGATGAGCGGAGCGTTGGCCACCGCTCGGGCAATGGCGACGCGCTGCTGCTCGCCGCCCGACAATTCGGACGGCCGGTGCTCGGCGCGCTTGCCGATCTTCATATAGCCCAGCAATTGCGTTGCGCGCTCGCGCGCGTCGGCCTTGCTCAGCCCGCGGATGATCTGCGGCATCATGATGTTTTCCAGCGCCGAGAATTCCGGGAGAAGATGGTGGAACTGATAGACGAACCCGACCTCGTTTCGGCGGATCGCGGTGCGGTCGTCGTCGGAGAGGCGGCCACAGGCGCGACCGTTGAGGATGACGTCGCCGGCATTGGGCCGTTCCAGCAGGCCGGCGGCATGCAGCAGGGTCGATTTGCCTGTGCCCGACGGCGCAACGAGCGCCACCATTTCGCCGCGCGCGAGCACGAATTCCGTGCCGCTCAGGATCGTCAGCTTCTTCGATCCCTGAAGATAATACCGCTCGACGGCTTTCAGTTCGAGAATGGGCTGTTCCGGCATCATTCGTATCTCAGCGCTTCCACCGGATCGAGCCTCGCGGCGCGCCATGCAGGAAACAGCGTCGCCAGGAACGACAGGGCCAGCGCCATCAGCACCACGGAGATGGTCTCGCTGGCGTCCATTCGCGCCGGCAACTGGCTGAGGAAATAGAGCTCCGGATTGAACAGCGTCGTGCCGGATACCCAGGAGAAGAACTCGCGGATGCGCTCGACATTCAGGCAGACGATGATACCGAGCACCACGCCGGCGAAGGTGCCCGCCATGCCGATCGCCGACCCGGCCATCAGGAAGATGCGCATGATGGAGCCGCTCGTCGCGCCCATCGTACGCAGGATGGCGATGTCGCTACCCTTATCCTTCACCAGCATGATCAATCCGGAAATGATGTTCAGCGCGGCAACGAGAACGATCAGGGTCAGGATCATGAACATGACGTTGCGCTCGACCTCGAGCGCGGAGAAAAACGTCTCATTGCGGGTTCGCCAGTCGACGAGATAGAGCTGCCGCTGCGCCGCAGTCTCCACCTTCGGGCGCATGGCGTCAACGTCGTCGGGATTGTTCAGGTAGATCTCGATGGTCTGGGCGCGGTCGTCGAAATTGAAATAAAGCTGCGCCTCCTTGAAGGGCATGAAGATGATGGTGGAATCATATTCCGACATGCCGATTTCGAAGATCGCCGTGACCGGATAGGTCTTCACGCGCGGCGTCGTGCCGAACGGCGTCACGTCGCCATCCGGCGAAATCAGGGTGATCGTGTCGCCGATGCTCAGCCCGAGATTCTCCGCCATGCGGGAACCGATGGCGACGCCGCCGCCTGTAGAAAAATTATCGAGCGTACCGCCCTTGAGGTCCTTGGCGACGAGGTCGATCTTCTTCAGGTCCGCCTCGCGGATGCCGCGCACCAGCGCGCCGGTGCCGGCTCCGACCTTGCCCGACGCCAGCACCTGTCCCTCGACCAGCGGGATCGCCATCTTGACGCCCTTCAACGCGTCGATGCGCTTGGCGACGGCGTCGTAATCGTCGAGCGGACGGTCGATCGGCTGCAGGATGAGATGCCCGTTGATGCCGAGGATCCGGGTCAGCAACTCCTCGCGAAAGCCGTTCATCACCGCCATGACGATGATCAGGGTGGCGACGCCCAGCATGATGCCGAGAAAGGAAATCGAGGCGATGACCGAGATCACCGTCTCCTTGCGCCGCGCCCGCAGATAGCGCCACGCAACCATCCGCTCGAATATGGAAAACGGCCCGGCCCCGGCGGTCGGCACCGCGGTGGAAGCGGCGGTACCCGCGGTAGGAGTTGCGGCGCCAGCCTGGTTCATGCCGGCGCGCCAAAACGGGCGATCGCCGCGGCGACCGGAAGGGTAACCCGTTCGCCGGTCTTGCGCTCCTTGATCTCGACCTCTCCGGATGCCGCACCGCGTGGCCCGACGATGACTTGCCACGGCAGGCCGATCAGATCGGCCGTGGCGAATTTGCCCCCTGCCCGCTGGTCGGTGTCGTCGTAAAGCACATCCTTGCCCGCCTTGCCGAGCGCGGCATAAAATTCCTCGCAGACGCGGTCGCACTCCGCATCACCCGCCTTCATGTTGATCAGCGCAACGTCGAAGGGCGCGACGCTCTCGGGCCAGATGATGCCATTGTCGTCATGGCTGGCCTCGATGATGGCGGCGACCAGCCGCGACGGGCCAATGCCGTAGGAGCCGCCCGAAACGAAATGGTCCTTGCCGTCCGGGCCGGTCACCTTGGCGCCCATGGGCTTCGAATACTTCTCACCGAAATGGAAGATGTGGCCGACCTCGATGCCACGCGCCGCCAGCCGGTCACCTTCGGGCACTTTTGCCCACGCCGCCTCGTCGTGCATCTCGTCGGTCGCCGCATAGGGCGTCGTCCATTCTTCGAAGATGCCGGCGATTTCGGCATCGTTGGAGAAATCCGTCGCCGCTCCGGGCACCGGCAAGTGCATATAGTCGCGATGGCAAAAGACCTGGCTTTCACCCGTGTCCGCCAAAATGATGAATTCGTGCGAAAGGTCGCCGCCGATGGGGCCGGTGTCGGCGCGCATGGGGATGGCTTCCAGACCCATGCGCGAGAAGGTCCGCAGATAAGAGACGAACATGCGGTAATAGGCCGCCTTGGCGCTCTCGAAATCCAGATCGAAGGAATAGGCGTCCTTCATCAGGAACTCGCGGCTTCGCATGACGCCGAAGCGCGGCCTGACCTCGTCGCGGAATTTCCACTGGATGTGATAGAGATTGAGCGGCAAATCCTTGTAGGAGCGCACGTAGGAACGGAAGATCTCCGTTACCATCTCCTCGTTGGTCGGCCCGTAGAGCATGTCGCGCTCGTGCCGGTCCTGAAGACGCAGCATCTCCTTGCCGTAGGCCTCGTAACGGCCGCTCTCGCGCCACAGATCCGCCGACTGGATGGTCGGCATGATGATTTCGAGCGCCCCTGCCCGGTTCTGCTCTTCGCGGATGATGCCGCTGACCTTGTCGAGAACGCGCTTTCCCAGCGGCAACCAGGAAAAACTGCCAGCCGCCTGTTGACGGATCATGCCGGCGCGCAGCATCAGCCGATGCGATACGATCTCGGCCTCGCGTGGGTTCTCTTTCAGGATGGGCAGAAAATAGTGCGACAATCGCATGAATGGGTCCGTGACGATGATGGCCGGCGGAATCGCCGCTTGCGCGCGGAATTGCCTGCGCTTCATAGCTATTTCATGGCTGATTGGAAACCCGACCTACCACGACGAAATCGCGATTTCCAACTGCTTAATCGGCGCGCATACAGTGCAAGGGGATTGTGCAGTGCAGCACATCAAAGGCCGTTTCGAGGCAAAATTTTCCGTGACAACGCGTTTCCGATTGGTCTAAGGTTTTTTTTATAAACGAGGGAGCGGAACTTAATTCGCTCCCCTGCGCGGTCAAAGTCTTGGGAGGATGCGATCCTGGCGCGATAAACCGCAGCCGCCGGGGAACCGGAAATAGGATCGGACGCGTTTATCTTGCAAGGCCTCGCGCCTTGCATTTTTTTGTGCAGACGGAATGTCTTGGCCTCGATCTTTCCCGAGGCACTTTCGGTTTCTCCGCCGCCTCTGCTAATCCAATGGAAGCGTCAACGTGGTGTCCTTCGTGATGATGCCACCGCGATTGCCGATCTCAATGGAGCCATAGCGTTGCCGGAAACAATCCGGCAGGGGCCGGTCGCCGGGAACGGAAAGCCATAGCCGAAAAAGGTGCCTGCGTTTTTCGCGCTCCGGCCAATCGGTGAATCCCATGCGGTCATGCAGCATCGAATGGTTATAGACGAACTGCATGTCGCCCGGTTCCAGCCGCATTGACAAATGCAGGCGCAGGTCGTTGGCCAGCGCATCCAACAGATCGAGGGCGTCCACGTGTCGGTCACTCAGGCGCATGGCGTCGGGAAAACGCTGTGCGCTGTCGATGTACTGGCGCTGGTAGATGCCGGTCAGCCTGCCCTCATGCCAGTTCAGCACAGGGATTTCGAAATACGGCTTCTGCCCTTCTGGAATTTCGCCTCGCCGGTCGGTGGCAATGGGATCGAACAGCAGCGGCACGAGGTCCGGCCGCCGCTTTTGCATCTCGTTGTAGATGGTGACCGTGCTGACCAGCAGCGACTCGCCGCCCTCCTTCGCGTCGCGAAGGCAGAGCAGACCGACGACATCGGCCGAGTCGGTATGGAATGTCTGGCGCTCGGCCGTCTGGTAGATGCGCGTTTTCGTATCGCGTGCATTCGCGCCCGTATCGCGGACATGGCCCAGGATATGACCTTGCGCGTTCTGCGAGCGGGCGCTGCCAAGATGCGCGCCGATGCCGCAAAAGATCGTCGCCGCCATTTCCTGGCGAGTAGCCATCAACCGGAAGGCCACGCAGAACTTCGAAGCCAATGCCGTCAATCAGCTTTTCACGCAGCGCCACCAGATGCTTTTCCAGGCGCGGCAGTGGAAAATCGTCCTTGTTGATCGAGCCTATTTCCTTCGAACCCGCAAGAAAGCCGCGCGCGGCAGTCTCCAGTTCGGCGATGTCCTCGTTCGACAGATGAACGAGCCAGCGCTCTGGGTGGCGGCTCATCTCCTCACCGAACCAGGCGGCTGGGGTATCGATCTGCTCAGGGGGCAAATTCTGGATTTGCGTCATCTGGTCCTCCCATGAAGCCCACTCTTCTCCTGGCGGCTTCAGTCGCACTCTGCCGTATCTTCACGTGAACTGACAATGGCGGCCTGGTAAGGTTCGCCGTTGCGGCAACACCGGGTCGGCGCTATCCCCTATGACCACACAATTCGTTGGAGTCTCCCATGCCGGAAACCGTTACAGCGTGCATGATCGTCATCGGCGACGAAATCCTATCGGGCCGCACCAAGGACAAGAATATCGGCCACCTCGCCGACATCATGACGGCAATCGGCATCGACCTGAAGGAAGTCAGGGTCGTACCAGACGAGGAAGACGAGATTGTCGCCGCCGTCAACGCTCTGCGCAAGCGCTACACTTACGTCTTCACTACGGGCGGCATCGGGCCGACCCATGACGACATTACCGCGGATTCAATCGCCAAGGCCTTCGGCGTGCCGTGCGACTATGACGAGAAGGCGCTGGCGATGATGGGCGAAAGCTATGCGCAACGGGGCATCGAATTCACCACCGCGCGCCAACGCATGGCGCGCATGCCGGTCGGCGCAGCGCATATCGACAATCCGGTTTCGATGGCGCCTGGTTTCCGCATGGAGAACGTGCATGTCATGGCCGGGGTGCCATCGATCTTCCAGGCCATGCTCGACAATGTCGTGCCAACGCTGAAGACGGGCCAAAAACTGCTTTCGACCACCGTGCATTGCCCTTACGGCGAAGGCACGGTGGCTGAGGCGCTGGCCGCGATCCAGAAGGCGCATCCCGACACCATTATCGGTTCCTATCCGAAATCGTTCGACGGCAAGTTTTCGACCGATCTGGTCATCCGCTCGCGCTCCCCCGAAGCTTTGGCGGCGGCCGAAGCGGATGTTGCCGCCATGGTCGCCGGCATCGGGAAGGTGGCGTGATGGCGACAATCGAAACCGAGTGCTGCATCGTCGGCGGCGGCCCCGCCGGCATGATGGCGGGCTATCTCTTCGCGCGCGCCGGGGTAAAGACCGTCGTATTGGAAAAACACGGAGATTTCCTGCGCGATTTCCGCGGCGATACGGTGCACCCCTCGACGCTGGAAATCATGTATGAACTCGGACTTTCCGAGGATTTCCTCAAGCGCCCGCATCAGAAGGTTGTCCGGCTGGCCGGCGATTTCGGCGGCCAACTCGTTCAGATCGGCGATTTCGGCGACCTGCCGACGCACTACAAGTTCATTGCGCTGATGCCGCAATGGCATTTCTTGAACTTTCTCGCCGACGAAGCGAAAAAGCTGCCGACCTTCTCGCTTATGATGAATACCGAGGGAACCGGACTGACGGTGGAGAATGACCGAGTCACCGGCATCCGCGCCAATGGGCCGGATGGCGCATTGGAAGTCAGGGCGAAGCTGACGATCGGGGCCGATGGCCGTCACTCCACCCTGCGAGAGGGGAGCGGTTTCGCCGTCTCCGATATCGGCGCGCCAATCGACGTGCTGTGGTTCCGCGTCGGGCGCGATGCGGTGACCCAGGAGGATGTCCTCCTGCATGCCGGCCCGGGCCATTTCATCGTCACGCTCGATCGCGGCGATTACTGGCAATGCGCCTATGTCATTCCCAAGGACAGCGCCGACGAGGTGAAGTCGGGCGGACTGGACGCATTCAAGGCTTCAGTTGTCAAAACCGTGCCCTATCTCGCCCATCACATCGACGATGTGAAAAGCTTTGACGACGTCAAGCTGCTGACGGTGGCGATCGACCGGCTGGAGAAATGGTCGCGTCCCGGCCTCCTCTTCATCGGCGACAGCGCCCACGCCATGTCGCCGATCGGTGGCGTCGGCATCAACCTCGCCATCCAGGATGCCGTGGCGGCCGCCAATCTGCTCGCCGGCAAGATGGCGAATGGCCGTCTCTCCGACAGCGATCTGGACCTGGTGCGAGAGCGGCGCATGTTTCCGACAAAGGTTACGCAGTTCGCGCAGGTGCAGGCGCAGAATTTCATTCTCGCGCCGATCGTCCAGGGGAGCCAGGCCGTCGCGAAGCCACCGTTGGTCATGCGTATCGTCTCGCACATCCCGTGGCTGCAACGGCGGACAGCGGCGCTGGTGGGGCTGGGCGTACGGCCCGAGCACGTGCATTCGCCAAAAGCTCCTTCTCCCGAGGCCCCTTGATACGGATCAAAGCGGTTCGCTTGCGACGGCTTAGCATGGCGCTATCCCTGCACCATCCAAGCGAGGCTACGATGCAGTTAAAGACCTTTGTCGCGGTTCTTCATGGTGAAGAATATCAGCGTGTGATTGACGTGACGGCCATGCTTGCCGCTTCGGAGGGCTGTCACGTAGTCGGCGTCCATGCGGAACCTTTGCCGGTCGCACTGGCCGCACCCCTTGGCTTCGGCGACGCGGGATTCATCGAACAGGATATCGAAGCGAACGAGCGGCGATCTGCCAGGCTGAAGGCCGTGTTTAGCAAACGCATGGACGCGGAGGGCATCTCCTCCGAATGGTGGGGATTCGAGAATTATTCGGGCGACAGCGCCCGCTCCGCGGTCGCAATGGCGCGGGCGGCGGATCTCGTGGTGATTCCGCAGGTTGATCCGGAGGCCGGGTCGGCTGACATGGCAGACGTGGAGGCGTTGCTATTTGAGAGCGGCCGCCCGGTGCTCATTGTTCCCTATGCCGGCCTGCTGCCGAGAAAAATCCGCACCGTTCTGGTGGCATGGAACGGCAGCAAGGAATCGGCCCGCGCAACCTTTCAACTCGCTTCCGTTCCTGGGGAAAGCTTCAACGACCGAAATTCTGCTGGTCGACGGAAAACGGGATGCCGATACCCCCGGGTGGACCGGCGGAGCGGAGATAGCGGCGGCGCTCGCGCGGCATGGCATCAAGACCTCCATCCGGGACGAGCCCTCGGACGCCGACACGCCGATCAGCGCCATCATCGAGAACCGCGCCGCTGAACTGGGCGCTGACCTCCTGGTCATGGGCGCCTACAGTCATTCCAGGTTGAGGGAATGGCTGTTTGGCGGGGCCACGCGCACGGTACTCCGGTCGATGCCCGCGCTGACCCTGATGTCACGGTAATACCCGCGGCTCAGCCAACCCTTGCGGCGTTCGTCAGGCGCTCGATCTTCTTGACGTGGACGACCGCCGCGCTGCCGCCGGCGGTCTTGGTGAAGAGATCCATGACGTTCTCGTCGCCATCGTGCACCGGTGTGAGCGCGGTGTCGGCATAGGTCTTCGACCGGGCATCCCGGGAAATGATCCACGCCATCCATGACAATCTGGCGAGCGCCGCGCCGATCCGGACATGCTTAGCCACCGTTTCACCGGCAAAGCGCGGCCAGAAGACTATCGGACTCATGCTCGCCCTGCCGGGCCGGCGCTCGGAAGGCCGCTTGAGCCGCACCATGCCGCTTTGCAGCGGGTGAACTTTTTCGATGTGGATCGCCGTGGCGAAGCTGAGGAGCAGCTTCACGAGGCTGACGATCGGCACACCGGTCGCCACGGCGCGCCTGAGCAGCGTTTTCATATGCGCGGGCGTGTAATAGAGCGACCAGGCTTCGCGGTAGATCGCTTTCCCATTCGGGCTTGCTCATCTTCGCGTGGGCGGCGCAGACATGCTCGACATCATAGATATTGAGATCGGGGTCCATCGCCTCCCCCTTCTTCCAGAGGATCTGGTGATCCTCGGAGCCCGGCAATGGCGTCAGGCAGAAGAATTCGATGATATCGAGAGGCAGTTCCTCCTGGATGATCGCGATGTCGCGGCGGATCGATTGCGGCGTGTCGGCGGGGAAGCCGAGGATGTAGCCGGCCAGCGTCATGATGCCCTCGGCCTTCCAGGCGAGCAGCATCTTGCGGTATTCGGTGATCTTGTTCTGGCGCTTCTTGGCCAGCGCCAGATTGTCGGGATTGATGTTTTCCAGTCCGATGAAGACCCGCGTCACCCCGGCGCGCTTCGATTTCTCGACGAAATTCGCGATGCGGTGACACTGCGTATCGACCTGGATCATCAGGCCGAGCGGAATGCCGGCCTCCTCGCGCAGCATGATCAGCCGGTCGAAGATCGCCTCCCACTCCCGGTTGCGGGCGAAATTGTCGTCGGTGATGAAGAATTTATGGATGCCCTGCGCCCAGTTCAGTCGCACCAGCCTCTCGACATCGTCGGCCGATCGAAAACGCGACTTGCGTCCCTGCACATTGATGATGGTGCAGAACGAACATTGATAGGGACAGCCCCTGCCCGCATCGAAACTGGTGCTCATGCCCAGCGTATGCTCCACATAGGCCTTGGGCAGGAACGGCACCGGCGTATTTTCAATGCCGGGCAGGTCGTTCATGAAATTGTAGAGCGGCGCCAAGCCATCGCCCGCGGCATCCCGCAACACCTGGTCCAGCCGGCCCTCGGCCTCGCCGGCGAACATCGAGATGCCCATTTCCGTGCAGCGGTCGAGTTCGACGGAATGTCCGTCCAGCATGGAGAGGCAGCCGGAAACATGGAAACCGCCAATGGCGACGGGGATGCCGGCATCTCTAAACGGCCGGGCAATATCAAGCGCGCGCGGATATTGATTGGATTGCACGCCAACCAGGGCGATCATGCCGAAATCGCCATTGCGGCGCAGCCTTGCCAGCAGCCCCGGGACATCGACCCGCGTATTGGTCTCGTCGATCGCCATAGTGTCGATGCCGACGCCGGAGCCGAGAACCTCCCTTTCGGCGCAGTCGGCGGCAATGCCGTAGAGAGCGGCCAGCGAATTGGAGGGGATCATCGCCCGCCACCAGCGAATGACATATCCATCATCATCGTAATGCGATGGTTTGATAAGGATGAGCTGGAAACGCCGCCCCCCTTCTAGCCTGGAATCCGACAATATATGTCTTTCGCGTTAGAGGGGCGCCTGGAGGCGACGACGATCCTTAGCATATGGAATCCCATCCGTCGCCCAACTCCCGCGATAATGTGACTGTGGTCCGGCGTTTTGCCGGGCCTTGCCAATCCGCCGCGTTTCCGGCTATCGCAAAGCGCATTCCCGCGCGCCGGAGTGCCAGCCGATGTCCACCCTTCCTGAAAAAGCCTTTCCCGTTTCGTGGGACCAGTTTCACCGCGATGCGCGCGCGCTCGCCTGGCGGCTGGCGGGGGCGAACGGCAACTGGAGGGCTATCGTGTGCATCACGCGCGGCGGCCTGGTGCCAGCGGCCATCATCTCGCGCGAACTTGGCGTACGCCTCATCGAAACGGTCTGCGTGGCCTCCTATCACGACTATGCGGAACAGGGACAACTGACTGTTCTGAAAGAGATTTCACCCGCCTTGCTGGAAAAGGACGGCGAAGGCGTCCTGATTATCGACGATCTTACCGACACCGGAAAGACCGCCGCGATCGTACGGGCGATGATGCCCAAGGCGCATTTCGCTACCGTTTACGCCAAGCCCAAGGGACGGCCGCTGGTCGATACCTTTGTCACCGAGGTGTCTCAGGATACGTGGATCTATTTCCCTTGGGACATGGGCTTCTCCTACCAGAAGCCGATCGCCGACGATCATCGCGGCTGATCGCAAAAGGCGACATCCCTTTGCTGGGCTTGACGTTTCGGCCAAATCAGTGAAATTTGCCGGCTAATGCATAGCTGTGCATTTTTTTGCTCGAATCCGGCCTTTTACACTTGATGCACGGTTTGGGGCTACCATGTGGAAAATGAAGTGATTCTCGAGGATTGAAATTTCTTCCAATGCTGACCGGCCCCCTGACAAGCAGCCTATTTCCGGAACGGGTCCGCCGATTGTTCGGCGGCGAACCGTGCCGGCTGCAAGTTGCGGCGCTACCCTGGCGCAAGACGGGAGACGACGTGGAGGTCCTGCTGATCACCAGCCGCGATACCGGCCGCTGGGTGCTGCCCAAGGGCTGGCCGGAAGACGATGAGGAGCTTTACGAGGCGGCGGCCCGTGAAGCGGTCGAGGAAGCCGGCATATCCGGCGGCGTCGCCCATGCGGCCGTTGGCAGCTTCTTCTACGACAAGATTTTGTCCTCGGGTGAAGGGTCGCGATGCGAAGTTCGCGTCTTTCCGCTCGAGGTGACGGACATCGCCTCCAAATGGCGTGAAAAACGCCAGCGCAAGCGCAAATGGGTCAAGCCTCGGGAGGCGACCCGCATGGTCAATGAGCCAGACCTCGGCGAGCTTATTTCCCGATTTTGCGCGGATTCTTCGAAATTAGCGGTCTGACGGCAACGGAAGCGTTCCGAGGCGAAGCCGTCGCGGGGCGATATCGTCTATCGCTAAAGGCTTTTCCTTAGAAACCGGCAAGAGTTGCGCCAACTGCAATCGCCAGCGACAGCGACCAGAAGCGCGCGCAGATATCTGATGTCGGGATGGGTCAAGGCGCGCCGGTCGATGATCTCGATCTGGAAGCGCGCGGCGGCTTCCAGGCAGTCGTCGGCCGGCACCGACATCAGCCAGTCGATGAACACTTCCTCGGGAGGCGGCAGCGGAGAGACCACCGCTATGGTCCGCCGAGCAATCCGATTTCGGCGCGTCGCAACCCTTTCCCGACGCGGGGTCATGCCTCTACCTCCACCGCCGTCAGAGGCTTCGAACAGCACGCCAGGATGTAACCATCGGCGATCTCCTCATCGAGGATGCCGCCATTGTGGTTCATCTCCACTTCACCGGAGAGCTTGAGCGTCTTGCAGGTGCCGCAGAGGCCGAACTCGCAGGCGGCGGGGATGCGAACGCCGACCGCCCGGGCGGCCTGCAGGACGGTCTGGTCCGCGAAGGACTCGCCATCGACATTGGAAAGCGCGAACCGCACCGGCAGCGCGACATCGGACGATTTATGGATCTCGTCTTCGATCGTGGCCTCGACCGCCTCCGCCTTGGGAGCGGCGAAACTCTCCTGATGGTAGCAGGCCATGTCGAAGCCGGCGGCCTCCAGCATAGCGCGCACGGCGCGCATGAACGGTTCCGGCCCGCAGCAGAAGACCTCCCTCTCCTTGAAATCCGGCGCCAGCAGCGGCAGGCGCACCGCATCGATGCGTCCCATGTGGCCAAACCAGCTCTCGCGCGAAGACCGCTCCTCGATCAGGAAGCCAGCGACAAGCCCGGCATCCGGCTGCCAAGCAATTCCAGCTCCTTGCGGAAGATGATCTCCTCCGGCCGCCGCGCGCAGTTGACGAAGGCGACTTCTGTCCACGGCGCGCAATCGTTCAGCCAGCGGAGCATCGACATCATCGGCGTCACGCCGGAGCCGGCAGAGACAAACAGGTACTTTGCCGCCGGATGATTATGGTGTGTGAAATCGCCTGCCGGGCCGTAGGCTTTGACATGCGCGCCGGACTTCAGATGATCGAACATCCAGCGCGTGCCGATGCTGCCCGGCTGGGCCTTGACCGTAACGGCAATGGAAAATGGACGCGACGGGCTGGACGACAGCGTATAGGTTCGCATTAGCGGGCCGTCTTCGGTGGGCAGCTCGAATGTGATGAACTGGCCGGGCTTGTAACGGAACCATGTTTGCGCATCGGAGCGGAAGGTGAAGGTCTTCACGTCGGGCGCCTCGTCGGTGACGCCAATGACCTCGAGCACCTGCAGCCGGTCGTCCCAAGGCGTCATCTCGTCGAGATGGCGATAAAGCTGCGTGTCCGTCATGGCGTTCATGGCGGGATCGCTCAGGCGACGCTACGTAGCGCGGGCTTTTCGCCCTCGGCGAGGCGCGGCTCGATAAAGCGCGCATACCAGTCAACGAACTGGATCACGCCGCCTTCGTGCAGTTCCGAATACGGCCCCGGCTCGTAGGCCGGCGATTTGATGCCAAAGGCATTTTCCTCGACGATGCGCCGGTCCTCGTTGTTGGTTTCGGTCCAGACGTGGATGAGTTCCTGCAAATCATAGTCGACGCCCTCGATCGCATCCTTGTGCACCAGCCACTTCGTCGTGACCGCCGTTTCCGTGGCGCTGATCGGCAGCACCCTGAACGTCACCGCGTGGTCGCCCAAAATGTGGTTCCAGGTCGTGGGGTAGTGGTAGAGCAGCAGCGCACCGATGCGGTCGGTCGTCACGCTGTCGGAAAAATTCCTCTTCACCGCCCGCTTGCCGGTCGACGTGTAGCTGACGGCATCGCGCAGCAGCGGCGCGCGGGTGGCGCGGTATTGGCCCGCCCCGTCGAGGGCAAAGCGCGACGGCAGGCCAACAGCCTCGCACTTCGCCCAGTGGGCGAGCATTTCGGGATCGCTATCGGCGCCATTCACGCCGGTGATGGTAGGCGCTTCGGGAAACGTCTTGCAAAGCTCGGGGTGGTTGCCCGCACAGTGATAGCACTCGCGATTGTTCTCCCAGACGAGCTTCCAGTTGCCTTTCTCGATGATGGTCGCTTCATGCGCGACCTTGGCATCGACGAGGTTGTGCGGCGCGAAGTAGGGCTGCATCAGCGCCCGGAAGGGTGCGAAATCAGCGGGGTCGTCGGCCAGGCAAATGAAGATATAACCGCCGACGCTCTGGCAGGCGACGGGCTTCAGGCCGAAATCGGCCTTGTCGAAACTTTCGGCCATCTGGCGGGCGAAGACCAATTTGCCGTCGAGGTCGTAGGTCCATTGGTGGTAGGGGCAGACGAGACGGGCCGATAGGCCACGCTCCGTGTTGCAGACACGGCTGCCGCGATGGCGGCATGAATTGTGGAAGGCGCGGATCTCGCCATCGCGGCCGCGCACGATCACCACAGGATAGTCGCCGATCTGAACGGTGAAGAAGCCGCCCGGCCTTGGGATTTCGCAATCATGGCCGACGAAGAGCCAGTCGCGATACCAAATCATCTCCATGTCGAGCTTGAAGAAGTCCGGGTCGGTATAAAAGGGCTGTTGAAGCGAAAACCCATTCCGCCGGGCGCGGATCAGCTTCAGCATCTCGGTCTTCGTATCCATGTCCTGTCCTCGCAACGAAGGACTGAACTTGGTGGTGATGGAGGTAAAAGACCCGGGGGTGCAAGGTCAGCCGACCAACCCGAAGTTCTCTGCCTCTTGACCGCCCACCGCGATCAGTCGAGTTCAAACTCGTTCAGGGCTGGTTTCCGGACTCCGAAGCCGTCCTTTCGGACTTGTCTCGACACCTTCCCAGGCTCTCGCCCAGTGGTCTCCCGTCGAGACTAACTTCGCTACCGTTGCGGGGGCAGCGCCGGCATCAAACCGGCTTCCCAATTCTCCCTCCGGCAAAGCCGAAGAGCACCTTGAACGCCATGATCTAACCACCGGCCCGTGAGTCCCGGCCATACGAAAACGACACGCGCCAAGTGCAAAGACGACACCTGCGGGCGGCGAGCAAATCTCGCAATTTCCATGCCCGGAAAAGGGCTTGCATATGTCCTTCGCGATCCGCCGAAGCCTTCAAAGGGGCGGGCGGGACGCTCTCGGGGCGCAGTCTTTTCATAATTTTGGTGACGTTTCGTCGCAGCAGCCGGATCAATGGATGCACCGGAGGATTTGGAAGGAATCCAGCAAAATCAGGCACTAACTTGACTTGATAACACCACTTTTATCGCCTGCGACCAGGACACATTAAAATCGTTATAAATCATTGTGGTTGAAAGGATTTTTCGTGCGGCATAGAAGCTGATCATCGAAATTCAGGAGCGTTCGCCTCCGGTGGGGCGACGCTGTGACACGATATGAGCATGAAGGCCGGAACCCTTTTTACCGCCCCCGAAAGGGAGCTTCGACGGCACGGATGCCGTTGGAGCCGTGGCGTCGCGGGTCCGGCTTGGCCTGTATCTCGCGACCATAAATCTCATCTTTCAGCGGCGGCTGCATGTTAGCGACCTTTGTCATTGGCCTGCGTGAAGGACTTGAGGCGGCGCTCATCGTCGGCATCATCGCGGCCTTCCTGCGCAACAACGGGAAAAGCCTGTTTGCCATGTGGTGGGGCGTGGGGCTGGCGATCGCGCTGTCGATCGCCGTCGGCGTCGGCCTCAGCCTTGTCGAGCAGGCGCTTCCGCAAGCCGCCCAGGAAGGCATGGAAACGGTGATCGGCGCGGTCGCAATCTTCTTCGTTACCGGAATGATCGCCTGGATGCAGGCGCATGCGCGCAGTCTGAAAAAGGACCTGGAGGCCGAGGCGGCGGAAGCGATCAGCCATGCGGGCGCCTTCGCGCTCGCCAGCATGGCGTTTCTCGCGGTGCTGAGGGAAGGCTTCGAGACCAGTGTCTTCCTGCTGGCCACTTTTTCCGCCGCGCAATCGGCGGCATGGGCGGCGACCGGCGCCATCATCGGCCTTGTGCTGGCGGTTCTGATCGGCTGGGGCATCTATGCCGGCGGCGTGCGCATCAATCTCTCGCGTTTCTTCCGCATCACCGGGGCCTTCCTCATCCTCGTTGCCGCTGGGCTCGTCATCTCGTCGCTGCGCACGGCGCATGAAGCCGGTTGGCTCTATGCCGGCCAACAGGCTACGGTGGACTCGCCTGGCTGGTTGCGCCGGGTACCGTTCGGTCGGCGCTTATCACCGGAGTGCTCGGCATTCCCGCCGATCCGCGATTGATCGAAGTGATCGGCTGGTTCGCCTACCTCGTACCGGTTTCGCTCTTCGTCTACTGGCCACAGTCGCGGCGCCCTGCCCCGCGCGTGTCGACACGCCTCAAATTTGGCGGCGCCATTGTTTTCGCGCTGCTGGCGCTTGGCCTCGCCCTCTTCTATCCCGCCGCCCGTCCGGACATTCCGGCGCAGGCGGCGCTCGTCGCCGGCACGGACGATGCGGCCAAGCCGGTCGGCTCCGCCCAATTCGAAGCCGGCAACGGCGCCAGCACGTCAAAGCTCATTGTTTCGCTCGATGGAAAAGATCAATCGTCGCTGCCCTTGCCAATGGCGGACGCACGCGCCGAGCATCATGACGGCGTCGACGTCTCGGCATGGTCGATCGACAAGACATACAGACCTTCCGACGCGGCGGCCTCGCTCACGCTCGACCAGGTCGTCGACCTCGCCGGCGGGCGCATCCCCGTCGGGTTCAGCCCGGCTCGCGATCCGGGCCCATTTGCAGCCGATTGGTCGGCGCGCAGTTCCACGAACATATGGGTCGCCAAAGGCGTCCTCATCGACGCGGTCGCGCGCACGAAGACGGTTGTCACACTGTCCGGCGGCGGTCTTCAAACGCCCCGCACGCTCACCGTCTCGGACCAGGACGGTCCCGCCAGCGGCTGGCGTGTATCGATCGACTATCGCAATCAGGCGATGGCCGGACTGCGCGAAGCAGCGGCGACCGGCGCCAGCCGGCTTTTCTGGGCGATCCAATTGCCCGCCCTGCTTTTCCTCATCGCTCTTCTCCTGGCCACGTCCGGTGCACGCATGATGATCCGGCTTCGCCGGCCGCGCCCGGACCCAGCCAGCGTTTCCACCACTCGGCATGGCCGAAGCGCCTCCGAACTCATAACCAAAGGAATAACGAATGCCGTACGCTAGACAGATAGGCCGCGTGAGCGTGGCCGCCGGGCTGACCGCCTTGCTCGCTATAGCCCCGCTTTCCACCAGCTACGCCGCCGAAGCGTCGACAGCGCCGGTGAAAGAGGGTGCGTCCCAGGTTTCAATCACGCTTACGTCCGACAATGGCGGCGCCTGCGCTCTCGACCACTCCACCGCCAAAGCGGGGCCGATCACATTCTCCATCGTGAACAAATCGGCGCCAGGCCTCATCGAACTCGAGTTGCTCAGCAACAACCGCATTCTGGGGGAGAAGGAAAATCTCGCTCCCGGCCTGCCTGCCGTGAGCTTCACGGTCACACTGGGCGGCGGCAGCTACCAGGTCTACTGCCCGGGCGCGGCCGAGGAGATGCAAACGTTCACGGTCACCGGCACGGCGATAAAGCAGAGCGGAAGTACCGCGGATATTCTGGCCACGGGCGTCAAGGGCTATGCCCATTACGTCGACGGCGTCGTGGACTCCATGGTCACCGCCGTAAAACAGCTCAGAGCCGATATCGACGCCGGCGATCTCGAAAAAGCCAGGGCCGAATACGCCAGGGCGCGTCCATTCTATGAGCGCATCGAAGTCCGATGTCGAAGGGTTCATCCTGCCTGGCCACAAGGCCACCGACAATGCCGGCAATCTCGATTACATGGTCGACATGCGCGCCTCCAACTTCGATCCCGAGGTGGGTTGGCATGGCTTCCACGCCATCGAGCGGGATCTCTTCGAAAAAGGCGCGATCACCGACGATACGAAGAATTTGGCGGCCGAACTGCAGAAGAACGTCGAACATCTCGACAAGGTTGTCAGCGGCCTCGAATACAAGCCGGAGGATCTGGCCAACGGCGCGGCCAGCCTTCTGGAAGAGGTTCAGTCCGGCAAGATCAGCGGCGAGGAAGAGGCCTACAGCCACATCGATCTGGTCGACTTCGCCGCCAATGTCGAAGGCGCGCAGCAGGCCTTCGCCTTCCTTGAGCCGGGGATGGAGAAGATCGACGCGGATCTCGCCAAGCGGGTGAATGCCCAGTTCGACCATGTGCTGAAGCTGCTCGAGACCTACCGCGACCCCAACGCAATCGGCGGCTACAAGCGCTACACCGCCGAGATCAAGGCGAAGGACGCGGTCAAGCTCAGCAAGAGCATCCAGGCGCTTCAGGAGCCCCTCTCGAGGATCGCGGAAAAGGTAGCTACGGCCAACTGACCATGACAAAAGACACCCCCAGCGAGCGCCCAGCCGCAAGCCAGGTATCCCGCCGCGGCCTCCTCCTCGGAGCGGCCGCGGGCACCTTCGGAGCCGCCGCATCCGCGAGGGCCGCAACGCAAGCCGCTCCGTCGGAGCCCGAGGACATGGTCGACCTCGGGCACGAGCACCCCTTCTACGGCGATGCCGGACAGGCGGGTATCAGCACGCCTCCCCAGCGCTACACCTTCTTCATGACGTTCGACCTGGCTTCGTCACGCCGGCGGGACCTGCAGGTTCTGCTGGCGCGCTGGTCGGCGGCGATCGCGCAGTTGATGCAGGGCAAGACCATCGGGCAGGTCGAGCCGAAACGCACCGATGCCGTCGGTTTCGATACCGGGGAAGCCCTGAATCTCGGGCCCGCGTCGTTGACGGTCACCGTCGGGCTGGGGCCGAATGTGTTCACGGATGCCTACGGTCTCGCCGGCCACAGGCCTCCCCTGCTTCGTGAACTGAAGCATCTGCCGAGCGACGCCATGAAGCCGGAGCTGACCGGCGGCGATCTGTCGATACAAGCCTGCGCCGACGATCCGCAGGTCGCCTACCATGCGGTTCGCGATCTGGCGCGCGTCGCCAAGATGACCGGAACTGCGGCAACACGCTGGACAGTCATGGGGTTCGGCCGCGCCTCGGCCGGCAAGGGCCAATCGACCCCGCGCAACCTTCTCGGGTTCAAGGATGGCACGCGCAATATTCGTGACGAGACGGATTTCAACCAATTCGTCTGGGTCAAGGACGGCCCCGCCTGGCAGCGCAACGGTTCCTATCAGGTCGTGCGTAAAATCCAGATGCATATCGAAAACTGGGACACCGACAGGGCCAGCGACCAGAACGAAGTCTTCGGCCGGCACAAGGTTTCCGGCGCGCCGCTGACCGGGGTTCACGAATTCGATACGCCAGACTTCCACAAGACCGACAGCGCGGGAAATCCTGTCATCCCGGCAACGGCCCATGTTCGGCTGGCGGCGGCGGAGAACAATGGCGGCATCAAGATCTTGCGCCGGTCCTATAATTATACGGACGGCATCAACCAGTTCGGCTTTCTCGACGCGGGACTGCTGTTCATCTCCTACCAGAACGATCCGGCCCACTTCGAGACCCTGCAGAGCAGGCTCGGGGCCGCCGACCGCCTCAACGAGTACATCACCCATATCGGCTCGGCGATATTCTTCGTCCCGCCCGCCCCTGCGGAAGGGTCCTACATCGCGGAACAAATGTTTGGTTGACCCGCGCCGCGGGCAATCGTTTCCGAAATCGCAAAGGCCGTGGCGTACTTACGCGGCGGCCTGTTTTGGTTGCTGGTCGAAATCGGCCATCAGTTGCTCCGCAAGGTTGAGGCGACTCCACACCTCGAAATAGTTCTGATCCTCGATCAGCCGGTTGAGCAAGTCGTATCGCTCGGCGGGCCCATCCTCGAACCGGTAATAGGTCTGGGCAAACATCCCGGTCAAAATGCATCGGAAATACTTCGACAGCACCGGATCATCGAAATCGATCCGGCCAAGCAGATACGAATAATCAATCCCGTTCTTTCGCCGGAAAAACTCCCGGGAAAATTCCGAAACGGCATTCTTTATCTCGTCATTCACAAACTTGTCGCTCAGGATTTCGGACCGGGAGGCGACGAACTTGCGCACCAGATCAGTGGCGACCCTCTGCTCCCGCAACATCGCGTCGATCATCCTCGAAACTTGGCGTAGCGCGAGCCAGCAGACCAGCACCTCGAAGCAGATCAGCCCGACGAGGCACCAGGTAGTGACATCGTTTGGAAGAACCATCACGACCTCCGCTTTTCAACGCGCGTGATTTGCCTGTACGCCAGACGCCGCAGAGCTGAACGACGAGTCCGCGCCCATGCGAGCATCAGGATGATGGCAAGGAGCGTGCATATAGGGAGTGCCAGAATGGCTCCGAAATAGATCGGTCCCGCGGCACGGATTGCAAGAACAATCCCGTCCCAACTGATGCCTTCGGCAAGGCGTCTCAACGGTTCAACATACTGTTCCATGTGAATACCTGTTCAATATCGTGTCCATCGTTACGGCTCCCTGAACGCGCGCGACATGCTTTCCTTGATCGGCTCGGTCACGTACTGGAAGAAAGTCCGCCCGCTGGTCTTGATATAGACCTCGGCCGGCATGCCGGCCGCTGGGCGGAAATGCGGCACCTCCCTCTCCAGGTCGGCATTGTCGAGCTTGACACGTACGACATACTCGTCGGGCTGCGTCGAACCCGGCTGACTGCCCGGCAGCGCGTCCGCCGAGACATAAATGACATTAGCGCTGATCATCGGGGTCAACCGCTGCGGCAGCGCCGTGAGCCTGACCGCGGCAAACTGCCCCTCTTTGACATGCTCGATATCCTGCGGCCGTATGCGCGCCTCGATCTCCAATGGATTGTCGACGGGAACGATTTGCAGGATCGGCGTTCCCGAACCCACGACACCTCCGATCGTATGGTATCGCAGACTGACAACCACGCCACGAACCGGCGCGATGATGCTTGTTCGCTGCATGATATCCTGTGCGGCGCGAATGCGCTGCATCGCGTCGCCCAGATTGGCGCGCACGTCGTGCAACTGATCAAATGCCGTCGCCACGGCTTCGGTGCGAACCGCCATCATCTGCCGGTGGATCCGCGCGATCTCGTCACGCGCATTGGCCATGTCCGCGTCAAGCCTGCCGATTTCGCCCATGGCGCTAGCCAGCGCGCGCTTCAGGGCGAGAACTTCGGGCTTGAGGACCAGCCCCTTGGCCAGGAGGTGCTCCTTGGCGTCAAGCTCCTTCTGGAAAAGATCAATCTGCACATGCATTGCCTGCTTCTGCGCATTCGACCCGTCGATACGGTCAAGCATGGCTGCCTCGCCCTGCTTCAAAACCGCGATGTTTCCTTCCAGATTCCTCCGCCGCGCGGTAAACGTCAGTTGCTGTTCACTGATGATGGCCGCGACTTCGGGATCGTCTTGATCCCGGATCAAAGTTTCGGGAAACACGAAACGGTCCTTTTCTCCGGCCTCGGCTGTCAGGCGCGACGACTGTGCCTGAAGCTGGTCCCGCACCAGGGTTAACCGGCGCAACTCCGCCCTAGCGGCGGTATCATCAAGGACTACGAGAACTTGTCCGGGCTGGACGAGATCGCCATCCTGGACAAGGATTTCCCGGATGACGCCGCCTTCCAGATGCTGGATAGTCTTGTTTTCCCCCGTCGCGACGAAGGTGCCGCTAGTGACGACCGCGCCTGCGATCTTGGCGATGTTGGACCAGAATCCGAACGCGGCAAAGGTCACGATCAGGAAGGTGAAGCCGATGACCGTCCATGCGAAGCATGACCGAGGGACCTCGGTTTGCCATTCCTGCATGGGTTCCCATTTGCGACTCATTGTTTTTTACCCCCAAGTTCCCTTCCAGCTTCTCCAGATCGCTCAGGCGGCCGCCGCAGGCGCCCGCCCCAGAAGCGCCGGAAGGATCTCGTCGCGGTTTCCGATAGCCTTCACCATCCCCTGTTCGAGCAGCATGATCTTGTCGACGCTCGTGAGCAGCGTCGGCCGCTGCGTGATTGCGATGACCGTGATGCCCTTCTGCTTCGCCCTCTGGAGGGCGCGCGCCAACGCCGCCTCGCCCGGCGTGTCCAGATTGGAATTCGGCTCATCGAGTACGACGAGGCGCGGATCGTCGAAGAAAGCCCGAGCCAGCGCGACACGCTGTTTCTGGCCGCCCGAAAGCGGGCTGCCATCCATCGCCACGACCGTCTCATAGCCCTGCGAGAAACTTGAGATAAGTTCGTGTACACCTGCCATCTCCGCTGCTTCAAAGATCGCGGCATCGCTTGCGTCACTGCGCATGCGGGCAATATTGGCCTTGATCGAAGCTGGGAATAGCTGAACGTCCTGCGGCAGATAGCCTATACTTTCGCCGAGTTGCAGCGGATCCCAGTTACGCAAATCCATCATGTCGAGACGCACGGTTCCTGCGGTCGGCGCAATCGAGCCCACCAGCATGCGTCCGAGCGTCGTCTTGCCACTGCCGGAAGCACCAACGATCGCCAGCGACTCGCCCGGTTCGAGGGCAAAACTCACGCTGTTGAGAATGACACGCTTCTGCGGCGGCGGTACGTAAAGGATGCGCTCCACGTTGAGCCGGCCGAGCGGCCTTGGAACACGCAGCCGCTCGAGATTGAGCGAGGAATTGCGCAAGAGCGCTCCGACCCGGGCGAAGGATGTGCGCGCATGCACAAAACTCCGCCAGCCGTCGATCGTACCCTCGATCGGAGCCAGCGCACGGCTGCCGACGATGGAAGCGGCGATCATCATGCCGGCCGTGAGTTGCGCCGTCAGCGCGAGATGTGCGCCCCAACCCAAAATTGCGATCTGCGTACATAGCCTGACGAATTTGGACATGCCCGAAATGATGGTGTTGCGGTTCTGCGCGGTCATCTGGGCCCGTAGCGACGCCGCTGTCTCCCGGCCCCAAAGCTGGACACCTTCCGGCACCATGCCCATGGCGTTCATGACCCCCGCATTGCGGGCCATGGCGTCGGCCTGCAAATTGGCGCGGGTGGCGTAGGCCGTCGAATGGGCAAAAGGAACCGCCGTGAGCTTCTGGTTCAGGACAGCGAATGTGAGGAGCGCCACGCCGGTAGCGGCAACGATCCACCCGAGATCCGGATGGATGAGAAATACCGCCAGCAGATAGATTGGGGCCACCGGTGCGTCGAGCATCGTCAGCATGACGGGCCCGGTGATGAAATTGCGGACCTGCTGCAGATCGCCAAGCACCTGAAATTCCACGCTCGAACCGTTCTGCGACGCCCGCGCCGCGGCGCTGACGAGAGGCGCCCCCAGCCGGGTTTCGATATCGACCGCCACCCGCATCAGAATGAAGCGCCGGATCATGTCCAGGATGACGTGGCTCAGTATCGCGCCGATGATGACGATGGTCAGCATGATCAGCGTGTCGATGCTGCGGCTGGTCAATACGCGGTCGGAGATATTGAACAGATAGACCGGGACGCCGAGGATCAGCATGTTGATCCAGAATGAAAAGATCGCGACAGTGACCATGCTGCGCCGGATGTCGCTCATGCCCACAGTCAAGACGTCACGGAAATCCTTGTCCCGCCACCGGCGTTCCTTGGCGGGAGGCTTGCTGCCGCCACTTTGATTGGTATTTGCCGCGGTCCGAGCCGGCTCTCGCGCATTTGCAGATCCCGCCCCCACACCGGCGGCCGTGGCTTCGACAGCCTTGGCTTCAACAACCGCGGCTTCGGCACCCAACGGCGCAGGATCGGCGATATCGATTTCCAATAGCGGCGGCGTATCGGCTGTCTCAGGTCGCGTTCCCGCTCCGTCTGCCCATTCGCGTCTGTCTTCGTCCACGCGTTCCTCCCCTTATTCCGTCGCCTGGCTGTCGTGCCGGCGCTTTTCTTTATTTCACGCCGCCAGACCGCCCAGCATGTCGTGATGCGCCATGTCGCTCGTACCAGGCATGTCGATATGCGCTGCGGTCGACGATGTGTCCGTGTCGCTGGTGCCGATGAATGCGATCACCTCGCTGGCGAGCGCATTCGGATCCTGCGTCGTGACATGGCTGTCCTCGGTTGTGATGTTTGCCTGGACGAGCAGCGAATCGGAATAGTACTGGCCGCCGACAAGCTGTGACCCGAGGGTGCCCACGCTGACGATCTGAGCGACGTTTATGGTCTGGTTGTCGCCCGTCGAGATCGACTCTGTGGACGTCGTCCCCTCGCCTCCCGGCGAGGCCATCATCTGCAGGGCCGTGTTGGAGTCCGAAAGGACGTTGTTCTGCGAAATGACGTTCACGTCGTAATAGTCCCCGGTCACGACCAGGACGTTCAGATGATGGCTGCCATTGTCGGGCGCCAGCGAAGCGATCAGTGCGTCGAACTGCTTCTGGTCAATGCCCATCGCGTGCGCGGCGAGCTCGGAAGACATTGTCCCGACCTGGCTCGGGCCGTAATCGGTGATGCTCGCATAGTTGGTCATGACGTTGTCGCCGGTCGATATCGACATCCCGGTCGAGGTGCCGGTATCGAGGATGGCTTTGACGACGTCGTCGTTGAGAATGATGTTGTTCTGGTAAATCAGGTTGTAGTGGTTGTAGCTGCCTTCGACGACAATGAGGTCATAGGGGTTGCCGTTCGCGTCGCACATATATCCGTTGACCTGCTCGTTTCCGCCCGTCACGAGCTTGTAGTAACTCGTCTCGGTCGTCTGGAAACTCGTACTGCCGGCCGACATGACGTTGGTCTGCACGCATACGTTCATGTTGTAGAAATTGCCGTCGACGACATCGACATGCCACGACACATTCGTCGCGCTGGTGCCGCTGATGGAGAAAACGGTCGGCGTCGTCGAAATTCGCGATGTTGTTGAGCAAATTGCCGCCCGTCGTCACGCTGACCGGCCCATTGCCGGCTGCCGTCGTTACGGAGTCAACGTCGTGCAGGATGTTGGTCTGGAATATGCCGTTCACGCTGTACGCATTACCGACAACCATCATCGTGTAGTTCTGGCCATTGGCGTCGATGATGCCGGCGCCGTTGACCAGGCTGTTGCTGCCGGCGATCACCTCCAGCCCGCTGTTGATTTGCCCCATGACATTGGTCGGCGGCGTGGTTACGTCCGAGATGTTGATCGTCGGCATGGGGGTCGTCGAATTAGCGTCGTATACGCCGTTCACATATTCACCGGGCAGCAGGGAAGCGGACGTCGCGCCGCCATCCGCCAAAGCCGCGTCGTGTCCGTCAACCAGGGTTTTGGCGTCGAGGTTGGTTTCGAGAAGAACCGGCCCGTTGGTCTCGATCGTCTGCAGCCCCTCGAATCCGCCAGGCAGATACGAGATCCGCCTGAACCATCATATGGTCGATCTGGTAGACTGGAATCCGCCCCGTTGAGTTGGGCGGCCTGGCTGTCGGGGTCGACGCTGACCAGTTCGTTTGCGACCAGCTTGTTTACCTGCTCGATGGCAGTCAGAAGCTGAGCGGGGGTGGCATCTGTCGCCGCTAGGCCGATCCCTGCCACGTATCCCGCCGCCGCGCCCAGGTGAATTGTAAAGGGAACGGGCGTGAACGACGCGAATGGCTGGCCGAAAAAATCCGGCCCATGGGGATGCGGCTGCCATCCGTTGAAAATCGGAACGTGGCTTACCGGCAGCGTGCCATAGCTCATCGCCGACGAGCCCGGATCCACGGGAGTAAATGGCTGACGCCTTGGGGATCGGTATGGTCGAATTCGTGTTTCCCGACCTGCAGCAGAAGCGCCGGATCTTTCGGCGCCGCGCGGTCAAGTTGAATCTCTTCAAGGAGGTGAAGGTAGCCGGAAAAATAGGTGATGATTTCAGTGACGCCGCCCGGAACCATGGCACGCTCCTTCCGTCACGAATTTCTGTTTCCCCCATTCGCAGGCCGATGCGCCTTGGCGACACACCGGCCCTTGATGCTTCCCCGTCTTCTGGTTTCGGGCCTCGGCGGGGAAAGCACAACAAGCCGGCCCGCGCGGTGGGGCGCACGAGCCGGCCTTTGTTCTTGTCAGGCTCCGACGTGGTCCATGGTGGCGCCGCCGCCGTCATGGCCGATAACGCCGAGGTTCATCGTGTTGTACTGGATGTTGGCGCCCATCACGATGTTCTGGGTGAAGGCATCCTGCACAATGCTGGCGCCCGTAACGGCTCCGCCAACGCTGCCGGACGCGTCAGCACCGACGCTTCCCGGGTTGCTTGACGTCGCATACGCACCGTGCGCATCCGCCGACATCGAGAAGCCGCCGCCGCCGCCCGAAGACGAGTGACCGAACGGATCGCAGGGATCAAAGCAGCCGAGACCGCCGCTGCTGCCGCTGCCGCCGGCGTCGTAGCTTACCGATACGTCGGACAGCGAGTTATTGGCGACGAGGTTGTTGATCTGGTCAAGATGGAAGACGCTGCCGCCGCCGTCGACCGTCTGGATGCTCGAATCCGCATTGGCGAAGAAGCTGCCAGTGATATGCGACAGATCGAGGTTGTTGAGATTGATCAGTCCGTTCTGGGCGAACCCTGGATCCGATACCGATGACGATACGGTGGCATCGACGTTCACGCAAACGGTGACGTCGGTCAGGTTGGCGTTGAGATTCAGATTGCCGTTCGCATCGAAATTGGCGTTGTGGTTGTCATTTGCATCCAGATTGGCGTTGAGATTGCCATTGCCGTTCAGGTTGCCGTTACCGTTGAGATTGCCATTGCCGTTCCAGCTTTCGCTGGACTGCGATTGACCTGGCCCTGGCCCTGACCCTCAACTTGGCCCTGGCCCTGAGCCTGACCTTCGAGCTGCGCCTGCAACTGCAGCGGATCGAATCCGCCACCGCTGCCGCCGGGATAGCTATTGTTTCTGGTACTCATCGTACTTCTCCCATGTTGCTTCTTGAACAACCGGGCTGGAAGCCACACAGGTCGATCTTCTGCGTCTGGCCTGAGGAGGCTATCGTCCCGCCCGGTTCACTGTGCTGTCTCTTTCACCCTTCCGGGCATTCGTAGCAGCACGGTGACAAGCGGATGATCGCAGTACAAACGGGAGGGGATCACGTCGGCAAATTCGTAGAGGTGTCAGTATTTTCCTGACAATGTCGGGTAAAACCATTCAATCGGCATGATAAAGGGCCAACTCTCCGCCAAGCGGCAAACAAGCGGCAAAATCCGGCATTGCCGAAACCCTCGGATCGAAATCCCCATGAAAAAATATACTAGGCGCGTTTATTTGCCGGCGCAAACAAATGTCCAAGCCATTTCCATAACTTGTGCCCAGCCCGAAAAGCGAAATCTGCTATCTTGTCGCCTATGATCGAATCAAAAGGGTTTTCTGAAATTTTCCAAACAGATATCAGCACCGATTTACAATCCCTATACTTTAGCTTATAACCAATTATTAACAGGTATTAACAGGTGGGAACCTCTTGCCGGCACGGCGTCTTTCAGCAAGTCGTGTTGGTGGCAGTCGTCTTTTTGACGCCAGCGGGGGGCTACGACAGGTGAGAATATCGGGCCTCTGATCCTTGTCGTTCTCTGGTGCTGAGTAGGCAGTGGAGGCGGTGGTGGTTGGTGTATTGTGCAGTATTGTGCTTTTTTGCGAGCATCCGATCTTTAGCGAGGGCCTGCGCGCCCTCTTCGACGAGACCGACGATTTAGTGGTGCTTGGGCGTAGCGCGTTCAGCCACGGAGACGTGCGGCATCATAAATGGCAGCGCTCCTGGAGCTGTGATTGTCGATGCCCGGTCGCATTATGACGACGGGCCTTCCGAAGTGGTCAAGCTTTCGCGTGAATTTCCATACGCCAAGATCGTCGTCTTGAGCGATTTTGACGACGGCGGCTTCATTCGCCGGACAATCGACGCCGGCGCAAAGGCGTTTGTTCTCAAGCGCTCCCCTCGAGAGGCCCTGCTACACGCCGTTCGATCGGTAGCGGCCGGCGGCATGTATATAGACCCAGCAGCGGCCGCACGGGTATTCCCCGGCCATACACGCTCGGCGAGGCCCAATGAAATCTGCCCCTCCTCCGACCTTTTGCCGCTGACGTTCCGGGAACAGGAAGTGGTGAGACTCATCGCTCTCGGCTACACGGCGAAGCAAATCGCCGCTGACCTCAATGTCACGATGAAAACCATCGAGACCTACAAGGCCAGAGCCTGTGAGAAGCTCGGCATGCGAACTCGCGTGCAGCTTGTCCGTCTGGCTGCTGCTCAGGGATGGCTTTCCGACATCGTGGTGCGATCGGCCAGCAGTTTCAACGCCTGATGCTTTTGGACCGACCCATTTGTCGCCGCGTCGCCTAAGAGCCTCCATTCGCGACAGGCTTTGTCGCCGCGGGCACTGCCGCCTCGAGCTGAGGCAGGAAACCCCAGATTTCGCGATTGAGTTTTTTCAGATCCCTTATGGCCGCGATCATCCTGTCGATACGCGCCTGGTCCATCTCAATGCGCTGCCCCAGTCTCAGGTGCCCCTTGTTCTCCTGGACCCTCATCAGGTTCATATGCGTAATCTCCCCGGTCTCGTTCAGGGCATACATGGAGTGATTAAACTCGTTTCTGATCTTTGTAAGTTCGTTGAACTTACCGACCATCTTTGCCAGCTTCTGTGCGATGCCGCGATCTGTTATCTTTATCGCCGCAAGCCGCTGCACGAGATCAATCCTGGCCCTTGTCGTGTTCAGCGTGGTGAACACGACAGCGGCGGTCACTTCATCGACCTCGAGCAGGATCATCAGGACATAGATGAACATGCTCTCGTTATTTGACCAGGACAGGACGAGATTGCCGATCAGAGTCAGGATGACGGTCTGCCGATCGGCGTTCGCCTGTGCCTTCCCCTCGATCCCCTCGAAATCGGGGACCGGAGGCAATTGCGTCGAACTCATTTGCCACCTTAGCCTTACTGAAAGAGACCGACAGTCCGTTGAATCTATCATAGATCCGCGACGTTTGGCGAGCATGCGGAATGGGTTGGGTTCGCCACGTCCGTCAGGCACGGCTTCTTGCGGATTACGCCCTTGAGCAGGCGTCTGTCCCTGTTTTCTCTTTGGGCTGTCCGGCGCGGGCGCAAGGCAGCCATTGCCGCGCTCATGCCCTTCATCGAGGAGACAAGGCGGCAATTCGGCTCCAATTGCAACGGGACCTGGGAAAGCCCGTACGTGATCGGATTTCTCACCAATCTGATAACCCTCGTCGCCATGGAGGCGGCCGACCCGGACCCGAACGACGCCTTGGGGCTCGTTCAGTCAGAGAGCTGGCAAGCGCTGACCGGGGTATCGGCCCACCTGATCGGCGAGAAGATCTCGCTTCTCAGCATGGCCGAAAACGAAGATTTCTATCGAGGAAGAGGCAACGCCGCGAGATTTTTCGACGCGCTGATAGCACATCGTAGTGACATGCTTCAATTGCCCACCCAAGCAGGCACAACCACCTACGGTTCAAGCTTGCAACAACCCTCGTCGACGCTGACGCATTTGTGGAATGAACTTCTCTTCCCGCAGGTCCCCACACCCTTGGGCGGCGGATAGAAAGGCCACCGGACGCCAATTTTAGGAGACGACATCTCAAGACGCACCGGTTCCGTCTTCCAGACCCTCGCAAGCCTCGGCGCCCCGCCGCGCGGCGGTGCGCTCCATATTTATGGGCTTTACCCCAATTGAGCCCTTGCGCCGAAATCCCAGAGATTATAGGGCTTCCTCCGGTTCGGAGCGTAGCGCAGCCCGGTAGCGCACTTGACTGGGGGTCAAGGGGTCGTGGGTTCGAATCCCGCCGCTCCGACCATTATCTCCTGACGGCGCATGGAAACAGGTTCTTCGACGGAACATCATGAGCCACGCCGCCCTCACCTTTGTCTCCGCCGATACACCCGACGCGCGCGAAGCGGCAAAGAGCCTCGTCGCCCGTTACGGGCAAGCGCCCATCGAGGAGGCCAGCGTGGTAGTGGCGCTCGGTGGCGACGGCTTCCTGCTTCAGACATTGCGCGAAACGATGAACAGCGGCAAGCACGTCTACGGGATGAACCGGGGCACGGTTGGCTTCCTGATGAACGAGTACGATGAGGACGGTCTGCCCGAGCGCATCGCGGCGGCCGTCGCCGAGCCGATAAGGCCGCTTCAGATGCAGGCCACGACATCGCTCGGGGAAGTGATCTCGGCGCTGGCCATCAACGAGGTCGCCCTGTGGCGGCAGTCTTATCAGACCGCGAAGATCCGCATCACCATCGATGGCCAAGTACGGCTCGAAGAATTGAACTGCGATGGCGTGATGGTGGCGACCCCCGCCGGATCGACCGCCTACAACCTTTCCGCGCATGGGCCGATCCTGCCGCTCGACGCGCCGCTGCTGGCGCTGACGCCAGTCAGCCCGTTCCGGCCGCGCAACTGGAGCGGCGCCCTGCTCTCCGACAAATCCACCGTGCGGTTCGACATCCTCGAATCCGACAAGCGTCCGGTCAACGCGGCCGCCGATCATACCGAGGCCAAATCCGTGATTTCCGTCACAATATGTAAATCGCCCGACACGACGGCGACACTTCTGTTCGACGCCGGCCACTCCTGGAACGAGCGTATTCTGTCCGAACAGTTTCGCTATTGAATTGGTCCGCTAGAGGCTTTGGCCTCGAAAAACCTCCAACGTCGAGCGCGATTTCGGCACGAATGTTAACCGATCCAGGGGTTTTTGCTTGCTTAAGGGTTCAAGAGCGCGGAAAGGTTACTATATTGACAACCGAGCGGTCGGAACGTAACGCCACGGAAATAAATCCTGGTGTTGAGAAACGAAAACAGCGCCGCGACCGCGACCATATGGCCAGGGCCATGGCGCGCAACAGCAAAGACAGCCAATCAACGTGTTATCAGACAACGAGACCGCTCAAGAAGCGCTGACGTTCGCCGAACTCGGCCTATCGCCGAAAGTTCTCTCTGCCGTGACAGATGCCGGATATACGGTTCCGACGCCTATCCAGGCGGGGGCGATCCCGCATGCTTTGGCGGGCAAGGATGTGCTGGGCATCGCCCAGACCGGCACGGGCAAGACGGCGGCCTTCGTTCTGCCGATGATCACGCGCCTGGAAAAGGGCCGCGCCCGGGCGCGGATGCCGCGCACGCTCATCCTTGAGCCGACGCGCGAGCTCGCCGCCCAGGTCGAGGAAAATTTTGTCAAATACGGCAAGAACCACCGGCTGAACATCGCGCTTCTCATTGGCGGCGTCTCTTTCGACGAACAGGAAAAGAAGCTGGAACGTGGCGCCGACGTGCTGATCGCCACGCCCGGTCGTCTTCTGGATCATCACGAGCGCGGCAAGCTGCTTTTGACCGGGGTCGACATTCTTGTCATCGACGAAGCCGACCGCATGCTCGACATGGGCTTCATTCCCGATATCGAGCGCATCTGCAAACTGATTCCCTTTACCCGGCAGACGCTTTTCTTTTCGGCGACCATGCCGCCGGAAATCACCAAGCTCACCGAGCAATTCCTTCAAGCGCCGGTGCGCGTCGAAGTGTCGCGCGCCGCCTCGACCGGCGAGAACGTCACCCAACGTCTGGTAAAATCCGGCCCGAAGCCATGGTCGAAGCGGGAGGCGCTCCGCGAGCTTCTTCGCGCTGAAGAAAGCGAATTGAAGAACGCGATCATCTTCTGCAACCGCAAGGTCGAGGTGTCGGAGCTTTTCCGCTCGCTGACCAAGTACGATTTCGACGCGGGCGCGCTGCATGGCGACATGGACCAGCGCGCACGCATGGCGATGCTGGCGGCCTTTCGCGACGGCAAGCTGAAATATCTGGTCGCATCCGATGTCGCGGCGCGCGGTCTGGACATTCCCGACGTCAGCCACGTCTTCAACTTTGACGTGCCAATCCATGCCGAGGATTATGTTCACCGGATCGGGCGCACGGCGCGCGCCGGGCGCTCCGGCAAGGCCTACACCATCACCACCAAAAACGACGGCAAATATGTCGACGCGATCGAGAAGCTGATTGGCCAGAAGATCGAATGGCTCGATGGCGATCTTTCCACGGTCGCAGCCGATGACAGCGAAGACGAGGCTCCCCGCCGTGGACGCGGCGCCCCTCGCCGCAGTGGCCATCGGTCTGAAGGCGAGCGCAAGCCGCGCCGCGATCGTGCCCCCAAGGTCGAGGATGTGGTCAGTTCACCGGCGGCTGTCGCGAATTCGCCAGCGGCTGTTGTCGCCGCCTCGGTGAACGAAGACGCCGATGACAAGAAGGAACGCCGCGAGGCCATCCGCTCGCACAATGCCGATCGCAAGACATCCCAGGAGCGGACGCAACAGCCACGCCGCAACCAGAACAACGAGCGGCCCCGCCGCCGCCATGGCGAAGACGAGACCAATACGACCGTCGGCTTCGGCGATGACATGCCGGCCTTCATGAAGGTCGAAGCAAAAGTCTGACGACGCAGGTCGTTTTTCCTTTATCCGCATCCGCCCGCCGGCTTACAACGCTTGATTGCTTGTAAGCGTTTCTGGAGCATGGGACGCGGGTCACCGAAGCCGGCAACCAAAAGCTGTCGTTCTATCCGCTGGACGCCCGCCTGCTGGACCCTCGCATCTGAGCATCGAATGCGGCGCGTAGCGCGCCGATCGTCCTTTCCGGAAGGAAGGCCGAGGCAATATAGGGCAACCCCTTGCGGCGCGCCGTCCAGCCGACGGCGACAACATCGGCGGCATAGGGCTCATGGAGCCCGGCCATCGCCCAGCTTCGACAATCGATAACGCAGATATCGGCCCTGCCCCGGGCGACCGCGACGATCGAAGCGCGGTGCCCGCCTGTTTCTACTCTTTCCGAGAAAATGCCGAGACTTTCGCCCGCGGCTTCCAGGTCCCTCGTCAAAGCGATGATGCCGGACATGGAATCCGCGCCGTTGAAGGCGAAGCGAGCATTGAGCAAAAGATCGAGCGGCAGAAGAGCCCTGCCATCGGCGGGTGCGGCTTCATTTTTGCCATGCGCATCCGATCGCCGCATCAGGATGACACTCGAATAAGATGTCCCCTCCCCGCCCTCAAAAGCCGAATAATCCGGCTGACCAACAATTTTTACGGATGGGGCAAGCCCCAGTTCCATCGGCCCCCAACACGTCTGCGCCCAAAGCAGCTTGGGGTGCCGCCAAAGCACGTGAATGTCCAGTTCTTCAGGCGGAAGTGTGGCAGGATCTGGCGCGATGACGGCGCCATCGGCATTGATAATACCGCCGGGAACAGGTGGCAGATCGGCGTTTCGTCGGGTGAGATGTTCGGGGGCGTCGATACCCGCGTCGCGAAACGCATCGCGAAGCGGCGCCCATTCGGCATCGGTCTGCGCGCGCGTCTCGGGCCAGTCGTACATCGGCAGGGCGGCGACGAATTCGCTCATGCCGCCATATCAGCCGGCAGCGCCTCGAATGGCAACTTCAATACAGTGGATGTCCGGTCGATCGCGCCGACAAGGGATGAAGTCACTCTTTCGGCGGTTCCGCCGGCACGGGCGCCGTGCCAAGACCGTTGATGTTGCGGGCGCGAATCCGAGGCCGGAAGGCGCGGCCGGGCTCAGGCGCGCGGCAAAGGAAGGGATGCACCACCGGCTCCTTCGACTTCACGGCGAATTGGCGAAACAGCGACCAGTAATTCGGATAGACATAACCGTTGTTCATCCGGATCCATTCGTCTCGACGCTCGCGAAACAGCGCCGGTAGCCGATACCAGGCCACGGTCGGGGTCCGGTGATGAACGAAATGCAGGTTGTTGTTGAGGAAAAGCAGGGCCAGCGGCGAGCGCTCGATGATGATCGTCCGCCCTTCCGGCCGTTCCGACCATTGGTGTTCGGCAAAGGTGCGGATTGACATCAGCGACTGGCCGATCCAGGCCGGCACCAGAATATAGAGCCACAGCGGAATGCCGAAGGCGAAAACGATGATCGGCACGACAATGGCGAGGCCGATGACATGGTGTATCCATGCCCGACGCACGGCGCGGTCGCCGCTGGCGAGCAATTTGAGATCGGAAAGGAAAAATCCGATCACCGCCAGCCACGGGCCGATGAAAAAGCGGCCGATCATGGTGTTGTTGATGCGCAGCAGCGTCTTCATGACCGCCGGCAATTCTTCGTGCCGCCAAAAGGCGCGGTAATAACTCTCCGGATCGTCGAACGGATCCGTCAGCCTTTCGTCGGCATGATGGCGCAAATGCAGCGACTTGAACCGGCGGTAGGGCCATGAGAGCCCGATCGGCAGGAAGACCAGCGCCTCGTTGATCCAGGATTTGCGTGTCGGATGCCCGTGCGATGCTTCGTGCATGAGAGAAGATTGCATGGCGACGGCGACCACGAGGATCGCCATCGCCAGCACCTGGTGCCCTGGCCAGAGAAAAAAAGCCGCGCCCGCCCACGAGGCATAACACATGACAAGCAGCACAACCGTCGGCCATTCCACGGACCGAACGCCCCCGCGTTTCGATACCGAACCGACTGTCGAAAAATTTGCCATATGTCGCCGAACACCCGAATCTCGTTGCTACTGACATCATGCTGTCAGTAGGCCTGTGGTGTTACAACGCGATAATGTGTGCTAAATGTTGATTATGCGCACCAAACAAGTCTATTGTAGTGTTTGGTCAACATATAAGCCTTAGGACATCATCCGGTGGACAAGCGAGACCTTTCAGGGATTTTCCGTGAGCGCCTGAAGATCCTCCTCGATCGCTCCGGGCAGAACCAGTCGCATTTTGCCGCCAATGTGGGCATCGACCGTTCGGCCCTTTCGCAATTGCTGTCGGGCGCTTCCACTCGCCTGCCGCGCGCAGAAACGCTTCTCAACATCGCCGCCAGCCACAAGGTTTCGCTCGACTGGCTGCTTGGGTTGAGCCACGACGAATCCCTGACCGGCGAGATCCGCGGCAGTTTCGAAATCGAGGAGGGGTTTGGCGGGTTCGACCGCACCCTTCTGGCCAAGTGGCACGCCGAGGCCGTCGGCACGAAGATCCGCTATGTGCCGGCGGGCATCCCCGACCTCCTGCGCACCGACGCCGTCATCGAGTATGAGGCGGGCATCGCCAACAAGAGCATGCAGTCGCAGATCATCGAGACGCAGTACCGGATCGACTATAACCGCCGGCCCGAGACCGACATGGAAGTGTGCATGCCGCGCCATACGCTCGAGATCTTCGCACGTGGGCTCGGCGTCTGGGCGGGTCTCTCTCGTGAGGCGAGAGTGGAGCAACTGGCGCACATGGCGCGCCTGCTGGAGGACCTTTATCCGACCTTCCGCCTGTTCCTCTACGATGGCCGTCTGCGCTATTCGATACCCTACACGATCTTCGGCCCTTACCGCGCGGCCATCTATGCGGGCGATCTATACCTCGTCCTCAATGCCACGGAAGCCATTCGGGCGCTGACCCGCCATTTCGACAATCTGATCCGCGCCGCGGAAATCAATTCGCACGAGGCCGCGGCATTCATGTCGAACCTAGCGGCGGACTAGGCGAAAGGGCTTTGGTAACGAGCGTCTGGGTTCCGGCTTTGGCTTCATGGTCTATCCATCATGCGCTCAAGGCTTGATTGACATCATATAAGGATTTCTTTATATCCTTATCTCATTATCGCATCTTCAAGGCATAATCCCATGGAAAACCCGATCGATCTTCTCATCGCGGAGAAGGGCGTGCTGCTCGCCGATGGCGCGACCGGCACCAATCTGTTCGCCATGGGGCTGGAATCCGGGGAGGCGCCTGAACTTTGGAACGAAACCCACCCGGACCGCGTGCGGGCGCTGCATCAGGGATTCGTCGATGCCGGCGCCGATATTATCCTCACCAATTCCTTTGGCGGCACGCGCCAGCGGCTGAAACTGCATGACGCGCAAAACCGCGTGCACGAGCTGAACCGGAAGGCGGCCGAGATTGCTACGGAAATCGCCAAATCGGCGGGGCGAAGGGTTATCGTTGCAGGTTCCGTCGGCCCGACGGGCGAACTGCTCGAGCCGCTTGGCGCTCTTACCCATGAGGTGGCCGTGGAAGCGTTCGCCGAGCAGATGGAGGGATTGAAGGCCGGCGGTGCCGAGGTCGCCTGGATCGAGACCATGTCCGCGCCGGGCGAGATCCGCGCCGCCGCCGAAGCCGCCATCCGGGTCGGCCTCCCCTACACCTATACCGGGTCGTTCGATACGGCCGGCCGCACCATGATGGGGCTGGCGCCGGCGGATATCCATGGCGTCGCCGAGGGTCTGGCGGAAAAGCCCGTGGCGGTCGGCGCCAATTGCGGCGTCGGCGCCTCGGATATTCTCGGTTCCCTGCTCGACATGACGGCCAGCAGCCCGGATGCCTCCGTGATCGTAAAGGGCAATTGCGGCATTCCCGAATTTCGCGGCACCGAAATCCATTACTCCGGTACGCCGGACCTGATGGCGGATTATGTCCGGCTCGCCGTCGACGGCGGCGCGAAGATCATCGGCGGTTGCTGCGGCACATCCTTCGATCATCTGAAGGCGATGCGCGAAGCGCTCGATCAGCATCACAAGGGCGATCGCCCGACATCCGCCGATATCGTGACGCGCATCGGCCCGATGCGCAACAAGGCGGCCAATGAGAGCGGCGCGGGAAGTAATGGCAGCAACCGCCGGGAACGCCGCAGGGCGCGCGCCTGAACGCAACAGAAAAAGCCCCGCCGTTTGACACGACGGGGCTCCCCTTGCGCGGACATCCGCGCGGTTCCTTGGAACAAACTCAGCCGTGCAGCTTGATGGTGATTTTCGCCATGCGCTCACCTTGGAATTTCGCGCCTTCCAGTTCCTGGGCGGAGGGCTGCCGCGAACCGTCGCTGTCGGACGTCGTGGTCATGCCATAGGGTGCTCCGCCGCGCACGACGTCGTTGCCCATCTGGCCCTGATAGGCATAGGAAAGCGGAACGATGATCATGCCGTGATGCTGCAGCGTCGCCTGCGAGCTCAAGAGGGCCAGCTCTGCCCCGCCATGCTGCGTAGCGGTCGAAACCATCACTGTCGCCACCTTGTTGACCAGTGAGCCCTTTGCCCAGAGCGGGCCGGTCTGGTCGAGAAAGTTTTTCATCTGCGAGGCCATGGCGCCATAGCGCGTCGATACGGCAAGGATAATTCCGTCGTAATCCGCCAATTCAAGAGGATCGGCAATCGGCGCGTCCTGATCGAGCTTGTAGTGCGCTGCCTTGGCCACCGATTCCGGCACCAATTCCGGCGCCCGCTTGATCGTCACCTCAGCGCCCGCCTCGCGCGCGCCTTCGGCGGCGGACTTCGCCATCTGCTCGCTATGTCCCCAGCTCGAATAATAGAGCACCAGTATCTTGGCCATCGATGTTCTCCTGATTGCGGTTCGCCTCGCCGTTCGACGACGCGGTGAAAGGCAATCTAGTCCGCGTATGGTTCAGGGAAAGCATGGGGATCGCCGACAGATCGTTCACAGTTGGACAGAAGACGGGCTGCTATTCTTCACTCGGCATGTGCAGATACATGGACTGGATGCCGACGCGGCCGGGACCGGTAAATCGGTTGATGATGAAGTTGACGTTGGCGCCGAAAAAACCACTCGACAGTTTGTCGATCCTTGTGTCCATCTGTACCGACGCATCCTTGAACAGCCAGCCGCCCGGCTCCACGTCGATGGTCTCACCGGGCGCCAGCACCTTCTCGAAGACATTACCGTAGCCATGCAGCCAGACGATGCCGTCGCCCTCATGGCCGTGAAACCGGTCGATGAAGAAGCCGCTCTGCCCGAACAGCATGGAGGCGATGCCGCGCACGCGCTGGAACGAGTAGTCGATATTGCCGGTCGCCGCGAGGAACTGGTGTTCGCGGACGAGGATCTCCTCGCCGCGCCTCAAATGTATCGGCACGATATGGCCCGGTCCGTCGCGGCTGAAGGCAACGATGCCGGCTCCGGACGCTTCGGTCACGAATATCTGCAGCCCAGCCATCATGCGCTTCAGCGCCCCACGCAGCGCTTTCAGGCCGATGGTGATGGTGGAGTTCTTCCACAAAAGGATGTGGTGTTCGAAATAGACCGGCATCGCCGAGACATCGACCGACAGGACCGGAACCAGTTCGCCGTCGATATGATAGGTAACACCCCCGAACGTCTCGCCCGATGCCCTGGTCGGCATCAGCGTCGGCATGCTGTTTCCCACGCGCCCAACTCCCCGTATTTCTGCCCTGAAAAATCGAGCATGAATACGAGATTTCCCTCACGTCAATTGAAAAGGCATTTTCGAAACCGATTATATAGCGGCTTTGACGGCAGCACGGTGGAAGCCCCCGCGACATCGGCTCGCGGTGACGTCTCAAGGAGTGAGAGCATGCTGAAGACCTATACGGGAAGCTGTCATTGCGGTGCGGTCCGCTTCGAGGCCGATGTCGACGTTGCCGCCGGGACCGGAAGATGCAATTGCTCCATCTGCACGAAGATGCGCCTGTGGTCGATCCAGATCGCGCCCCGTGCTTTCAGGCTGATCGCCGGCGAGGCGGAGTTGACGGACTATCGCGGCCAAAACCCGGTTGCGCATCATCTGTTTTGCCGGCGATGCGGCATCCACTCGTTCGAATGGGTGGATGTTCCGAATATGAGCGGCGCCAAATACTACAACATCAACGTCGCCTGCCTCGATGACATCGACATCGACGAACTGGTTTCCGCCCCGATCACCTATAGCGACGGCAGGAACGATGATTGGGGGTCGGCACCGGCCGAGACCCGGCACCTTTGACCCGGCTGCGGCATCAATCCTCTATGCCGAGTTTTGCCTTGACCAGCGCGTTGACGGCCTGCGGATTGGCCTTGCCGCCGGTGGCCTTCATCACCTGACCGACGAACCAGCCGGCCATGCTCGGCTTTGCCATGGCCTGCTCGACCTTGTCGGGATTGGCCGCGATCACCTCGTCCACCGCCTTTTCGATGGCGCCGGTATCGGTGACCTGCTTCATGCCGCGCTTTTCGACGATGTCCTTCGGGTCGCCGCCCTCGTTCCAGACGATCTCAAAGAGGTCCTTGGCGATCTTGCCGGAAATGACGCCTTCCTTGATCAGATCGACGACGCCGCCGAGTTGGTCGGGAGAGACAGGCGTTTCCTCAATTCCCTTGCCGGCCTTGTTCAACTGGCCGAGCAGATCGTTGATAACCCAGTTGGCGGTCAGCTTGCCGTCACGGCCGGCGGCGGCCTTTTCGAAATAGTCGGCGATCGCCTTTTCCGAAACGAGGATGGACGCATCATAGGCTGACAGGCCGAGGCTTTCGACCAGCCGGTTCTTCTTCTCGTCCGGCAGTTCGGGCAGTCCCTCGGCCAGCGCATCGACATAGGCCTGATCGAATTCGAGCGGCAAGAGGTCCGGGTCGGGGAAATAGCGATAGTCATGCGCCTCTTCCTTGGACCGCATCGACCGCGTCTCGCCCTTGGCGGCGTCGTAGAGACGGGTCTCCTGATCGATCATTCCGCCATCCTCGAGGATGGCGATCTGCCGGCGCGCTTCGTATTCGATCGCCTGGCCGATGAAGCGGATGGAGTTCATGTTCTTGATCTCGCAGCGCGTGCCAAAGGCTTCGCCCGGCCGCCTGACCGACACGTTGACGTCGGCGCGCAGCGAACCCTCGTCCATATTGCCGTCGCAAGTGCCCAGATAGCGCACGATCGAACGCAGTTTGGTCACATAGGCTTTCGCCTCGTCGGAGGAACGCAGATCCGGTTTCGACACGATCTCCATCAGCGCCACGCCGGAGCGGTTCAGATCGACATAGGACATGGTGGCATGCTGGTCGTGCAGCGACTTGCCGGCGTCCTGCTCCAAATGCAGCCGCTCGATGCCGATCTCGATATCCTCGAAATTGCCCTGCCGGTCGGGGCCGACCGAGATCACGATGGTGCCTTCGCCAACGATCGGCTGCTTGTACTGCGAAATCTGGTAGCCTTGGGGCAGATCCGGATAGAAATAATTCTTCCGGTCGAACACCGAGCGGTGGTTGATCTGAGCTTTCAGCCCAAGTCCAGTGCGGATCGCCTGCTTGACGCATTCCTCGTTGATGACCGGCAGCATGCCGGGCATCGCCGCGTCGACCAGGCTGACATTGGCGTTCGGCTCGGCACCGAAGGAAGTCGAAGCGCCGGAAAAAAGCTTGGCCTCGGATGTCACCTGCGCATGAACTTCCAGGCCGACAATCACTTCCCAATCGCCGGTGGCGCCGGGAATCAAGCGCTTCGGATCGCTCGTGCGGGTATCGGCAAGGGTCATGAAATGTCCGTCGAAGATCAACAATCTCTTGATGGCTTGGCTAGAACAAACCTGCCGGGGAGGCAATAGGCGAGCAGGAATGCCCCGAAGGGGAGCAATCCGCAAGCCCATGGCATCGGCATTCCAAAAAGCGAGGTGAGCATCGAGCCGGCCGCAAAGACGCTGCAATGACAGGAAATCTTAAGTCGCAGCCCGCATCCTGCGCCAAACAGGATTATCGACGTGACGATGATGCGACCCTGCCGGCCATTTGCCCATGCCGCGACCTTCGCGGCCCTGCTGTTGCTTGGCGCCTGCGGCTCGGTGCACGAGACCGGTCCGGGGGCCGGCGTCTCCGCCGCGGCGGCCGGCACGATCGCCGAGTTGCGCCAGGCGAATGGCGTCCCCGCGCTCGCCGCCGACGGCAAACTCCAACAGGCGGCTCTCCAGCAGGCCGGCTATATGGCGAGCGCCGGCGCAATGGAGCATACCACCCGCATCGGCCGCGATTTCGTCTCGCGCATGAAGAACGATAAAATCTCTGGGCTGCGCGCCGAGAACATCGCCTATGGCGCTTTCGATACCGCGAAAGTTCTCGATGTCTGGATGCACTCGCCGCCGCACCGCAAGAACATGCTCGATCCGCGCATCAAGCGTTTCGGGCTGGCCTATGTCGGCGACGGCAAGGGACGGCGCTACTGGTCGATGGTGATGACGGACTGACTTTTGGCTTTTGCCCTCGGCGGCTCAGGCCGGCTTGTGTCGCCGATGAATCCACGCATACTCCCCGAAATGCAGGGAACACAAGCATGGGCAAGGGACGGGTAGAAGCGTTTACCGATGGCGTCATCGCCATCATCATCACGATCATGGTGCTGGAACTGAAGGTGCCGCATGGGGAGGATTTCCACGCGCTCCTGCCGCTGCTGCCGGTGTTGCTGAGCTACGTGCTTTCCTTCATCAATGTCGGCATCTACTGGAACAATCTGCACAACATGTTCCACACCGTGCAGCGCGTGAACGGCGCGGTGCTGTGGGCCAATTTGCACCAGCTCTTCTGGCTGTCGCTCATTCCCTTCGCCACCGCCTTCATGGGCGAAAATCATTTCGCCCAGCATCCTGTTGCAATCTATGGATTCATCCTGGTGATGTGCGCCCTGTCGTTCACCATCCTGGAGCGGTGCCTGCTTCGCCTGCACGGCAAAGACTCGACTTTCGCGCACGCTCTGGGCAACGACGTGAAGGGGTGGCTCTCTCTCGTCCTCTATCTCGCGGCCATAGCACTGACATTCGTAAGCCAATGGATCGGTGTGGCGCTCTATGTGGCCGTGGCAGCCATATGGTTCATCCCCGACCGCCGTTTCGAAAAGCAGGCGATCAAAAAGGAACAGTCGCAGGGTTAGTTGCCCGGAAGGCCTGTCCAACGTCCCATCTACGCGAAGCTACTTTTCGGCGCGCAAGCCGGCCGCATAGGCCTTCCTTGCCCATATCGAGAATTCATCGGGATCGTCGACGGCGCTATCGGGAACCGTCCAGTAAGGCATGGCGACCAGCTTGCCGTGGCGAGACCCGGTATAGGTCCATTGCCGGGCGCCGGCTTCCGCGAAATCCGGGGCGCTTTCGGCGTCGGCCTTCAGCATCAGTTCGCCGCGAAGCTCGATCGCGACGATGACGCCGTCGTGGTAAATGCCCTTGCCGCCGAAAAGCCGGCGGATCTGGATCGGACCCAGGCCGGCGAAAAGATCTCTTATGGCGTCGGTTTCCATGCGCCGATCATGGCAGGCGTCCAGCGCCTTGTCATGTTTGCAATTCGCTCCAGCTATTGTCTCATGCCCGCCCCTGACAAGGTTCGAGAGAGAACACCATGCCCATGAAACTCGAAGGATCGTGCCGCTGCGGCGCGGTGCGCTTTACAGTCGAAAGCCATACGCCAGTGCCCTACCAGCTTTGCTACTGCTCGATCTGCCGAAAGCAGCAGGGCGGCGGTGGCTATGCGATCAATCTGGGGGCGGACAATGCCACCATGGAGATCAAGGGAGAGGAGCATCTCGGCTTGTACAGGGCCGAGATCGAAGATGACGAGCATCCGCACTGCGAGGTCTCGACCGGCGAGCGCCGCTTCTGCCGCGAGTGCGGGTCGGCGCTGTGGCTCTACGACCCGAGCTGGCCGGAACTGGTGCATCCCTTCGCCTCGGCGATCGACAGCGAACTGCCGAAACCGCACGAGCGGACCCATCTGATGCTGAAATACAAGGCCAACTGGGTCGAGCCGGACGTGACGAAAGGCGACAAGGCGTTCGACATTTATCCCGACGAGTTGATCGCCGACTGGCATCGAAGAACGGGGATGTGGGTAGAGTAGACCTGGCGGTCTAAGCCCCTGCCCGCGCCTCGGCCAGCGCCTTGAGATCGGCCGGCTTCAATTCGACCGATTTGCCGCAGCCGCAGGCGGAACTCTGGTTGGGGTTTTTAAAGGTGAAGCCGGTGCGCAGCTTGGTGATCTCAAAATCCATCTCGGTGCCAAGCAGGAACAGCGCCGCCTCCGGCGCGACATAAACATGCGCGCCAGCGTGCTCGATATGATCGTCCGTCGGGTTCGGCTCGGTTACCAGATCAACCGTGTATTCCATGCCGGCGCAGCCGCCCTTCTTGACGCCGACGCGCACGCCATGCGCGTTTTCGCGCGCCGCCACGATTTCATTGACGCGATCCGCCGCCGCGTCGCTCATGCTGATTACCTGGAATCGACCCATTCTCTTCTCCATTGCGCGCGGGTTAAAGGCCCGCGGAACGAATCCCACTACCCTGCAAAATGGTGCGGAAACACCATGGACGCAAGGCTTGAAGCATTTCGTGACCGGATCACGAGGGAACCTCCCGGGCACCCTGGCGGTTGAAGCACATCCTCAACCCAAGGAGAGACCAAATGAAAACGCTTGCTACCAGTCTTATCGCCGCCGGCATTCTGGCTGCCGGTACCGGATACGCCTTGGCCGACACGATCGTCATACAGCCCGCCCAGCAGAAGGTCATCCACGAATACGTCGTCAAGCAGAACCCTGCGCCGGTCGTGCTTCCTTCGGATACGGCCATCGAAGTCGGCACGGTCGTGCCGGACACCGTGCAGGTGCAGACGCTCGACGTGCCGGATATGCAAACCCGTTACGACTACATGGTCGTCAACGGGCAGACCGTGCTCGTTGATCCAGAGACCCGCAAGATCGTGGAAGTTCTCCACTAGAGCCCTTCGCCCGGGCCGCGCTCAATACCAGCCGAGTGCGACTTGGGCCTCTTCCGACATTCGATCCGGCGACCATGGCGGATCGAATGTCATTTCGACTTCGACATCTGAAACCCCTTCGACGGTGCTGACCGCGTTTTGCACCCAGCCGGGCATTTCACCGGCCACGGGGCACCCCGGCGCCGTCAGCGTCATATCGATCTTCACCGAGCGATCATCCTCGATATCGATTTTATAAATCAGTCCGAGCTCATAGATATCCGCCGGGATCTCTGGGTCATAAACCGTCTTCAGCGCCATAACGATATCGTCGGTCAGACGCGCCAGCTCATCGGCCGGAATCTTGGACGCCGAATAGGGGCTTTCCACCGGGGTGCCATGGCCCTCTTCCGCGATTTTTCCAGACATGTCGTTCATAGGCTCATCCAAAGAATTTACGTGCCTTTTCCAGCGCCTCTGCCAGCGCGTCGACTTCCGCTCTCGTATTATATAGGCCGAATGAGGCGCGGCAGGTAGACGTCACCCCGAAACGCTGCAGAAGCGGCTGCGCGCAATGGGTGCCGGCGCGAACCGCCACGCCGGAGCGGTCGATAACCATCGAGACATCGTGGGCATGGATGCCCTTGAGTTCGAAGGAAACGATCGATCCCTTGCCCGGCGCATTGCCGAAAATGCGCAGGCTGTTGATGCCATGAAGCCGCTCATGCGCATAGTCGCGCAGGTCGGCTTCATGCGCGGCGATCGCCTCGCGGCCAATGCCTTCCATGTAGTCCAGCGCCGCGCCGAGCCCGATCGCCTGGACAATGGGCGGCGTACCGGCCTCGAAGCGGTGCGGCGGATCGTTGTACGTGACCAAATCCTCGGTAACGTCGAGGATCATCTCGCCGCCGCCCTGGAAGGGCCGCATCGCCTCGAGCCTCTCCTTGCGGCCGTAAAGCACGCCGATACCGGAGGGGCCGTAGACCTTGTGGCCGGTGAAAACGTACCAGTCACAGCCCAGATCCTGCACATCGACCGGCAGATGCACCGCGCTCTGGGAGCCATCGACCAGCACAGGAATGCCGCGTTGGTGGGCGATGCGCACCATTTCCTTGATCGGCGCGACCGTGCCCAGCACGTTCGACATATGGGTGATGGCTACGAGCTTCGTGCGCTCGGTCAGCCGTTTCTCGAATTCCTCGACATGCAGCACTCCCTCTTCGTCCACCGGTATCCAGACCAGCCTGGCGCCCTGGCGTTCGCGGATGAAATGCCACGGCACGATGTTGGAGTGATGCTCCATGATGGAGAGCACGATCTCGTCGTCCTGGCCGATATTCGGCATGCCCCACCCATAGGCGACCGTGTTGATCGCTTCGGTCGTGTTCTTGGTAAAGACGATCTGCTCCGCACTCTCGGCATTCAGGAAATGCCGTACCGTCTCGCGCGCCTTCTCGTAGGCGTCGGTCGCGGCGTTGGACAGGAAATGCAGCCCGCGATGCACGTTGGCATATTCGTTCGTATAGGCGTGCGTGATGGCGTCGATGACGGATTGCGGCTTCTGCGCCGACGCGCCGTTGTCGAGATAGACGAGCGGCTTGCCGTGGACTTCACGCGACAGGATCGGGAAATCGCGGCGGATCGCCTCGACGTCATAGGTCTTCTCCGTGACTTTCTGGTCCACGACCGACTTCCCTACACCTTATCCATGCTCGGCAAACCAGCCGTCGAGCTTCGTCTCCAGCGCCTCGACGATCTTCTCGTCGTCGAGTTCCTCGATAATTTCGGCCAGGAACGCCTTGACCAGCAGGCCGCGCGCCGTCTTTTCATCGATGCCGCGCGCCATGAGGTAGAAGAGATGGTCGCGATCGATCTCCGCTACCGTCGCGCCATGGCCGCACGCCACGTCGTCGGCAAAGATTTCCAGTTCCGGCTTGGTCGAGAAACCGGCTTCGTCCGAAAGCAGCAGCGTATTGCAGGCCATCTTGGCGTCGGTCTTCTGCGCATCGCGCGCCACCCTGATCTGTCCCTGGAAGACGCCCTGGGCACGGTCCGTGACGACGTTGCGGATGATCTCGGTCGATGTCGTTTCGGGCGCCAAATGATCGAGCATCATCGAAACATCGCAATGGGTCGCGCCGCCAAGCAGATTGACGCCGCGAAGCTTGAAATCACTGCCTTCGCCAGCCGCTGTCACCCGCACTTCCTGCCGCACCAGTTTCGCGCCGGCATTCATGACGAACAGGGTCAGCTTGCAGTTCTTGCCGAGTTCGGCGTTGAACTGGCCGAAATAGGTCGCGGCATCCGGCTGCTCCTGGATGATGAGCCAGACGATTTCCGCCCCCTCGCCCATCGAAAGTTGCGAAACGGAGCTGACCAGCGCATCGGCGGAACCGGTCTGGCGCTCGACGATAACCGCACTCGCGCGCTTGCCGACGCGCACGGGAAAACGCGAATGCGTCTGGCCGCCAGCCTGAACGTTCTGCAACTCGATCGGAGCATCAACGGCAGCGCCCTCGGCGATATCGAGGAAGAACCCATCCGTGACGAAAGCCGCGTTGATGACGCCGACCGCGTCGTCGCGATCCTGCGCGACCAACGCACGGGCGAAGCTGCCATCGGTAAGCTTGTCGCGGAGGGGCGTCACGGCGACGCCCTCGAATGAAGAAGCGTCACCGGCGACACCTCCCAACACCGAAAGAACCGTTGAACCCGCCAGAAGCGCGGGCACAGGCTGGGCCCCGCTCTTGGCGCCGAAGGGAGGCACCGCCGTCAGGAAGCGCCTGAGATCGGTATAGTGCCAAGGCTCGGACCGACGCGTCGGCAGGCCGTTATCCTTCAGGGCCTCGATCGCATCGTTGCGCTTTTCCTTGACCGCGCCGTCGCCGGGTAGAGCCGGTGCGTTCTGCGCGAAGGCCTCCAAAAAGGCCGCCTCGGCCGCCGTATGCGGATTGGTGTGGACGTTCATCACCGTCATCCCGCCCTTACGCCGCCTCGCCGACAACGCCGGCATAGCCATCGCGTTCAAGCTCCAGCGCCAGATCCTTTTCGCCGGACTTGATCACCCGGCCCTTGGACAACACATGGACGCTATCGGGTACGATATATTCGAGCAGGCGCTGGTAGTGCGTGATGACGATGACGGCGCGCTCGGGCGAGCGCAGCGCGTTGACGCCGTCCGCCACGATCTTCAGCGCATCAATGTCGAGGCCGGAATCAGTCTCGTCGAGCACGCAAAGTTTCGGCTCCAGCAGTTTCATCTGCAATATCTCGGCGCGCTTCTTCTCGCCGCCGGAAAAGCCGACATTGAGCGGCCGCTTCAACATCGCCATGTCGATCGACAATGATGCGGCGGCTTCCTTCACGCGCTTCAGCAGATCGGGGATCTTGAGAGGCTCCTCGCCGCGCGCCTTGCGCTGCGAATTGATGGCGACCTTGAGGAACTCCATCGTGGCGACGCCCGGTATCTCCATCGGATACTGGAATGCGAGGAAGACGCCCTTGGCGGCGCGTTCGGCCGGGTCCATCTCCAGAATGCTTTCGCCATTGTAGAGGATTTCGCCTTCGGTGACCTCGTAGTCGCTACGGCCGGCCAGCACATAGGACAGCGTCGACTTGCCGGAGCCGTTCGGCCCCATGATAGCAGCGACCTCACCGGCCTTAACCGTCAGGTTGAGCCCCTTGAGGATCTCGATGCCGCTCTCGGCAATGCGAGCGTGTAGGTTTCTGATTTCAAGCATTTTATTTTCTTCTTTTTTGAACTGGAACGGCTCAGCCGACTGAACCTTCAAGGCTGATATTGATCAGCTTCTGCGCCTCGACGGCGAATTCCATCGGCAATTGTTGGATAACGTCCTTGACGAAGCCGTTGACGATGAGCGCGATCGCTTCCTCTTCCGGGATGCCGCGCTGCATAACGTAAAACAGCGCATCCTCGGAAATTTTCGATGTCGTCGCTTCATGCTCGAACTGGGCGGTGGCGTTCTTGGCCTCGATGTACGGTACCGTATGCGCGCCGCAATCATTGCCGATCAGGAGCGAATCGCATTGGGTGAAATTGCGCGCGTTGGCAGCCCGGCGATGCGCCGAAACCTGGCCGCGATAGGTGTTGTTCGAAAAGCCGGCCGAAATGCCCTTGGAAATGATGCGGCTCGACGTGTTCTTGCCGAGATGCAGCATCTTGGTGCCCGAGTCGATCTGCTGGTGGCCGTTGGACACGGCGATCGAATAGAACTCGCCCCGGCTGTCATCGCCGCGCAGGATGCAGGACGGGTATTTCCAGGTGATCGCCGAACCGGTCTCCACCTGCGTCCAGGAAATCTTGGAGCGGTCGCCACGGCAATCGCCGCGCTTGGTGACGAAATTATAGATGCCGCCCTTGCCTGCGGCGTCGCCCGGATACCAGTTCTGGACCGTCGAATATTTGATCTCGGCATCATCGAGCGCGACCAGTTCAACGACGGCGGCGTGAAGCTGGTTCTCGTCGCGCTGCGGCGCGGTGCAGCCCTCGAGATAGGAGACGTAGGCGCCCTCCTCGGCGATGATGAGGGTGCGCTCGAACTGCCCGGTATTCTTCTCGTTGATACGAAAATAGGTGGACAGTTCCATGGGGCAGCGCACGCCCTTGGGCACGAAGACAAACGACCCGTCGGTGAAGACGGCAGAGTTCAGCGTGGCGTAGAAATTGTCGGTCGTCGGCACCACCGAACCCAGATACTTTTTCACCAGATCCGGGTGCTCGCGGATGGCTTCCGAAATCGAACAGAAGATGACGCCGGCGGCGGCCAGTTCCTTCTTGAAGGTGGTGACCACGGAAACCGAATCGAACACGGCGTCGACCGCAACGCGGCCCGGCTGATAGGCATTATCGTTGCCCAGATCGCCATCCAGTTCGCTTGGCTCCGCCTGCTTGCGCACGCCAGCCAGGATTTCCTGCTCCTTCAGCGGAATGCCAAGCTTCTCATAGGTCTTGAGCAGCTCGGGATCGACCTCGGCCAGTGATTTCGGGCCGACGGTGCTCTTCGGCGCGGAATAATAATAGATGTCCTGAAAATCGATCTTTGGGTAGCTGACGCGGGCCCAGGTAGGCTCGTCAAGCGTCAGCCAGCGTCGAAATGCGGCCAAACGCCATTCGAGCATCCAGACGGGCTCGTTCTTCTTGGCCGAAATGAACCGGATCGTGTCTTCGCTCAGACCCTTCGGGGCCTTGTCGGACTCGATGATCGTCTCGAAGCCATACTTGTATTGATCGACGTCGATCTTGCGTACGCGCTCGATCGTGTCCTGCACAGCAGGCATTGGCGTTCTCCATCCTCGCCGGGTTCAAGGCCCGGCAGTTGTCGAAATCGCAATCGGCCGGCTCGCGGCCTATGCTCTATCTAATGCGCGGCGCCCCGAAATAACACCCCTAGGGCGCACGCCGATTACGTCATTTTCCCGCCGTCCGCCGTCCGCCATCCGCGTTTAGCAAGCCTTTCCAACGATGCCTCAGGCGGCATGCCTCTTTCCATCACGCCGCGCAACGATCCCGGCGAGCGCCTTTCTAAACAGCTCGATCTCGGCTTCGCTTGTCGCCGCACCGATCGAAACCCGCAATCCGCTCTCGCCTTCGTGGCCCATCGCCTTCAGCACATGGCTTGGCCCGACGCGCCCCGAGGAACAGGCCGAGCCTGCCGATAGCGCGACGCCGGCAAGATCGAAAGCGATCTGCGCGGTCTCCGCCTTGAGCCCGGAAAGGCTGAAGAAGCTGGTGTTGGGCAAACGTTCAACTCCGCGCCCGTAAAATAAGGCATCGGGCGCTTGCGAAACGATTTCCGCCTCGATCGCGTCGCGCATCGCGCGAACCGCATCCATCCCGCCGAGTTCAGCGAGCGCTTCGTGCGCGGCAGCGCCAAATCCGGCGATGGCGGCGATATTCTCGGTTCCGGCGCGATGGCCCTTTTCCTGCCCGCCGCCGGTTACAAGGGGCGCAGGCATCATCAACCCGGACGAAGCGACGATGGCTCCGACGCCCTTGGGGCCGCCGATCTTGTGCGAGGAAAGAATCAGGAAATCGGCGCTTCCCTCTGAAATATCGAGCGGAATGCGCCCCGCCATCTGCACCGCGTCGACAACGAGAATGGCGCCGGCGTCTTTTGCGATCCGGCCAATCCCGGCGATGGGTTGCACGACGCCGGTCTCGTTGTTGGCGCCATGGACGGCGACCAGCGGCAAAACCCGGTCCTTGTCATGCGCGGCGAGCGCGGACTTCAACGCATGCAGGTCGAGCACGCCATCACCGTCGACACCGAGGATCGACACCGCGTCTGGCGAAAACCGTCCACCGCCGAGAATGCAGGGATGATCCGCCGCCGATACATAGAGATGCCCGATGCTCAGCGGCGATCGGCCCATCCGGTAATGCGGAGAAAGAAGTGTTGTGGCGGCCTCGGTGGCGCCGGATGTGAAGACGACGTTTTCCGGCTTTGCCCCGACAAGCGCGGCCACCTTCCCGCGCGCCTCTTCGACCAACCGCCGCGCCGCCCTGCCTTCCGAATGCACGGAAGATGCGTTGGCATGCAGATCGAGCGCGTCCAGCATCGCCGCGCGCGCCGAGCCCCGCAAGGGCGCGCTGGCATTCCAGTCAAGATAGGCGCGGGAATTGGACATTGTTCAGCGTATCGACCCGAAGCCGCGGCGTTTCGCAGAGCGGCCGCGTTATTTCCTTGAAATTACAGAGCAAGACATCCTATCTACCCGCTCTGTCGATGCGGCGTCCTCGCTTATCCTTGGGCCGCGCATCTTTGAACAGTTCTAAACTAGCTTCTATGGAGGCGGCGTCAAAGCGTCAAGGCGATGACAGCCGCATCCGGGCGTTTCGCCCCGCCGGTGAGCGGCGTCCGCAGCAATCAGTGGAGTATTTCATGCCCGAGGTCATCTTTACCGGTCCCGCAGGGCGTCTGGAAGGGCGCTACCAGCCGTCGAAGGAGAAGAATGCGCCGATCGCGATCGTGCTGCATCCGCATCCGCAGTTCGGCGGAACGATGAACAACAAGATCGTCTATGATCTGTTCTACATGTTCCAGAAGCGCGGTTTTACGACCCTGCGCTTCAATTTTCGCAGCATCGGGCGCAGCCAGGGGGAATTCGACCACGGCACGGGCGAGTTGTCGGATGCCGCAGCCGCGCTCGACTGGATCCAATCGCTGCACCCCAATTTAAAGAATTGCTGGGTGGCCGGTTATTCGTTCGGCGCATGGATCGGCATGCAGCTTTTGATGCGCCGTCCCGAGATCGAGGGTTTCATCTCGATCGCGCCGCAGCCCAACACCTATGATTTCTCGTTTCTCGCCCCCTGCCCCTCATCGGGGCTGATCATCCATGGCGACGCCGACAAGGTGGCGCCCCCCAAGGACGTGCAGGGGCTTGTCGACAAGTTGCACGCGCAAAAGGGCATCACCATCACGCAAAAAACCCTGCCCGGCGCCAATCATTTCTTCTCCAACGATGCCGAACTCCTGATAGAAGAATGCTCGGATTATCTGGATCGGCGTCTGGCGGGCGAGCTTTCCGACGCCAGGCCGAAGAGGATCCGCTAGGCGATCTTACCGACAGGAGATCGCGTAGAGAGGAGACGGATGTACCAGCCGCCCCATCACGTCGAGACACGGCCGGAAGTAATGCATGCGCTGATGCGCGCCCATCCGCTTGGCCTGCTTGTTTCGAACGGGACAGACGGGCCGATGGCCAATCCCTTGCCCTTCCTGCTCGACGCCGACATCGGACCCCATGGCAGGCTGCGCGCGCACCTTTCCAAGGCCAATCAGCAATGGCGGCATATCGCCGAGAATCCCGGCGCCCCGGTGCTGGTGATCTTTCAGGGCGTCGATACCTATATCACCCCTTCCTGGTACGCGACGAAGCGCCAGACCGGCAAGGTCGTGCCGACATGGAACTACGCTATCGTCCAGGCGCGTGGACATGCTCGCATCATTGAAGATCGCGAGTGGCTCGCCGGCCAGATCGCGGAACTGACCCGGACCCACGAAGCGGCCCGAAAAGAGCCGTGGCAGGTGACGGACGCCCCTGAAGCCTTCGTCGCGGCGCAAATCAACGGCATCATCGGCATTGAAATTGAGATCATTGCGATCGACGGAAAGTGGAAGGTCAGCCAGAACAGACCGGAAGCCGACCGTGAGGGCGTGGTGGAGGGCCTCGATGCCATGCCGGACAAGCCGGGGGCGACCGAAATGGCCGATCTCGTGCGTCGTTTCGGAGGAAAGGGCGGCCGGTAGCTCTTCTATGGCTTCGTCAATATGCCGCCCGTTGCCGGTTCCTTGCAGCCCGTGGTCGTCGGCCAGGTCAGCGGCAGCCCGCGAAAAGAACGGACCGCCAGATAGGCCCAGGCTTCGGCTTCGGTGAAATCGCCCCGCAGACCGGCATCTTCGGCCAGGATGACCTCCGCACCCGCCGCAGCCGCGCCGGCTTTCATGTCCGAGACGATATGCGGGTTCTTGCGGCCGCCACCGCACAGGATCCAGAGCTTGGGCGGCGTTGGCAGATGCTCCACCGATTTCAGAATGGCTTCGGCGGAAACCGCCGCCAAAGTGCGTGCACCATCCGCCAGTTCCATTCCGGCAGCCTCTTCCAGTGTGAAGTCATTGCGGTCCAGTGATTTAGGACCGGATTTCGCAAAGAACGGGTTGTCCAGATAGCGTTTCACCACAGCCCGCACCACACCGCCCTCGCTGGCGATGGCGCCATCGGCATCGTAGGGGACGCCGCCTTCTCGCCCGACCCATTGATCGATGAGAGCGTTTCCCGGTCCGGTATCGAAAGCGATCGGGTCGCCTTCCTCGGGGACAAAGGTGATGTTGGAGATGCCGCCGATATTGACGAACACGACCGGATATTTGCCGGCGAGTGCTTCGGGCAGCGACCGCGCCAGAGCGGCATGATAGGCGGGCACCAGCGGCGCACCCTGCCCGCCCAGCGCCATATCATTGGCGCGCATGTCGAAAACCACTTGTATCCCGGTCCGCCGCGCCAGCATCGCACCGTCGCCGAGCTGCACCGTCAGGCCCTGCCGCGGCCGGTGCAGGACCGTCTGGCCGTGAAACCCGATCAATTCGGGATCTCGCCATTGCGACGGCGCCGATCCGAGGAACGCATCTACCGCATCGCCATGCAGCCTTGTGAGGTCTCTTTCCAGATCGGCGAGGCCGTCGGGCCGTTCGTCGCGAAGGCGAATTGATTTCGCCGTTTCGAGCGCCGCCTCGAGCCTTTTACGGAACGCCGCCGCGTAAGGTACGAAAAGCCCCGGCCCGATTTCGCCGACCGTCTCGCCGTCCGTACGGACAGCCGCCACGTCGATGCCGTCCATCGACGTGCCGCTCATCAGGCCGATCGCATATATGGGCCGCATGCGCCGCCATCCTTGTGATTTGTGGTCACGGGATGCTAAAGGCCCCGCACCTCATTCGCCATCTTTGCCGCTCCAATCATAGCGCGCGCTGGAACAGCCCGATGACCGCTTTCAAATCCGACTTCCTGCGCATCCTTTCCGAGCGCGGCTTCATCCATCAGACATCCGACGATTTCGACGCTTGATGCGCTGTTCGCCAAGGAAATGGTCACCGCCTATATCGGCTTCGACGCGACAGCCAAAAGCCTGCATGCCGGGTCTCTGATCCAGATCATGATGCTTTACTGGATGCGGCAGACCGGCCATCGCCCGATCGCGCTGATGGGCGGCGGGACGTCGATGATCGGCGATCCGTCCTTCAAGGACGAGGCGCGCAAGCTTTTGACCCCCGCCGACATCGAGGAGAACCTCGTCGGCATCCGCAAGAATTTCGCGCCCTATCTGACCTTCGGCGATGGCCCGCGCGATGCGCTGATGGTCAACAATGCCGACTGGCTGATGGACATTAACTACGTCGAATTCCTGCGCGATGTCGGCCGCCATTTCTCGGTCAACCGGATGCTCGCCTTCGATTCGGTGAAGCTCAGGCTTGATCGCGAGCAATCGCTTTCGTTCCTCGAATTCAACTACATGATCCTGCAAGCTTACGATTTCGTCGAATTGTACAAGCGCTATGGATGCCGCTTGCAGATGGGCGGCTCGGACCAGTGGGGCAATATCGTCAACGGCATCGACCTCGGGCACCGCATGGAGAGCGCTCAGCTTTTCGCCTTGACCTCGCCGCTGCTGACTTCCGCCTCCGGAGCCAAGATGGGCAAGAGCGCCTCCGGCGCGGTCTGGCTGAACGCGGAGATGCTGTCGCCCTACGATTTCTGGCAGTACTGGCGCAACACCGAGGACGCCGACGTCGGCCGCTTCCTGAAGCTCTATACGACGCTGCCGCTCGATGAAGCGGCACGGCTCGCAGACCTTGGCGGCGCCGAAATCAACGAGGCCAAGAAGGTGCTGGCGACAGAAATCACGGCCATGTTGCATGGCCGCGCCGCCGCCGAGCAGGCCGAAGCCACCGCGCGCACGACTTTCGAGGAAGGCGGCCTCGCGCAGGATCTGCCGACGGTGGAGGTGGCCGGGTCGGAACTCGAAGGCGGGATCGGAATTCTCGCGCTCTTCGTCACCGCCGGGCTCGCGGGCTCGAACGGTGAAGCGCGGCGTCACATCAAGGGGGGCGCGGTTCGCTTGAACGATATCCCGGTGAGCGACGACCGCCAGATGGTCGGCGCCGGCGACGTTACCCCCGAGGGGGTCATCAAGCTGTCGCTTGGCAAAAAGAAGCACGTCCTGATCCGACCGGTATGACGGCCAGATCCGCCTCAGTGAAATTCGAAGATCGACCGGAAAATGCCCGGCGCGATGGCTGAAATCGGATTTACCTGAAGCTTGGGCGATTTGGCGTCGCCCGCAAGCCGGTAGGTGATGCCGATCAGGCCACGATCGCGGCCATTGCCCAGAATCATGCCGAAGAGAGGAATCTCGCCGAATATGCGGTTCACCCCGTAGGCGGGCATGAACGTGCCGGTCATGTCCATATTTCCGCTTTTGTCATAGAGCGTTCCCTGGAAGGTCGTGCCGATCTCGGGACCGCGCAGAACACCGCGAGACAACTTCAAATAACCGTCGCCCTTTTCGATCTGCGCGAAGCCGCGCTCGAACCTGACTTTCGATACGTCGATTTTATTTGGAACCGCATCGTTCAGGGACCGGCCGTTGCTGTTGAGCGCCGGCGTCGAGCCGACGATCGATTTGAGGCGGGGCTCATCCACCACGGTAAAATTGGTTGCGTTCAGTTCGCCGGTCAGTGGTCCGTCTCCCTGACCGGCCAGCGAAAGCTTGATCCTGCCGCCCTGCATGTGCTCGTAAAGATCGAGAAAGCGCAGAATGGACCCAGCATCCGCTGAAAGCATGGAGACGCTCCTGCCTTCCGCATTGTCGCTGTTGGTGATCTTCACATCCGCGCCCGACCCGGTGGCCGCATCGACCGAAAGCTCGCCGACGTTGGACCCCGTGCCTTGATAGGATATATCGACGTTGCGCAGGACTTCACCGTTGAAACCGGCGACGCCGCCCAGATCGGCATCCACAGCCACATTGATCGGCTTGCCGCCAGCGGTCTTCGCCGAGGCTGAATCCGGATCGGCTAGCACATTCTTGATGAGCGAGCGGGCGTCCAGCATATCGCCTTTGATCTTCACCTTGTAACCGGCGGAATTGCGGTCGATATCGAGCGCGAAGTCGTCATCGGCGTTGAGCTTCACCGAACTGAACCGCGCCGAAGAAAGAGCGTTGTCCGACAGCTTTATCGTGCCGCGAGCGCTGAACGACTTGCCGGTCAGCCGAAAATCGGAAAGCGTTGAATTCTTGCCGTCGGTGGCGAGTTCGAAAGACACGCTCGCCGGTATGCCGGCGCCCTTGCTCCACCCTGCCCAAGGAATGATCAGTTTGGCGTCGGTCAGATCCGCGGTGACCGGCTGCCCGTCGGCATCCGGGTTATCGACGGCGACGGAGACCGGCCCAGAAAGCATATCGCTTAACCCCGGAAGAAGCGCTTCCCGCGCCTCGTCGTCGAGGGCCAGGGTGATCTTGCGCTGCTTCGGCGGGCCGTGATCGCCAAGCGGCTGGGTAAGCGCGATATCGGCCGGAATGCCGTTCAGCTTGGCCTTGGCATCTATGACGGCGCGGTCGGGCTCGACCGTGATCTTTCCATCCGCCGCGGTCACCATCTGTCCGTCGAATGGCTTTGCCACGGAAAGGCCCGAATAATCCAGGACCACCTTCCAGTCCAGATCCTGCATCCGCACATCTTTGCTTAACGGAACCTGTGCCGTCACATGCCCCGAAACATCGCCGGAGAAGTCCTCCGGCTTCATGTCCAGTCGGTCCATGGCGTTGATCGGATCATAGGAGGCGAGCTCGGAGACTGCGTCCGCCTTGCCAGCGACATCAATGTCCAGGGCGCCGATGACCGGCTGTACATTCACGTCGCGCAACGTAAAAACGCCATTGCTGGCGGCGACCGTCCGACCGCTCGGCATATAAACCGTTCCCGCCGACAGCGTGATGTCGACGGAGGTGCCTTTGAAATCGACGACACCATCGCCGTCGCGCACCGGAGGAATGTTCCCGGTGATGTCGAAACGCGTGCCGTTCACTTCGAAATGGCCGGACAATTCCTTGTCCGACAGCGGAACGCCATTGCCGAGCCGGCCGGCTGCTACATGGAATTGCAAATTGCTGTTTTTAACGTTGCCGGCGAAGAGATTGGCCAGCACCCACCGCCTTGCGCCCGGCGCCGCCAGCCAAGGCCAGAGCTGCTTGATGTGCTGAACGGGCATCGACGGGATGGTCAATGCCAGAAACATCGCCGGCGCCTTGCCCTTGACCAAGGTCATGGACCCCGTACCGAGTAATTCGCCCGGACCGGTGCGCACCCCGATCTGGCTTGCGATCAATTGGTTCGTATCAATGTTGTAGCGGCCGGTGATGCGCGCATAAAAAGGCAGCGCCGGCTCCGACGAATCCTCCGGCGCGGACACCGAACCGTCGCTGACGAAGTCGTAGCGGTAGGCCGGCCCTTCAGGCTGTGGCTCGTTTTGCGGCAGGGGTCCGACCGCGCCATGAAAATTGAATTCTGAATTACCCGACGCGACGCGCAACTGGCTGAACTCTATCTTGCCAGCGCCCTCTACCAGTGACGCGTTGATATTGCCGCCAATCGCGGCCACCCCGTCTTCGCCGAAATCAAGCAAGGCTTTCGTGAAAGAAACGGTTGAATTCAACCTGGCCGGCTGACCGTTCGCACCTTCAGCCCCGGTGATGCCGAGATTGAACGATCCGACCGAGTCGAGCAGCAGTTCATGTCGCGCCGCGATTTCATCCTCATCGGCCACGTATGTCTCGGGCCGCGCGGCATTCACATCCAGATGCAATGCCGTGATGCGTCCGGCGGCCGACTGCTTCGCCGCGCCCTCCAGGGTAAAGTCCATGCCGAGCGCGTGCGCTTGTGCGGATAGAACAAGGCCGCCCGTGATGGACCGTGAAAGACGCGCCTCTTCTATCCTGATGCCCTTGGGCATCGGTCCGTCCGGTGTGACAAACTCCACATCGCGCAGCCGGATATCCCGGGTCGACCCGGCATTGACGGCGTCAAAGGCCCGATGAAACTCCCCGAACGCCGCCTTCAGGACCTTGTCGGGATCAATGAGGCCGCGTGCGTCGCGAAGTCCGGCCGTCCAGTCGCCGCCGCCCATGTCGGGCATGAGCCGCGGGCGAATACGGGCATCTTCGAGCGTGACGCTGCCGAGCTTTATATGCCCGGTCAGCAGCGGCAGGAAGCGGATGCCAAAACGGACCCGCCCAGCGTCTATGACCGGCTTCGCGGCTTCGTGGGTCGTGAGTGTAACGTCCGAGACCTGAAGCGCGATGAAGCGGGAACTGTCGAGCGCGATGCTGGTTTGCCCAATCGAAGTATCGACATCCACGCCCGCAAGCGAGGTGAGTGCTGCGTCAGCCGCCTGGCGAAGTTTGTCCTTGCCGAACTGTGAGGAGCCGAAAAGGTTCAAGCCGGCAAGGACAAATACGAGAAAGACGGCCACCAGGCACAGCGAGACGAAAATTCGACGAACGGCGCGACGCCATAAAAGTCCACGGCGACGCGCCGCCCAGGAACTGCTTCCGTGCGGGGGCAAGGCCGGTCCGCAACCAGAAAGAATCCTGTCGAGCCGGGATGTCTCGTGAGACTGGAAGCGAATCTTCTCGTGTCTGGGTATTCTTGAATGCACCCGCGTTTCCGTCGGAACGTTCGGCGATGGACGAATCTTCAACCAGTATTATATGCATCGCTTCGTTCTGATAATCTCCAAGAAGGGCATGGATATGGCTGAAATTGGTGTTGGTGATGTCGCTCCCGCATTCGAACTGCCGCAAGACGGCGGAAAAACGCTGAAATTGTCATCCCATGCGGGCACCCCTGTGGTGCTCTATTTCTACCCCAAGGACGACACCAGCGGCTGCACGGCCGAGGCAATCGCCTTTTCAGGCTTGAAACCGCAGTTCGACAAGGCGGGAGCCGCTGTCATCGGCATGTCGCCCGACAGCGTCAAGAAGCACGACAAATTCAAGGCCAAGCACAGCCTTTCGATCGATCTTGCGGCCGACGAGGACAAGAAAGTCCTCGAGGCCTATGGCGTATGGGCCGAAAAGAGCATGTATGGCCGCAAATATATGGGTGTCGAGCGGACAACTTTTCTCATCGGACGAGACGGCAAGATCGCCAGGGTCTGGCGCAAGGTGAAGGTGCCCGGCCATGCCGAGGAGGTTCTGGAAGCCGTGAAGGCGCTCTGAACACCCCTCACCTCAACGGCGGAGCGCCCAAAAACGCTGCGCCCGACAAAAGGGCTTTGCGCTAAGCGGCCAGCGTTTCGGCGAAAAATTCGGACAACCGCTTCCAGTGCCTTTCCGCTCCCTTTTCGTCATAGACGCCATGGTCGGACACACACCAACCATGCGCCATGCCGACATAGTTTTCGATGATATGATCGATCTCGGCCTTCCTGAGCGCCTCGGCGAGCCGCGCCGACTGTTCCGGCGGGAAGCTTTGGTCGATGCCGGCGCTGCCGACATAGACGCGCGCCTTGATCGCCGATGCCTGGTTGGCCACGCTGTCGGGCGCCTCGCCGCCGAGATTGCCGCCGTGGAAGCTCGCAGCGGCGACGATCCGATCCGGATAGGCGGCGGCGGCGTTGATGGCGCGCGGACCGCCCATGCAATAGCCCACGGTCGCGATCTTGCCGCTCGCCCCGTTGGCCGCAACCGCGTCCAGAAAGGCTGCCGTGTCTCGCTGCGTCATCGCTTGGGTGGTACCGCCGGCCATGCCCATGAGTTCGGCCTTTTTCGTTTCGTCGGAGAATGCCGTGGCCGGATCATAGGGGCCATAGGCGCCGTTGCGATAGAAAAGGTCGGGCAACAGCACGATGTAGCCCAACCCCGCCAAGCGCTCGCACATGGCGTCGAGCGCGGCGCGCGGACCGAAGATGTCCATATAGAGGATAACGCCGCCTTTCGCGGAGCCAGTGGGCTTAAAAAGTCCGGCCTTCGCCGTTCCGTCTTCGGTGCGGATTTCGATTTCTTGCTTGGCCATGGTTCGCTCCTTCAATGTTTGTTGAACTTCTCGCGCATGCGCGTCCGGCGCGCAAGGCGATCCCGCGAAAGAGCGAATAATTGTATCCGCCAGAGAGAGCGTCGACAGTGGCCACCGCCTACGGGAGGAATTTCGCCATATGGAAAGCCTGTGTTTGGGGCGGATAGCGATAGGCCGCGCCGACCGGACAAGCGTTGCGGGCGAGACAGCCGTTGTTACGGCAGGGATGTCCCTGCGGTGATCGCAAATGATCGATGCACGTTTCAAAGGCAAAGCCATCGGCCGTGAAGGCTTCCACAGGGCAAGAATGGAGGCACGGTTTGGCGCTACATTTGTCGCAGGGATGTAAGACGGTGCTCGGCTGTTCGATTTCGATCGCCTCATCGAACAGCAATGCGCCCCGATAGGCGTGCCAGAGGCCATATTCCGGGTGCATCAGGATGCCGAGCGGCGAGGTCTTAAGGCCTTCCGCGCGCATCGCCCATTGCTGGAACGGCAGAAAAGGCCTGTCGGAAGGCGAGACCGCCCTCGCCCCGAACTCGGCGGCTACGCTACCGATGATTTCGCGCGACCACGTATCCAGCGGATTGGCGAGATCGGCCGGCTGCGTCGCCAGCCAGCGCTGGAAATGCGGCCAAGGCGACGCTCCGGCCTGTCCGACGAGGAATATGGATCTCGCCGGCGCGCCCGAAGGACCGGGCGGGATGTCGTTCTCTTCCTTGAAATTAAAGCCGCCGCGCGGGATCAGGCCATGGGGAGCAAGCGCGACCGAGAGCCGCTTTGCGAGATCATCGGCCATCCCGCCCTGCCCCGGTATCGTCATGCCCTCTTATCCGGCCCGCGAATTGCGCTGCGCCAGACTTCCCTGTGGATGATTTCGGCCACTTTAGCCCGGCCTGAATCGGGCTCCTTTCACGTGAAAGCGTCGGGCATGGACTCCTTCTTGCGGGCGATGAATTCGATCAACCCTTCATCGATTCCGGGGTCGATCGACGGCGCCTCGTAGCTTTCGAGCCAGCTTCTCGCCAGCGCGTTGGCACGCTGGGATGCTGTTTTTTCACCCTCCGCCAGCCATTGTTCATAGGAATTGTTGTCGGCGATCGAGGAGCGATAGAACGCCGTCTGGAAATTCGCCTGCGTGTGGGCGCAGCCGAGATAATGGCTGCCCGGCCCAACTTCGCGGATGGCGTCCATCGCCTGGCCATTTTCCGATAGATCGACGCCTTCACAGAATTTCTGCTGCATGCCGAGTTGATCGACGTCCATGATGAACTTGTCGTAGCCGGAGACCAGCCCGCCTTCCAGCCAACCCGCCGCGTGCAGCACGAAATTGGCGCCGCACAGGATGCGTCGAATTCAGCGTATTGGCGCTTTCGTAGGCGGCCTGCGCGTCGGCTACCTTGGAGGCACAGAGCGAACCGCCGGTACGGAACGGCAGGCCGAGACGACGGGCGAGTTGCGCCGCGCCATAGGACACCAGCGACGGCTCCGGAGTGCCGAAGGTCGGCGCGCCCGATTGCATCGAGATTGACGAGGCGAAGGTCCCGAAAAGCACCGGCGCGCCCGGCCGGATCAATTGCGTGAAGGAAGCGCCGGCAAGCACTTCGGCCAGGATCTGCGTGAGCGTGCCGGCCACCGTCACCGGGCTCATGGCGCCGGCGAGGATGAACGGCGTGACGATGCGTCGCCTGATTATTTCGCGCATAGACCTTTGCGGCGCCAAGCATGGTCTCGTCGAACACCATCGGCGAATTGGCGTTGATGAGGTTGATCATGCACCGTGTTGTCCTCGACGAACTTGTCGCCGAACAGGATTTTGGCCATCGCCACCGTGTCTTCGGCGCGCTCGGGCGCGGTGACCGAACCCATGAACGGCTTGTCGGAATAGCGCATATGCGCATAGACCATGTCGAGATGGCGCTTGTTGACCGGCACGTCGACCGGTTCGCAGACCGTGCCGCCGGAATGGTGGATCGCCGGCGCCATATAGGCAAGTTTCACGAAATTGCGGAAATCCTCGATCGTCGCGTAGCGGCGGTTGCCGTCGAGATCGCGCACGAAGGGCGGTCCGTAAACCGGCGCGAAAACGGTCGCCTTGCCGCCGATCTGAACGGAGCGCTCGGGGTTGCGCGCGTGCTGCGTGAACGTAGCCGGCGCGGTCTTCAGCAGCGACGCGGCACAGCCCCTTGGGGAAATGGACGCGTTCGCCCTTGACGTCGGCCCCCGCCTCTTTCCATAGCGCCAGCGCCTCCGCGTCGTCGCGGAAGATGATGCCGGTTTCTTCCAGCACCGTGTCGGCATTGCGCCTCGATGAGCGCGATGCCTTCCTCGTCAAGCACTTCGTAAACCTTGATCTTGCGGTTGATGTAGGGCTGCTGGACACCCGGTCCGCCGCCGGAGCGCGCGGCGCGGCGCGCCGCCGCGCCGCCGCCACGATCGCCGCGCGAACGCCTTGCGCCGCCCGCCTCATGTTCACTTGCGAGGTTCTCGTCCATGAACCCATTCCTTGACAGATGCTGTGCAATCATGCGGCATTGGGGCCGCTTCCCTTGGGATCGTAGCGATGCGCCTTGCCCGAAACGTTCCGCCAGCGCCAAGGGATGTCGCAAAACGGCCAAGAACCGAAGATGAAAATCCGCTTGAATTTCAGTCGCTTTATTTTTGCCGCACGTCGCAAATCAGCTATATGCCACCCGTCGGGGCAGAATATGTATGGCGGGTGAAATCCGCGGGCGTTTTGCTTCGAGCCCCGGTCGAAGGAGCCTTCAATGTCTGACGACGAGATCATCCTTTCCGAACTTTCCGACGACGAGCTCATGCAGCAGATGCATGACGATCTCTATGACGGGCTGAAAGAGGAAATCGAGGAAGGCACAAACATCCTGCTCGAGCGCGGCTGGGCGCCTTACAAGGTGCTGACCGAGGCTCTGGTCGAGGGGATGCGCATCGTCGGCGAGGATTTTCGCGATGGCATCCTGTTCGTTCCCGAGGTGCTGCTTTCGGCCAACGCCATGAAAGCCGGCATGGCCATCCTGCGCCCGCTTCTGGCCGCCACCGGGGCGCCCAAGCAGGGAAAGCTGGTGATCGGCACGGTGAAGGGCGACATCCACGACATCGGCAAGAACCTCGTGGGCATGATGATGGAAGGCGCGGGCTTCGACGTCATAGACCTTGGCATCAACAATTCGGTCGAGAAATATCTGGCCGCGATCGAGGAGCACCAGCCCGACATTCTGGGCATGTCAGCGCTATTGACGACCACGATGCCCTACATGAAGGTCGTGATGGACACGCTGAAGGAAAAGGGCATGCGCGATGACTATGTCGTTCTCGTCGGCGGCGCGCCGCTCAACGAAGAATTCGGAAAGGCTGTGGGCGCGGACGCCTATTGCCGCGATGCTGCCGTGGCTGTCGAGACCGCCAAGGATTTCATGAAGCGCAAACACAACATGCGGGCCACCGGATAGCCACTCCTATCACGCCGGACTAGCCCGAAAGATACATTCCGAGCTAGCCCGTATCAGTTAGCCCGGATTAGTACTTGGCGGCCTTGTCGATGTGCCTTCCGGCGCTCTGGGTCGCATTGACCGTATTTGCCGTGTCCCGGCCCATCCCGCGGATCGTATTGGCGCAACCAGCGGCTAGCCCGGCAATTGCAAGGATCACAAACAACCGAGGAAGTATCGAAGCATTCATCTTATTTCTCCAGAGGGCCGTCTGCGGCGCAGCGCGGTACTATATTGACGGACATGAAACGCGTGGAAGGCGAAAAGGTTCTGGTCATCGCTTGCGGAATGATCGCCCGCGAGGTGCTCGCGGTGAAGGACCAGCTTGGCCTCGATCATCTCGAACTGACGTGCCTGCCGGCCGAATTCCACTATCACCCCGATCGTATCGCTCCCGCGATGGACGCGGCGATCACGAAAGCCAAGATGGATGGCTATCGGCACATCTTTGCCGGATATGCCGATTGCGGCACTGGCGGCATACTCGACAAAGTGCTGGAAAGGCACGGAGTCGAGCGCATGCCCGGGCCGCACTGCTTCGCCTTCTATCAGGGCATGGATACCTTTGCCAAAATCGGGGAAGACGACATGATGTCGTTCTACATGACCGATTTTCTGTGCCGGCAGTTCGATGCCTTTTTCATCAAGCCGCTCGGTCTCGATCGCCACCCCGAACTGATCGCGGATTTCTTCGGAAACTACGAGAAGCTGATCTATCTGGCGCAGACCGACGATCCGGAACTGGAGAAGGTCGCGGTCGCCGCGGCCAGGCTTCTCGGGCTCCAATACGAACGCCGCTCTACCGGGTATGGCGATCTGGTCCCAGGATTGCTTAAAGCGGCCTCCGGAGAATCCTGACTCAGTCCGTCTCGCCGACTGCGTTCATGCGGGCCTGAAAAGGCGATGGGCCCGCGCCGATTTTTCGCCACAGTTGCCTCCGGCCGATTCACGCATTAACAGCCGTTCCAACATATTTCTGCGGCTGGCGGAGTCGCATCAGCGAGGCGTGGCCTTGAGGCACGAGATGATCGAACCCGAGCAGGCGCCATTTGCCGGCGCATATGGCGCGGCGGGACCGCGCCGCATGTCGGTCGTGTTCGAGGAACTGGCGCAGGAGGCAAACGGCCCCGTCACCATAGCGCGTGTTCGAGATGCGCTCGGCGACCGCAGCCTTGCCGCCCTGCTGGGCTTCTTTGCAGCCATCAATCTCCTGCCGCTACCGCCGGGCACCACGATCGTGCTGGGGCCGCCACTGGTCATCGTCGCCGTCCAGATGATGCTTGGGTACAACAGGGTCTGGCTACCGCGCTCCATCCTCAAACGATCCATCGCCGCCGACAAATTCCGGCAGATGACGGCCAAGATGATGCCGCGGCTGGTCTGGCTCGAAAAGCTCATCCGGCCACGCTACTGGCCGTTTCCCGGCCAGCGCTCCGCCGATCAGGTCGTCGGTGCGGTGGCGCTGATCTTTGCGATCGCCGTCACCCTCCCAATCCCTCTCGGCAACTGGTTGCCGGCCTTCGCGATCTTTCTTCTGGCGCTCGCGCTTTCGGAACGCGACGGCATCTTTCTCGGCGCGGGCCTGATTGTCGGAGTGATCGCTTTTGGCGTGATCGCCCTTGTCGCGGGAACGGCGCACGCCTTGTTCGTCTCGCTGTTCAGCTAACGCGGCATCTACGAATTGACGGGTTGTAAGCCAGCCGCCGCTGCCTCGACACGATCCAGCCGCGCCACGAAATCCTTTACCGCCGCTAGCGTTTTGTCCGGTTGCTCGACAAACGGCGAATGGCGGCAATCGGCAAATATTTCAACATCGAGCGGACTATAGATCTGACGGCGTAGCGCATCGATTTGCGCCACCGTTCCGTATTGATCGTCCACTCCCTGCAACGCCAGAACGGGCACGCGGATATAGGCAATCGCCTCCTCGACATTCCAATCCCGGAATGCCGGGTCCAGCCAGGCGTCGCACCAGCCATTGAAGGCATTGTCGACATCGGCATGGTGCTTTTCCAGCCGCGCCCTCAAGTCGCCGCCCGCGTAGGCGGCCTTGGCTTCTGCGATTGCTTGCAGGCCCGACGGTTCTGCAAAGAAATGGGGGGCCATGAGGACCAGTCCACGGATGCGATAGTCTTCGACGCTGCCGGCGTAAATCGCGGCGATGGTCGCCCCGTCGCTATGACCAAGGAGGATAACACTGCGGGCGCCGATTGCCTGAAGGACCCCCGGCAAAACATCGATCGCTTCGCGCGTCATGTAATCGATCGGCCGTGGCAAGGCAGCCGGATCGGATCGGCCGTAACCCCGGCGCGAAAAGGCGAATACGCCGTGCCCGGTGGCCTCCGTCAATTTCCGGGGAAAATCTCGCCAGAGACCGACAGAGCCGAGCCCCTCATGCAGCATCACGATCGTCGGCGCGTCCTCCGGCGACGGACCGACACACAAGCATTCAAGCCGCGCTCCGCCGATCTCCAGGCTCTTCGGGCCCGCCGTATCCCACATCCGCTTCAGGACCTTAGCTTGAACCGCTGCACCTTGCCGGTCGCCGTCTTCGGCAATTCATCGATGATCTCGATCCAGCGCGGATATTTCCATTTGCCCACCTTGGCCTGCACGTGCTCCTTCAGCACCTCTGGAAGGTTATCCGAGGCCGCATTCTCCTTCAGAACCACGAAGGCCTTCGGCTTTTCGAGGCCGGCTTCGTCCTTGTGGGCGACGACGGCGGCTTCGAGCACATGCGGGTGCGAAATCAGCGCCTGTTCGACCTCGAAGGGCGAAACCCAGATGCCGCCTACCTTGAACATGTCGTCGGTGCGGCCACAGTAAATCAGACGGCCTTCCCGGCGCTCGTATTTGTCGCCGGTGCGCGTCCAATGGCCTTCGAAGGTGTTGCGGCTCTTGTCGCGCTGGTTCCAGTAGTTCTCGGCCGCGGACGGCCCCTTGACCAACAGTTCGCCGATTTCGCCATCCGCGACCATTGCTCCCTTTTCGTCGACCAAACGGATTTCATAGCCGGGTACGGCCACGCCGGACGTTCCGTAGACCACGTCGCCGGGCGCGTTGGAGAGAAAGATATGCAGCATCTCGGTCGAGCCGACGCCATCGAGGATATCGACGCCGGTAACCGCCTTCCAGCGTTCACCGATCTCGGCGGGCAACGCTTCACCGGCGGAGATGCACTGACGCAACCGGTCGGCGCCGCCCGGCTTCTTTCCAGCCATGGCGGCGACGAGCGCGGCATAGAGCGTCGGCACACCGCCGAAGATGGTCGGACGAACGGTTTCGAAAACCGAAAACACAGCGTCCGGAGACGGACGGCCGGGAAAGAGCGCCGCCGTGGCCCCGACCGCCATGGGAAACGTCATGGCGTTGCCGAGACCGTAGGCGAAGAACAGCTTGGCGGCGGAATAGACGACATCGTCGGCGCGGATGCCAAGGACTCGCGATGCGTAGGTGTCGGCGGTCGCCCTAAGGCTGCCATGGACATGGCGCACGCCTTTTGGCCGCCCCGTCGAGCCCGACGAATACAGCCAGAAGGCGCATTCATCCGCAGACGCGGGCACCATGCCGCGCGGGTCGCCGGCGGCGAGTTCGGCGGCGAACGCCGAATGATCGCCGGCCTCTTCGCCGACAACGAAAATCTTCTTCAGAAAGCGCAACCGCGAAAGAATCGGCTCCACCACCGGCAACAGCGCCTGGGAAACGAACAGCACTTTGGCGCGGCTATCGTTGAGGATGATCTCGTAGTAATCGGCCGAAAGGAGCGTATTGAGCGGCACAGGGATCACGCCCGCCTTCAGGCTGCCCCAGAAGATGATCGGAAACTCGATCTGGTCGAGGAGCAGCATCGCCGCCCGGGCTTCCGGGTCGACGCCGTGGCGCTCATAAAGCGCCGCCATCTTTCCGCTTTCGCCCGCCAATTCGGCATAGGTGAGGCTGCGGCCATCGGGCACGGCCTCAATGAAGGCCGTTCGTCCACCATCGCCGGTCTCAACGTGCCGATCGACGAACCACGCCGCCGCGTTGCCGTTCTCTTCACTCACCACCCCGGTTCCTCCCAGACCCCGTTCCTTGCACCCCACGGCTGCGCCGGCTCTTCAGCTCCGCTCTTTGCTCATCACGGAAACGCGTTCCTTCTTCTTCTTTTTTGCGCCGGCGATTTTCACCAGGACGTCGAATTCGCCCTTCGATTTGAATTCGATCGAGTTTCCATCGGTGGCCTTGCCATCGATCTCGATGCCGGCCATTTCGTCGCGCGTAACGCGAATTCGATAGACGGCCTTGCCCGGTCTCAAGACGGCGGTGAAGCCGTCCCATTCCGAGGGAAGCGCCGGCGCGATGACAAGTCGATCACCCTCCTTGCGAAGGCCCAGAATGCCTTCGACCGCCGCGCGATAGAGCCAGCCTGCCGAACCGGTGTACCATGTCCAGCCGCCGCGCCCGCCCTTGTCAGGGCCGGAATAGATGTCGGCGGCAACCACATAGGGCTCGACGCGGTAGCGCTCGGCGCTCGCCTCGTCGAGCGCGTGTTCGACGGGATTGAGCTTGCGGAAACAGCGCCACGCTTCATCGGCGCGCCCAAGCTCGCCAAGCGCGATGACGAACCAAGTGGCGGCATGGGTGTATTGGCCGCCGTTTTCGCGTACGCCCGGCGGATAGCTCTTGATGTAGCCCGGTTCCTTGTCGGTCTTGTCGAAGGCGGGGGTGAACAGGCGGACGATGTCGAGTTCGTCGTCGACCAGTATCCTGGTCGCGGAATCCATCGCCTGCGCGGCATGTTTTTTATCGCCCCTGCCCGAGATCACGCTCCAGGACTGCGCGATCGAGTCGATCTGGCATTCGTCGGAGAGGTGCGAACCGAGCGGCGAGCCGTCATCATAGGAACCCCGTTGGTACCATTCGCCATCCCAGGCGGTCGTATCCAGGGCCTCGGAAAGACGCTTGGCATGCGCGCTCCATCGCGCCGCGCGCTTGTCGTCCTTGCGTTCGCGCGCCAGGGGCAAGAAGTCGTCCAGCGTCTTCAGCAGGAACCAGCCGAGCCAGACGCTCTCTCCCTTGCCGCCTTCGCCGACGCGGTTCATGCCGTCGTTCCAGTCGCCCACCGAGGATCAGCGGCAGTCCGGTCGATCCCGTCCGCTTGATCGCGAGGTCGAGACCGCGAGCCGCATGCTCGTAGATTGTCGCCTTTTCTTCGGAGATGCCGGGCGTAAAGAAGGAATCGTGTTCGCCTTCCTTCAGCGGTTCGCCGGTAATGAAGTGGACCTCCTTGGCCAGGATCGAACGGTCTCCCGTCACCTTGACATAGTGCGCCGCGCCATAGGCCAGCCATACCGCGTCGTCGGAGATCGTGGTGCGCACGCCGGCGCCGTTTCGCGGCAGCCACCAATGCTGGAAATCGCCCTCGACGAACTGCCGGCTTGCCGCGTTTTCAATCTGGGCGGCGGCCAGCGACGGGTCATGCGTCAGCATGGCCAGCGTATCCTGCAACTGGTCGCGGAAACCGAACGCGCCGCTCGCCTGATAGAACGCGGTGCGCGCGCGGATACGGCAGGCCAGCGCCTGATAGGGCAGCCAATGATTGACCATCAAATCCATGGCCTTGTCCGGCGTCTCGATCTGCACGGTATCGAGGAAACCGTTCCAGCTATTCCTGATTTCGGCCAGACGCTCATCGAAATCGCGCGCCGCATGGCGCATGGTGAGGTCGGCGGCTTCCTGCGGCGATCCGGCATCGCCGATCAGAAATAGAAGGGTAGCCTCCTCGCCCGCGGCAATCTCGACATCGCGCGCCAAAGCGGCGCAAGGATCGCGCCCGGCCTCTACCGTACCCGACAGCGCCGCCCCGGCGGCGACCGCTTCCGGAAGGACCGAGCTTCCCTTTCGGCCGATGAACTCGGCGCGGTCGGCGGTGAGCGAGTCGGGACGCACATCGCTGGCCAGGAAAGCGACGCCATCGCCATAATCGGTGCTGTAGGGATTGCGCGCCATCAGGATGCCGGCATCGGCGTCAAGCACGGGAACGATGGTCGGCGCGGATTTCGACCGGTTGGTTCCCAATACCCACTCGGCATAGGCGTAGACGCGCAATTTGGCCGGCACGAAGCCGCCATTGCGAATGACCATGCGCGATATCTTCACCGGATCGTTGGGATCGACGATCTGGGTTACCTCGATCGCCAGCTTGCCGCGGATCGCGCGGAACGTGCTCTCGCCTTTTCCGTGGCGCGCCTCATAGGTCATGGAGCCATCACGCGCGACGGCCGCGAAGGGAGAAAACGCCTTGCCGCTCGCCTGATCGAAAATATAGATCGCCTCGCCGGGCCGGTTGGTCACGGGGTCGTTGGACCAAGGCGTCAACTGGAAGTCGCGGCTGTTGCGGCTCCAGGTGAAGGACGCCCCTTCCGCCGAAGTGTGGAAGCCGAAACCTCCATTGGCGACGACATTGATCCACGGATGCGGGGTCACGCTGTTGCCGCCAAGTCGGACGACATACTCGCCGTCCTCATCGGCGAAACCGCCAAATCCGTTCCAGAAGTTGAGGTCGTCGCCGGACGCCGGCGCCGACAGCGCGGGGTGAGCATCGATAGGTTCGATCGCTGCCGGCACCGCGCGCGGGGGGGTCAGTTCGCCCTCGACCGCGATGCCGCGTGCCTGCATTTCGATCGCCTCGGCGCGTTCGATCTGGTCGAATATGGTGCCATTGCGCGTATGCACGACCACCCGCGCCACGGTCATCAAGGTTCGATACGACTTCTTTTCGATGAGATCGCGGCGGACGGCGAATATGTGCTCGCGCGGGCCGTGCTCGCGGCCTCGGAGGCGGCTATTCTCGCAGAGCGCTTCTATCGCCTGCTGCAAATCCTGCACGTAGGACGATGCCTGCTCGTTGATGATGACCAGATCGATCAGCAACCCACGAGCGCGCAGATATTCCTGCATGCGCAACGCATTGGCGATGATCTCGAGGTCGGCCTGATCGCCGATGCGCACGGCGAATATCGGGAAATCGCCGGAAATGCTAAGCGGCCAGAGCGCTGATTGCGCGGACAAGCCCGATGCAATCGCCTCGGCGGGACGACGCATCCATTTGTCGGGATAGATGAGATAGCGCGCGAGTTTTTGCACATTGGCGGCGGCGGCAAGCGACAGGCCGACATGGCGCGTCTGCACCTGGGACCGCGTCCAGGAAAGCATGGCCTGGCGGGCGAAGCTGTCCGGATGATCGATCCGATCGATCGTCGCTTCCACTTCCTCCCGGTTGGCTCCGACAACGGTCCAGAACGTCAGCGTAACTTTCTTGTTTGGCGCGACACGCACCCGCCTGCGCAACGCAACGATCGGGTCGAGGACGAAGCCCTGCCCGCCTGAAAGTCTCGCGCCCGGATCAAAAGCCGCCGCGTCTGAAATCGCGCGGCCTCGTCCGATGAAGTTTCGTCGATCCGTTTCCGCCTCGCCCTCGCGCTGCACCCCTGAATTGTCCGTGACGAAATGGGCGAGCGCGATGTCTCCCTCATTGCGCTCCCGCTTCCGGCGGGTGGCGAATATCGTTCCGTTGTGCGGCGCGATCTCGGTTTCGACGAACATCTTGGAAAAGGCCGGATGTGCGCTGTCGGCGGCTTCCGGCGCGAGAACGACTTCCGCGTACGAAGTCACTTCGATGATGCGCTCCGACGGACCGTCATTGGAAATCGTGATGCGGCGGCCTTCGCCATTGCCTTCCGAAACGACGATGCACTCGACTTCCGAACGCAGCGTGCCGACGGATTTGAGAAACGACGTCTTGTCGTCCGACATCAACGTATAGGACGTTTCCGAAGGCGCGCGCTTCGGTTCGGCCGTCGCTGACCACCAGTCCCCGGATTCGACATCTCGCAGGAACAGGTAGGTTCCCATCCTGTCTTCGGTGGAATCGGCCTGCCAGCGCGTTACCGCCAGGTCCCTGAACCGGCTGTAGCCGGATCCCGCGGCCGTCACCATGACGGAATAGTGGCCGTTCGAAACAAGGTTTGTCGTGGGCAGCGCTTCCAGCGGATTGAGGACAAGCCGCGTATCGGGCGCCTCGACGGGTACGACATCGCCCTTGGCGCGCTCGGCCGCTTCGGTCTTCAGCGTGGCGGCCGGGATATTGCGCGGCGCCTTTTCCTGCAGCAGGAGCTCGGCCAATTCGATGACCGGATCGCTGTGGAACCGATCGCGCATGCGTCCCTCGAAAATGACGTTGGCGATGGCGACGACCGACATGCCGGAATGGTGCGCCATGTAGTTATAGACGACCGCGTGGTCGGTTCCTTCCGGCACGCGCTGCGGCGTGAAATCGATGGCATCGTGATAGCCATAGCGGCCAAGCGCGCCGAGAGCGTTCAGGCGTTGCAGATTTTGCACCGCCTCGCGCGGCATGTACTGGCTGGCGAGAATCGTCGCATAGGGCGCGATAACGGTGTTCAGCGCCAGCCCTCGCTTGAGGCCGAGGCCAGGCACGCCGAAATTGGTGTACTGGTAGGTCATCTCGCGGTCGCGCGCATTATAGGCCGCTTCGGAAATGCCCCAGGGAATGCGCTTCTCGTGGCCGTACTGCATCTGCCGCTTGATGATGAGGTGATTTGTCTGATTGAGGATGCCGCCCTGCGGCTCCTTCATGACGAGCGGCGGCATCAGATATTCAAACATCGAGCCGGACCAGGACATCAGCGCGCCGCGGAAACCGATCTCCACGATGGGGCGGCCCAGATGGAACCAGTGATCGGTCGGGATGTCGCCCTTGGCTATGGCGAACAGGCTGGCCAGGCGGGCCTCGGACGCCAGAAGATCGTAGCAGCTTTCGTCGAGTTGATGGTCGGCGGCGCGATAGCCGATCGACAGTAGCTTGCGGTCCTGGCGCAGGAGGAACGAAAAATCCATGCCGAAGGCGAGGGTCCGACACCGCGTACCAACCGTCTTCAGGCGGGTGCGGAACTTCTCGATCAGTGCTTCGTCGGTATGGGCATCATCGACATGGGCGTTGCAGGTTTCGGCCAGCTTGTCGGCCCAAAGAGATAGATCGCCGCTTGCCGCCGACTCGGTTTCCTGATTCATCGCTGCGGCGAGCTTGCGGATCTCGGCGGCCATGACCGCGAGATTGATGGTGCGCACGGCGGCCATTTCAGGCTCGCGCTTGATGGTCTCGATCGCTCGCCGGGTGCCGGAGATCCGGTCCCGCAACCGCTGACGAAGCGGTCTTAGCTGCCTGCGGTCGTCGGGCAGCGCATCCAGTGTTTCCTCGAGGATCTTGACCACGTCGAGAAGGCCATCAAAATCGCCTTCCATATAGGCTGCAGGGGCGAGCGCCCATTCCTGGCAGGCCGCCGATACGGCAACAAGGTGACCCGCCAGATTTCCGCTGTCGACAGCGGAAATATAGCGCGGCTGCAGAGGCTGCAGCGTCTGGGTGTCGTACCAGTTGTAGAGATGGCCGCGGAACATCTCCAGCTTTTCGACCGTGTCAAGCGTAGCCTCGATCCTGTCGAGAACCTCGGCCATGCCGACCCAACCGAAATCCCGGGCGGAGATCGCCGAAAGCAGGTAGATGCCGATATTGGTCGGCGAGGTGCGATGGGCCACCACCGGATGCGGCGTTTCCTGATAGTTGTCCGGGGGCAGCATGTGATCGGAGGCGGTGACGAACGTCTCGAAGAAGAGCCATGTACGCCGCGCGACGCTCCGCAATTTCTCGGTATCTTCGGGAGAGACGACAAGGCGGTCTTCCGTCTCCGCCGAACGGCTGACCAGCCACGCAAAGGCTGGCGACACCACCCAGAAGACGGCAAAGATGAGTGCGACGAACATGCCGCTGGAACCGGCGAGGAATGGAACAGCGAAACTGATCACGGCGATGACGATCGCGCCGATCATCGTCCTGTAATAGGAGGCGAGATCGTCGCCCTGCCTTTCGGCTTGCAGCGCCGTGCGCCACTCCAGAAGATGCTCGTGGCTGTAGAAGAGGCGATAGAGCGTACGGACGATCGCATCGCCCATGAGCCATGCCAAGTGGGCGATCAGGACCATGCGCAGCGCGACCTGCGCCGTGCCGAAGGCCACGTCATGGCCGAACGCGTTGAAATGCCCGCGCAGGGTAACGTTGGCGCGGTCGGGCAGGATGCCCGCGACGATGTCGAAAGTGGGCGCGACAAACAGGATCAGGATGAGGAACAACTGCCATTGCGCCGCGAATGCGAAAGGCAGGAACGTCCATGCTGCAACCGAAGACGCTACCCAGAATATCGGCGTCAGCGTGCGGCGCAGATTGTCGACCATTTTCCAGCGCGAAACCGGCGGAACGCCGCATGCCGAGCTGAAGATAAGCGGCAAAAGCTGCCAGTCGCCCCTCGCCCATCTGTGGTGGCGCGAGGCGTCCACGGAATAACGCGTCGGATAATCCTCGACCAGTTCGACGTCGGTCACAAGGGCCGCCCGGGCCAGCGCACCTTCGAGAAGGTCATGGCTGAGAACCGAATTTTCGCGGATCCGGCCGGCGACAGCCGCCTCCATGGCGTCTATGTGGTAGAGGCCCTTACCGGTGAAAGTCCCCTCGCCGTAGATATCCTGGTAGACGTCGGAGACCGCGAAGACATAGGGATCCATGCCGCGGTTGGCGGAAAAGACGCGCTGGAAGAAGGACGCTTCGTCTCCGGTGGTCAGTGAGGCGGTAACGCGCGGCTGCAATATGCCGTAGCCCGACACGACCAGCCGGCGCGCCGAATCGAATACCGGCGAATTGAGCGGATGGCACAGCTTGCCGGCAAGCCGCTTCACCACGTCGCGTGTCGTGCGGGTGTCGGCATCCAGCGTCATCACATAGACGACGTCATCTGGAAGCGGGGAATCCGGCGTCAGGAACGTCGTGTCGGCGTCGCCACGCAAGAGCAGGTTGAGTTCGTGCAGCTTTCCGCGCTTGCGCTCCCATCCCATCCAGCAATGCTCGCCTTCGTTGAAGAGGCGGCGGCGATGCAGGAGGTGAAAGCGGACAACCCCGTCCTTGCGGTGGCGTTCGTTCAGTTCAGCAATCTTCTTGCGCGCATAGGTGAGGATTTCCAGATCCGCGTCGGACTGCTCCATCTGGCTGTCGGCCCAATCCGAAAGCAGCGCGAAATAGATCTCGCCATGGATATTGGCCAGATAGTGGACTTCGAGATTGTGGGTGATTTCCTCGACATCCTCGCGCGAGCCAATGAGCGCTGGAATGACCACCAGCGTCTTGGCGCTTGCGGGAAGACCGTCCTTGAAATCGAAGCCAACGAGCAAGGCTGGTTTCAGGAACAGGAGCGCGATCGTATTGAAGAGACCGACCGCCCCGTCCGCCGCCGGAAAGGCCAGGAGAACCAGCAAAAGAGACAGGGAAAAATTGGAAAGGCCGGCATTGCTGAGCGCTATTCCGGCGAGCCACAGGAAAATCGCGGTAAGGGCGACGACAGGAACGGCGAGCCCGAGCCATCCGGTCTTGCGGTAAAGCCTCAAGGTCCGCCGGCCAAAGCTTGGCCGGTAGCCAATCGCTTTCTCCAGCTCTTCGCGACGGGACCCTGTCAGAAAAAAGCCGATATCGACGCCGGTTCCATTCGCGGTTTCCTCGCCCGGCGGCACAGGGGCAGCCTGCGCGGCGACCAATTCGACGGCGTGTTTTGCAACGGTGTATTCGGCCTTGCCCGAGCGGCGCGCCAGATCCTCGATCGCGGTGCGATACTGATCGCGGGACTGGATATCGAGATCGGCGAAATTCGTGTTCTCACGCAAGAGCGTGTCGACTTGGCTGACGCTTTCGAACCAGGAGGTCCAGTCCGTGTCGTTGATCATCCGCAGGCTGCGGATGATGTTGCCCGTGGTAACGTTGCCGCTCGACAGCGTCTGGTGTTCGGTGATGATCAACTCTTCCGCGTCGGTTCCGTGCTTCTCGAGTTCGCTCTCGAGCCAGCCCAGCGCCTTGCCGGAATTTTGCGATCCGTCGCGCAATCGGTAGAGAAGCTGGGTGGCGAAAGTGGAATCGCGTGCGTGCCTAGTATAGGCCGCCAGCATTCTTTCACGAGCGTTTCCGTCGTCCATGGCAAGTACGCGATCGGCCACGTCATTGGCCATCTGGCGCAACTCGCGCGACCTTTTCACCCGCAATGCGATACGGCGCAGATTTTCAGTCAGCACGAACCGGAGCAGGGTCGGCAACGCCCACAATTCGCCGATACGGAGGGGCTCCGCCGACTGGTAACCCTGCACCATGGCGCGAAGGCTCTGGGGCATGACGGTACTGTCGGTATGGGCGACGTAAAGCCAGGCCAGGGCAAGGACGCGCGGAACGCTCGTGCCGAGCGCTGTCTTCATCGTCGGCAACTGACCGTAGAAGCGCTTCGGAAGATTGCGCCTCACCTGGTAGATCGCTTCTTCGACGAGGTAGTGATTGTCGAGCAGCCATTGCGCGGCGGGCGTTACGGTTTCGCCCGCGCCCTGCGCTTCGTTGGTTGAACTGTAGACATTTAGGATCGTGTCCGAATTATCCTGATTGCGCTCATGAAAATCAAACTGATCCAGCGCGGCATCCGCGACCGCGTCCGCCGCCGCCAGACGCGCGCCAAGTTCCCGCAAGCCCTCTTCATGAAGATATATCGAGCGAACTGGCGGGTCGGCCTCCGCCGGCATCAGGTGGGGACTTTCAGTCTGCGGGACTGGCTTCGTCTCGGTATTCATGCAGTTGGAGAGTCCAATTGGCCGGGGGCTCCGGTTAGTAGAAAGCAAAACCTATGGCATACGCCAGGAATGTCGAACCAAAATGTCTTTCACAGCGTGACACTCGGCAAGGTAGACGCCGATAGCGGCACGACTGCATAGGGAGCGCCGGCATTCAATTAAATTGGGCCAAAAAAATGTTCCCTTGCCGCTCTTTTGGCACATGCCGGGGCCGTCTGGAAGACCGGCCTTCCGTCCTGTACCCTTAATCCTGTCGCAGGTGCAGAAAGCGGTTCTCCGTGACCACCGCGCGCAGGTCGCGAATGCTCTCCTCCAACCTCTTCCCCGATGTGTCGACCGAGATTTCAGCCTGCGCGTAAAGCGCTTCCCGGCTCGTGAGAATTGATTTCAGTTCGTCGAGCGCCGCCGGATTGCCCGCCATGGGACGCAGATCCCCCTGCGCACGCACCCGCGCCATATGTTCCTCAGGCGCGGCCTTGAGCCAGATCGTGTGGAAATGACGCAAGAAGTTGGCGAAGGTTTCAGGCTCCGAAACGATACCCCCGGCCACCGCGAGGATGATGGATTCGTGCTCCGCCACAATCCGGTCGATGGCCTGCTTCTCGAGGCTGCGATAGCCTTCCTGTCCGTAAAGCGCGATGATCTCGTTCACCGGCATGCCGGTGATCCGGCCAATTTCCTGATTGAGTTCGAGGAACGGGACCCCAGTCTCCGCCGCCAGCATCCTGCCCAGTGTCGATTTGCCGGCCCCGCGCAATCCGATCAGGGCAACGCGATGGGCGCGAAGTCCCATAGGGCCTGACGGCTCGAGAATCCGCAACGCTTCCCGCCGCTGCTCAACGCCTGCCTGGCGAAACAGCGAAGCGACGAGCAGGTCTTCCGGTTTCCATGGATCATCCTCGCCGACCAGCCATTCAATGCGGTGATCGAGCGCATCGGCGACCCTTCTCAGGAGCGCAATCGATATATTGCCCTCGCCGCCTTCCAGTTGCGCCAGATAACGTTGCGAGACGCCGGATTTTTCGGCCAATGCCCTTCGCGATATTCCCTTGTGCGCCCGGGCCGCGCGCACCCTGTCGCCGACAATGGCGAGAAATTTGCTATCAGGCGTTGGGTTCGCAGGTACGGGATTGGGAATCGGGGCGTTTTCGTTCACGAGCACGCCCTCAGTAGGTTTCGACGTGATAGCGGCCCTCGGCGCGCATCCGGTCGCGCAGTTCCAGCCAGCCTATACCGGCTTCCCGCGCTATATCGGCGAGGGCTTCCTCCACGCCCGTCTCCATCGCCTTCAAGCCGCACACATAGACGTGGGTCGCTGCTGATTGGAGCAATGCGGCAAGGGCCTCGCGCTCGTGGCGCATCCTGTCCTGGACATAATGCTTTGGTTCGCCATCGACGCGCGAATAGGCAAAATGCTTCTTCAGCATCTGATCGGGCACTTTGCCCAGCGGTCCGAAATACGGCAGCGAATCCGGCGTACGCGCGCCGAAAAACAGCGTCATGCCGCCGCGCCCGCCATTCGATGTCCGCTGACGACGCATGGTGAATCCGCGAAACGGCGCGGACCCCGTGCCCGTGCAAATCATGATGAGATCGGCCTGCGGATCATCAGGCATGAGGAAGGTCGCGCCGAACGGTCCCGTCAGGCCTACGGCATCGCCACGCTTCAGATCGCAGACATAATTGGAGCAGACCCCATCCGGCTCGCGCTTGACCGTCAGCGACAGATTATTGGTCCTCGGCCGCTCCCCGTCACGCGGCGAAGAGATCGAATAGAGCCTGGGATGGTACGGCTTGCCATTGGCGTCGAGACCGGGCGCCGTGATCCCCACGCTCTGTCCCTCCAGAATGGGGAAGATGGCACCGCCTAGATCGAGGATAATGTGACGAACGTCGCTGTCGGCATGCTCGGCCGTCAGGCGATAATTGCCCTGAACCGTCGCCATTGCCGGGTTGGCGGCGCTGAACAGATTGACGCTGGGCTTCGAAGCGGAAGCCGGCGCCTTGGCGACACCGCCGGCGCCCGCATGGGCCTCGGCCAGGAGCGCCGCGATCTCGTCGTCATACGCCTCGGCCACGCCATCCGCGTCGGTCGCCGCGAATTCCCGCTGCTCCGGCAATTCCATCCAGCCAAGCTGTTCCTCGACGCTGTAAGGCGTCTCCACCACGCGCCAATTGTCGATGGAGCCGGTTGGGCACGGCGAGATGCAGTTCATGCAGGCATTGCAAATCGAAGCGTCGACCACGACGTTCACATCGTCATGGGTGATGGCTCCGATCGGGCACGCCTCCTCGCAGGTGTGGCAGCGGATGCAGATTTCCGGATCGATCAGATGCTGTTTGACGAGCGCGTTCATCGCCTATGCCATATGCAGTTGCACATACTCGAAATCGCCGGATTTGTTGTCGATGCCGACACGTGGCGGGGCGATCCAGCCAGCATATTTGCCCGGCTCCCAGACCGGCTTCATAAGCGAGGCGATGAAATTGCCATCGGCGGTCGTCGGCAGCCATTCATCGCGGCGGCGGTTCCATTCCTCTGCCGACACCGTATCGCCTTCCGGCGTGATGTGGGCGGGCGCGAAGACGCCGATCTGGCGATGGAAGCCCGGATGCGGCAGGGTCAGCTTGAAGGGAACGCCCATCTTCTCCATCATGGCGTTCCAGCGGTTCAGGCCGCCGGCGGCATCCTTGATGTAGTCGTCCCTAAGCCGCATGTTGATCGCCGACAGCGCCGGCAAATCGGTCATCACCGCCTTGCCATCGACCAGTTGCACGACCGGATAGGTCGCATCCTTCAGCCGATGGTCGTCGTCGATCTTCGTCTCCTGATAGCGTCCCTTGATGCCGGCGTTGAAGGCGTTGGCGGCGTTTGTGGAAACTTCCGAGCCGAACAGGTCGAGCGATAGCGTGTAATGCAGGTTGAGCTTCTTCTGCATGGTCGGCAGGTCGATGACGCCGAGCGCCCGCACCGCCTCGATGTCGTTCGGATCGTCGATGCCGGCCTCCTTCATCGCTTCGCAGGTGCGCTGGAGGACGCGCCCGACACCGGTTTCGCCGACGAACATGTGATGCGCTTCCTCCGTCAGCATGAAGCGGCAGGTGCGCGACAGGGGATCGAAGCCGCGACTGGGCGAGGCTCTCGAGCTGCATCTTGCCGTCGCGGTCGGTGAAATAGGTAAACATGAAGAACGACAGCCAGTCGGGCGTGGCCTCATTGAAGGCGCCGAGCATGCGCGGCGCTTCCTTCGAGCCGGAGTGGCGGCGCAGCAGCTCGTCGGCTTCCTCGCGCCCGTCGCGGCCGAAATATTTGTGCAGCAGATAGACCATCGCCCACAGGTGGCGGCCTTCCTCCACATTCACCTGGAACAGGTTGCGCATGTCGTACAGTGACGGTGCCGTCTTCCCGAGATGCCGCTGCTGTTCGACCGAGGCCGGCTCGGTGTCGCCCTGGATGACGATCAAGACGGCGCAGCATGGGCCGGTACTCGCCCGGCACCTCCTGCCAGGCCGGTTCGCCGAAATGCTCGCCGCAAGGGATGCGCCGGTCCTCGACCTGCGGGGCAAGCAGCACGCCCCAGCGGTAATCCGGCATTTTCACGTAGTCGAACTTGGCCCAGCCTTTCGGATCGACCCAGATCGCGGTGCGCAGATAGACAAGCGATTCCTGAAAGCCTTCCGGCCCGAGCCCTTCCACCAGTTGATGTAGCCGGGGTGCCATTTCTCCAGCGCCTTGAGCACGCGCTTGTCGGTCGAGAGATCGACGTTGTTGGGAATGAGCGTGTCGTAATTGACGTTGACGAGATCGAGCATAAATTCCTCCTCGGATTGGGCGTCAGACGCGCCGCATGTCGTAGTCGCCGCGAATACCGGTTCCGTAGCGCTGCAGCGCGCCATTTTCCCCGACGGCGTTGGGGCGTTGGAAAATCCAGTTCTGCCATGCCGTCAGCCGGCCGAAGATGCGGGTTTCCATGGTTTCGGGACCGGGGAAGCGCAGGTTGGCCTCCATGCCGGTCAGGGCATCGGGTGAGAAGGACGCCCGTTCTTCCAGGAAGATGCGCACCTCGTCGTCCCAGTCGATATCGTCAAGGGCGAAGGTGACGAGCCCCAGTTCATTGGCGTCGAAGGCCTCGAGCGCCGCGCCGGCCCGTACCCTCGCGGCATCCACCTGTTCGGGGACACCGAGAAACCGGGTTTGCAGCCGCGTCAGATCGTTGGACATGGCAAAGGGGCCGAAATTGGCCTCGGTCAGGGTGATCGTCGCGACAGGGCGGTTATCGCCTTCGAAATCGCCTTCCGCCATGTAGGAGCGGTCGACCGCGAACAGGATTTCCGCCAGCACGCCGGCGAAACAGGATCCCGGCTCGACCAGCGCCACCAACGAGCGCGCGGTCAAATCGATGCGCTTCAACACGCGCTTCCAATAGAGCAGTATTTCGTTGGCAAGCCAGTCGCCCCGATTGTCGAGCAGAAATTTCTCATGCGCGGCAACTGTTTGCGGGTTGCCCTGCGAACGGAAGATGAGCACGCCGGCCTCAAGCTCGTTGAGCCGCAGATGCAAAATAGCGTCATCAAGTTCGCGCGCGGCGCGCAGCATCCAGCCTGCCGCCCCCTGCCCGTGCAGTGCTTCCACCGTCTCCGGCGCGTCTTCTATCGGGCCATGGAGGGTGATCGTCGCGATGCGCCTGTCCCTGTCGATTTCCACCTCGACCGTCGAATAGGTGATGCCGCTCTCGCCAAAAGTTCTGTCCAACGGTGTCAGCGATATGCCCTTGGCGGAGACGGGCCTGGAAGATTTGGCGGCGAATTCCAGCGCCCTCTCCCTCACCGTCTCGTCGAACTTCGAATTGGGAACGATCTCGTCGACAAGACCCCATTCCTTGGCGCGTTTTCCCCGGACGCCCTCTTCCGTGGAGCAGAAGACATCGGCGCGATCGCGGCGGATCTTGCGCTTGTCGGTGATGCGGGTCAGACCGCCGGTACCGGGAAGCACGGCCAGCAGCGGTGTTTCAGGCAGCGCCACATTAGAGGACCCGTCATCCGCCAGCAGGATGTGGTCGCAGGCGAGCGCCAGTTCGTAGCCGCCACCGGCGCACGACCCCTTGACCGCGCATATGTAGGATTGGCCCGAACTCGCTACCCGCCGCCTCGAAAGTGTTGCGCGTTTCGTTGGTGAATTTGCAGAAATTGACCTTGTGCGCATGCGCCGCGCCACCCAGCATGCGGATGTTGGCTCCGGCGCAGAAGACGCGCTCCTTGCCCGACTGCAGGACAACCGCCCTCACCTCGGGATGCTCGAAACGCAGGCGCTGGACGGCGTCGGCAAGCTCGATGTCGACGCCGAGATCATATGAGTTGAGTTTGAGTTCGTAGCCTTCGAAAAGGCCGCCAGCCTCGTCGACATCCATGACCAGCCGGGCCACCGCCCCGTCGAATTCCAGCCGCCAATGGCGATAGCGCGATGGATCGGTTTGAAAATCGACGATTTTTGTCACGGGACGCTTCCTCCGTATCAGCGTCGCTTAATGCAATATGATGCCTTTTTCCAGCGCCCGGCCTATGACATCCAAGCGAAGGAGCAAGATTCCTTATCCTTCTCGCTCACTTTATGCATTATATTGCATTTTTATCTAGACGATGCCCTTCCGCATCGGTCTTGCCGGCAAAATACGGCAGCTCCTCTCGCGAAGCATCATCACCGCGACGCGCGAAAACGTGTCACGTCGGTGTCGGAAACGGATCGGATAAAAACTTGAAGAATTTGGTGGGTGTGCACAGGATCGAACTGTGGACCCGCTGATTAAGAGTCAGCTGCTCTACCAACTGAGCTACACACCCACCGCGCGGGCAAACGCCGCGAACGGCGCCGATATAGCCAGTGCGCTCCTGCCTGTCCAGCCCTTGCCGGATTTTCCGTCGGCGGGCTTCAGACCAGCAGCGTACCCTCGGCGATTTTGACGGCATGGCCGCCGATGCGGGCGGCGGTGATGCTTCCGCCATCGATGTCCATTTCCAGCCTGATCTTCGATGGCCGCTGCATTTCGACGCCCTGTTCGACGATCAGCGCCTTCGACCCATCGACCGGCGCGTCGAAGCGCATAATTGCTCCGGCAAAGGCGGCGACGGCGGAACCCGTCGCGGGGTCTTCCGGTATGCCTTCGTGCGGCGCCAGCATGCGGGCGTGGAAGGACGCCTCGTGGTCCACCGTCTCCCGGCAATAGATGAAGGACGCAGCGACCAGATGGCCGCCGCGCGGGGCGATCTTCAGCCAGGCCTCTACATCCATCCGCGCCGTGGCGGCGGCCGCAAGATCGCGCACCGGAACCAGAACATAAGGAATGCCGGCCGACCAGGCGCAGACGGCATGATTTTCAAAGCCGATTTCGTGCGGACCCAAGCCTAGCGCCGCGCCGACCGTCTCGGGAACGGGCTCGAAAGCGACCGGTTCGGGCAGGCGCGGCAAATCGAATTCGGCGAACGCCGCGCCACGCCCACGGGAGACGACGCAGCGCACCGGGCCGATCTTCTCCTCCAGTATCAATATTTCGGTGCCGCCATTGTCATTGGCGAAGTCCGGCGTTTCCCCGAGAGCGACGGCCGTACCGACCGTCGGGTGACCGGCGAAGGGAAGCTCGACCCTTGGCGTGAATATCCGCACCCGGGCGGTGTGTTTGGGTTGTTCGGGCGGGCCGACAAATACGGTCTCCGACAGATTGAATTCACCCGCTATGCGCTGCATGGCGGCCGTATCGAGACCCTCCGCGTCGAAGACGACGGCGAGCGGATTACCGCCCAGGGCCTTCTCGGTGAACACGTCATAAATGGTATATCGGCGATTAATCACTCGGTCATCTCCGGTTCAGGCTCGTTTGACTATAAAAAGGGTGAGCGAAATTTAATTTGAAAATCCGACGTTTCTGCATGATCTGTCGAACACGGATTTTCTCCTGGCATAACACGGATGCAAATGCCGCATTCGAAGAAGAGGCCCGGAGAGAAAGAAAGACGGGAACATCTCATGGACCAGATGGTCGACCGGCCGAGAGCCGAGATTCCTGCCAGTATCGAAACATCCCTGGGGCTCGACGGCAAGGGCCGCGCCCGCCAGCGGCGACGCAAATGGGGCTGGTGGGCCCTGGTGCTGCTGGTCGCGGTGGCCGGCGTCACGACGTGGCGATGGTTCGACGAAGCGCCGGCGAAGATCGTCTATACGGCCGAGCCTGCTGCCGCGCGCGATCTGACCGTCAAGGTCTCCTCGACCGGCACCCTGCAGCCGCTGACACAAGTCGATGTGTCGAGCGAACTGTCGGGCGTCGTTCGCTCCGTGGCGGTGGAAGAAAACCAGGAAGTCAAGAAAGGAGACGTGCTGGCCGTTCTCGACAAGACGCGCATTCTGGCGCAGGTCCAGGGCGCCAAGGCCTCGGTGGAGGCCGCCGAGGCGCAGGAGCAGCAGGCGGAAACTACCCTTGCCGATACCGGACGAACGCTCGACCGCACCAAAAAGCTCGCGGCGAAAGGCATGGCCGCCGAGCAGGCTCTTGATACTGCCGCGGCCGACCATGACCGCGCCGATGCGGCGCTGGCGCTGGCAAAGGCCAATGTCGCCGTCGCCCAGGCCAACGAGAAATTGCAGGAGACCGATCTGGCGAAAAGCACGATCTACGCGCCGATCGACGGCGTGGTGCTGACGCGTTCCGTCGATCCGGGCCAGACCGTGGCGTCGTCCTTTTCCGCCCCGGTGCTCTTCGTCATCGCGCAGGACCTCAAGCAGATGCAACTCGAGGCCGCCATCGACGAAGCGGATATCGGCAAGGTCGCCAAGGGCCAGCCAGGCCGGTTTACGGTGGACGCTTTTCCCGGCCAGCATTTCGACGCCAGGATCAGCGATATCGCGTTCGCCTCGGTGACCACCGACAATGTCGTCACCTATCAGGCGAAGCTCGATGTCGACAATTCGAAACTCCTGCTGCGCCCCGGCATGACGGCAAGCGTCGATATCGTGACGCGCCAGGCGAAGGACATTCTGACCGTCCCCAATGCGGCCTTCCGATATAGCCCTCCGGCTCGGGATTCCAGCAAGCGCGGCGGCTTCAGCCTGAGAAGCCTCTTCATGCCGCGCTTCGGTCATCATCGTAGCCGGCCGGAGCCGGCGATCAGCGAGGAAGGAACGCGGGCGATCTATGTGTTGCGCGATGGCCACCCGCACAAGGTCATGGTCAAGCCGGGCGAGACCGACGGCGAACATACGGAAATCCTTTCCGGATTGAAGGCCGGCGAACAAGTCATCACCAGTTCCGCCCAACAAGGGAGCTGATCCATCATGCTGCAGCCCCCTCCCCTTGCCTTCGAACCCGCCCTGCTTACCTTCGAGCAGGTATGGAAGAGCTACGGCCAGGGCGAAGCGCAGGTCCATGCGCTCGCCGGGGTCGATCTGGCCATCCAGCGCGGCGAATTCGTGGCGATCATGGGGCCCTCTGGCTCAGGCAAATCCACCTCGATGAATATCATCGGGTGCCTCGATACGCCGACCAGCGGCCGTTACGGCTTCATGGGCGTCGATGCGGGCCGTCTCGACCGAGGTCGCCGCGCCGTCCTGCGCAATCTTTATATCGGCTTCGTGTTCCAGGGTTACAATCTGCTGCCTCGCACCACAGCGGCGGAGAACGTCGAGTTGCCGCTGGTCTATCGCGGCGTGCCGGCGCGCGAGCGGCGCGAACTCGCCATGGAAGCCCTGGCGAAGGTCGGGTTGCAAGGACGCGAGAAACATACGCCCGGCGAGCTTTCAGGCGGCCAGCAGCAGCGTGTCGCCATCGCTCGCGCCATCGTCACGGAGCCCATGCTTCTCGTCGCCGACGAGCCGACCGGCAATCTCGATACCGAGCGCACGCATGAAATCATGGATCTGTTGACCGAACTCAACCGCGAACGCGGGCTGACCATCGTCATGGTCACCCATGAGGCCGATGTCGCCGCCTATGCCGAGCGTTCGATCCATTTCCTCGACGGGCATATCGCGCCCGAAGTCACTTCGCGCGAGGTGGCGTGATGCTGCTCGAAACGATCCGGCTGGCGCTTCGCTCCGTTCGCCGCAACGTCCTGCGGTCGTTCCTGACCCTGCTTGGCATCGTCATCGGCGTCGCCGCGGTCATCGCCATGATAACGATCGGTTCCGGTACTACGGAAAAGGTGAAGTCGGACATTTCCAAGCTCGGCAGCAACCTGCTGGTCGTGCGGTCCGGCGCGCCTTCCAGCCACGGCGCGGCGCGCGAGGCGGCGCGCCCTCTCGGCGCCAAGGAAGTCGCGGCGCTCGCCAAGAACCTTTCCGGCGCCAAAGCCGTTTCCGCCGCGTCTCAAATGTCGGTGCGGGCGGTCTATGGAACCGACAGCCTGACGACCAATGTCACCGGCACCGATACCGCCTATTTCACCGCCCGGGACTGGCAGATCGTCGCCGGGCGCAATTTCAACGACAGCGAAGTGCGAAGCGGAACCGGCGTGTGCATCATCGGCGACACGGTGCGCAAGCAGTTCTTCGGCGGCGGCAATCCGCTGGATACGGCCATTCGCGTCGGCAAGATGAATTGCACCGTGATCGGCGTCCTGGAATCGAAGGGTTTTTCGGGCTTCGGCACCGATCAGGACAATGTGGTGATGATGCCTTTGGCGGCGTTCCAGCGGCGCATTTCGGGAACCCGCGACGTCGACACGATCTACGTATCGGCGGCAGCCGGGACGACGACCTCGGCGCTCCAGGACCAGATGGAGGCGATCCTGCGCGAGACGCGCCGCATCACGCCCGACAAGGAAGATGATTTTTCCGTGCGGGACATGACCCAGATCGCCGACGCAATGGCAAGCACGACGGCCGTGATGACGGGTATGCTGGGGGCCGTGGCGGGCGTCAGCCTGCTTGTCGGCGGCATCGGCATCATGAACATCATGCTCGTATCCGTCACCGAGCGTACCCGCGAAATCGGCATCCGCCTCGCAATAGGGGCGCATGAGCGGCATATTTTGATCCAGTTCCTGGTCGAGGCGACGGTGCTTTCGCTTCTGGGCGGGATCATCGGCATCCTGATCGGGCTGGGGCTCGCGGGTCTGGCCTCTTCGACAATGTCGATTCCGTTCGCGCCGAGCGTGCCCGTCATCCTGCTCGCCGTTGGATTTTCCGGCCTGATCGGAATGGTGTTCGGGTTCTTCCCGGCCCTGCGCGGCGCACGCCTGGACCCCATCGACGCGCTGCGGCACGAATAGGTCAGTTCGGCGCGGGTTCTTCCAGCATTTCAGGGTCGACCGTCTTGCGGATCACCCATTTTATGGAAAGGCCCTGCACGATGATGGAAAAAACAACCACGGTGTAGGTTGCGGTGAGGACCAGCGGCCGGGCGTCGAACGCCGGCAGGGAAAGCGCAAGCGCAACCGAAATGCCGCCGCGCAAACCTCCCCATGTCAGCACCGGGATCGTCCCCGCCGGAAATGTTTCGCGGATGGCGACGATCGACAGCGGCACAGCCACCGAAATTAAGCGGGACACCAGTGCGATCGGCACACAGGCCAGCGCAAACCATGCCAGCGAGATATCCAGATTGAGGACGACGACCTCGAGCCCGATCAGCAGAAAGAGCACCGAATTCAGGAGTTCGTCGATCAATTCCCAGAAGGAGAAAAGGTAGCGCTGCGTGTTCTTGCTCATGCCGATGCGCGCGCCGCGATTGCCGACGAGAAGACCGGCGGCGACGACCGCGATCGGCCCCGACACATCGAGACGCAGGGCGAGCGCATAGGTTGCCGTGGCGGCGGCCAGCGAAATGAGGATTTCCACCGTGTGGTGATCGATCTTCGCCATCGCCCGGTACGCCAGCCATCCGGATATCAGGCCGAGCAGCGCGCCGCCGCCCGCCTCCAGAAAAAAGAGTTGGGCGACGCGGATCGCCCCCGACAACTCGCTTCCCTGATGATCACCGAGCGCTACGGCGAGCAGGATGGTAAAAACCACGACGCCCACCCCGTCGTTGAACAGAGATTCACCGCCAATCTTCGCCTCCAGCGATTGCGGCAGGCTTATCGTCTTCAGGAGGCCGAGGACCGCAACGGGATCGGTGGGCGAGATGAGCGCTCCAAACACCATCGCCCAGGCCAGCGGCAGATCGTATCCGAGGATGCGCGCCGCCTGCCATGCCGCCAGGCCGATCAGCACGGTGGAGATCACGACACCGAGGCTCGCCATCAACGCGACGGCCCATCTTTCATCCCTCAGGCGCATGAAATCGACATGAAGCCCGCCGGCGAAGAGCAAAAAGGCCAACATGCCGTTCAGAACGGCTTTATGAAAATCGATCTGGCCGAGAAAGCTTTTGAGCGTCGCCACGAGCCCCAGTGATGGGAACAGTTCTTCCACCCCGAGAAGAACGAGCGACGCCAATAGCGCCATCAAAAGCAGGCCTATCGTCTGGGGAAGATGGATCAGGTAGATGTTCAGCCAGGAAAACACCGCCGTCATCGTCAGAAGCAGCGCCGCAATCTCGAATATGGAAAACATGTCGTCTCCGCTCGTTATGACCCGTAGGGCCTGACGCGTAGAATCTCTGTCTTACCCGTCCGTTTTAGCGGAGCGGCCTAGGATTGGCGAAGTGCCATTCCACGAGCGCCGGCATATGCGGGAGAATGTTGTCGGGAAGATTCGCGGGATCACGGATGATAACCGGCTCTTCGATTTCCGGCTCCTCCTCGCCAGCGATAAAATGGTTGATCTTTTCGACGGCCTGCTCGGCGGGCATGCCGAGGTAGTAGCGACGAAACAATACGCTGGCCCCGTTCGACGACCGCAGATAAAAATGGGCATCGCGCGCCAGGCCCGAAATGTCGATTCCCGTTTCCTCACCCACTTCGCGCGCCATGTTCAGATGCAGATCGGCAACTCCGCCGGGAAAATCCTGCGGCTCGAACGATCCGCCCGCGAAGTAGATCTTGCCGGCGTTCGACGTGTGATCCCCCATTCGTATGGCGATCAGCGCATTGTCGCTTGTAACCGGTATGGCGCATGCATAGGCGTGCTCGGCCGAATGCAGGGGACGCGTCCGTCGCCATTCGAGAAACGTCGCGAAACGGATCGTGTGGCAGAGACCTTCGAGCCGGCCCTCATCATAGACAAGCTTCGAGAGCAGGACGACCTGACCATCGAACAATGCGGGATTTGCTTCTATCTCTCGCCGCCAGTTCTCGTCGATCGCCTTGCCGTTGTCGCTTTCGAACGGGTGCCCCGCGCCGTCGAGCCTGACGGTGACGGAATGGACAGGAACAATCGTGTCGCGCGGAAGATCGAAGGGCATGTCTCTTCTTTTGGCTCCGTCATTCAAAGCGACCCCAAGGATTGCGGCGACCTGGCGATGCCGCGGCCGGAATGGCGTCATCTGGTCGGCCAAAGCGGATCAAATCCCGATCAGCGCCGGACTTCCATCGCCCAGTCATCGAGGAAAAACAAGGTGCAGAACGGCATTGTCGGTAAAGCATCACCTTGAATCCCGGCGAGCGGAACGGTCGCCTGGGGATCCCGTCATTATCCATTTAAGACAGTTATAGAAGGGCGTGAAATTTACTTCTTGTGAGCAGGGTAAAAAAATAACAATATACTGATTGGGCTAAAGGCAATGGGGGAACTTTCATGAGGAAGATGCTTTCACTAACATGTTCGACCATCATCGCGTTCGGCGTTCTTGCTGCAAGTTCAGACGCCTCTTTCGCTGATCATTGGCATCATCATGGTGGCTGGCACCATCATGGGGGCTGGCACCATGGCGGGAACGGTGTCGGAGCAGCCATCGCCGGCGGTATTATTGCCGGCGCGATCGGATCCGCCCTGGTGGCGCCGGCCTATGAAGATCGGCGCTCCTATGGAGACGCGCATGTGCGCTGGTGCTATAATCGTTATCGCTCTTACCGCGCCTATGACAACACGTTCCAGCCATATGACGGACCACGCGAACCCTGCTATTCGCCTTACGACTGAGCGCCAACAGGCGATTTTGGCTGTGGCCGGCCACAAGGCCAAGCCTTGAGGATCTAACAGGCTTTCCGACCCCTTCGGAAAGCCTGTTTTGTTTTATCTCACGGAGACTGCGCAACTTTTCGACATTATCTTCGTTCAAGCTCAAGTTCTGCCATTTCCTTGGCTCCAAGTCAGCGCGTAACGGGTCCACTCAACCCAGAACGCTAATTGTGCCGGGATATGGCCAGAAGGGCTTCGTTTGAGGAGACATGTCATGAAACGGCTTCTTGCCTTGACCTGTTCAGCAGTTCTCGCGGCGGGCGTTCTTGCCGCGACAAGTGAATACGCCTCTGCGCGCAATTGGCATCATGGCGGATGGCATCATCACGGTTGGCACAATGGGGCTGCCATCGGCGCCGGCATACTGGGCGGCGCCATCATCGGCGGGGCATTGGCGGCACCGTACTATGGTGGCGGTTACTATGGACCGTATAATGGATATTACGGCCCTTACTACGGTCCCCCCGTCTATCGGGAACGTCCTCGCGTCATCTACAGGGCATCTGGACGGATGAGCGATGCCCATGTCCGCTGGTGTTACGATCGCTATCGCTCGTACCGTGCCTATGACAACACGTTCCAGCCTTATCACGGGCCACGCGAGCCTTGTTATTCGCCATACGACTGATGAATCGGGACGCGAGCGCGGATCTCTCGGATATTGGACGCCAGATACGATCCGCGCCGCGTCATGCTTCCGGGGTTACAAATTGTTTAGGCGGCGCCACAGGCGTGGCGTGGTATGAACACAGCTTCGGAATCACGAATCACCTTGGGTGAGGACTTTGAGTATCAGCAATGACCGCCCTGCACATGGAACCCGAACAGAGGCGTGAACACCGACAGCGTGTCCTGAAAGGGGGCGCTATTCTTGGAGCAAACAGTTCCGAGATCCGGTGTACGGTTCGCAACATGCACGCCCATGGCGCGGAACTGCTGATCCCGCTGGACGCCGCCATCCCCCAGCAGTTCCTGCTTTACATTTCTGTCGACGGCATCGCTTACCGCTGCCAGTTACGCTGGCGCAAGGATGGGCGTTGCGGGGTCGAGTTCACGGGAACAGAGCCAAAGCCGCGAGGGCATTACGGTTAAGCGTTTCCCTTGGCGGGAGACGGCATCCAATCCATCACATAAACGAGACGCCAACTGCTTCAGGTGTGCGCCAGCACACCTTTGCGGCGCGAACGGTTCCGTCCCCGGCAAGCTTGAGATCGAATGCGGATGGGACGGCCGCTGTTTCGCCAAATGCCAGCCTCGCGCCTCCATCCGACAGATTGCGCGCAACACATTCAAGCGCCCCGTAGCCGTGGTTGAATCGTATAATGGCGCCCTTCAGGACGCGGCACCGCTGAGCCGAACGCCGGTCAGGGTGCAATTCTTCCGGCAATTTGGACGTCCGTTTCCTGGCTTCTCTCATCTTGGCTCGCTCCTGTTCAGGCCGGGTCAAGCGCAATTCGTGCCAATGTCCTTGTGCCACGATGGGACAACGGATCCGGTATGTCCGGCCGCGAGAAAGCGGATGCTCCGCGCGAAACCGGCGACTTCAGTTATCTTGCGCCATTCCTCCGGCGGTCTCGATAAGTTGGACATCCGCATCACCGCAAATGCGGCGGATAGCGGTGATATCACAGCGGTCGGTGATGAAGGTGTTGACCTGCGAAAGATGACCGATGCGAACCGGCGCCGTGCGTTCGAACTTGGTTGAATCCGAGACCAGAATCACATGGCGGGCGTTGGCAATGATGGCCTGTGCAACCTTCACTTCGCGGAAATCGAAATCGAGAAGAGCGCCATCATGGTCGATTGCCGACGTCCCGATCACCGCATAATCGACCTTGAACTGCTTGATGAAGTCCACCGCCGCCTCGCCGACGATCCCGCCATCGGAACCACGAACCACGCCGCCGGCGATCACGACCTCGATCGTGGGATAGATGCGCATCCTGTTGGCGACGTTGATATTGTTGGTGATGACCATCAGGCCGCTGTGGTCGAGAAGCGCCTTGCCGACCGCTTCCGTGGTAGTGCCGATATTGATGAAGAGGGACGCGTTATCGGGAATGAGGCGCGCAGCGGCCTGCCCGATCTCTTCTTTCTCCTCGGCGGCGATCTTGCGCCGCGCCTCATATTCCATGTTTTCGATGCCGGCGGGAAACAGTGCGCCGCCATGGATGCGCGTCAGCAAATGCTGGTCGCAAAGCTCGTTCAGATCCTTGCGGATCGTCTGTGGCGTCACCCCGAAATGAGAAGCCAGCCCATCGACAAGAACCCTGCCATGGTCCTTCGCCATCTGGATGATTTCGGAATGCCGAGGTCGGCAAATACATAGCCGGCTTCCTCTATTTTCGTTTTTCGATTTCATACGTGAAAACGAAAACGCGTGAAAGCTGCAAGTGAGCAAAAATCAGGCGGCAGCAGCCGACGCGCATTGCCTTATGACATCGAACGCGGCTTCAACGTCCGCTTGCGTCGTCTCGAACTGACCCGCCTGAAAGCGTATCGCCACTTTGCCATCCACCCTTGTCTGGGTGAGATAGATACGCCCGTCATTGTTGATGGCGTCGACGAGGGCAAGATTGTGCGCATCGGCGTCGCCGATGTCCGCCGGCACACGGCGGAAAGAAAACAGTGACAACATCGGCTCCGTGACGATCTCGAAATCAGGTTCGGCGGCCAGACGTTTCGCCAGGCTCTCACTCCACGCGACGTGGTCGCGGATCATGCGGCGCAACCCCTCGAGCCCATGCGCGCGGATCAGGAACCACAGCTTCAATGCCCGAAAGCGGCGCCCCAACGGCACCGACCACTCCGAGTAATTCACGATGCCTTCGCGGCCATAGGTTTTGAGAAATTCGGGATGGATAGCCAAGGTCTTGACCAGGCTCTCCGGCTCGCGAATGAAGTGTGCCGAGCAGTCGAACTGGGCGCCCAGCCATTTATGCGGATTGAAGACGATCGAATCCGCCTGTTCGACGCCCGTCCAATAGTGCCTGAATTCGGGACAGATCATCGCCGAGCCGGCCCACGCCGCGTCGACATGCACGTAAAGCCCGTTTCGGCGTGCAACTTCGCAAACAGATGCGATGTCGTCGGTGCCGCCCGTGCTCGTTCCGCCGACGCTGGCAATGATACCGGCGGGCAAGAACCCGGCGGCGCGATCTTCCGCGATACGTTGCTGAAGCAGCGCTACATCCATCGCGCGCAGCTTCCCGACCGTCGGTATCCTCACGAGATTGTCCTGGCCAATTCCGGCAACCCATATCGCCCGGTCGATGGAGGTGTGGACCTGGTCGGAGGCATAGATGCGCACGGCCGGCTGGCCCGACAGTCCCTTCCTGTTTCCCTGCCAGTCCAGCGCCCTTTCGCGCATGGTCAGCACCGCCGCCAGCGTCGCCGATGACGCGGAATCCTGGATGACGCCCGAAAACCCTTCCGGCAGTCCAAGCGCCTGTCGCAACCAGTCGAGAACCCGCGTCTCCAATTCGGTCGCCGCCGGCGACGTCTGCCAAAGCATGCATTGAGCGGCCATCGCGGAAACCAGGTATTCGGCCACGACGGAAACAGGGGCCGCGTTGGCCGGGAAATAGGCGAAGAAGCGCGGATGCTGCCAATGCGTCATGCCGGGAACGATCTTCTCTTCGAAATCGGCGAAGATCGACTCCATGGGCTCAGCCTGCTCCGGAGGGCTGACGGCGATTTTCGCCGCGATTTCGCCCGGTGCGGTTTGCGCGCGCACCGGATGCTCGCGGATATTGTCGCGATAATCCGCGCCCCAATTGGCGGCCTTCAGCGACCATTTGCGAAAATCATCCGAGTCCATATCCGGTTCCCTGGATCTGAGGTTTGGCGTTCAAGGTGGGCAGAAGAGAATTCTGCCCGCATTGCGCATCGGGAGAAACACATTTTGTGACGCATCGGCGGGCACGCATCCGCAAGAAATCAATGCGCCGCCGCTGATCGTCAGGACAGCGCCGGGACGGGAAATCGGGTCATTGTTCCGCGATAAATTCGGCGTCGACAAAATTCTGCAGGATGGCGGCGCCCATTCCCGAGAGGGGCATGGCTTCGCCATAATCACGACCGAGCGCCAGGCGAACGTAGCGCTCATCCGGCGACATGCCATTCACCGGATCGAACGCCACCCAGCCCAACCCCTCAACATGGGCCTCGGCCCATGCATGGCACGTGGTTCTGCCGGTTTCGCCGACCAAATAGCCGCTCACGCAGCGGGCCGAAAATCCCATGAGACGCGCCGCCGAGATGAACACGTCGGCACTTCCGCTTGCGGGGGCCTTGCCCTTTGCAAGGACGGCCTCAGCGAGCTCGTCGCCCTCGACGTTCTCCTCGAACGCGATACGTTCGCCCACTGCCCCCATAAGCGCATGCAGTTTGTCGAGTTCCGATCCGTTATTCACCTGACCCACAAGTTCTTCGATCGACGGGCCGGCTGCGGTGCGAGCCGTCTCGCGGCGAAAGAGCCAAAGCGGCGCATAGCCGCGAGCCGCACCGGAAACGCCGGCGGTGTCTCGCGTATCGACTTCGCCCGTCGCCTCGATAATGACCGGATGGGGCGCTCCGTCCGTGCTGATCAGCCGCGTTTCATTGCTGAGGTGATCGGAAAAGCTCACCTCTTCCACAGCGCCCGAAACGTCCAGCGACCATGCTATCACGGTCTGGGGGTGCCCATCCGGCGGCGAGAGGCGCAGCCTGTTGAGAGCATGCCCGCCCGTTGTTTCCAGTTCCGTCCGGTGTTTGATCCTGATGCGCATCAGTGGAACCGATAGCTCGCCGCCACTTCGTCCCCAAGGCGGTAATTGTCCTGAATGAAACCCGTCAGGAATTCATGCAGGCCGTTGTCGAAAATCTCTCCCACCGATCCCGCGCGAAACCGCGCGAACATTTCCTCCACGGTGTCGTGGCATGGCTGGCGGTTTCCGTAGGCGTCGGCCAGATACCTAAGGCTATCGCCGATGTTCCGGTAGCAGAAAGCCAGCGAACGCGGCATGCGCGTATTGAGGATGAGATAATCGGCGATGTTCGTCGGACTGTATTCCGCCTCGTAAATCCAACGGTACGATCGGTGCGCCGAAACCGAGCGCAGGATCGATTCCCATTGGTAATTGTCGAGCGAGGAGCCGACCCACGAGGCCGACGGCAGCAACACGTAATATTTGACGTCGAGAATGCGCGCCGTGTTGTCGGCGCGCTCCACGAAGGTTCCAATCTGCGAAAAATCGAAGATCTCGTTCCTCAGCATCGTGCCGTGGAACGAGCCGTGGATCAGCGCCGTTTCGCGTTTGATCGCGTCCAGGACCCTTGGCAGTTCTCGATCATCGATCGGCCCCTGCAGCATGCGCTTGAGCGCCATCCACGCTTCGTTAAGGCTTTCCCAGGTCTCCCGGGTCAGCGCCGTACGCACCATGCGGCCGTTGTTACGCGCCGTCTCGATGGCCGACATGACGCTTGAAGGGTTGGAAACGTCGCGCAGCAGGAAATCGGAAACATTGGCGGCGTTGAACTCTTCATATTTCGCGCGGAACGCCTCCTCCACACCGGCGCTCAGAACCACCGATGCCCATTCGTCGGCAGCGCTTGCCGTGCGGGTAAGCGCCAGCCGCAAACCGGCATCGACCAACCGCGCCATATTCTCCGCCCGCTCTATATAGCGGTTCATCCAGTAAAGGCCGTTGGCGGTCCTTCCAAGCAGCATGCTGTTACCCCCGAACCTTCATGGCGATGGGCGCAGAGGCGGAGGCCATGCTGGAGATGATCAGATCGACGGACGAAACGGCGCCCGCATGGCTTGAACGCCGGACACGACCAGATTCTTCACCGGCGACATCGCTTCGACAACAAAATCCACCGAGAGCCGAAAGGGCTTGAAAACGAAGAGTATTCCCGCGCTTTCTCTGCCCCATACGGACCCTATTTGCTCGCCTTGGCCTTGCTGTCTTGATGGGACTGCAAAATGCGTTGCTTGAGCACGTTCGACGCCTTGAAGGTCATCACCTTGCGCGGAAGAATAGGCACTTCCTGGCCGGTCTTCGGATTTCGGCCGATCCGTTCGTTCTTGCCGCGTACGTGGAAGGTCGCGAACGAGGATAATTTCACGGTCTCGCTGCGAACGATCGCGTCACATATCTCGTCGAGGACCATCTCGACCAACTGCGCGGATTCCGTTCGGGAGAGACCAACCTTGCGATAAACAGCTTCGGCGAGGTCGGCCCGCGTTAATGTATTTGCCCCCATCCGACCACCTAACCGTCCAAAGCAATATTGCCGCAAAAGAAGAGCGACGTTAAGAAATCAGGCTTCCAAGGTCAAGAACTTAACCCTTGAAATATTTTGCGAATTGCGCGCTACCAGCGCAGCAGTATCGCGCCCCAGGTGAATCCACCGCCCATCGCCTCCAGAAGCACCAGGTCGCCCTTGCGGATTCTTCCGTCCGAAGCCGCGGCGGCCAGCGCCAGCGGCACCGAGGCCGCCGACGTGTTGCCGTGTAGATCGACGGTTATCACCACCTTCTCCTCGGCGATGCCGAGTTTTTTAGCGGATGCCTCGATGATGCGCCGGTTCGCCTGATGCGGCACAAACCAGTCGAGATCCTCGGCGGTGACGCCGGTTTGCGCGAATACGGTCTCCACGACATCGGTAATCATCGCCACCGCATGTTTGAAAACCTCGCGGCCTTCCATTCTCAGATGGCCAACCGTTCCGGTCGTGGAAGGCCCGCCATCGACGTAAAGCTTTGCCTTGTGAGCGCCGTCCGAGCGAAGGCTCGTCGCCAAAACGCCACGATCAGCAATGGCGCCCTGCCCCTCGACAGCCTCCAGCACCAACGCGCCGGCGCCATCGCCGAAGAGCACGCAGGTGCCGCGATCCGTCCAGTCGAGAATGCGTGAGAACGTCTCGGCGCCGATCACCAGCACCCGCTTGGCAGCGCCGCCACGCACGTAGAGATCCGCCGTCGTCAACGCATAGACGAAGCCGCTGCACACGGCCTGCATGTCGAATGCAAATCCATGGCTCATGCCAAGGCGATGCTGGATTTCGACGGCAGTCGCGGGAAAAGTATTGTTGGGCGTCGAAGTCGCGAGAATAATCAGATCGATGTCGTCAGGCGTCAACCCGGCCTGGTCGAGCGCGGCGCGCGCCGCTGCTTCGCCCAGCGACGCCGTCGTTTCATCGGCATCGGCGACGTGCCTTTCGCGAATGCCCGTGCGTTGCGCGATCCACTCATCGCTGGTATCGACGATCGCTTCGAATTCGGAATTTCGCATGACGCGGCGCGGCAAGGCGCATCCAATTCCGCGCACCACAGATCTTATCATGATGCGATCCTAACCGGCATGCCGCGCGGCGCCGGGCGTTCCGGCCACCTCTTCGGCCGAAGTGATCGACGGCTGCCGGGCGTGGAAAAACTCGAGATCGCCCTTGATGCGGTCGAGGAGTTGGCGGCGTACCATGTCGTAGCCAAGTTCGACGGCGGCGGCGAAACCCTCCGCATCCGTGCCCCCATGGCTTTTCACGACAAGGCCGTTCAGGCCCAGAAACACGCCGCCATTGGTCTTGCGCACATCCATCTTTTCCCGCAACCGGTCGAACGCGCCCTTGGCAAAGACATAGCCGATCCGCGCCATCAGGGTTCTACCCATGGCGGCGCGCAGATATTCGGCGATCTGGCGAGCCGTCCCCTCGGCGGTCTTCAGCGCGATATTGCCAGCGAACCCTTCCGTGACCACGACATCGACCGTGCCCTTGCCGATATCGTCGCCTTCCACGAAACCCTGATAGTGCATGGACTTCATGTTGGCTTCGCGCAGCAGCCGGCCGGCTTCCTTGACCTCTTCCTGCCCCTTGATCTCCTCGACACCTATATTGAGCAAGCCCACCGTGGGTTGGGGGATATCAAAAACGGAACGCGCCATCGCCGCGCCAAGAATGGCAAAATCAATCAGTTGATGGGCGTCCGCGCCAATCGTCGCGCCCACGTCGAGCACGATGCTTTCGCTGCGCTGGGTCGGCCAGATGGCGGCTATGGCCGGACGGTCAATAGAGGCCATGGTGCGCAGGCAAAAGCGCGACATCGCCATGAGCGCGCCCGTATTTCCAGCGGAGATGCAAACTTCCGCGTCGCCACTCTTTACCGCCTCAATCGCCTTCCACATGGAAGACTTCCAGCGCCCGTGACGCAAGGCCTGGCTCGGCTTCTCGTCCGAGCCGACCGCAATCTCGCAGTGCACGATTTCGCTTACCGCCGCCAACCGTGGCAGCTTCTCTATCAACGGCTGGATAACTTCCTGTCGCCCAAAGATGATAAAACGGATGTCAGGGCGCCGTTCGACCACTTGCTCCAATCCGGGCAATATCACCCCCGGCCCGTGGTCGCCGCCCATGGCATCGATGGAAATTTTAATCACTCGGCTTTTTTCTCATTTCTCCCGGCGGGAACCGGCGTTGTGAAGTGGTCGGAAAATAGCGCTTTTAAGACAAGGCACAACCGGCTTTCGCGGCGTCAGGCCTCTTTTCAGCCTTCTCTCTTCAAGGCGGCGAGCTTTTCAGCCAGTATCCCAAAAGGTTCGTTACCTTCATCCGTCACCGAATCGACCGCCAGGGAAGCTCCTTCCTTTCGCGGATAGGGATCGATGCCAAGGGCGAAGATCTCCTCCGCCAGCGCGCCGACATCAATGGTTGTACCCGCGAAAATCTCCGGACTGTCGGGCCCCTCGGCGTCCAGGAGCATTTCGCCACCCGTGGCCGGATCAAGCCGCGCGAGGTTCGAAGTTTCGGGAACGAAGACAGCAGACACGGTCTCTTCCACATGTGCTTCTATCGGTTCGAGCGTCGCGACGCATGCCTGCACGATATCGCCCATGACCCGGCCGGAGACTGAAACACCGTCGCGTTTCCAGTTCGCCACGACAAGTTCGGCACGAAATTTCCGTACATCGAGAAGATCGTGGTCATGCGCAAGCGCCGCCCGTTGCGCATCATTCGCCTCGATCGTGACGGGCATGCCCTTTTGCGGCAGATGAAGCAGGCTGGCCAGGAATGAAACCGGGCTGTTGGTCTTGCCGCTCATTTCACCTCTCCCATGACTTCGCCACGCAGGAAATGGAATTTGCCGGACACGAAGGTTTCGGAGGGGGCAGCGGCGATATGCGACCAGGCCGCCATTACATAGTCGGCGAGACGGGCAACCTCCGGCCAATCCTCTTTGCCTGGCCGGACGTTGCGCCGCAGCAAATCCATCAACGCCGCGCGGTCGCCCGCATCGACCGCTGCTCCATAGGCGACCGCGCGACCGTAAAACATCCGGCTCAACTTTTTCATCCGGCGCGGAATGCCATGATCGCCGATCCCAAGCTCGCGCAGCGAGTGATCGACGTCGAGAAAGAACGCATCCGTGACTTCCTGGGCCACTTCCCTGGCGACGCCTGGCTCATCGCGCAATCGATGCAGGAAAAGAAACATATGAAGCGACAGCATCTCGAACCTGCCCACCGGCGTGTCGGGGACTTCATACTGCGAATAAAATACCGGCTGCCGCGCCGCCGCCACGATCTCTTCGTAGACGGCATCCGTGATGGCCCGGTTTTTTCGCCGGTTCAGGCCAAATAGACGTGCAAACATGGCCGGCAGCTTCCTTTCCATCAATTGGCCGCCTGTGTTCGGTTGCATCGCGGCCAAAGCTGGTTTACCGATTTCGCGCCTTACCGCAATGCGGATCGGCGCCTGGATAGCGGGGAGTTGTCGTTGCAGCGGACGAATTTCAAGGGAAAACGGCAGACGGCGGCGCTTGCTGTGGTTTCATTCGCCGCGATCGCCCTGTCGGGTTGCGGGGGAGCGCTGTCGACGATCAATGGCCACGAGACCGTCACCAAAGGCTATGTGATCGATCAGCAGATGCTGGACCAGGTTCCGGTCGGTTCGAGCCGGGAGCAGGTTCTGCTCGCACTCGGCACGCCATCGACGACAGCGACCTTCGGCGACGAGGCCTATTACTATATTTCGCAAAAACGCACGCGCCACGCCGAGTTTCAAAATCTTCATATCGTGGCGCAGACCGTGCTTGCGGTATATTTCGGCGCAGACCAGCGCGTGACGAAAATCGCCAAATACGGGCTCAAGGACGGGAAAGTGTTCGATTTCGTCTCCCGCACGACTCCTACGGGCGGCAAGGAAACGACATTTGTCGGCCAATTGCTTAATGGTCTTTCCGGCACACCCGACCTTACCGGGGGCCAGGGCAACAGCGGCCCGCAACCGGGCCACTTCTAGGGTAAATGCCGCGTCGGCGGGGTACTATGAGCGGTCCCGAAACCGGTTGGTGATCGGATAACGGCGGTCGCGGCCGAAATTCTTCTTGGTGATCTTTACGCCCGGTGCTGCCTGGCGGCGTTTATATTCGGCGATGTAGAGCAAATTCTCGATGCGGTGGACCGTCTGGCGATCATGGCCTCGGGCGACGATCGCGTCCACTCCCATCTCGTTCTCCACAAGACATTCCAGGATATCGTCTAGCGCCGGATAGGGCGGCAATGAATCCTGATCGGTCTGATTCTCCCTGAGTTCGGCCGAGGGCGCCTTGTCGATGATATTTTGGGGAACCACCTCACCCGACGGACCAAGCGCGCCAGGCGGCACATGGCCGTTGCGCCAGCGCGCCAGCGCGTAGACCTGCATCTTGTAGAGATCCTTGATCGGATTGAACCCGCCATTCATATCGCCGTAAAGGGTGGCGTATCCGACCGACATCTCCGACTTGTTGCCGGTCGTGACCACCATCGAGCCGAATTTGTTGGAAATCGCCATGAGGATCGTTCCGCGCGTACGACTCTGCAGATTTTCCTCCGTAATGCCTTCGGTGGTGCCTTCGAAAAGCTGCGAGAGTGCGTACGAAAAACCCTCGACGGGATCAACAATCGGGACGATGTCGTAGCGGCAGCCGAGCGCCTTGGCGCAGTCTTCCGCATCCTTCAGCGAGTCCTTCGACGTATAGCGGTAGGGCAGCATCACGGCATGCAGGCGCTCCTCGCCAAGCGCGTCGACGGCGAGTGCGGCACAAATCGCCGAATCGATACCGCCCGACAGGCCAAGCACCACGTTGCGAAAACCATTCTTGTTGACGTAGTCGCGAAGCCCGAGCATGCAGGCGCGGTAATCCGCCTCTTCTTTCTCGGGGATTTTCGACATAGGCCCCTTTTCGCAGACCCAGTGGTCCCCTCGCCTTTTCCAGGTCGTGACAGCAATCGTTTCCTCGAATTGGCTCATCTGGAAGGCAAGCGTGCGGTCGGCCTGCATGGCGAAGGAGGCGCCATCGAAGACGAGTTCGTCCTGGCCGCCAAGCTGGTTGGCGTAGACGACCGGCAACCCGCTCTCGATCACTTGCCGGATAACAACTTGATGTCGGACATCGACCTTTCCGCGATAGTAGGGAGACCCGTTTGGAACCAGCAGAAGTTCCGCGCCGCTCTCGGCCAGCGTTTCGCACACACCCATGTCGCCCCAGATATCCTCGCAGATCGGAATGCCGAGGCGGACGCCACGAAAGTTTATCGGGACCCGGCATGTCCGGGGCCGGCTGGAAAACGCGCTTTTCGTCGAACTCGCCATAATTGGGCAGGTTGACCTTGAACCGCTCCGCGACGACTTTGCCGCCATCAAGCACGGAGACGGAATTGTGGATACCGGAGGCGCGCTTCAGCGGCGTCCCAACGATGATTCCCGGGCCGCCGTCGGCCGTGTCTGCAGCTAATTCCCTGATGGCGCGTTCGCATGCCGCCAGGAAAGCGGGGCGTACGACGAGGTCTTCCGGGGGGTAGCCCGCGATGAACAATTCCGTGAACATGACCAGATCCGCGCCCTGACGCGCCGCATCGGCGCGCGCCTCGCGGGCCTTGCCGAGATTGCCGGTTATATCGCCGACGATCGGGTTGAGTTGGGCGATGGCGATGGTGAGGATATCGGGCGTTGTGCTCATGCGCGACGTTTAGCTTGGCGCTCGTGCGGAGGCAATCACTGGCCCCAAGCATCGCCGCGAACGCGCCGCCGGTTCCTACCATGCCGGCGATATCCACAGTATCTCCTTTTTTGAAGGCGGCGCCCGACGACCGAGCGCGCCTTTGCGCGCTCATTGCCTCATCCTATCACAATGGCGCAAGAATAATGCTTTCGACTCATATCGGAGACTTTCCATGAGGACGCCTGTCGAACTCGCCCAGCACTGGTTGAAACGTCGGCCCGAAACGCTCAGCGACCGCGAGCGGCAGGTCCTGGAAAGCACATTCGAGCGTAAGCCGATATCGCGCGATTCCAACAAGGCCTATGCGGCGCAGCTTTCCTTTGGCGACCGGTTGGCCGATTCCATCGCGAGGGTCGGCGGGTCCTGGAGTTTCATCATCGGCTTCGGCGTCTTCCTGATGGCATGGACGCTGGGCAATGTCCTGCTTTTGACGCGCGACGCCTTCGATCCCTACCCCTTCATCTTCCTCAATCTTCTGCTTTCCATGCTGGCGGCGATCCAGGCTCCGGTCATCATGATGTCGCAGAACCGGCAGACCGAACATGACCGCATCGACGCCGAACACGATTATCAGGTCAATCTCAAGGCCGAGATCGAGATCATGGCCCTGCACGAGAAAATGGACGAGATCCGCAATAGCCAGCTCGTCATGATCCTGGAGCGCATCGAAAAGCTGGCGATTTCGATTGAAGCGCTTGAACGCGCCGGCAAGCCCAAACGAGGGAAAGCCCGTGCGTCCTATTCGACGTCGAAGCCCTGATCGCCACGGTCGAGGATCAGCGGGATGATCAGGTCTTCCTCGTCTTCGAGATGCCGCATCAGCATGGCCACCAGATCATGGTTGGCCGTTGCATAGGCGTCGGCCGCAAAACGCCGCTTGTCTTCATCTTCCTCAAGGGCGCGGAGGAAGGCGTTGGCGGCTTCGGCGTTGCGCTCGAGGCCGTCATGGATCAGATGATGGTCGCGGTCGAGGATTTCGAAACCAGGCGCCAGCTTCTTCTCCGCCCTGGCAAAGGCCGGGAAATAATGATGGTCTTCGACATTGTGGTGGCCGTCCAGATTGCCCAGGAAATAGTTGAGCCGGGGAGCGAACCATTGCGCGAAGGCTTGCGCATCTGTCCGTCCCTCTCGATAATCCGCAATGCCGCCCGTCAGCATCGCGCCCAATTCGCGGAACATATCGTGCCGCTGCAGCCAGAATGACGCCATGCCACCGATATTGGCGTGTTCGGCCCACTGGCCTCGCGGGTATTTCTCCACGAGATAGCGCAAATCTTCCGGCAGCCCGGATCGCGAATGCAAGTTCGTATCGATTATCATTTCATCCTTGGCCGGGTCCGCTTGCGCCCCTCATATAGGCGCTGTTCCCTATAGCGGAACCCCAATGATGCGCTCGGCAAGGGCGAGTCCCCAGACGCCAAGGGCCACCAGAGTGGCGACCAGCACTGCCAGCGAGCCGCAATCCTTGGCAAGCTGGATATCGACGTTGAACTCGCGCGAGAAAGCGTCGCAGGCGGCCTCGATGCCGGTATTGAGGACCTCTACGATCATCAGCAGGAGCAAAACCCCGATCAACAGGGCGTAGCCGCTCCAGGTCGTGGCGACAAACCAGCCGACCGGCAGCGCCAGGACCAGGAGCAAAATCTCCTGCTGGAAGGCGGTCTCGGTCCTGGCGAGATGACAGAATGCCCGCACCGAATTTCTGAACGCGTTTAGAAGGCGCCGCATGTTTTCTCCGATATCGCCGAAGGACCATCTACCGCTGCTCTGGGCCGATGAAAATCACATGAACTGCGGATCCCGTACTTTTTTCCGGGAATCTGCTCCGCTCCCGGCATCGCTATTCCCTTCAAAGCCCGGTCGCTCGCACCTTGCCGCCGTTTGAGGCGGTCCCATATTCATTTCTTTGGAAGGACAGGAAAGATGTCAAAGAAATCGTTGGGATTGGCGGGTGCGATCGCTTTGTTCGGCATCGCGTTGTCAGGCTGCGTGGATGGCGGAGCGTACTATGGCGGCTACGATTCGGTGTATTACGGCGGCGGCTATTATGGGCCCGGTTATTATGATCCGGGCTATTACAGTCTGGGTGGCTACTATGGACCCGGTGAAGTCGTTTATGGCGGCTATCGCGGCGGATATTATCGTCATCGGTCCTACAGACATGAGCGGCATGGCTACCACCATCGATCGGACGGCCATCGGGACCGTTCGCCCTCGGCCGGTCACCCCAGTTATTCCCATGGCAGCTATTCGCATGGCGGCCATCACGGCCGCCGGGACCATCGGCACTGACGGCTCGAGCCGCCCTATTCGCGACCGTCCCGGGAGATCGAAATGACCTCTGGCGGCGGGGCGGCACCGTGCTGCGGCAACCCGTCGTCGATCATGTAATAATCGCCCTTGTCGGCCACGAATATGTGGGCCTGCGCCTCAAGCCCCGTAGGAACGTCGAAGGAACCTGCAAGGACCGACATTTCCCCTGCCCCATCGCGTTTCCAGAACAACGCCGAGCCGCAGGTACGGCAAAAGCCTCGCCCCGCGTCGGGAGACGCGCGATACCATTGCAAATTCTCGCTGCCCTCAATCGTGATGTGCTCGGCCGCCACCTTGGTCGTGGCATAGAAATGGCCCGTCTGCTTCCGGCACTGCGAGCAATGGCAATAGACAACATCACGCAAGGGGCCATTCGTGGTGAAGGTCACCGCCCCGCACAAACATGAACCGGTATGGGTATCGCTCACCTCTGTCCCCTTTTTGCAAAGCCTAAACCGCCATTTGGCGACAAACCATCGCAAAGTGCTGATCGCTCGGCTCAAGAAAATGCGACGCTACGCAAAAAGGGCGCCGATCTTGACCGACGCCCTCCAATCTCGCAAATCCCGTGGAACCTAAAGGTTCACGACCTGCTTCTGGGGCAAGCCGGCATGCTCCTTCTTCAGCAGTTCGGCCACCAGGAACGCCAGTTCCAATGCCTGATCCGCGTTCAGGCGCGGGTCGCAATGGGTATGATAGCGATCCTGCAGCTCCTCCGCCGTCACCGCGCGCGCGCCGCCCGTGCACTCGGTAACGTTCTTGCCGGTCATCTCGACATGGATGCCACCGGGATGCGATCCCTCGGCGCGATGCACGTCGAAGAAGGTCTGCACCTCCTTCAGAATTCGCTCGAAGGGCCGCGTCTTGTATCCCGCGGCGGTAATGGTGTTGCCATGCATCGGATCGCATGACCAGACGACCTTGCGGCCCTCCTTCTCGACGGCGCGCACCAACTTCGGCAGGTGCTCGCCCACCTTGTCGGCGCCGAAGCGGGCGATGAGCGTCAGCCTGCCCGCCTCGTTGTCGGGGTTCAGCAGATCGATGAGTTGCAGCAGGCCATCCGGTGTCAGTGACGGGCCGCACTTCAATCCCAGCGGATTCTTGATGCCCCGACAGTATTCCACATGGGCCTGATCGGGTTGGCGCGTGCGGTCGCCGATCCAGATCATGTGGCCGGAGGTTGCATACCAGTCGCCCGAGGTCGAATCGACGCGGGTCATCGCCTCCTCATATCCAAGCAGCAGCGCTTCATGGCTGGTGTAGAAATCCGTCTCGCGCAGGGAGGCGTTGCTCTCCGACGTGATGCCGACGGCGCGCATGAAATCGATCGTCTCGGAGATGCGTCCGGCCAACGCCTGGTAACGCTCCGCCTGCGGGCTGTCGGCGACGAAACCGAGCATCCATTTGTGCACGTTGTCGAGGCTGGCGTAACCGCCCTGTGCAAAGGCGCGCAAGAGGTTCAGCGTTGCGGCAGACTGGCGGTAGGCCATCTCCTGGCGGGCGGGATCGGGCACTCGCGACTTCTCGTCGAAATCAATGCCGTTGATGATGTCTCCCCGGTAGGACGGCAGCGTCACGCCATCCTTCGTCTCATTGTCGGAGGAGCGCGGCTTGGCGAACTGGCCGGCGATGCGCCCCACTTTCACCACCGGCTGCGAGCCGGCGAACGTCAAGACCACCGCCATCTGCAGGAAGACGCGGAAAAAATCGCGGATGTTGTCGGCCCCATGCTCGGCGAAGCTTTCGGCGCAATCGCCTCCTTGAAGAAGGAAGCCTTCGCCATTGGCGACATTGGCCAATTGCTTCTTCAGCTTGCGCGCCTCACCTGCGAAAACGAGTGGCGGAAAGGTCGACAATTGCTTTTCGGTCGCCGCCAGCGCCGCCATGTCCGGATAGGACGGAACCTGGCTGATGGGTTTCGTTCTCCAGGAATTCGGTGACCATTTCTTCGTCATTGTCGCACCCGATTATCTTCTGGACCGTCGACGGCCCGCCTCCCGTATCGTGGAGGAACGCGGCTAAATACACGAAGCCCGAGCGCTATTCTACCTTGCTTTTCAGCGGAAATCGAACACCGGTTGCTGTTTTCGCATAGCGGAGGCCGTGTTCCGCGCTGAATTGATCAAAAATCGCTCGCTCTCGCGGCGACAGCATCACCGCGCGCGGATAGACGGGCACGTCGCGGTCGGCATGGATCGGGGTGTCGAAGCCTTCGGTTTCGGCGATGAACCGCCGCAGCCCTTCTTCGCCATGGACGGCAAGAAAACCCTGCATCACAGCGTCGAGATAGGATTGCAGGATCAATGGCGGCTCGGGATGGGCAGGCAGATCCAGATCGGCTTCATAGACGAAAATCGGGCAGTCATCGGGCAACCGGCCAGAAATTTGCAAATCGGCCGGCATAAGCTCGACACGCCGGTAGCGGGCCTCGCGCGCGTCAACAGCGACAAGGTTTTCGGCCCGGTCGACAACGACCACGCCGTCGCAAAAAGCGCCCGTCTCGCGACGGACGGTAAGCAGCGCCGCCGGAAAGCCCGGCATATCCGGTCGAGGCCTCCAGAAGCGCCGCCAGCCGTTCAGTCGTGCCGGGATCAGGTCGACGATGTCGGTACGCAGCGTGGCTCGGTTGACCAACGAGCCATAGCCGAAATAGGCGACATAGGGTCCGGCACGGTCGAGGTCGGCCATATCAATCGACGCGTTTGCCGTTCTTCACCCGGTAGGTCGGCTTGTACATCGTCACCAGTTCCTCCGCCGCCGTCGGATGGACAGCCATCGTGCGATCGAAATCGGCTTTGGTCAGCCTTGCCTTGACGGCGATGCCGAGAAGCTGCGCCATTTCACCGGCATGACCGCCGAGGATGTGCGCACCGACAACGATCTGACTCTTCGCATCCACGACAAGCTTCATGAGCATCTTGTCTTCGCGACCCGTCAATGTGCTGCCAAGCGGCTTGAAGGCGGCGCTGTATATCTCAAGTTCATCGAACTTTTTCGCGGCGTCCTCTTCCGGCAACCCGACCGTGCCGATCTCTGGTTGCGAGAATACCGCCGTCGCGATCGTTTCGTGGTCGGGACTTGTGGGATTGTCCTTGAAAGCCGTCTCGACGAAGCACATCGCTTCGTGAATGGCGACCGGCGTCAACTGAACACGATCGGTCACGTCGCCGATCGCCCAGATATTGTCGACATTGGTCCGAGAGAATTCATCAACCGCGATGGCTCCGGTTTTCGTGATCTCGACTCCGGCGTTTTCGAGGCCCATGCCATCCGTGTTAGGCAGGCGGCCCGAGCGCCAGCATGATTTGGTCGGCGACCAGGGTGCTCCCTCCCAGGAGCTTCGCGTGCAACCTTCCATCGCCGCCACGATGAACCCGTTCGAAGGTTTCGTGACAATGGATCGCTATGCCCTTCTTCTCCATCGCTTCATGCAGGCCGCGCCGCAAATCCATGTCGAAATGGTTGAGTATCTGCATGCCGCGATAGACGAGCGTCGTCTTCACGCCAAGCCCGTGGAAGATGTTTGCGAACTCGACGGCGATATAACCGCCCCCAGCGATGATGATCCCCTTCGGCAATTCGCGAAGGTGAAAAGCGTCGTTGGAACTGATGCATAGATCGTGGCCGGGTAGCGCAGCGTGCGGATTGGGCCGGCCCCCCGTAGCGATCAGTATCTTTTCCGTGGTTACCGTTCGATCCTGCGCAAGCAGGCGTATCGTATGTCGATCCACCAATTCGGCGCGGCTTTCAAACGTATCCGCGCCGGCCTGATCGGCGCCGCGCCGATACAGCCCCTCAAGTCGGGCGACCTCCTTGTCCTTGTTGGCGATCAGCGTCGCCCAGTCGAATTTCGGCTCCGGCACGGTCCAGCCAAAACCCTTGGCGTCATCGAAATCTTCAGGGAAGTGCGAAGCGTAGACGAATAGCTTCTTGGGAACGCAACCGCGAATGACGCAGGTCCCGCCGTAGCGATACTCCTCGGCAAGGCCGACCTTCTTGCCCAAAGAGGCCGTGACCCTGGCCGCACGCACTCCGCCCGACCCAGCGCCGATGACGAAAAGATCGTAGTCGTATTTCGCCATGCGCTCCGTCCTTTTTCAAATTCCGGTCTGGTCTATGGCGGCGGAGCCAAAAAGAAAAGCCCGGCGCACACCGCCGGGCCTCCCGTATTGAAACTGAATGCTAGACGCTTATTGCTTCTTGGAATCATCTTGTGGCTTGGTCGAATCATCCGACGCGGGCGCCGGCGACGCTGTGTCGCCACCTTCCTTTGCCTGCAAAGCCTTGCCGACGGCCTGAGCCAGATCGCGCGCCACGCCGCGTTCCCAGATAACCGCCGCGCTACCTATATCTCGCGTAACCTCGGGTCCCTTTTCGAGCAGCTTCTTTCCGGCGGGCGAATTATAGAAGGCGGCTATCGCTTTGAGCTCCTGCTCACTGAATTCCTTCGCGTAATCCGTCGCAGCTTCGGTTTCGAGCGCGGCGCGGCGCGGCGCCAAGGCTAGCGTCTGCTGATCGACGATCGCAATGATGTCCTCTTGCAGATTGGGGTCCTTTTGAATCAACTGCTGTTTCAACGCTTCTGCGGCTCGCGGCAGTATCTGATCGAAATCGTCCGTGGATTTGATCGCGGCTATGGCATCACGCGCCGCCTGCAGATGTGAATCCGAGATATCCTCCGCGTGTGACGGTATCGCGCCAAACGCCAGAAATACGGCTACGGCGGACGCCGCAAGCACGGTGTGAATTTTGCTCGCCGATATCATGATTTCCAAAACTCCGTATCTGTCAGGAGGAATGCAGGGTTTTCACCCCTTCGGCGCCCGCTACAATCGCGGTGGCCGCCATCCCCAAAAAAAGACCATGCTCCACCACGCCGGGTATGGCGTATAGCGCGTTCGACAGCGCTCTTGTATCCGGAATGCGGCCAAAAGATGCGTCGAGGATCAAATGCCCGCCGTCTGTAACAAAAGGCTGACCGTTCGTCATCCTCAATGTCAAAGGACCTCGCAGGTCCAGCGATTTCGCCGCCTCGCCGATCGCCCGTTGGGTCGCCGCAAGGCCGAAGCGGTTGACCTCCACCGGCAACGGAAAACGCCCGAGCACGTCGACGAGCTTGGTTTCATCGGCAATGACGATCATGCGGTCGGCGGCGGCGGCTACGATCTTTTCGCGCAGCAGCGCTCCACCGCCGCCCTTTATCAAGGATAGTTTGGGGTCGATCTCATCGGCGCCATCGATTGCCAGATCGAGATGCGGCGTCGTGTCAAGATCCGACAGAACCACGCCTGTCTCGCGGCACAGCGCCGCTGTCCTCTCGGATGTCGGGACGCCGATGACCTGCAACCCGTTCGAAACACTCGCTGCCAATAACCGGACGAACTCTTCCGCGGTCGAGCCCGAGCCTATGCCGAGGCGCATGCCGTCCTCGACGTAGTCCAGAGCGGCTTTCGCGGCTTCGATCTTCGCTGCCTTCAGGTCCATCACCAAGCGCCCTTTTTCCGCCGCCCCTATCATTTTTATGCGAAGCGTCAAAGACCTGCATGATGGCTTCCGCCGCTTATGCCCTTGCTCCCGCGGCGGGTGGAGGCTATTCGGCGGCCAGACCTCCCTGCCAGACGGATTTATAATGGCCCAGCCCATAGTCGTCTTCGACCTCGACGGCACGCTCGTCGACACCGCGCCCGATCTTCTCGACAGTCTGAATGCCTGCCTCGATGCCGAAGGCGTGAAGCGTGCCAATCCGGCCGAAATGAGAAGCTTTGTCGGATTTGGCGCACGCGTCATGATCGAGCGCGCCTTCGCCGCGCATGGCAAGCGGCTGGCGGATGGCCAACTGGACCATCTCTTCGCGGCATTCATCGAGGATTATACCGCCGGCATGCCAGGGAAATCCACGCCTTACCCCGGCGTGATCGCGGCTCTGGACCGTCTTGCCACGGCCGGCTACCGGCTCGCGGTGTGCACCAACAAGTTCGAAGCCATGTCCAGACGCCTGCTCGGCGCGCTCGGTCTCGATAGTCGCTTTGCGGTAGTCTGCGGGCAGGATACGTTTCCGTATCGCAAGCCCGATCCGAGACATCTCACCGGCACGATCATGGCGGCCGGCGGCGATGCCGATCGAGCCTTGATGGTCGGCGATTCGCGTACCGACATCGACACCGCGAAAGCCGCCGGTATACCGATCGTGGCCGTGGATTTCGGCTATTCGGCACAGCCGGTCGCCGAATTCGAACCGTCGCGTGTCATATCCCATTTCGACGAGCTGACCGTCGATCTTGCCGCCAGGTTGATCAGCCTGAGCAACGGTCGAGCCTCTGCTTGACTTGGATCGCGCCCGGCCATTATATCCGGGCTCGTTCGGCCAGAAGCCTCGAACGGGCGATTAGCTCAGCGGGAGAGCACACCCTTCACACGGGTGGGGTCGCAGGTTCAATCCCTGCATCGCCCACCATTGCCTTCTGGCGGCAACGGATGGTGGCCGCGGCGTTTGGGGATGACATGTCGATCGACAGTTACGACAAAGCAGGACTTGGAAAAGTCGCGCGCCTTTGCATCCGATGTTCCGTCAGTTTCCTGCTGATCGGTGCGGGACTGCTATCCCTGACGGCATGCGGCGGCTCGCCCATGACCGTGGAGCGACGCTACAGCGAGCCAAAATCCCAAGAGCAGATCCTGGATGACAAGGTAGCCGCGGCCCGCCGCGCGGAGCGGGCGCACGGCGCATTGTAGGGCGTCCTGACCCGAGGGTGACCCCCGAGCCAGGCCCGGCAAATATCCCTTAAAGTTTCGAATCCGCCGAGGCATCCGCCTTGGTGATCGCTCCCGAAACCTCTTCCGAAACAGGCGCCCTCGCCGCGTCGGTCTTTTCCATTGCGTCCGTCAAATGCCTGTCCCGGCCATAGACGTCATCGTAATAATGCACCTTGCCCGTCGCGTCCGGCCAAGCGGTGAAATAGGCGACGTAGACGGGAATCTGGACAGGCACCTTCTCCGAATTATGCCCCTGGGCCAGCTTGGCGGCGACCGCGTCCACACTCGTATCGAGAACGGCGGCGGCCATGTCGCGAGGATGCTGAAGACGAACGCAGCCGTGGCTATAGGCTCGCATGTCCCGGCTGAAAAGGCTTTTGGCCGGTGTATCGTGCATGTAGATGGCATGCTTGTTGGGGAAGAGGATCTTCAATTCGCCAAGCGCATTGTCGTCGCTGGGAATCTGCCGGACATTATAGGGAATGTGCGTCCCCAGCCGTCCCCAATCGACCGACGATGACGGAATTCTGTGCCCTTTCATGTCGGTCACTTCGTAGCCCGCGCGGTCAAGGTATCCGGGGTCTTTCACCAGCCTGGGAAGCATTTCATTGACGATGATCGATTGCGGCACGCCCCAATAGGGGTTGAAGACCACCTCTTCGACCTTGTCATAAAAGAACGTCGTCTGGTTGGCAGGGCGGCCAACGACAGCGCGCATCGAAAGCCGCTGCTCCCCGTCTTTCGTAAACGTCACCTTGTAGGCAGGCTCATTGATGAAGACATAGGTGTTGCCGAGATCGTGTGGCAGCCAGCGCATTTCCTCGAGCGCGACAACTACTTTTGAAATCTTGTTGGCAACGGACTCGCCAGCCAACGCCTGAACGGTGCGTGGCCCGATAACCCCGTCCGGGCTCAACCCATTGGCTTTCTGGGCGGCCTTGATCACGGGAACCAGATCATCCGAATAGGTTTCGGTCGACGCGTCGCCAGTCAGCAGCGCTCCGTATTTCGCCTGGAAGTCCTCGTCCGCCTTGCGCGAGATCAATTGCAGGATTTTGGGGAAATCCGGGTTCGTCTCACCCGGCTTCACCAACATTTTCGGATCAACGACAATGTCGTTTTCGGGGCTGGCGCGCAGCGTGGCGAGTTCCGTTCTCAGCACCTGGTATTGAGGAGACTGGGGGTGCCTCGATTCCAGGTTCTTGGTCACCTCGAAGGTTTGCGCCAAACTGTCCAGCACGCCCGCCAGATCAAGCGGCTTTTCCGGAAGGTCATAATATTCCGACATGCGGTCGGGCACGACCCTGCCATCATAAGCATCGTGCACGTAACGAAGCACGCGCGCGGAAAGCTGCACCTCGAACCGTGTCAGTTCGCGCATCCGCGCCGCCGTATCGTCCAGCGAAAAAGCCGCCGAAGGAACCGTAACGGTATAATCCGCCGGGTTGAGCCCGTAGCTTGCGGCGTCGCCGAGCACGCGCAACGCCTCCTGCGCCCGTCCATTGGGGCCAAAACCGCTGACCCAGATGAAATCGGGATGCTTGGAATAATAATCGTTGAGCGCCTTGGCGACGTCCTTGTCCGCGTAGAGAGTAAAGTCAGCCAGCGTGTCGCGAGCCTCGGCGAAGCCACTCGCCTGCATTGAGGGTTCCAGAGTAGCGGGATGCGCAGCCTTGATAATCGGCGAAAAATCAACGCGCGTCAGGGTATCCGGCGTATAGGCGCGATATGTAGGGCCACTGATCTTGGCCAGGTGCCGTGGCGTTTGCGTCCGCGCCGGCGGCTGTTGGACGTCCTCGTCGTACTGGCCCCCGCCGCGCCTCCCGTAATCCTGCCGGTACTCGTACCCGCCACGCCCCTGGTATTGTCCGGGTGGCAGCGTCTCGTAACCCTGATGCCGATTGTCGCCGAACAGCCGCTGAAAAAAGTTCTCGGCGCCGGCATGCGAAACGCCGAGCGTGAGCGTGGAGCCGAGGACCAAGAGAGGCAACGCGGCAAGGCGGCTTCGAAGAAGTTTCACATTTTCACCTGTGACGGTCAGTGTTACCGGAATAAGAGCGTATGCGGAGCGACGTAAAGGGTCCGCCGTCCTAAAGAGCCGCCCGAACGAATCGGCGAAATCGCCGCCGATAATTCGCTTGGAAGCTATTGCAGGATACCTGTCATTAATCATAGCAATTCGTTGCGGGGACGTTAAGCAGCAAGCCTGAAAGACGAGGATGCGTGGTTTTTCGATCACATATTGTTGACGGCACCGCGTGATGCGGCACAAGGAAGGTCCGCGTATTCATCATTTCGGCAAGCGCCAGAATGGTTTCAAACCTCAGAGGAGAGTGAGTTGGCGGCGATGAGGAAGGGTTACAAAGCATTGGTCGAGGAAGCCGATGCCGAAATCGAAGCGGTTTCGCCCGCCGAAGCCGCGAAGCTGGCCGAAAAGGACGATGTCCTGCTTGTCGATATCCGCGACGTTCGCGAGTTACAGCGCGAGGGCAAAATCCCGGGCGCGCTACACGCGCCGCGGGGGATGCTGGAGTTCTGGGTGGATCCCGAAAGCCCGTATCACAAGGAAATCTTCGCCTCGGGCAAGACGTTCGTCTTCTTCTGCGCCGGCGGTCTACGCTCCGCGCTGGCGACAAAAGCCGTGCAGGACATGGGCCTTTCACCCGTCAAGCACATCACCGGCGGTTTTGGCGCATGGCGGGAAGCTGGCCTGCCGACCGAGGCGCCGGCTCCGAAAAAGGACTGATGTGGCCTCTATCCGCTTGCCAAACCGCGATGAATTGCCTCAGCGAGCGCCGAGATGATAGGCAGTGCACCTTGGTCTGGCTTGAAAGTGCGCGCCAAAGGCCCGACATTCGCTATCCAATTCGATTTGGCATCACGGAATTAGGCTTGGCCTGCGAAGATCGCCGGGCACGCAACAAGGGACTAGCATGAATTTTGCCGGCAGCGACATGATCGATCCATTCGGGCGCGCGATTTCCTATCTGCGTGTTTCGGTTACCGATCGATGCGACTTCCGCTGCACCTACTGCATGGCGGAAGACATGACGTTCCTGCCGAAGCGGGATCTTCTTTCGCTTGAGGAACTCGACCGGCTGTGTTCGGTCTTCATCGAAAAGGGCGTGAAGAAGCTGCGGCTTACAGGTGGCGAACCGCTTGTCCGCAAGAACGTCATGCATCTGGTTCGCCAGATATCGCGACACTTGGCCAGCGGCGCGCTCGAAGAATTGACGCTCACGACCAATGGTTCACAACTTGCCCGTTACGCAAGCGAACTGGCCGACTGCGGCGTCAAGCGTATCAATATCTCGCTCGATACGCTCGATCCGGAAAAATTCCATGCGATCACGCGCTGGGGCAATTTGGACAAGGTGATGCGGGGCATCGATGCCGCGCAGGAAGCCGGCCTGAAGATCAAGCTCAACGCAGTGGCGCTGAAAGGCTTCAATGACGCGGAATTGCCCGAGATGATGCGCTGGGCGCACGGCCGGGGCATGGATCTGACCGTCATCGAGACCATGCCGATGGGCGAGATCGATGCCGACCGCACCGATCAATACCTGCCGCTTTCCCTGCTGCGCGGCGATTTGGAGCGGCAGTTTACCTTGACGGACATCCCCTACAAGACCGGTGGGCCTGCCCGCTATGTCGAGGTGGCGGAGACCGGGGGGCGTCTCGGCTTCATCACCCCGATGACGCATAATTTCTGTGAAAGCTGCAACCGTGTCAGGCTGACTTGCACCGGAACGCTCTATATGTGCCTGGGCCAGGACGATGCGGCCGATCTGAGATCGCCGCTGCGGCAGTCGGAAGGCAACGAGTTGCTTTCGCAGGCCATCGACGAGGCCATCGGCCGCAAGCCCAAAGGCCACGATTTCATTATCGACCGCCGTACGAAACGACCTGCGGTCGCTCGCCACATGAGCGTCACCGGCGGCTGAGGAAAGCCTGATTCCTCAGTGCATGGCGGGAACGACGGCAACCCGCTCCTGTGGCCAGAAGACTTCCCATCCGACCTTGACCGCCGTGCCATCCTGAATGTGCAGAATGCTGTCGTAGAATTCCACGCCCGCATGCGAGCGGGGCGGCTCGCTCTCGTGCATGATGCTGATGACGGTGGCGTCCGCGCAATTGTCCTTGATCGCCTGGTGAAAGGCGATCCGGGCATCCGGGTCGAGTGCGCCCGTGGCCTCGTCGAGGAAAAGGAGGCCCGGCTGATGCAGCAGGATGCGGGCAAGCATGAGTTTCTGCTTCTGGCCGCCCGACAGCACCTGATCCCACAAATTTCCCGCGCATGTCTCGTCGCCGAGAAATTCGATGAAATCGCCTATGCCGGCCTTGTGCAGCGCGGCGGCGACGCGCGCGTCCGAAAAGGCATTTTCTTCCTCCGGCAGGCAGACAAGCTTCTTCAGGGAAATCGGCTGCAGCTTGATGTCCTGGGAAGCATAAAATGACCCAACGTCCTGCGGGAAAACGATTTCGCCACGCCCATAGGCCCATAGCCCATTGAGCGCCTTGAGCAGGCTGGTCTTGCCGCAGCCGGACTCACCCTTGATAAATGTCCATTCGCCCGGCTTGAAACGCAGGCCGGTCGCCGTGAGGAATGGCTCCGCTTCCGCACCCTGATGCATCAGCTCAAGCTGGCGAACGGTGAGCCCAAGACGGGCATTCTGACTGCCGTAGCGGAACTCGGAGTGTCCGGTCGCGCGGTAGAAATCGGTCGGCAACCGGACATTTTCGATCGCTTCGGCAAGATCGGTGACACGCTTGGCGTTGGCGCGAAGGGTGGCGATCGCCGGCATGACATGGATGAACCATGAGCATTGGCTGATCAGCGAGCCAACCAGTTCCGCGCCGGTGATGTAGCTTCTCAGGCTGATCTTGTCGTTGATGTAGGGGATCAGCCCGGGGCCATAGGCCACGATGCGGGCGGCAAAGAAATTATAGATCAGTTCGAACGAGGAGTAGACGGCGTTGATCTTGTTCAGCTTAGCCCAGTTGCCGTCGATATCGACATAGAGCCGGTCGTGCATCGCCTTCTGGACTTTTTCGCCCGACGAGGCCGCGACCTGAAAGCTGCGGCGAAACAGGGTCGTCAATTCGCCGCGATAGCTGCCTTCCGCCTGCTGCATGGAAATATTGATGAACTCCATGACGCGCCCGAGCCTCATGGCGATATAGGTGTTGAGCGGCACGTAGACCGCCACCGCGACGAAGGCCAGAACAGCGCTGCCATAGGCACCGAGAAATTCCAGCCCGTTGACGGCCGCCGAGGTTTGCAAAAGCCGCTGCCCGACGAAGAACAGCGATGTGGCCACGCTCAGGATGCCCATCGCCAGGCCGAGCGCTCCGCCGGTCATTCCCTTGATCGATTCCTGCACCCGCTGGTCGATATTATCGGGGCTCGCGAGCCCGGAATTACTGTCGCCGGCGCCGTGCTGAACGTGAAAATGCGTGTGGCTGTCGTTGAGCAGCGCTTCGTTGAAGCGGCCATTGAGCCAGCCGCGCCATCTCCTGTGCAGCGTCGACGAAACATACCCCCTGATGCCGTTGAAACAGGCGTCCTTGACCACAACGATCAAGAGCAGCATCCCGGCGCTCGAAAGAATCGATGTCAGTGGAGCCGTATTATGCTGGTCGTGGAAGAAAGCGATGGAATTGACCAGTTCGCCGGATGTCTCGGCCATCCACACGCTGGCCTTGCTGCCCGCGCCCGTCAGCACCGCGATGATTATCGTCATCGCCCAGGCTTCTTTCCAGCGATCCGAGAACCAGTAGGCCCGCATGAGGCCCCAGAATCCCCGCATCGAGGAGACCGGTGTGGCATGTGGCATCTTGCCGGCGGCTGACCGCCACCCACCTCTGGACCGCATTCGCTGAAAACCCGTACCCAGCGCCCGAATCACCGTATTCCCCTAGCTTGGCTATAATCATCACGGAGTATGTTGCGTCGAATTAATTTTTAATTATGCAAGGTTAAGAAGGTGTTTGTTTTGCCCCGGTGTGGCATCTCGGTCGCACTGGATGAGTCCCTCCGCGCCGCGCCGGAAAATTCGGCCATGGCCGTGCGGGTGGTTGGGTGGAAAAGGCTGGTTCTTGGCGCTGAGAGACCTGAGCAGAAGAGTGATGCACCTACCGTTGGCCAAAGCGGGCGGGCTCGACCTAACAGGCACCAAGCGGGTGGTGGCTGGAATAATTCTTGCCGGCGGACGGTCAACTCGAATGGGCGGAGGCGATAAGTCGCTGCTCGTGCTGGGCGGCAGGCCACTCCTTGCCCAAGCAATCGAACGACTAAAGCCGCAAACGCATTCGCTTGCCATAAACGCCAACGGCGATCCGGACCGCTTTTCGGCCTTCGGGCTCCCGGTGATCGCCGACCGGGTCGAGGGATATGCCGGACCGCTGGCTGGAATATTGGCCGGAATGGAATGGGCCGCCACGCTGTCCGGCATCCGTCAGATTGTTTCGATGCCGGCCGACACGCCGTTCTTTCCGGAGGGGCTGGTATTTTCCCTTCAGCAGGCCGCCGGCGATGGCGAAAGCTCCATCGCGGTCGCCTCCTCAGACGGAAATACCCATCCGCCGATTGCCTTGTGGCCCCTTTCCTTGCGTGACGATCTTGCGCGGTTCCTGGCCGAAGGCGCCACGCGCAAGGTCTCCGCCTTCGCGGCGCGCCACCATGTCGTATCATGTGCGTTCCCGGCTGTACGGATCGCGGGGCGCGACATCGATCCGTTCCTGAACGTGAACACGCCCGCGGAATTGCTTGAAGCCGAGAACATTCTTGCCGGAGCATCCTCATGACTATCCGCGTCTTCGGTATCACGGGATGGAAGAATTCCGGCAAGACGACGCTGGTCGAGGCGCTGGTCAGCGAACTGACGCGGCGCGGCTGGAAACTCGCCACGGTCAAGCATGCCCATCATGATTTCGATATCGACAAGCAGGGAACGGACTCCTTTCGGCATCGAAAGGCCGGCGCCAGGGAGGTAGCGATCGTTTCGGGGCGACGCTGGGCGCTGATGCATGAACTGGGCGAAGAGAGCGAACCGGCGCTGGACGATATCCTGTCGCGCCTTTCTCCCTGCGACCTGGTTTTGGTCGAGGGGTACAAGCGTGAGCCGCATCGCAAGATAGAGGCGCGCCGTTTGCAGGCGAAAGACACGAGGCCCCTCTCCCCGGAAGACCCGAACATCGCCGCCATCGCCGTGGATCACCCGATCAACGATGAAACCGTGCCCGTTTTCAATCTGGCCGACATCGCCGGAATCGCCGACTTCATCGAGATCGATACCGGGTTAAGATAACAACGTAGCGTCATCGGATTTTGCGGATGGCGATCGCCTGTCCTATTAGAGGGTGACGGCGTCTATAATCTAAGAGGAATGAGAATGGCGAAAGTAGCGTTTCTGGGTCTTGGGGTCATGGGATATCCGATGGCCGCGCATTTGAAGAACAAGGGCGGCCACGAGGTCACGGTCTTCAATCGCACCAGTGCCACGGCCGAAAAATGGGTCGCCGAGCATGGCGGCAAGCGCGCTTCCTCTCCGGCGGAAGCGGCCAAGGATCAGGACTTCGTCTTTGCCTGCGTCGGAAACGACGATGATCTGCGCGCCGTGACGCTCGGGGAACATGGCGCTTTCGCCGCCATGAAGAAGGGCGCGACCTTCATCGACAACACAACCGCCTCGGCGGAGATCGCACGCGAACTTGCCGATGCCGCCTCCAAGGGCGGGTTCGGCTTTCTCGATGCGCCGGTGTCGGGTGGCCAGGCGGGCGCGGAAAACGGCGCGCTGACCGTCATGGTGGGCGGCGAGCAGGCGATTTTCGAGAAGGCAAAACCGGTGATCGAAGCCTACGCGAAAATGGTTGGGCTGATGGGACCGGCCGGCTCGGGGCAACTGACCAAGATGATCAACCAGATCTGCATCGCGGGGCTCGTGCAGGGACTCGCCGAGGGCATCCATTTCGGCAAGAAGGCCGGGCTGGATATCGAGAAAGTCGTCGATGTCATCTCGAAGGGCGCGGCAGGCTCCTGGCAGATGGAAAACCGCCACAAGACCATGAACGCCGGCAAATACGATTACGGCTTCGCCGTCGACTGGATGCGCAAGGATCTCGGCATCTGCCTGGCCGAAGCCAACCGCAACGGCGCCAAATTGCCGGTTACCGCGCTGGTCGACCAGTTCTACAAGGATGTGCAGGCCATGGGCGGGCGGCGCTGGGACACCTCGTCCCTGATGGCGCGGCTGGAAAAATAGGCCTGGGCCAGCGCCTACGCCACCCCGCGTGAGGCGCCGGCATCCTTGTCCAGGACCATGTAGTCGAGCGGCATCTCCGTCGTATATTTGATCTGCTCCATCGCGAAGGCGGAGGAAACGTCGCGGATTTCGATCTTGGCGATCAGCCGCTTGTAGAAGGCGTCATAGGCGGCGATGTCGGGGACCACGACGCGCAGCAAATAGTCGACGTCGCCGCTCATGCGATAGAATTCAACCACTTCAGGGAACTCCTGCACCACTTCCGAGAAGCGCTTCAGCCACTCATTGGAATGCGAGGACGTACGGACGGACACGAAGGCGGTGACGCGCGCATTGATCTTGACCGGGTCGAGGATAGCGACTCGGCGCCGGATAACGCCCTCTTCCTCGAGCTTCTGGATACGGCGCCAGCAGGGCGTCGTGGACAAGCCAACCTTCTTGGCGATATCGGCCACCGCCAGCGTGGCATTTTCCTGAAGCAGGCGAAGAATCTTGCGGTCAAGCCGGTCCATCATTGCGTCTCCGTAGAAATTTGATCCCGCATCTAGCTATTTTATTGCCATTTTCAATCGGATTCTCGCGAATTCATCGGTATCGTAAGATAATTTTTCTCTAACCCGTTGCGCGTCAGACATCCGCCAGTCGCGCCACCTCCTTGCGAAGCGTCGGCAGCAATTCTGTCTCGAACCATGGGTTCTTTCTCAGCCATGCCGTGTTGCGCCATGAAGGATGCGGCAAGGGAAGGCATCTTGGTTGGTTCGCTGTCTTGTAAATGCGGCGCCAGTCACGGACGGTCGCATCGACGGCCGCACCGCGTTCATCCGGCAGATGCCAGGCCTGCGCATATCGGCCAATCACCAGGACAAGTTCGATGCGCGGCATCAGCGCAAGCACCCTCGCCCGCCACGCCGGGGCGCATTCGCGCCGCGGCGGCCGGTCGCCGCCATGCGCATCCTGTCCCGGAAAGCAAAAACCCATCGGCAGTATCGCCAGCCGCGAAGGATCGTAGAAGGTCTCGCGGCCGATGCCGAGCCAGTCGCGCAGGCGATCACCCGACCGATCATCGAAAGGAATGCCGCTTGCGTGGACCCGCGTGCCGGGCGCCTGTCCGGCAATCAGGATTTTCGCTGTCGCGGAGGCGACAAGAACGGGTCGCGGCTCATGCGGTAGCGGTTTTGGCGAAGCGTCGCGGCAAATGCGGCAGGCCCGTATCTCGCGGAGGAGATCGTCCAGCGTCTCCTTCATGGTCCCCTATGCTTCGGCGCTTGGCCGGGCTTTCAGCGCTGCGTACCAGCGGGTTACGTTGGCGAGTTCGGGCGGCATCGCAATGCGCGCCGGCTTCATGAAGTCGACGCCGATCATGCCGGTGATGTCGGCGATGGAAAATTCATCCCCGGCGGCGAATTCGTGGTCGGTCAGTTCCTGGTCGAGCATCGCCAGAAACTCCAGCGCTTTCGGCTTGTTCGCCTCGCCCCACTCCGCAATCTGCGGGACTTCCCATTCCTTCATTGCCGGGTGGATGTGGCGGAAGGCCTGCGCGACACTCTGCAGGAAATGCAACTCCATTCGGCGCTGCCACATCTCGACCCGCGCCTTGCCCAGCGCCCCCGTGCCGAACAGGGCGGGTTCCGGATGAAGCTCCTCGAAATACCGGCAGATCGCAACGGATTCGGTAATGATCTCGCCGTCGTCCAGCTCGAGAACCGGCAGGCGCTTTAACGGGTTGCGACTGGCGATTTCTTCGGACCGATGGCCCAGCGCGTTCATATCGACGGGCACAAGCGGGATTTCGATACCCTTCTCGGCCAGAAATATCCTGACACGCCGCGGATTGGGGGCGCGTCCTCCGTCATAAAGCTTCATGGAAAACCTCCCTTTCGGCGTCGTTTATAGGCATTACCGCGCCCGTCGGAAAGAACCTCATGTGCCTTCCACAAAGGGTCTCTTAATCATTGAACCGTAGGTTGCCAGTCTGAACATATCAACATGACCGGCATGGCGCTGCAACGCTCGCAAACAGCGGACAAGATTATCGTGGACCGCAGGAAGTCTCATCGCCACAGCGATGTGGCTCGCGCCGTGCGCAAGACCCGTGAGCGTCTGTCGCAGCAGGCAGGAAATCCGCTCTTTGACCGGGAACTGTTGAAACTGCACGCCCATGCCATCATGAGTAGCGCATCGGCAATTCCCCTGATGGTGCTTCTGGTCACCGCCGCAGGGCTTTTCGCGGGAATGAGCGGCGCCATCCTCATATGGGCGTTCTGCACGGTGACATTCTATGCCGTGCTGGCGGTAACCGCGCGCCGTATCGACCGCACGGAGATATCGTCGATCGACGCACCGGCAGCTTCCCGCAACCTCCTCGTGGGTCATTTCTTCAGCGGGCTCGGCTGGGCATATCTTGCCTGGCTTGGCTGCGCGGAATGCCAGGTAGACCAGTTTCCGGTCATCAAGGCCGTCATTCTTCTCATGGCCATGGCGGCGACCGCGCTGATCGCCTCATCCCTGCGATATGCCCTGATCGTTACATTCGCCCTGCCCGTGGTCGCCTATGCGGCATTTGGCGCCGACTACACCAATCCGGTCGAGATGATGATGATCGGGCTTCTTGTTCTGGCGCTGCCATTCTTCGCCTACATCGCCCGCCATCTGAACCGCTCCGCCATGATGCTGCTGTCGTTCCGCTCGGAAAAGGACGGCCTGATCGCCGAACTTGAGACCGCCAAATCGATGTCCGACGAAGCTCGCCGCCGGGCGGAGGAAGCCAATCTGGCAAAATCGCGGTTCCTAGCGTCGATGAGCCATGAACTCCGTACTCCATTGAATGCCGTGCTGGGATTTTCCGAGGTCATGGCCAAGGAGGTTCTGGGGCCGATCGAAAACGAAAGCTATCGCGACTATGCGCGCGATATTCATGATTCCGGCCAGCATCTCCTCGATCTCATCAACGAAATCCTCGACCTCTCGCGCATCGAGGCCGGACGCTACCCGCTAAACGAGGAGCCCTTGCGCCTCGCGCATATCGTCGAAGATTGCTGCCACATGATGGAACTCAAGGCCCACAACAAGGGCATCCGCATCGTGCAGCAGTTCGAGGATCACCTTCCCCGGCTCTACGCCGACGAGCGGTCGCTGCGGCAGATCACGCTCAATCTTCTTTCCAACGCTGTGAAATTCACATCCAGCGGCGGCGAAATCCGCGTTCGCGTCGGATGGACGGTGGGCGGCGGGCAGTACATATCCATCAAGGACAACGGTCCCGGCATTGCACCGGAAGAGATCCCGGTGGTGCTATCCGCATTTGGCCAAGGCTCGATCGCCATCAAGAGCGCCGAGCAGGGCACCGGCCTCGGTCTGCCAATCGTGCAGGGCATGATGCAGATGCACGATGGCGAGTTCCAGTTGATCTCCAAGTTGCGCGAAGGTACCGAGGCTCTGGCTATTTTCCCAGCCTCGCGTGTCATGGAAGAGCTTCCGGCCGTGCCGACCAGAGAGGTCAAACGCGCCGCCCGGCGATAATTCCACTTCACCCTGCCGGCTGCGTCGCCCGCATGCCGGAATGACAGGCGGCCGCCGCCTTGACCATGCCTGCCGCCAGCGCCGCCGCAACCCCGCCATCGCGCACATCCAGTTCATGGAGGGGCTTGAGGCCGATACGCTCCGCCGCTTTCGCTTCTCCCGCCTCTCCGGAAAGTCCCGCGAGCAGACAATGGCTTATCGCGTCCGGATTGGCGGCGTGCAGGATAGCGGCCGAGGCTACCGCGACAAAGCCGCCCAGGATGACCGGGACGCGTTCGGCACGCGCGGCAAGCACGGCGCCGGCAATCGCCGCGAATTCACGTCCGCCAAGACGGCGAAGCACTTCCAGCGGATCGCCGACGTGGCTTGTGTGGGCCGCAAGCGCGGCATCGACAAGCGCGATTTTGCGCGCGACCCTTTCGGGATCGGCGCCGGAGCCGGTTCCGACCCAGTCCGCTCCCTGCCCTCCTAATATGCCTGCGCACAGGGCCGCCGCCACGGTCGAGTTTCCAACGCCGAAATCACTGACGCAGACAAGGTCCGTACCGCCGGCGATGGCTTCCATGCCGAACGCCATGGTCGCGGCCGTCGCGCGCTCGTCCAGCGCCGCCTCCTTGCTGATATCCCCGGTCGGGACATCGAGCGCGAGATCGAAGACCTTGAGGCCGAGATCGTAGGCGGAGCATAGCTGATTGACCGGCATGTTTCCGGTCCCGCATCGCTCGACTTGCGCGGCAGTCGCCGAGACAGGCCGGGGGGAGACATTGTGGGCGGCGACGCCATGGCTGCCCGCAAATATGGCGACCAGCGGCCTGCCGACCAGAGGACGGGAGCGTCCGCTCCATCCCGCCAGCCATACCGCAAGGTCTTCCAGCCGGCCCAACGAACCGCCCAAATCGCCAAAGCGTCGAAAATCCCGTGTCACGTTCTCCGCCGAGTGGCGATCGATGGGGCGCGGATTCGAAAGCAACTCGCGGAAATCGTCAAAAGGCAGTCCGCTTGTCGCGCTTGTCATGCTTGCCGTTCCTGTCGTCACAAAGCCTGGATAGTGTATCAGACGCGGCATACAAGTAGCCGACCGCGATCGCAATTGCGCCGGCGCGGCGGATTTGTGGTCCAGGGCGGCGTTATGGGCAGGGCTTGCAAAGGCCGCATGACCGCATCATGTGGGGAACAGGCGACGTGGATCCGTTATGACAGCAATAGAATCTCCCTGCATTCTTGTTTGCTCAATTGACATGAAAACCGGCTATTGCTTCGGATGCGGGCGCACACGCAACGAGATCGGCGCGTGGATGTCGATGACGTCGCAAGACAGGCGCGCGGTGATGGCGGACTTGCCAGCCCGGCTCGAAACGGTGGAACGACGGCCGCGCCGCGAAACCCGCCGCACCCGCATGGCGCGCGAACGCGGTTCTACCGACTGAGGTTGAACAATGCGCAATCGTCTCCTCTGGGTGGTGCTGGCCGTCATCGGCGTCGCGCTGATCCTGCTTGTCGCCAACAATGATTCCGGATCGACGCTTGGCATCGGCAACGACAAATTCGGCAGGGCCGTCTATCTCTCCGTATGGGGCTTGGTGCTCGCGGCTGGATTGGTGGGATCTCGTCGTGTTCTTGGCGATGTGGCCCGCAATCTGGCGGTCTGGATGCTGGTTATCCTGCTGCTGGTCGCCGGATACCAGTACCGCTACGAATTGAAGGATGTCGCCTATCGCATCACGGCCGGTTTTGTCCCAGGCAGCCCGATCTCGGCCATCGATGAGAATGGTCGAAACACGGTCACATTGCAGAAACTCGAGAACGGCCATTTCGGGGCGCGCGCAGCCGTCAACGGTGCGACGGTTTCCATGATCGTCGACACAGGCGCCACCCGCACCGTGCTGACGACAGCCGACGCCCGAAGTGCGGGCATCGATACCGGCACGCTCGACTACAATATTCCGGTGATGACGGCCAACGGCCCGGCGCAGGCCGCAAGCGTCACCGCCGACGACCTCTCGGTGGGCACGATCAAAAGACGGCACATGCAGATACTGGTCGCGTCTCCCGGCAGCCTCGACCAGAGCCTGCTGGGCATGAACTTCATCAGTTCGCTTTCCAGCTTCGACATGCGTGGCAACCGTATGATCCTGCGCGACTGATTTTTTGCGGCCTATATTCAGGCGGCCTCGCCTACCGAGCCGGGCTGGACCGCTTCAAAAGCGGCGAACAGCACATCGGATCCGGCTCCGGAGCGGGTTGCCTCCGTCGACAAGATCTGACGGTAGCGCCTGGCGCCGGGCAGGCCATGGAAGAGCCCCGTCATGTGGCGCGTTACATGCACCAGACGCCCGCCGCGCGCGATATGCCGGGAGGCATAATCCGCCATGGTCTCGATCACTGCGGCGAAATCCATCGGCGGAGTTGCGTCGGCGCCAGCCAGCCCGTCCAGCCCCGCCAGCATGCCCGGGTCGTGATAGGCGGCGCGGCCGAGCATGACGCCGTCGACATGCTCCAGGTGCCCTTTTGCTTCGGCGGGTGTCCGAATGCCGCCATTGATACCGATGAACCTTTCCGGGTGCTTTTGCTTGAGGCGGTAGACCCGTTCGTAATCCAGCGGCGGGATGTCGCGATTTTCCTTGGGGCTCAACCCTTCGAGCCAGGCCTTGCGCGCATGCACCCACAGCGCGTCCGCGCCCGCCGCGAATACCGCATCGGCCAGCGCGTCGAGCGCGATCTCGGTATCCTGGTCGTCCACGCCGAGCCGGCATTTCACGGTAACAGGAACAGGTGTCGACGCCTTCATCGCCGCGACACAGTCGCCAACAATTTGCGGCGTGCGCATGAGGCAGGCGCCGAACGTTCCCGACTGCACGCGGTCGGACGGACAACCGACATTGAGATTGATCTCGTCATAGCCGAAATCGGCCCCGATCCGCGCCGCATCCGCGAGTTTCGCGGGATCCGATCCACCAAGCTGGAGGGCCACCGGATGCTCGACATCGGAAAAGGCCATGAGGCGCTCGCGATCACCCAGGATGACGGCATCAGCCACCACCATCTCGGTGTAAAGCGTAGTCTTGGCCGTCAATTGCCGGTGAAAGAACCGGCAATGCCGATCCGTCCAGTCCATCATAGGCGCCACGGCAAGTTTCGGCCCGCCATGGGCGAGGTAACCCATATCCGACATGAGGATGCGCTGCCTAAGGTTGCTTTCAGATCAGACTAGATGCCGTTCGACCGCTCACATGGCGCGGATCCGGCTCAAGCGCAAGGGTGGCGGCGCTTTCAGCGGACGCCGCAATTCTAGCACGGGGCAAGTGACACATATCCGAGCGGATATCCAGATTTCCGGATTGACCGACGATCGCGCGACAGTCACGCGACTTAAGCAAGCTCAATTCGAGATGCTGTGAAGACTGACCGTTGCGACATGGCGCATGGCGGTCACATCGCTTGCGCTTACGGCGGACGCTTGGTTGCCGAAGGAATTGCGAACGTAGGTGGCGACAGACGCTACCTCACCATCGGTCAGCTTCGATGCGAAGGCAGGCATGGCGTGCGGTGTCGGATATTTATCCGTCGGCGCGGAGCGTACGCCTTCGAGAACAGCGCGGATGACGGTTTTCGGGCTGCTGGCCTGAGCGATGGAGGAACCTTTCAACGGACCGAACATCGTCGGCACGCCGGCGCCGTCGGGCGCATGGCAGGCGGAACATTGCGCGGCGTAGATTTCCGCACCAACGGAGTTGGCCATTTTTGAATCGTCGTTCGAGAGCTTGGCGGGAGCCGCATCGTTACGGGCGGGAATGTCCTTCACATAGGCCGCGATCGCCTGAAGATCGGAATCCTTGAGGTAGCGGGTCGAAATCCTCGATCACGTCGGCCATCGGACCGAACGCGGCCGATTTGTCGTTGCGGCCGTTTTTCAGGAAGCCGACAAGATCATCCTTCGACCAGTCGCCTATACCGTCACGTTTGTCACCGGAAAGCGACGGCGCCCACCAGCCTTCCACTTCGCCGCCCGAAAATCGGCCCGCATCCTTTTCCGCGCCCAGAATGTCCTTCGGCGAATGGCACAAGCCGCAATGCTCCAACCCTTCGACCAGATATTTACCCCTGTTCCATTCGTCCGATTTGCTGGAATCCGGCGTAAAGGCATGCGGCTTGAAATTGATCAGGTTCCAGCCACGCATGACGAAACGCCAGTTGAGCGGCCAGGTGAAATTCGGCGATGGAATGCGCTGGTTGATCGGCTTGAGGGTCTGGAGATAGGCGAAGATATCGTCGGAATCCTCGCGCGTGATGATGGTGAAATGCGTGTAGGGAAAGGCCGGATAAAGCCGCGTGCCGTCGCGTTCCTCGCCCCTGGTCATGGCTTTGTAGAAATCATCCGCCGTCCAATTACCGAGACCCGTCTCGGGATCAGGGGTCAGATTGGCCGTATAAATCGTGCCAAACGGCGTCTCCAGCGAATAGTCGCCGGCCAAGGGCTTGCTCTTGTCGATGGTATGACAGGCGGCGCAGTCGCCGGCGCGAGTGAGGTAAAGGCCCCGCTGGATCGTGGTCCAGTCATTGTTGCCGGCGAATGCCGGCGACAATGTAAAAGCCAGCGCGATGGCTGAGAGGATCGGGGCTGCGTGTTTCATCGTCGTGCACCTCAGGCCTGAACCAGCGGACCCGGCGAACGCAGATATTGCTCGCGAATGGTCTTTGCCGCGTGATAGGCAAGCGCCCCAACGGTTCCTGTCGGGTTGTATCCGGCATTCTGCGGAAACGCCCCTGCCCCGAAAAGGAAGAGATTGGAGACATCCCAACTCTGCAGATACTTGTTGGTCACGCTCTCGCGCGGATTGGCGCCCATGATCGTGCCCCCGGTATTGTGCGTGGTCTGGTAGGGAACGATCGAATAATGGCCCTTGCGGTCGTTCACCTTCATCTCGCGCGGTTTCATCGCCTTGGCGATGGCCGAGGCGCGGTCGGTAAGATAATCCGACATCTTGTGCTCGTTTTCGGTGAAGTCGAAGGTCATGCGCAGCAACGGCCGGCCGTAAACGTCGGTGTAGGTGGGGTCGAGATCCAGATAGTTCTGGCGGTGGCTCATGACGGCGCCATGCGTCGCGACCGAGGTCGCCCTCAGATAATTATCGCGCACCGCCTTCTTCCAGTCGGCCCCCCATTTCGGCGTGCCGTCGGGCACAGGATGGCCTTCGATCGGCCGTCCATTGGTGGTCCATTGCGCGATGTAGCCTCCGCCGATGAAACCAAGCCCTGTATGATCGAAATTGTCGCCGTTGAAATCGTCGATGATCATTCCCAGAGCGCCGGCGCCGACGAAATTGTTGAAGTATTTGTCGTCGAAGAAAAGATTGACGCTGGAGGTGATCTGATAGGCGTAATTCTTGCCGACCACGCCTTGTCCGGTCGCGGGATCGTAGGGCTGACCGATCTTCGAGACCAGCATCAGATGCGCGTTGTTGAGGATATAGGAGGCCAGGATGACGATCTCCGCCGGCTGCTCCCAAACCTGCCCTTCGGTATCCATATATTCCACACCCGTGGCGCGCTTGCCGCTGCTGTCGACAAGGACGCGCAGCACTTCGGATTCCGTACGCAGAGTGAAATTGTCGCGGCGCATCAAGGCCGGCAGGATGGTCGTCTGCGCCGTCGCCTTTGAATAATTGCCGCAGGCGAATTTTTCGCAGAACCCGCAATAGGTACAGGGGCCGAGACCCACCCCGAGCGGGTTGGTATAGGCGCGGCTCATATTCGCCGAGGGCGCCGGGAATGGATGGTACCCCAGGCTCTCGGCTGCCTGCTTGAAGAGCGTCGGAGCATAGACCATGTCCATTGGCGGATTGGGGTACTCGCGAGAGCGGGCCCCTTCGAACGGGTTGCCGCCCGGTTGCTTGACGCCCTTGAGATTGCCCGCCTTTCCGCTGATGCCGCACAGATACTCGAACTGGTCGTAGAACGGTTCGAGTTCGTCATAGGTGATGCCCCAGTCCTGCACCGTCATGCCTTCGGCAAGCGGGCCGTAGCGTTCTTCATTGTGGGATCTGGCCTTGAAATCAGACGGCAGGAACCGCCATGTCTGGCCGTTCCAGTGGACGCCCGAGCCGCCGACATTGGTGCCGGGCAGGAACGATCCGAGGCGGCGCATGGGCAACGCCGTCTGGGACGGCGCATTGCGGAACGTCAGAGTTCCGCGCGCCAGTTCCTCGAACAGTTCGCCACGGTAGCGGTAGCGCAATTCATCTTGGGCGTTGGTGACGGCGAAATCGGTCGAGGTGTTGCGCCAGACGCCGCGCTCCAACGCCAGAACCGAAAGGCCCTCCTGGGTCATCTGCTCGGCGACGATCGCGCCGGTCCAGCCGAAGCCTACGATCAGGACGTCGACGGAGGGGAGTTTCCTAGCCATTTTTGTGCTGCCAGATGCTTATTTCGAGGGAGTGCCGGCTCCAAACGAGTCGACGCCGGCGACGGAAACCGGATCAAGATCCAGCTTCTGGTTGTGCTTGGCGATGTAGGGCCGGTAGTCGTAGCGGGCGCCCGGGAAGCCGATCATCTTCCAGCCAACCATGTCCTTGTTGCCGCCGTGGACCGGATCGCTGAAGAACCCTTCGATCGTGTTCTGGAGCAACATCGTGAAGAAGGCCTTGGCATCGACGCCTTGCAGCTTGATGTCGCCGCCTTCCAAGCCTTTCAGCACCTTGTCCTTGTCGGAATCGGACAGGTCGGCGAACGCCTTGCCCTGAAACGTGTCCTTGCAATGCTTGTCGATGGCCGCGATCGCGGCGCGGTAGAGTTGCGCGGGCGCCAATCTGGATTGAAAGCCCTGGCTGTCGTCGCCCTTTTCCCAAGGTCCCTGCATGTACCAGGACTGCGCACGGCCGAACGGGCCGGCAAGTTGGTCATCCAGGAAATGTGCAACCCCGGCTTCCGTCGCACTGGCCCACTCATCTTTTGGAATCAGGCGATCGACCGCGGCGTCGATGAATGTGCGTTCCTGCGGGGTGAAAAACCTGCCGGCGGCAGGGCTTGCCGGAACCGGAGCCGAGGCACTATCCGGGCTCCATGGTTCTTCCCCGCTATATTCCCGGGCCGCACCGGGCGTGACCAGACCCAAAGATGAACCGGCAGCCAACGTGCCCGCCAGAAATCCGCGCCGGCTTACGATTTTCTTGGCCATCTCCCGCATCCACCAATCGCCTCGTAAAAATTGACATAGAGGGCGCTGGCATGCCCGCAAGACCGAAACCTCAAATATTCTTACATCGTGTGACACGCGCGCCGTTCCGGCAACGCTTATGGGGAATGAGGATTCACCTTCGTCATGCCCTGGCGGCCTTCATGCGCGTGAGACTGACGCGCGGCAGATGAGCCCTTGCGATCTATTGGTTGACGGCATGTGTCGGAGAATCGAATGGTAATTGGCGGGCGAAACAAACGGGACGGTTGCAGCGCCGAAAGAAGCAGCGTTAAATGACGGCAATGGCCTGTGTTTCGACATGGTCCAAACGAACCAACCAAGAAAAAATGGGGAACACGATGAAATTCACAACGCTACTCGCGGCCGGCCTGTTGGCGGCTGCCAGTCTTGCCATGCCGGTCCGTCAGGCCAGCGCCAAGGACTGGACATCCGTCACGATCGGCACCGAAGGCGCCTATGCGCCGTGGAACATGACGAAGTCCGATGGATCGCTGGACGGTTTCGAGGTCGATCTGGTCAAGATTCTTTGTGAGAACATGAAGCTCAAATGCAAGCTCATCACACAGGATTGGGACAGTTCGATTCCCTCGCTCGTCGCCGGCAAGTACGACGTGCTGATGGATGCCGTTTCGATCACCCCCGAACGCCAGAAGGTCATCGCCTTCTCCGAGCCCTATGCCGCGACGCCAGCAACCTTCGCGGCCGTCAAGGGCTCGCCGATGGCGACGCTTCCCGGCGCGGGCGAGACCATCAAGATGTCGAGCCCGGACGAGAAGAACGATCTGGTCGACAAGCTGAAGGCGGCGCTCAAGGGCAAGACCATCGGCATCCAGACCGCGACGGTCTACACCAAGTTCGTCGAAGACAATTTCAAGGACGTGGCGACGATCAGCGAATACAAGACGGCGGCCGAGCATGACCTCGACCTCGCCTCGGGCCGCATCGACGTCGCTTTCGACGACGCCACCTACTTTCTCGCTGCCTTCAAGAACAAGGGCAACGAGAACCTCACGCTGACCGGCCCGCAGATCGCCGGCACGATCTGGGGACCCGGCGAAGGCTTCGGCTTCCGCAAGTCCGACACGGATCTGATCGCCATGTTCAACAAGGCCATCGATGCCGCCAAGACGGACGGAACGATCAAGAAGCTCAGCATGAAGTGGTTCGGCGTCAACATCGCGCCCTGATCCGACGAGACGCCGCTCATCCGCCGGTCGCCCCGGCGGGTGAACGACCAGGACGGGGGCCGGCTTGATCCAGATCATTCAACTTCTCGGTTTCGGTACCGGTGGCTGGGGCGCGACACTGCTTGTCGCCGCGGTGATAACCCTGCTCGTCACGCTGACGGCGCTCGCCATCGGCGCTGTCTTCGGCTCGATTGTCGCCGCGGCCAAGCTGTCGAACAATTTGCCCGCCGTCTTCCTCGGCAATCTCTACACGACCGTGTTTCGCGGCATTCCCGAACTGCTCGTCATCTATCTCGTCTATTTCGGCGGGTCGAGCGGGGTCACCGCGCTCGGGCATCTCATCGGCATCGAGGGCTTCATCGGCATGCCGACCTTTCTTTCGGGCGCTCTTGCCGTCGGCGTCATATCCGGCGCCTACCAGGCGGAGGTCTATCGCGGTGCTTTCCTGGCGGTCGCCAAGGGCGAGATCGAAGCGGCCCGCGCCGTCGGCATGAACACCGCGATGCGCTTTCGTCGCATTATCATGCCGCAGGTGTTGCGCTATGCGCTGCCCGGCATCGGCAATGTCTGGCAACTGAGCCTCAAGGATTCGGCGCTGATCTCCGTCACCGGCCTTGTCGAACTGATGCGCGCCTCGGAAGTCGCGGCCGGTTCGACACGCAGTTACTTCGTCTTCTACGTCGCCGGCGGCGCGCTCTACCTGATCCTGACGCTGTGCTCCAACCGGGTCTTCGACCGTGCGGAGGCTGGCGTCAACAAATCGTTCAAAGCCTCCGCGGGCCGAGGCTAGGAGCGAACGATGGACATCGCCTTCATCATCGACACGTTGCGGCAACTGCTTGCAGCCGTGCCGATGACGTTGCTGCTGCTCGTATGCTCCGTGTCGATCGGCTGTGTCATCGCGCTGATGATCTGCTGGATGCGTGTCAGCGGCGTCTACGTGCTGGAGAAATTCGCACGCGGCTACATTCTCGTCTTCCGCGGCTCCCCCCTTTTGATCCAGATGTTCCTGATCTATTACGGACTGGGCCAGTTCGAAGCGGTACGGGCGAGTTTTCTCTGGATCGCGCTCAAGAGCCCGTTCTGGTGCGCCGTCATCTCGCTGGCGCTGTGCACCGGCGGCTATTCAGCGGAAATCTTCCGCGGCGGGCTGATCGCGGTGCCGGCCAACGAAGTCGAAGCGGCGCGCGCGATCGGCATGTCGCGCTTCCTGCTCTTTCGCCGCATCATCGGCCCGATTGCGCTGCGTTACGCCCTGCCCACCTACTCCACCGAGATCATCCTGATGGCGAAGTCGACGTCGCTGGCAAGCCTCGTCACGGTTTGGGAGGTCACGGGCGTTGCCCAGCGCATCATCACCCATACCTACCGCACGAGCGAGGTGTTCCTGTGTGCGGCGATCATCTATCTCGTCATCAACTATGTCATCGTGAAACTGTTCGGGCTCGCCGAACACATGCTCTCCGGCCACCAGCGTGAACGGCCGCAGATGCCCGACCCGACCGGCCGCCTGCAAGGGATCGAACCATGACCGACGCCAACATGGCCCTGACGGCCAAGGATATCCGCAAATCCTTCGGCAAGCATGAAGTGCTCAAGGGCATTTCGCTGGAAGCGCGCGAGGGCGACGTCGTGTCGATCCTCGGCTCTTCCGGTTCCGGTAAAAGCACCTTCCTGCGCTGTATCAACCTCCTCGAGACGCCGGATGGCGGCACCGTTACCGTCGCCGGCGAGACCATCAAGATGACCGAAAAGCGCGGCAAGCGCCTGCCCGCCGATTACCGGCAGGTCGACCGTATCCGCTCCGAACTCGGCATGGTTTTCCAGAGCTTCAATCTCTGGTCTCACATGACGGTCCTGCAAAATCTGATCGAGGGGCCGGTCTACGTGCAGAAGCGGGACCGCAAGGACTGCATCGCGGAAGCCGAAGCGCTGCTCGAGAAGGTCGGGCTTGCCGAACGGCGCGACTATTATCCGGCGCATTTGTCTGGCGGCCAACAGCAACGCGCCGCGATCGCCCGGGCGCTCGCCATGCGGCCGAAGGCCATGTTGTTCGACGAGCCGACCTCAGCGCTCGATCCCGAACTCGTCGGGGAAGTCCTGCGCGTCATGCGTACGCTCGCCGAGGAAGGCCGCACCATGCTGGTCGTTACGCATGAAATGGGCTTTTCGCGCGGCGTCTCAAACCAGGGGATGTTCCTGCATGACGGCCGTGTCGACGCGCGCGGCACACCGGAAGAGATGTTTTCCCATCCGCCCAGCGAGCGGTTCGAGAAATTCCTGAGCGGACAGCTTCACTGAATGGAGCGGAGGCGCCGGACAGTCGCTCTTCCCGCTTCCATGCCAAATACATTCATGAGCACCATTAGCCATATCGAGACCTATCGATATGAGCCCCGGCGGGATTGCCAACCTGTCGGCAAATATGGAAACCTGAAATCATCAAAGCAAACCGAAGGAAGCGCCCTTGATCGACTCACCGGCGACCGAGCATTTTTCCCCGGGCGGCCTCCCCAATCCCTTTGATGACCGGCCCCACCGCATTCGAACCAAGACAGCCATGACTTACGGCTTGCTGGTCGGCGCAAACCTGGCGGCATGGGTCTGGGCCTGGATCGCTTTCGCCGACCGTCCAGCCCTGCTCGGCACGGCCCTGCTCGCCTATATGTTCGGGCTCAGACATGCTTTCGATGCAGATCACATCGCGGCCATCGACAACGTCGTGCGCAAACTGATGCAGGAAGGCAAAGCACCCCACGCGGTCGGGTTCTTCTTTTCCCTTGGCCATTCGAGCATTGTCGTGCTCGCCTCGGTGGGGATCGCCGCCGCGGCGACGCTGATGCAAGGCAGGCTGGAAGATTTGCACAGTATCGGGGGCGTGATCGGAACCAGCATCTCGGCAATGTTCCTTCTGGCCATCGGCCTCGCCAATCTCTTCATCCTCAAAGGCATATGGGCGGCCTTTTCCCGTGCGCGCCGTGGCGAGACCATCGTCGAAGAGGATCTCGATACATTGCTGGCCGGGCGGGGGTTTATCGCGCGCATATTCCGCCCGCTTTTCGGCATCGTATCGCGTTCGTGGCACATGTACCCCATCGGCTTGCTGTTCGGCCTAGGTTTCGACACGGCGACGGAGATCGGCCTTCTGGGCCTTTCGGCCACACAAGCGGCGCAAGGCATGTCATTGTGGTCGATCCTCGTCTTCCCTGCCCTTTTCACCGCGGGCATGTCCCTCATGGACACGACAGACAGCGTGCTGATGACCGGGGCCTATGGCTGGGCCATCGCCAGGCCGATCCGCAAGCTGTGGTATAATCTCACTATCACCGCGGCATCGGTCGCGGTTGCGATTTTCATTGGCGGACTGGAAGCGCTCGGGCTGATCGCAGATAAACTAAGCCTCGAAGGTGCCTTCTGGAGCTATGTCGAGGCGATCAACGGCAATCTCTCCAATTTTGGCTATGCAGTGGTCGCTATCTTCATGGCAAGCTGGTTCATCTCGACGATCATCTATCGGGCCAAAGGCTATGACAGCGTAACGCTCGGGGACACGTAGTAGCGATCGCGGCAAACCCCTCCTCCCGACACGACGTTTCAGGGGTTGTACCTGTCGATGCCGTTAGCGAAATCGCAAGGCTCCGTGATGCAGGATGATCACGGAGGCGCGGGCCATGCAAAACGCGATCAGCAACAGTTTCAGTCAATCCAGGATTGCGACGCAGGGGCGCGAGTTCTCCGCAGTGATGGCATCCGCCATCTGGCGTCACCGTTATATTCACGCCGTGGCTCTCGCGGAATTCACGCTCGCCGTCGCCGTTGGCCTGTCGACCGACAACCTCCCCGATTTCGGCGTGCTCGAGGATTACGGCTTCTACATTGTCTGCGCGCTATGGATCGGCTGCAGCGGCTTCGCTATCTTCCGCCTTGGCTGGCTGGCGATCGTCGACCGCAACCCGTCGCCCAGCCGTGCTTTCTTCACGTCATTTTCGCATTTCTTCGCAGATCAGGATCGCATCGCCAACAGCATCAACGGCCTTGCCGCTATGATCGTTTTCATATCCGGATTTTCCGTTCTCAAGGGCGCCATAGCCATATTGTCGCCATTCAAATGGGACCTGACCCTATCGCATCTCGACCGAGCCCTGCTTTTTGGTCACGCGCCCTATGAACTGCTGGGGTGGCTTCTGAAGGCGCGTCTGATCCTGTTCGCGATCAACTTCGCCTATAATTTCTGGTTCGTCATCCTCATCGCACTGATCTTCACGGCTTGTCTCGCCCAGCGTGACAAGATCATCCGACATCAATATCTGATGAGCTTCATGCTCATCTGGCTGATTGCCGGATTTTTTGTCGCAATGGGCTTTTCCTCCGCCGGACCATGCTATTTCGCAAAGCTCGGCCTTGGAAGCGATTATCAACCGCTGATGGATGCTCTCGGGGCGGCCAATCGCGATTTTCCCATCTGGGCCGTCTCGACCCAGGACATGTTGTGGAACGGCTATATCAGCAACAAGTTAGACAGCATCGGAATTTCCGCTTTTCCGTCGCTTCATGTCGCCAACGCTGTGCTGTTTTCCCTCTACGCGACGAGCCGCTGGGGCCGCTCTGGAGCCCTCATGTGGGGGTTCGCCGGTATCATCCTGGTGGGCTCGGTCGTTCTCGGCTGGCACTATGCCGTCGACGGATATGCGGGGGCTTTGCTTTCGTTGCTGATCTGGAAATCGGTTGGATATTGGATGCGCCATTTCGGCCCAAACGAACTGGCCGATTAGCGCCGCGCCACTGGTCAGCCGGCCAGCATCAGACCTGCCGCGAAAACGATTTCGGAGGCGATGATGCCGACAATCACCTTCTTTCCAAGCAGAAGATAAGCAGCGAATCCAGCGGCGACCGCGATGATGCGCAGCGGAACCGGAGTCGCCGCGAGTGCGCCCGTGGGAAAGAGGATGAGATTGCCAACCACCGCGGCGACCAACGCCGTGGCGATCGCGCGCACCAGGACCAGCAGTTCCAAATCCTCCGATAGCCTGCCGCCAAAAATGACGCCGAGATAGCGCCAGCTATCGGTCGCCAGCCACCCGGCGACGAGGATGAAAACGAAAGGCCACCACCAAGCATCGCTGGACGTAAAGTTCATGATGCCGCTTTCCGCTTCAACAGCCGGTGCAGCATGAAGGCCCCTAGACCTCCGACAAAGCCGCCGCCCAGGAGATCGAAGCCGGGTGCCACCAGATGAAAGATCGGACCCAACACCACCCCAGGACCATCGCATAATTAGCGGCTTGCTCACGCGCCGAGCCCCATAGCGAGGTCAGGAAATAGATCGGCGTCAGCAGAAAAAGGGCGGCCAGACCGACGCCGGCAAATGCGGCGCAACGAGAAAAACAATGACGATAACGGTCATGTTCGTCATGACCAGGGTCGAACCCAGCCCGCCGTAAAAAGCCGTGCGCCGATCGCGTGGAACATCGGGGAGACGCTCCGTGGCGATCACCCAAGACGTAACCGCGACGAAATGAGAAAGCAGAAACAGAACCCATTTGCGCGATTCCCTGGCGCGTAGCTCGGGGGTCAGGGCCATTACCATCGGCATTAGCCGCACCGAAGAAAGCGCCACGGCAAAGGCAGTCGCGGCCAGCGAACTGCCGCTCAGGATCGAGCCGACGAGAACGACTTGAGCGGGCAAGGCCCAAACAACTCCCGTCATGAAGACGGTCTGGACAACCGTCAGGCCGGATTCATGGGCAAGCCCGGCGAAGCCGACAAAGGCGCTGACGAGAATAAGCATCGGCACGGAAAACGCTGCCCCGACGCCGCGGAAATACCATGCGATCGGGCTGCCTTCGGAAATGGCGGGAGAGGATTCAGACATGCTGGGCGTCGCGTATCACAAAGCCTTTGCGCCACAGAGGTCCAAAGGCAAAAAAGGCTTCTCCCAGCAAAGCTGGAGAAGCCTTTCCTTGCTTCACCGAAAATCTACGACTTGCGTGGCAATTGCGGGACGATGCTGCGCTTTGCCGTGCTCTTGCCCTTCTGCGGATCGTCTTCCGGTGCCTTGGAGGGACCTTTGCCGGACGGCTTTCGCTTGGACTGGGAAGGCTTCGCCGCCGTTGCCTTTTTGGCCGGTTTCTTGACCGTTGCCGGCTTTTTCGTCTCCTCTTTCTTTGGCCTTACAGGCACCTCGTCGGCAATGGCGTCGAGTTTCAGGCCCGGCTTGCCAAAGTCGTCGTTGGCGACCGTTACCTTGACGGTGCCTCCCTTCCGGAGTTTGCCGAACAGCACTTCGTCCGCCAATGGCTTCTTGATGTGCTCCTGGATGACCCGGCCAAGCGGCCGAGCGCCCATGCGCTCGTCATAGCCCTTTTCGGCAAGCCAGGCGATTGCTTCGGGCGACAGGTCGAAGGTGACCCGGCGCTCTGCAAGCTGCGCCTCGAGTTGCATGACGAATTTCTGCACCACCTGATGCACGACGGGGACCGGCAGCGCCCCGAACGGGACAATGGCGTCGAGGCGGTTGCGGAACTCCGGCGAGAACAGGCGATTGATCGCCTCCATGTCGTCGCCTTCGCGCTTCGATGATCCGAAGCCGATCGCCGCGCGCGCCATGTCCGCAGCGCCCGCATTCGTCGTCATGATCAGGATCACGTTGCGGAAATCGATCTTCTTGCCGTTGTGATCGGTGAGTTTCCCGTGATCCATGACCTGCAACAGGATGTTGAACAGGTCCGGGTGCGCTTTCTCGACCTCGTCGAGCAGCAGTACGCAATGCGGATGCTGGTCGACGCCGTCGGTCAACAGCCCACCCTGATCGAAACCGACATAGCCGGGAGGCGCGCCGATCAGGCGGGAGACCGTGTGACGCTCCATGTACTCGGACATGTCGAAGCGTATCAGTTCGACGCCCAACGAAGCGGCAAGCTGTTTGGCAACCTCGGTCTTGCCGACACCGGTGGGGCCAGAGAACAGGTAGGAGCCAATCGGCTTTTCCGGTTCGCGCAACCCCGCCCTGGCGAGCTTGATGGAGGAGGAAAGCGCCGAAATCGCCGTCTCCTGGCCATAGACCACGCGCTTCAACTCGTCTTCGAGCGTCGAAAGCACCTTTTCGTCATCGGCGGTCACCGTCTTGGGCGGAATGCGCGCCATGGTCGCGATGGTTGCCTCGATCTCCTTGACGCTGATGGTCTTGCGGCGACGCGATTCTGGCAGAAGCATCTGCGACGCGCCCGTCTCATCGATGACGTCGATCGCCTTGTCGGGAAGCTTGCGGTCATTGATGTAGCGGGCCGAAAGCTCGACCGCCGCCTTTATGGCGTCGTTGGTGAAACGAACCTTGTGAAAGTCCTCATAATAGGGCTTCAGCCCCTTCATGATGGCAATGGCGTCATCGACCGTCGGTTCGTTCACATCAATCTTCTGGAACCGCCGGACTAACGCGCGATCCTTCTCGAAGAACTGGCGGAATTCCTTGTAGGTTGTCGAACCGATGCAGCGAATCAAACCTGAAGACAGCGCCGGCTTCAAAAGATTGGACGCATCCATCGCGCCGCCAGAAGTGGCGCCCGCTCCGATGACGGTGTGTATCTCGTCGATGAAAAGGATCGCACCGGGGAAATCCTCCAGTTCCTTGACGACTTGTTTGAGCCGCTCCTCGAAATCGCCCCGATAACGCGTCCCGGCAAGCAGCGTGCCCATGTCGAGCGCAAAGATCGTCGCGTTCGACAGGACATCGGGCACATCGCCCTCGACCACGCGTTTCGCCAGACCTTCGGCAATCGCCGTCTTGCCGACGCCCGGATCCCCCACATAAAGCGGGTTGTTCTTCGAGCGGCGGCATAAAACCTGAATGGTCCGGTTGATTTCGGACTCGCGTCCGATCAGCGGGTCGATGCGGCCGGATTTCGCCTTCTCGTTCAGATTGATGCAGTAGGCGGTTAGCGCGTCCTGCTGCTGCTTCTTCTTGCCGCCTTCTTCCGGCTCTGCTCCCGCCTGGCCAGGCTGATCTTCCTCCGCGCCGCGTGGCGGACGCGATTCGCCCGAACCCGGTCGCTTGGCGATGCCGTGGGAGATATAATTTACCGCGTCGTAACGCGTCATCTGCTGTTCTTGCAGGAAATAAGCGGCATGGCTCTCGCGCTCGGCGAAGATCGCAACCAGCACGTTGGCGCCAGAAACTTCCTCGCGGCCCGAAGACTGAACATGGATCACGGCGCGCTGGATGACACGCTGGAAGCCGGCCGTCGGCTTCGAATCCTCGTCGTAACCGGTAACCAGATTGTCCAGTTCCGTGTCGATATAGGTCAATACAATGTGCTTCAGCTCATCGAGATCGACGTTGCAGGCGCGCATGACGGCGCCGGCATCCGTATCGTCGATCAGGGCGAGCAACAGATGTTCGAGCGTCGCATATTCGTGGTGGCGCTCATTGGCAAAGGTGAGCGCCTGATGCAGCGCCCGTTCGAGGCCTTGGGAGAAAGCCGGCATTCAATTCCTCACTTCTTCTCCATCACGCATTGCAGGGGATGCTGATGCTGACGGGCAAAATCCATGACTTGCGTCACTTTGGTCTCGGCAACTTCGAATGTATAGACCCCGCATTCGCCGACCCCATGATTGTGAACATGGAGCATGATGCGGGTAGCGGCGTCGCGGTCCTTCTGGAAGAAACGCTCCAGAACGTGCACCACAAATTCCATCGGCGTGTAGTCGTCGTTCAGAATCAGAACGCGGTACAAGCTGGGCTTTTTCGTCTTGGGTTTCGGTCGGGCGATTACGGCTGTACCGCGGCCGGTTCCGTTTCCCCGGTCCTGTCCCGCCTGTAATCTCGCCGCGCGCAACCGCATGGCTTCCCCGCCGATCGTCAATCGTCTTCTTCCTTCCGCCGAGCTTGGTCAAGAGTTCGACATGTAGGTACTCGTCGGGGGATTTTAAGGCCTTCTCGCGATCTGACAATACAGCGTCTCTCCGGAAAGAGCAGGGAAGCAGCGTCATTTCCTTGCCTGTCGGGCATAAAAAAAACCCGGCCGCGCCATTGCAGCCGGGTTTCCCACGAAACGTTCACACGCTGTCCGCGCGTGACCGGTCCTATTTCGCATATCCCGCCGCGAATTCGAATGGCCTGTAGGCATTGCGCGCCAGGTCCGTATAGAGTTCGGTCATCTTGGTGGCTTCCGCCACAAAGCCCTCATAAGCGCTCCTGGCGTAGGCGGACTGGATTTCATAAGCCATCTCGGGTGACTTTGCCGCTGCAAGCTTTTCCAGGACGGCATTGCCGTCGGCAAAACTCTTCCTTGTGAATTCGGCCGCGTCGTCGGCAATCTCCTGAATGCCTTTTGACAGCATGGCAAAGCTCTCCAGACCGGACTCCATCAATTCCTCGCCAAATGCGCCAGCCTTTTCGAACGATTTCTCCATTGCCTGGAACCTTCCCTTTACGGCGAGAGACCACTATTGCAGCGCACAAATATCAATTGCGCCGCACAATTTGTCAATGTTGGGCAAGGTGGGGTTAGCCGCGCGGGCATCCCGGCCGATCAAACCCGACAGAAAAAATGAACGATGCGGTTACCATAAACGGATTGGTAACGCGGCCTCCGCTAGATTTGCCAGATACGTCGCGAGGCCTTCGAGGCCTGAAATGCGGTAACAATCCAAAGGGTATGGCAGTGCGGAAGTCTGTGGCGTTTTTTGTGTTCGTGTCGAAATTCACTCTGAGGTCGGTGTCGATGGCCCTGTTGGCTTGCGCCATGCTCGCCGCCATTGGATCCGACATCGCATCGGCCGCGCCCTATTCCGGCATCGTGGTAGATGCGAAGACCGGCCGGACGCTCTATGAGTCGCACGCCGATGCGCTACGCTACCCCGCCTCGCTGACCAAGATGATGACCCTGTACCTGACGTTCGAGGCCTTGTCGTCCGGCCGGATTTCAAAATCGACGCCCGTGCCTTTCTCTGCCTACGCGGCCTCCCAGCCTCCGACCAAGCTCGGCGTCAGGGCGGGGCAATCCATTCCTGTCGAAACGGCGATCTACGCGCTGGTCACTCGCTCGGCCAACGATGCGGCCGACGCGCTTGGCGAACTTCTGGGCGGCAGCGTTCCCAGATTCGCAACCATCATGACGGAAACGGCGCATCGTCTCGGCATGACGCGAACGACGTTCCGCAACGCCAACGGCCTGCCCAACGACAAGCAGATGACGACAGCCCGCGACATGGCGCTGCTGGGAATCGCGCTTCGTGAGCACTTTCCGCAGTATTATCATTATTTCTCGACCCGCTCCTTCACCTATCGCCGGCACCGAATAGCTAATCACAACCATCTTCTCGGGAAGATGGAAGGCGTCGACGGGATCAAGACGGGGTACACCAACGCTTCGGGATTTAACATCGTGACGTCGGTACGCAGGGATGGCCGCAGTATCGTGGCGGTCGTGATGGGTGGACGAACGAGCCACATTCGCGACAGGCAGGTGGCGAGCCTGATCCGCAAATACATGCCCGCCGCATCAAGGCATGGCGACGCCAGCGACTTCATCGCCTCGAAAAAAACCGTTAACTCCGTTGCCGTTGCCGTGGCCCTGCCGCGCCACGATGCGCCAACGCCTGATTTGCGCCCCGCCAAGGTTGTCGCGGCGCCGAAGACTCAAGCCCTCGCGCTCGTTGAGGCGACCCCTGAGCCGGCAGCCCGGCCGGCCGTCAAGGTGGCGGAAGCCGTGGCCAGAGGTGTCGACCCTGTGAAGACGGCCTCTACCAGCCACGACGGGTGGGTGATCCAGGTAGCGGCAACGGACAGTGAGTCCCAGGCTCGAGCGGTATTGGAGAAGACGAGCCAGAAAGCAGCCAAGGTCCTTGCAGACGCCTCGCCCTTTACGGCGACCTACCGGAAGGGCGGCGACACCTATTACCGCGCCCGATTTGGCGGCTTCACTTCGAAATCGGAAGCATGGGGAGCATGCGGAGCCCTGAAGAAGAGGAACATCTCCTGCTACGCCGTAGAGCAATAAAGACCTAGGCGGCGGCCGCGCGGCCGCCGGGTTAATCCCTGAATGTGTATTGAGTAAAAGGGGGAATTCATCCGTGACTGGAGAACAAGACGCCATCCTCGGCGCCATCGACATCCAAAGGCCAGTACGCGGCTCAGGCATGAGCGTCAGCGTGCTAAGGCAAGCAGCTTCACGCATCGCCGATTTCCGCAGCGCGGGCGGCCGGTTCAAGACAAGAGATCTGGTCGGCCTCCTGCTCAGTCATGGAGCCCGCTCATGGCGCGCATCCCAGCCTCAAGCGCGCATACGCGTCAAGGTCTTCGCTCCGAATGGGAAACCGGCGGTTCGGATCGATTTTGCCACGCCGTAGGGCCAAGTCACTGTTGGCTAAAGCAGGCCTAGATCGGCAAGTTCGCGCCGCAAATTCTGCGGCAGGGCGTGCCAGCCTTCGCGCCCTTCCCTGACATCGTCCGGCGCCTCGGACGGTTTCAGATAGCGCCAGCCCTGGAAGGCGCGGCGCGGCTGCCAATCGGTACGCACCACATTCGGATCCAGCACGAGATGGCAGCGGCCAATGCCGTTGCTGTCGGTGAAAGGACGGATTTCGGTGATCAATTGGCGGCACTGGACATTGCCCTTGATCACCCAATAGAGCGACCCGCCTCCGGTTACCTCCTCCACACGCCTGGGCATCATGCGGGTCGTATGGAAATGCTCGACTTTCTCGCCGGCGCGGCGCTTCTCATCGAGCCGAAAGGCGATCCACTCCTCGAGATCCTCGACGCTGTCGCAGCCGACGCACAGTTTGACGATGTTGAGTGCCATAGGCTGGTCTAGCGCCGCTAACGCCGGGCTTCAACACCGCGGCGGCTCTTCTCCACAAGTGGCCGGGATATCCACTGGCGGCAAATTTAAGATCAGGCCGCGGGCCCGCATCGCCCGAAGGACGGCCAGGACAAGTCCGAGCCATATGAGCACGATGACAATGGCGGCCGCCTTGCTGCGTTGTCCCGGCCGCATGTCTGCCGCTCGATCGCGGAACTCGGCCATCAGCGGCTGCGGAATGAGCGCGACAGCGGCGAGAATTCCGAGCGGCAGGATGACGAGATCGTCGAGATATCCGAGCACCGGGATAACGTCTGGGATTAGGTCGATCGGCGACAAAGCATAGGCAACGACCCCTATCGCGATGACCTTGGCCAGGCGCGGCGTCCTGGGATCGCGGGCGGCGAGCCAAAGCGCCAGGACATCCCGCTTCACCCTCCCCGCCCAAGACTTCAAGCGTCGCAGCACGGCGCGCTTCCGTTGTTGCTTTCGGCAGCCGGCCCAGAACCGTTCAGCACTCCACCACGTTCACCGCCAATCCGCCAAGGCTGGTTTCCTTGTAACGCTCATTCATATCGTGGCCGGTCTGGCGCATGGTTTCGATGGCTGCGTCGAGCGGCACGAAATGCTGGCCGTCGCCCTTCATCGCAAGTGACGCCGCCGTGACCGCTTTCACCGCGCCGAGCGCGTTGCGTTCGATGCAAGGCACCTGCACCAGCCCGCCAACCGGGTCGCAGGTCATGCCGAGATGATGTTCGAGCGCGATTTCGGCTGCGTTTTCGATCTGCTCCGGCGTACCGCCCATCACCGCGCACAGCCCTGCCGCGGCCATCGCCGAGGCGGAGCCCACCTCGCCCTGGCAACCGACTTCGGCGCCTGAAATCGAGGCATTGTGCTTGATGATGCCGCCAATGGCCGCAGCCGTAAGCAGGAAATCACGCACGCCGTTCGGATCGGCGTCGACATGGAAGCGCCGCCAGTAGCGTATGACGGCCGGCATGACGCCTGCCGCGCCATTGGTCGGGGCAGTAACAACCCTCCCCCCCGCCGCGTTCTCCTCGTTCACCGCCATCGCGTAAACGGACAGCCAATCATTGGCCATCAGAGGATTGGGCTTGTTCTGCCGCCATTCCTCCTCCATCTGCTCGTTGAGCTTCCGGGCGCGGCGGCGGACCTTCAGCCCGCCCGGCATGATGCCATCCTTGGCCAGTCCCCGATCGATGCATGTGCTCATGGCATTCCAGATGCCGTCGAGACCGGCATCGAGGTCGGCGCGCGACATGTGCATCTCCTCATTCGCCCGCTTCATCTCGACGATCGACAGGCCGCTCGCCGCCGCCATGTCGAGCATCTGGCGCGCATTGGCGAACGGGAAAGGCACGCCCTTCCGGGCTTCCGGTTCCTTGCGCGACTGCATGCGCTGCAATTCTTCTTCGGAGACCACGAAGCCGCCGCCGATCGAATAATAGATCCGCTTCAGAAGCAGCCGGTCATCATGGTCGAACGCGGAAAAGATCATGCCGTTGGCGTGGCCGGGCAGTGGGTTCTTCCGGTCCAGTTCGAGATCGCTTGAAGGATCGAAACGATAGGCCGGGTGGCCGGGCGGGTCGACGCACTTGTCGGCGACGATCCTTTCCAGCATTGCGTCGGCCTCGTCAGGGTCGATGGATTGCGGCGTCTGGCCGGCAAGCCCGAGGATGACGGCGCGATCGGTGCCGTGACCAATACCAGTGAATGCCAGCGATCCATGCAGGCTGACGGCAACGCGATGGACGACGACGCCGGCGGGTCGAGGCCAGTCATCACTGGCGATTTCATGCAGAAAGCGAGCCGCTGCGGTCATCGGCCCCATCGTATGCGAACTCGATGGGCCAATGCCGATCTTGAAAAGCTCGAAAACAGACAGGAACATTTCTTTGCTGGCTCCGCCGGAAACACACCGACTTTATCTTCTTTTTGGCGCGTTCGGGCTGAGCGCCCGCCGACTTCGGCTATTACGCGCACGACATCGCGTGGGGTCGATGCGACCACAGCGAAGCCCACCTCGCGAAACAGCACGATCGCGCGTGGCATATCAAGGCGACTTGGCAGGATTTCCGTTTGGCTTGCGTGCTCTCGCCGGCTTTTGCGGAGCTTCCTCCATCGCCGCATTCCTGAAATCGACAGGCGCATCCATGATGATCTGACGATGCGGATATGGGATGCGGATACCGTTTTCCTTGAAAGTGTCCCACAGCGCCAGCAACACCCGCCCGCGAATATTGGTCAGCCCCTGCTGCGGGTCGCTGATCCAGAAGCGCAGAACGAAATCGATCGAAGATTCGCCAAAGCCGGTTATCCAGCAGACGGGACGACGGTCCACAACGACGCGGGCAACGGTGCTCGCGGCGCCGATCGCCAGTTCGGTGACGGCATGCGGGTCGGAATCGTAGGCAACCCCGAAATGCACGTCGAGACGGACGAAATCATCGCTGAAGGACCAGTTGACGACACGCTGGGTGATGAAATCCTCGTTGGGGATGAGAAACTCCCGACCGTCGCGCGTCACCACCGAAACGAAACGCGCCCTGAGTTCGCGTATCCAGCCGAACGTATCGCCAAGCGTTATCGTGTCCCCCGGCTTGATCGATTTGTCGGCGAGAATGATGATGCCCGAAATGAAGTTGGAGACGACCTTTTGCAACCCGAAGCCCAGGCCGACGCCGATGGCTCCGGAAAACACCGTCAGCGCGGTCAGATTGACGCCCACCGCCGAAAGGGCAATTGCGCCCGCAATGATGACGAGACCGAATTTGAGCACCTTGCCGATCAGCACGCGGATGGACGGCGTCAATTCCTGCGAACGCTGCACACGGTCATCGACGAAGTTGCCGATGGTCGAGGCCAGCCAGATCAGCACGGTCAGCAGAACGATCGCCTTGCCGACCATGAGTACCGAAATGCGGTATTGGCCGACCGATACGGCCACGCTGTCGAGCAATGCCCCTGTCTGGCTTTCGATTCCCAGAATGAGAACCGCCGCGTAGAGCCACGCCATCCACGCGATCGTCCGCGCCAGGGCGCGGCTGCGGATGACCCGCGAAGCCACCGCCACGAGAAGCCAGGCGAAGGACAGCGAAAGCACAACCGAAACGAGATAGGAGCGGCTCGGCCAGGTCGCGGCGCGAATGATGGTTTCGGCAAGGAAGAGAAAGACGACGAAGAGGATCCAGTCGACGCGGCGCATCAGCGCGATAACGACGCGAAGCAGGCTTGGCTGCCCCTTGATCAGCCGCGCGCGTGCCTCCAGCGCCGGCTCGATGCGGGCGCCGATGAATTTCGACACGCCGAAGAGAAGCACGACGATAATTGCCTGATACGCGAACCAGGGATTTTGGGCATAGATCACGAGCCGCTCGGCGAATTGCCGGGCCTGCCCCTCAAGCATCCAGAAATCGTAGCCCATGCGCGACGCCTAAACGCCTGTCCTTTCTGCCATGTCAGACGGCGAAAGGCCCATTTTGGCGTATTTGCAGGCCGAAACAAGACGCGGGCGATGCGATAGCTACTCTTGCCACCGCATCGCCCTCGTTTCTGGCTTGATGTAGAAGCTAGCCTACGCCGCGTTGGAGCGGCGCGGCAGCTTCCAGTCGGGCCGGACGAAATGGCAGGTGTAACCGTTGGGAATCCGCTCCAGATAATCCTGGTGCTCGGGCTCGGCTTCCCAGAAATCGCCCACCGGCGCCACTTCCGTCACCACCTTGCCGGGCCACAATCCCGATGCGTCGACGTCGGCGATCGTATCCTCTGCCACCCGCTTCTGATCGTCGCTGGTATAGAAAATGGCCGAACGGTAGCTGGCGCCCCGGTCGTTGCCCTGGCGGTTTGGCGTCGACGGATCGTGGATCTGGAAAAAGAACTCCAGCAACGTCCGGAAGCTGGTCTTCGCCGGATCGAAAATGATTTCGATCGCCTCTGCATGAGAGCCGTGATTGCGATAGGTCGCGTTCGGCACCTCGCCGCCCGTGTAGCCAACGCGGGTGGTGATGACACCGGGAAGGCGACGGATCAGATCCTGCATCCCCCAGAAGCAACCGCCAGCCAGAACAGCACGTTCTTCACTCATCAGACTACCTCCACCTGGTTTATATAATCGCCGTAGCCCTCGGCCTCCATTTGCTCGAGCGGGATAAAGCGCAGCGAAGCCGAATTGATGCAGTAGCGAAGTCCGCCGCGATCCGCCGGCCCGTCCGGGAAGACGTGGCCAAGATGGCTGTCGCCATTGGTCGACCGTACCTCGATGCGCGTCATGCCGTGGCTGTCGTCGCGCAATTCGTTGACGTAAGCCGCTTCGATCGGCTTGGTGAAGCTTGGCCAGCCGCATCCCAACTCGAACTTGTCGGACGAGGCAAACAGCGGCTCCCCGGAAACGACATCAACGTAAATTCCGGCCTCGTGATTATCGAGGTACTCACCGGTTCCCGGCCGCTCCGTCCCGCTCTTCTGGGTGACGCGATATTGCTCCGGCGTCAAACTCGAAACGGCCTCGGCGGTCTTCCGATAGTCGGGCATAACATTCTCCATTCTTCTTCTGGTAGACCCAGAAATAATGCTTCGGGCGTCACGTTTCCAATGCGGCAATGCCACATTTTCGTTACCGCGCCAGCGCCCCGGACCGGATGGAAGAATGGAGCCGTTCAATCCGGCAAGTCAGATGCGCGCTACCACCATTTTGCGGGCTCGAACCTGCCCGCGGCCTGTTCGATCACATGGGCGGCGCGAAACAGCGTCTCCTCATCGAAGGGGCGGCCGATGAGTTGCAGGCCAAGCGGCAGGCCTTTGGCGTCGAGACCGGCGGGCACGGCGATGCCCGGCAGGCCGGCCATGTTGACGGTGACGGTGAAGATGTCATTCAAGTACATTTTCACCGGGTCGGAATTCATGTCCTCGTCGGCGATGCCGAAGGCGGCGGATGGCGTGGCCGGCGTCAGGATCGCCTCGATGCCGGCGGCGAACACATCCTCGAAATCCTTCTTGATCAGTGTCCGCACCTTCTGCGCCTGAACATAATACGCATCGTAATAGCCGGCTGACAGCACATAGGTGCCGATCATCACACGGCGCTTGACCTCGCGGCCGAAGCCCGCGGCGCGCGTCCGCTCGTACATGTCGACGATGTCCTTGCCAGGCACGCGCAGGCCGTAGCGCACGCCGTCATAGCGCGCCAGGTTGGACGAGGCTTCGGCGGGGGCCACGATGTAGTACGCGGGCAGCGCGTATTTGGTGTGCGGCAGGGAGATGTCGATGATCTCCGCGCCGGCCTCCTTCAGCCAGGCGATGCCCTTTTGCCAAAGCGTTTCGATTTCGCCGGGCATCCCCTCCATCCGGTATTCCTTGGGAATGCCGATCTTCATGCCCTTGACCGACTGGCCAAGCACGGCCTCGTAATCCGGCACCGCGCGGTCGACCGACGTCGTGTCCTTCGCATCGACCGAAGCCATCGATTTCAGCATGATCGCTGCGTCGCGCACGTCGCGCGTGATGGGGCCTGCTTGGTCGAGGGACGAAGCGAAGGCGACGATGCCCCAGCGCGAGCAGCGACCGTAGGTCGGCTTGATGCCGACCGTGCCGGTAAAGGCGGCCGGTTGGCGGATCGAACCGCCGGTGTCCGTCGCGGTCGCTCCGGCGCAAAGCCAGGCCGATACGGCCGCCGCCGAGCCGCCGGAAGAACCGCCCGGCACCAGCGCCTTGTTGTCGTCCGTAGCGCGCCAGGGATTGGTGACGGGTCCATAGTACGAGGTCTCGTTGGAGGAGCCCATGGCGAACTCGTCCATGTTAAGCTTGCCCAGCATGACCGCGCCATCGGCCCACAAATTGGCGGTCACCGTCAATTCATAGCGCGGCTTGAACCCGTCGAGGATGTGCGACCCCGCCTGCGTGTGGAATCCCTCGGTCGCAAACAAATCCTTGATGCCGAGCGGGACGCCTTCCAACGCGCCGCCGCCGCTCATGGCAAGGCGGGCATCCGAGGCCTTGGCCATTTCACGCGCATGTTCATGCGTTATCGCCACATAGGCGTTGAGGGACGGGTTGGCCGCATCGATCGCCGCCAGATAGGCATCGGTCAATTCGAGCGAGGTGATCTCCTTCGCTCTCAGTTTCTCCCTAGCCTGGGAAATGGTCAGTCTGGTCAGGTCGCTCATCAGGAAATCTTCTTTTCGTAAAATCGGGAGTAACCGGAATCGGGATAGTCGAGTACCGCGCCGCAGATCTCGAATCCGCTGCGCTCGTAGATCCGCCAGGCGGGTTCGAACCCCGGCGCTTCGCCGGTCTCCAGAACCAGCCTTCGAAGCCCCTTTGCGCTCGCCAGTTGCTCTATGTTTTGAAGGATCTGCGATCCTACGCGCTGGCCGCGCACTTCCGGCAAGGTGAACATGCGTTTCACTTCGCCAAGCCCGGCGCCATGGTCCTTCAGCGAACCCATTCCGATGGCGCGCTTTCCGGCATCCCGCGCCACGAAGACGGTGATGGTTGGATCGGCCATCTGCTCGACGGTCAACTGGAACTGAAACTCAAGCGGCGTAAGCGGGATCATGGTGGCGTTCAGTTCCGCCACCATGGCGCGCACGTCGTCCTGAAGCGGGGATTCGACCGCGATTTCCACGGTCATGGTAGTTACTCCACCACCTTGGGGACAAGAAAAAAGTTCTCTTCGGTCGCGGGGGCGTTGGCAATGATGTCGGCGGCCTTGCCGCCATCGGTGACTGCATCCCGACGCTTCTTCATCTCCATGGGGATAACCGACGTCATCGGTTCCACGCCGGAAACGTCGACCTCACCCAGTTGCTCGACAAACCCGAGGATGGCATTGAGTTCGCCGGTCATGCGCTCGGTGTCTTCTTCGTTGACGGCAATGCGCGCGAGCCTTGCCACGCGCTTCACGGTATCGGTCGTGACGGACATCGTCTTCTCCGGTGGATATCAAGCCGCGTCATAGCGAGGGGGACGACGCGGCGCAATATCACCGGCTCACGTGGCGCAGCAAACGTCTTGCCCTCAAAGGGTCACGACGCCGCCTGGCTCCGGCGTCAGGACTTTCACGCCCGAACCATCCATGCCCTGGATAAATTTCTCGGCTGTCTTGTCGATGATCGGGAATGACCCGTAGTGGCACGGCAACACCGTTTCGAATTTGAAGAACCGGCGGCACGCGAGCGAGGCCACCGCGCCGCCCATGGTGAAGCGGTCGCCGACGGGCACCAGTCCGATCTTCGGCTCATGAAGTTCATTGATGAGCGCCATGTCGGAGAAGATGTCGGTGTCGCCCAAATGATAGAGCGTCTTTTCGTCGGGGAAGTGAAGCACCAGCCCAGCGGGATTTCCCAGATAGGTGTTGGAGCCGTCCTCATTGCCGAACGAGGACGAGTGCCATGCCGCCACGAAGGTGACGGTGAAGCCCCCGCAATCGACGGTGCCGCCGAAATTGCCGGGATTGATCTTGCCCTGGTCGACGCCCTTGCCAACGAGATAGAGGCAGGTCTCGTAATTGGCGACGAGCATGGCGCCTGTCTTCTCCAGGATGGCGACGGCGTCACCGACATGATCGTTGTGTCCGTGGGTCAGAAGGACATGCGTTACCCCCTCCGCCGGTCCTTCCCAGCCCTTGTCCCAGGACGGGTTGCCGGTCAGGAACGGGTCGATCAGAATTTTCGCATTGCCGGTTTCGATGCCGAACGCCGCATGGCCATACCAGGTAATTTTCATCGGAATATTCCTCCCGCTCGATTTTCATTCGGCCAGAGAATAGAACGGCATCCGCCGAGGTCAAAGGAAAGCCGAAAAAAGTGCCGATCATTACGGTTGACGAACTGTCCCGGGAGATCGTGAAAGGCCAGACGCTGGCCGGCATCGACCTTGGCACAAAGACGATCGGGCTCGCGATCTCGGACCGCTCGCTGGCCTTCGCGCATCCGCGCGTGGTTATCCTGCGCAAAAAATTCTCTGTCGATGCGGCGGCGCTGCTGGCCACGGCCAACGCCGAAAATGTCGGGGCGATCATCGTCGGCCTTCCCGTCAACATGGACGGTTCGGAAGGGCCCCGCGCCCAAGCCAGCCGGGCCTTCGTGCGCAACATGGAAAAAATGACGCCCCTGCCATTTGTCTTTCATGACGAGCGGCTATCGACGGTAGCGGCGGAGCGCGTGCTGATCGAAATGGACGTATCGCGCAAGAAGCGGGAATCCCGCATCAACTCGGCGGCCGCCTGCTTTATTTTACAGGGCGTGCTGGACCGCCTTCAGGTGATGGGAGGACGGGACGTGCCTCCGGCATAGGGTGGAAGGGCGACCCTGGCATAGGGTCCGAGTTCGCTGGCAGCCTGGTCGACCATCTCCACCACGCCTCCTTTCGCGAGTTCGCCATGGCGACCTCGCCACCACGCCATGATCTGACGGCGGCGACGATAAGCGTAAAGCGCGGCCAGGAACATGCTGTCGAAAACACAGGCCTTCGCGACCAATGAAGGAATCGTTGCCGGATCGATGCCCAGTATCTGACCATATATCTGAAACACGAAATCATGCATGCGCCGGGTCAACATGACGTAGCCGAAATTCATGTCGTTGAGCGACAGGAAAAACCAACCCCAGAAGAGAACAAGCGGCGCGGCCCAGGCGGCGAACAGATACCGCATCACCGCCCCACCTTGCTCTTGGGCCGACCCATCAGTCGGGAGACAAGGCTTTCATGCGCGGCGTGAAGAGCCATGGCGCGGGCCGTTGCGCCGATATCGTCGGCGCGGGTGGCGGCGATGCGCCGCTCAGCGCATACGGCCAGATAGGAAGCGACAAGCGCGCCCAGTTCAAGAGCGACCGAGCGATATAGCCCCGTCACTGATCCGGCGGCGCAACCGATAAAAACCAATGTCAGCATGCAGATGGCCCCGCCGAATGCCAGGCGCGCGACGTCATCCGCTTCACTGCTTTCAGCGTTCTTCTCCAGAACAACAGTAACCAGCATCCAAAAGAAGAGGACGCAAACGAGGCTGAAGCCCATGGCGAGAGCCATGCATAGAACGGAAGTCGCGGGCGTGGGCAACGAGCCGCCTGGAACGACGATGCCGATCGCACCCAGAACCGCGGGAAAATTCTCGCCCCCATGAATGCCTGCCAAAACCGCCAGAGCCGCAAAGACGGACATCCAGTGAAAAGACAGAAATAGGGTCAGAATCCGGTGCATCGCTTCCCCGCTCGCTTCATCCAAACTGGGGCGTATGCCCCTCAGCGGCAATGGAAACCATTCATTAAGGTTAACGGAGGGTTTGCGCGGGGATAAGTGCGGCCTTGGGTCTTGACATTAATCTATTTATCGTGATTTCTAGATATATGGATAATTTAATTGCCATAGCGGCGCTAAGCGCTCTCGCCCATCCGCAAAGACTGGCGATGTTTAGATTGCTGATCACGGCTGGGCAGGATGGGCTGCTTGCCGGCGAGATCGCCGCCGGGGCGGAAGCCTTGCAAAACACCGCCTCGACCAATCTGGCGATCCTGACCCGCGCCGGACTGATCCAGTCACGCCGCGAAGGGCGCGCGGTTCGCTATTTCGTCCATATTCCTTACATCACCGAGCTTTTCGGCTTCCTGCTGCAGGATTGCTGCGATGGGCGCCCGGAAATATGTTCACCGCTGGTGGACCGGCTTTCCTGCTGTTTGCCGTCGGAGACTGGACATGACGCCAATGTTTAATGTGCTGTTTCTATGCACGGGAAATTCGGCCCGCTCGATCCTTGCCGAAGCCAGCCTCAATCAACAATCCGGCGGCCGGTTCCGTGGGTTTTCGGCTGGTTCCCAACCCAAGGGTGGCGTCCACCCCTTTACGATTGACTTGCTGCACACGTTGAACATCGACCCCGTCTTCGCTCGATCGAAGAGTTGGAACGAATTTGCCGAGCCTGACTCTCCGAAAATGGATTTCGTGTTCACTGTCTGCGACGACGCGGCCGCAGAAGCTTGCCCGGTCTGGCCCGGTCAGCCAATGACCGCGCATTGGGGCGTGCCGGACCCGGTAGCGGCGGCAGAAACCGAAGCTGAACGAAGACTTGCCTTCGCCGAAGCCTGGCGCATGCTTGACCGGCAGATCTCGCTGTTCGTCAGCCTGCCCCTCGCCAGCCTCGACCGGATGTCACTGCAGCGGAAAATCGGTGAAATCGGCCTGTCCGGCCGTGGCTGAACGTGTCTCCGGCTTCGATGCACAACGACGGTTTGCGGCAGAGGCTCTCGGCACGGCATTCCTGGTAAGCGCCGTGGTTGGCTCCGGCATCATGGCCCAGCGGCTGGCGGGCGGAAACGGGGCGCTGGCCCTGCTTTGCAATACGTTTCCTGTCGGCGCCATCCTTTTCGTGCAGATTACCTTATTCGGACCCGTTTCGGGTGCTCACCTGAATCCGGCCGTGACGCTGGCAATGATGCTTGAAGGCGCAATTGGCGGTCATGAGGCATTGTTCTACGTCGTGGTGCAAATTGCCGGCGGTCTGGCCGGAACGTGCCTCGCGCACCTTATGTTCGGCGAATTCGCCTTGCAGATTTCTGCAACCGCGCGCGGCGGAATGGACCATTATTTTTCCGAATTTGTGGCGACATTCGGACTGGTACTCACCATTCTGGCTTGCAGGCGCGTAAACGGCAGCGCGATTGCAGCCTGCGTCAGCCTCTATATTACGGGTGCCTACTGGTTCACCGCGTCAACCTCGTTCGCGAACCCGGCCGTTACCATAGCGCGTATCTTTACCGCCAGTTTCAGCGGCATCCGGGCGACGGACGCCCCGGGGTTCATCATCGCTCAGTTCGCCGGCGCGCTTGTCGCCTTCACCCTGTACCGATGGCTCTTCGACCGGACTCCAGACAACGATCGCTGTCAGCCAACGTCGGGGTAGAGCGTGTCGACGATCATGCGCGCGTCATGGCGTCCATCGAGCATGCCGTATGTCGTGCGCCACTGGCCGCCAAGGCGTGTCTCAATGAAAGCATCGGCGATGCGGCCGGCGCCGAGGCGCCGAAGTTCCGCGGCGGCGGCGGAGAGAGCCAACTGTTCGCAGAAGATGCGCGCCGACCCTTCGTCGGAGAGCGCCACCTGCATGGCGGCGCGCAGCACTCCGATCGTCCCCTCGCCTGCCGGTCCGAGATCACGTCCGATCGACGCCAGGACCTCGTCGAAGAGACCCGGACCACGTTTCAGGACGCGCAACACGTCGAGCGCCATGACGTTGCCGGACCCCTCCCAGATCGCGTTGACAGGCGCCTCGCGAAAATAGCGCGCCAAAGGAGCCTCTTCGACATAGCCGTTGCCCCCAAGGCATTCCATGGCCTCGTAAAGCAGCGCCGGCGCAATCTTGCAGACCCAATATTTGACGACCGGGGTCATGGCCCGCGCGAAGGCCGCCTCGCCGCGATTTTCAGCCGCTTCATCGAAGGCTCGCGCCAGCCTGAACGACAGCGCCGTGGCGGCGGCGACGTCAAGAGCCATGTCGGCCAGTACCCGCTGCATCAAGGGCTGATCGATGAGCGTTTCACCAAAGACCTTGCGATAACGCGTATGATGCACGGCCTCGGCCAACCCGGCGCGCATGATGGCGGACGAGCCCAGCGCGCAATCCAGCCGGGTCAGCGTCACCATGTCCATGATGGTCTTGACGCCCTGCCCGGGTTCGCCGACCGTTTCACCCACCGCGCCAGCAAACTCGACCTCGGAAGAAGCGTTGGAGCGGTTGCCGAGCTTATCCTTCAGTCGCTGGAAGCGGAAACCATTGCCGGACCCGTCGCCAAGGATGCGCGGCACCAGAAAGCAGGAAAGTCCTTCGCTCGCTTGCGCCAGCACCAGAAATGCATCGGACATCGGCGCCGACATGAACCATTTATGTCCCGTCAGCCGATAAAACCCGTCGCTGGAACGTTCGGCCCGGGTTGTGTTGGCGCGCACATCGGTGCCACCCTGCTTTTCCGTCATGCCCATGCCGAGGGTAAGACCCGACTTCTCGATGGGCGGCCGCTGGCTCTGGTCATATTTACGGGTGGTGACGCGCGGAGCCCATTCGCGAAACAGCTTCGGACTGGCCATCAGCGCGGCGAGTGAGGCGCTGGTCATGGTGATCGGACACAGGTGGCCCGTCTCGAGTTCGGACGTCAGATAGTATCTTGCCGCCCGCACCTGATGACGCCTGCCTATCTCGGCTTCGCCGTTTTCCCATACCGATGAGTGCAGCCCGTTGGCCATCGATCGGCGCATCAGCGCGTGGTAGGCAGGATGATATTCGACAAGGTCGATGCGGCGGCCCTGGCGGTCGTGAGTGCGCAACTTCGGTGTTTCGGCATTGGCAAGTCGCGCCAGATCCTGCGCCTCGGGCGTCATCACGAAGCGGCCGAGCGTATCCAGGTCGCGTCGCACCGGTTCAGAGAAATTCTCGGCAAGCTGGATCAGCAGCGGATCGCCGCGCCAGGCATTGGAACCGGCCAATGGCGGCGGCTGGTTGGTCACCTCTTCGGTCACGCTTTTTCTCCGCATCGTTCGCCGCGTTCCTTCGAATCCCTAACCGGTTCGCCGGGTTTAGGAAACAGGTGATCGCCCGACAGCGGCGTAAAGACCCTTGCCGGTGGCGGTGGCGGGCTCCGTCATGAACTCAACAATAGCCTTCCGGGCCGATATTCTGCTGGTCTGTGTAGCGAGCGCCGTGCGCGAAACCGACTGGCAGAATGGCTTCGATTTCGCCGATATCGGCTGGTGTCAATTTGATATCCGCCGCAGCCGCGTCCTCGCCGAGATGTTTCGGCGAGCGGGTGCCGGGGATCGGAATAACGTGCGGGGCCCGATGCAACAGCCAGGCAAGCGCCAGTGCGGCGGGCGAATGGCCTTTTTCCCGGGCATAGGCGTTGAAACGACCCACTTGTTCGCGGTTGAAACCGAAATTCGGTTCCAGGAAGCGTGGGTTCTTCTTGCGGAAATCGTTGTCATGGAATTTTGCCGGATCCGGCATGACGTCGGCGAACATCCCGCGCGCAACCGGCGAGAAGGCGACAAGTGCGACCCCAAGTCTGTCGCAGGCTTGGACGAGGCCAAGCTCCGGCAGCCGCGTCCACAGGGAATATTCGCTTTGCACGGCCATGACGGGATGAACCGCCACCGCCCGCTGAAGCGAGGCCGGCGAGATTTCCGAGAAGCCGATGCCGCCGATCTTGCCCTCTTCCTTGAAGCGGACCAGCGTCCCGACGACTTCCTCGATCGGCAGGCTCGGATCGCGGCGGTGGATATAATAGAGATCGACGTGATCGACGCCCAGCCGCCGCAATGAGCCTTCCAGGCATTCGCGCAGATAGGCGGGTGTATTGTCGAAGCCGCGCGGCGGACCGCGCTTGATGCCGCCCTTGGTTGCTATTTTGAAACGGTGCGGCTGGCCTTTGATAAAAGCGCCGATCACCTCTTCCGAACGGCCTTCACCATAGACGTTCGACGTATCCAGATGATCGACGCCGAGTTCAAGCGCTCTTGCCAAAGTGCGATGGCTTTCCGCCTGATCGGTCGGTCCATAGAAATCCGCCGAAACTCATGCATCCCAAACCAACGGCCCCAACGGACGGCCCATCCGCCCCGAGTTTTCGCTGTTGCATGAATTATTGTCCCTGAGGTGGAGAAGAGTTCACGAGACGCTGAAGGCGCGCCGGCGGCGGCGCGAACATGTATAGACAAACACTCCTCCGCCTGCCAAGCGCCGGATGGGCCAACCGGGCCCTGACGCAAATGCGCTTGGTCGGGAGTGACAAGGGCACCGTCCGCTCATGAGGCGGCGCCGCCATTATCAATGCAACGGTAAGCCTGCCGCCACAAATGCCGCCACAATTTGACTTATAGCTAGCAAAGGTCAGGCGTGGGCTTATACTTTGCCACGTTTATGATTCCGGGACCGGCCGTGAATACCGGCGCGTTTTGCTTGATCGCCAAGGAGGACTGAAATGCCCGTATCCAAATTTTCTTTCGCAGGCCTGGCCGCTTTGGCCGGCCTTGCGGTCATGGCGCTGCCCGCGTCCGCCAACGCGGCGGCAAGCAGCACCAGCACGGAATGCAGCGCCCAATACAAAGCGGCGAAAGCCGACGGAACGCTGAACGGCAAAAAGTGGCCGCAGTTCTATTCGGATTGCGCCGCCAAACTCAAGGACGGCCAGACCACGGCGACCGCCGCGAGCGACAAATCGTCGATGAAGGCGGACTCCTCCAAGAAGGCCGACAAGGCCAGTTCCTCGATGACCGCGAAGGCCCCGTCCTGCACGGCCCAATACAAGGCCGCCAAGGCCGGAGATACGCTGGCGGGCAAGACGCGCAAAGAATTCATGGCGGATTGCAAGGCCGGCACCTCGGCCATGGCCGCACCGGAAAAAGCAGCGCCGATGAAAGAGGCAAAGACCTCCGGCCATCAGACGACGCAACAGATCTGCAGCGGGCAATACCAGGAAGCCAAGACAGCGGGCACGCTGAAAGGCCAGAAATGGCCGCAGTTCTATTCGGATTGCGCCGCCAGCATCAAGAACGACACTTCGGATGCCAGCACGGTGCCGGATGAGCCGAAACAGAAAACCACCAGCAAAAAGATGGCCAACTATACCGTTCCGAAAGTCGACAAGAACGGCAAGCCGCTCAGCGCTGGCCAGATCGCGTTTCGGCAGCGCATCCATGAATGCAGCGTCGAATGGCAATCCGACAAGGCCGCCAACAAGCTCAAGGCGGGCCAAAAATGGCCGCAATACTGGAGCGCCTGCAATACCCGCCTGAAGCAAGAGAACTAGCCGATGGCCATTCAGGTGCAGGAGATCGTTTCAGCCGTCGCGTCGAGCCTCAATGTCGACGACGCGACGGCGCAAAGCACGGTTGGCACGATCCTTTCCGTCATCGACCACGAAGCGGCAGGCACCAAGGTCGATGAATTGTTCGACAAGATCGATGGAGCCCGCGAACTCGCCCAACGCTTCGATGTCATGGCGCCGGCGGCTAGCGGCACGGGCGGCGGGTTGATGAACATGCTTGGCTCAGCGCTCGGCGAACGCGCCGGCGCGCTGATAAACGGCGTTTCACGCCTGAGGAATTCCGGCCTGACGATGGAGCAGGTGGAACAGGCCGGCACTCAGCTTTTCGCCAAGGCCGAAAAGGCAGCCGGCCCGGGACTTGTGAAGGAAATAACGGATTCCGTACCGGGTTTAGCCAGCCATTTCGGGGGCTGAACGTTTCTTCAGCGGTGGAGAGTAAAAGCCTGACCGGCAACCTGCCGGTCAGGCTTTTTTTTGGATCACGGGAATGGAGGCGGCGTAGGCCTTTAAGGATTGGCGCCCTTCACAACGGCTTTGGAGGTGATTTCGATGTCGGGTCTTGTTGCGCTGCACCCAAGCTCCTATTTGTTCAATACTCGTTGAACAAGAGCGACAAGACACAGGACAAGCACACCATGCCAAAGCTATTCGATCCGATCACCGTGGGTGACCTTCAACTCCCCAACCGCATCGTCATGTCGCCATTGACGCGCAACCGATCGACGATGCCGGGCCGGACGCCAAACGCGTTGATGAAGGAATATTACGTCCAACGCGCCTCGGCCGGTGTCATTATAACCGAAGCGACTTCCGTCACGCCGGCTGGCGTCGGCTACCCGGCAACCCCCGGCATCTGGTCGGACGAACAGGTTGCAGGCTGGCGCGAGATCACCAAAGCCGTGCACAAGGCAGGCGGCCGGATATTGTTGCAGCTCTGGCATGTCGGGCGTATTTCGGATCCCATCTTTCATGAAGGAAAGCCGCCGGTCGCGCCGAGCGCGATCGCCCCGAAGGGCCATGTCAGCCTGTTGCGGCCGATACGCGACTACGTGGTGCCGCGCGCGCTGGAAACCAGCGAAGTAGAGGACGTGGTCGAAGCCTTCCGCAAGGGCGCGGAGAACGCCAAGGCAGCCGGTTTCGATGGCGTCGAGATCCACGGCGCCAATGGCTATCTTCTCGACCAGTTCCTGCAAGACGGCACCAACACGCGCACCGACCGCTACGGCGGCTCGATCGAGAACCGCGCACGGTTGATGCTGGAAGTCACCGATGCCGTGATATCCGTTTGGGGCGCGGGACGTGTCGGAATGCATCTGGCGCCGCGCGCCAATTCGCATGACATGGGCGACAGCAACCTGCCAGCAACCTTCGGATACGTTGCGCGCGAACTCGGCAAGCGCAAGATCGCCTTCATCCTGGCGCGCGAATCGCAGGCCGCACCTCGGCTTGGTCCCGACTTGAAGCGAGCCTTCGGCGGCGTTTACATCGCCAATCAGGGGCTCGACGCCGAGACCGCGGCGCAGTTGCTGGCGGACGACGAAGCGGACGCGGTATCGTTCGGCCAATTGTTCATCGCCAACCCGGACCTTCCGCATCGCATCGCGATCGGCGCCCCCTTGAATGCACCCGATACGTCAACCTTCTATGAAGGCGGGGCGGCCGGATACACCGACTATCCCGCTCTCGCCGAAGCGGCGGAGTAGCTGCTTAGCCGGGCGCTTCTTCCAAACAGGCAGTCAGGCCGGCCGGACGAAGCGCCCGGCCTATTACATACGTTGCCGCGGCGTCCCTTGCGCGCTTCCCCGCCTTCGTCTACCGACGCGGCAAAAGGGAAGTTCATGGCCGATTTCGTCAGCGAAACCGTGCTCAAGCGCGATGTCTTTTCAGAGACGCACAAGGGGCACCTCGCCGGCGACGCCGCAACGCCGGTAATACGGCGGATCGTGTCGGCGGCTCCTTGGTGGTCGCGCCCGCTTGCCTGGGTGCTGGCCAATCGCGAGATCCGCGCATTGCGCGCCGTCGCCGGGATCGACGGGACGCCGCAGCTTATCTCGACGGACAAGGACGGCCTGGTCCGAACATGGAGCGAGGGCGCGCCGCTGCATCTGGCGCGGCCGGCGACACGCCAATGGTATCGCGACGCGGAGCGGCTGCTGCGCCGGCTGCGCCGCGCCGGCATTACCCATAACGACCTTGCCAAGCCGCAGAACTGGCTGATGACCCCGGACGGACTGGCCGCGATCATCGATTTTCAGCTTGCCTCGCGTCATCGCCGGCGCGGCGGGCTCTACCGAATGATGGCGTATGAGGATTTCCGCCACATGCTGAAACAGAAGCGCGCCTTCGCGCCGCATCTGATGACGCCAACCGCGCGCCGCATCCTCGCCCGCCGCTCACTGCCATCGCGCATCTGGATGGCGAGCGGCAAGAAGCTCTACAATTTCATCACCAAGGGCCTGTTCAAATGGTCCGACGGCGAAGGCACAGGCGACCGCATCGACCGCGAGGGCGCGGTGATCCTGGCGGGGCTGAAGGCGCGGCCGGGCGTTACCGATATCGCGCTGACGCTCTACCCCCTGCCGAAAAAGGGCGTCGGCATCTACGCTTTCGTCGAAGCGGCGGGCCTGTCTCCGTCCGACCTGAAAGCCCATGCCGCCACCGCCGATCTGGTGCAGCCCGTGGTCGCCCTGCCCCGTGCGCCCGACGGCCGCGTGCGCCTAGATATCCTGCACCTCATCGCCATGAACCAGATGACCGAGCTCGACTCGGCGCTCGCCGGCGATGCCGACCTCGCCCGCATCGTCGCGCCGATCGCGGCCGGGCGGCTCAACTTCACCGACCGGCGCCTGTCGCGCATGGAAAAGCCCAGGACCTGATCCCGTTCACGTGATTATCGCCGGACGGTTGCAATGGTGACTTGCTAACTAACTGACATTGCTAGCATACCAGCGCATCATGCATGCCGATTTGATTTTTCCCGCCGCTCCCGTCCACCCCGATCTGGAGGCCGTTCTCTTCGAGCTTGCCTTCGAGTTCTTTGATTTCACCCACGGCTTCGACGCCGCGGTGCAGTCGGCGGCGCGGCAGATCGGTGCATCGGCCTTGTTCAATGTCAGGTTCGAACATCCCCGCTTCCAGCGCGCGGCGGCAGCCCGGACGCATGCTCACGACAAGGTTTACCTGCTTCTGCTGGATCGGTCGGGCTGGAAAGTCGATGTGGTGGCAACGACGCCGGACAACCAGCCGTTGATCGAAGATATTGTTGCGTGGGCCGCGCAGCCTCTCGCCAGGCAATCGAGCGAGGAAAGCCAGGCCGAACTCAAGAACCTTCTTTCGGCAGCATGCGCACCGGCGGCACCGCGAAACGAACCGCAATAATCATTCCCCGCCCGTTTCGCACCGTCTTTTAGTGGCCTTTTGCTGCCGAATCACTACATTCGGGGCAATGGCCGGATTTTCCGACGACATTCCTTTTTTCGACGAACCGAACAACGCGCCGCAGCGCCCTTCGGGCATCGCCGCGCGCGCCATGGCGGCCCGGCAAGGCTCGGCCCCGGACTATCTGACGGGCCTGAACCCCGAGCAGCGGCTCGCCGTCGAGACCACCGAAGGGCCTGTGCTGGTGCTGGCCGGCGCGGGCACCGGAAAGACGCGCGTCCTGACCACCCGCATCGCGCATATTCTTGCCACCGGCCGCGCCTTTCCCTCGCAGATCCTCGCCGTCACCTTCACCAACAAGGCGGCGCGGGAAATGAAGACGCGCATCGGTCTTCTGGTCGGCGAGGCGGTCGAGGGCATGCCGTGGCTGGGCACGTTCCATTCCATCGGCGTCAAGATTTTGCGCCGCCATGCCGAACTGGCGGGCCTGAAATCGGGCTTCACCATTCTCGATACCGACGATGTCGATCCGGCTCCTGAAACAGCTTATCCAGGCCGAGGGGCTCGACGACAAGCGCTGGCCGGCGCGCCAGTTCGCGATGATGATCGACGGCTGGAAGAACAAGGGGCTGGGGCCGACCGAGATTCCGGAAGGCGACGCGCGTGCCTTCGCCAATGGCAAGGGTCGCGAACTCTACGCCGCCTACCAGGAACGGCTGCGGACGCTGAACGCCTGCGATTTCGGCGACCTTCTGTGCCATCCGATCCGCATCCTGCGCGGCCATCCCGACGTGCTGGCGGAATATCATCGCCGCTTCAAATACATTCTGGTGGACGAATACCAGGACACGAATACCGCGCAATATATGTGGCTGCGCCTGCTGGCGCAGAGGCCTCAGGGCCAACGCCCCACCTCCCCCTTGAGGGAGGAGATTGGCCAATCGCCGGCGCCGCATCATACGGCCGAAGGCCGCAAGCCCGACCGGGCGTCCGAGCCTTTGCCGTCAGGCGCGGAACGCCCCGTGAGCCAAAGCAAAGTCAACATCTGCTGCGTGGGCGACGACGATCAGTCGATTTATGGCTGGCGCGGGGCGGAGGTCGACAATATCCTGCGCTTCGAGAAGGATTTTCCCGGCGCGACCGTCATCCGGCTGGAGCGCAACTACCGCTCCACCGCGCATATTCTGGGCGCGGCCTCTCATCTAATCGCGCATAATGAGGGCCGGCTCGGCAAGACGCTGTTCACCGACGCCGCCGATCCCGACGACGCGAAAGTGACGGTGCATGCCGGCTGGGATTCGGAGGAGGAAGCGCGCGCCGTCGGCGACGAGATCGAGAGCGCCCAGCGCAAGGGCCATAACCTCAACGACATGGCGATCCTCGTGCGCGCGTCCTTCCAGATGCGCGAGTTCGAGGACCGCTTCGTCACGCTCGGCCTCAACTACCGCGTCATCGGCGGTCCGCGCTTCTACGAGCGCCAGGAAATCCGCGACGCCATGGCCTATTTCCGCGTCGTGGCGCAGGGCGCCGACGACCTCGCCTTCGAGCGCATCGTCAATCTGCCCAAGCGCGGGCTCGGCGAGGCGGCGATCCGCCAGATCCACGATGTCGCCCGCGCCCGCCGCATTCCCATGCTGGAAGCGGCCGGCGAGCTTGCCGAGAGCGACGAGATGAAGCCCAAGCCGCGCGCCGCACTTCGCCAGGTGGCGGCCAATTTCGCGCGCTGGCAGGCGGCGCTGGATTCGACGCCGCATACCGAACTCGCCGAGACGATCCTGGAAGAATCCGGCTACACCGACATGTGGAAGAACGACCGCTCGGCCGAAGCGCCGGGCCGGCTCGACAACCTCAAGGAGCTGATGCGCTCCATGGAGGAGTTCGAGAGTCGATGCGTTCCTTCCTCGAGCATGTCGCGCTGGTCATGGATGCCGAGCAGAACGCAGACCTCGACGCCGTCAACATCATGACGCTGCATTCGGCCAAGGGGCTGGAATTCGAGACCGTGTTTCTGCCCGGCTGGGAGGAAGGGCTGTTTCCGCACCAGCGCTCGCTCGACGAGGGCGGCCGTTCCGGGCTGGAGGAAGAACGCCGCCTCGCCTATGTGGGGCTGACGCGGGCGAAGAAGAACCTGCACATCTGGTTCGTCTCCAACCGGCGCATCCACGGGCTATGGCAATCGACCATCCCCTCGCGCTTCATCGACGAATTGCCGGAGGCGCATATCGAGGTGGCCGACGCCGGCAATTCATACGGCGGCTATGGCGGCGGCTCCTTCGCGCCCGGGCGCGGCGGCGGCCGGCAGAACCCCTATGGCGCCTCGCGCTTCGACGATGTCGGCGGAGAAAAATCGTTCTCCAACACCTACGCCACGCCGGGCTGGCAGCGCGCGCAAGCCAACCGCACCGAGGCGACCGACCGCAACTGGGGCACGCGCTCGGGCCACGCGGTCGAGCGCATCGGCTATGGCGAGGACGATTTCAGGCTACGGCGCGGGGCGCACCAGCGTCAAAAGCCGCACCATCGAGGGCGAACTGGTGGCCAAGTCGGTGTCCTCCGACCCCTCCCCCTTCAGCATCGGCGACCGCGTCTTCCACCAGAAATTCGGCAACGGCAACGTCGCCGCCATCGACGGCAACAAGCTGACGATCGACTTCGACCGGGCGGGGCAGAAAAGGGTGTTGGACGGGTTTGTGCGGGGGGTGTGAGGAGGACGACGAAGCGGCGTAGGCGCAGCGCGCTGCCGTCTTCCGTGTCGATCGCGAGCCTGAGCGCCGTGTCGCGCATCGCGCACCTTCGTCATCCCAGGGCGGAGCAGGCCGAAAGGCCGTCGCGGAGACCCTGGGATCCATGCCTCAGCCATGCGGCAGCATGCGGCGGTTGGCGGAGGGCGCCCCGTTCTGCGCCGCCTTGGATACGATCGACGGTCAGGCATGGATCCTCGGGTCAAGCCCGAGGATGACGAAGGAAAGAGTAAACTGCCGCACTTCACGCCCCGAGGACGACGAAGCGGCGTAGGCGCGCGCTCTGCCGTCTTTCGTGTCGATCGCGAGCCTGAGCGCCATGTCGCGCATCGCGCACCTTCGTCATCCCAGGGCGGAGTAGGCCGAAAGGCCGTCGCGGAGACCCTGGGATCCATGCCTCAGCCATGCGGCAGCATGCGGCGGTTGGCGGAGGGCGCCCCGTTCTGCGCCGCCTTGGATACGATCGATGGTCAGGCATGGATCCTCGGGTCAAGCCCGAGGATGACGAAGGAAAGAGGGAACCGCCGCACTTCACGCCCCGAGGACGACGAAGCGGCGTAGGCGCGCGCTGCCGTCTTCCGTGTCGATCGCAAGCCTGAGCGCAGTGTCGCGCATCGCGCACCTTCGTCATCCCAGGGCGGAGCAGGCCGAAGGCCGTCGCGAAGACCCTGGGATCCATGCCTCAGCCATGCGGCCGCGTGAGGCGGTGGGCGAAGGACGCCCGGTCTGCACCATCCAAGACACGATCGATGCTCCGGCATGGATCCTCGGGTCGCGCTCGGCTTCGCCTTCGCTTGCCCGAGGATGACGAAAGGAAAGAGAGAGCCGCCGCGCTTTATGCCCCGAGGATGACGAAGAGAGGGGCGACAAAGCGCTTCTACCACCCCAGTCCGACAAACAGTTCATTCCAGTCGGGATTGTTCTTCTCGATGAGGTCTATCTTCCACTGGCGCAACCAGCGCTTCAGCGATTTCTCGCGCTGGATGGCATCACGTATATCGAAATGTTCTTCGTACCAGACCAGCCGTTGCACGCCGTAGCGCGCGGTGAAGCGCGAGCCCATCCCCGACTTGTGTTCCGGTATGCGGCGGCCGAGATCGTTGGTGACGCCGATATAGATCGTGCCGCGCTTCTGGCTTGCGGTCATGTAGACGTATCCGGTCATCCGGGCAGACTAGACGAAGTCCGACGCGTCGACACGCGCCTTCGTCATCCCAGGGCGGAGCAGGCCCCCGGGTCAGGCCGTTGGCCGGCCCGAGGGCAGGCTCCAGCCGTCGCGCAGACCCTGGGATCCATGCCTCAGCCATGCGGCAGGGTGGGGCGGCGAACCGACGGCGCCCGGTTCCGCGACACCCCAGAGACGATCGATGGTCAGGTATGGATCCTCGGGTGGCGTTCCGCTTCGCTCCACTTGCCCGAGGATGACTAAGCAAGGGGCGCCACCGCCACCCTCCCCTCCTTTATCCACACCCCTCCAGCATCGCCGATACTATGCCCGCCGCAGAGCGGGGAGACGGCGTTGGACTGGAATTTTGCAATCGAGAAACACCGCGAGGCGCTGAGGCGCATCCTGGCGATGCTCGTCGCCATGGCTGGATTTCCGACTTTGGATGCAGCGGGTAGGGAAGCCACCCTGCCACGCCGTCTCCGCCGCGCTCTGCTTGCCCTGTTGCGTCCGGCCGAGGCCGCCGCGCGTCGGCTCGTCATCGTCGCGGCGCGCGGCCTCGCCGTGGTCCGGCGCAAAGTGCGGTCGGACGCGGTGACGCCGCACAGGGCGGGCGGACCTGCCACGCCGCCGAAAACCGCTGCGCACGCCCTGCCGCTCTTCGATCCGCTGCCGCGCTGGAAACAGCGGTGGGTTCCGCATGCGGGCGTGCCGCGCATCTCGGTCCCCGGCCTCACAACGCTTTTCGCGATCGCCGAGCCGCGGGAGCCGTCGCCCGACGATTCGGTCGGCGCGGCGCGGCTTTTGATGCGCCTCCATGCGCTGGCCGACGTGCTCGACGACCTGCCGCGCCATGCGCGGCGCTTCGCCCGCTGGCGGGCGGCACAGGCCAGAGCGTGGGAAAGTCGCGGCGCCGGGCCGACCCGGCCCAGGCGCATCTGGCCACTGCGTCCCGGCCGGCCGCCGGGCCATCATCCGCGAGGAAACCCGCGACCCGCGCACGCGGTCCACGAAGTGTTGAGCGATCTCCACGGGCTCGCCTTCTCGGCGCTGAACGACACGTCGTGACAACTTTATAGTACTGCAAGACCAGATTGTCCCAGCCGGTGCGCGAGGTCCGCCATCGCGGACACGAAGGAAGACACCGGATTTTTCTCGCCCGGCCTGTCGGGTTGGCTGGCCGCGGAACGTCCTATGCTCAGCCGTCGTTCAGGACGGGCAATTTGATCAAAGAGGAGACCACCCATGGCAATCGCGAAAAACACCATTTGCGTCTGGTACGACAAGGACGCCGAGGCCGCCGCCAATTTCTATGCCTCCGTCTTTCCCGATTCGAAGGTCGGCAACATCTGGCGCTCGCCGAGCGACAATCCGGGCAACAAGCAGGGCGACGTGCTGGTGGTCGAGTTCACCGTCTGCGGCATTCCCTGCATCGGGCTCAATGGCGGGCCGCAGTTCAAGCATTCGGAGGCCTTCTCTTTCCAGATCGCCACCGACGACCAGGAAGAGACCGACCGCTACTGGAACGCCATCGTCGGCAATGGAGGCCGGGAAAGCGAGTGCGGCTGGTGCAAGGATAAATGGGGCGTGAACTGGCAGATCACGCCGCGCACGCTGACCGAGGCGATGCGGGCCGGTGGCGCCGAGGCGAAGCGCGCCTTCGACGCGATGATGAGCATGCAGAAGATCGACGTCGCCACCATCGACGCGGCACGTCGGGGCTGAAACGGCCTCTTCCAGCGGCCTTGCCAGCAACTGGCCGGCGTGGCCCGCCGCCTTACGGCAGCGGCGAGCCGCGCTTCAGTTCCAGCGCCGCCGCTTCCAGCGCTTCCTCGTCGCCATGGCCGATGCGGTCGATCAGGTCCTGCGCCTGATCGCCGGTGATGCCGGTGCGGATCGCCAGCCGTTCGGCCTGCGTCGTGCCGCTATCGTCGGCAGTGTTTTTCGGGTCGTTCATCGTTCGGTCTCCCTGGGTTCGGCTTCCCTAATCCACCTTCTTTTCGCCCTTCTCGCCCGCCTTGACGATGTCGCCGGTGGTGAAGAGGATCTCCTTCAGTTCGGCGCGCCAGTCCGGCTTGGCGCGCAGCAGCCATTCAAGGTCCATGCCGAAATGCTTGAACTCTTCGGTCTGCGCATTCTTCATGATGGCGCGGGCCTGGGCGTCCTTTTCCACAGCGATGCGCTGCTCGTACCAGTTGATCGCCTCGGCCTCCTCGGTCAGCGACGCGATCATGCGCGCGAAACTGCGCACCTTCTGCGGCAGTTCGTCGGCCGGCTCGTGATATTGGTCAAAACCCATTCTGTTCTCCTTGCCCGTTATTGAAGTCGTGAATTGATGCGCCTCGATCGCAGCCGGGGCCGCGACCTTGCGCAGACGAATAATCGACCAGAGACGGGTTTGGTTGCATCTTCCGCCCGTCCGTAAAGCGCCCGGCTTCGGTGCGCGCGGGGCTTCACATTCGCCGCAGCACCACGCCCCGGCTCGGGATCGTGCCTTGCTGCCCGGCATGGAGACGTAGGGCGCGGTCTCCTCGGCGAGCGTGATGACGCCTTTCGCGACATGGGTATTGATGTTTCGCGAAAAGCCTCTTCCCACAGCGTGTTCTTGACCGTCAGCACGATCGCGCCGCCAGGACGGCAGATGCGGATCAGCTCGTCCAGCCCCTCGACGCCGACATGGCCGGTGGTGAACACCCCCGCCGAAACAATGCCGGCGAACTGGCCGTCTGCGAACGGCAATTCGCCGCCCAGCGCCAGCCGGTGCAGCGCCGAATAGCAGCCCTTGGCGGCGGCCCGCGCCAGCATGCCTTCCGAGATGTCCAGCGCCTCGACATTGGGATAGCCCATGATCGTCAGCCATTCGCCAATAGGCCGGTGCCGGCTCCGGCGTCGAGCAGCGGCGTCGCGCCGCGCGGCAAGTGCCGGGAAAGCAGCGCCAGGCAGATCGTCGGGTGGCGATAGCCGGCCGTCGACATGTCGGCATCGTAGGTCTCTGCCCAGCCATCATACAGCGCCGCGACCTCGCCGGGCGCCTTCGCCTCGTACACCGCGCCAAGCGCGCCGCCATGCTTTGCCTCAGCCATTGATCGCCTCTTTCTTTCCTCCCGGCCGATTCATGTTGGTTCATCGGCCGAAGCCTTCAACCGGCAGTGGGGTGGATTTGAAATTCTCGCATTCGCGCTTGGGAACTTCAAATTCAAACCGCGCGAAAAGGGGAGAATTCACATGGATGACGACATTCGCGCCGCCATCGCGGCCATACCCGCCCTCGCCGGCTATGACGGGCCGGCCGAGCGGCTCGGCGGCTTGACCAACCGCGTCTTCCGCCTCGGCGACAAATGCTTGCGCCTGCCGGGCGAAGGCACCGAGGAATATATCAACCGGGCGAACGAGGCGGTCACCGCGCGCGCCGCGGCGGTGGCCGGCGTCAGTCCCGAGGTGCTTTACGTCGATGGCCGGAGCGGCATCATGGTGACGCGCTTCATCGATGGCGCCGAGACGATGTCGCCGGACGGGTTCAAGCGAGCGGCGAGGTTCGCCGGCGCGGGCCGGAGGCGCCTTTCGCCGGCTGCACGACAGCAGGCGCCGCCTTCCCGTTCCGCTTCGAACTGTTTTCGATGATCGACGACTACCTGAAAATGCTGTCGACCAAGGACGTCGCCCTGCCCGCCGGCTACCACGATGTCGTGCGCGAGGCCGAGGCCAGTCGGTGCGCGCGGCGCTGCAGGCGCACGGTCTGCCGCTCGCCCCCTGCCACTGCGATCCGCTGTGCGAGAATTTCCTCGATACCGGCGAGCGCATGTGGATTGTCGACTGGGAATATGCCGGCATGAACGATCCGCTTTGGGACCTCGGCGACCTCGCGGTGGAAGGCGGCTTCGATGCCGACCAGGAAGACGAGATGATGCGCGCCTATTTCCAGGGCGACCCGACGCCGGGCGAGCGCGGCCGCATCGTCCTCTACAAGGCGATGTGCGACCTTTTGTGGACCCTCTGGGGGCTGATACAGCTCGCCAACAAGAACCCCGCCGAGGATTTCCGCGCCTATGCCGACGGACGCTTCGCGCGCTGCAAGGCGCTGATGCAGACGCCGGCGTTTTCACGCCATGTCGCGGCGGTCGCCGATAAAGTCTGAATGGACCGGGCTTTAGGACCGAAGGTCACGCAACACGTGCCCGAAACGAAAAAAGCCGGGAATTTCCCCGGCTCTCTCGACGATAGAACGGAATGCCGTCCTCAGTTCACTGCGTCTTTCAGGCCCTTGCCGGCCGCGAATTTCGGGGCCTTGCGGGCCGGGATATTCACCGGTGCGCCGGTTTGCGGGTTGCGGCCTGTGGACGCCTCCCTCTTGACGACCGTAAAATTGCCGAAACCGATCAGACGGACGTCGCCGCCCTTCTTGAGTTCGCCGGTGATAACGGAAAACACCGCATCGACCGCCGCCTGCGCCTTCCCTTTTTCCAGGCCGGCCTCATCTGCGACCGCGGAAACCAGTTCGTTCTTATTCATAAACAATCCCCTTCCTCAGGAAATACCGGACATACCGAACTCAACCGGCCGAGCGGCACCATAGATAGAAGTTGCGGCACAACCAAGCCAGAAACGACACACCGAACGAAGAAAAGGGCGGATTTCCGGGCTTTTTAACAGAAAAGCCGGGCGCAAGGCCCGGCTTTTCCTTCATGCATGACGTTGCGTCAGTGCGCGATGGTCTGCGCACCGCTATCGTCGAGCGTATCCGTCTTGGCCGGCGCAGTATCGACCGGCTCCGTCCACTCGATCGGCTCGGGCATCCGCACCAAGGCATGGCGCAGAACTTCGCCGACGCGGGAGACCGGTATGATCTCCATGCCGCTCTTCACATTGTCCGGAATATCCGCCAGATCCTTGGCGTTTTCCTCCGGAATAAGCACCTTCTTGATGCCGCCGCGCAACGCCGCCAGCAGCTTTTCCTTTAGGCCGCCGATCGGCAACACCCGGCCGCGCAACGTGATCTCGCCGGTCATGGCGACATCCTTGCGGACGGGAATGCCGGTCATCACCGAGACGATGGCGGTTGCCATCGCCACGCCCGCCGAAGGACCGTCCTTGGGCGTCGCACCTTCCGGAACGTGGACATGGATGTCCCGCTTTTCGAATAGCGGCGGCTCGATGCCGAAATCGACGGCCCGGCTGCGGACATAGGATGCCGCGGCGGAGATCGATTCCTTCATCACATCCTTCAGATTGCCCGTCACCGTCATGCGGCCCTTGCCGGGCATCATGACGCCCTCGATCGTCAGCAATTCGCCGCCGACCTCGGTCCAGGCCAGTCCGGTCACGACGCCGAGCTGATCCTCGCCCTCGACCTGGCCGAAACGGAAACGCGGCACGCCGAGATAGTCGGAGAGGTTCTCCGCCGTGACATGCACCGCCTTCTTTTCGCCCTTGCTGCGAAGGATTTCGGTCACCGCCTTACGCGCCAGCTTCATCAGCTCACGCTCGAAACTGCGGACACCGGCTTCCCTCGTGTAGGTCTGGACGATCGCCCGCAAGGCCTCGTCGCTCACCGAGAATTCCTCGGCCTTCAAGGCATGGTCGCGAACCGCCTTCGGCAGCAGGTGCCGCTTGGCGATCTCGACCTTCTCGTCTTCCGTGTAGCCGGCGATACGGATGATCTCCATGCGGTCCATCAGGGGCGCCGGGATGTTCAGCGTATTGGCCGTCGTCACGAACATGACGCTCGACAGATCATATTCGACCTCAAGATAGTGATCGGCGAAGGTCGAATTCTGCTCCGGGTCGAGCACTTCCAGCAGCGCCGATGACGGATCGCCGCGGAAATCCATGCCCATCTTGTCTATCTCGTCGAGCAGGAAGAGCGGGTTGGACTTCTTGGCCTTCTTCATCGACTGGATGACCTTGCCGGGCATCGAGCCGATATAGGTGCGCCTGTGGCCACGGATCTCGGCCTCGTCGCGAACGCCGCCAAGCGCCATGCGCACGAACTCACGGCCCGTGGCGCTTGCGATCGACTTGCCGAGCGAGGTCTTGCCGACGCCGGGAGGTCCGACGAGGCACAGGATCGGCCCCTTCAGCTTGTTCTGGCGGCTCTGCACCGCGAGATACTCGACGATGCGGTCCTTGACCTTGTCCAGGCCGAAATGGTCGGCATCCAGCACTTCCTGGGCATAATCCAGATCGTGCTTGAGCTTCGACTTCTTGTTCCACGGGATGGACAGCAGCCAGTCGAGATAATTGCGCACGACCGTCGCTTCCGCCGACATGGGCGACATGGAACGCAGCTTCTTCAACTCGCCATTCGCCTTTTCACGGGCTTCCTTGGAGAGCTTGGTCTTCTTGATGCGCTCCTCGAGTTCCGACGAATTCGTCGCGGCCATCCTCGCCCTCGCCGAGCTCCTTCTGGATCGCCTTCATCTGCTCGTTGAGATAGTATTCGCGCTGCGTCTTCTCCATCTGGCGCTTGACGCGCGAGCGGATGCGCTTCTCCACCTGAAGGACGGAGATTTCCAACTCCATGAAGCCCATGGCCTTTTCCAGACGCTCCTTGACGGAAAGCGTCGCCAGCATCTCCTGCTTCTCGGGAATCTTGATCGCGAGATGCGAGGCCACCGTGTCGGCGAGCTTGGAATAGTCGTCGATCTGGCTAGCGGCGCCAACCACTTCAGGTGAAATCTTCTTGTTCAGCTTCACGTAATTTTCGAAATCGGCGACGACCGACCGCGCAAGCGCTTCGATCTCGACCTCTTCCTCGCCGGGTTCGGTTAGAACATCCGCTTCCGCTTCGTGAAACTCTTCACGCTCGGTAAAGCGCGTGATCTTGGCGCGCACCGTGCCTTCGACCAGCACCTTGACGGTGCCGTCCGGCAGCTTGAGCAGTTGCAGCACATTGGCCAACGTGCCGACGTCGAATATCGCGCTGGCCTCCGGGTCGTCATCGGCGGCGTTCATCTGGGTGGCGAGCAGGATCTGCTTGTCCGCTCCCATCACCTCTTCTAGCGCCTTGATCGACTTCTCGCGCCCGACGAAAAGCGGCACGATCATGTGCGGGAATACGACGATGTCGCGCAACGGCAGAACCGCGAAAGCTGCCTTGGCGGAAGCTGCGCCCGAAGAACGGGGTGACTTGGTCATTTTCTTGCCTTTCATTCCGCGGCCGCCGTCTGGCCGACCGCGAATCTCAGTTTAACGGCAATGGCTGGTTCCGCCCATGACCCTTTAGACGGGTGTTTTTGCGGCGCGGAATTTCCCCACGACTTCATGCCGTTTAAGTGGATGCTGCAATCGCGAAGATCAAGAGGCCGTCCTGCCTGGCCGGCAGGACAAACAAGCAAAGGAGCCGGTTCGTCAAAAACGGAACGCTCAAGCGCTAACGTTGCCTTTTTCCTTCTTGGCATCGGAGTAGATGTAGAGCGGCCTGGCGTTGCCCGACACCACTTCTTCCGAGATCACCACTTCGCGGACGCCTTCCAGCGCCGGAAGTTCGAACATCGTGTCGAGCAGGATCGCTTCCATGATGGATCGCAGCCCGCGCGCGCCGGTCTTGCGCTCGATGGCGCGCTTGGCGATCGCCGACAACGCGTTCTCGTGGAACGTCAGTTCGACGTTCTCCATCTCGAACAAGCGCTGATACTGCTTCACCAGAGCGTTTTTGGGCTCCATCAAAATCTGGATCAGCGCCGGCTCATCCAGATCCTCGAGCGTCGCCAGAACAGGCAGACGGCCGACGAATTCGGGAATGAGCCCGAATTTCAGCAGATCCTCCGGCTCGACCTTGCGGAAGAGCTCGCCGGAACGCCGATCGTCCGGCGAGGCAACCGTGGCCGAAAAGCCAATCGATGTCTTGCGCCCGCGATCCGAAATGATCTTGTCGAGGCCAGCAAAGGCTCCGCCGCAGATGAACAGGATGTTGGCCGTGTCCACCTGCAGGAATTCCTGCTGAGGGTGCTTGCGGCCGCCCTGCGGCGGCACCGAAGCCACGGTGCCTTCCATGATCTTCAAAAGCGCCTGCTGCACGCCCTCGCCCGACACGTCGCGGGTGATCGACGGGTTGTCGGACTTACGGCTGATCTTGTCGATCTCGTCGATATAGACGATGCCGCGCTGCGCCCGCTCCACGTTGTAGTCGGCTGACTGCAACAGCTTGAGGATGATGTTTTCCACGTCCTCGCCGACATAGCCGGCTTCGGTCAGCGTCGTGGCGTCAGCCATCGTGAAAGGCACGTCGATGATGCGCGCCAGCGTCTGGGCGAGCAGCGTCTTGCCGCAGCCCGTGGGGCCGATCAGCAGGATGTTGGACTTGGCCAGTTCGACGTCGTTGTTCTTGCCGGCATGCGCCAGCCGCTTGTAATGGTTGTGGACGGCGACGGACAGCACGCGCTTGGCGTAGGGCTGACCGATCACATAGTCGTCGAGGACCTTTATGATTTCCTGCGGAGTCGGCACGCCCTCGCGCGACTTCACCATGGAGGTCTTGTTCTCCTCCCGGATGATGTCCATGCACAGTTCGACGCACTCGTCGCAGATGAAAACTGTCGGTCCGGCAATCAGCTTGCGGACTTCATGCTGGCTCTTGCCGCAGAAAGAGCAGTAGAGGGTATTCTTGGAAGTCGCCACCCCCCGCGTTGCCGACCTTGCTCATGTCTTACGTTCCTTTTTTCGTAGCGTTCGGCCAATCGGCTCCTTCCGACGCTGCAATCCTATTGCCAGAAGCAGTCATTGCCAACATGCCTTGGCGCCCTTTCCGTACGAACCACGAATCAGAAAACGCGGCAACATTCCGTTGATTCTGTAGCAAAGTTATGCCTTTGAAAATCAACATAGGCTTAACGTAGGTCGTCTTGTGGCCCCAGTGAACAGCCGATTGTGACAGAAATGACGCAGAACGATTCAAATTCACGTCATCTCCCTTGGCCGGGACGTGATCACTCCGCCTTTTCCACCTGCGATTCCATCGCCTCGCGCGATGAAATGACCTTGTCGACGATGCCAAACTCCTTGGCTTCGTCCGCTGTCATGAAATGGTCGCGGTCGAGCGTCTTTTCGATCGTCTCGTAGTCGCGGCCGGTATGGGTCTCGTAGATCTCGTTCAGGCGCCGCTTCAGCTTGATGATGTCCTGGGCATGGCGTTCGATATCCGATGCCTGCCCCTGGAAGCCGCCGGAAGGCTGGTGCACCATGATGCGGGCGTTCGGCGTGGTGAAACGCATGTCCTTGTGGCCGGCGCACAGAAGCAGCGAGCCCATGGAAGCCGCCTGACCGACGCACAGCGTCGAAACCGCCGGTTTGATGAACTGCATCGTGTCGTAGATGGCGAGGCCCGAGGTGACCACGCCGCCGGGCGAGTTGATGTAGAGGTTGATCTCCTTCTTGGAGTTCTCCGCCTCGAGGAACAGAAGCTGCGCGCAAACCAGCGTCGACATGCCGTCCTCGATCGGGCCGGTAATGAAGATGATGCGCTCCTTGAGCAGGCGCGAGAAGATGTCATAAGCGCGCTCACCGCGATTGGTCTGCTCGACCACCATCGGCACGAGGTTCATGAAGGTTTCGGTCGGGCTTTTCATCAATCGTCCTTTTGTCGGGAGCCATTCCGCAGCTGCAGAATCGGTTCTGGAAGCATTTGCCCAATAAATAGGGTGGCGGGACGGTGCTACGCAAGCCCGCCCTCGCTCGCCCGAAAGGTTCAGTGAACAAACCGATCAAGCGCTTTCGCAAAAGCGCACTTCGGCCCCTCACCCCGCGTTCTTCAACGCCTGCTCCAGATCGGCGATGATGTCATCGGCGTCCTCGATTCCGATCGACAGCCGGATCACGTCTGGGCCGGCGCCGGCAGCGGTCTTCTGCTCGTCGGACAATTGCCGGTGGGTGGTCGAAGCCGGATGGATAATCAGCGATTTGGTGTCGCCGATATTGGCCAGATGCGAAAAGAGCTCGACGCCTTCCACCACTTTGACGCCCGCCTCGAAGCCGCCCTTCAGCCCGAAGGTGAAGACAGCGCCCGCGCCGAGCGGCGAATATTTCTGCTGCAGCGCATGGTTCGGATCGGACGGCAGGCCAGGATAGGACACCCACTTCACCTGCGGCTGCTTCTCCAGCCATTCGGCGACCTTGAGCGCGTTGTCGCATTGGCGCTGCATCCGGAGCGAGCAGCGTCTCGCAGCCGGTGAGGATCAGGAACGCGTTGAACGGCGAGATAGCCGGGCCGAAATCGCGCAGGCCGAGCACACGGGCGGCAATGGCGAAGGCGAAATTGCCGAAGGTCTCGTGCAGCACGATGCCGCCATATTCGGGACGCGGCTCCGACAGCATCGGGTAGTTGCCCGATTTCGACCAGTCGAAGGTGCCGGCATCGACGATGGCGCCGCCCATTGAGTTGCCATGGCCGCCGACGAACTTGGTCAGCGAATGTACGACGATATCGGCGCCGTGCTCGATCGGGCGAACGAGGTAAGGGCTCGCCATCGTATTATCGACGATGAGCGGAATGCCATGCTTGCGCGCGATCGCGCTGATTGCCGCGAAGATCGACGAAGGTGCCGCCCGGATTGGCCAGGCTCTCGACGAAAATGCAGCGCGTCTTGTCGTCGATCTGGCTCTCGAAGGTCGACAGATCGTCGGTGTCTCCCCAGCGCACCTGCCAGTCGAAATTCTTGAAGGCGTGGCCGAACTGGTTGATGGAGCCGCCATAGAGCTTGCGCGCGGCAATGAAGTTCTCGCCCGGGCGCATGAGGGTATGGAAGATCAGCAGCTGCGCCGCGTGCCCCGATGCCGTCGCCAGCGCCGCCGTTCCGCCTTCAAGCGCGGCGATACGTTCCTCCAGCACCGCCTGGGTCGGGTTCATGATGCGGGTATAGATGTTACCGAACGCCTTCAGCCCGAACAGCGAGGCGGCATGGTCGACGTCATCGAACACGTAGGCGGTGGTCTGGTAGATCGGCGTGGCGCGTGCGCCGGTCGCCGGATCGGGTTTGGCGCCGGCATGGATGGCGAGCGTGTTGAAGCCGGGCGTGCGCTGGTTCATGGAAATTCCTCCCTCGGTGTGGTGAATGGTGAATGGCAGGGTCTAACGGCCCGTCACGGTTTGCAAGCAATCAGATTGCGCCAAGCGCGCCGGCACAGCGGTTTTGTACCATTCACTATTCGCTATTCACCATTCGCCGTTTCTCATTTCTGGCGAATGCCGAAACTCTGAAACCCGCTACGCAGGATCGGCTTTTTCGACGAGATGATGCCGGAGCGAACGCCGTTCCAGCCGATTTCGCCCGACAGCTTGCCGTATTCGATCTTGGGGCAGCGGTTCATGACGATCTTGATGCCGGCGGCTTCCGCCTTGGCCGCCGCCTCGTCATTGCGGACGCCGAGCTGCATCCAGATGACCTTCGGCAGCGGATTAAGCTGCAGCGCCTCATCGACCACCCCGGACGCCGCATCCGATGACCGGAAAACATCGACCATGTCGATGGGCTCGGGAATATCGGCCAGTCGTGCATAGACATGCTGGCCGAGGATCTCCTTGCCCGCCTGCCCCGGATTGACCGGAAAGACGCGGAACCCCTTGTCGATGAGATATTTGAGCACGAAGAAGCTCGGCCTGACATCGTTCGCCGAGGCGCCGACCATGGCGATCGTCTTCACCGAATTCAGGATGCCGGAAATATAGGAATTGTCGTAGGTATCGTGGTTCATAGCGGTAGGGATATATTGCCATCAGCGTCGAGCGGAAAGTCCTTGTTGTGGGCGACTTCCCATAAATTGCCTTCCGTGTCGGCGAAATAGCCGTACCAGCCGCCCCAGAAAGCCCGCTGCGCCGGCTTGACGATACGGCCGCCGGCCTTTTCCGCCGTCACGAGCACTTCTTCGACCTCGGCGTCGGAACGCGTGTTATAGGCAAGGTAGATCGCCGATGGCGGCGGCCGCCCGAACGTAACCCCCGTATCCTCCTCGGCGCTCTTGCGCGGGAAGAGGCCGAGGATGGCGCCGCCCATCTGAAAAAAGGCGACACCGTCCCTGATACGGTGGCGGACAAGTCCCATCGCCTCATAAAAGGCCGCCGCGCGGTCAAGGTCGTCAACCGCTATGGTGACGATGGAGATGCGCGGCTCCATCACTCCCCTGTCCATTGCGGCGTGCGCTTGTCGACGACGGCGCCGATGCCCTCCTCGGCGTCGCGAGTCATCATGTTCTCGACCATGACCCCGGACGCATAATCATAGGCTTCCGCCAATCCCATCTCCGCCTGTGCGTAGAAGGCTTCCTTGCCGATCTTGAGCGTCAAAGGCGACTTGGACGCAATGGTTTGCGCGTACTTGGTCACCACTTGAGCGAGATATTCGCGCGGCGCCACGCGGTTGATCAGGCCGAATTCGCGGGCGCCCGAAGCGTCGATCGTCTCGCCAGTCAGGAGCATTTCCATGGCGTGCTTGCGCGACACGTTGCGCGACAGCGCCACCATCGGCGTCGAGCAGAAGAGGCCGATATTGACGCCCGGCGTGCAGAACGTCGCCTGGTCGGACGCGAAGGCCAGATCGCAGGACGCCACAAGCTGGCATCCGGCCGCCGTCGCCAGTCCGTCCACCTGGGCGACAACCGGCTTGGGATGATGCACGATCGTCTGCATCAACGCCGAGCACGCGCCCATGGCTTTTTCATAGAAGGCGCGCCCGCGGTCGGCGTCGGCCCGGTGCGCCGTCATTTCCTTGAGATCGTGCCCCGCGGAAAAAATACGGCCAGTGGAGGCGAGCACGATGACACGCACCGCCTTGTCGTCGCGGGCGCGTTCGAGTTCTTCCCGCAACGTCGCCATCACCGCCATCGAAAGTGCGTTTGCCGGCGGGTTTGCGAGGGTAAGGCGCAATATTCCGTCATGCTGCTCGGAGAGCACCGGCCCCTCTGCCTCGTTGGGTTTCAGCTTGAGCACTTCCGCCATTGTTTTTCTCCGCGCATTCGCAGTACTGACCTTGAAAGTAATGGCACGATCGCGCGAAAGGAAGCAGGAATGCCGTCGGCCTTCGCGAATCCAGGAGTACGCATGAGGGAGCAATTGATTCCGGTCATGAACGCCGAGGAGATAAACGAGCTCCTCCGCCAGGTCTTTCCACAAATCAATCGGGACAGGCTCGATTTCGTGGTCACCGAAGTGTTCCCGGGCGGTTGTACGATACGGCTCAACGCGACCCACGAGCATCTCAGGCCGGGAGACACGGTTGCCGGACCATCGCTGTTCGCCCTCGCGGATCTGGGGGGCTATGCCTGCGTACTCAGCCATGCCGGGCCGGACGCCCTTTCGGTCACCACCAACATATCGATCAATTTCATGCGCAAGGCCGGCGCCGGACCGGTCGACGGGCGCTGCCGCATCCTCAAGCTCGGCCGCAATCTGATGGTGTTCGATATCGAGATGACCGCCGGTCCGGAGCAGCAACTCGTCGCTCAGGCGACCGGCACCTATTCGATCCCGCCCAAGCGGGGTTAGACCTGCAAAATAGCCTTAGTGCGCATATAAATGCACACGGAGAAGCCATGGAGCGGGACAGCCGCGAGATTATAAAGCGTTTGCTGAAAAATGGTTTCGAAGAGATCTCGGTCCGGGGCTCGCATCATAGGCTTCGCAAGGGTGGAACCGTTATGATCGCGCCGCACCCGAAGAAGGATTTGCCGGCAGGCACGGCTCGTGAAATAGCAAAACAGGCTGGATGGCTAAAGTGAAGACCTATCTCGCTCTTATCGAAAAGGATCGCGACAGCGCGTTCGAGGTGCGTTTCCCTGATCTTCCCGGCGTCTTTTCCGCAGCCGACCGCCAGGATGACATCGTGCCCAATGCCGTGGAAGCGCCGCAATTTGTGGGCGGAGGACATGCCCCTTCCTGCACCCTCCCTTCATGAGGATATTGTTGCGCGGGATGATGTCCGCGAAGCGTTGGCTTCCGGCGGCTATCTGATATCGGTGCCGTTCATCGACAACGACACCGCTGTCGTGCGAGCCAATCTTACCTTCGAACGTGGCATGTTGCGCGCCATCGATACCGCTGCACAAGAGCGCGGCCTCACGCGATCAGCCTTCCTTGCCAGCGCGGCGCGCAAGGAAATCGAAGCCAAGCATTAACGGAAAAGACGGGCGGGGGGCCGAACTGCCGGCGGCTCATATCAAATGTCCGCATAATATATGGTATTATATTACCTCACTTGTAGGCTATTGATTTATATCACTAAATCTTTTCTCCCCCCGGCACACCTTGCTTGACGCCATCCCTTGCCCAACGTATAAGCCAACGCGAATTGCGGTCCCTCGGGGCTGCCGTTCAATTTTACCGTAACACGCGGTAAATCCAAGCAACAAGAAACGCCTTCCCTTTTCATTCTATGAATCGGAAGGTCCGAACCGAAAGAAGAAACCATGCCAACCTTTTCGCAGAAGCCTGCGGACGTGGTGAAGAAGTGGGTGCTGATCGACGCCGAGGGTCTCGTCGTCGGCCGTCTTGCCTCCATCGTCGCCAACCGTCTGCGCGGCAAGCACAAGCCGACCTTCACCCCGCATGTCGATGACGGCGACAACGTCATCATCGTCAATGCCGACAAGGTTTCCTTCACTGGCAAGAAATATTCCGACAAGGTCTATTACTGGCACACCGGCCATCCGGGCGGCGTCAAGGAGCGTACGGCGCGCGATTTGCTCGAGGGCCGTTTCCCCGAGCGTGTCCTTGAAAAGGCCGTCGAACGCATGATCCCGCGTGGCCCGCTCGGCCGCCGCCAGATGAAGAATCTGCGCGTGTATGCCGGCGCCGAACATCCCCATACCGCCCAGCAGCCCGAGACGCTCGACGTCGGCAAGCTGAACAGCAAGAACAAGAGGGCCCAGTAATGGCTGAACTTTCTTCCCTGCAAGACCTCGGCGCCGCGACCGGCGCTACAGAGGCGGCTGCCCCTGTTCATGTGCAGAAGCTGGACAAGTCGGGTCGCGCCTACGCCACCGGCAAGCGCAAGGACGCCATTGCCCGCGTCTGGATCAAGCCCGGTTCGGGCAAGATTACCGTCAACGACAAGGAATTCGCCGCCTATTTCGCGCGGCCGGTCCTGCAGATGGTGCTTCGCCAGCCGATCGTCGCCTCCAACCGTGATGGCCAGTACGACATCGTCGCCACCGTTGCCGGCGGCGGTCTTTCCGGCCAGGCGGGCGCGGTGCGTCACGGCATCTCCAAGGCGCTGACTTATTACGAGCCGGCGCTGCGCGGCGTGCTCAAGAAGGGTGGCTTCCTTACCCGCGACAGCCGCACCGTCGAGCGCAAGAAGTACGGCAGGGCCAAGGCCCGCCGGTCGTTCCAGTTCTCCAAGCGCTAAGCATTTCATCCGGATTAATGGCGAAGCCCGCGAAGAGCACTCTTCGCGGGCTTCTTCCCATCCGGCGCCCAACCGCGTACGCATGAACAGAGCTCGCGGCGCCCCAAGTCCGGACAGGATAGCGCTCCGGTTTTTCGACCTGTGCCATTCCGGCGCATTTTACCGTACGGGTTTGGAACAGGGCGGCCGGAATATCCGGCGTGCCCTTTTGCAGTGGCAATTTCCGAGCCAGACGGATAGGTGATCCATATCGCCCGGGTCGAAGGAAATTGCGGATGCCTTCCAAGTCGATTGATCACGCCTTCACCGCAAGCAGCATCAAGAGTGCGGCCGGCGATCCGACCTATGCCGGCGCGCTGTCCTTCATGCGGCGCAAATACACGAAGAGACTGGCGGGCGCGGAAGCCGTCGTCTGGGGCATTCCCTTCGACGCAGCGGTCTCCAACCGGCCCGGCGCGCGCTTCGGTCCGCAGGCAATCCGGCGGGCCTCGGCGATTTTCGACAACGATCCGCAATACCCGTTCCATCGCGATCTGTTCGAAAGCCTGGCCGTCGTCGACTATGGCGACTGCCTGCTCGACTATGGCAACCACCAGAAGACGCCGGCGACGATCGAGCGTGAGGCGACCAAGATCCTGCGCTCCGGCGCCACGCTGATCTCGCTCGGCGGCGACCATTTCGTGACGTGGCCTTTGCTCAAGGCCCATGCGGCGATCCACGGTCCGCTATCGCTCATCCAATTCGACGCGCACCAGGACACCTGGTTTGACGACGGCAAGCGGATCGACCACGGCTCCTTCGTGGCGCGTGCGGTGCGCGACGGCATCATCGATCCGGAATGGTCGATCCAGATCGGCATTCGCACCCATGCGCCCGAGGATTTCGGCATCCGCATCATCCACGGCCACGATTTCGAGGAGATGAAAATCTCCGACATCGTCTATGCGATCCGCGACCGCACCGCGCGGCCGCAAGGCCTATGTCACCTTCGACATCGATTGCCTTGACCCGGCCTTCGCGCCGGGCACCGGGACGCCGGTCGCCGGCGGCCCGTCCTCGGCGAAGATGCTTTCCGTCCTGCGTGGCCTTGGCGACGTCGATATCGTGGGGGCCGATATTGTCGAGGTCGCGCCGGCCTACGACCATGCCGACATCACCGCGATTGCCGGCGCCAGCGTGGCCATGCACTATCTCGGACTTTTGGCCGAGCGGAAAGCGCGCAAGCAGGATTTGCCGTAAGGCACGAATTGCACTATCTCCGCTGTCCATTCTGAGCGGAGCGACGATCATGCACCCAAAAATCTTCATCGACGGCGAACACGGCACAACTGGCCTTCAGATCAGGGCGCGGCTGGCGGATCGCGATGATCTGAATGTGCTGTCGATCCCCGAAGAACTGCGCAAGGATGCCGGCGCGCGGGCCGATTTCCTCAAGCAGTCCGACATCGCGATCCTGTGCCTGCCCGACGACGCGGCGCGGCAGGCGGTGGCGATGCTGGATGGCGCCAATGCCACGCGGGTCATCGACACCTCGACGGCGCACCGCACACATCCCGACTGGGCTTATGGCTTCGCCGAGATGACGGCCGAGCAGCCCGGGCGCATCGCCGATGCGCGGCTGGTCGCCAATCCCGGCTGTTATCCGACCGGCGCGATCTCGCTGATCCGGCCGCTTGTGGCGGCTGGCATCCTGCCGTCGGACTACCCTGTCACGGTCAACGCCGTCTCAGGCTACAGCGGCGGCGGCCGGCAGATGATCGCGCAGATGGAAGATGAGAATAACCCCGATCATATCGCCGCGCCGCATTTCCTCTACGGCCTCACTCTCCAGCACAAGCACGTACCGGAGATGCAGGTCCACGGATTGCTCGACCGCCGGCCGATCTTTTCGCCAAGCGTCGGACGCTTCGCACAGGGCATGATCGTCCAGGTTCCGCTTCACCTCACCGATCTGAACGGCGCGGTTTCGCTCGGAGACGTTCATTCGGCGCTGGGGCGCTATTATGCCGGCCAGGACATCGTCGAAACCGTCTCCCTCGAAGAGAGCGGCAAGCTCCCCCGCCTCGATCCGACGGCGCTCAACGGCACCGATCGGATGCGGCTTTATGTGTTCGGGAGCCAGGGTGGCGGCGAGGTCAACCTGGTTGCCGTGCTCGACAATCTCGGCAAGGGCGCCTCAGGCGCGGCCGTCCAGAACATGGATCTGATGCTCGGCCGCGCGAAGCACTGACCCGCGTCAGGCCGCGGCGGGGACTTCTTTCACCGGATATGGGCCTTTGGTGCCGCGCCAATGCGCGGTGGCGAAGCCCAGCACGATCAGCGCCATGGCCTGATGAGTCAGCGCCAGATCGATCGGCACCTGCATAACCAGCGTCGAAATGCCGATCGCCGCCTGTAGCGTCACCAGCAGGAAGAACACCACCGTGCGCCGCGCATGCGCCGTGCCTGGCGCATGGCGAAAGGCGAACAGCATCTGGGCGAAAGCCACCAGGAACACGGTGTAGGCACCGCAGCGGTGGATGAATTGAACCGTCTTCGGGTTCTCGAACAGATTTCGCCAGAACGGATCGAGGATGAACAGGCCGCCAGGCACGATCTTGTCATCCATCAGGGGCCAGGTGTTGTACGAGAACCCGGCGTCGAGGCCCGCCACCAGCGCGCCCAGATAAATCTGGAACAGCACCAGCGCCACCATGACGCCTGCGAATATCTGCACGGAACGCACCGCCGGCCGCGCTGAATGCGGTGCAAGGCCGCGCGCCACCGCCATCGTCGAGATGAAGATCAGGCAGGCGGTCGTCAGATGGATCGCCAGCCGGTACTGGCTGACATCGGTTCGGTCGACCAGTCCGGAGGCCACCATCCACCAGCCGATGGCGCCCTGCAGGCCGCCAAGCGCCAGGATGCCTATCAGCTTCGGTTTCAATTGCCGCTCGATACAGCCCGCCGCCCACAAAAGGATAAGCGGGATGGCGAACACGAAACCGACGCTGCGCGCGATGAAGCGATGCGTCCATTCCCACCAGAAGATGTGCTTGAAGCCGGCGAGATCCATGTCCCTGTTCAGAACCTGGAACTCCGGGATCTGCTTGTATTTGGCGAATTCCTCCCGCCATTCGGCGTCGTTCAGCGGGGGAATGACGCCATGGATCGGCTGCCATTCCGTAATGGAAAGACCGGAATTGGTCAGGCGCGTCGCGCCGCCGACAAGAAACAGGGCAAACAGCACCACCAGCACCACATAGAGCCATGTCCGCACGAGAGCACGGTTGCGGGCGACGACGCCTCCAGCTTGGGAAGAGTGCCGGGTCATGTCCATGGCTGCTGTGGTCATCCTATACCTCGCGAGGCTCCAGCCGCGTTGCATATCACCGGGCGGCCAGGTTGCGCAGCGGCACGGACGCGACATGCGGTCGCGCGAGGTGGCTTGCCGCGTTGCGCAAACGCAGTCTTGAGCCTATGAGGGCGCCAACAACAAAGTGGGCTTCCCATGCACCCTCGCCTCAAATCGCTGATCGGCTCGATCCTCATCGTCATCCTGGTGATCGTCTATGCCATCGCGGCCACGCTTGTCGCGGAAACGCGGCTCGCCGACGCGAGCGGGCTGGTGAAACTCGCCTACTTCCTGTTCTCGGGTCTTTTGTGGGTGCTTCCGGCGATGGTGATCGTCAAATGGATGCACACGCCCGCGAAGAAAAACCCGTAGGCTTCATTCGACATCTTCGATGGCCGGTGACACGCCGCCCTCGATCCGCTGCGCCAGAGACGCCTTCATGAATTCATCGAGGTCGCCGTCGAGCACGTCGGACGGGCTTGTGCTCTCCATGCCGGTGCGCAAGTCCTTCACAAGCTGGTAGGGCTGCAGCACATAGGATCGGATCTGGTGGCCCCAGCCGATGTCGGTCTTGGACGCCTCCGTTGCGCTTGCCGCCTCCTCGCGCTTCTTCAGTTCCTCTTCGTAGAGGCGCGAACGCAGCATCTCCCAGGCGGTGGCGCGATTCTTGTGCTGTGAGCGCTCGGCTTGGCAGGCGACTGCTATGCCGGTCGGAATGTGGGTGATGCGCACCGCCGAATCGGTCGTGTTGACGTGCTGGCCGCCGGCGCCCGACGAGCGGTAAGTATCGATGCGAACATCGGATTCCGGTATGTCGATCTCGATCGTGTCGTCAACCACCGGGTAGACCCAAACACTGGCGAAAGACGTGTGTCGCCTTGCGTTGGAATCGTAGGGCGAGATGCGCACGAGACGATGGACCCCGGATTCCGTCTTGAGCCAGCCATAGGCGCTCGCCCCCTTGATGAGGAGGGTCGCCGATTTGATGCCGGCTTCCTCGCCGTCGTGGATTTCCAGCACCTCGACCTTGAAGCGTCGGCGCTCGGCCCAACGCGTGTACATGCGAAGCAGCATCGACGCCCAGTCCTGGCTTTCGGTGCCGCCGGCGCCCGCATGCACTTCCAGATAGGTGTCGTTGGCGTCCGCCTCGCCCGAAAGCATGGTTTCGATCTGGCGCGCCTTGACCTCGCCGGCGAGCGAACGGATCGCCGCTTCGGCTTCGGCGACGACGTCCTGATCGCCTTCCTCCTCGCCGAGTTCGATCAGGCCGATATTGTCGTCGAGCGCCTGGGTCAGGCCATTGATCGCCTTGATGCCGTCTTCCAGCATCTGGCGTTCGCGCATGAGCTTCTGCGCTTCCTGCGGCTGGTTCCAGAGATCGCCGTCCTCGGCGCGGTTGTTCAGATAGTCGAGCCGTTTGACCGCCTGATCCCAGTCAAAGATGCCTCCTCAGCAGGGCGATCGCCTGCTTGATTTCATCGACAAGACTTTCCGTCTCCGCTCGCATACGGCCGCTCTCTTCATGTTTGCATGGTGGTTCAATCGGCGCGGAACATAGGCACCGACACCGATGGTGTAAAGGTCAGGGCGGCGCGGGATTCCGCCTCGGCGCGCCCTCCCCGGCCGATGAGCGTCAGTAGAGCCCGCCGCTGCCCGTCGTGACCGCTTGGTTGGCTTCTGGAGACAGGATGCGCGACGCGCCCGCGCCGCCATCCATTTCGTCGCCCATGCCGATCACCGAGTAGCTGTCGGCCGGGCCGGTGCCGGGCTTGAAGGCTTCCATGATGACGTCCGGCCCGCTGCCATCGGCGCGCATACCGGTCTTGCGGTTGATCGCGATGAGCTTCATGCCGGGCGGAACGCGGAAATCGACGGGTCGTGTTCCAGCCAGTTCGGCCTTCATGAATTCCTTGAACACGGGGGCGGCGAGACCGCCGCCGGTCGAGCCATGACCCATCGGCTTGGGCGTGTCGTAGCCCATGTAGAGGCCAACGACGAGATCGGGCGTATATCCAACGAACCAGGCGTCCTTTTCGTCGTTCGTCGTGCCAGTCTTGCCGGCGATCGGATAGCCGAGATCGTGGATGATATAGCCGGTACCGCGCTGCACGACGCCTTCCATCATCGAGGTGATCTGGTAGGCCGTCATCGGGTCGAGCACTTGCTCCCTGTTGTCGACGATGGTGGGCTCGGGCTGATCATGCCAGCTTTTCGCGTTGCATCCCTCGCAGGTCCGCTGGTCGTGCTTGTAGATGGTCTTGCCATAGCGGTCCTGAATGCGGTCGATCAGCGAGGGCTTGATCTGTTTGCCCCCGTTGGCCATGACGGAATAGGCCGATACCATGCGCATCACCGTTGTTTCGCCCGAACCGATCGCCATCGGCAGATAGGGCGCCAGATGATCGTAGACGCCGAAGCGCTCCGCATATTCGGCGACGATGTTCATGCCGAGATCTTTGGCCAGCCGGATCGTCATCAGGTTGCGCGACTTTTCGATGCCGAGGCGAAGCGTCGAAGGACCAGCCCATTTGCCGCCATAATTGTGCGGCTTCCAGACCTTGTCGCCCACGGTGATGGTGATGGGAGCGTCCATGACCACGGATGCGGGCGTGTAGCCATTGTCCAGCGCCGCCGAGTAGACGATCGGCTTGAACGACGAGCCAGGCTGGCGCATCGCCTGGGTGGCGCGGTTGAATTCCGATTCCGAATAGGAAAAGCCGCCGACCATGGCGAGCACGCGCCCGGTATGCGGATCCATGGCGACCATGCCGCCCTCGATCTTGGGAACCTGCCGTAAGAGCCAGCCTGTGCCCTTCACATCCTGGGTGCCCGCGCTCTCGGGATCGTGGCCTTCTTCAGCGATCTTTTTCTTCTCGACATAGACGACGTCGCCCGGAGACAGCACATCCGCCGGCGAGCTGGCCTTGAGCAGTTTGCCATCCTTGAAGTGGCGCATCGCCCATTTCATGTCGTCGACATCAATGACGCCCTTGTCCCGTTTGGGCGACAGTTTCCCCAATTCCAGATGGTCCGGCTGAAGGCCGACCGTCACCCCCGTCTTGGAGGTATCGAGGACAACAGCCAGGCGCCATTCCGGCACATCGCTCAAACCGTCCACCTTGGCCAGCGCCGGCCCCCAATCGCCCGACACGTCAATGGTCTGGATCGGGCCGCGGTACCCGCGTAGCGTGTCGTATTTGATCAGCCCGTGCTGAAGCGACTTGCGAGCCAGCCTTTGCATCTTGGGGTCGAGGGTCGTGCGCACCGACAAGCCGCCCTCATAAAGAGCGGATTCGCCATATCGGGAGAGTATCTCGCGACGCACCTCTTCGGTGAAATACTCCGCCGCGAACAAATAATTTCCGCCGCGTCTCAGATGGACGCCGAGCGGCTCGGCCTTGGCCTTGTCGCCCTCTTCCTTGCTGACATAGCCATTTTCGACCATTCGATCGATGACAAAATTGCGCCGTTCGATCGCCCTGTCGGTATGCCGGAAAGGCTGATAATTCGCCGGGCCCTTGGGCAATGCCGCGAGATAGGCCGCTTCCGAGACCGTAAGCTCGTTGACCGATTTGTCGTAGTAGGTGAGAGCCGCGCTGGCGATGCCGTAAGAGCCCATGCCGAGAAATATCTCGTTGAGATACAACTCGAGGATACGGTCCTTCGAATAGGCCCGCTCGATCCGGAACGCCAGGATCATCTCCTTGATCTTGCGTTCGATGGTCTGGTCGGATGAGAGCAGGAAGTTCTTCGCCACCTGCTGGGTGATCGTGGACGCGCCAACCGGGCGCCTTCCGGTACCCAAATTGCGAACATCGGTAATCGCGGCTCGGATCAAGCCCGGTACGTCGATGCCGGGATGCGTGTAAAAATTCTTGTCCTCGGCGGAGATGAACGCCGCCTTGACGCGGTCGGGAATCGCCTGAATTGGAAGATACAGCCGCTTTTCGTGCGCGTATTCGGCCATAAGCGAACCGTCCGCGGCATGGAAACGCGTCGTCACCGGCGGTTCATACTTGGCCAGCACCTCATAATCCGGCAGGTCCTTGGTCAAATTGCCGACATAGATAGCCAACCCCGCAGCCACGAGAAGCGCCAACATCACGCCGATGCCGAAGAAATAGCCTAGAAGTCGTATCATGCCTGCTCCAGTACGCGCCGGCTGGATCCGACAACGCAAGGCGTCCGGCGCAACTCGTTCTCACGCCAGCACACTTTATTTCCTCGATCCATGCCGCGTCGTTGTGGACAAAATGCGGCAGGCCGTCCAACGGAAGACGGCGAGGCGCAATTAAGTCGACGACTGTTGTGCCGCTGCAACGAATTATTGTGCAAGCCTGGCAGGCGGGAAGATATCACCCGCCCGCCCTCACCTTGGCCGCGGCGAACAGCCCAATCGCCCGGCACATACTGCCGATCGCCTTGGAACGCCATTCGGGATCGCGCAGTTCCGCTTCGTCTTTCGGATTGGAAAGGTACCCCAGTTCAACAAGGACAGAGGGAACGTCGGGCGCTTGCAACACCCGGAAACCAGCATAACGGTGCGGATTGTTTATCATTTCGACCGTGTGCGACAACTGGCCGACCAGCGAGCGGGCGAAGCGTATGGAGAATGAATGCGTCTCGCGGCGGATCAGGTCGACAAGGATATCGGCGACGTCATGGTTGGAATCGCTGATCTCCACGCCAGCGAGGTCGTCGGAAAGGTTTTCACGATTTGCCACGGCCGCCGAAACCGCGTCCGACGCCTTGTCGGAGACCGTATAGACGGTGGCGCCGCGAATGCTCTTGATGGCAATCGTGTCGGCATGAATGGAGATGAACAGATCGGCGTCGTCCTGGCGGGCAATCCGGACGCGTTCGTCGAGGGGCAGATACTCGTCGTCGTCGCAAGTCATGAAGACGCGGTATTTGCCGATCTTCTCGAGCGCCGTGCGCAATTCCAGGCTGAACGCCAGGGTGATATTCTTTTCGAGCGTGCCGCTCACTCCTTCCGCGCCGCCGTCGATGCCGCCATGGCCGGGATCGATGACGATCGTGAAGGGCTTGCCGGGCGCATCCGGCTTCAAGGTAAGGGGATCCCGTTGGGCTTGCGCGGCTTGCGGCATGGCGCCTCCGGCCTGTCTGGCAAGCGCCATCTCAAAGGCAGCCTCGGGTGCGGCGACCATATCGGCGACCAGACGGAAGCCGGGCGAGGTCTCGTTCTTGATGATGGAAATTCCATCGATCGTGAACGGTCCGTTGGAGGCGAAGATCATGCGCGAGCGGTCGTCTCCGATTTTCCCGTAACGAACGTTCGTGACAATTCCATGCGGCTTCAAATCGTCGGGGGTGATGGCGAAAGCCGTGCGCGGCAGGTCCACAACAAGGCGATGTGGCGCTCTCAAAAGGAACCAATGAAACTCGGGCTTGCCGTCCAGTTGCATGACGATGCGGGTCCTGACGGCATCGCCGGCCATGACGAAATCATGGGCCTGCAGCGGATCGGCGCGTGCCGGGGACATGGCGGCGACAAGCGCAATCAAGGCGGCAACCAAACAAGCAGCGCCCAGCGATGCCAGCAGCCGGGCCGCGAAGCCGCTCGCCGCCCCAGCCATCACATGAAACCGGCGGCGTTCCAATCCGACCCTGGCTCCAAACCGCCGTCGCATGGCATTCCTTTTCGACTAAAAACTGGCTCTTTCGACCAAAGGCCGGCCTTTTGGCGGAAGACTGAACAGATCGATACTGATTAACGATTGGTAACGGCCGATGGTTAACCAAGCCTTGCGGCGCCCGGGCCGCCCGCCCTTCCGTTTGCCGGCGTCGAAACAGGCTTGCCATGAACGGCGTCAAATCATAAAAGCGACAAAGGGTCGCTGCAATACTTGGGACCGGACTCTACCGCCATACACTTTGACTTGAGGCGGCAATAGGCGGCTTGAAAGAAAGTCTTCCCGGGGACACATGCGGCTCTAGAAATTTTCTCGGGGTGTTTCCAGTTGCATGGAACCCCCAGTGTGAGGAAAACGGTCGGAACCGAGGTTCCGCGCCGGCTTTGTATGAGCGAAAGAGCGGGTCCGGAAGCCGGACCCAGGTTTTAAAGATGCGGTTTCGTCGGAAGAATCTAATGGATTCGGGCATGAATATGGACAAGTCGGGAAGACCCCGCGCCGTCAGGGCGCCGGCCGGACCGTGCATCGCCATGCCGAAACGTCTTCCGGCGCACGCGCAATTATCCGGCACCTTTCTGGCCCCAACGCATGGCGCTTATCCGCGCACGGCTTGGCCGAGAGCTGTCGTGGAGAATTTTCAAAATGCCCAACAAAATGCTTATAGATGCCTCCCATCCGGAGGAAACGCGAGTAGTCGTCACCCGCGGTAACCGCATCGAAGAGTTCGATTTCGAATCACAGGACAAGAAACAGCTTCGGGGGAATATCTATCTGGCGCGGGTCACGCGCGTCGAACCGTCCCTCCAGGCAGCTTTCGTCGAATATGGCGGCAACCGCCACGGCTTTCTCGCTTTCAACGAAATTCACGCCGACTATTACCAGATTCCCGTCGCCGACCGGCAGGCGCTGTTGCGCGCCGAGGCCGAGGCCGCCCAGGCGGAAGAAGCCGACGAGGATAATGATGACCATGCCGATCGTGGCCGGGGCCGCAGGCGCCGGCGTGGCGGCAAGGGCCGCGGGCGCGGCGAAGGCGGCAAGCACGCATCGGAGGACGGCGAGACGACGGTAACCGGCGAAGAGGACGGCCATTCGGAGCCGAATGGCGAACAGGACGACGCGCCGAACGAAGAAGCTGAAGACGGAAGCCCAGCCGTTGTAATGTCGGAAGGCATCGCCGCCGAATCGGTGTCGGAAACGGCCGAAGCCGCGCACGACGATATCGACGATTCCCGATGATGAGCCGGCGTCGGACGATGGAGAGGTCGAATCGGTCGGCGCCGAGGACGCGCTCGACGAGGTTCACCATCGTCGCCAGTCGGTGCGCCGCACCTACAAGATCCAGGAAGTCATCAAGCGCCGGCAGATCCTGCTGGTGCAGGTCGTCAAGGAAGAGCGCGGCAACAAGGGCGCGGCGCTGACCACCTATCTTTCGCTGGCCGGCCGCTATTCCGTGCTGATGCCCAACACGGCGCGCGGCGGCGGCATCAGCCGCAAGATCACCAACGCGCAGGACCGCAAGCGCCTGAAGGAGGTGGTCTAGGACCTCGACGTGCCGCAGGGCATGGGGGTTATCCTGCGCACCGCGGGCGAAAACCGCACCAAGGCCGAAATCAAGCGCGACTACGAATATCTGATGCGGCTTTGGGAAAACGTCCGCGAGCTGACGCTGAGTTCGACCGCCCCTGCCCTCGTCTACGAGGAAGGCTCGCTCATCAAGCGCTCGATCCGCGACCTCTACAACAAGGACATCGACGAAATCCTGGTCGCCGGCGACGAAGGCTACCGCGAAGCCAAGGACTTCATGCGCATGCTCATGCCGAGCCATGCCAAGGTCGTGCAGCCCTACAAGGACAACGTGCCGATCTTCGCCCGCAATGGCATCGAGGCTCAGCTCGACCGCATGCTGCAGCCGCAGGTGCACGCTGAAGTCCGGCGGCTACATCGTCATCAACCAGACCGAGGCGCTGGTCGCGATCGACGTCAACTCCGGGCGCTCGACCAAGCGAGCACTCGATCGAGGACACGGCGCTGCAGACCAATCTGGAGGCGGCCGAGGAAGTCGCCCGACAGCTTCGCCTGCGCGATCTGGCCGGCCTGATCGTCATCGACTTCATCGACATGGAGGAGAACCGCAACAACCGTGCCGTCGAGAAGCGGCTGAAGGATCACCTCAAGAACGACCGCGCGCGCATCCAGCTCGGCCGCATCTCGCATTTCGGCCTGATGGAGATGTCGCGCCAGCGCATCCGCGCGAGCGTGCTCGAAATCGACGATGAAGCCCTGCCCGCAATGCGGCGGCACCGGTCACGTCCGCTCCGAATCGTCGGTGGCGCTGCACGTCATCCGCGCGATAGAGGAATATCCTGCTCAAGGATTCGCGGCACCACATCAGCGTGCGCACCGCCTCCTCGACGGCGCTCTACGTGCTCAACCACAAGCGCGCCAACCTCATCGAACTGGAGGAACGCTTCGGGCTTACGATCTCGATCGAGGCGGATGACGATGTCGGCGCGCAGCATTACACCATCACGCGCGGCGTTCCCGCCGAGCCCCGTCCTGGCGCCGACGCCGAGTTGGCGGGAACACCAGCCTTCGAAGCCATGGAAATGGACGACGAGGTTGAAGCCGCCCCTGACGAAGACGTTGAGCGGCAAGCCTCGCAGTCTGATCGCCACCACAGCGAAGAAGGCGACGGCCAGCGCAAGCGCAAGCGCCGCAGGCGGCGTCGTGGCGGCGCAGGGCGCGATCACGATGGCGAATCCCGCCCGGCTTCCGAGAGCGGCGACATCAACGCGTCCGAACCTGGCGCGGAGACGGAAGACCAGCCTTCCGCTGCGGCCTCCGGGGAGGACGAGGACGGTGGCGAACACAAGAAGCGCCGGCGCGGCAGACGCGGCGGCAAGCGCAACCGCAAGGATGGCGCGGAGGCTGATACGGCAGCGACGGAAGCAGCCACCGGCTCCGCCGAGGCAACGGAGGCGTCGTCTGACGAAACGGTCGAGGCCGCGCCTTCCGCCGCGCACGATATCGTGGTGAGCGAACTTCCGAGCGTTGAAACGCCGGACCCCGTGGTTGAGGAATCCACCGCGAGTGAGGAACCGGCTGTTGCGGAAAAGCCGAAAAAGACGACGAAACGTGCTCCACGCAAGACAAAGGCCAAGGCTGGGAGCGACGGCGTCGATGCCAAGGCAGACGCGAACGGCAGCGCCGAGGCCGTGAAAGCTGACAGTTCGCCCAAAGCGGATAACGATCAGGCGGATCGCGTCAAAGCGGTTGAAAAGCCCGCGGCGGAACCGGTCGTCGTCTCTTCAACGAATGATGGAGAAAAGCCGCGCAAGAGCGGCTGGTGGCAAAGAAAAAGCTTCTTCTGATCGAGAATTTCAGGGGCCGGTCACGAACCGGCTCCTGAGCTTATCGTCCACCGCGCCAGGTAGATTGCCGCCCAAGGCATGGCGGCCCATGTCTTGCGCTTGAGTTCGAGAGCGATGCGTTGGCCCGCCAAGCGCCAAGTTGGCATCGAAATCGGCGATCTGAATTGCGGACGACTTTCCCTAACCTGGCCCGTGTCGGTGGGTAGCGCTCACTCGGGCAGCATTTGCGGAAAAATATCCAGGCCAACGCCGTACAGATCGACTGCGACGGCCAGCGAGCCGACGATCAGCGTGGCAATCAATGTCGTCAGCAATAGAACGATCAGCACGCGCTTGCCGCGCGGCGCGCCCGACTCTGTAACGGGAGAAAGGCCATCCTTCCTGCTCGACGGGCGAAGGCCGAAGGGCAAAGCGATGAACAGCACCATCCACCAGACGAGGAAGAACAATGCGATCGTGGTGATCAGGGTCATGGTCTAATACCGGCTCATCGGATCAGGCCTGCTCCAGTTCGACCAGGGTGCCCTGGAAATCCTTGGGGTGCAGGAAGAGCACGGGCTTGCCGTGCGCGCCGGTCTTCGGCTCGCCGTCGCCAAGCACGCGCGCGCCCGCCGCTTTCAGCCGGTCGCGCGCGGCGATGATGTCGTCGACCTCGTAGCAGACATGGTGCATGCCGCCCGACGGGTTCTTCTCCAGGAACGCGGCGATCGGCGAAGTTTCGCCGAGCGGCTCGAGCAGCTCCATCTTGGTGTTGCCGACGTCGACGAAGACCACCGTCACGCCATGCTCGGGCAGGGCCTGCGGCTCGGCGACCTTCGCGCCCAGCGCGTCGCGGTAGAGCGACTGGCGGCCGCCGCCAGATCCGGCACGGCGATGGCGACATGGTTGAGGCGTCCGAGCATGGGAAATCTCCGATTTCGGCAGTCGGTAGTCGGTAGTCGGTAGTCGGCAATAGGCAGTAGGCAGTAGGCAGTAGAAGCTACTCCGTGAAGCTACCGGGAAATCTGTTCCCGATTCCCGACTGCCGATTGCCTCTCAATTCACCTCGTCACGAACACCGTCACGATCGGCTTCTTGCCCCAGGCGTCGTTGGCCGCGGCGCGCACGGCGCGGCGCACCGCCTCGCGACGAGATCGAGATCCTTGCGGCGCGCGCGCGGGATGCTGTCGACCGCGCCGCATGCCGCGTCGAGCATGAAATCCTCCAACGGCTCGCCCGTCGCCGTCGCTCTCCGGCAGCGCCGAGCGCGACAAGGTCCGGATCGCCGGCCAGCTCGTAGCGATCGTCGAGCACGACATTCACGGCGACATGGCCGGCAAAGGAAAGCTTGCGCCGCTCGCTTGATGCCCACCGCCTCGTCCGTCGCCGATCAGCTTGCCATCCTTGTAGATGCGCCCGAACGGCACCTGCGTCGATGATTCGGCCTTGCCCGGCGCAAGCCGGACCAGATCGCCGTTGCGCACCCTGCGGAACGTCGGCGATGCCAGCCGTTCTCGCCAGTTTGGCATGCGCCACCAGATGCGCCGCTTCGCCATGCACCGGTATGGCGATTTGCGGCCTGATCCATTCATACATTTCGCGCAGCTCGTTGCGGCGCGGATGGCCCGGACACGTGCACCAGCGCATCCGAATCCTCGATGATGCGGATGCCCTGGTCGATCAGCCGGTTCTTGATCTCGAGGATCGCCTTCTCGTTGCCGGGAATGGTGCGCGAGGAAAAGATGACCGTGTCGCCCTGGCGTCAGCGCGACGTTGCGCATCTCGTCGCGCGCCAGCTTGGCGAGCGCGGCGCGCGGCTCGCCCTGGCTGCCGGTGCAGGATGACACCAGCTTGTCGCGCGGGATATAGCCGAAATCCTCTTCGGCGAGGAACGTCCGGCAGGCCTTCCATGATAGCCGAGCTCGGTCGCGACATCGACGACGCGCTTCATCGAACGGCCGAGCAGCAGCACCTCGCGGCCCGCAGTCGCGCGCCGCTTCCGCGATCGAGCGGATGCGGCCGACATTGGAGGAGAAGGTGGTGACGGCCACCCTGCCCGCGGCCTTGCGATCACTTCGCGCAGGCCTGCCGCCACTTCCTGCTCGGACGGCGAATCGCCCTCGCGCATGGCATTGGTGGAATCGCAGATCAGCGCCAGCACGCCCTCCTCGCCGATTGCGCGGAACCGCGCCTCGTCGGTCAGCGGCCCGATCGTCGGGTCGGGTCGATCTTCCAGTCGCCGGTATGGATGACCGTGCCGAGCGGCGTGGTGATCGCCAGCGAAACCGGCTCGGGGATCGAGTGGGTGACGGCGACCGCCTCGATCTCGAACGGGCCCGACGGTAAACTGCTCGCCGGCGCGGTAGACGTCGACCGGGATCTTCGGCGCGCGCCGGCTCGGACTGCGCCTTGGCCTCCAGCAGGCCCGCCGTGAACGGCGTCGCATCAGACCGGCACCTTGCAGGCGCGGCCAGAGATCCGAGCAGCGCGCCGTAATGGTCCTCATGCGCATGGGTGATGACGATGCCGTGCAAGATTGTGGCGTTCTGCCTCGAGGAAGCGGATGTCGGGCAGAACGAGGTCGACCCCCGGCAGGTCCGGCGCCGGGAAAGGTCACGCCGCAATCGACGACGATCCACTCGCGCCGTGCTGGCCGGCCCGTAGCCGTACATCGCGAAATTCATGCCGATTTCGCCAACGCCGCCGAGCGGCACGAACACAAGTTCGTCCTTGTTACTTGCTTCATTCGGCGCGCGCAGTGCGCCTGCGTTGCGACGGCCGAAAAAGAGGTCGCCGGCCGAATGCGGTCGGCGCTCACCCTCGCCGTTCCGCAGGACGAAGTCAGCCGTCCTCGTCGATACCCTCAAACATGGCCCGTCACGTCTTCGGCCCGTCCGATGGTCGACCGCGATCTTGCCGATGCCCTGCGGCACGCCAGCCAGTCGTCGCGGATCGGCGAAGCCCGCGCCCCCGTCCCATTGCCGCAGCGTTCCGCCATTCGCGCGAAAGCGGCACGAACAGTGTCTCGGGCGTAACCGGCGATGCCGCATTCGGCGAGCGTCGGTCGCCGGATAGAGCGCGCCGGTCGGGTGGTGCGCGAAGTTGATGCCGCAGCCGATGACGACCGCCAGTTCGCCATCTGAGCGTCATCGCTTTCCAAGCAGCATGCCGGCAGATCTTGGCGCCGTCGATCAAGATGTCGTTCGGCCATTTGATCGCAGCGCATGCCGCGATCGCGAGCGCCGCAGTGCCGCTGCAACGCGTCATGCACGCGCGAGCGCGGCAACCAGCGGCAACGTGCCGATCGGCCGCAGCGGCGCCGGGTCGATCAGAAGCAGGGAGGCGTAGAGATTGCCCGGCGCGCGAGACCCAGTCGCGGCCGCGCCGCCCGCGGCCCGCCGGCTGGCGCGCGGCGGTCACCCAGAGGCGTCCCGCATCGCCCTGCCCGGCGCGGCGCCAGCGCTTCCGCATTGGTCGAACCGACGTCATCCGAGCGTCGATATGGCGGAAGCCGTCGGCGCGCTGTCGGGTCGCCTCGCTGCACGCCGACCGTCAGAAAAGCGTCTTGGCGGCCGCCTGCGGCCATATGCCGCGATCGGGCCGCCGATCAGCACATAGAACGAGCATGAAGGCACCGGACACGCCGATCACGAGCCGCAGTTCGCCGGCCATCGGCACGAAAGCGCCGACCGGCTCGTCGAACCACATGATCTTGATGATGCGCAGATAGTAGAAGGCGCCCACGACCGAGGCCAGCACGCCGATGATCGCAAGCGCATAGAGCTGCGCCTCGATCGCGGCGAGGAAGACGTACCACTTCCCCAGAAGCCCGCGAGCGGCGGGATGCCGGCAAGCGAGAACATCAGGATCGTCAGCACCGTCGCCATGAACGGATTGGTCGAGGACAGGCCGGCCAGGTCGTCGATCTTCTCGACATTGCCTCGTCCTTGCGCCGCATGGCCAGGATGAAGGCGAAGGTGCCGAGCGTCATGACCAGATAGATCAGCATGTAGATGATGACGCCGCGCACGCCGACCTGCGTGCCGGCCGCAAGGCCGACGAGCGCGTAGCCCATATGGCCGATCGAGGAATAGGCCATCAGCCGCTTGATGTTGCGCTGGCCGATCGCGGCGAAGGCGCCGAGCACCATCGAGGCGATCGAGATGAAGACGATGATCTGCTGCCAGTCGTGCGCAATCGGGCTCGAAGGCGTCGATGATGACGCGCACGAACAGCGCCATGGCCGCCATTTTCGGCGCGGCGGCGAAGAAGGCGGTGACCGGCGTCGGCGCGCCCTCATAGACATCGGGCGTCCACATGTGGAACGGCACGGCGGAGATCTTGAAGGCGAGGCCGGCGAGCACGAAGACGAGACCGAAGACCAGGCCGATCTGGCGCTCCGCTCCGCCAAGCGCGGTCGCGATCTCGGCGAAGCCGATGCTGCCGGTGAAGCCGTAGATCAGCGAGATGCCGTAGAGCAGCATGCCCGAGGACAGCGCGCCGAGCACGAAATATTTCAGCCCGGCTTCCGTCGAGCGCACGATTGTCGCGGTTGATCGCGGCCAGCACGTAGAGCGCCAGCGACTGCAGTTCGAGGCCGATATAGAGCGCATCATGTTGTTGGCCGAGACCATCAGCATCATGCCGAGCGTCGCAAGCACGATCAGGACCGGGAACTCGAACCTGTCGAAGCTGCTCGGATCGGGCGAAGCGCACCGACATGATGAGCGTCACCGCCGAGCCGACCAGCGACAGCACCTTCATGAAGCGCGGCGAAGCGGATCGACAATGAAGGCGCCGCCGAAGGCCACGCCTTCCCCGCCGACGAAGATGACCCAGCAGCGCCGCGGCGGCGAGGAGCAGTACCGCCAGCACATGGACGAGGCCGGTTCGCCGCTCTTCGGCGAAAAAGACGCCGACCATCAGCAGCACCATCGCGCCGACCGCGAGGATCAGCTCGGGCATCGCCAGCGAAAGGCTTGTGTTCAGATCGGCGGTCATTGTGCTGAAAAGCCCTTATTTCGCATCAGCTTGACCTCGAGCGCCGCGTTCGCGGTCTTGGTCTGGTGCGACGCATCAAGCGACACGGTGATAGTTGTTGACGAGCGCGTCGACCGAGGCCGCCGTGGCGTTCAGGATCGGCGCCGGATAGACGCCGAAGAAGATGACCAGCACGATAAGCGGATAGAGGATCACCTTCTCGCGGCGCGACAGGTCGAGCATGGCCTTTCAGGCTCTCCTTCTAGAGCACGCCGAAGATGATGCGGCGGTAGAGCCACAGCGCATAGGCGGCCGACAGGATGACGCCGGTCGTGGCGAAGAACGCGACCCAGGTGTTGGCCTCGAAGGCGCCGATCAGCGTCAGGAACTCGCCGACGAAGCCGCTGAGTGCCGGGAAGGCCGACATTGGCCATGGTGAACACCATGAAGGCCACGGCGTATTTCGGCATGTTGTTGACCAGACCGCCATAGGCGGCGATCTCGCGCGTGTGCATGCGGTCGTAGACGACGCCGACGCACAGGAACAGCGCGCCCGACACGAGGCCGTGCGACAGCATCTGGAAGATCGACGCCCTGAATGCCCTGGGTGTTGAGCGCGAAGATGCCCATGGTGACGAAGCCCATATGGGCGACGGAGGAATAGGCGATCAGCTTCTTCATGTCCTCCTGCATCAGCGCCACCAGCGAGGTGTAGATGATGGCGATGACCGAGAGGGTGAAGATGAGCGGCGCGAAATCGGCCGACGCGACCGGGAACATCGGCAGCGAGAAGCGCAGGAAGCCGTAGCCGCCCATCTTCAGCAGGATGCCCGCGAGGATTACGGAGCCGGCCGTCGGCGCCTCGACATGGGCGTCCGGCAGCCAGGTGTGCACCGGCCACATCGGCATCTTCACCGCGAAGGAAGCGAAGAAGGCGAGCCATAGCCATGTCTGCATCCCGGCCGGGAAATCATGCGTCAGCAGGGTCGGGATGTCGGTGGTGCCGGACTGCCAGAACATCGCCATGATAGCGAGCAGCATCAGGACCGAGCCGAGCAGCGTGTAGAGGAAGAACTTGAAGCTCGCATAGACGCGGCGCTTGCCGCCCCACACGCCGATGATGATGAACATCGGGATCAGGCCAGCCTCGAAGAAGACGTAGAAGAGCACGATGTCGAGCGCGCAGAAGACGCCGACCATCAGCGTCTCCAGCACGAGAAACGCGATCATGTAGTCCTTTACGCGAATCTGGACCGATTCCCAGCTTGCCAGGATCGCGAAGGGCATCAGGAAGGTCGTCAGGATGACGAACAGCATCGAAATGCCGTCGACGCCGATGATGGTAGGAGATGCCCGCAATCCAGCCAGGCGTGCTTTTCGACCATCTGGAAGCTGGCGTCGGCGTTGTTGAAGCCGATCCAGATGAACAGTGAAACGATGAAGGTGATCACCGTCGTGAACAGCGCGATCAGGCGAATGTTCTTGCGCGCCGCTTCGCCCTCATCACGGATGAAGAGAATGAGGAGAACGCCGACGAGCGGCAGGAACGTGACCGTCGAAAGGATGGGCCAGTCGGTCATGTCAGAAAGTGCTCCCGAGCATCATCCAGGTGACGATCGCGGCAATCCCGATCAGCATCACGAAGGCGTAGTGATAAAGGTAACCGGTCTGCAGCTTGACCACCCGGTTGGTCACGTCGACGACGCGCGCCGAAACGCCATCCGGCCCGAACCCGTCGATGACCGTGCCGTCGCCGCGCTTCCACAGGAAATAGCCGAGGCGCTTGGCCGGGTTGACGAAGAGGAAATCGTAGACCTCGTCGAAATACCATTTGTTGAGAAGGAAGGCGTAGAGCCCGCGATGCTGGGCCGCCAGTTCGCGCGGCTTCTCGGGCGAGCGGATATAGAAGATCCAGGCGACCCAAAGGCCGAGCAGCATGGCCACAAAGGGCGAGACCGACGCCCACCAGGGGATATGCTCCATGTTTTCCAGCACGTGGTTGCCGGCCGAGGTGAACAGCGCCGTGCGCCAGAATTCGGAATAGCCTTCGCCCAGGAAGATATTGTGGAACGCCACGCCGGCGAAGATCGCGCCAATAGCGAGAATCGTTAGCGGCACCAGCATCACCAGAGGTGATTCATGTACGTGATGCATCACCTCTTCGCTGGCGCGCGGCTTGCCGTGGAAGGTCATGAAGATCACGCGCCAGGAATAGAAGCTGGTGAAGGCCGCGGCCACGACGAGAAGAACGAAGGCGAAGATCGACACCGCGTTCTGGCCGACAAACGACGCCTCGATGATGGCGTCCTTGGAGAAGAAGCCGGCGGTGCCGATGATGGTGAAGGGGATGCCGACGCCGGTCAGCGCCAGCGTGCCACAGATCATCATCCAATAGGTGTAGGGGATGAGTTTGCGCAACCCGCCCATCTTGCGCATGTCCTGCTCGTCGGAAACCGCATGGATGACCGCGCCCGCGCCAAGGAAAAGCAGCGCCTTGAAGAAGGCGTGCGTGAACAGATGGAACATGCCGGCGCCATAGGCGCCGACGCCCATCGCGACGAACATATAGCCGAGCTGCGAACAGGTCGAATAGGCGATGACGCGCTTGATGTCGTTCTGCACCAGGCCAACCGTCGCGGCGAAGAAGGCGGTGATCGCGCCGATGAAGGTGACGAAGGTGAGCGCCGTCGGCGAAAGCTCGAAGATCGGCGACAGGCGCGCCACCATGAAGACGCCAGCCGTCACCATCGTCGCGGCATGGATGAGCGCCGAGACCGGCGTCGGGCCTTCCATGGCGTCCGGCAGCCAGGTGTGCAGCGGCACCTGCGCCGATTTGCCCATGGCGCCCATGAACAGCAGGAAGCAGACGATCGTCACCGCCGATTGCTTGTCGAGCGCATGGCCGAGAAAGGTCAGCACCGGTTCGCCGGCCGCCGCGCCCGCCGCCGGCAGATAGGTCGCGGCGTTGGCGAAGACGGTTTCCAGGTTGATTGAGCCGAACAGGACGAAAACGCCGAAGATGCCGAGCGCGAAGCCGAAATCGCCGATGCGGTTGACGACGAAAGCCTTGATCGCGGCGGCGACAGCGGAGGGCTTCTTGTACCAGAACCCGATCAGCAGATAGGACGCGAGGCCGACCCCTTCCCAGCCGAAGAACATCTGCACCAGATTGTCGGCCGTCACCAGCGCCAGCATGGCGAAGGTAAATAGCGACAGATAGGCAAAGAAGCGAGGCCGGTCGGGATCGTGGTGCATGTAGCCGATCGAATAGATGTGCACCAGGGACGACACGGTCGTGACCACCACCAGCATGACAACGGTCAGCGTGTCGATCCTGAGCGCCCAATTCACTTCCAGCCCGCCGGACTTGATGAAGTGCAGCACGGGAATCGTGAAGGTCTCCACATCGCCGAAACCGACCTGGAAAAACGCGATCCAGGACAGGATGGCGCAGATCACCAGCAGGCTCGAGGTGACGACTTCGGACGCGCGCGCGCCGATCGAAGCGCCAAAAATGCCGGCGATCAGGAAGCCGATAAGCGGCAGGAAGACGATGGCCTGATACATTGCTTCCTCAGCCCTTCATCATGTTGACGTCTTCGACCGCGATCGAACCGCGGTTGCGGTAGAACACGACGAGGATGGCAAGACCGATCGCCGCTTCCGCCGCTGCTACCGTCAGCACGAAAAGCGCGAATACCTGTCCGACCAGATCGCCGAGCGCCGCCGAAAAGGCGATGAAATTGATGTTGACCGCCAGCAGGATCAGTTCGATCGACATCAGAATGACGATGATGTTCTTGCGGTTCAGGAAAATTCCGAACACGCCGAGCGTGAACAATATCGCCGAAACGGTCAGATAATGTGCGATGCCGACTTCCATTATGACACGCCCTCGCCGGTCTTTACCTTGCGGATTTCCATTGTCTTGGCCGGATCGCGTCCGACCTGCGCGGCGATGGATTGCCGCTTGACGCCCGGCTTGTGGCGCAGGGTGAGCACGATCGCCCCGATCATCGCGACCAGCAGCACCATGCCGGCGATCTCGAAATAATAGAGGTAGTCGGTGTAGAGGATGTCGCCGAGCGCACCCGTGTTGGTGCGCGCCGCGAGGGCCGGTATGGGCTTGGCGATGCCGCCTGCAAGCTTGGGCGAGAAGGTAAAGCCCCCGAGAACCACGATCAGTTCGCCCAGAAGGATGATGCCGACAAGCGCGCCGGCGGGCGCGTATTCCAGCACGCCGCGCTTCATTTCGGCGAAGTCGACGTCGAGCATCATCACGACGAAGAGGAACAGAACCATGACGGCGCCGACATAGACGACGAGCAGGATCAGCGCCAGGAACTCGGCGCCCGACAGCAGGAACAAGCCCGCCGCGTTGAAGAAGGCGAGGATGAGGAACAGCACCGAATGCACGGGGTTACGCGCCGCGATCACCATGAAGGCGGAAGCGACGAGTATGAAGGCGAAGAGATAGAAGAACGCCGCCTCTAGTCCTGTCAGCATGGGTTTCCCCCGGTTCCATTTCCCGGCAAGGACGGCGACCGCCCTTCCGATTTTCGACTCTCCCGCGCCAGGCGCCGGAGAGTCGCGTGTCTCTTAGACGAGCCTTGCAGACCCGTCCACTTTACTGCCGCCCCTCAGCGGTACGGCGCATCCAAAGCGATGTTGCGCGCCAACTCCTGCTCCCAGCGGTCACCGTTGGCGAGCAGCCGGTCCTTGTCGTAGTAAAGCTCTTCACGCGTTTCCGTCGAGAACTCGAAATTCGGTCCTTCCACGATCGCGTCCACGGGGCAGGCTTCCTGGCAGAAGCCGCAATAGATGCATTTCACCATGTCGATATCGTAGCGAACGGTGCGTCGCGTGCCGTCGTTGCGGCGCGGCCCGGCTTCGATGGTGATGGCCTGCGCCGGGCAGATCGCCTCGCACAATTTGCAGGCAATGCAGCGCTCCTCGCCATTGGGATAGCGGCGCAGCGCATGCTCGCCGCGAAACCGCGGGCTGAGCGGTCCCTTCTCGTGCGGATAGTTCAACGTCGCCTTGGGCGCGAAGAACTGGCGCATCGAAAGGAAGAACGCGCCGATGAACTCCTGTAACAGAAGCGATTTGGCGGCTTGTGTTATCGCGCCCATGGGCTTTGGCCTTTTGAGATGGACAATCGGGCATCACGCCCGTCGAGGCGGCGGGCGAACATCATGCCAGCCCCGTGATTTTCAGGAAGACCGCGGTCGCGACGACCATGAACAGCGAGATCGGCAGGAACACTTTCCATCCCAGTCGCATCAACTGGTCGTAGCGGTAGCGCGGCACGAATGCCTTCACCATGGCGAACATGAAGAAGACGAGCAGCAGTTTGAGAATGAACCAGATGAAGCCCGGCACCCAGGTGAACGGCACGAAATCGAAGGGTGGCAGCCAGCCTCCGAGGAAGAGGATCGTGGTCAGCGCGCACATCAGCACGACGGCCACATATTCCCCCAGGAAGAAGAGCAGGAACGGCGTCGAGGAATATTCGACCATGTGGCCGGCGACCAGTTCCGACTCCGCCTCGACCAAGTCGAAGGGCGGACGGTTGGTCTCCGCCATCGCCGAGATGAAGAAGATGACGAACATCGGCAGGAGCGACAGCCAGTGCCAGTCGAGGAAGGTGTTGGGCAGGCCGAGATGGGTGCCCAGCCCATCCGTCTGCGACATGACGATGTCGGTGAGGTTCAGCGAGCCGACGCAGAGCAGCACGGAGATCATGACGAAGCCGATCGAAACTTCGTAGGACACCATCTGCGCCGCCGAGCGCAGCGCGCCGAGAAACGGATATTTCGAGTTCGACGCCCAGCCGCCCATGATGACGCCATAGACCTCAAGCGAGGAGATGGCGAAGACGTAAAGGATGCCGACATTGATGTCGGCGACGGCCCAGCCATTGTCGATGGGGATGACGGCCCATGCGGAGATCGCCAGAACCGCCGAAACCAGCGGCGCCAGCAGGAACACGCCCTTGTTGGCGCCGGACGGAATGACCGGTTCCTTGAACACGAATTTCAAAAGATCGGCGAATGCCTGCAGCGTGCCCCACGGACCGACCACGTTGGGACCCCGACGAAGCTGCACGGCCGCCCAGATCTTGCGGTCGGCATAAAGAATATAAGCGACGCCGATCAAAAGGATGACGATCAGCACAACCGATTTCAGAAGGATGATCAGCGCCGGCAGAACGTAAAAATCGAAAAAGGAATCCACTTATCCGTCCCCTACTCGGCCGCTTGCCTGAAACCGTTCAACGCCAGCGCCGAACACTCCGCCATGACGGCGGAAGCCCGCGCGATCGGATTGGTCAGGTAGAAATCCTTGACGACCGCGCCGAAGGGCTTCGTTCCCAGCTTTCCGCCGGTCTTGGCCAGTTTTGCGATATCGGCCGCATTACCCGCCTTGATCTGCTCGATCGCGGCGAGATGGCCGAATTCCGCATAAAGTTTCGAGCGAAGCTGCGCCAGCAAATCGAACGGCAGGCGATGGCCGAGCACGTCGGAAAGCGCCCTCAGGATCGCCCAGTCCTCCTTTGCCTCGCCCGGCGCGAAACCGGCGCGGTTGGTCAACTGCACGCGGCCTTCCGTGTTGACATAGGTGCCCGACTTCTCGGTGTATGCCGCGCCCGGCAGGATGACGTCGGCGCGATGCGCCCCGGCATCGCCATGGGTGCCGATATAGACGGTGAAGGCTTCGCCGATGCGGCTCATGTCCATCTCGTCGGCGCCGGCGAGGAACAGTACGTCGAGCGTTCCCATCATCGCGGCGACATTCTTGCCGCCCGCGCCGGGCACGAAGCCGACATCGAGGCCACCAACGCGCGCCGCCGCCGTATGCAGAACAGCGAACCCGTTCCAGTCGCTGCGGGCCGCCTTGAGATCACCGGCAAGTTTCGCCGCGAGACCCAAAATCGCCGCGCCATCCGGCCGCGCCAAGGCGCCCTGCCCGACGATGATCAACGGGCGCTGCGCCTTCCTGAAGGCGGACATGAACTTGCTCTTGCCGTCCATCAACTGCTTCAGCGAATCGGCGCCCGACGCCGAGCGATTCATACTCGTATCGCGTGTCGCCGATGTCGCCGATCGCACCGACCGGGAAATCGCCGAGACGCCAGCGCTTGCGGATGCGCGCATTGAGCACCGACGCCTCGTAGCGCGGATTGGAGCCGATAAGGAGCAGCGCGTCGGCGTCTTCGATGCCGGCAATGGTCGGGTTGAACAGATAGCTGGCGCGGCCGTTGGCCGGATCGAGCGCCGCGCCATCCTGGCGGCAGTCGATATTGGCCGATCCGAGCGATGTCATCAGCGACTTCAGCGCATACATCTCCTCGACCGTGGCGAGGTCGCCGGCGATGGCGCCGATGCGCTCGCCGCTGGCTTTGGCCACCGCATTCTTGATGGCCTCGAAGGCTTCCGGCCAGGTCGCGGCGACCAGCTTGCCTTTTCGGCGCACATAGGGCCGGTCGAGCCGCTGGGTCCGCAAGCCGTCCCAGATGAAACGGGTCTTGTCGGAAATCCACTCCTCGTTCACCGCCTCGTTGACGCGGGGCAGGATGCGCATGACCTCGCGGCCGCGCGTATCGACACGGATCGCAGAGCCGACGGCATCCATCACGTCGATGGATTCGGTCTTGGAAAGCTCCCACGGGCGCGCCTGAAAAGCATAGGGCTTGGAGGTCAGCGCACCGACCGGGCACAAATCGATGACGTTGCCCTGAAGCTCCGAGGTCATGGCGCTTTCGAGATAGGTGGTGATCTCGGCGTCCTCGCCGCGGCCGATGAGGCCAAGCTCGGAGATGCCGGCGACTTCAGTGGTGAAGCGGACGCACCGCGTGCAATGGATGCAGCGGTTCATGATCGTCTTGACCAGCGGGCCGATATATTTGTCTTCGACGGCGCGTTTGTTTTCCTGGTAGCGCGAGGAATCGACGCCGAAGGCCATTGCCTGGTCCTGCAAATCGCATTCGCCGCCCTGGTCGCAGATCGGGCAATCGAGCGGATGGTTGATGAGCAGGAACTCCATCACGCCTTCACGCGCCTTTTTCACCATGGGCGTATTGGTGAACATTTCCGGCGCTTCGCCATTCGGGCCGGGGCGAAAGTCGCGAACGTTCATGGCGCAGGAAGCCTGCGGCTTGGGCGGCCCGCCCTTCACCTCGATGAGGCACATGCGGCAATTGCCGGCGATCGACAGCCGCTCGTGGAAGCAGAAGCGCGGAATTTCCGCACCCGCCTCCTCCGCCGCCTGAAGCAGCGTATAGTGATCGGGCACCTCGATCTCTTTGCCGTCGACCTTGAGTTTAGCCATTCCTTGCCCCTGCGGCGTTCGCCGCTTCGTATGCCATCCAACCGTCCGTGACCAGACCGTGCGGCCTTATTTCAACCGCGTCGCGCGGTCCCGCTTTCAACCGGCGTCAACCCGCCGCCTTTGCCAACCCGCCCGCCTGCTTCAGCCATTCATCGCGCTCGATACGCCCGGCGAACGCCAGATAATCATCCACCCACGCGATCTCCTCGGCGCTCCACGCCGCGATTTGCGCGAAGGTCCAGACGCCGAGGCCGTTCAACACTTGCTCCAGTTTCGGCCCGATCCCGGAAATCAGCTTCAGATCGTCCGGAGCGTCCGGCTTTTCCATCGATTTCGGCTGCCTGAAATCCTTCGGCATCAATTCCTTGCCGGCCGGTGCGGCCATTTCGGCGAACGGAGCGATCGCTTTCGCCAACTCGTTCGCTTTCGCCGTTACCCCGGCGGCCTTTTCGGCTGCGCCGGCAATTTCGGCGGATGCGCGCTCGAAATCCGCCATCACCGTCCTGGCTGCCGACTTGGCGCGCGACACCGGCGATTTCGGATGGGGCGTCGCCGCGTCGACATCGCAATCAGCATCGTTCCAGCTTGCGCCGAACCCGAACAAATCGGCGCCCGGCACAACCACCCCGGAAAGACGCTGCGCCGCCTCGAGCGAAGAGGCCACCGATCCCATCCACAGGCCGAAGGCGTGGCTCGCCATTCCAAACCCCAAAGCGGACATCGCCGCCGCGCCACCGGCCGGATGCGCCATCAGATTGGCGGCGCCCGGAAAGGGAAGAAACGCCGCAAACTCCCTGTTCATCGCTTCGATCTGCTTCATGTCAGGCATCATCGTCTCGGGTATGGAAAGCATCGACATCGGTCTTCTCCTTTTCGGGGTCATGTCCCTGCCGCTCTTCCGTTACCCTCTCCCGCCGTTTCCTCTAATCGGGCCTTCGGCCCGCACTTTCTGACTGACTATTCCGCCGCTACCAGCACCGGCTCGGCCCGGTGCGAATTGCGGGAAAACTCATCGATGCGCCGCTCGATCTCCGGGCGGAAATGGCGCACCAGACCCTGGATCGGCCATGCCGCCGCGTCGCCCAGCGCGCAGATCGTGTGTCCCTCGACCTGCTTGGTCACGTCGAGCAGCATGTCGATTTCGCGCTTTTGCGCCTCGCCGCGCACCAGCCGCTCCATCACCCGCCACATCCAGCCGGTGCCCTCGCGGCACGGCGTGCACTGGCCGCAGCTTTCATGCTTGTAGAAATAGGACAGACGCGCGATCGCCTTCACGACGTCGGTGGACTTGTCCATGACGATGACGGCGGCCGTGCCGAGACCCGACTTCAAGTCCTTCAGCGCGTCGAAATCCATCGGGCAATCCATGATCTGCTCGGCCGGCACCAGCGGCACCGAAGCGCCGCCCGGAATGACCGCCAACAGATTGTCCCAGCCGCCGCGAATGCCGCCGCAATGCTTCTCGATCAGTTCGCGGAAGGGCACCGACATGGCTTCTTCAACGGTGCAGGGCTTTTCGACATGGCCGGAAATGCAAAACAGCTTGGTGCCGGTGTTGTTGGGGCGTCCGATGCCGGCGAACCAGGCTGCGCCACGGCGCAGGATGGTCGGCGCAACCGCGATCGATTCGACGTTGTTGACGGTGCTCGGGCAGCCATAAAGGCCGACATTGGCCGGGAATGGCGGCTTGAGGCGCGGCTGGCCCTTCTTGCCCTCGAGGCTTTCCAGAAGCGCCGTCTCTTCGCCGCAGATGTAAGCGCCGGCGCCGTGGTGGACGATGATCTCGAAATCCCAGCCGTTCTTGTTGCCCTTGCCGATCAGATTGGCGTCATAGGCCTCGTCGACCGCCTGCTGCAGCGCCTCGCGCTCGCGGATGAACTCGCCGCGCACATAGATGTAGGCGGCTTCCGCGCCCATGGCGAAGCCGGCGATCAGGCAACCCTCGACCAGCGTATGCGGGTCGTGGCGCATGATGTCGCGGTCCTTGCAGGTGCCGGGCTCGGATTCGTCGGCATTGACGACGAGGTAACAGGGACGGCCATCCGTGGTCTTGGGCATGAACGACCATTTGAGGCCGGTCGGGAAGCCGGCGCCGCCGCGCCCGCGCAGGCCCGAGGCCTTCATCTCGTTGACGATCCACTCGCGGCCCTTGGCGATGATGCCGGCGGTGCCGTCCCACTGGCCGCGGGCCATGGCGCCCTTCAGCGAACGGTCGAACTGGCCGTAGATGTTGGTGAAGATGCGGTCCTGATCAGCAAGCATGTCTCAGTTCCTCAACGCGGCTTCTTGCCGAAAACGCGGACATATTCGGCCTCGCCGCCCTTGGCCAGCGCTTTGGCCTGCTTGACCCAGTCGTCGCGCTCGATGCGGCCCTTGAAGTTCAAATAACCGTCGACCCAATCCCGCTGACGCTTTTGCCAGGAGGCGACCTGCTGGAAGGTGTGGATGCCGAGCCCGTTCAGGATGGTCTCGATCTTCGGACCGACGCCGGAAATCAGCTTGAGGTCATCCGGCTGGTCCGGTCTGTCGATCGCCACCGGACGATCGGGCGATTCGAGCGTCGGCCTGGCACTGGCGGGCGTCGGCCTGATCGCAGGCTTTGTTTTCTTCGCGTCGGCGCCGATCGCATCGCCCTTGAGCAATTCGGGAGATTTGAAAGCCGTCTTGGGCGCCGGTCTTCCCGGCAGTCCCTTGCGCTGCCGGCCGGGCGCGTCGGCGTCGTCGAGCGTCTGGTTGGCGCGCTTCTTGTCGAGGGGCAAGGGCGGCGCATTCGTCTCGTCTTCCGGCTTGGCCTTGGCTTTCGACGGAGATTTTGTATTCGCGGCGGTTTCAGGAGCGTGGGTGGTCGGCTTGGAAGCCTTGCTCGGAGGCACGACGGGCTCGGCGCTGGCCGTATTATCGTTTGTACGCTTGCTTGCGGCCGGTTTGCCATTGCCCGACTTCGTCAGCGCCTTCTCATCAAGCAGCGTGTCGCGCCCGCCGATCGGCTCGGAACTGTAGCGATCGTTCTGCGGGCCGGGCTTAACCTCGGCGCCCTTGCCTGCTTCGAACGCGTCGATGATCTCTGCAAGCCGCTCGGGCGTCAGATCCTCGTAGGTGTCCTTGAAGATCATGACCATCGGCGCGTTGACACAAGCGCCGAGGCATTCGACCTCTTCCCACGACAGCGTGCCGTCGGCGTTGGGGGCGAACTGGTCGTGGTGGATCTTGTCGCGGCAGACATCCATCAGCGCTTCGGACCCGCGCAGCATGCACGGCGTCGTGCCGCAGACCTGGATATGCGCCCGAGTGCCGACCGGCTTCAACTGAAACTGCGTATAGAAGGTCGCGACTTCGAGCACGCGGATCAGCGGCATTTCGAGCATGCGGCTGACCTCTTCGATCGCCGGCTTGGTGACCCAGCCCTCCTGGTCCTGCGCGATCATCAAGAGCGGGATAACCGCCGATTGCTCGCGGCCCTTGGGATATTTCCGAATCCAGTTCTTCGCCAGGGCGGCATTGCCCTTGCTGAAGGCGAAGCTGTCTGGCTGTTGCTCTGCTAATCTGCGTACGCTCATCTTATCTCAAGCTCTCATGCCGCTGCCGGCATTTTCATCCCGTTCCGGACCGCGATGTGCCGCGCTACCGGTCGACCTCGCCGAACACGATATCGATCGATCCGAGCACCGCAGACACGTCCGCCAGCATGTGCCCCTTGCACAGAAAATCCATGGCCTGCAAATGGGCGAAACCCGGCGCGCGCAGCTTGCAGCGATAGGGTTTGTTGGTGCCGTCGGAAACCAGATAGACGCCGAACTCGCCCTTCGGCGCTTCCACGGCCGCGTAAACCTCGCCGGCCGGCACCCGGTAGCCCTCGGTGTAGAGCTTGAAGTGGTGGATGATCGCTTCCATCGAGCGTTTCATCTCGCCGCGCTTGGGCGGCACGACCTTGCCGTCGGTATTGGAGACCGGCCCGACCTTCTCCGTCCCCAGCAGGCGATCGATGCACTGGCGCATGATTTTCGCCGATTGCCGCATCTCTTCCATGCGGATCAGGTAGCGATCGAAATTGTCGCCGTTCTTGCCGATCGGAATATCGAAATCCATGTCGGCGTAGCATTCATAGGGCTGCGACTTGCGCAAATCCCAGGCCGCGCCGGAACCGCGCACCATGACGCCCGAAAAGCCCATTGCCCAGGCATCGGCGAGATTCACGACACCAATGTCGACATTGCGCTGCTTGAAGATGCGGTTCGCCGTCAGCAATTCATCCAGATCGGCCACCGTCTTGAGAAACGGGTCGATCCATTCGCCGATGTCCTCGACGAGTTTTTCCGGCAGGTCCTGATGCACGCCACCCGGCCGGAAATAGGCCGAATGCATGCGCGCACCCGATGCCCGCTCGTAGAACACCATCAACTTCTCACGTTCCTCGAAGCCCCAGAGCGGCGGCGTCAAGGCTCCGACATCCATGGCCTGCGTGGTGATTTGCAGAAGATGCGAGAGGATGCGGCCGATCTCGCAATAAAGCACACGGATCAATTGGCCGCGGATCGGCACCTCGAATGCCAAGCAGGCGCTCGACGGCCAGCGCGAACGCATGCTCCTGGTTCATCGGCGCGACATAGTCGAGGCGGTCGAAATAGGGAACGGCCTGCAGATAGGTCTTGGCTTCGATCAGCTTTTCCGTGCCGCGATGCAGCAGGCCGATATGCGGATCGACGCGCTCGACCACTTCGCCGTCCAGTTCGAGCACCAAGCGCAACACACCATGCGCGGCAGGATGCTGCGGGCCGAAATTGATGTTGAAGTTGCGGACGTTATGTTCGGTCATCGCCGCACCTCACTGCTTCGCTTTTTCGTCACCTGGCAGCACGTAGTCCGTGCCTTCCCAAGGGCTCAAAAAGTCGAAATTGCGGAACTCCTGCTTCAGTTCGACCGGCTCATAAATGACGCGCTTGACCTCGTCGTCATAGCGCACCTCGACGAACCCCGTCAGAGGAAAGTCCTTGCGCAGCGGATGCCCCTCGAAACCATAATCCGTCAGGATACGGCGCAGGTCGGGATGTCCGGTGAACAATACGCCGTAGAGATCGTAGGCTTCCCGCTCATACCAGGCCGCCCCCGGGAAAACGTCCGTGACGGATGGCACCGGCGTTTCCTCGTCGGCATGCAGCTTGACCCTGATACGCAAATTCTTCTTCGGCGAAAGCAAATGGTAGACGACCTCGAAGCGCTCTTCGCGAGCCGGATAGTCAGCGCCCGAAAGATCGATGAACGAATAGAAGCGGCACTCCGGATCGTCGCGAAGAAAGGTCAGGACCGATACGATGTCGTTCTTCGGCGTCGTCAGCGTCAGTTCGCCATAGGCGATGGCGCTTTCCTCAATCCGGTCGCCGAGCTTTTCCTTCAGATAGGCCAGCAATGTTGTCAGCGCTTCGCTCATGCCGTTCTCTCAGCGCTCGATCGTGCCGGTGCGGCGGATTTTCTTCTGCAGAAGCAGGATGCCATAAAGCAGTGCCTCGGCAGTCGGCGGGCAGCCCGGCACATAGATGTCGACGGGCACCACCCGATCGCAGCCGCGCACCACGGAATAGGAGTAGTGGTAGTAGCCGCCGCCATTGGCGCAGGAACCCATCGAGATGACGTAGCGCGGCTCGGGCATCTGGTCGTAGACCTTGCGCAGCGCCGGCGCCATCTTGTTGCAAAGCGTGCCTGCGACGATCATCACATCGGATTGGCGCGGTGACGCGCGCGGCGCCACGCCAAAGCGCTCACTGTCGTAGCGCGGCATCGAGGTCTGGATCATCTCGACCGCGCAGCACGCCAGGCCGAAGGTCATGAACATCAGCGAACCCGAGCGCGCCCAGGTGATCAGCGCCTGCGAGGACGTGACGAGAAAGCCCTTGTCGGCGAGCTCGTTGTTGATCTCGCCATAGAACGGATCGTTGGCGCCGACCGGCTTGCCGGTGGCCGGATCCAGTATGCCCTTGGGTTTCGGCGCAACGAGGGTGGCGGAACCGTCGCTCAATCCCATTCCAGCGCTCCTTTTTTCCATTCGTAGATGAAGCCGATCGTCAATACGCCGAGGAAGACCATCATCGACCAGAAGCCGAGCCAGCCGATTTTCGAGAACGAGACCGCCCACGGAAACAGGAAGGCCACTTCGAGATCGAAGATGATGAACAGGATCGACACAAGATAAAAGCGGATATCGAACTTCATGCGCGCATCATCGAAGGCGTCGAAGCCGCATTCGTAGGCGGACAATTTTTCGGGATCCGGATTCTGGTAGGCCACGACGAAGGGCGTGGCGAGCAGCGCAATCCCGACAATCAGGGCGACGCCGATAAAAATCACGATGGGCAGATATGAACTGATGAGCTCGTTCATGGTCGACTTTCCGTTGCCTGCCGCGCCACTCCGCGAGAGTCGCGCACACCGCCATATTAGGCGGTGCTGTGGGTACGGCAATGCCTGTGTTGCAACGCGGGAGGGTTAGCGCAGGACACAGGGTGGCGCAAGTCAAAGCTTGGCGAAATTGCGGCGACAAATGCACACGGGCGGAACGGTGGCGCGTGGGCAAGAAGGGCTTGCCCGGGGAAGCAACCGTTGTTCGGCGCTAGGTCGGAACCTCCGCCACACCGTGACGTTCTTCGCCAGGTTCCCTATTTTGCTGAAACGGCAGGTTTTTTGCCGTCGTTCATGGCAATGTGCTCAGCACACGTCTCGGAGGATTGTTGCAATGGCGCCCCGTCCAGCCTGGAAAGGCTACCTGAAGCTTTCACTCGTCACCTGTGCGGTCGAACTGACCAACGCCACGACCCAGAGCGAGAAGGTTCATTTCCGCATCATCAACCGCGATACGGGCAACACGGTTAAACGGCAATATGTCGACTCGTCCACCGGCAAGCCGGTCAAGGACGAGGACGAGGTCAAGGGCTACGAGACCGGCGACAATGAATACCTCCTCATCGAGGAGGACGAGATCGACGCGGTGGAGATCGAGTCCTCGCACACGCTGAGCCTCGACGGCTTCGTCGCCAAGGCGGACATCGAGCAGGTCTATCTCGATACGCCGTACTATCTGGCTCCGGCGGACGAGGTCTCCGAAGAAGCCTTCGCCGTCATCCGCAAGGCCATGGCGGACAAGAAGATGGCCGGCCTCGCCCGCATTGTGCTCTACCGCCGCGAGCGCCCCGTCGTCATCGAGCCGCTGGGCGACGGCATGCTTCTGACGACGCTGCGCTACGAGAAGACCGTGCGCAAGGCGGACGATGTTTTCGAGGGCATGAAGGCGGTGAAGATCGACGAGGACATGATCGATCTCGCCACCCACATCATCGACAAGAAGAAGACGAAGTTCGATCCGTCGCATTTCGAGGATAAATACGAGGATGCGTTGCTGGCGCTGATCGAGGCTAAGAAGTCCGGCAAGAAGCCGCCCAAGGTCAAATCGTCGTCGAAGCCTTCCAACGTAGTCAACCTCTTCGATGCGTTGAAAAAGAGCCTCGCCTCGGAAGACGGCGGCAAGCCTGCTTCAAAGAAAGCGTCGGGGAGCACGGCGAAAGGCAAGTCCTCCGCGAAGCCCGCCGCCGCCAAGAAACGCAAATCGGCCTGATCCGACATGCCAAAACTCGAGGAATACCAGCGCAAGCGGGATTTCAAAAAGACCAGCGAGCCTTCCGGAAAGGCGGCGCGTTCGAAATCGAAATCGGCCGGCGGGCTCTACGTCATCCAGAAGCATGCCGCCACGAGGCTGCATTACGATTTCCGGCTCGAACATGATGGCGTGCTGTGGAGTTGGGCGGTGACGCGCGGCCCGAGCCTTGACCCCTCCGAAAAACGGCTGGCGGTGCATGTCGAGGACCACCCGCTCGACTATGGCGATTTCGAAGGAACGATCCCCAAGGGCGAATATGGTGGCGGCTCGGTCATGGTCTGGGACAATGGCGAATGGATTCCCGAAGGCGACCCCGTCGCCGGAATGAAGAAGGGCCATATCGATTTCGAGCTCAAGGGCAACAAGCTCAACGGCAAATGGCATCTGGTGCGACTTAAGGCGCGCCGTGGCGAGAAGCGCGACAACTGGCTGCTCATAAAGTCCGACGATGCGGCAGCGAAGCGCAGCGGCGATATCCTCGAGGACGCGCCGCAATCTGTGAAATCCGGCCTGACCATCGACGAGATCGGCAAGGACGAGAGCGCCGATGTCTGGCATTCGAAGCCGGCGGACGCAAAGAAATCGAGCAACGCCACCGCGAAGAAAACGCCGCGCTCTGGAAAGCAGGCCGCGCCGCCCTCCTTCGTTCCGCCCTGTCTGGCGCGTTTGCAGAGCGCTCCGCCCGCTGGCGGCGAATGGCTGCATGAGGTGAAGTTCGACGGCTACCGCATTCAGGCCCGCATCGCCGGGGGCAAGGTGAAGCTCCTGACACGCACAGGGCTCGACTGGACGGAGAAATTCGGTTCGGCAGTGGCCGAAGCCTGCTCCGGCCTGAAATGCGACAACGCTATCCTCGATGGCGAAATGGTGGTGCTCGGCGACAATGGCATCAGTTCGTTTTCCGCGCTGCAGAACGCCTTGTCCGAGGGAGATACCGAAAAGCTCATTTATTACGTCTTCGACATTCTGTTTCTCGACGGCGAGGATTTGAGCGGCGAGCCGCTTGCCGACCGCAAGGAGCACCTGGCGCAACTCGTGAAGCCGCTCGGCGACACGGGGCTCGTACGGTACAGCGAGCACTTTTCCGAGCCCGGCAAGACCATGCTCGCGCATGCTTGCCGGATGGGCCTCGAAGGCGTGGTCTCCAAGCGAGCCAATGCGCCGTATCATTCCGGGCGCGGGCATGACTGGATCAAGTCGAAATGCACCATGCGGCAGGAATTCGTCATCGCCGGATATCTGCCCTCGCAAAAGACCGGGCGCGGCCTGCGCTCCCTGATTGTCGGCTACCACGAGGATGGAGAACTCAAGACCGCCGGCCATGTCGGCACCGGCTTTTCGGCCAAAGCCGCCGACGATCTGAAGAAGAAGCTCGATGCCCGCAAGCGAAAGACGTCCCCGCTATCGGGAGCCGGCTCGCGGGAGAAAGGCGCAATCTGGGTCACGCCCGAACTGGTCGCCGAAATCGAGTTCGGGAGCTGGACGGGGGACCATATATTGCGTCATGCTTCCTTCCAGGGATTGCGGGAAGACAAGCCGGCTGATGATGTCGTCGCCGAGGAGCCCGCCGGTGAAGAGATGAAGCCCGCATCGGACAAGGCCGGCAAGACCGTGACGCTCACCCACCCGGACAAGTTGCTGTGGCCCGATGCGGGGATCACCAAGCAGGGCCTGCTCGACTATTATGAAGAGGTCTGGCCGATGATGAAGCAGTTCGTCGTCGGCCGGCCGCTATCGCTGGTGCGTGCCCCCGACGGGGTTGAAGGGCAGAGATTCTTCCAGAAGCACGCATCGCCCGGCATGAACGAGAAAATCCTGCGCCTCAGCGACAAGAAGGATGGCGAGGAACTGCTCTATATCGAGGATTTCGACGGGCTGGCGGCTCTGGTTCAGAATGGAGTGGTTGAAATCCACATCTGGGGTTCGAGGATCGATGAGATCGAGAAGCCGGACCAGATCATCTTCGATCTGGATCCCGACGAAGGCCTCGATGTCGCGGATGTGCGCAAAGCCGCCCTGGAGGTAAGGGAGCGGCTCGGCGAACTGGAAATGCCGAGCTTCGTCAAGACTTCCGGCGGCAAGGGATTTCATGTGCTGGTCCCGCTCAAGCCCATGGCCGATTGGGACCGTGTCAAGGCCTTCACCCACGATTTCGCCCGCGCCATGGAGCAGGCGGAACCAAAGCGATACACCGCCACGCTGTCGAAAAAGGCGCGCGCCGGGCGTATTTTCATCGATTATCTGCGCAATGGGCGCGGCTCGACGACCGTCGCGCCCTATTCTTCCCGTGGCAAGGCCAGCGCGACCGTTTCGATGCCCATCGAATGGAGCATGCTGGAAAAGAATATCGAACCCGCGGATTTCACCATCGGCGATGCCCGCAAACGCGAAAAGGTTGAAAAAATGGACCTTTGGCAGGACTTTTTCAAAAAGGGATTCACGCTGCGCTGAGGGCGGTTTGACAGGTTGGCCGCAAGCCGGAAAAAATATCGATCTTTTTTCGAGGCGGCGGGAACCTTTCCTCTCACCGAATGTTTTTAGCCAGGACGATGGCGGACGGTTCCCCCCCCAAAAAACCTTGCCCGCCCTGGCAACCGCCATCGTCCCCCTTCTTTCCTTAAAGTCCGTCCGAGGCTTTTAATCGGAAGCGAACCGCCCTATAGGCACCCGCATTCACGGCGGCATGCATTCGGCGCCAGCTTGGCCTTGCAAGGCTGGACATCCCCGCCTAGCAATTCACCAGTCGATCGAGATCAGACCGGAATGCGCAGGAGAGAGAAGTATGGCAAAGCAGACTCGCGCTGCCGAAGGGACACTATTCAAGGCGAATGGGCTTGAATGGGACGTTGTCGACACCGGAATGCCATCGCCCGATGCGCCGACCCTCGTCCTCTTGCCCGGCACCTTGGGCACGGCCAATATCTTTGCCCACCAGATAGAAGGCTTGCGCGGGGATATGCGCGTGATCGCGCTCGGTTATCCCGTGGAGCGCGACATCCGCAAGATCGTGGACAGTCTGGTGGTTCTGCTGGATGAACTTGGCGTCGATACCTTCCACATCCTCGGCTCTTCGCTCGGTGGCTTCGTCGCTCAATGGCTCGCAGACCGCGTTCCGGATCGGATCGAGACCCTCTTCATCGCCAATTCCCTGATCGACCCCGTTCCCTCGCGCCGGCGCATGCCGCCGCTCGAGACGATGGAGGCGATGGATGGCGAGCAGCATAAGGAAATGATGCTGAAAGCGATTGCGGCTCGGGACGAATCCGAACCGGGCTTTGCCGAGTTGAAGGAACAGCTTTTGCGAAGCGCCGAAAAGATCGGCGGCGAAGGCCTGAAGGCGCGTGTGTTGGCATTGCAGAAATCCGAGGCGGTCCCCCCGCTGGCGGTGGCGCCCGAGCGTATCGTCATCATCGAGTTGGCAGACGATCCCCTAATCAACGCCGACATGCAGGACGCGATGAAGGAACGCTACGCCGGCGCGGAGGTAAAGCGCTTCGAGGCCGGCGGCCATTTCCCCTATGTGACACGCCCGGACGAATATACGTCTTTCCTCAAGAATCGGATCGAAGCATAGCCCGCTCGGGCGCCAACGCCCCCGCTTCCACCCCGTGTCTCGCCAGTTCCGGCTCGACCGCTCCGCCGCGAACAAGCCCGGCGGCGAACTTTCCGGCTCCCGGCGCCGACTGGATGCCATAGCCTCCCTGCCCGACCAGCCAGAAAATCCCGGCTCATCGCTGTCGAAACCGATCGCCGGCGAGCCATCGGCGACAAAGCTTCTCAACCCGGCCCAGCGGCGGCCAATCGCGCGAATCTCTATCGTGGTCGCCTGCTCGATGCGCCATGCGGCGGTGGCGACGTCGATATCTTCCGGCTGGACATCCTGTGGCTCGACCGGAGTGGCGTCGGCTGGAGAGCCAACAAGCCTGCCGGCATCCGGCTTGAAATAGAATTCCTCGTCCGCGTCGACCACCATGGGCCAGTCATGCGTGGAAACATCTTGCGGCGCATCGAATACGAAGGCGGTCCGGCGCTTGGGCACAAGCCCGCATGGCGCGACCCCGGCCATTCCGGCTACCTGGTCGCCCCAGGCCCCCGCCGCGTTCACCAGAACAGGCGCTTCGAACGCGCCTTGTCTGGTATCAACGACCCAGTTCCTCCCGGCCCGCGAAATGCCGTGCGCCTCGGCATCCGTCACGAGCGTGCCGCCGTTGCGCCGAAAGGCTGCGATGTAGCCTGAATGCAGGGCATGGACATCGATTTCCATTACGCCTTCCTCTATCAATGACGCCGCCACGTAGTCAGGACGCAGCACCGGCACCATTTTCAGAGCTTCGGCCGGGTCGATGGGCGACAGGAATGCGCTGGAGGCTTCCTGCTCCCTTCGCAATGTCTCGACCTGATCTTCACGCGCGACCGAAAGCGTGCCTCGCGGTGCAAGCAAAGGATCGGCGGCAAAGTTTTCGGGCGGCTGTTCGAAAAAGGCGCGGCTGGCGCGGCTGAGCGCCCTGATCTGCGGCGGCCCATAGGTTTCAGAGAAGATCGCGACCGATCGGCCCGTCGAATGATAGCCGGGCTGGCTTTCCATCTCGAGCAGAGTGACCCGATGGTCCCGGGACAGTTCATATGCGGCGGACGCGCCGGCAATTCCGGCGCCGATAATGATGATGTCGGCGGGGTTGGGCATAAGGTCTGCTCCCGGTCCTCTTACTTGAATGTTGTTGTGGCGCCGCCTATCCGCGCGCCCAGGGCATGACCTTCTTCTGCAGCCATTGCAGGCCGTAGGTGAGGACCACGCCGAGGATCATGACCACCACCAGACCCGCATACATTTTTTCCGGGTTGAGGACCTGCCAGTAGTAATAGGTCATGTAGCCGACGCCCTGCTTGGCGCGCAGGAATTCAACAGAGATGATGACAATAAGCGCCGTTCCGAGCGCCAGCCTCAGTCCGGCGAAGATGACCGGCAACGCCGCGGGAATGATGACGTGGCGGTAGAGCGACAGCCCCCTCGCCCCGTAGTTCCGGCCGGCCATGAGGAATACCGGATCGATGTCGCGCACGCCCGCCATCGTGTTGATCGCCATCAGGAAGAACACAGAGAGCGCCACCACGGCGATCTTGGGGCCCTCGCCGAAGGGATCGGCGAACATCAGCATGACGATCGGGAAAATGGCGATTTTCGGCAGCACGTAGATCGCGGACAGAGTCGTATCGAGCATCAGCCGCACCGTCTGGTTGATGCCCATGACCACACCAAGCAGGATGCCGGGAATGGCGCCGATCACGAAGCCGACGGCGACCCGCCCGAGCGTCGCCCAGACGTGGCTTTCGGCGAACAGGCTCCAGACGCCCGCCCAGCCGTCGCTCTCGAATTTCGACGGAATCAGCCAGGGCCGACCGAGCAGACTGGTCTCGGAAAACCGGTCGTAATGCACCGTCACATCCCACAGCGCCCTGGCGATCCTTGTCGGTTGGGGAAACCAGAGGGGATTGAGGATGTTCGCATCGACGATCCACTGCCAGGCAATCAGCGCCAGCACCGGAAAGCCGAAGGCCAGCGTGCGCTCGTATGCCTTGCGTCCGCGCGGCGGAATGGCGCGCCCGATACGTTCGGCGGCAAGCACCACGAGCACGAAATTGGCGGCCAGCGCCAGCCACCATAGCGGCCGCCAGAGTCCAGTGGCGTAAAGAGCGCCGTTCCAGAAGATACCGATCCCGGCAAGGATCACGAGCGCTGAGGAAAGAGACCGGCCGGCGAAATGCTGGTTTTGCAGATGAAATTCGGCGGGCGGCGTACCCACCGCGCTGGCGGGTTTTGGTTCGGCCAGGTCGCTCACGCCTGCATCTCCATGGCGCGCGTCACTTCCTTGCCGAGTTGCTCCCAGATCGCCCCGCGCAGTTCGCCGAATTCCGGCGTATTCATGGTCTCGACGGCGCGCGGACGCTTGATGTCGATCTTAAAGGTCGTCAGCAGCCGCCCCGGATGCGCTGTCATCAGGATCACCCGGTCGCCGAGCAGGATCGCCTCGTCGAGACTGTGGGTGATGTAGACGACGGTCTTGCGCGTTTCTTCCCAGATGCGCAGCAGTTCATCCTGCAAGACGATGCGCGTCTGGGCGTCGAGCGCGCCGAGCGGTTCGTCCATCAGCAGCACTTCGGGATCATTGGCGAGCGCCCGGATGATCGAGACGCGCTGCTTCATGCCGCCTGAAATCTGGTGCGGATAATAGTGCGCGAATTTGCGCAGGCCGACCCGCTCCAACCAGTAATCGGCAACCTTCAATCGTTCCGCCTTGCCGACGCCGCGCATCTGCAGGCCGAAGGCGACATTCTCGATCACCGTCTTCCAGGGGAAGACGGCATATTCCTGGAACACGACGCTGTTCAGGGGCTTTTTCGGCTCGCTGCCGGGGCGGATATGGATCGTCCCCGAGCTATGGCTGTCCAGGCCGGCCAGCATCCTGAGATAGGTGGATTTTCCGCAGCCGGAGGGTCCGACGATGCAGACGAATTCGCCATCGGCGACATCCAGGCTGAAATTGTCGACCGCCACCGTCGGCCCGGCGACGGTTTCGTAGATCTTGGTCACGTTGCGCGTAATGATACGGGGCGCCGATGCCGGCGCCCTCGCCATGGTCTCGTTCATGAGGTCGGCTCCAGGCCGCACCGGAAACGGATCCCTCCCAGGCAGGCAGGATCCGCGCAGCGGTGACATCAGTTCTTGGCTTCTCCGAGATCCGAAAGGGCCTTATCGACAAACTCGGTATCGACGACCTTTTTGAGATCGATGGGCGTGTCATAATCGGTGCGGCCATCCTCGCGGTGCACGCGCTCGACATCCGCCAGACCCGAAACCGGAATCTTCATGTTCGGATCGTAAACCGCCGGGGTCGCCTTCTTCAGCGCAGCCGCCGTGGTCGCGGTGTATTTCAGGTAGGAATCGACATTCTCCTTGGAGAGATAGTCGTCGCCCTGCATCATTCTGGCCGCTTCCGTCAGGGCCAGCACAAAGCGCTCGGCGACCTCGGGACGTTCCTTGATGAATTTTCCCGAACCGACGAAAGCCACCGTCATCAGGCCCGGCGTCAGATCGGTCGCCAACACCTTTGCCGACCCCGATTCGATCGCCTGATCCGAATACGGAGTGCCGGCGATCGCCGCGTCGACGGAGCCCGCCTGAAGGGCGGCGGGGATGTCCGGATTGCCGATATTGACCAGATTGACATCGCGAATGGTAAGCTTTGCGCGCTCCAGAGCCTTCGCTGCGAGATATTCGCCGCCGCTGCCGGGGCCGCCGGCGACCGCGAGCTTCTTGCCCTTGAGGTCGGCGATGTCCTTGACCGCATCGGCCGATTTAGTAGCGACCAGAAGCGCGGTCGGGCTGTTCTTCAAGGGTTCGAGCCCACCCGGCGCGATGACGCGGATATCGAGACCGCGGTTCCAGCTGTTCCACAGCGAGGTGACGATGGCGATGCCGCCAACATCGACGCTGCCCTGGGTCAGGAAAGCGATCGCCTCGGTACCCGACTTGACCTTCTCCAGATCGACGTCGAGCCCGTATTTCTTGAAGATGCCCCGACCCGCCGCAACATACATCGTGGCGAACTTCATGATCGGCACGTAGGCGACCTTGACCTTCTGCGGCGGATCGAGCGGCGCCGGCGTCTCGGCGCCGGCATTGGTGATGCCCGTGGTTAAAAGCAGCGCGCCGGCCAATGCGGCGATCCACCCCTTGAACTTTCCATCCCAAGCCATTTTTTCTTCTCCCTTATGCAGACGGCCGCAAGGGCTCGCGACCGATCCTCCCGATGCCAAATGAAAGGCACCATAAGCTTGCTTATCGGGATAGCGGCCTATCCGGTCGCCGGGCGCGACGCAACCCAAATCCGCCGTATCGCGCGCTTTCGGCTAGCCGTGGACGAGTTTGTCCTGGCGCGCGCGAAGTTCGGCGATCTTCGATCCGGCCGGCGGAACGGCATTGGCGCGGGTGATGAGTTCGCCCTTGCGGATCGGGGCGGTGACCGTGCCGCCCTGCAGCAACCCGCAGGGGATGGCGCCGGCGGCGTGGGCTTCGTCTGCCTTCATGATCCAGGCGCGATAGGTATGTTCGCCGATCAGGCCGAGCCGTTCACCCGGTTGCAGATCCTTCTTGGCGACCGCGCACACCTCGGCGACCGGTCTCGCCAGCGGCACCATGTCGGCCTTGCCATACAGTACCGCGCGAGCACAGGTCAGCGGCACTTCCAGCGAGGTCAAATGATAGGGCCGGTGGAACGTGAAATAGGGACCCTTGCCAAGCTTCAGGTCCTCCATCCGCTCCGACAGCCGTGGATGCGACATGTCCGCGACGACAAAAACGCCCGGCGCAACACCTCTGCCGACCGTATAATCGACACAGCCGGCCCGGGAGAGTACCCCGCCATCCGTTTGCGGCACCAGCGTGGTCGAAAGCTCGTCGAGCGAAGCGCAAGGTCCGTGCATGCCCGAACAGTCCGGCGCCAGTCCGGTGGCGTTGGCGATGGCCGCCATCTCGACCATGGTCTTCGAGCCATCGACGAACTCGACCAGCATACGCACATTCATGTTTCGCCGTTCGGCCTCCTCGGCGTAGTCTTCCGGAACAGCGTCGAAGCGCAGAGGATTGTTCTTGCCCTTGCCGGCCGAAACAACCGGGTAGCCAAGCGCCGAAACGAACTCGATCAATTCCATACAGGAGGAAGGCTCGTCGCCCGCGCCCAGGGAGTAGATGACGCCGAGTCGGTCGGCCTCGCCTTTCAGGTAGGCGCCGATGGTGACGTCGGCTTCGACATTCATCATCACCAGATGCTTGCCGTGCTCCATGGCGGCGAGCCCGATTTCCGCGCCGACGGACGGGATGCCGGTCGCATCGACGATCACGTCGATCAGTCCGCTCTCGATCAGCAGGCTCGCGTCATGGGTCGCGGCGATCTTCCCCGCTTCCATCGCGCGATCCAGATCCGCGCCGTTCTCAGCCTCGCGAACATGGCCGGTCTCGCCATAGGCGATCTCGGCGGCGCGTGACACGTTGCCGATCTTGTGATCGGCGACCGCCCCGACCACCAGCCCTTGCATACGCGCCACTTGGGTTACGATGTCGGTTCCCATTTCGCCCGACCCGATCAGGCCGATGCGGACCGGCTTGCCCGATCTGGCGCGCTCGGCGAGGTCGTGGGCAAGCCCGACGGGGGCAACGTTGGACGTCATTGCAATCTACCTTCGATCAATCGGCTTTAACCACTACCCGCAAACGGCCCGTTTGTACCGTTTTACCGTCCTGATTGACCACGTCGAACAGGAATGTCGCAAGATTGCGCCCCGGCTTCGATGTCGGCCGGACCTCCTCCACCGTCACCTTCGAGTACACCGTATCGCCGATCATCACGGGCGCGGCGAAATCCCAATTGGCGCTGACGAGCCCGATCACGCGCTCGCCCAGCACACCCGTCTGCGTCAGAAGTCCGATGGCCACGGACATCGTCAACGGCCCATGCGCGATGCGCTCGCCGAACGGTGTTTTACGGGCGAAGGCGGCGTCCATGTGGATCGGCGTGAAATCTCCCGCCAGCCCGGCAAAGAGCGTGATGTCGCCCTCGCCGATGGTGCGCCCCGCTGTCGTGATCGTGTCGCCCGCAGTCAAAGGTCTATTTGCCAAATATTTTCTCCTAAACCTTGAAATAGTCCGGCTTCGGGATGGTCCAGGTCTCGCCCCACAGTTGGCCGCCGCCGGCCACGTTGAGAACTTCGCCCGTCACATAGGAAGAAGACGGTGCGGCCAAATAGACGCAGGCTTCGGCGATTTCCCATGCCGTTCCCGACCGCTTCATTGGATTGGTTCCAGGATAGGCAGCGCGGACTTCCGGCGTGTAGACTTTCCAGCCGGGCGTTTCGATGGCGCCGGGCGCGATGCAGTTGACGCGAATGTCGAGCGGCGCCCACTCCACCGCCACGCTGCGGCTCAAGCCGACCACGCCCGACCGCGCCGCGACGGTATGCGCAAGGCCGTAAAGCCCGTGCTCGGTCACCACGATGATATTGACGATGCTGCCGGGCCTTGCGGCGTCGCGCCACCGCCGCGCCGCCGCCTGCATCATGTACCAGGTTCCGTTCAGATTGGTGTTGATGACGGCGTTCCAGCCCTTCACCGAAAAATCGATTGCCGCCTGCGGATACTGCCCGCCGGCGCTGTTGATCAGCATGTCGATGCCGCCTTCTTCATCCAGCCGGTCGAACAGCGCCTGTACGGCATCCGGTTCGCGCACATCGAGCGCGTGGAAGCTGGCGGCGATATCCTTGCCGCGCATCGCCGATACCGCTTCGGAAAGCTTTGCTTCGTTGCGGCCGACAAGGACAACGCGCGCGCCAAGCCGCCCCATCAGCCAAGCCGCCGCGCGGCCAAGCCCGCCTGCCCCGCCCGAGATCAACGCGGTCTTTCCGGCGAGCGCATCCGGGCTGTAGATGGTAGGGTGCGCCGCCAGCGCATCATCGTCGAGGCCAAGCTTCAATTGCGAAGAAGAGCCTTCTTCTTGCGTCATGCGTCCAAACCTCCCCAGCGATTGCGCATATGCCGCCCGAGAGGCGCACCCCGCAATTCACCCTCATTCAGCACATCAACGGAGGAGAACAACATTCTGAAAGAATGGCGCGAGTGACGGGACTTGAACCCGCGACCTCCGGCGTGACAGGCCGGCACTCTAACCGACTGAGCTACACCCGCGCAGCGACGCCGCCATCAGGCGATTTGCATCGTCGCGGTGGATTAAGCGGTTAGCCGGGGAGTGTCAAGCGGCCCGCCACGGCTTTTCAGACCAGCGTTAAACAGTGCCGCACCCAGCGGCCCAACCCACAATACAAGGCCCGGAACGTCATCGCGCCATGTTTCGAATTTCCCTTGCCGCGTCGCCGCGAAACGCTTAAACGGGCGGGCGTCGGGCGATTAGCTCAGTTGGTAGAGCGCTTCGTTTACACCGAAGATGTCGGCGGTTCGAGCCCGTCATCGCCCACCATGATTTTCTGTTCTGCTTCAATCTCTTAGAGGAAACCACCTGATCCCTGGAATCAACGTTCTGGCGACTGGTCCCACTCTGGCTGAAGAAAATAGCCGATTGCCGCGATACGCAGGCGCCGCAACAAACACCATGTGATAAATCGCGTGAACGGACGTCCTGCCATTCATCATATACTCAATAGTTTCCAGTATGATGCCGTTGGTATTGATCTCCGAAAGAGTGACCCTTTCGCCGCTCGTCTCTTGGGGCGTCACGCACATTATCAAAACAAAACGGCGATAGGAAATTGGCTGACCTTCAACAGGTGAACGGCACCACTTGTTGGAGGCTGCAATCGCACGCCGTGGCAGCGTTCGTTATCTCGTGGTCTTCCTGCGAGCCTACAATATGCGCCGCCGAGCACGTGCAGGCAGGGGAATTTTACTGCGAATTGCGGGGGAGGATGGACGTGCCCCTGTAAAAGAACTACCTCTGATCGCCTTAGACATGGGGCGCGGGCGCGATGGAGCCGAGTTCTTCTCAGGTATGTCTGGAGGCACACCAAATCTTTGCAGATATGGACGTTCACCGTCATTCTGGCGTCGATGCCCTTCTATTTCTTTTCACTGGATCTTCCGAAGCGCATCATCAACGGGCCAATTCAGGGTCGCGGCTTCCACTCGGCGGAAGATACCCAGACCTTTCTTCAGATCGCCCTGCCCCTATCCGCCAAGTGGCTTGGCCACCCCGTTGTTCTTTTCAGCGGATTTGAGCTGTCACGGCTCTCGTTGCTTTTTGCGCTCAGCATTTCCTACGCGCTGCTCGTCGTCATCAATGGTTGGTTCAAGCTCTATCTCAACACTTTCGTCGGCCGTACGGGAGAGCGCGTGCTGCGCCGTCTACGCTATGAGATGGTCGATCGCGTTTTACGCTTTCCGGTTTCCAGAGCCCGTCAACTGAGGCCGTCCGAAATCGCCGAAATCATAAAGGACGAGGTCGATCCGCTCTCCGATTTCATTGGCGATTCCTATTCCGTCCCGCTTTTTCTCGGCGGGCAAGGGGCTACCGCGCTGGCCTTCCTCTATATTCAGAACCTGTATTTTGGGCTGATCACCTCCGTGATTGTCAGTTTCCAGGCGTGGCTCGTTCCGCGTCTTCGGCGGCGGCTGCTCGAACTTGGCAAGCAGCGTCAGATGACGGCGCGATCAATGGCCGGGCGCATAGGCGAGATAATTCAGGGGATCGACGATGTGCATGTCAACGACACATCGAATCTGGTGCGTGCCGAAATCTCCAACAGGCTCGGGGATATTTTCTTTATTCGGCTTGAACTCTTCAAGCGCAAGTTTTCAGTAAAATTCATCAACAATCTGCTGATGCAATTTCTGTCTATCCTGTTCTATCTAATCGGCGGATATTTCGTCGTTGTCGGCAGGCTCGATATTGGAACGCTGGTCGCCTCCATTGCCGCCTACAAGGATCTGCCGGGACCCGTGAAAGGTTTGATCGACTGGGATCAACAGCGCCTCATGGCACAGGTGCGCTACACGCATGCGATTGAAGTCTTTTCACGCGACGACCTCATGCCGGCTGCCCTGCAGGACAGTGGATCGGAGCCAAGGCGCATCTCCCAAGGGTTCGATCTGAGGGACCTGGCCGTCAAAGACGGCGGAGCGGTGGCGCTGGTCGAATCGGCAACAGCACATTTGGATGCGCGCAATGCCATCGCGCTCGTTGCCGAGCCGGCCGAGGCCGTTTCACGCCTTCTCGAATTGCTTGCCCGGCTCGTGCATCCAACAGGCGGCCGCGTCGCCCTTGACGGCGTCGACCTCGGCGCCCTGCCCGAGTCCGTTACAGGGCGCAGCATCGGCTATGTCGATGCCAATACCTTTCTCCCGGGGGGCAGCATTTTCGGCGTCCTTACGGAAGTGTTGAAGAACCGGCCCATAAGACCTGCCCCAAACATGCGTCATGGCCGGATAACGGCGGCAATGCGCGCCCAGGAATCGATCCTGGCCGGAAATTCAAATCTGGACTACCTTGCCGACTGGACTGACCGCGAGCGCATTTCCGCAGCCTCCGACGCCGATATTTTGGAGCATATCATCGCCGTTATGCGACTGGTCGGACTCGAGGACGACATCCGTAAAATCGGTTTGAACAGCCTTGTGGGACCGGACGCGGAGAAGCGTCTGTCGGCACACATAGCTGAGGCGCGCTCCAGGTTACAGGACAGGCTATCAGCCGATGGGGTTGCCAAGCTGATCGAGCCTTTTGACAACTCGCGGTTCAATACGCGCGCAACCATTGCGGAAAACATCATTTTCGGAATGCCCGCCGTCCCGTCCTTCGAGGCGCGCGCGCTTCCGGCAAACCCGATCTTTCGAACATTATTGACTGAAACGGGGCTCCTCGAAATCCTGCCTCCCATCGGTCTCAACATCGCGCGCACGTTCATCGAGATGTTCGCGGAATTGCCCTCGACCACCACCCTGTTCGATGCGGCGGTGGGGCTCACGCCAGAACAGCTCGAAAAGCTTCGGAGGATTGTCACGCGGGTTGACGCGTCGGGCCTGGAATCGCTCGCTCCAGAAGAACGCGACGAACTGCTCGCTCTTTCGCTGGACTATGCCGAGCCGCGCTACCGCTTCGGGGTGATGAACGGCGATGTCGCGAAAAAAGTGCTCGAGATGCGTCATCGCTTGCAACAAAGCGTCGCTTCCATTGTGCCGTCGCCTATCATCCGACACGAATTCAAAGTCCTACAACCCTTCACTGTCGGTCGCCGACAACATCCTGTTTGGGCGCATCGATACGAACCTCGCGGGAGGGCGTGCCCGGATCATGGCCGCGGCCCTGGATGTCCTGTCGGAGATGGGGCTGTCCGATCTGGTGTTCGAGGCCGGGCTTGCGTTCGACATTGGCACCGGCGGAAGAGCTCTTTCGGAGGCGCAGCGTCAGAGACTTCGGCTGGCGCGTGCTCTCATGAAGAAGCCGGACATACTTATTCTCAATCGTCCATTGGGTGCATTGCCCGCCGAGGAGCAGCATACAATCCTCAAAGGGTTGCTGGACCACGCTCATCGCATGCCGAACCGGCCCATGGGTATCCTGTGCGCCCCGGTGGATCCGGCGCATGCTCAATTGTTCGAGCGTGTAATCTCGCTCAAGCACGGTCGAATCGCGAGCGATGGGCCGCCGCAGCATCGTCATCAAAACGCGTAACCCAACGCCGGGTCAAAGTGAGCGGAGAAGGCCATAAATGACCTCAATCAACGACGATATCGTGTTGTTGCGAAAGGTGCCGATGTTCGCGTCAATGGACGGCGGAAAGTTGAAACTGCTCGCTTATACATCCGAAAAACTCGGCTTTGAGGATGGTGAAATCGTCTTTCGCCAAGGGTCCACCGACAGCGACGCCTTTTTCATCCTCGAGGGCGCCGCCGACGTACTGACCGGGGACGACGGCGCTCAGGTTAAGGTCGCACATTTGCCGCTATACGCGCTGTTTGGAGAGATATCGGCTTTTTGCGATATTCCGCGCACCGCTACCGTCCGCGCCGATGGCCACCTTGTCGTGCTGAGGATACCCAAGGGCCATTTCCTGGAACTCATTGGTCAGTCGCCGGAAATCGCGCTCCAGATCATACGGGTGCTGGCGCTGAGGATAAGTGACACGACCGCCGAACTTTCCGCCGCGCTCAGGAAGCAAGAAAGATAATTCGGATCACCACGGCGCAGGCCAATCGACATGCGGGCGGAACATACGAGGACGCTACGGGATAAAAATATAGGAAAAACAATGACCCATGGTCAGGCCGGCGCCTGCCGGGAAGGATAGTCTCTCCGTTTATACCAAAGATGCCGGGGGCGAAATCGTTATCGCCCGCCATCCGATCCGTGTGGCGCCAATGGAACTGCGATTAATCCGTCACGACGGCCGCCTCCAGGATTCTCGCCTTTCAGGGCGCCGCGCGAGCCACGCCCTTTGCACTTCCCTGGCCGATGAATTCGGCGACGGCGGGACGGTCCAGATCGATGATACCCACCGTCTCCAGATGCTCGAAGCTCAGATGCGCATCGAATTTTCTCGCCAGCGCTTTCATGGCGAGATTGTCGGAATGCGTGGTAACCCTGAGCTTTTCGTAGCCGAGCCCGCGCGCATTGCCGATCAGCCGCTCGAAAAGCGCGCTGCCTATGCCCCTGTGCTGGATTTGCCGCTCGACGCTGAAGGCGATCTCGCCCGTCGGCTCCGGCAGATCGGCGCGTTCATGCAATTCGGCCGCCCCAAGAACGCGGTCGCCCTCGACATAGCCGATAACGGTGGTGCCTTCGCGAAAGCAGCGGTCGGCATAGCCCGAAATGTAGGCATCGTTGGTCACGCCATTGAACCGGTCGCGGCGGCTTTCGGCATCGAGACGCAACAAATGCTCACGGAATTTCGGCAGGTCCGAGGGACGGAGCTGCCGCACGACACCGCTCCAGGCGGGATTCGATGAAAGGTGACTTGCCATCTGCCGTGCTCTCAAGGTTTTCCTCCCCGAGTCAGCGACTCACGGGCTGGATATTGTGCACCGCAGCAAACATTGCAAGAGCGAAATGGCGCCGGCGAGCCTCAGCATCACGGTCGCATGCCAGGTATTCCCGTTGCGCAGATCGCCTATCTTCCGCGGCAGCTCATTCGAGGCGACTCACCCTTCGAGCATTTCCTTCACGACCGTCGCCAATTGTTTCAGCGAAAAGGGTTTTGGCAGGAAGCCGAACTGCGCGTCAGCCGGCAAATTCTTGGCGAATGCGTCTTCGGCATAGCCCGAAACGAAGATGAACTTGATGTCGGGCCTTATCTTCCTCAATTCGCCCAGCAGCGTCGGACCGTCCATCTCGGGCATGACCACGTCGGACACGACGATATCGACCTTTCCGTCCAGGGAATTGTAGACTTCCAGCGCCTCGACGCCGGACGAGGCTTCATGCACAGTGTAGCCGCGCGAGGTCAGCGCCCGCATTCCACCCATTCGCACCGCATCCTCATCTTCGACAAGGAGAACCGTTGCCGAGCCAGAGAGGTCGCGCGAGGCTTCCTGGACTTTTGCCTGGGGCGCGGCATCGTCGACGGGGAGCGGAGCCGCTTTAGCCGCCGAGGCGTCTTCCGCCGCTTTTTGCGGGATATGCCTGGGCAGGAAGATGCGGAAGGTGCTTCCCTTGCCGGGTTCAGAATCGCAATAGATGAAGCCGCCGGTCTGCTTGACGATGCCGTAAACCATCGAAAGCCCGAGACCAGTGCCCTTGCCCACTTCTTTGGTGGTGAAAAATGGCTCGAATATCTTCTTCAGCACCTCAGGCTCGATGCCGGTGCCGGTATCCTCGATTTCGACCAGCACGTAATCGCCCGCCGCCAGTTCACGATAATTGTAGGCATCGCGCTCGGCCGCCGTGACATTTCTGGTGCGGACTGTCAGGTCGCCGCCGCCGGGCATGGCGTCGCGCGCATTGACGGCGAGGTTGACGACCACCTGCTCGAACTGGCCGATATCCGCCTTCACCGGCCATAGATCGCGGCCGTGATCGATCTTGAGATGAACCTCGTTGCCGGTAAGCCGCGCCAGAAGCATGCGCAAATCGGCCAGCACATCCGTCAGGTTCAGCACTTCGGGGCGCAGCGTCTGCCTGCGCGAGAAGGCCAGAAGCTGGCGCACTAACGAAGCAGCGCGGTTGGCGTTCTGCTTGATGTTCATGATGTCGGGGAAGGAGGGGTCCGACGGTCGATGATTGGTCAAAAGGAGGTCCGAGGCCATGATGATGGCGGTCAGGACATTGTTGAAATCATGGGCGATGCCGCCTGCCAATTGGCCGACGGCCTGCATTTTCTGACTCTGGGCCATTTGCGCTTCGAGCGCCTTCTGCTCCGTCGTTTCGACGGCGTAGACGATCGCCGCTTCTTCGGCGCCCTCCCCGGCTCCACCGTCGGCGATGGCATTCACGTAGAAGCGCATATTACGCTCTTCATTGTTCGGCAAAACCGTGTCGATCGGCGAAATGTCGGCCTGCCGCTGCCTTGCCTGCTCGAGTGCGGCGGCCAGCCGCGGCCGGTCACGCTCATGGATGACCGTGTCCAGGCGGACATGCTTGTCGAGGGCGTCACGGTCCACGACACTGGAAAACAGCGACAGGAACGGCGCGTTGGTCCGTAATATCCGGCCATCCGGATCTACCCCCGCAATCGCCATCGGCGTCGAATTGAAAAATCGGGTGAATCGTATTTCGGATGCGCGCAGATCGGCGGAGGAATCTTCTCCCTGTGTCCGGTTGAGCACGATTGTCCGGGTAGCGCCCGGAACGCCGTCGCGTGTCGCGGCGACACGATGCATAAAGCGCACCGGCAACGCTTCTCCGCCAACCGTCGACAGATCGAGGTCGATGACGGCATTGCGGGTCGAACCCGGATCCGCCTTGACGGCGCGCACCAGCGCCATGCCGTCTCCGGCGACCATGTCCGCCAACCGAGTGGCACCGGGCGTGAAGCTGGCAAGGTCGATACCCAGCCATTCCGCCAGCGTGGCGTTGAGGTAAGTAACCCGTCCGTCGGCGTCGGCTGCGAAAAAGCCGGCGGGCGCGTGATCGAGATGATCGATGGCCTTCTGCAGATCGAGAAAGAAGCGCTCTTGCTCCGCCCGCTCCCGGGATATGTCGGCAATCTGCCAGGCGACGAGAGATTGCCTGCGGCCGGGCGCCTTGAATGTCCGCGCCTCCGCGCGGTACCAGCGCGCGCCCGGTTCGGAGCCCGGGCGAATGGCATGGGACAGGCGGAATTCGCCGTCGCCGGGGCGGCCATCGGCAAGGTCGGCGACAAGGCGTCCTATGACGGGCGCCGCCTCCGAATTGTCAGAGAGCAGGTTCTCGACGGTTCTGATATCCGCCGGGGACGCACCGCCGGTCAGGTCGGCATACGCTTTGTTCGCGTAAACGATCCGACCCTTGGGGTCAGTGACCACCAGGCCGGTGTCCATGGTCCCGACAAAGGCCTTCGACAATTCATCGGCCGTCGAACGGGGGGCAATCTGAACGAAGCCGATCGCGGTGGCGAAAAGATAGCCGATCCCGATCATGGCCATGACGCCGAGCATGCCCAGAAGAAAGGGATCCCCGAAACGGTTGCGAAAGAGCACGAATAGGATCGCCGCGCCCGTCAAGACGCCGATGAAGATCACAAGGCGGGTTATCGCACCGGGACCCATGTTCTGGTCGACCACCGGTTCGGGGTAAAATTCTCCGCGGGTATCCCTGGCCATCTAGTCCCCTGCCTGCCGTGCCGTCCTGCAAGATTTTCCGGCACGCACCGGCCCCGTTTGAATCACATTCTCCCTTTATGGAACAGTCTCTCGCATGAAATGCATCCAAAAAAGGAGCAAATTCCTTGTCATTGTTCGAAAGCTGGGGATTGAGCCCGGCATGTCAGCTTGCGGCAGCCGCAAGCAACGTTCTACTGTCCGCCGAATGCAAAATGGTGCTGTTGGAGGCGTCCGGTGCGTGAGTGGTTAAACAATATCGCGGGCCCGCAATATGCCTCGGCGGTCATGTGGACGGTAGGCGCGCTGGTCCTGCTCGTCGTTTTGCTGGTTCTGATCCGCATCGTACGCAATATCACGTCCGGCACCTTCGTTGCCGGGGGGCGCAATCGCAAGACGCGACTCGCGGTAATGGATGCGACGGCCGTCGACAGCCAACGGCGGCTCGTCCTCGTGCGCCGCGACGACGTCGAGCATCTCATCCTTATGGGCGGGCCCACGGATGTGGTGGTCGAGCAGAACATCGTTCCCGGGGTGCCGGATCACGCTCCGCGAGGCGTTCCCATGTCGGATTCGACGCCAGACAGGAAACAGCGCGCAGCGGAACCATCAACAATTTCCGGCGAGCCCGCCCGGCGTGAACCCTCGCAGAGCCAGCGTGTCGAGCCAGTCGCGCCCATCCCACCCGCACCCCGGGCGCTGAATAATCCGCCAGAGGATGCGCGCCGTCCAGAACGGCAGGAGAAGAACGAGCCAGAGATGCCCCTGCCGCGTCCTGAAAGAGAAAGTCCTTCGGTCATGCGCTCGCCGGCGATGGCAATGCAGGCAGCGCCTCAGGCCGCATCGGCCTCGACGCCAGGGGCCACTCTTGGCAGCGTGCACTTTCTCGAAACCGCTCGCGAAGCTCCGATGGCAGCTCCCGCCACCGTTGCAACTCCAACCATCGCTGAGGCGCCGACACCCGAGATCGTAGCGGCGGAAAGACCGGCTTTGCCCGATCAGCCAGTACGCCAGGAAGCCAACGCTCCCATCGATTGGGCGTCGCGGAAAGAACCTGAAGCTCCGTTCGACAAACGACCCGATCCGATGGCCGATCCGTCGCTTGAGGAGGAAATGAAGCGGCTTCTCGGTGAGTTGTCCGAGCCGTCCCGCAAATAAAAAAGGCGACTGAACGTCGCCGGCGAATGGCATTCCGCTTACGGGAATAGTCGCTTCACGATCGGCGTCGCCAGGTGATATCGGAGGATCGACCCGATATCCAACCGGCCGGCCTGGCCTCAATCGTCTCGGTATATCTTTTCGCGGCGCTCGTGGCGCTCTTGCGCTTCGATGGAAAGCGTGGCGATCGGCCTTGCGTCCAGACGCTTCAGCGCGATCTTTTCGCCGGTCTCCTCGCAATAGCCATATGTGCCTTCCTCAATTCGCTGCAGCGCGGCATCGATCTTGGAGATCAGCTTGCGTTGCCGGTCACGGGCGCGCAGTTCAATCGCCCTGTCGGTCTCCGACGAGGCGCGGTCGGCGAGATCAGGATGGTTGGCATTTTCCTGCTGAAGAATTTCAAGGGTTTCGCGCGCTTCCCTGAGAATGTCGGTCTTCCAGAGAACCAGCTTGGCGCGAAAGTAGGATTTCTGCCGTTCGTTCATGAACGGCTCTTCCTCGGAGGGTACGTATTTGGCGTCAACGAGTTCGTTCATTCAACTCACCCCACTGCAGCAACCCGGCGCCTATATATTCGCCGACCCATAGCGGCACAAGACGAAAGGCCGCTGCTCTCACGCATTTGTTCTCACACGCTTAATCCGGTCATGAAGGGCTCATGACGGCAACCGGTGGCTGAATTTTGACGACCCCGCCCGTAGCCGGTCTTTTCGGGCAATGCGCGCGTCCATGCGTCTTATTGAGAATTGCGACTTTACCGGCACATGGCTACAGCATTGCACGTCAATCCAATGGGAGGATCGGTAAGCGATGGGCCGGCTGCTACTGCTCAGGCACGCGAAGGCAGGATGGGCAGAACCGGGGATGCGCGACTTCGACCGACCGCTGACTTTACGCGGCAGGGCCGATGCCGCCGCGATGGGAAGCGCCATGCGCGCGGCGGGCCACATTCCCGAACTGGTCCTCTGCTCGACCGCGAAACGCGCGCGCGAGACATGGGAGAGCGTGGCGGCCACGATCGGGCCGATGCAAGCGCCGCCGAATTTCACCGAGCGCCTTTATGGCGCCAACTCCCCCGGCTACCTGTCCATCATCCGCAATGCGGCGGCCGATGTCGGGTCGCTACTGGTCATTGGCCACAATCCGATGATGGAAGATCTGGCGGTCGCCCTGTCGAAGCAGGGCGAGACCGACGCCATGGCAGGGCTGGCCCATGGCTTCCCTACTTCGGGCATGGCGGCCATTTCGTTTCCGGGCAGCCTTACGGAAGCCGCGCCGGGTAAGGGCAGGCTCGAGGCATTCCTGACGCCGGCCATGCTCTGACTCCGGTTGTCGGTTCGAGTTTGACTTTCCGGCTCTCGATCCCGACCGATGCTTTTTCAATCGTCCTCGATCGACCGAATGACCCGCGCTGGATTTCCTCCGGCAAGGGTGTTCGGGGGAACGTCATGGGTGACCACCGAACCCGCGGCTACAACCGAATTTTCGCCCACCGTAACCCCGCCGATGATCACGGCACCAGCCGCGATCCAAACATTTCTCTCAATGACGATGGGCCTTGCGGTCACGAAGGCGCGCCGCTGGGAAGGCTCGATGGGATGCCCCGACGTTATCAAGCTCACATTGGGCCCAATCATCACATCATCGGCGATGTCGATCCCGCCAAGATCGTACATGGTGCAATTCTGGTTGATGAACACATTGCGGCCAACGCGAATATTCTTGCCGCCGGTGGTGTAGAATGGCGGGATCAGCGAAAATCGGTCGTCGACCCTGCTGCCGATCAAATCGCTGAACACCGCCCGAATTTCGTCCGCGTGATCAAATGTCAAACGGTTGAGCGCCGGGGTGATCGCCATCGCCCGCTTGACGTCAGCCACCATGGAAGCTGATTCCGGCGTCCTCCTTGGAATTCTCTTGGCGCCGTCCTCATTCGACATTCGCTATTTTCCTCGGAGTCCATTTAGGCGTGCGTTTCTACGCCATACCGCTCGACCATTTCAAATCCACACCTCAGCCCCTATATCGGGCAAGAACCGACTGCAGGATTGGGCCTTGGCCTCGCTGACATCTTTCACCGACGAGGCGCTGATCGCGCTCGATACGCTCGCCGACCGCGCAACCGGCCTTGTCTCGCCCTCGCTTCGGCTCGGCGTCACCGGTTTGTCGCGGGCTGGAAAGACGGTGTTCATCTCGGCTTTCGTGCACAATCTGGTCCATGGCGGCCGACTGCCCCTTTTCGACGCCCAGAAATCGGGGCGCATTGCCCGCTCCTTTCTCGAGCATCAGCCGGACGACGACGTGCCGCGCTTTCAGTACGAGGATCATATCGCCGATCTCGTCGACCGGCGGGTCTGGCCGGATTCGACACGTGCCATTTCCGAACTCCGCCTGACGATAGAATATGAATCGGCGTCGGGCTGGGGCCGAATGTTCTCCTCCGGCAAGCTTTCCATCGATATCGTCGACTATCCGGGCGAATGGCTGCTCGACCTGCCGCTTCTCGGCAAGGATTATCGCGCATTTTCCGCCGACGCCTTCGAGCTTGCCGCCTTGCCCGTTCGTGCCGATCTTTCAGCGGAATGGCGCAGCGTCGCTGCCGCCGTCGATCCCGCCTCGCCCTTCGACGAGATGACCGCCCGGCGTCTCGCCGAAGCCTTCACCGCCTATTTGCGGGCGTGCAAGGCCGATCATCGCGCCCTATCGACCCTGCCGCCGGGCCGCTTCTTGATGCCCGGCGACCTCGACGGCTCCCCCGCGCTGACCTTCGCGCCGCTGCCCGGACCGGGCGACGTCCGGCCCCGTTCCGGATCGCTCGCCGCGACCATGGAACGGCGCTACGAGGCCTATAAGGCGCATGTGGTGAAACCCTTCTTCCGCGAGCATATCGCCCGGCTCGATCGTCAGGTCGTGCTCATCGACGCCATGCAGGCGCTCAATGCCGGCCCCGCCGCCTTGGCCGATCTGGAGCGGGCGCTCACCGAAATCCTTGCCTGCTTCCGCCCCGGTCGCGGCAACATCCTGACCGATCTTTTTTCGCGGCGCATTGACCGGATATTGGTGGCCGCCACCAAGGCCGATCATCTGCACCATGAAAGCCATGATCGGCTTCAGGCTATTGTGCGGCGGCTTGTCGAGCGCGCGGTGAGCCGCGCTGACCTGTCCGGCGCGAAGGTTGACGTATTGGCGATGGCGGCCGTTCGCGCCACGCGCGAGGGAACCGTCACTCAGGGTCGCGAGACGCTGCCGGTCATTATCGGCACGCCACTTGCCGACGAGACGATCAACGGCGAGACGTTCGACGGGGATACCGAAACGGCGATTTTCCCGGGCGACCTGCCGGCAAAACCCGAACTGGCGTTCGCGGCGCGGGATCCGCACAAGAACGAAGCCGACGACCCCGCCATCCGCTTCGTGCGGTTCCGTCCGCCGAAGCTCGAGAAAACCGCCGAAGGGGTGACGCTTTCGCTGCCGCATATCCGTCTCGACCGTGCATTGCAGTTTCTCATCGGAGACCGTCTCGCATGAACGGCGAACGCAAACCCGCCGCATTCCGCCTGCCACCGGAGCCTGTGGCCCCGAACGTGGAAGAACCGAGGTCCGGCCCCTCCCCCAAAAACGCGCCGCCCCGGCGACCCCGAGCCATGCAAGACCCATCGCTGCCGGTCGTGACCCAGGCATCGGTGGACGTTTTTGCGAATGACGATGCGGCCGACAGCGATCCGCCTCCAGCCAGCCCTCCGCGCCGGCGCTCCCGTCTCGGCGCCATCTTTTTCGGCGCGCTGGGCCTGCTTGTTTCGCTGGGCATCGGCCTGTGGACCGACGCACTGATCCACAATCTCTTTACGCGTTCCGACTGGCTGGGCTGGCTTGCGACCGGATTGGCGGTCATCGCCCTTGTGGCGTTGCTGGCGATCGTGCTGCGCGAGCTGATCGCTCTTCGCCGCCTCGCGTCGGTCGAAAAACTCAGGCAACGCGGAACCGACATTTTGGCGCGCGACGACGCCCGACAGGCGCGCGTCCTGGTCGATGAGCTCGTCGAATTCGTCTCCGGCAGGCCGGAAACCGCTGCCGGCCGAAGGATTCTCACCGAAACGCGCGACGACATCATCGACGGCGCCGATCTCGTTCGGCTGGCGGAGCTCGAGCTGATGGGACCGATCGACGCGCGGGCGCGGACAATGGTGCTGGACGCGGCCAAGCGGGTTTCGGTGGTCACGGCGGTTTCGCCGCGCGCGCTGGTCGATCTCGGCTACGTGCTGTTCGAAGCGGGAAGGTTAATCCGGCGGCTGTCGGAGCTTTACGGCGGGCGACCGGGCACGTTGGGCTTCTTCCGGCTTGCGCGGGACGTGCTCGCCCATCTGGCCGTCACCGGCTCGATCGCTGTGGGCGACGGCATCGTCCAGCAGATCGTCGGTCACGGGCTTGCGGCCCGGCTTTCGGCGCGGCTGGGCGAAGGCGTCGTCAACGGAATGATGACGGTGCGCATCGGCATCGCTGCGATGGAGACAGCCCGACCCCTGCCCTTCGAGGCGGTGCGGCGCCCACGCATCGGAGATTTTCTTTCCGCGCTGACGAGTTTCGCCGCCAAAAAGGCCGAGACGGCCCAGCCTCCCGAAAAATAAACTTGCCGCACGCCGGGGGCTCCCGCATTCTTGCAAAATTAGCCCTTAGCGAGGCTGGCAATGCGAGGCTGTCGAGAGAAAGCGTTAACCATTGTTCTTCATGGTTTCCACTTTCGCATCGTTCTGTATCCGGGTGCTCCTGATGAAGCGTAGGTTTCTGTCCGCCGTTCTATTGACCGCCGCCACCGTGGCGGTGCTTCCGGCCATGTCGGCGACAGCAGCGGCCTCGGAACGCGACCAGCAGTTTTTCCGCTCAGTGGAAGGCAAATGGTCCGGGCCGGGCGAAGTTGTGGCCGGCAAATACAAAGGCACCAAATTCACATGCAATTTGACGGGAAAGACGCCCGACAAAAATGCCGGCATGATGCTGGATGGCACCTGCCGGGTCGGGCTCTTTTCGCAAAAGATGTCCGCCAGGGTTGAGGAGACCGGGAAAAAGGGTGGTTATCGCGGAACCTTCCTGGACGGTTCCAAGGGCAAGGGCCTCGATATCGTTGCCGGCAATGTCGAGGGGAGATATGTGGTCTTCGCGCTTAACCGTAACGCCCTGAAAGGCACCATGCAGGCCAAGCTTCCCGATAACAACAGCATGATGGTGACGATTTCCGTCCGGGTCAATGAGAGCCTCGTCCCGGTGATCGGCGTCAGTCTCAAGCGCGTCGACGGCGTTTCAGTAGGCGCGGTGGCGCAGGAATAGTCCGAGCCCCCAGGGCTGCATTTTCCGCCAGCCTTTCCCCCTCCATTCGATAAAAGCCCGTCGCGAACTTCGACGCTTTCGCGGCCTTTGCAAATAATTCAAATCCGTCAGCGATGCCGGCCGATGGCCAGATGTCGCGCGTAGGCGACGCCTTGCAACTCCCTACACCTACCGATTGCAGGCAATTTGAATCAAATTTCTACCTGGGCGCGATAATTTCGCTTGTGCAGGCAATAGTGCCTGTACCTTCCGCTTCGGGCGGACAACCTCCCCCCTCCCGTCATTCCACCCCCTTGACGGGAGGGGTCAGACCCCCCGGGAGGAAATGCTTTGAGGTCCTGCTGCCTCGGCGTCATCGCAGTCCTCTTCCTTGCCAACCCGGCACTGGCCAATTCCGGCTCCTCCCGCGCCGCGGCCGATGCCGCGTTGGCCGCGGCCGCGTCCGGCGCTCCGACGGATGCGGCCGCGATTTCGCTCGAGCAACACTTCACGACCAATGCCCTGGACAGCGATCTGCAATTTTCGGATTTCTACACCGATCTGCGCGGTTCGATGACTCATATGTGGACGGCTCCCTCCTCGCAAGGTGTTGAGCAGCGTTTTGATCGGATCGCTTGCGATCATATGTCCGGCCTCTGTTTTGTGCGGTCGCACATGACCGCGGGCCAAGATGGTTTCCGCAACGCGAGTTCCTAACACGACTGCGACCTACAACGGCCAGTGGGTCATCCGGAGTATCTTGCGTCATGGATCGATCGATCACACCACCTGCTCATTCTCTTGCAAGTTCCGACATCAACAAACACGGTCGCATTTTCGTCTGCTCCCCGTGTTTGACTGATCTTCTAAGCCGCGTACGCCATACCAGGCGGCACAGTATTGGTTCTGTACGCTTCGCCGGTCACCATCATCTTCCAGGCGATGCGCGCGATTTTGTTCGCCAACGCCACGGCGACGAGCTTCGGCGGCTTGCGCTTGAGGAGATCGAGGAGCCAGGGCGAGGAATTCCTGCCCCGTCCGTCGCGGACTCGTCGCAGGAGAGCGGTCGCGCCAACCACCAGCGTGCTTCGCAAAGAATTCGTCGCCAGCGCGTGTAATCACGCCGAGCCTCACTTTGCCGGCGGTTGAATGATCCTTCGGCGTAAGCCCTATCCAGGCGGCAAAGTGCCGGCCTGATCGGAAGCCCTCGGGCGTTGGCGTCTTCATCATCAGTAGCGATGCGCTGATCGGACCGACGCCGGGGATTTGCGCCAGACGGCGGCTGCATTCATCGGCTCGATGCCAGGACATCAGCTTGGCGTCGACCTCTTCCAGCCGCGCTTGTAATTGCAAATATTCCGCGCCATGGAGCGCAAACAGCTCCCGCGCCAGCTCCGGCAGCGTCTCATCGGCCGCGATGCGCTCGAGCAGCGGCTCGATCTTGCATATTCCCTTGGCGGCAGTCAGCCCGAACTCGGCCGCATAACCGCGGATCGAATTGGCAAGTTGCGTGCGATTACGGATCAGTCGCTCGCGCATACCGGCCAGCATCAGCGCCGCCTGTCGGTCAGCTGTCTTCACCGGCACGAAGCGCATCGTCGGCCGGCTCATCGCCTCGCACAGCGCTTCGGCATCAGCCGCATCGTTCTTGCCTCGCTTGACGTATGGCTTGACGAACTGCGGCGGAATCAGTTTCACCTCGTGGCCGAACGACCGCAGTAGTCGCGCCCAATGGTGTGATCCGCCGCACGCCTCGATCGCAATCACCGTCGGCGGCGCTTTCTCGAAGAACGCCACCATCTCCTTGCGCCGAAGCTTCTTGCGCAGAACTGGGTCTTCAGCCGCGTTCACACCATGGAGCTGGAACACGTGCTTTGACGTATCCATGCCAATTCGAATAATCTGTTCCACGGACGGTCTCCTTTGCTTGAGATCTTCAACGACCTCATTCTGGCACATCGATGCCGTGCTGGGGGCCGTCCACACCAACACGTCTTTGGCCACAAGGACATGTATCTGCGCCTGGGCGCGCAAGCGCAGGCGAGCAAATACCACCGCATCTCGATAGAGGACGACCGCAGTTTGCTGCTTCTGGCGGAAGCCTACCGGAAATTCGCCGGGCGCTACGAGATACGCGGAACGCTCACCTGGCGGACTGCGAGCATCGGCGACGATCTGCGCATCGCGGATCTGGCGATCGGCACACGCACCCATAGCGACGTCATCGCCAGCGCCCTGCAGTTCGGCGCCGATCTCGGCTCCAATACCGCGCTGGTACTGCAGGCAAGCGACACCGTGGAGCGTTATGGCAAGGCTCATTTCCAGCAGGATTTGATCGAAGCCGCCCAGATCGAGCCGAACCGCAACCGGCTGCGATTTTCAGCCGGGCTGGAAAAGACAATCGGCAAGCAGCAGATCGGAATGACCGCCAGCGCCGAAACCACGCAGGTGGAAACGCTGGGCGCCCCGCCAATTGGACTGTCCTTCAACGAGTTCGGCCTTCGCGGCCTGCTGCGGCTGGTTTCAGCGAAAGGGGTCCAACTAGACGCATCGCTCGGCGTCGCCTCCCTGCGGGCGACAAACGGCGAATATAACCAGGTGAAGCCAGCCTATCGGTTTGAAGTGAGCAAGACATTTTCGGGCCGCCTCAAACTGCGTGGTTCGCTGGGCGGCGGCTTCGAAACCGTCGATACGGACGATGCGCTGGCGTCCTATCTTCAAAGGCTGGAACTGGAAGCGAAACTGCAGTGCACCGTCGACTTCGCCCTCGGCACCGGTGTTTTCCTGCAGAACAAGGAGAATCTGCTGCTCGGCAATGTCGAGCGCTCGAAAGGCGCCTATCTGGAAATGGGATATGACATGTCGAAACATGTCGCGCTGGTTGCCCGCGTCGATTTCAGCCGCACCTTGGCGACCATCGTTGATGCGCGCAAGAACACCATCGACACCTATTTCGGCATCCGGACAAAATTATAGGGAATTTCGCATCGAGCGTGAGCAGGGGGACCGAAGTCCCCCTGCCTGCTTTGCCGAGGCATGTGACAAGGCGAGCGGCTAAACCGCCCTCCCCGTCACATGCGACGCCTCAGCGATGGCGGCTGTGGCCATGTCCGCCACCATTGTTCGAGTTGCCACTCAAAATGCCGACACCGATACCGCTCAGGATACCGTTGCCGCTGAGGATGCCCGACACGCCGTTGCCGCTAAGGATCGACGACCCGTTGAGGATCGAATTTCCGTTGAGCAGATTGACGTCGCCGAGACCGAGCGACGGCGAGACATTCAGCAGGCCGCTGGAATAGCCATTGCCGTTGCTCGTCGTACGGTTGCCGATGCTGGCGTAGTTGAAGCCGTGGCTGGACCCGCCCCAGCCGCCCGCTTGCGCGGCAACGGTCGAGAAAGAAACAGCAACAGCAGCGAAAGTAAGGATGATCTTTTTCATCACATAGTCTCCATCTTGCTTACGTTGTCCTTCCGCGACAGGCGCTTCCTCCAAGGACAGAGAAGCATTCAGGAAACCAAAATGCAATCAGTGGTTTTAATTATTCGAATACTACAACCATTATATTTCTTTTAACCTTAATCTATCCACTTTTCGATAAATTGTACGATATCCATACTTTGCATGTCCGGAATGGCTTCAAAAAGCCTGTCGATCGGCCAGTCCCACCAGGCGGCTTGCATGATCCTCGCTGCAACTTCGGACGGGAAGCGCGGCCGCAGGATTTTGGCCGGAACACCGGCGGCAATCATGAAATCCGGCACATCCCGTGTCACCACGGCATTCGCCCCGATCACGGCGCCATTGCCGATGCAGATACTGGGCAACAGCACCGCCCCGTGGCCGATCCAGACGTCGTGGCCGATCGTCACGCGTTTGCCCTGCCGCTTTTTTCGGAAATCCTGATCGACGCCGAGATAGCGGAAATATTCGTTCGGCCGGTAACTGACCTTGTGCGTGGTCACCCTTTCCAGCGGGTGTTCGAGCGCATTGAGGCGCGTATTGGCTGCGATGGAGCAGAATTTGCCGATATCGGCGTAGATCGCCTCGGCATGCCGTTCGAAATAGGAGAAATCGCCGAGCGTGACATCGCGCAGGATCGTGCGCTCTCCAACAGAAGCATAGCGGCCGAGCCGGCACGATTTCAGCTCCGCCGTCGGGTGGATGCGCGGTTCCGAAATCGAGGAAGCGGAGATCGGCGGGATCGCTCATGGCAGCGCCTTTACGACGCCGCATGGCGGCGGGCAAGAACGGCCCAGATCTCTACTGCTTCTGATCGGCGGTCCAGACCACCTTTTGCCCGTAAAGCGGCACGGTCGAGACCGCCATCTTCGCGGATCCGGTCTTCACCTGGCGCGAATGCGAAAGATAAACCAGCGTGTTGTTCTTCTCGTCATAGATGCGGTTCACCACCTGTTTCTTCCAGATCAGGCTGAGGCCCTGCTTGAAAACTTCCTCGCCGCCTTCGCCCTTGTCGATGTCGCCGATGGTGATCGGCCCGGTCTGGTTGCAGGAAATGGCGGAATTGGAGGGGTCCTCGAACCAGTTGCCCTTGTGCAGGCGGTCGATGATGCTGCGGCTGAAATAGGCGACGTGGCAGACGACGCCCTCGACCTTGGGATCCTTGATCGCTTCGACCACGATATCGTTGCCGATCCAGTCGACGCCAACCTTGCCCACTTCTTGGGCCCGGCCGGGAAGGATGGCCGCGAAAGACAAAGCCGCCACCGCGGCGGCAAATATGATTTTTTTCATGCCTGCTCCTCGAGCGCCGTGCCGGCGCGTGGCAGACAATTGGGGAAACGAAGGGCCCGATGCAAGAAGCGCGGAGGCGCTTATTGCTCAGCCGCGCGCCACAACCATCCGTTTCAACGCATCGCTCTTCAGGACGAAGTGCTGCACAAGCGCCGCGGCGCCATGGAAGATTACCAATGGAATAAGCAGAAGCCGTCCTGTCGAATGCAGGTGCACCAATTGCGGAAGGTTCAGATACCAGCCTGCCGCCCCGAGGATCGGCATGCCCAGTATAATCAGATAGAGCAGAAAATGCGTCGCACGGGCGAGCCATTTCAGCAGCGGATGCTCCTTCTCAGGAAGCGGTGGCGCGCCGCGCTTCAAGCGCAAGGCAATCCACCAAAGAGCGAGCACGAAGATCAGGATTCCCGCGATGATATGCAGATTGGCATACAGCGCATCATCCGGCGCAAGCGGGGTATTTTTGTTGAATGCATGCCAGGCCGCCTCCATGCCGTCATGGGCCAATATCTGAAAGATGACCAGGACGGCGATCATCCAATGCAGCACGATCTGGAGGACGGAATAGCCTTGGGGTCTCGATGGCAATGGACTGGCTCCCAAATCTTGATGAGCGACATTAGTATCTGGCCGTCAGGCGTTCAACTTACACCTTCGTAAGATGGACACCGGGCAGACCCTTGCGGCATCGAAGCATCTTTCCGTCGGCGCGGAAGAAGGACTATATTTCTTCGATGAAGAATCCTTTGGTTCTGCCCGGACCCCGTTTTTTCGGAATGCTTCTCGCACTGGCAGCCTTCGCAGCGGTTTCCGGGTTGGCCTTCGCCATGTGGCTGCGGCATGGGCCCAGGATATTTTTGTCGATGGCCGAATCGGGACTGTCCTGGTGCTTCTGATTGCGATACGCCGCCTGCCCATGATCGGAGCCCTTTCAAAATGATGCGCGGTATCCTCGTCGGCATCCTTATTCTCATGGCCGCCAGCGTCGGCTGGCTGAGCTTCGACTGGTATCGTCAGCAATATTCCGGCGATGCCTATGGCACTTCCTTCACATTGGTCGACCAGCACGGCGCGCCGATCACCCAGGCAGCCTTTCGCGGTCAGCCCACCCTGCTCTATTTCGGCTATACGCATTGCCCGGAGGTTTGCCCGACCACCCTGTTCGAACTCGACGGATGGCTGAAGAAGCTCGGTCCCGACGCCAAGGACATGAAAGCATATTTCATCTCCATCGACCCGGAGCGCGATACGCCACAAATAATGGCGCAGTATGTCAACAATTTCTCAAGCCGCATCACCGGAATCTCCGGCGATCCCGCCAAGGTGCTGGCGATGGCCAAGGGTTTCAACATTTACTTCCGCAAGGTTCCGACAAAGGACGGGGACTATTCGATGGACCACACCGCCTCGGTCATCCTGCTCGACCGGCACGGCGATTTCGCCGGTACGATCTCCTACGGCGAAGACGAAAAAACGGCGCTCGACAAGCTGAAAAAACTGGAAGCCGGTGCGTGATCGGACGGATGGCCTTCAGCGCATGACCCAGACCCGATTGTTCCTTGCCGCGCATGGCGACGCGGCCCGGCGGGCCTATCAGGCGCTCGATGCGGCGTTCGAGGAGGACGGTCTTCCCCTCGCTATGACGGAACTCGACGAGGCCACCGACCGTCACGAGATATCCGTCTATGCGGATGAGGATCCGGATGAAATCGAAAGGCGTATGCGCCAGACGCTGGAGGGCCTCGTCCCGATCGATCGGATAGAACGCGAGGCTCTGCCGGATATCGACTGGGTGGCGCATTCGCTGGAAGGCCTCAGCCGGTACGCGCCGGACGGTTCTTCGTCCATGGCGGCCACGACCGTCACCGCGGCGCGCCAACGACCTCGCCATCGAGATCGAGGCCGGCCAGGCCTTCGGCACCGGCCATCACGGGACGACCGCGGGCTGCCTGGAGATGTTCGACGCGCATCGTCGCCGGCAGAAAAGCCGCGCAATGCGCTCGATCTCGGCACCGGCAGCGCGCGTATTGGCGATCGCGGTCGCAAAACTCGCGCATATTCCCGTCCTGGCGACCGACATCGATCCGGTGGCGATCAGGGTGGCGAAGGTCAATGTCCGGCTGAACGGGGTTCGATCGCTGGTTCGACCCGAACGGCGACCGGATTCCAGGATGCCGCGTTTGCCGCCAAGGCCCTTTTGACCTCATCGTCGCCAATATTCTGGCCAATCCCCTCATGAAGCTGGCGCCGACAGATGGCAAGCCACCTCGCGCCCGGCGGATCGCTGGTCCTGTCGGGCATCCTGGAACGTCAGCGACGCATGGTGCTGGCTGCCTATTCCAACCAGCGCTTTCGCCACGTCGCCACATTGCCGCGCGAAGGTTGGGTGACGCTGCACCTCACGCGATAGATCGCGCAACGAAAAGGCGGCTCCCGAAGAGGCCGCCTTATCATGAATAAATGCGCGGGAAGCGCTCTACAGCATGTAGGAACCGCCGCTGCGACGGCTGAGAGCGTCACGGTAATAGCCATGGGCCTTGAGCGTCTCGTCGTCCAGCATGCAAAAGCGCGCTATTGACATAGCGGTTGGCTTGGGCTGTACGCGCGGCGACAATCGCATCGAAGGCGTTGCGGAAAAATCCACGTCTTGCCGGTGTCCTGCCATCTGATCTCCTGTGATTGGGTAATCTGTCCTCGACAGGCAATATGGTAAGCGACTGCTGACGCATGTCGCCACCGCTGATTTGTGCATGGCACCATGCGTTTTTCGCATATGCGAAGAGACGATGCTGCAGGCGGCGAAACACGGTCTGCGCGCATTGCATACCCTAAACGCGCGCAGCTAGGGTCCGGCGGCGCGAAACATTCGAGGCAGTGCCCTCCCCATGTTCCAGACGTTCACAGTAAAATCCGATCCCTCGCAAGGGCCGGAGCGGGTCGCGCGATTGCGGCGCTGGCTGGCGGAGTCCGGCCTCGACGGCTTCCTCGTCCCGCATGCCGACGAGCACCAGAACGAATACCTCGCCGGCGCGTCGGAGCGGCTGCATGGCTGACCGGGTTCACCGGCTCCGCTGGCGCGGCCGTCATCCTCGCGGAGAGCGCGCATGTCTTCGTCGATGGCCGCTACACGTTGCAGGTGAAGGCGCAGACGGATCCCGACGTCTTCGCCCCGAAAGCCTCGTCGAGACGCCGCCGCACAAATGGCTGCGCGACAATCTCGCAGGGGCATGCGCCTCGGCTTCGATCCCTGGCTGCACACCGTCGGCCGAGGCGGAGCGGCTGCGAGAGGCCGCGAGAAGGCCGGCGCGGAACTCGTCGCCGCTCGAGCGCAACCCGGTCGACGCCATCCGCGACGATCTGCCCGCGCCGCCGCTCGACCGGTGACGATCCATCCGAGCGAGTTCGCCGGCGAGACGGCGCAAGACAAGATCGCGGCGATGGCCGGACGCGGTCGCCGAAAGGGTGCGGCCAGTGCGTGCTGACCGATCCCGCCTCGATCGCCTGGCTCTTCAACATCCGCGGCGGCGATGTGCCCACACGCCGCTGGCGCTCGCCTTCGCCATCATCGCCGCCGAGGGCGCGCACCAGCTCTTCATCGACGCGCGCAAGCTGCCCGATGAGCACCGAGGCCTATCTCGACCCAGCTGCGCAGCCCTGCGCGCGCCCGGCCCCGATCGGCGAGCGGCTGCGGCGCTCGGCAAGACGGGCGCGGCGTGATCGGCCTCGATCCGGCGCTGACCGCCGAACAGCTGCCGACTGCTTCGAGGACGCCGGCGGCGACGATCGTGTCGACGCATCCCGATCCGGCTCGCTTGCCGCGCGCGACCAAGAACGCCGCCGAGATCGAAGGGCGCACGCGCCGCGCACCGGCGCGACGGCGCCGCGATGGTCGACGTTCCTCGCCTGGCTGGACAGCACAGAGCCCGGCTCGCTCGACGAGATCGCCGTCGCCGACAGCTCGAAGAGCTGCCGCCGGCGACCGGCGAGGAATCGCAGATGCCGCTGCAGGACATCTCCTTCGACACGATTTCCGGCGCCGGCCCGAACGGCGCCATCGTCCACTACCGTGTCACCGACGAGACCAACCGGACAGCTTGGCCGCGGCGAACTCTATCTGGTCGATTCCGGCGCCCAGTATGAGGACGGCACCACCGACATCACGCGTACGGTCGCCATCGGCACGCCGACGGAGGAGATGCGCGGAGCGCTTCACGCTCGTGCTCAAGGGCATGATCGCGATCTCGCGTGCGCGCTTTCCCGAAGGGCACGCGCGGCGTCGACATCGACGTGTTCGCCCGCGATCCGCGCTGTGGAACGCCGGCCTCGACTACGCCCATGGCACCGGCCACGGCGTCGGCTCCTATCTCGCGTCCACGAAGGGCCGCAGCGCATTGCGAAGCGGGCATCGCAGAAGCTGCTGCCCGGCATGATCGTCTCCAACGAGCCCGGCTACTACAAGACCGGCGCACTACGGCATCCGCATCGAAAACCTGATCGTCGTGACCAAGCGAAAGCGATCGAGAACGGCGACATGCCATGCTCGGCTTCGAAACGCTGACATTCTGCCCCTTCGACCGCCGGCTGGTGCGCACCGATCTTTTGACCGGCGAGGAGTTGCGGTGGCTGAATGCGTATCACGCCCGCGTGCTGACTGAAGTGGGGCCGCTGGTCGATGGCGAGACGCTAAAATGGCTGGAGTCTGCGGCCGCGCCGATCGAATAGGTCGAAATGGTGCGGACGACGGGAATCGAACCCGTATGACCGAAGTCGAGGGATTTTAAGTCCCTTGCGTCTACCAATTCCGCCACGTCCGCGCCCACAAACGGGTAGACGAGCCGCCCGCTCCGATCAAGCGGGAAAGCCGCGCCCAGCGATGCGGCGGATGAAGGCGACGGTCTGTTCGGGCATCGAATATTGCGCCATATGGCCGATGCCGGACACGATCTCGAGATCAAGCCCCTTCACCTGTCCCTCCATGGAGAGGCCGTTCTTCTCGAAGTCGAGCACGCGGTCGGCGTCGCCGTAAAGAATGCCGACCGGCATTTCAAGCTCGCCATAGCGCGCCTGCATGCGGCGCAAATCACGTGCCTGAACCGACGAAATCGGTGGACGAGGCATAAAAATGGCTGGGGCGCAGGCCGAGCATGGCGCCACCCGCAACCGCATAGTCGGCCGGCGGCTGCTGCGGACCGAAGACGAAATCGAGGACTTTTGGCGCGTTTTTTATGGCGCGCGGCGCCGACACCGTCCAGGCGATCAACCGGCGCTTCCACGGCGCGGGAATGTAAAGCTCGCGAAATCCTTCCGGAATGCCGCCGCCGAAATGCGTGAGCGGCGCAATCAGCGCCAGTCCCGAAATGTCGTCCGGGTAGTCGAGCGCCGTCTGCAACGCAATGGCGCCGCCGAGCGAATGGCCGACCAGCAGCGGCTTTTCCAGCTTCAGTGTCTCGATGAAACGGTGCACGAAGCGCGCATGTTCAGGCAGCCTGCCCGTCGTGCCGTCGGTGCGCGTCGACCATCCCGAGCCCGGACGATCAAGCGCGATCAGGCGGTAGCCTTCGCCGAAAATGCCGAACAGCGGATAGAGGAAATGGTGCAACTGTCCGCCGAGGCCGTGAATGAACAGGATCGGCCGGCCCTCACCGCGATCGATGTAGTGGATGCGGTTGCCGTCGATGGTGACGAATTTGCCGACCGGCGGCACGGCCTTTTCGGCCTTGCGCGCGATGCGATACGTGACCAGCGCCAGATAAAGCCCGGCGATGATCGCCGCGACCAGCAGCGCCAGCACGATGCCCAGAATGACCGTCAGGATTTCCCACATGCGTTTCGCCCCTCACCATTGCGCCGCGAGCATAGCGGGCGGATGGCCTGCGGCAAGTCCGGCGTGAATAAGTCCGCGCTGCATCTTGGAACCGCATGATCCTGCCGCTACGATCGGCGCGAACGGGGGCCGTCACATGCTGATCCGCGAGGGCGAACAACGCACCATCGCCATCGACCTGAAACTTGCGGCGCTTCTGGCTGGCGTGGCGGGCGCCATCAATGCGGCCGGCTTCCAGGCCACCGGCTTCTTTTCCGCCAACATGACGGGCAACGTGTCGGCGCTGTCGGATCATTTCGGCCAGTGGCAGTTGCGCCTTGCCGGGTTCTTCGCGGTGCTCGTGCTTGGCTTCATCGCCGGCGCCCTCGCTTCCGGCCTACTGATCGAGGCGGGGCGGCGACGCGGCATCCGCGCCATCTATGCCTACAGCATCACGCTGGAGGCGGCGCTTCTCTTCGTGCTTGGGATCGTGGATATCACCTTCCCGTCCGGTCCGGGCAATTCGATCCTGGTGCTTGGCCTGAGTTTCGTCATGGGCCTGCAGAACGCGGCCACCACGCGGATATCGAACGCGCGCGTGCGGACCACCCATGTTTCGGGCATGGCCACCGACATCGGCCTCGCGCTTGCCAGCCTGGCGAGTGCGGCGCCCGACAGGGAGGCTGCGCGCGCCAGGCTCAAGCTTTATCTGAGCACAATCGCGGCCTTTCTCGCCGGGGGCATCGCCGGCGTCATCGTCTATGTCGTCGCCGGCGGTTATCTCTTTCTCATGGCGGCCGCGATGTTGCTCACGGTCGCCTTGCCCGAAATCCGCCGCGCCAACGGAGCGGCCACCGCCCCGTAAAACCCTTTCCGCCGGCGATCTGCCAGCCGCACTACTGGTTGATCTCTGGCTCGACCAGCCGCGCCAAATTGTTGAGGGATTCCTGCCAGCCGAGATAACACATCTCCACCGGGATAGCGTCCGGCAGGCCGGCTTGGGTGATGTTGAGCTCGGTACCACACAAGACCTTCTTCAGGGTCACCGTCACCTCGATCTGGCCGGGCAGGTTTGGGTCGTCGAATGTGTCGGTATAGCGCAAGCGCTCGCCCGGCACGAGTTCGACATATTCGCCGCCGAAGGAATGGCCATTGCCGGTGGTGAAATTGCGGAACGACATTTTGAGCGTGCCGCCCATTTTAGCCTCCAGATGGTGCACGGTGCAGGTAAAGCCGTCCGGCGGCAGCCATTTGGCCAGCCCGTCGGCCTCGGTGAAGGCGCGATACACCTTGTCGGGGCTGGTCTTCAGGACGCGGTGCAGGTGTACGGTGTTCGGCATGGTCATTCTCCTCTTGATCGAACCGATGCCCCAAGGACGGACAAGGATAGGCCGATCCGACAGTGGTGGGAGAAATTTTGGAAGGAATAGTCGAGCCATGACGTATCGGCCCTCACCCAGCCTACCGCGCAAGCCACCCTCTTCCCGCCGAACTGATCGAAAAAGCCAACCCGGAATGGCATGAACCTTTCCGCGGCTTGCGATGGTGAGCGGAGCCTCATCCCCTTCGTCATCCACGGCCAAGCCCGAGCGAATCGATGGGCGCGAGCCGAGGATCCATGCCGTGACGATGCGGCCAGTCACCGACGGTACAGAAGGCAACGCCCGTTCTGCATCCTTCCCGCGCTGCCGCCCGGTCTCACGGCATGGATCCCAGGGTCTGCGCGACGGCCTGACGGCCTGCTCCGCCCTGGGATGACGAAGCGGAGGCGGTTGCCTGCTCCCAGGATGACGAAGCGGGAGGGGTACGCGGCAATCCGACGCCATGCTCCGCCCAAAGTGACGAAATGGAGAGCTTCTTTCGCCGGCCGTCAATGTTGCGCTATGCCGGCGAACGCCCGCTCAAAACTTCCCGGTCCTCGGAAATCCTTTCGGCGCCATGCGTCCCGCCTGGGCGCGGTCTCCGAGCCATTCGGTGAGTTCTTCCTTCGGCCGGGTGAAGGTGCGGCCGGATGAATCCTGCCACGTCAGGCCGTCTGCGAGCGCAAACGTCTTGATGTCGCAAAGCCCGCCATCCTTGTAGCGCTGCAGCCGCACGCCCTTGCCGCGCGCCATCTCGGCAAGCTGTTCGAGCGGGAAGACGAGCAGCTTGCGGTTGTCGCCGATCACCGCGACATGGTCACCCTCCACGAAGATCGCCATCTGCGCCTCGTCCGGCGCCTTGACGTTCATCACCTGCTTGCCCTTGCGCGTGTTGGCGACAAGTTCGTCCTCCGCCACGACGAAGCCATAGCCGCCGTGACTGGCGAGCAGCAATTTGCGGCCGCCCTGGAAGACGAAGGCGGTGGCGATGTCCTGGTCGTTCTCCATGTCGACGATGAGGCGCACCGGCTCGCCATGGCCGCGCCCGCCGGGCAGCCGGTCGGCGCCGATGGTGAAGAACTTGCCGCCGGTGGAAAACAGAAGCACCTTGTCGGTGGTCTGCGCGTGGAAGGCCATCTTCAGCTTGTCGCCCTCCTTGAAGGCGAGGCTGTCGAAATCGGCCAGATGGCCCTTCATCGACCGCAGCCAGCCCTTGTCCGACACGATGATCGTCACCGGCTCCTTCTCCACCATGGCGTGGTGGATGTCGGCCAGATCATGCTCGGGCGCGTCGGCGAATGTCGTGCGGCGTTTGCCCAGCGGCGTTTCGGGGCCGAACTTTTCGCGGATCCGGCCGATTTCCCAGGCGATGGTCTGCCACTGCTTGTCCTCGGAGGCGAGCAGCGCCTCGATCTGCTTTTTCTCCTCGTTGAGACCGTCGAACTCCTTGCGGATCTCGAATTCCTCGAGCTTGCGCAGATTCCTGAGGCGCATGTTGAGGATGGATTCGGCCTGCAAATCGGTCAGATCCCAGCGGGCCATCATGACCTGCTTGGGCTCGTCCTCCTCGCGGATGATGCGGATGACCTCGTCGATGTTCAGGTAGGCGATGAGCAGGCCGCCCAGAATTTCCAGCCGGCGCTCGATTTCGCCGAGCCGGTGGCGCGAACGGCGCTGCAAGACCTCGCGGCGGTGCGCCAGCCATTCGACCAGCACGCCCTTGATCGACAGGACGTTCGGCACCTTGCCGCGCGACAAAACGTTCATGTTGAGCGGAATGCGGCTTTCGAGTTCGGACAGCTTGAACAGCAATTCCATCAGGATCGAGGCGTCGACCGTGCGGCTCTTGGGCACCAGCACGAGGCGGATATCCTCGGCGCTCTCGTCGCGGACGTCCTCCAGCAACGGCAGCTTGCGCGCCAGGATCAGCTCGGCGATCCTCTCGACCAGCTTGGCCTTCTGCACCTGGTAGGGGATTTCGGTGACCACAATGACGTAAGCGCCCCTCCCCTGGTCCTCCTGCTGCCAGCGGGCGCGCGTACGGAAGGCGCCGCGGCCAGTGCGATAGGCCTCCAGGATCGAAGCGCGGCTGTCGACGATGACGCCGCCGGTCGGGAAATCCGGTCCCTCGACGATCTGCATCAGCGCGTCGACATCGGCATAGGGCTTGTCGATCAAAAGCAAGGCGGCGTCGCAAAGTTCGGCGGCGTTATGCGGCGGTATCGAGGTCGCCATGCCCACCGCGATGCCGGACGAGCCGTTGGCGAGCAGGTTGGGGAAGGCGCCGGGCAGCACGGCTGGCTCCTCGTCCTCCTCATTATAGGTGGGGCGGAAATCGACCGCGTCTTCGGTGATGCCGTCGAGAAGCAGCGTCGCCACCTCGGTCATGCGCGCCTCGGTGTAGCGCATGGCGGCGGCGTTATCGCCGTCGATATTGCCGAAATTGCCCTGCCCGTCGACGAGCGGATAGCGCACGGAAAAATGCTGGGCCAGCCGCACCAGCGCGTCATAGATCGACTGGTCGCCATGCGGATGGAACTTGCCCATCACCTCGCCGACGATGCGGGCGCATTTGGCGAAGCCCTGGTCGGGATTGAGACGCAACAGCCGCATAGCGTGCATGATGCGGCGATGCACCGGCTTCAGACCGTCGCGCACATCGGGCAGCGCCCGGTGCATGATGGTCGACAGCGCATAGGCAAGGTAGCGCTCTTCCAGCGCCGCCTTCAGATCGATCGGCTCGATATGATCGCCGCCCCCGCCGGGCGGCACAAGCTCTTTGCCCATGGAAAAGCGGGTTAGCGGAGCAGGTGATTCGCGGCAAGAGGCGACTGGAAGCGATAGCGTCCACATAGGGCCATTCGCAAGTTTAGATTGCGTTCGGTCCAATATTTTCGCAATGTCGCCGCCGCGTCATTCTCCCGACTTTTTGCTGTCGGATCGGGAAACAACGAAATTTGCGCCCGCGATTTACCCAGGAGACCCCATGTCAACTCTTCGGCCCGTTCTTCAAGCGTTCGCTGCTTCCAGCTTCCTCCTCGCCATGCCGCTCGCGGCGGCCCATGCGGCGGATGCCAAGGATGTCGCCGAACATTTGAAGTCGACCTTCGCCAAGCAGGGCGTCGAACTGGCGTGGACCGGCGTCAGCGGCGACAATTCCTCGATGAAGCTGTCCGGCGTCACCGCCGGCGCCGTGGGCGACGACAAGCGCGTCGCGGTGGGCGACGTGACGCTGAACAACGTCACCGAGAAGGATGGCGGCTATGTCATCGGCAAAGCGGATCTGCCGAGTTACAGCGTCAAGGAAGCCGGCTCTTCGTTCGACATGAACGGCGTGGAAATCTCGGGGATGCGGTTGCCGGCGGAAGACAGCGTCGACCCGCTCGACAGCGTCATGATGTATGACAAGGCGAAGATCGACAGCCTTTCGGTCAAGCGGGACGGAACACAGGTCTTCAGCCTCGCCAGCCTGCATGTCGACGTCACGCGCCCCACCGGCAACGATCCGCTGAAATTCGATGGCGCGGCCGACAGCTTCACGGCCGACCTGTCGAAAGTGGAGGATCCGAAATCGAAGGCGGCGATCAAGGCGCTGGGATATGAGACGATCGAAGGCAGCATGGCGATGGCGGGAAGCTGGTCGCCGAAAACCGGCGACGCCACGCTCGACAAATATGACCTCACAGTGAAAAACGCCGGAACCTTCGGCATCCACCTGAAGATGGGCGGCTATACGCCTGAATTTATTCGCTCCCTGCATGCCATCCAGAAGAAGGTGGCGGAGGCGCCGAAGGACAAAAAGGGCACCCAGAGCATGGCCATGCTCGGCCTGATGCAGCAACTCTCCTTCGGTGGCGCGACCATCAGCTTTTCCGACAATTCACTGACGGGAAAGATCATGGACTATGTCGCGGCGCAGGAAGGGATGAAACGCAGCGACATCGCCAACCAGGCCAAGGCGGTTCTGCCCTTCCTGCTGGCCAAGCTCAACAATCCCGATCTCTCCTCGCAGGTCACCACGGCGGTATCGACCTTCCTCGACAATCCAAAGAACCTGTCGGTCGTGGCTTCGCCGCCCAATCCGGTGCCGTTCGCCCTGATCATGGCCGGCGCCATGACCGCGCCGCAGCAATTGCCGCAGACGCTGGGCGTAAAAATCGAGGCAAACCAGTAAGCAATGAAGGCGGCCGCCAATGGCCGCCGCTGTTCAAAGGCGTCCGCGCAGGAAAAGAAGTGCATTGCGGAGATTGCGGGCCTTGGGTCGTCCGTCCCAGGGGTTCGTCACGGGTGGCCTCGAGGCAAGAAAACGGCTGCGCCACGCCTCGTTAAGCGCATCACGCTGCCGGTGCAGCGCAATGTTTTCCGGATCAGCGCGAAACAGGGCCGGCTCGAAGCCAAGGAAGGCCACGCATCGGGCGCACGCGGCGGCGGGATCGGCTTCCACGTCCTCATAGTCCAGCCGAATGACCGAGGCCTGGCGCGTCGCGAAGAAGATGTCCCACCACGAATTCTGCGAAACAAGCAAGCGGATGGTGAAGGCGATCTCGGCCTCGTCGTACTCCGTTTCGACAGGCGGACCATATTCGATCGAGTTCCACTGCCCGGTCTTCGACGCCCGGACGAGCGAAATCGCCTGTCCGAGAATGTCTCGACGTTGCAGATAGATGTAGCACGGCCTGGCAAAGGCTGCGCTCAGCATCTTCGAGTTCAGAACCCGCGCCATGTTCGGCGGAAAGAGCTTGAGCGAAATCTGGTTGCGCACGGTCCGCGAATGTCGGTCGATGAAGGAGAGCTTTTCGTCGTCAGTCGAGTGCGGGGAACCTCCCAAGCGCTCGATATCCTCGTCGTTGAAATATTCGCGCGTCGCACGCAGCAGGCCGGACGTATCGAGAAGACGACAGAAATAGGAGCTGCCGCTGCGTGGCGTCGTGGCTACGATGACCGTCTGATCCGGTGTCTTCCAGGAATGCAGCAATTCCATCGGCCTCCTTGCGACGTTTGGCCCATCACATGCGCCCGCCGCACCTATCGCCATTATCGCAAAGTCACCCCCCTTGCCAGCCTGTCGTGAAGCGTGCCACGCCGATGCGGCAGGGCGCGGGTACAGCAATCGAGCATCGGCGTCCGATGGGCCGCACCGCGTCAGGGGCGAGAGACCGTTTGCAGGATGATGCGCGCGCCGAGAAGCAGTTGCGCCATGTCCAGCGGTTCGCCCTCCCCGGTCAGCGGCACATGGATGAAGCCACTCATCGCCGGAGCGAAGCCTTCGCAGGCTTTTGCCAGCGACAGCGTCATCACCATGTTGCAGAGATAGGCGCCGGCATCGTCGGACCATTCGACCGGCAGGCCTTGCGCGGACAGCGCATCATGGATCGCGTCGAGCGGCAGGCCGGACGGGAAGCGTCTCCGGCCCCGCACAGATCGCCGACGGCTCGGGCAGTGCGCCGGCATTGTCAGCGCCGCGCGCCGGCGAAGCTGTTTCTTGCGATGCGTTCGAGGCGGAAGCCACGACATTCCTTGGCCAAGCCGAAATGGATGGCGATGTCGGGCCGAAAGTCCTTGCCGATCTCCGACAGGCGTGGGCCGACTTGCGCATAATCGACCGGCAACACCTCGGCGCGGAAGGCGGCAATCCCCTCGCTGCCGGTGGATGGCGCGCGAAGTCCGCCGACCAGCCATTCGGTCGGATTGAGCGGCGCGCCCGGAAACGGCTCGAAGCCGGTGACCAGCAGGCGCGGCTCGTCCTTCATCAGTTAGCCGGCCTTGGGCGGAATGGCCCGCAGACGAGAGCTCGCGCAATTGCTGCGGCATGGCCTCGCGACGGCGCGCCCATCAGCAGGTCCTGGCCTGCTGGTTCATCGGGAACATGGTGACCTCGCGCAGGTTCTTGGCGCCGACAAGCAGCATGACGATGCGGTCGATGCCGGCCGCCATGCCGCCATGCGGCGGCGCGCCATACTGGAAGGCGCGGTAGAGGCCGCCGAAGCGCTCCTCGACCGTCTCGCGCGTCGAGGCCGGCGATCTCGAAGGCCTTGACCATCGTCTCGGGCAGATGGTTGCGGATGCCGCCCGAGGCGATCTCGAAGCCGTTGCAGACGATGTCGTACTGGTACGCCTTGATGGTCAGCGGGTCCTGGCCGTTCAGCGCGTCGATGCCGCCCTGCGGCATGGAGAACGGGTTGTGCGAGAAGTCGACCTTCTTCTCGTCCTCGTCCCATTCGTAGAACGGGAAATCGACGATCCAGGCGAGCTCGAAGCGCTCGCGGTCGACGAGGTTGAGTTCCTCGCCGGCGCGCGTGCGCGCAGCACCCGCAAAGGGTGCGAATTTCTTCGGATCGCCGGCGGCGAAGAAACAGGCGTCGCCATCGGCAAGGCCAAGCTGCATGCGGATTGCCTCGGTGCGCTCGGGGCCGATGTTCTTGGCGACGGGTCCGGCGCCCTCGACCGTCTCGCCTTCCTTGCGCCAGAAGATATAGCCGAGGCCCGGCTGGCCCTCGCCCTGCGCCCAGGAATTCATGCGGTCGCAGAAGGCGCGCGATCCGCCGGTCTTCGCCGGGATGGCCCAGACCTCGGCTTTCGGGTCGTTGGCGAGAATGCCGGCGAACACCTTGAAGCCGGAGCCGCGGAAATGCTCGGAGACGTCCTGCATCTCGATCGGGTTGCGCAGATCCGGCTTGTCGGAGCCGTATTTGCGCATCGCCTCGTCATAGGGAATGCGGCGGAACTCCTGCGTGACCGGCTTGCCGTCGGCAAAGGTCTCGAAAACGCCGCGGATCACCGGCTCCATGGCCGCGAAGACGTCGTCCTGCTCGACGAAGCTCATCTCGACGTCGAGCTGGTAGAATTCGCCGGGCAGGCGGTCGGCGCGCGGGTCCTCGTCGCGGAAGCACGGCGCGATCTGGAAATAGCGGTCGAAGCCCGACACCATGATCAGCTGCTTGTATTGCTGCGGCGCCTGCGGCAGGGCGTAGAAATTGCCCGGATGGATGCGGCTCGGCACGAGGAAGTCGCGCGCGCCCTCGGGCGAAGACGCCGTCAGGATCGGCGTCGAGAATTCGGTAAAGCCCGCCTGCTCCATGCGCTTGCGCGTCTCGGAGATGATCTTGGTGCGCGCCACGATGTTCCTGTGCAGCGTTTCGCGGCGCAGATCGAGGAAGCGGTATTTGAGGCGGATGTCCTCGGGATAGTCCGGCTCGCCGAACACCGGCAGCGGCAGTTCCTTCGCCGCCGACAGCACCTCGATCTCGCGGGCAAAGATCTCGATCTCGCCGGTCGGCATTTTCGCGTTGACCGTCTCGGAGGTACGCGCCTTGACCTCGCCATCGACGCGGACGACCCACTCGCCGCGCAGGGTTTCGGCCGTCGAAAAGCAGGGCGAGTCCGGATCGGCGACGATCTGGGTCATGCCGTAATGGTCGCGCAGATCGATGAAGAGCAGGCCGCCATGGTCGCGCACGCGATGCACCCAGCCGGAGAGGCGGACGGTTTCGCCGACATTCGATTTCCTCAAGGCGGCGCAGGTGTGGCTGCGGTAACGGTGCATGATCAAGGCTTTCCACGGAATGATTTGGGGCGGGCGCAAACGCCCGCGAAATTCGCGCGGAAAAGCGCATGAGGGTGCCGTTTTGTCAAGCTAAAGACTGAAACCCAGCAGGCATGGCGACGGCTGCCCACCGCCACCACCATGCCGCCACGCCGGGCTCAAACCTTCCACTGGGCCGCGGCGGCCTTGGCGAAATCGCCATAGGAGCGGGGGGCGTGGCCGATAAGCGCCGTCAGCCGCGCGATGTCGTCGCCCATGGCAACAGCCGCGTCGCTCTGGTAGCGGGCGAACATCAGGCGCAGGTCGAGCGCGTGCCAAGCCGGCATCATGGCCTTGAGGCGTTGTTCCACGGCCTCCAGATCGTCACCGCCGTGGCGGACAGGATGGCCGAGCGCCTCGCTCCAGATGGCGGCGATGCCCTCGCCGGTCAGGGCGTCGGGTCCAACCAGGGCGTAAGTTTCCCGGCCGAGGGGCGCCGAAGCCTTTTCGCGCCGGACAAGCTCCGCCGCGGCGGCTTCTGCAATGTCGCGAACGTCCACCATCGAAAGGCCTTTCGACCCGATCGGGCTGCCATAAATTCCGGCTTTGGTCAGCGGCTCTTTCTGGCCGAGATCGTTCTGGATGAAATAGGCCGGGCGCAGGATGGTGGCCGGCAGGTCGAGCGCCTCGATCATCCGCTCTACCGTATACTTGCCGGCGAAATGCGGCACATCGGCATAGTCCTCACCCTTCAGGACGGAAAGATAGACGATGCCCTTGACGCCCGCCTCGCGGGCCAGCGTCAGCGTCAGCATCGCCTGGGTGAGTTCGTCGGCAACGTTGGGCACGAGAAGGAAAAGCGTGCTGACCCCGCTCAGGGCAGCGCGAACGGAATCGGCATCCGACAGATCCCCCCCGATCGCCTTCACCCCGGAAGGAAAATCAGCGTTCTCGGGAGAACGCGTCAGCCCGCGAACATCAAAATCGTGACCCTTGAGCAATTCAAGGATTCGGGACCCGATGGTTCCCGTGCCGCCTGTAACCAGAATAGCCATGTCGAATTCTCCTGTTATCCGTGCAAGCACCGTCGGCCTGCACCTGGAAAATAATTGTTCCATTTCTGTCGTATAGATGCGAATATCCGGACGTTGCGTCTCGAATATGGAACGTACAATGGATCTCAACGCCTTGGCCTGTTTCAACCTGGTCGCCACCCATGGAGGTTTCGCCCGCGCCAGCCGGACAACCGGGCGCGCCAAGGCAACGCTGTCGCGCCAAGTGGCGGAGCTTGAGCAGGAATTGGGCGCCAGACTGATCGAGCGCGGCGGCCGGAGCCTGCGCCTTACCGACGAGGGGCAGGCTCTGCACGAGCGCACGTCTGGATTACTGTCGGAGATCGCGGAAGCCGGCGAAGCGGCGGCCCTTGGTGCTTCCACGCCGCGCGGCAGGTTGCGCGTCAGCGCACCTATGGTGTTTGCCCATGTGGCGCTGGGCCGGATCGCCGCGCGGTTTACGCTGGCCTATCCGGAGGTTCAACTGGAGATCGTCGCCGAAGACCGGGTAGTCGACCCGGTCGAGGATGGCTACGATCTCGTCATCCGGATCGATCCTTCGCCGGACGAAAGGCTCGTGGGGCGCCGCTTCCTTACCGACGAACGATTGCTGGTGGCGCATCCGGGCCTGCCGCTCGCCTCTTCCGGCCATGGGGCAATCCCTGACGCCGCGCTACTGCTGACGCGCGGCGTGCCGGACCCCGTCTGGCGTATCGTGACCCCCAAGGGGGAGGAACTGGCCATTGCCTTTCGGCCGACGCTACGGTTTTCCTCGCTGCTGATGGTGCGCGACGCGGTGCTGGCCCGGCCCGGCATTGCCTTGCTGCCCAAATTGCTCGTCGCCGGGGATATCGAGGCCGGGCGCCTGGCTTTGTGGGGAACGCAGATCGGCGATCCGGTCTCGATATGGGCCCTGCACAGTTCGCACCGCCTTGTCGGGGCAAAAGTGCGCGCCTTCCTGGATGTCCTGCAAGAGACTTTCCCCGGGCGCAGATTCGTCTTGCCGAAATAAGACGGAGGCCGGTCCTCCAGCCCGTTGCGAAACGACTGCCGGCACGGCCATAATCGGCGCGTTAATGCAGCCCGTTTTCGGAAAAGACCATGACATGATCCTCGCCTTATCCGCCATCCTTCACGTTCTGGTGCAGGTGGCGCTGATCGTACGGGTGCTGCTCAGGGCGCATCGCGATCCCGGCTCGCGCATCGCCTGGATCGTCGTCATCCTGGCGGTACCGTTCGCCGGCATCGGGGCCTACCTTCTGTTCGGCGAGGTCAATATCGGCCGGCGCCATTTCGAGCGGATGAGGTCCGTGCAGCGCGAACTCGGCCTCGCAACGGACGCCCGCGCCACCGGTTCGCCCCCCTCCCCGGCCCCTGTCGCTGAAATCTGGACGCCGCTGTTCCGCGCCGGCGCGTGGGTGAACGGGTTCGAGCCGGTCGCCGGCAATCGCGCCCAATTGATGGCGGACTCCATGCGAAGTATCGAGCGCATGGTCGAGGATATCGATGCGGCGAAGGATCATGTCCATCTGCTCTTCTATATCTGGCTGCCCGACGGCAACGGTCGCAAGGTGGCGGAAGCGTTGAAACGCGCGGCGGCGCGGGGCATCAGTTGCCGCGCGATGGTCGACGATCTGGGATCGCGTTCGCTGATCCGTTCGCCGTTGTGGCCGGAAATGGCGGCCGCGGGGGTCAAACTGGGACGGGCGCTGCCAATCGGCAACCCGCTGCTGCGCATCTTCTTCGGGCGCATCGACCTCAGGAACCACCGCAAGATCGTCAACATCGATAATTGCATCACCTATTGCGGCAGCCAGAACTGCGCCGACCCGGCATTCCTGCCGAAAGCCAAATACGGGCCCTGGGTGGATGTCCTCTTGCGGGTCGAGGGGCCGGTCGTTCGCCAGAACCAGATCGTCTTCGCCGTCGACTGGATGACGTTCACGGACGAGGACATACGGTCGGAGCTTGAGGGGCCGATAGAAGCGAATATGCCGGGATTTCCAGCGCAGATTGTCGCCACAGGCCCGACTGGCCGTTTCTCGGCCATGCCGCAGATGTTCGAGAGCCTGATCTTTGCGGCACGCGAGGAGCTTTTCATCACGACGCCCTATTACGCACCCAACCAGGGCTTGCAGCAGGCGCTTTGCGCGGCGGCCAATCGCGGCGTCGACGTGACCCTCATCCTGCCGCGCCGGAACGACGATTTCGCCGTGGCCGGCGCCAGCCGCAGCTATTATCTCGATTTGCTGCAGTCCGGCGTCAAAATCCACGAATACGAAAAGGGCCTGCTGCACGCCAAGACAATCACGATGGACGGCGAAATCACGTTTATCGGATCGGCGAACATGGACCGGCGCAGCTTCGAGCTGAACTACGAGAACAACATGCTGATCTGCGACGAGGGCGTCACCGCCGCCCTGCGGTCGCGGCAAGAGGAGTTCCTCACGAAATCAACACCCGTCGCGACAGAGGACGTCAAGCGTTGGCCGTGGTATCGACGGCTCGCCAATAACGCGCTTGCCATCGTCAGCCCGCTGCTTTGACCCGGGCACGGGCTACTCTAGCACGTTCGAGTGCGATAGCCTGTCGCGCATTTTCCGAAGACAACGGAGCCGTCATGAGCCAGAACGCCGATCCGGACTTTTGGGCCAATGCCCGCCAGCATCTCATACGCTATGGCGGCGTGTTCGCGCCGCTGATCATCGAGCGCGCCAAGGGCAGTTTCGTCTACGACGCCGACGGGCGGGCGATCCTCGATTTCACCTCCGGCCAGATGAGCGCCATCCTCGGCCATGGCAATCGGGAAATCGCCGACGTGGTGTCCAGCCGCGTCGCGCATCTCGACCATCTCTACAGCGGCATGCTGAGCCGGCCGGTGGTCGATCTCGCAACGGAACTGGCGCGTATCGCGCCAGCGGGCCTCGAACGGTCGATGCTGCTGACGACAGGCGGGGAGGCCAACGAGGCGGCGCTGCGCATGGCCAAGCTTGCCACCGGCGGCTGGGAAGTCGTCAGCTTTGCCCAATCCTGGCACGGCATGACGGCGGCGGCTGCGTCGGCGACCTACAGCGCGGGACGCAAGGGCTATGGTCCTCCCTCGGTCGGCTCCTTCGCCATCCCTGCCCCGAATGCCTATCGGCCGGGTTTCGAGCGCAACGGCGTGGCCGACTGGCAGGCCGAGCTCGACTATGGGTTTGCGCTGGTCGATCAACAGTCGACGGGCAATCTGGCCGCCTTCATCGCCGAACCGATCCTCAGTTCGGGCGGCATCATCGACTTGCCGCACGGCTACCTGACGGCGCTGAAGCGCAAATGCGAGGAGCGGGGAATGCTTCTCATCCTCGACGAGGCGCAGACCGGCGTCGGTCGCACGGGCCTGATGTTCGCCTGCGAGCGCGATGGCGTCTCGCCCGACATCTTCACCCTGTCGAAAACGCTTGGCGCGGGCCTGCCTCTCTCCGCCGTCGTCACGACGGCGGAAATCGAGGAACGATGCCACGAACGAAACTTCCTTTTCTACACGACCCCATATGTGGACGGCTCCCTCCTCGCAAGGTGTTGAGCAGCGTTTTGATCGGATCGCTTGCGATCATATGTCCGGCCTCTGTTTTGTGCGGTCGCACATGACCGCGGGCCAAGATGGTTTCCGCGACGCGAGTTCCTAACACGACTGCGACCTACAACGGCCAGTGGGTCATCCGGAGTATCTTGCGTCATGGATCGATCGATCACACCATCTGCTCATTCTCTTGCAAGTTCCGACATCAGCTCAACACGGTCGCATTTTCGTCTGCTCCCCGTGTTTGGCTGATCTTCTAAGCCGCGCACGCCATACCAGGCGGCACAGTATTGGTTCTGTACGCTTCGCCGGTCACCATCATCTTCCAGGCGATGCGCGCGATTTTGTTGGCCAACGCCACGGCGACGAGCTTCGGCGGCTTGCGCTTGAGGAGATCGAGGAGCCAGGGCGAGGAATTCCTGCCCCGTCCGTCGCGGACTTGTCGCAGGACGAGCGGTCGCGCCAACCACCAGCATGCTTCGCAAGACTTCGTCGCCGGCGCGTGTAATCACGCCGAGCCTGACTTTGCCGGCGGTTGAATGATCCTTCGGCGTCAAGCCCTATCCAGGCGGCAAAGTGCCGGCCTGATCGGAAGCCCTCGGGCGTTGGCGTCTTCATCATCAGTAGCGATGCGCTGATCGGACCGACGCCGGGGATTTGCGCCAGACGGCGGCTGCATTCATCGGCTCGATGCCAGGCCATCAGCTTGGCGTCGACCTCTTCCAGCCGCGCTTGCAATTGCACATATTCCGCGCCATGGAGCGCAAACAGCTCCCGCGCCAGCTCCGGCAGCGTCTCATCGGCCGCGATGCGCTCGAGCAGCGGCTCGATCTTGCATATTCCCTTGGCGGCAGTCAGCCCGAACTCGGCCGCATAACCGCGGATCGAATTGGCAAGTTGCGTGCGATTACGGATCAGTCGCTCGCGCATACCGGCCAGCATCAGCGCCGCCTGTCGGTCAGCTGTCTTCACCGGCACGAAGCGCATCGTCGGCCGGCTCATCGCCTCGCACAGCGCTTCGGCATCAGCCGCATCGTTCTTGCCGCGCTTGACGTATGGCTTGACGAACTGCGGCGGGATCAGTTTCACCTCATGGCCGAACGACCGCAGCAGTCGCGCCCAATGGTGTGATCCGCCGCACGCCTCGATCGCGATCACCGTCGGCGGCGCTTTCTCGAAGAACGCCACCATCTCCTTGCGCCGAAGCTTCTTGCGCAGAACTGGGTCTTCAGCCGCGTTCACACCATGGAGCTGGAACACGTGCTTTGACGTATCCATGCCAATTCGAATAATCTGTTCCACGGACGGTCTCCTTTGCTTGAGATCTTCAACGACCTCATTCTGGCACATCGATGCCGTGCTGGGGGCCGTCCACACCAACACGTCTCCGATCCGTTGCCGGCGGCGGTCGGGCTCAAGGTTCTCGAGATCGTCCAGCGCGACGGTCTCGTCGCGCGCGCGGCCGAGATGGGAAAAAAGCTCAGCGAGCGGTTGCGGGCCCTGCAACAACGCTTCGAGTGCATCGGCGACGTGCGTGGCCGGGGGCTGCTGCTGGGCATGGAGATCGTCGCCGATCGCCAGAGCAAGCGACCCGCTCCCGAATTGGGGGCAAAGATCACCCAGCGCTGCATGGAACTGGGGCTCAGCATGAACATCGTGCAGCTCCCCGGCATGGGTGGCGTCTTTCGCATCGCGCCGCCGCTCACCGTTTCCGACGAGGAGATAGATCTGGGGGTCGACATACTCGGGCGCGCGATCGCGGAATCCGCCCGATTCCTCGCTCTGCCTGGATCATTGCCGGCTTTGTCTGGCCGGGCGCATCTGACCGCTCGCGAAGTCGCACTTGGCCCATCGCATCGGCAGTCCAACTGTCTTATAGAAGACCGTGTCTCACCGGCCCGGTCGAATGTCTCCCATCCGCCCCCTCGTTCCGCTTCTCGTTACCGCCGGCATCCTGCTCGGCGGCAATGGTTTGCAGGGAACGGTGATTGCGTTGCGGGGAGCACAGGAAGGCTTCTCCCCCTCGGTCATCGGCTTTCTCGGCACCACCTATTTCGCGGGATTCCTGCTCGGCTGCATGAGCGTGACGCGCATGCTGCGCGCGGTCGGCCATATCCGCGTTTTCGCCGCACTGGCGGCGATCGCTTCGTCGATCATCCTGTTGATGGCGCTTTTCATCGAACCGACGGTCTGGGCGGTAGGACGCTTCGTCTCCGGCATATGCTTCGCCGGGCTGTTCACGACGATGGAAAGCTGGATCAATTCGGCGTCCACCAACCAGAATCGCGCCCGGGCGCTGTCGTTCTACCGCATCGTCGACATCAGTTCGGTGGTCGGCATGCAATATGTGATGGCCGCGACGGGTACGGCCGATTTCACCATCTTCGCCCTGCTGGCGATGCTGTTTTCGCTGTCGCTGGTGCCGGTGTCGATCGGCGACCGGTCCAATCCGACGGCGCCGTCCGACATGCGGCTCGATTTGCGCAAAGTCTGGCGCATCTCGCCGCTGGCCTGCTTCGGCTGCGCGGCGATCGGCATCACCAACAGCGCCTTCCGCCTCGTCGGTCCGGTCTATGCGCAAATGAGCGGATTTTCCGTCACGCAGGTGGCCATCTTCATGAGCGCCGGCATCATCGGCGGCGCGGTGATGCAATATCCGGTCGGCTATTTTTCCGACCGGCTGGACCGCCGCCGGGTGATGATCATCACAACATCAGGTGCGCTCTTCACGGGGCTGGCGATCGCCTTCTTCGCCGGACGCAATCCGGCCGCCAATTTCATCCTGGTGCTGGCGTTCGGCTCTTTCGCCATGCCGCTCTATTCCCTGTCGGTCGCGCATGCCAACGACCATGCCTCCAGGGACGATTATGTCCGGTTGGCGGCCGGGCTTTTGTTCTTCTATTCCATCGGCGCCATCATCGGCCCGCTTGGCATCTCGTTCCTGATGCAGCGTTTCGGGCCGGGCATGCTCTTTTTGTCGAGCAGCGTGATCTACGCCATATTGATCGGGGTGACGCTGGTGCGCATGCAGGCGCGATCGGCGGTTCCCATTTCCATGCGCAAGCGCTTCGTGCCGCTTTTGCGAACCTCGCCGATGTTCATGAAACTCGTTCGGCGTCACGATGGGGGCGAAAGCCGGGCCCACTCCAAATAATCGCATGTGGTTGGCTTGTGCCGATTATCCGGCTATCGAGAAGCACGGGGCCAACGATCGAAGAGAATAGATGCAGCTTATTACAACGACCAAAGAACTGGAGACGGCGGTTGCGGCGCTGTCCAAATCCGATTTCGTCACCGTCGACACCGAATTCATCCGCGAAACGACATTCTGGCCGATCCTGTGCCTGATCCAGATGGCCGCGCCCGGTGTAACCGCGCTGGTCGATCCGCTGTCGCGCGATATCGACCTCAAGCCGTTCTTCGAATTGATGGCCGATGAATCGGTCACCAAGGTTTTTCATGCCGCCCGGCAAGACATCGAGATCGTCTTTCATCTCGGCGGCCTCATCCCGCATCCGGTCTTCGACACGCAGGTCGCGGCGATGGTGTGCGGGTTCGGCGACAGCGTCTCCTACGACCAGCTCGTGCAGAAGGTCACTGGCACGCGGCTCGACAAGTCCTCTCGCTTTACCGACTGGCGGCACCGGCCGCTGTCCGACAAGCAGCTCACCTATGCGCTGGCAGACGTCACCTATCTGATCGAGGTCTACCAGCACCTCAAGGCCGAGTTGGAACGCGAGAATCGCGGTCACTGGCTGAACGAGGAAATGGACGTCCTGACATCGCGCAATACCTACGACCCGCATCCGGACGACGCCTGGAAACGGCTCAAGATGCGGCTCAGGAAGCCGCAGGAGCTTTCGGTTGTCCGCCATGTGGCGGCCTGGAGGGAACGCGAGGCGCGCGAGCGTGACGTGCCGCGCCAGCGCGTCATCAAGGACGATGCGATCTACGAGATCGCGCAGCAGCAGCCGCGCAATCAGGCGGCGCTGGCGCGGCTCAGGATGACACCAAAGGGCTGGGAGCGATCCGCCGCCGCGACCAGCCTTCTCGAAGCGGTCAACGCCGCGCTCGACGTGCCGCGCGACGAGATGCCAAAGCCGCCGAAATCGGCGCAGTCGCCTGAGGGATCCGGCGCAGCGGCCGAACTGCTCAAGGTGCTGCTGAGGCTGGTGGCCGAAGCCGAGGGCGTGGCGCCCAAAGTTCTCGCCTCAAGCGACGATCTCGACCGGATTGCCGCCGAGGGCGCCGATGCCGACGTCGCCGCCCTGCGTGGATGGCGGCGCGAGGTGTTCGGCGACAAGGCGCTCAAGCTGGCGCAAGGCGCGCTGGGGCTGAAATTCGAAGATCGCAAGATCACCGTGTTCGAGACTGGCGGGTAAGCGAACCGTCGCTCAACAGGCTCCGGCGCTGAAAATCACCCCGTGCGGGTATCGGGCAAGCCAGAAGCGCGACGCAGCGCGGCGCGCGCCAGCAACCGCGTCGAATCGAGCGTCGGCAGCGGAGAATTCGAATCGTCGATGAGGAGGGGTATTTCGGTGCAGCCGAGGATGACCGCGTCGCACCCCTCGCCTTTCAGGCGGCCGATCACCTCCTGAAAATAGGCAATAGCCTCGGGCCGGAAGCTGCCGCGCACCAGTTCATCCATGATGATTCGGTTGATTTCGGCGCGCTCGTCCGGATCGGGCCGCATGAAGCCGAGCCCTCGTTCTTCCAGCTTTTCCGGATAGACGTCGCTGTCGACAAGCCAGCGGGTTCCGGTGAGCGCAAGCCGCGTAAAACCGCGCGCGGCGGCCTCATCGGCAACCACCTCAGCGATATGCAGCCATGGAAGCGGCGAGCGCTCAAGGATCAGGGGCAACGCCTGATGGATCGTGTTGTCGGGACAGATCAGGAAATCCGCGCCCGCCGCCGCAAGCTTGCGGGCGGACGAAAGCATCAACTCGCCGACGCCCGCCATATCGCCCGCATCAAGGCACACGACATAATCGGCGAGCGAATGCGTGTGCATCGACACTTCGGGATGGCCGTGCGGACCAAAGATCTCGGCACCTTCCATGCAGATCGTGCGATAGCAAAGCGCCGCCCCCTCGGCGGAACAGCCGACGATGCCGATATGCGTTTGGCTTCCCGTCAATCCGCCACCACCAGTTCCAACGGCCGGCCAAGCAGCTTCGACAGTTGCGCGAGACGGCCGGCGGGGCGCTCGCCCATCAGGGCGGCGTGTTGCGACGGGATCACCAGCGCCAGGACTCCGCTATCCTGCTTGATCCATTTCAGGCTGAGCATGACGCCGGGCATCGAGGCGGTGAACAGATAGACGACCCTCAGCAGCGCGCCGAGCAATCTGGCGCGCTCAAGATAGTGCGGACCGGCCAGCGCCTTGATCTCGGGCGCAGCCATATCCTCGTAGATGCCCTCGTGGCGGTAGAGGTTGGTCAGCGCCAGAAAAGCGCGGCCGGGATGGTCGACGCCGATGAAGGAGCCATGGGCGATGATGTTCAGCGATTGCGTGCCGCGATATTCCGGATGCGCCCGCCAGCCCGTATCGGCCAGCAGACAGGCGGCGCGGCGGTAGCGGATCTCCTCGTCGGTTTCCTCTATGCCGAAGGCCGAAAAAGCGCCGCCGGTCCAATCCGCCAATTCGCGCGCATGATCGACGGAGCGGGCGCGCAGCACCGCCATTTCCTCCGCCGCCGATATCAGCGGATCGACGCGCCGTTCGGGCAGGGAAAGCAGCGAATAGAGATAGCCCTCGCGCACGCCGAGCGCCGATACGACGATTTTGGCCGGCTTCATCGTGCGGATAATTTCCTGCAGGACGATGGCGCCATACGGCAGCAACGCGCGGCGGCTCTTGGATATGCGCTCGACGCCCTTCATCTTGTCGATGTCGCCCTTGGCGACCTGTTTCAGAAAGGCCGCGATGCCGGCCGGCGCCATTTCGTAGTGGTGCATGATCGCCAGCGGATAGTTCGTGACGTTCATGTGCAGGCGCGCCAGATTACGCCATGTGCCGCCGACGCAATAGAAATTCCGGTCCTTGCCTCCCGAAAGCAGTGTGGCGCGGGCCAGTTCGGTGCGTACGATCTTCTGGGCGACCGAAGGCGAATTCTTGGCCATGTCCTGAAGCCGCAACCCGCCAAGCGGCAGGGTGATGCCGTCGCCGATCTCCTCGCCCTTCACATCGATCAGTTCAAGGCTGCCGCCGCCAAGGTCGCCGGTGATGCCGTCGGCCGGATGGAAGGCGGAAATCACGCCGAGAGCGGAATAATACGCCTCCTCGCGGCCTGTCAGCACCTGGATTTCCGTGCCGAGGATCTCTTCGGCGCGGTCGATGAAATCAGGGCCATTCTCCGCTTCCCGGGCTGCGGCGGTGGCGAGGACATGGAGCCTTTCGGCTCCCGCCTGCTCGGACAGAGCGCGGAAACGCCGGAATTCCTCGACGGCGCGCTTGACGGCGCCGGGGTCGAGCTTGCCGGTGGAAACGATGCCGCGGCCGAGGCCCGCCAGCATCTTCTCGTTGAACAACACGGTCGGCGCGCGCGACGACGCCTTCATACACGACGAGACGGATCGAATTGGACCCGATGTCGATGATCGATATCGGCCGGCGATCCTGCAGCCGGCCCTGTGAATGTGCAATCATTCGGCTGCGGCAGCCTGCGCCTTCTTGCGTCGCTTGTGCTGCGCGATGCGTTTGGGCGCGTGGATCTTCAACGCGTCGCCCCGTCCGGACAAGGCTCGGATTGGTCATGAAATATTCCTGCGCATTGAACGGTTCTTCTCCCTCCTCGGGCGACATGCGCCGCGAGGTACCGTCCGCCATTACTTCGAAACTCTGCTGGTTGTCCATGATGTTTCCCAGCATGATCTGGCCCAGCACCTGCTCATGCACCGTCGGATTGGTGATCGGAACAAGCGTCTCGACCCGGCGATCGAGGTTGCGCGGCATCATGTCGGCGGAGGCGATATAGACGATCGCGTCGTCCGTCGGCAGGCCGTGGCCGTTGCCGAAGCAGAAGATGCGGCTGTGTTCGAGAAAGCGGCCAACGATGGATTTGACGCGGATGTCGCTCCGACAGCCCCGGCACCTGCGGCCGCAGGCAGCAGATGCCGCGCACGACGAGGTCGATCTCGACACCGGCGCGGCTGGCCTCATAGAGCGCATCGATGATGACCGGATCGACCAGCGCATTCATCTTCATCCATATCTGCGCGACCCGCCCGCCCCTGGCGTGGGCGATCTCGTCTTCGATATGGCTGATGATCCGGCTTCTCAGCGTGAAGGGCGAGATGGCCAGCGCCATCTCCTTGGCCGGCTCGGCATAGCCGGTGATGAAATTGAATATCTGCGCCACGTCGTGGGCGATCACGCGGATCGCGGTGAAAAGGAAAGATCGGTATAGATGCGCGCCGTGATCGGGTGGTAGTTGCCGGTGCCCAGATGCACGTAGTTGCGCAGGCTGGCCATCCTCGCGGCGGACGACAAGCGACATCTTGGCGTGCGTCTTCAACTCGATGAAGCCGAAGACCACCTGCACGCCGGCGCGCTCGAGATCGCGCGCCCAGCGGATGTTGGCTTCCTCGTCGAAGCGCGCCTTGAGCTCGACCAGCGCCGTCACCGACTTGCCGGCTTCCGCCGCATCGACCAGCGCGCGGACGATCGGACTGTCGTTGGAGGTGCGGTAAAGCGTCTGCTTGATGGCCACCACATCGGGATCGGCGGCCGCCTGGCGCAGGAACTGGACCACGACGTCGAAGGATTCGTAAGGGTGATGAACGATCGATGATCCTTCTCGCGGATCGCGGCGAAGCAATCGCCGCGCATGTTCGCGGATACGCTCGGGAAAGCGCGGATTGTAGGGCGAGAACTTCAGATCGTCGCGCGGCAGGCCGACGATCTCCGAAATCTGGTTGACAGCCAGCGGCCCCGTCAGCACGCTGATGCGCTCGAGGAGATGCCCAGTTCGCTGGCCACGAATTCCCGCAGCTCCTCGGGCATCGGCGCTGTCGAACTCGATGCGGATCACCGAGCCGCGGCGGCGGCGCTTCAGCGCGGTTTCGAAAAGCCGCACCAGGTCTTCGGCTTCTTCCTCGACCTCGATGTCGCTGAATCGCGGATGATGCGAAAGGTGCCGGAACCCTTGACCTCGTAGCCGGGGAAAAGCTTGCCGATGAACAGCGCGACCACCTCTTCCATCGGTGATGAAGCGCACTGTCGCACTTGCGGTCGGCAAGGCGGATGAAGCGCTTGAGCGCCATCGGCAGGCGCAGCAGCGCGTTCATCTCCTCATTGTCGCGCAAATGTTGAGCTGAAGCGCGATGGAAAAGCCGAGATTGGGAATGAACGGAAACGGGTGCGCCGGATCGATCGAGAGCGGCGTCAGCACCGGGAATATCGCATCGAGAAAATGTTCTTCCAGCCAGTGCGGTTCGGCGCCGTTGAAGGCTGAGTCGGCGCCGATCGATCTCGATGCCTTCCTTCTTCATCAGCGCCATCAGGCTGGAAAGGCTCTCCTGCTGGTCGTGCTGCAACCGGCCGACTTCCAGCAGCATCTGGTCGAGCTGCTGCTCCGGCGTGCGGCCGTCGGCGCTGCGGGTAACGATGCCCTCGCGCACCTGGCCGGCCAGACCGGCGACGCGCACCATGAAGAACTCGTCGAGATTGTCGGCCGAGATCGACAGGAAGCGGACGCCGCTCCAGCAGGGGGTGGCGCGGGTTCTGCGATTCCTCCAGCACGCGGCGGTTGAACTGCAGCCAGGAGAATTCGCGGTTGACGAAGCGATCGGGATCGCCCGCCACGGCCTCGCCTTCCGGCGTCGGCTCGCTCCTGAATTCGGTCTGGACCGGCTTCAACTCATTCATTTCGCACCATATTCGATCCATACGGCCAAAGCGCCGCGATCTATTCCCCTGACAGGTTTTTACGACAAACTGATTTCATCTGTCTTGCATCGGACAGGCATATGTTACAAACGCAAGCGTCGGCGCGGAACACGCGGCGGCGAGGTTTTTGACGGAGACGACGATGGCTGGACATTCGACCCCGCATTTCCAGAATGATGGCGGCTATCCGGCCATCGATATCGGGGTGCGTGAATTCATGTGCGTCGGCGCCAATCCTCCCTATGACCATCCGCATGTCTATATCGACATGGGGGACGACATCGAGAAGGTCTGTCCCTACTGTTCGACGCTCTACCGCCACGATCCAGCGCTGCACGCCGATGAAACGCGACCGGCAGGGTGCACCTTCATCGACCGCGCTGCCTGAAATTCCCGGCTTTCCGGCCCGGGCGGGCCGGCATGAAAGGGGCTTCGGACACGCGGAAAAGATAGCATGAGCGAACCGGCCCTGCGCCTAGTGATCATCGTCGGGGCAGGCATCGCCGGGCTGACGGCGGCGCTGGCCTTCGCCGCGCGGGGATTCGAGGTCCGGCTTTTGGAGCGGGCCGCGAAATTCGCCGGAATTGGCGCGGGAATACAGATTTCACCCAACGCCACCCGCATTCTGAAACGTCTTGGCGTGCTTGCCGATCTTGCCGCCAGCGCCGCGATGCCGGAAGCGGTGGTGTTGAGCGACGCCGCCAATCTTTCCGAACTGGCGCGCATACCACTGGGAAAAAAGGGCGAAGCGCGCTGGAAGGCGCCCTACCTCGTCGTGCATCGCGCCGATCTCCACGGCTCGCTCCTCGCCTGCGCGTCGCGGCACTCAGCCATCCATCTGTCGAAGGGTTGCGACATAAGAAAAATTTCCTTCGATGAAGACGGCGTCACGGTCGATGTCGAGCGCGAGGGGCAGGCCGAAACAGTTCGCGGATGCCTTCTTGTCGGCGCCGACGGTGTCTGGTCGGACATGCGCCGCTTCGTCACCGGCAGCGCCGAAAGCCGGCCTACTGGCAAGATGGCATGGCGGGCCCTGGTGGATTGCCGCAGTCCGGCGGGACAGGCCCTGGCGATCGTCTGCGCCGCCCGACAGGGTCACGGCCTTTCTCCATCCCGCCCTGCATCTGATCGTCTATCCGGTGAATGGCGGCTCGGCGCTCAACCTCGTCGCCCTGACCAAGGGCGAAAGCGCGGCGGGCTCATGGACCAATAAGGGGGACGCGGCATTGCTTGCAAAAGCCATGGAGGGCTTTGCCCCGGCGCTGGTCGAGCTTGCCCGGACCGCCAGCCCATGGTCGGCATGGCCGATCCATGCCGTCGACCCAGGTGGTCCTTGGACCGATCCAAGGGGGCTGGCGCTAATCGGCGACGCCGCGCACGCGATGACGCCCTTTGCCGCGCAGGGCGCGGCCATGGCCATCGAGGATGCGTACGTGCTTGCGGCGCTTTTCGCCGCCGCGCCGGACGACCCGGCATTGGCGCTGGCGCGCTATGAACAGGTGCGGAGGCCGCGCATCCGGCGCGTGGCGCGGCGCGGCGCATTCAATCATTTTGCCTGGCATGCCGCCGGGCCTGTCGCTATGGCAAGAAACGCCGTGCTGCGCTTTCGGCCCTCCACAAGCCTCATGGCCGATTTCGACTGGCTTTACGGCTGGGACGCGGACGCCGCGCTCGGGCGATAATTTCCAGACGCTAGCCGACGGGGCAGCCGATCATTGTCCTTTGGAGATCCCGGCATCGGGCAGCCGGTTGAACAGGCGCAGCGAAAATTCGAGGCTTTGCGGCAAGGGGTTCCACCAGCCGGTGCGGAAACCGCCTGCACGTAGCACGCCATCCGTCCAGGTGTTGCACCCGACGAACGCGTTGAACCTGCCCTTCGCCTCGTAGAAGCGGTCATATCGCCCGTATCCGGCTCCCGCAATGATACGGGGTAAGCCATTCGCCGTGCGCGAGAAGGTGTCGAGGGTCCGGGCGAGCATGGCGTTAAATTTCCCGGGCTCGACGTCGAGGGCCGTAACGCCGGGCGATGCCGGGTCGATATAGCCGGCGAGGCCGACATGCATGACGGAATGGTCGAGCGTCAGCGCCTTGAACAAGGGGCCGGGCCGCGCATCGGCCCAGACAGGTGTCTTGAGTGTACCATTCGCGCGCGCCCCACCCGGCGACGATCCAATAGAGATTGGGCGCATCGACGGGCAAGCCGCCGTCTTTCAGGAAGGAGAAGCGCGCGATCACGTCGGGATCGGCGGGAAAGGCGATGTCGGTATGGATCGGGTTGGCCAGGAGCAGTATCCGGCGCGGCTTCAGCGCGGTTTCGTTGCCCGGGGCAAGGAATGGCCGCGGCACGAGCATGCCGGCAAGAACGCATAGGACGGCGATAACCGGCACCGCCAGTGCGCCGACAAGCAAACGCCGGCGCAGGGACACGCGCCGGCCGCACAACCGGGTTCCTGCGTGGGATCAGTGCAGGATCTGGCTGAGGAACAGCTTGGTGCGCTCGTGCTGCGGGTTGTCGAAGAACTCGTCCGGCGTGTTCTGCTCGACGATCTGGCCCTGGTCCATGAAGATCACGCGGTTGGCCACCTGGCGCGCAAAGCCCATTTCGTGGGTCACGCACATCATGGTCATGCCCTCCTCGGCGAGGCCGACCATGGTGTCGAGCACTTCCTTGATCATCTCCGGATCGAGCGCCGAAGTCGGCTCGTCGAACAGCATGATGCGCGGGTTCATGCACAGCGAGCGGGCGATCGCCACGCGCTGCTGCTGGCCGCCGGACAGCTGGCCCGGGATATTTGTTGGCCTGCTCGGGGATCTTGACCCGCTCGCAGGAAGTGCATCGCGATTTCCTCGGCCTCCTTCTTCGGCATCTTGCGCACCCAGATCGGCGCCAGCGTGCAGTTCTCCAGGATGGTCAGATGCGGGAACAGGTTGAAGTGCTGGAACACCATGCCGACTTCGCGGCGGACCTCGTCGATCTTCTTGAGGTCGTTGGTCAGTTCGATGCCGTCGACGATGATCTTGCCCTTCTGGTGCTCCTCCAGCCGGTTGATGCAGCGGATCATGGTCGATTTGCCCGAGCCGGAGGGCCCGCGATGACGATCCGCTCGCCGCGCATGACCTTCAGGTTGATGTCCTTCAGCACGTGGAAGTCGCCGTACCATTTGTTCATGCCGATGATCTCGATGGCGACATCGGTATCGGAAATCGTGCATGCGGTTTTGCATGGACCTGATGTCATCGGCGCTGACTGCATTTTCATGGCCATGAGTTGGTTCCCCTTTATCGTTTGTGGCCAGTGTCGAGCCGCCGCTCCATGAAGATGGAATAGCGCGACATCGCGAAGCAGAAGATCCAGAAGACGAAGGCGGCGAAGACGAAGCCGGTCATCGGCGTCTGCGGCGAGGCCCAGTTCGGGTCGGTAAAGTTCTGCTCGACCGATGCCGAGCAGATCGAACATGCCGATGATGTGAACCAGGCTGGTGTCCTTGAACAGGCCGATGAAGTTGTTGACGATGCCGGGAATGACCAGCTTCAGCGCCTGCGGCAGGATCGACCAGCCGCCATCTTCTGCCAGTAGCCAGGCCGAGCGGCATCGGCGCCCTCATACTGGCCCTTGGGAATGGCCTGCAGACCGCCGCGAATGACTTCCGCCATGTAGGCCGAGGAGAACATCGCACGCCGATCAGCGCGCGCAGCAGCTTGTCGAACGTCATGCCCGTCTGGAAGGAACAGCGGCAGCATCACGCTCGCCATGAACAGCACGGTGATCAGCGGCACGCCACGCCAGAATTCGATGAAGACGACGCAGAACAATTTGACGACCGGCATCTGCGAGCGTCGTCCGAGCGCCAGCAGGATGCCGAGGGGCAGCGAAACGACGATGCCGACGAAGGACAGGACCAACGTCACCATCAGGCCGCCCCAGAGCGGGGTCTCGACATGCTCGAGACCAAACCAGCCGCCGAGCAGAAGAATGAAGGCGAGGATCGGCAAGACGATGAACAGATAGAAGCGCGTTCAGCGCGCTTGAGGGTACCGACGGGATCAGCATCGGCACGATGCAGCGGCGATGCAAGAAGCACCGCACCAGAATGACGCGCCAGCGCTCGGCATCGCGGATAGCGGCCGATAGATGAACTGCTGAAATTTCGCGCTTCGACGAAGGCCCAGCAGGCGCCGGACCAACCTCGGGGTGATGCCGCCCTGCCCCGCCGTGGCGCAGAAGGTTCGGTCCGTTCCGGTCCATTGGGCGTTGAAAACGGCCCAGTCGACCATAGGCGGAACGATGAATATCAACAGGACGATGCCAGGACCAGTGTCAGAACCGTGTCGCGCGACGGTGCGAAGAGATTTTTGCGCACCCATGCCGGCGAAGACCCTGCTGACCGGGCGGCGGCGCCTCGGCGATGGCCATTTCCGCGCGGACGAAGGATAGGTCGTGTCTCCTGCATCCTATGCTCGCTCCACCAATGACCATGCTGCGCGTTGAACCAGTTCATGAAAGCCGAGTCAATCAGGCTGAGCGCCGAGATAGACGACCATCCAGATCGCCACGATCTCGACGGCCTGACCGGTCTGGTTCAGCACGGTTCCGCCGATGGCGACCAGATCGGCATAGCCGATCGCGACGGCAAGCGAGGAATTCTTGGTCAGGTTCAGATATTGGCTGGTCAGCGGCGGAATGATGATGCGCAGCGCCTGCGGCACGATCACCAGCGCTGAGTGCCTGCCCCTGTCTCAGTCCCAGCGCGGAGGCCGCCTCCGTCTGGCCCTTGCTGACGCCAGGATGCCGGCGCGGACGATTTCGGCGATGAACGAGGCCGTATAGAAGGCGAGAGCAAGATAGAGTGACAGAAACTCCGGCTTCACCTGGACGCCGCCATTCAGATTGAAGGTCGAAGGTTTCGGCACGTCGAATGTGAGCGGGAAGCCCGCCAGTAAGAACGCCAGCAGCGGCAGGCCGACAATCAGCGCCACGGACGTCCAGAACACCGGAAATTGCTGACCCGTTGCGATCTGGCGCTGACGGGCTTTCCAGGCCACGAAAATCGACAGCGCGACCCCGATCACCAGACCGACGGCCACCAGCCAGGCATGGTCGCCCCACACAAAGCCGGGGCAAATAGAAGCCGCGGCTGTTCAGATACATGCCGAGCCGACAGGGATATGCTTTTCCTGGGGAGCGGCAGCACCGCGAGCACGCCGGAATACCAGAAGAAAATGACCAGCAGCGGCGGGAATGTTGCGGAAAATCTCGACATAGACCATGCAGAACTGTGCGGATCAGCCAGTTGCGCGAAAGGCGCCCGACGCCGACGAGAAACCCGATGATGGTCGCGGTGACGATACCGGCGACCGAAACGATCAGCGTATTCAACAGTCCGACGACAAGCGCGCGTTCGTTGTGTCGAGTCCGAAGAAAAGGCGATCGGGGTGTTGGAAACGTCAAACCCGGCGCGGCGGCCGAGGAAGCCGAATCCCGATGAAATGTTGGCGCGATGCAGATTGTCGATCGTGTTGCCGATGATCCAGTAAAGGAAGGCCACGAGCGCGACGAACAGCGCGACTTGAACGACTATTCCGCGAATTTTTGGATCGTAAAGCAGCGAATCCTTGCCGCTCGCCGATAGATTGCACCGTATCCTGGGACGCCATGAGATCGTTCCTCGGCCAATAGGGCGGGAGACGGCAACCCGTCTCCCGATATTGCGACGACGATCAGCGGATAGGCGGAGCGTACTGGATACCACCCTTCGACCAGAGATTGTTGATGCCGCGCTTGATCTTGAGCGGGCTGCCGGCGCCGACATCACGGTTGAACGCTTCGCCGTAATTGCCAACCGCCTTGACGATGTTGACGACCCAGTCTTCGCTCACGCCAAGCGACGCGCCGAACTTGGAATCCTTCTCTTGGCCAAGCATGCGCTTGATCTCCGGATTGTCGGATTTCTTCATTTCCTCGACATTGGCCTGCGTGATGCCTGCTTCTTCGGCGTCGAGCATGGCGAACAGCGTCCACTTGACCAGGTTGAACCACTGGTCATCGCCCTGACGAACGGCCGGGCCAAGCGGCTCCTTGGAGATGATTTCCGGGAGCACGACATGATCGTCGGGGTTCTTGAGGGTTAGGCGAATGCCGTAGAGGCCCGACTGGTCCGTCGTGTAGACGTCGCAGCGGCCCGCGTCATATGCCGCGTTGGTCTGCTCGAGCTTCTCGAAGACCACCGGATTGTATTCCATGTGGTTGGCCTTGAAGTAGTCGGCCAGGTTGAGCTCGGTGGTGGTGCCGGTCTGAACGCAGACCGAGGCGCCGGAAAGTTGCAGGGCCGAATTCACGCCGGAAAGCTTCTTGGCGTTGATCATGAAACCCTGGCCGTCATAGTAGGTGACGCCGGTAAAATTGAACCCGAGCTGGGTATCGCGGCTGAGCGTCCAGGTCGTATTGCGCGAAAGCAGATCGACTTCGCCCGATTGCAGCGCCGTAAAGCGCTCCTTGGCCGAAAGCGGCGTGAATTTCACCTTGGTTCCATCGCCGAAGATCGCCGCGGAAAGGGCGCGGCAGACATCCACGTCAAGCCCGGTCCAGTTACCCTTGTCGTCAGGCGCGGAGAAACCGGCCAGACCGGTGCTGACGCCGCACTGAACGAAACCTTTTTTCTTGACGTCGTCCAGCGTGCCAGCCGACGCGGACGCTACCATGTAGGCCAAGGCAGCGGCACTCAGAATGCCGGTAAGAAGAACCTTACGCATAGTTATCACCCCTTTGTTTTTATTCCGGCGCAGCGGCCGGTTGGTTCCCTCATGGAATCAGCTTCGTCATCCAAGGCCCGTCAGGCCGTGGCGGCCATCCCGGTGATGGTCGCTGTTCTCCCAATCACAAGTACCATCGAAGGCGATTATTGGGCGGCGGTCAAGTCGAAAGACGGCAAGGATGTGGCAGATTCCGACTTATGCAATTTTTGCCGGCTCAATTCAAAGGCGGCTGCTGTTCGGCGATGGGCGGGCAAATAGCCTGAACCGCGGCACGGGCAGTAATCCGCTTTCCCGGAAACGGAAGACGATCCGGCGTCTTGCCAGCCAGCGAGCAAGGTAGAGGGCGTAGAGCGAGCCCAGCAGGAAGCCGGCAACGACATCGGACGGATAATGCGCGCGCGCCGCGATGCGTGTCGTGGCGGCCAGCGCACACAGCACGAACAGCGGAATGCGCCACCTTGGAAACCAGAGCATCAGCACAATCGCTACCGCGCCCATCGTCGTAGAATGACCGGACGGGAAGCTGTTGAAATTGTAGCCTTCGGTGAAGGGCTGGAAATGCATCGATCCGCCGGCATCGAATAGCTTCGGGCGCGCCCGGCCGACCAGAAACTTTATGATATCGCCGATGATTCCGGCAAAAGCCACCGCCAGAAACGCGTAGCCCGCCTGGCCGAAAAGAAAGGCCAGCCCGGCGCGATGGGGCCGCTTGCGGCTTTCCCAGTCGAGGAAGGCTGTGCCGAGGAAGACCAGGCCGGCCGGCACCAGATACCATTGGGACTTGCCGATATTGGTCACGTCAGCCGTGTAGCGTATCCATGCCGCATGGCTCGACCGGACGTATAGCGTGGCGGCATCGTCCAGGAAATGGGCCGCGACGATCGCCACGAGCCCCGCGACAAGCATCCAGCTCATCGATGTCGTCCATGCTCGATGATCAAGCGTCGAACGCGGCTGAAACATCGACCGCCATGCAGCCTGCATGGTGTTTTTTCCGCGCCCGAGGCGGCTGGTGCTGGTCATCGCGGTGCGGCCGCCTCCCTTGCCGAAATCTTTCCCGACGCCCGGGCGCGGCAATGGTTGCGCCTTTCGCCACCGGACATTATGCCTTGCGCTCGCACGGCAACAGAGCAGGAAGCTTATGACGAGACCGATCGACAAGAACAAGGGCGCGAATACGCGGCTCGCTCACATTGGCCACGACCCGCGCGATTTCCACGGTTTCGTCAACCCGCCGGTCGTGCATGCGTCGACCGTACTTTTTCCCGACGCCAAGACAATGGCGGCGCGCGACCAGAAATACACCTACGGCACGCGCGGAACGCCTACCAGCGAGGCGCTGGGCACCGCGATCGACCATCTGGAAGGTTCAGCCGGAACAGTGATGGTGCCATCCGGCCTCGTCGCCGTGACACTGCCATTGCTCGCCTTTCTGTCGGCGGGCGACCATCTGCTCATTACCGATTCGGTCTATCACCCGACGCGGAATTTCGCCGACACGGTGCTGAAGAGATTCGGCGTCACCACCGAATATTATGATCCGGAGATCGGCGGCGGTATCGCCTCACTCATCAAGCCGAATACGAAGGTCGTCTTTACCGAGTCACCGGCCTCCAACACGTTCGAAATGCAGGACATCCCCGCCATTTCCAAGGTTGCGCATGCGGCCGGCGCGATCGTCATGATGGACAATACCTGGGCCACTCCCCTCTATTTCCGCCCACTGGAGCACGGCGTCGACATCTCGATCCATGCCGCGACGAAATATCCGGCCGGTCACTCCGATGTGTTGCTGGGCACCGTCTCGGCCAACGAGACGCACTGGCCGCACCTCTACCAGAGTTTTACGAGTATGGGCGCCTGCGCCGGGCCTGATGATGTGTACCAGGTGCTGCGCGGTTTGCGCACCATGGGGGTGCGGCTTGAACGCCACCAGAAAAGCGCGCTCGAAATAGCGCGCTGGCTGGAGCAGCAGGAAGGCGTGGCGCGGGTGTTGCAGCCTGCCCTCGAAAGCCATCCCGGCCATGAATTGTGGAAGCGCGATTTTTCCGGCGCCAGCGGCATTTTCTCGGCCGTCCTGGACGGCGGCGGGCAAAAGGAAGCGCATGCCTTTCTCGACGCGCTGGAAATTTTCGGACTCGGCTATTCCTGGGGCGGCTACGAAAGCCTCGCGGTCCCCGTGTTTCTTGGCGACCGGGTCGTCGAGAAGAAATATGAGGGACCGATCCTGCGCCTGCAGATCGGCCTGGAGGATGTCGAGGATTTGAAAGAGGATATCGCCCGAGGGCTGAAGGCGGCGCGCGGCTGATATTGGCCACCGCCTAGCCGTTGACGCGGCGAACCTCGCTGACGGCCTTGTCCTCCTTGAGTTGGGACAGGAGCCGGTTCAGATGCTTCAGATCCCAGACTTCGAGGTCGAACACCATCTCGGTAAAGTCCGGCGCGGTGCTCACCATCGACAGGGAATGGATATTGGCGTCGCTGTCGGCGATGATCTGGGCGATTTCGGCCAGCGAACCGGGCGTGTTGATGGCCGTTACCGAAATGCGCGCCGGAAAGCGCTCGCGGCCCTCCTCGCCGATATCCCAGCGGACATCAATCCAGCGCTCCGGTTGATCGTCGAAGGCGGTCAGCGAGGGCGACTGGATGGGATAGATCGTGATGCCCGAACCGGGCTGCACGATGCCGACGATACGGTCGCCCGGCACCGCGCCTTCCGGCGCAAAACTTACCGGCAGGTCGCCATGCACGCCGCGGATCGGCACCGCGCCATTGGTGTCATCAGGCTTGTCGCCCTTCTTCTTGCGCGATGAGGACCGGCCCGGAATCTGGAACAGCATGCCGGCGGCGTTGCGCAGATTGAACCAGCCTTCCTGCCGGGCATTCGGCGCGACAGCGGGAATGCGCTCGTCCTTGTAGTCGGGGAAAACCGCACGCAAGACATCGCTGGAAGGCAGTTCGCCGCGACCAACCGAGGCCAGAACGTCGTCGACGTCCTTGCGCGCCAGACGGTGAAGGACCGGTTTCAGGCCATCCTTGGAAAAGGTCTTGCCGGCGCGCTCGAAGGCGCGCTCCAGGATGCGCGCGCCGAGCCCGGAATATTGCTTGCGCACGGCGGATCGCGTGGCGCGGCGAATGGCCGAACGGGCCTTGCCGGTAACGACCATCGATTCCCAAGCGGCGGGCGGAACCTGCGCCTTGGAACGGATGATCTCAACCTCGTCGCCATTCTTCAATTCGGTCATCAAGGGCATGATGCGGCCATTGACCTTGGCGCCCACGCAGGTGTCGCCGACATCGGTGTGAACGGCATAGGCGAAGTCGATCGGCGTGGCGCCACGCGGCAGGGCGATCAGCCTGCCTTTCGGCGTGAAGCAGAAAACCTGATCCTGAAACAGTTCCAGCCGCGTGTTTTCGAGGAAGTCTTCCGGATTGTCGCCTTCCGACAGCGCCTCGATCGTGCGCCGGAGCCAGGCATAGGCATTGGTCTCCTTGGAGATCGCATGCGCCGGTCCGTTCGGCTTGTCGCCGATGTCCTTGTAGACCGAATGCGCCGCGACGCCATATTCGGCGATGCGATTCATCTCGTATGTGCGTATCTGCAACTCGACGCGCTGGCGCGATGGACCGACGATGGTGGTATGAATCGAGCGGTAATCGTTCTGCTTGGGCGTCGAGATGTAATCCTTGAAGCGTCCAGGCACCATCGACCAGGTCGTGTGGATCGCACAGAGCGCCAGATAACAATCCTCGATGCTGTCGACGATGACGCGAAAGCCGAAAATATCCGACAATTGCTCGAAGGACAGCGCCTTGGTCTCCATCTTGCGAAAGACGGACCACGGCTTTTTCTGGCGGTTCTTCACCGTCGCCTTCAGATGGTATTTGTCGAACAGGCCCGATAGCGCCTCTTCGATATCGGTCAACACCGTCTTGTTGCGCTCGAAGATCTCGGCGAGCCGTTCCGTGACCGTGCGGTAGGCATCCGGATTGAGGTGGCGAAACGCCAGATCCTCCAGTTCTTCACGCATGCCCTGCATGCCCATGCGCCCGGCAAGCGGCGCATAGATGTCCATCGTCTCTTCGGCGATGCGCAGCCTTTTTTCTTCCGGCACATGGTCGAGCGTACGCATGTTGTGCAAGCGGTCGGCGAGTTTCACCAGGAGAACGCGGACATCCTCGGAGATCGCCAGCAGGAGCTTGCGCAGATTTTCCGCCTGCTCGGCCTTCTTCGACACCAGATCGAGCTTCTTCAGCTTGGTCAGTCCTTCGACCAAGGTGCCCATGTCCGGGCCGAAAAGCTCGTCGATCTCGGCGCGGGTAGCGGTCGTGTCCTCGATGGTATCGTGCAGGAGCGCGACCGCGATCGTCGCCTCGTCCATGTGCATGTCGGTGAGGATCGCGGCGACCTCCAGTGGATGCGAGAAATACGGGTCGCCGGAGGCGCGCTTCTGATGCCCATGCTTTTGCATGGCATAGACGTACGCCTTGTTCAGCAGCGCCTCGTTGACGTCGGGCTTGTAGCGCTGAACGCGCTCGACAAGCTCGTATTGCCGCATCATCGGCGTCTTCCTATCCCGTAAAATGAAACATGCGCCGCATCATTAATGCGGCGCATGTTAAGGATAGCCTTCAAAACGCCGGCGCGGAAGAGCCGCCGGGCGCGCTCAAGCTTTAGAAATCGTCGCTTTTTTCCGGCGGCACGAGACCTTCGATACCGGCCAGCAGATCTTCTTCCGTCATGCGGTCGAAGGTGACGTTTTCTTCTTCGCCTTCGGCTTCTGCGGTAACCGGCGCGGCTTCCGACTGGTCGGCGACCTCGGCGGCGTCCGCCTCCGGCTCGTCGATCTCGACATGCTTCTGCAGCGAATGGATCAGATCTTCCTTCAAATCGCCGGGCGAAAGAGTCTCGTCGGCGATCTCCCGCAACGCCACGACGGGGTTCTTGTCGTTGTCGCGGTCGATCGTCATTGCGGCGCCCTGCGACAATTGACGGGCGCGATGCCCCGCCAGCAGGACCAGTTCAAAGCGGTTGTCGACCTTGTCAATGCAGTCTTCAACGGTAACACGGGCCATGAGTGCCCCTTTCGTCGGATGGATGTGCTGGGATTTGGAGCCCAGATAACTTGATCGGGGGCGAAATACAAGCCGGAAGAGCGCTTATGCCGCACGAGCGCGGCAAGAATGCGCCGGCTTTTTTCTCCAACCTAATGATTGCCCACTTGGAATGCCGTTTTGCGGGCGCTATCTGCGAATAGATGCTTTTGTTTGCGCGCGATGCGCAAGCCATTTTTCAGCATCGCGATTGCTTGAGCGATTATTGCGAAAAAGGGATTTTTGTCATGTTCGACCCAAGGGAAAAAATCGCCCTGTTCATCGATGGGGCCAATCTTTACGCTACTTCACGCGCGCTAGGTTTCGATATCGACTACCGCAAGCTGCTTACCAGCTTTCAGAAGCGCGGCTACCTGCTGCGCGCCTATTATTATACGGCGCTTGTCGAGGATCAGGAATATTCCTCGATCCGGCCGCTGATCGACTGGCTCGACTATAATGGCTACAAGGTCGTGACCAAACCGGCCAAGGAATTCACGGATTCAACCGGCCGCCGCAAGATCAAGGGCAATATGGATATCGAGCTGGCGGTCGACGCGCTCGAACTGGCCGAGAAGGTCGATCATTACGTGATCTTCTCGGGCGATGGCGATTTCCGCACCCTGGTGGAGGCGCTGCAACGGCGCGGGTGCAAGGTCAGCGTCATCTCGACCATGGCGTCGCAGCCACCGATGATCTCCGACGATCTGCGCCGGCAGGCGGATCATTTCGTGGATCTGATGACGCTCAAGTCGGAGATCGGCCGCGATCCTTCCGAACGGCCGGCGCGGCGCGGCGAACCGAGCGACGAGGACGACGAAGACTATTGATGCCGACGACCGCCGTGCCGGACGCGAATCCCGAACCGCCGCGCGATTGTCCGCTTTGCCCGCGCCTTCACAATTTCATAGCAGGCTGGCGCGTGCTCGAACCCGACTGGTTCAACGCGCCGGTGCCGACCTTTATCCCGCCGGCGGGCGATGCGTCGGTTCGCCTCCTGATCGTCGGGCTGGCGCCCGGATTGCGCGGCGCCAACCGGACGGGCCGGCCTTTTACCGGCGATTACGCCGGCGACCTGCTCTACCGCACGATGATCCAGCACGGCTTGGCGCGCGGCGTCTTTGAAGCGCGGCCCGACGACAGCCTCGAGCTGGTGGGCGCGGCGATCACCAACGCCGTGCGCTGCGTGCCGCCGGAAAACAAGCCGGTCGGCGCGGAAATCTCGACCTGCCGGCGGTTTCTATCGGCGACGATGGCGCGCTTCCCCAATCTCGAAGCCATCCTGACGCTCGGCACCATCGCGCACCAGTCTGTCATAAGGGCGCTCGACCAGCGTGTGGCGGCCTATCCCTTCCGCCATGGCGGCCACTACGACATCGGAGCGCTGCGGATTTTCCCGAGCTACCATTGCTCGCGGTACAACACCAATACCGGACGACTGACCGAGGAAATGTTCGTCAATGTTTTCAGGGAGATAAAGGGATTTCTCGAAAATTAGAATCCAAGAGCGATCCGGCGTTCGATGCCGAAAGGGCGTCACCCTCATCCCCGCTCCTTGAGCAACCGCGATTTCTCGCGTCCCCAATCCCGATCCTTCTCGGTCTGGCGCTTGTCGTGCAGCTTCTTGCCGCGTGCGATGGCGAGCAGCAGCTTGGCGCGGCCGCGATCATTAAAATAGATCTTGAGCGGCACCATCGTCATGCCTTCGCGATCGACCCCTTGCGCCAGCCGCGCCATCTCGCGCTTGTTGAGCAGCAGCTTGCGGCGGCGGCGCGGCTCGTGGTTGAAGCGGTTGCCCTGCAGATATTCCGGCAGGTAGGAATTGATCAGCCAGATCTCGCCACCCTCGACGGAAGCGTAGGATTCCTGGATGTTGGCCTTGCCCTCGCGCAGCGACTTCACCTCGGTCCCGGTCAGCGCCAAGCCCGCTTCATAGGTGTCGAGCACTTCATAGGAGAAGCGCGCCTTGCGGTTTTCGGCGACCGTCTTGTTGTTGGGGTCGGCTTTCTTGACCTGATTCATTTCAACAAATGTCCGATTATGTCGGCAAGGACCGCCTGCGTCGCCTTTTCAAACGAACGGCGGCGAGCATGCTGATATAGGATGCGGGCGCCCCGAAGAAAGGGGACAGCCGCAAGGAGCAATCAGTTCATCAGCCCGGCATGCTTCAGGGCGGCATCGATGCTGCCGGCGGTCTGCGCCTCGACGGTCATGAGCGGCGAGCGTAGGACATTTTCGATCTTTCCCAGCCGGGAGAGCGCATATTTCGCCCCCGATACGCCCGGCTCCATGAAGATCGCCTTGTGCAGCGGCATCAGCCGGTCCTGCAAATCGAGCGCACGCTCCTTGTCGTTGGACAAAGTCGCCTCCTGAAATTCGGCGCACAGGCGCGGCGCGACATTCGACGTCACGGAAATAGCGCCGACCCCGCCATGGGCATTGAAGCCAAGCGCGGAGGCATCCTCGCCGGAAAGCTGGATGAAGTCCTTGCCGCAGGTCATGCGCTGCTCGGAAACGCGCTCGACCTTGCCGGTGGCGTCCTTGACCCCGACGATGTTGCCGAAATCATGCGCCAGCCGGCCCATCGTCTCGGGCGTCATGTCGATGACGGAGCGCGGCGGAATATTGTAGATGACGATCGGCAGCTTCGTCGCTTTGGCCACGGCGGCGAAATGAGCATACAGCCCGCGCTGCGTCGGCTTGTTGTAATAGGGTGTGACCACCAGCACCGCGTCGGCGCCGACACTCTCGGCGTATTGCGCGAGTTCAATCGCCTCGGTCGTGTTGTTGGAGCCTGCGCCGGCAATGACGGGCACCCTGCCCTTGGCCGCATCGACGCAGATTTCGACGACGTGCCGATGCTCGGCGTGGCTGAGCGTCGGCGATTCGCCGGTCGTGCCGACCGGCACAAGCCCCTGCGTACCCTCGGATATCTGCCATTCGACGAAATCGGCGAAGGCTTTCTCGTCGAGGCTCCCGTCCGGCCGGAATGGCGTGACAAGCGCGGTATAGGAACCTCGAAACATAGGCCAAAACTCCCTGTGAAACCGCCGGAGGAGGCTAGCCGCCCGGCGTCGATTTTAAGCGGGGGCACCATAGTCTTGACACGCCGATGCGGCAAGGGACGCCTCGGACCCATGCGCATCGAGGCAAAATCCGGTAATTATTCGTTTACCTACCCTTCATGCGAGCGGTTCAAGGTGGCGGCTGCGTCCGGATTTCTCTGACTGGCACGGAAAGGCGAATGGGTTTTCGCAATCGCATCTATGTCCTTGCGGCGGGCGTCGCGGTCGCCACGCTCGCCTATGGCGTGGACGGCGGCGGGAGACTGCTGGACCACATTACCCACGCGAACCGGCAGACAGCCAACGGCCGCATTCCGCCGATAGACCGATCGATCAACACCGGCGGCATTCCCGTGCGCACCAACGGTTCGCCAGAAAAAGGCGTCCCGGGGCAAGATATCGCCCCCTTGAAACAGGGCCTCGACGCGCTCGCCGCAGACAGCGTCATCAAGGCGAGGGTCGTGCGTGAATCCCTGCCCGAAGGATCGCTCGACCGAGATATCCTGACCTGGGCGATCGCGCTTCATGGCGGCGACGACGTGCCGAGCGGCGAGATCGCCGAAGCGTCGCGAAAACTTTCCGACTGGCCGGGCATGGCGGCGCTGCGCCAAAACGCCGAGAAGGCGATGTTTCGCGAGAACCCGCCGCCGGCGCTTGTGGTAAAGGCCTTTGGCGGAACAGCGCCGCAGACACCCCAAGGGTTGATCATTCTGGTGCGCTCGCAACTGGCGCTCGGCGACCGCAAGGCGGCGCTGGCGGTGCTGTCACCTTACTGGCGCACCGAAAAGCTCGATTCGAAGGACGAAATCGCAATTCTCGCCGAATTCGGTTCTCTCATTCCCGTCGCCGACCAACGCTACCGCATGGAGCGCATGCTCTATGAAGACCGGATTACTTCGGCGCAGCGTGTTGCCGGTCTTGCCGGAGCCGCGCCTCTGGCCGAAGCTTGGGGCGCCGTGATTCGAAACCAGGCCGATGCCGAGAAACTGCTCGCCAAGGTACCGGCGGACCAACGTGGCGCAGGTTATCTGTTCGCGAAGATCCGCTATCTGCGCCGGGCGGGCAAATATGAACCGGCAGCGGCGCTCATGCTGAAGGCGCCACGCGACGCGGCTTTGCTCATCGATCCGGACGAATGGTGGCGCGAGCGGCGCGCCCTGTCGCGCGACCTCATGGATGCCAGCGATATCAAGACGGCCTATGCGTTGGTGGCAGCGCACAACGCCGAAAGTCCGGCGATGGCGGCGGACGCCGAATTCCACGCCGGCTGGTACGCGCTGCGTGGCCTGCACGAACCCGAAGTCGCCGCGAAGCATTTTGCCCGCATCACCGAAATCGCCAGCAATCCGATGTCGCTGTCGCGCGCCTACTACTGGCTTGGCCGAGCCGCGGAAAAGGGCGCACCCGGCAAGGCCGATACCTATTTCACGCGCGCATCCGAATATGGTGCGAGCTTTTACGGACAGCTTGCCGCCGAACGCCTCGGACGCGACACGATCTCCGTGGCAACGCCGGAGCCGACCCCCAACGACCGGGCGGTTCTCCTCAAGCGGGAAGCCGTCCGGGCGATCGGCCGGCTTGAAGAGGCTGGATACCCGCAACGCGCGGACATTCTCTACAGAGATCTCGCCAGCGACCTGCAGACGCCAGGCGAACTCGCCCTCCTGTCCGCCATGGCCGAAAAGCAGGGCAATGATTTTCTGGCGCTGCGCATCGGCAAGATCGGCGCGGCGCGCGGCCTCGATGTGGGGGCGCTGGCGCACCCGGTCGGCGCCATTCCCGCGTCCGCGAAAATCGACATGGCCGGCAAGGCACTGGCCTACGCGGTCGCCCGGCAGGAAAGCGAATTCAACGTGGGAGCGGTTTCGGGCGTCGGCGCATGCGGCCTGCTGCAATTGATGCCGGCAACCGCGAAGGAAATGGCGCGCAAGACCGGCCTGCCCTATTCGCGCCAACGGCTGACCACCGATGCCGGCTACAATGCGACACTCGGCGCCGCCTTCCTTGCCGAGCAGCTCGGCAAGTTCGACGGCTCCTATATCCTGACCTTCATCGGCTACAATGCCGGGCCAGGGCGTGCCCGGGAATGGGTCGCACGCTACGGCGACCCGCGCGGCAAGAACCTCGACGCCGTCGTCGACTGGATCGAGCGTATTCCCTACGCCGAAACACGCAACTATGTGCAGCGCGTCATGGAGAATTACGAGGTCTACAAGATGCGGCTTTCGGGACATTTCGATCTTGCCGGCGATCTTGTGAACGGGCGGCGATAGAACAGACGAAAGGCCGTCTATTGCCCGTATACCAACAGGAAGAGTGTAAGATGCCCGGCAAGGAAAACTTCTCCGATTTCTTCTATTCAGCTTCCGATGGGCTCAATCTGCATGCGAGGATTTACGGCAAAGCCATTGATAATACGTTGCCCGTCATCTGCCTCCCCGGATTGACCCGCAATGCCAGGGACTTTCATGAACTGGCGCTGTTTCTGTCGCGCGATGCGCCGTATCCGCGCAGGGTGGTGGCGTTCGACTATCGCGGCCGCGGGGGGTCCGCCTATGACAGGAACTGGCGCAACTATAATGTCGCGACCGAAGCCGGCGACATCGTTGCCGGACTGACGGCGCTCGGCATCGAGCACGGCGCCTTCGTCGGCACGTCTCGCGGCGGGTTAATCGTCCTGGCGCTCGCGGCCATGCGGCCGACGGTGCTGAAAGCGGTCGTGCTAAACGATATCGGGCCGGTGGTCGAAGGTGCGGGGCTGGCGCAAATCCGCGCCTATCTGGAACGCGCGCCAAAGCCGAAGAATATGGCCGAGGCCATCGCCCTGCAAAAATCGGCGAACGGTCAGAGCTTTCCCGCTCTCAATGACGACGATTGGGAGAGATTGGCGCGCGCGCTTTATCGCGAGGAGAATGGCCGGTTGGTCTCGGATTTCGATCCCGCGCTGGTGAAGACGGTGACCAGCATCGACCTGAACGAACCGCTGCCGACGCTTTGGCCGCAATTCGACGGCCTGGCGCACATTCCGCTTCTGGTCGTCCGCGGCCAAAACTCGAAATTGCTCGGCGAGGCGACGCTAGCCGAGATGAGCCGGCGTCATCCGAATATGCAGACCGTGACGGTGGCGAGCCAAGGCCACGCACCTTTGCTCGAAACGGGCGACCTTCCGGCCACTATCGCCGATTTCTTCGATAGAGTGCGTCCTTCGACCGTTCGAAAAGCTCACGGCTCAGGATAAGTCCTTCGACAAGCTCAGGATGAGGATATCAGAGCCAGCGGCCTGCACCTCGCAGCATCTGGCTTGAGCTCCGTTCCATGACGCCCTTCGCGATAAGGGAAGCCCAGCGCAACCTGCCCTCATCCTGAGTCTGTCGAAGGATCGGAGGGGCACAAACGCAAAAACCCGGCGGTTGCCCGCCGGGTTTTCGTCAGATCGGATTTTGGTCTGATTAGAAGTAGCGCGTGAAGCGCAGATAGCCCGATACGGTTCCGTCAAGCTGCTCACCCTTGGTGTAGACGACTTCAGGACGAACCTCGAAGTTCTTGACCGGGTTCCACACAGCCGATACTTCAGCAGCCCATGCGGACGAATTAGCTGCCTTGGTGCTGGTGCCAGCAAAATAAACGTCACCGAAGTACTGTGCCGATGCGATCAAGCCGAGGTTCGGAGTCGCCTGGTAAAGGAACGAGGCGAGAACCGACCATTCTGGCTGGCCACCCAGACCATTGACACCCGACAGCGGGCCGCCGGGACCATAGTTACTGTCTGCACTGTTATAGTAGCCGACGATCTTGAAGGCCGAACCCGGCATGCTCGGAATGTTGAGCAGAGCCGAGAGCGATCCAGCGAAAGCCGAGTCGCCGCCCACCGCAGCGCCGGTGCGATCATGGTCGTATGCGCCAGTCAAAGCTACCGCACCCCAGGCTGCACCATAGCCGACGCGGCCAACGATATCAGCGCCGTAGGTCGTCTCATCCGCCGGCTCTTCCAGCGAGATCAAGCCGTAGATGCCCTGCTTGCCGCCAAACTCATAACGGATCTGCGAACGCTCTTGATAGCCGTAGTAGAGGCCGCCCCAGGAGAAGGAGCCGTAATTCAGGGTCGAGTTGTTGAACTGGTAGAACCAGGCGCTTTCGCCGTAGCCCATGGCCAGACCGCCGAGCTGCACCCATGCCTGATCGATGCCGACCGGACCGTCGCCGACCTTTGAGCCGTTGAAGTTGGCCTGGAGACGCATCCAGCCACGCAACGTGCCGAGTTCGGTGTCCGAACGCGCATCGAAGTTGATGCGGACGCGCGAACCAGTGTCCCAACCGGTATGATCGTAACCGTAGTAGCCAGGCGTATCATCGCCAGCGGCACGGGCGAGGCCCTGAGCCGACTGCTGATCGCTGTTAGCGCCGACCTGGAACCAGACATAGCCGTTGATGGACAGGCAGGTTTCCGTTCCCGGGATATAGAAGAAGCCGCTGCCATAGGCATCGCACACCTTCACGTAATCCACGGGTTCCGGAGCCGGCGCCATGACCGCGTCCGCGGCCTGAGCGCCGGAGACGACGAGCAGAGCCGCCGCGGAGCCGAGGATAAGGCTCTTGATTTTCATTTTCTGACCTCCAGTCAAAAGTTAAAAAACGGGTCTGGGTACTTTATGCTGAAGGACAGCGTTCCCTGCCCCATCCCCAATCATCGAAAAAGACACGCTACCGCGCCCCTTCTTCGGACATGACATTACGCAAGACGGCTTTCCGTTCAACAGCGATCAGCACGCTTGCCACCGTCCTTGCGTTCTATCCGACATCCTTGTTGCACAAATGACACGATTTGAGGGTGCCGGTGAAGGAATTGTTAAGAGACGGGGCTTGCGGCGGCCCTAAAGCGAGGCTTCGGGCCACGAATCAGGGTGCCGGAACGATTCTCGCGTTTGTCCCCTCGGGCTTATTGATTGTGCCGGCGCTTTTCTTTATCCAGCGCCCTGACGGAGAGGTGGCCGAGTGGTCGAAGGCGCTCCCCTGCTAAGGGAGTAGGCTCCAAAAGGGCCTCGTGGGTTCGAATCCCATCCTCTCCGCCACTTGCCCCTGATAAACCGTTCTCCCGATCCGACTGCGGCCGGATTTTTCCGTTGTTTTCGAGGGTTATGCGGGAGGGGCTGTTCACTGGCCCCGGGCGAAGAGGGTCCAAAGCATTCTCTACGGGCCGATATTCTCCGGACCTGTTGACTGCGCTGATTTAGTGAATTTCTTGCAAGGCTATGAAACTAAGAAACTTTTTCGGCCATGCGGCTAAACACTTCGACAATCGCGGCATCCGCACCGCCCGAGGTGGCCAGTGGCAGGTGTCGAATGTGCGAAATGTCATCGCTCGGTGTTAGAAGCGGGTGATCTCGTTTGATAGGCGGGAAGAATCATGGCTCCACTGTGCCGCGGAGCGCATTGGCCATATGGGAAGAAAAGAGGCAAAAGCTTAGATTGACAGCGGGATACATTGCCCCTATCAGCAAGGCATCGATATTTGCTTGCCGAGCTTTGGTTATTGCGCGATTGGCACCGCGCCTGAACGAACCTCTCTTTCAAAAATCGCTATCGTCATCCGCAACGCGCTTCCGCGTGGCGGTCACTGCAACATGCTATGAAGGGGTTCGTAATGACCACTGGCACAGTTAAATGGTTCAATTCCACCAAGGGCTTCGGCTTCATTCAGCCGGATAATGGCGGCGACGACGCGTTCGTTCACATCTCCGCCGTCGAGCGCGCGGGTATGCGAGACATCGTCGAAGGCCAGAAGATAGGCTACGACCTGGAGCGCGATAGCAAGTCTGGCAAGATGTCAGCTTGCAACCTCCAGGCTGCGTAAATCGGTTTTTGCTCTGCGTTGACCTCGGATGTACTGGCACCGTCGAGAGCATGCACCAATGAAGGTCGGGCGTCTGCCTGGCCTTTTTTTTGCCGCTAGCTCAAGCGGCGCATGTACGACCATAACATAAACGCATAGCAAATCTCGCCAGCAGCCCGAGATCGCCTTTACCAAAGACTCAGTCGCAGATTGTTACGGCAGGCCCGGATGACGTCATCTGTTGCGCACCGATTCACAACCGGGAATTTATCCACACCTTGGTCAGAGGTTGCATAGCGTCTCAGCGCGTCAGTGCGGGGCGGTCGTCCACGCAGGCAAGGGCTCAAGGGTCTTCTTGAACTGACGCCACCATGTGGCTTCGTCCATTTCACAGCCGGCGCAAAGGATAGCACTCGCTTGCGAGAACGCCTGTCGGGCAATCTCATTGAAGGTCAGGTCTGGATCGTAGGGGACCGACACCACCAGTTCCTGCCCTGTCTGCCGTCCATCCTCTTCCACCTGGAAGAAGAGCCATACGAGGAACTGTGCGCCCTTTTCCGTGCCTTCCGTGTTGCTCACCTTGATGGAGTCTATACCGGCTGCCGTGATTTTCATCGTTCGCCTCCAGCGTTCGTCGGAGGCGCTGAGGGCCTTCGATCGCCGATATTAAAGCGCGAACGGGAAGGGACGTTCCCCGCAAAACTTGGGCATGGTGAATATATCGGAAATGCCGGAGCCGCCTTGGCAGGGTTTGTCTCGCGTAACGGATCGGCCCAGGGCCATGACCAGGTGATGTCACGTTGATACGCTCCGCTGGATGTTCATCGTGGTGGCGCTCGGCGGGATCGCGGTCACGATCTACGCCCGGCTTGATGATTGGCGCCGGGGGCGGCGATGATCGCCACCTTGCTCGGCGCGATCGCCGCCAGCCCGTGGATGCGGCCGGCGCTGCGCTACGGCGCCATCGCGCTCGCCGTGCTCCTGTTCCTGCTTTCGCTTCGGCGGTCCGGCGAGCGAGCGGGACGCCTCGCCGAACGCCTTGAGACCACGGAGAAGGCCAATTATGTCCAACGCCAGATGCTGGAAGCGGCGGCTCGCCGCCCTCGCGATCGCAACGAGCTTGCTGAGCGGCTGCGCGACGGTCGGTTCTGAACCGAGGGTCGTCGCCGTCTGTCCGCCTCTGGTCGATTACAGCCGCGAGTTCCAGGCGCGCGGCGGAGGAACTGGCTCTGCTGCCGGAGCGATCCGCCATCGCCGAGATGCTCGCCGACTACAGCGTAATGCGAGATCAGTCTCGAACGTGCCGCATACAATAACGCCCAACATCGATCGTCTGCCGCTCTTACTCAACAACCGGATAAAACGGCCGCCCCCAATCCTCGGTGGGATTATCCATCATCAAGTCCACGAAAACCGGCATCAGGAAGGCTAGGATCGCGGCACCGTCGCGCACCTGCGCCCTGTTGACCCCGCTGTTCCAGGTCGACCCGCCATGGACCAACTGATTACGCAGGACGTATAGCCGGTCGAAGACGAAACTCAGGACGCGGACGCTGTCGCCCCCCTGAAATGCCTGCGCGAAGCTGCGCGATGATGCCCTGAACTTTTCCTCCCAGTCCTCGAACCCATCGATCCCGTTGTGGTGCTGCCAGAACGGATTGAACACATAGCGGTTTTCCATGAGCGACGCAGCGGCGCTGGCGGTCTGTTTTCAGCACAGGTTGACGTCCCTCGCCTCCCGCGTAATGCTGCCGCTGCGGTCGGCGCCGACACGGCGATCGCACGGAAGCCCGGCGCCACCCCAATCCCTCACAATGAGCGCCGGGCTTTCTGTTCAATGCCACACGACGATCACCACGGCGCATAGGCTGGGGCTCGCTGCTTGACTGCGCCCTGCCTGCCGCGCACGATGAAGGAGGCAGGCTTAGCCCCATAGCAAGTACGCGCTGTCAATGCGTAGATTCCGCACCCGCATTTCGGATTGCCCTCTCGGCCTGCTTGCGGCATGCTCCTCACGGCTTGGGGGAGAGAAACATGAAATCGACAATATCCGCGGCAGCGATTGCGCTGCTTGGCGTAGCTTTAACTGCATGCGCGAAGAACCCGGAATCGATCGCGCCAATGTCGATGCCGGTGAACGCGTATTCCGGCTTGAACTGCAAACAGCTCGACAGCGAACACCAGAAGGTGGCTCTGCAGCTTCAACAGGTCGACGCCGCGCAGCGCCAAGCCGTCACCGGCGATGCTGTCGGGGTGTTCTTGATAGGGGTCCCGGTCAGCAGTCTGTCCGGATCCGACCGCGCCGGCGAAATCGCGCAGTATAAGGGTGAGCTTGTCGCGATCAAATCGTCGCAGCGCAATCAGCATTGCGGTCGCTGAACGAGCCGACGCAGGACCAACTTCAACGGCACCAACGTCGGGTATCTCGATAATCCTTTCGCTCTGCAAGACCTTTTGAAACCAGGATGTCGCCGGCGGTGGTACCGTTCGTTTCGATGATTGCGAGCGATCGGCCGTAGCGCCCCTTCACGCCCAGTTCGCGAATACGCGCGTCCGACCGGCCGAGCAATTCGCGAAGCGCGTCGCGCGCCTCGATGCCACGCGCATCGTCGATCTCTACGGCGTCGACGCAGGCCGATCGATATTTGATGCCATCGCGCCACCAGGTATCCCCGTCGACGACGCAGTGGCAAGAAGCCCGGTTGCCACCGGAGCATACGGGCCTTTCTGATGCCATGGCGGACGCTGCGACCGCACTCAAGACGCAGGTGATGATCGTGACGGCAAACCGGGGCATGGCCCCTCAATCTGGAAAGAATGCATAAAACAGCGTCACAATACCCACCGCACCGTTGAAGGCAATTTGGGTCAGCCGATCTACCGTGCGCCTCCGGCAAGCGTTCATCCGCCCTTGTGGGAGAAGGCGAGACGAGCGATCGTGCGGCTGGGAAGCAGACCCGGGTTTTCTTTCAACCCAAGTTGCGTCATCCTGAAGTCGGGAGGGTATCGCTATGGGCTATTTTCGTTTTCGTCGATCCTTCAAGGTCGTGCCGGGCGTGCGGCTTAACCTGGGCAAGAGATCGCTAAGCACGAGTTTCGGCGTCAAGGGCGCGCACTATACGACCGGCTCGGCTGGACGGCGTTTCACGGCAGGGCTGCCGGGCACTGGACTGTCCTACACGACAGGCACACGGCGCACGGGTGGCGGCATCATGGGTGCGATCGTGTTCATCGCCGCAATCGCGTTCATCGTCTATGTTCTTGTGAAAATCTGACCGCCTTGGCCCGCAACGCTTTATTCACCATCAGCGCGCATCCTGCTCGAGTCGCTCCTGGTTTCACGTCGCGATTCCGCCTGAAGGAAAGCCTGGCGCTACCCCAAACCCAATTGTGCAGGCGCCGGGCTTTCTCGCTACCGGGCCCAGCTGGCGCTGCCGGAAGCTTGACCCCTCCACAACCTGCGCGCACAATCGCTCGCGACCGGGGGAAAGTGTATGGCAAAAGACTGGATTGCCGCGCTCCGAGAACAGGGCGATCTGGCAAAGAGAGTTTCCAAACAAGTTCGCAGCGCGCTCGATCACCCCGATCTAGCACCCGAGCAAGCAAGGCGCATTGGTAGATTGGTCAAAAAGGGTTCGCAGGATTTTGGTCGGCTTATCGGATTCAGCGAAGGAACAAAACCTCCCCGCTCAGTACTATCAGGCCGCAAGGGTATTAGAACAAATGTGGCTCGCACTGTCTAACGATACGGGCAACAAACTCGAAGCAATCGAAAATAGTGCACCGGCAAAGGAACCTGGCGCCTTAAGGTCCAATCTCAACCCTTCGTGACGGGCAAGCGGCCGAAGGAACCCGATACTGGGAATTCTCCCAGCAGGGGAAGAAAATACACCCATCCAAAAGCCGGTCACCCGACGCAAATGAAGATTGGCGCATCAACCGCGAACCGCTTTGGGTGCTGTTACCAAGCCAAAACGTGATCCAAATGGGGAATGCCGGTTGAATATGGCACAATATCGACGATCCAGCCGTTGTGAGTGGAGAGACAAGCAAAGGGGCGATCGATGCAGCATCAGGAAAGCAGGGCCGCCGAGCAGGGAAGAGGCCGCGACGCACACTGGCCGTCGGCCATCCCATGGAAGGGGTGGAAGGATATTCTCTGGCGGGTCTGGCGTGAAATCGGCGAGGACCGGATAAGCCTTGTCGCCGCCGGCGTGACATTCTACCTCCTGCTGGCGCTATTTCCGGCGCTGGCGGCGTTTGTCTCGCTTTACGGTTTCGTCGCCGATCCCGCCAGCATCGCCGATCATATTTCCTACCTCGCGGGCTTTCTGCCTTCGGGAGGCGTCAGCATTATCAGCGATCAGCTTCATGCCCTCGTGTCGCAGGACAAGGGCGCCTTGAGCTTCAGCTTCATCATTGGTTTCCTCGCCGCCTTCTGGAGCGCCAATAACGGTATCAAGGCGTTATTCGAGGCCATGAACATCGCCTATGAGGAGACCGAAAAGCGTGGCTTCATCCGGCTCAACGTCTTGAGCATCGCGTTTACCTTCGCCGCAATGCTGGTCGGCATCCTCTTGATCGTGTCGGTGGGAGTGATTCCGGCCATCCTCGCCTTTCTGCATCTCGGCGAGGCGGAAAACTATCTCCTTCTTCTCTTGCGTTGGCCGATAATGCTGGTGGCTATCGCCGCCGCCATATCGCTTGTCTACCGCTACGGCCCGAGCCGCGAGAGCGCCAGATGGAGGTGGATCGGCTGGGGCGGTGCGATCGCCACGATCGCATGGCTCTTGGCGTCGTTCGGCTTTTCCTTCTATCTCCAGCATTTCGCCAACTACAACGCCATGTACGGGTCGCTTGGCGCGGTCATCGGTTTCATGGTGTGGACCTGGATTTCGGTGCTGATCCTCCTCGTCGGCGCCGAGTTCAATGCCGAGATCGAGCATCAGACCGCCCGCGACACCACGACAGGCGATCCGTTGCCGATGGGCGAAAGAGGCGCGGTGGTCGCCGATACGCCTAGCGTATCGAGCGAGGAGCGCTTGCCGATTTAGAGCCTTTCATGGTTAGATGGAAACAGTTCGCTTCGCCTCCGATGGCGAGGCGATCCGCGAGAAGGGCGTTTAGAAACTCGATCTCAAGCGCTTGACGTCCGACAAGCCGGTTCGAGCGCCGCGATCCGAAGTCTCGTACTCGGGCAACAGTTCTTCTTCGACCGCGGCGTCGTCGAATTCACCGCGCTCGTATTTCTCGATCCAGATCGGGATCAGGGTGCGGCAAACATCATATTTCTGGCTGAGTGCGCGCATCAAATCGCCATTGAAATAGACTTCAACGATTTCGCGCTGCACCGCCCCTCTCAACCATTGTTCCGGTTGTTTCATTGAGCCGGCCAGCCAGGAGGCTGAAATGACAAGTCCCGCATCGACATCCCATCTCGGAACCGAATTCAACGGATTTCTCCAGGCACAGATCTATGACGACAAGGATGGAGGGCTTCTCAGCGTGCTTTCGGCGCTGGCGCGCCTGAACCTCGATCCGTGGAAGGAAGCCGCCGATCTGGCTCAATTGCCCAGGGAGCCGGCTATACGTCGACTGGCCTCGTTGCTGGCGAGACTGCCCGCCGATCCCTCGATGCCATCCGACATGAGCGTGCTCGCCGCCCGCTTGATCAGGCTTCTGCCGGGTCGAACGAGTTGGGTCACATCAACCCAAGTGCTTCATCCTGGCAACAGCCAGACGACCTCGCCAGCGGTACCGAATTACCTGGTGTTATCGATGGTGCTGGTGTCGATTGTTCTCGGCCTCGGTATGGCGTCGGGCCACAAGCAGCCGGCGAGCCCAGGAAACACCAACGCACCGGTCTCCGATACAGGTTCGAAACAGGCGCCCGGGAGGACTGTCCCTAGTCGTTGAACGGGGAGACTGCGCGGCGCGGGCGGGACCGGATACAAACGGCGCCGCCGGTCGCCGGAGCGGTAAGCCCCCTTACCAGCTCAGGCAAAACTAAGGACATGCAACCCGTTCGAGCGCAAGCGTCAGGAATGTAAAACACACGCGAATATAGCAGATCGCTCATATGCCGTTGCAACGAGGCAACGGTCGACTGCCCACTAGGCAAGCAATCGAAATCTCTGGCAAGCGTGCAACATTTGGGTTCAACAGCATCGTCCCGAGATTTCAAGATGCCGATATGAAGGGGTCTTGGCCACAAGGCGATCTGATAAAGCCGCGGGCTGCGTCCTCGTCGGTGCGCGAAACCGAGCCGCCCGTCGTGGGGGGCCAGGTTCCAAGAATGTAGTCTCGCTGGGTGAAATTACGACACTGTGCTACAGAGGTTTCGACCATGCGAGACGCAACTTGCGAGATCATACGATATGGTTGCCGAGCAGCGCCTTGGCACACTTTGGTCTCTAAATGAATTGAATCCCTTGACCTCGTATTTCGCCCCCCGGCCCAACGCGTGCCTGAGGGCGAAGAAAGCACCCCCCATGGACGAAACATATGCCAATGCGCGAGAACAGTTCTTCGCGGCGATACGCACCCTTGCAGCCTCGGCAGACCCTATCCAGACCCGCCTGATCGCCGCGACGGAGAGCATTCTTGAGGTCACCATCGACGAATTCGAGAGCGACATAGAACTCAGAATCAGGTTTGCCCGCATCCTCGATCTGCTGGCGGTCGATCAGGACAACATGGAGACGACAGCGGTGGAGACGGTCGCCCACATGACGGACTTTGAGGCCGTCAAAGTCGCCGATTTGATCTGCGATTTTTTCTTTGACCTCGAATGAAGGCACGGTCAAGGAAACCCTTCTTGAGGCGCGAAAAGCTCCAGGCTAGGGAGGAACCAAGTCCCGGCGCCAGCGTTTCGCCTTTCAGCCGATTGTTCAATTTAATGTAACAGCGTGGATCTCACAGCCCGAACGGTTCACCCTAAATCCGCTCCGCCAATGGCCGGGACCAAACATCTAGCTCGAAAATTCACCATCGTCTGACAAGACGCTGCGCCCGACGACTGCCCCCAGAGGTATTACCCACGTCGGGCGCACTCTCACTACCACGCCACACACATGCCGCCACGACGTCGCTCGGCGTGTCGAGCACCGGCACAAACTTGCGCGCCGGATCGAGCCGCTATCGCAGCCAATCGGCCGTGGTTGGTGGTGTAGGCGGTCGCCGTGCAAATCACCGGATCAAATAAAACAATGGGTTACGCCCTGGAGAAGGTTGGATCCCAGTCCCCTTCCCTCCGCCATCGCGGCTTTGTCCCTGGCTCCGACATCCATGAGTAGATGAGCCCCTGGTTGGTCTTAATGCCAATCGGGTAGCGCGGGCAAAGGCTCCTGAACTCCGCCACGATCGCGCGAAACTTCGGGATGGCAAGGGGCGGCCTTGCCGCTCGCCGGATGTGCGGAGCGGCTTGCCGCGGATGATGCCTTCAAGGCCCATGGCTTTCAACGGGCGGGCACTGCGGACGACTTCAAACCCCTAGCCATGTAACTGCCGACAGTCCTTAGGGAGACTGTAGATCCGGAAGTTCGCCTCGAACACCCGCCGGACCTCGTCCTTCAAGACGGCGACTTCGGAAACCTGCTTGTCGTCCTGACTGTCATGATTCCGCCTTCTCGCGAGCCGGCGCCTCCGATTAAACCGATGCGGTTCAGCGCGTCTCGCGATAGAGGCGGTGGAACCATTTTGTCAGCCCTGTGTTTTTTTGGGGGTAGCCACTTATTTCCAAAGCGTTCAGTTTGAGGAATGCTCGCGACGATAATTTCCTTTTGAAAGCAGGGTCGGATTGCCGCCGGAGCCTCCGAAGATAAGTTCCGTAAGGCTGTGGCTAATCGGGATAACAACCTAAAGAAGTAAAGCCGGGAAGTTGGGGAACGCACAATCAAATACAATCTCTGGCGGCCAGTAGATGACGCAGATCTTTCATCCACGGGCCAATACGGTTGCCGTTGCGATCCTCGTTGCTGTTCCAGCCGTCGTTATCCTTTTCTTCGTCGTAAATTATCAGTTGCACGCATCCCCCTATACGACAGACGTCGGGCAGTACGTCGGACAGCCGGTTCCCTTCAGTCATAAGCACCATGTCGGCGACCTCGGACTCGACTGCCGCTATTGCCACGGAGGCGTCGAGAACACCACTTTCGCCGGCCTTCCGCCGACCAAGACGTGCATGACCTGTCACTCCCAGCTTTTCACCACTGCAAAAATGCTGGCGCCAGTGCGCCAAAGTCTGGCGACCGGTATCCCAATTCACTGGAACCGCGTCTACCGTCTGCCGGACTACGTCTATTTCGATCACAGTGTTCATATCCATAACGGCATCGGTTGCACGACATGCCATGGCGACATGAGCAAGCACCCGCTGACCGAGAAGAAGACGCCGCTGACCATGGGCTGGTGCCTCAAGTGCCACCGTGATCCGGGCAAACACATGCGTGCCGAAAGCGCTATCTTCAATCCACACGTTCCAGACCCCGCCAACGATCCAGATAAATCCGCGGCCATGCTGCGGCATTACGTTGTCGAGACCGCCAATATGACGGACTGTTCCACATGCCATCGATGAGGAGTTCCACTCGCAATCCAGCATCACCGCCGGCGCCCCGCGACGACGGCCCAGTCGCCGTCAGCAGGCGAACGGCGCTGAAGTTGCTGGCCTCCGGCATGGCGGCCTCCCTCGCTGGCTGCTCGAAGCCGAATGAAGAAATATTGCCCTATGTCGACATGCCCGAAGGCCTCGTCGCCGGCGAACCGGAATATTATGCGACAGCGTTGCCGCTCGGCGGATTTGCGCGCGGGGTTATCGTCAAATCGATCGATGGACGGCCGATCAAGGTCGCCGGCAATCCGCGCCATCCCGCCAGCCTGGGAGCGACGGATATTTTCGGTGAAGCCGAAATCCTCAATCTCTACGATCCCGACCGCTCGCGCGCCGTCAGGGGCCGTCAGCCCGTCAACGGGTGGAACGAATTCTTCAGCGAACTGCTCAGCCATACCGCGAACGGCAGAAGCGGCACGACGCCACTGCATATCCTTACCTCCACCGTAACCTCTGCGACATTGCTGCGCCAGCTTGCAACGCTGCTGAAGGACATGCCCGGTACGCGCTGGTATTCCTATGATTTGGCAAGCCGGCCGGAAAGCGACGACCGTCATATCCCCCATCTCGAACAGGCGCGTGTCATCGTTTCGCTCGACGCCGATCCGCTGGGTCCGGGGCCGATGCAGATCGCGCATTCGAGGGGGGGCGCGCGATGGACGCCGCGGCGCGGGCAAAGACATGTCGCGGCTCTATGCGATCGAATCGACATGGTCTCTCACCGGCGCCGCCGCGGACCATCGACTGGCCCTCCCCCCCGAAAAGATCGAGGCGCTCGCTGGCGAAATCGCAGCGCGCCTCCTCACCAACGATGCGCAACGGGTAGAGCTTCCGGCGCCGGTGCGCCGCTTCGTGGAAGCAATGCTGGCGGATCTGAAGGCAGCCGGAAGCAAGGGCGTCCTGTTGCCCGGCGCGACGTTGAGCTTCGATACGATGAGCGCCGTGCAGGCGGCGAATACGAAAATCAACGCGCCCGTCGACCGCGCGGCGCCACTTACTGGCGCGCCCGAGCCACTCGGCTTTGCCGAATTCGCCGCGAGCCTTGAACGAGGGGCGATCGAAAACCTGCTTATCCTGGACTGCAATCCAGCCTATGACGCCGCGCCCGACCTCTATTTCGGGCGTCTTTTAAAGACAGTGCCGTTTTCGGTTCATGCGGGCCAGTATGAGGATGAAACGGGAGCGCTCTGCCATTGGCACCTGCCGCTTTCGCATCCGCTGGAGACCTGGTCGGACCTGAGCGCGCCGGACGGAACGATGTCAATCGTCCAACCGCTTATACGGCCCCTTTACGACAGCCGGTCAGCGCATGAGATTCTGGCTCTCTACGGCGGCGAAGCCGCGCCGTCTGGCTTCGACCTCGTGCGCGAAACGTGGCGGAACGGAGCGGACGAATCCGGTTTCGAGCAATGGTGGCGTGGCGCGCTGGTGACAGGCGTCGCATCGGGGCGATCCCCGCAGCGTGTGTCGGCGACCGGTGCCGGTCTTGAAAGCGGCATTCCTGAAGCGCCCGCGTCGAATCCGGTTTCGGCCTTCCCTCCCCTTTCCGGATCGTTCACGGCGGTCATACGATCCGATCCGACAGTCTATGACGGCCGCGCAGCCAACAACGCATGGCTGCAGGAATGTCCGAAGCCGTTGTCGAAAGATACCTGGAGCAATGTCGTTTCCTTCGCGCCGGAAGACGCAAGCGCGCTTGGCGTGGAAAATGGCGACGTCGTGAAGGTGAGTTCCGAGGACGGAGACGTCGAGGGGCCGGCGCGGCTGGATAAAGGCCAAGCCAGCGGCGTCGTCGGCCTGACGCTCGGCTACGGCCGCACAAGCGCCGGGGCCATCGGCAATGGCCTTGGCTACAATGCCCGCCAACTCGCGCCGCGCAAGTTTTCCAATGTCATTCCCGGTGTCTCCGTCACGAGGACGGGCCGGCAAGAGACCATCCCATCGACGCAAACGCACTTCCAGCTTGACGGCGAACTGAAGAAGCTTCTTCCGGAGGTGATGAACGGCTCCGGCGTTGCGTCCGTGGCTTCGAAGGAAGGTCCCGCGCCCAGCCTGTTCGAGCCGAGCCCGCCGGCTGATCCCTATTCCTGGGCCATGGTCATCGACACGGCGGCCTGCACCGGGTGCAACGCCTGCGTGCTCGCCTGCCAGTCGGAAAACAATATCGCCGTGGTCGGTCCCGACGAGGTCGCCAATGGCCGGATCATGCACTGGCTACGCATCGACAGCTACGATATCGGCACCGAGGACGAGCCGCGCCACGGTTTCGAGCCGGTGCCGTGCATGCAATGCGAAAAGGCCCCCTGTGAGCCGGTTTGTCCGGTCGAAGCGTCCATCCATGACACCGAAGGGTTGAACGTCCAGGTTTACAACCGTTGCGTCGGCACCCGCTTCTGCCAGTCGAACTGTCCCTACAAGGTGCGCAAGTTCAACTGGTTCGCCTATAATTCGGGGCAGGAGTACAAGAACCTCGGCGAGGATCCCATGCCGGCGCGCAACAATCCCGACGTCACGGTCAGGGCGCGCGGGGTGATGGAAAAATGCACCTACTGCGTCCAGCGCATCAGCCGGGCGCGGCGCAGCGCGGAAAAGACCGACCAGCCGATCCCGGAAGGGGGCGTCGTCACCGCGTGCCAGGAAGCCTGCCCGACACAAGCGATCAGTTTCGGCAATCTGCAGGACAAGGCGTCGAAGGTGAACGCGCTGCGCGCCGACCCGCGCCATTTCGCACTTCTGGAAGAACTGGGCACACGGCCGCGCACCACCTATCTCGCGCGCGTGCGCAATCCCAACCCGGAGCTCAAGGGGGATGACGCATGACGGCGATCGTCTCCGGCTCCTATCCGGGTCTTTCCCGAACCGGTACGGCCGCGCCGGGAGACCATGCGCGCCTGACCCGGGTGAACACGCTGGAAGCGGTCGATGTCCTTGTTTCCGCCCCGCTGCTCGACCATGAACGCTGGCGGCGCTGGTGGATCGCCTTCATCGTGGCTGGCCTGCTGACGGCAGTGTTTTTCGGCTCGATGGCCTACCTCTTCATCGAGGGAATCGGCATTTTCGGCAACAATTCGACGGTCGTCTGGGGCTTTCCGATCGCCAACTACGTCTGGTGGATCGGCATCGGCAATGCCGGAACGCTGATCTCGTCCATGCTGCTTCTCACCCATCAGCATTGGCGCGCCGCGATCAACCGCTTCGCCGAGGCGATGACCCTGATGGCGGTGGCTATCGCCGGCCTCTTTCCGATCATGCATATGGGCCGGCCGATCTATTTCTACTGGCTCTCGCCCTATCCCAATACGATGGGCCTATGGCCGCAATGGCGCAGCGCGCTGATCTGGGATTTCTGGGCGATCGTCAGTTACCTGCTGTTTTCGATCATCTTCTGGTACACTGGCCTGATCCCCGATCTCGCCACGCTGCGCGACCGCGCCACGACGCGCGGCAAACGTCTCTTCTATGGCGCACTGGCGCTCGGCTGGCGCAATTCGGCCCGTCACTGGCATGTCTACCAGACCTATTACCGGACCATGGCGGCGCTTGCCGTGCCGCTCGTGTGCTCGGTCCATTCCATCGTCGGTCTCGATTTTGCCGCCAGCCTGATGCCGGGCTGGCAGGAGACGATCTTCCCGCCCTATTTCGTTGTCGGCGCGATGTTCTCCGGCTTCGCCATGGTGGTGGTGCTGGCTGCCTGTATCCGTTGGGGGTTGCGGCTCGAGGCGCTCGTCACCATGCGCCATTTCGATCTGATGGCGAAGGTGATGCTGATGGCCGCGACCGTCATGTTCCTGTCCTATGCGACCGAATGGTTCAGCGGCTGGTATTCGGGCCGCGCGGCGGACCGCCGTTTCCTCGCCTTCAGCTTCACAGGCACGTATGCGCCGCTCTACTGGACCATGCTTTTCTGCAATTGCCTGGCGCCGCAGGCCTTCTGGTTCCGCACCGTCCGGCAAAGCCTGCCGGCGATCATCGCCATCTCCATCCTCATCAATATCGGCATGTGGCTGGAGCGCATCCTGATCGTCTGGAACACGCTTTCGCATCACTACATCGCTTCCATGTGGCGGCTGTTTTATCCAACCCTTTGGGATTGGCTCATCCTAGGCGGCTCGCTCGGCTTCTTCACCTTCCTCTATCTGCTCTTCGTCCGCATTTTTCCGGCCGTCTCGATGCATGAGGTCAAGGAACTCGTTCACCGGGAGAGTACGTCGTGAGCGTCGTTCTTCTCGCTGAATTCGACTGTCAGGAAGCGCTCTTGGCCGCGATCGACGCCGTGCGCGAAAAGAATACCCGCATCGTCGACGCCTTCACGCCCTATCCCATCGCGGGTCTGGGAAAATCCCTGGGTGCAAGCCCGTTTCGCGTACGCGCCGCGATGCTGATCGGCGGAATGGGATCGGCGGTCCTGGCCTGGCTGGTCGAATGGTACAGCGCCGCGATCAACTTTCCGTTCGATTCGGGGTCGCGTCCACACAATAGCTGGCCGGTGTTTCCCCTCTTTCCCTTCGAGTTTGGGGTGCTGATGGCTGGCATATTCGGCTTCGTGGCGCTGCTGTATTCGACGAGCCAATTGCGCCTCAATCATCCATTTTTCGATTCTCCGCTGTCCGGCGGAGCGAGCCAGGACCGGTTCCTTCTTGCCGTCGAGATTCCCTCGGCGAAACGCGCCCGAGCCGCTCTGGAAACGACCCTCGCCAAGGCCGGAGCAAGCCAAGTGTCCGAGGCCATGCTATGAAGGCCGGGTCACTCATCTGGATCGCGACCCTTTGCCTTTTGGCCGGTTGCGACCAGTCGATGGAACGCCAGCCGCGCTACGATACCTATGCGCCCGCGCCGATCTTTCCAAACGGTTCTTCCGCACAGACGCCGCCGGAAGGCACCATCTCGCAATCCGAAACGAGCCGGCAAAAAGCACTTTCCACCCCACCGCCGGTGACCGAGGCGCTGCTACAGCGTGGCAAGGAGCGCTACGACATCTTCTGCGCGCCCTGTCATGGGCTGGATGGCGACGGCGACGGGATTGTCGTCAAGCGCGGTTTCCCCGCGCCGCCTTCCTATCATTCAAAGGCATTGATGCAGGCCCCGGCTTCGCATTTCCTCGATGTCATCGCCAACGGTTATGGGGTCATGTATTCCTATGGCGACCGGGTTCCTCCGGCAGACCGCTGGGCCATTCTCGCCTACATCCGTGCTCTTCAGCTATCGCGGCATGCGAGCACGGCGGACGCCAAGGCGGCGGGAGTCACGCTGCAATGACCCGGCCCGGCGCTCCCTTTTCCCTGGTCCTGCTCGCCATCGTCACATTGCTGGCGATGGCCTTCGCCGCCTGGTTCGAACCCCGCGACGCCGCGGCCGCTTGGCTGTGCGCCTTCGGGCTGGTCGCAGGCGCGCCTATCGGAGCGCTCAGCCTGTTGCTTGTCGGCAGGTTGACTGGCGGCGTCTGGTTCACCTCGATCGAGACCGCATTGAAAGCCTTGTCCCTGCTCGTCCCATTGGCGGGGCTCGCCGCCCTGGTCGTGCTCATCGCATCGCCGCTGCTCTACCCATGGGCGTCCCAGGGCGCTGAACATGTCTCGGTCGGCCGCTTCTACCTCAATGCGCCGCTGGTCGTGTTGCGCACCCTGGTTGCCTTCGCGGGCTGGACGGTGCTGGCTTTCGATCTCCTGCCGACGAAAGGGACACGTGGCCAGATCGCCGCCGGCCTCGGGCTTGTCTTCCATGCGGTCCTGACAACCTTCGTCGCCTATGACTGGTTGCTCGCCCTGACGCCGGGGTTCACCTCGTCCGCCTTCGGAACCGAAACGATCATCGTCTGGATGCTGGAAGCGCTGACGCTCGCCACGCTGCTCAGTCCGGTCGAGGCGACCAAGGCGGCCTACGACATCGCCGGGCTGATGATCGCGATGATCCTCGGCGCGGGCTACATGGTGTTCATGCAATTCCTGATCATCTGGTATGGCGATCTGCCGGATACGGTCCCCTTCTACCTGGATCGGGAGAACCCGCTGGGGCTTGGATTATTGCTCGCGGCCCTGGGAGTGGGGCTTGTTATTCCGCTCGCTTCGTTCGCCTTCGAACCCGTTCGCGGCAGCATCGCGCGCATCCGCGTCGTCGCCCTGTTCATCCTTGCCGGAATTGCGTTCTATCGCGGCTGGTGCGTGTTGCCGATGTTCGATCCGCTTGCCGCGATCCTCGCCCCGCTGGCGGCAATTTTCCTTGCAGCGTTCTTCGCATTAGGCCGGCCCTGGATGAGCCGGTTCAGGCGATATCCCGCGGAGATGCGCCATGGCCAATGATCCACGCAAACCGTCCTATGAACCGGCGGACGTGCCTCACCCATGGATCATTGCCGGGGGTGTCGCCGGCATGATCGCGTTCACGCTTGTTCTGATGGGAGCGTTGCTGCTCGTCTATCTTCCCGCCGCGCCGAAAGCGATCACGCCCGAACGCTTCGCCGATCCACAACTCGAACCCGTCGCCCACCAGGAATATGACAAGGTGATCGCCGCCCAACGCAAGAAGCTGAAGCAATCAGGATGGGTTGACGAATCCGCCGGCATCGCCGCCATCCCCGTCGAACAGGCGATGCGGATCATCGCCGGGCGCGGCGCTGCCGCCTTCGACCCTCTGCCGGAAACGGCGCCCGGCGCGCCCGAAAAGGAAGACACGCCATGAAGCGGCCATGCATCGCGATTGCGGGGAGCGCCCTTGGCGTGACGCTGACAGTTCTCGGCGCCAGCGCTCTTTTGGCGGTTCGGCGGCAGGGCGGCCAGAAGGGAGCCGGCTGATGCGCCATTTCGTCTTCCTGCCACCCGAGGCTTCGGCCTATGCCCGGCATATCGACTGGATATTTTACGGACTGATCGGCGTTTCCGTCCTGATCATCGGTCTTGTGGTGACGCTGATGCTCGTCTTCGGCATCCGCTATCGCAGTGGCTCTCCCGCCGCGCGCGGCAAGCTGCCGGAATGGATCAATCGCGACGTCGAGATCGGCTGGACGGTCGCCACGCTGTTCGCCTTTCTCTTCATCTTCTGGTTCGCGGCGGCCTCTTTCATCACCTCGATCGGAGCCGCGCCGAACGCGCTCGAAATCCATGTCGTGGGCAAGCAATGGATGTGGAAGATCGAGCATCCGAACGGCGTGCGCGAAATCAATGAATTGCATGTGCCGGTCGGCGTGCCGGTCAATCTCGTCATGATTTCGCAGGATGTGATCCACTCGTTCTTTCTGCCGGCCTTGCGCATCAAGCAGGACGTGCTTCCCGGCCGCTATACGGAGGAGAGTTTCACCGCCGACAAGACCGGAACCTACCACCTCTTCTGCGCCGAATATTGCGGCACCGGCCATTCCAGGATGGGCGGCAGTATCGTCATCATGAGCAAGGCAGACTATCAGGCCTGGCTCGACGCGCAGCCCGGTCAGCGCAGCCTCGCCGGAAAGGGCCGGCAGCTTTTCACCCGCCTGGGATGCGCCGGGTGTCATTTCGAGAAAGACCATAAGCGCGCGCCCAATCTTGCCGGCCTCTTTGGCAGTTACGTCCAACTCGCGGACGGACGAACGGTGCGCACCGATGACGCTTATCTGCGCGATTCCATCCTGCAGCCGGCCCGCGACGTGGTGGCGGGCTACAAACCGATCATGCCGAGCTTCAAGAACACCGTATCGGAGGACCAGATCTTCGAACTGATCGCATTCCTGAAATCCTATTCCGGAAAGGAGGCGACCCAATGAGCGACGCGGCCCTCGGGGATACTTTGCCTCACGACGAAGAGACGGCGCATCTCGGCTATCTTGGCGACGGCCACACCATTCGCTCGTGGCTTTTGACCACCGACCACAAGCGCATCGCCATCCTCTATGCGCTGACCCTGCTGGCATTCTTCTTCATCGGGGGGATCGCCATCGCGCTCGTGCGCATCGAACTCGTCACGCCGGCCCAGGATTTCGTCAGCGCCGACACCTATAACCGGCTGTTCACGCTGCACGGCATCGTCATGGTCTGGTTCTTCCTGGTGCCGTCGATCCCGACAACGTTCGGCAATTTTCTGCTGCCGATGATGATCGGCGCGCGGGACCTCGCCTTCCCCAAATTGAACCTGTTTTCCTGGTATCTGACGCTGGCCGGTGGCGCTTGCACCATCTACGTCCTGCTCGCCGGCGGCGTCGACACGGGCTGGACATTCTATACGCCCTATTCGTCGATCTATTCCAACAGCCATGTCATCGCTGCGGCCATCGCCATCTTCGTCAGCGGTTTCGGCACCATCGCCACGGGCGTCAATTTCATCGTCACCGTCCACACGCTGCGCGCCCCGGGGCTCAGATGGTTCCGCCTGCCGCTCTTCGTCTGGTCGCTCTATACCGTCAGCGTGGTCATCATCCTGGCGACGCCGGTGCTGGCCATGGCGTTGCTCCTGATGGTCGCGGAGCGCTTCTTCGGCCTGCCGATCTTCAACCCCACCGAAGGCGGCGATCCGCTGCTTTTCCAGCATCTGTTCTGGTTCTACAGCCATCCCGCCGTCTACATCATGATCCTGCCGGCCATGGGCGTCGTCTCCGAGATCATCCCCTGCTTCGCCCGCCGGCGTCTGTTCGGCTACGATTTCATGGTCTACGCGCTGGTCGCGATCTCGGTGATCGGCTTCTTCGTCTGGGGCCACCACATGTTCGTCTCGGGCCAATCGGCCTATGCCAGCCTGGTGTTCTCGTTCCTCTCCTTCATCGTCGCGGTGCCATCGGCCATCAAGGTCTTCAACTGGACGGCGACGCTCTATCGCGGCCAGATCACCTACGAGGCGCCGATGCTCTATTCCTTCGGCTTCGTCGGCCTGTTCACCATCGGCGGGCTGACCGGCCTGTTCCTTGCCTCCATCCCCATCGACATCCAGGCGACCGACACCTATTTCGTCATCGCCCATTTCCACTACGTCATGGTGGGAGGCACGGTCTCGGCTTTCTTCGCCGCGCTGCATTTCTGGTGGCCGAAGATCACCGGCCGCATGTATCCCGAGACCTGGGCGCGCTTCGCAGCGATCCTCATGTTCTTCGGCTTCAATTTCACCTTCTTCCCGCAATTCATCATGGGCTGGGCCGGCATGCCGAGGCGCTACGGCTCCTACCCGCCGGAGTTCCAGATCTATCACGTGCTGTCGTCGGCCGGCGCCGCCGTGCTGGCGCTCGCCTATCTGATGCCGCTCGCCTATTTCATCTGGTCCCTGCGCTGGGGCCGCCGGGCAACCGCCAATCCCTGGGAAGCGACAGGGCTCGAATGGCAGACCCCCTCGCCGCCGCCGACGCATAATTTCGACCGGCTGCCGACCGTCGACCGCGATCCCTACGACTACCATCGCGAAGGCTATGTCGACGACGAGGAAGAGATCGCCGGTGGCGCGGAGACCTCTCAGAAGGGAGGGGAACAGGAATGAATGCCGACGCACAGGTGGCGGTACGGGAGCCCTGGCAGGAAATCGCCCGGCAACGTCAGGCCGTCGAGATCGGCATGTGGGTTTTCTTCGCCAGCGAAATCCTGTTCTTCGGCGCGGTCTTCGCCGGCTACGCCATTTACCGGTCGATGTACCCCGAGGCCTTCTGGGAAGCCGGCGGAGAGACCAATTTGTGGTACGGCGCATCCAATACCGTCATCCTGCTTGTCTCCAGCGCCACCATGGCGCTTGTGCCCAGATGCGCACGCTGGCCGACCTTCGGCTCATTCGCGCGGCTGATGCTGTGGCTCACGGCAATGCTGGGTCTCGCGTTCATCGTCGTGAAGGGGTTCGAGTATGCGGAGGACTTACGCGAAAACCTGTTTCCCGGCCCGGCTTTTTCCCTGCATGAGCGCGGCGCCGAGATCTTCTTCGCCTTCTACTGGGCGCTGACCTCCATCCACGCCGTCCATCTCCTCATCGGGATTGGGCTCGTCGCGCGCCTCGCCATTGCCGGCGCGCGCGACCCGGAATGGTTTGCCGAAACGCCCGCCGTGCAGGCAACGGCGCTCTATTGGGGTCTGGTCGACATCATCTGGACGGTTGTTTTCGTCGTCATCTATCTGCCGGGAAGAGGATCATGAGAAGATCATCGCGTGAAGAACCTGAACCGCCGGGCATCGGCGAGATCGTGAAGCGGCCCGCCTGGGTGCTGCTGGTGCTGTTGCTGGCGCTGGCGGTCAACAGTGCCGCGGCGTTCCTGCCGGTTGCACCCGATCTTCGCACCGGCTTCCATTTGTTGGTCGCGGCGCTGACGATCGGCTTCATCGCCTTCGTCTTCATGGAACTCGGACAGAAAGGCCCGCTCTTCCGGCTCTTCGCCGCGGCCGGCTTCGTCTGGATCGGCATCCTCTTCCTGTTGAGCTTCAGCGATTACGGCATGCGCCCGTAATTCACGGATCGGGCAAAAGCCAATTCCTTTCAAAGCAACCGGCGCCCGCGCTGTCACCTGTTCGGTTGACCCTGGTTTCAGCGGGGTCGCGGTCTCAAACGCCAAAGGGGGTTACGACGACCGCATCGGAACGGGCGGCTCAGGAACCGACAGCGGCTACGGCGTCGAAGTGGGTACGCAGATCAACATGCCCAACATGCCCGGTTCCTCGTTGCGCGTCCTCGGCTACTACGCCGACAGCGATAATGATTACGGCACGCAGGGACCCACCTATGGCTTCGGCGGCTATGGCAATGCAGAGTGGTCCGTGCTGGCTTCCTATTACCAGCAGTTCAACGCGAAATTCGGCGCCTCCATCGCCGGCCAATATTTCGACGGCTTCTACGAGCCTTTTTCCAATGTGAAAAGAACCGTCAACAAAAACGGGTATAGCGCGGAAATATCGCTGGTCTGGGTGCCGGTCACCAATTTCGAGGTGCGTACGGAGATCCAATACGACAAGGTCCAGGGCCTCGACGGAACCCCGTCGGGATATCTGCGTTTTACTCGCTTCTTCTGATCAAAGCGTTCAGACCTCCAGTCCAACGCTCAAGACCCGGTCGAAAGGCCGGGTCTTTTTTGTGTGCAATTCGCGTGAAGATTGCCGCATTTCGAGTTTGCAGTTAGGTATCCGCGGCCAATTCCATGAAGGAAGCCCGTATGCCAGATCGCCCTCGCCTCACCGCGCTTGCCCAATCCTTGCCTGCGACAGTTCCGTTTGTCGGACCGGAGACGCAGGAGCGGCAGCGTGGCCGCCCTTTCCGCGCCCGTATCGGCGCCAACGAGAACGGATTTGGCCCTTCCCCGAAAGTGGCTGAGCGCATGGCGGCCGTGGCGGATGAGATGTGGAAATATTGCGACCCGGAAAACCATGATTTGAAAGCCGCGCTGGCGGCGCATCACAGCGTCGAGCCCGGCAACATCGTCGTTGGCGAAGGCATTGACGGACTGCTCGGGCTGGTCGTGCGGCTGATGATCGGGCCGGGCATGCCGGTCGTCACCTCGCTCGGCGCCTATCCGACGTTCAACTATCATGTGGCGGGGTTTGGCGGCCGGCTGGTCACGGTACCCTACGAGAGCGACCGCGAGGATTTGCAGGCGCTGCTCGATGCCGTGAAGCGGGAAAACGCTTCGCTGGTCTATCTCGCCAATCCCGACAATCCGATGGGAAGCTGGTGGGAAGGCGAGGAGATCGTCCGCTTTATCGACGCCCTGCCGGCGACAACCATGCTCATACTGGACGAGGCCTATGGCGAGATGGCGCCGGCGTCGGCGCTGCCGCCGCTCGATGTCAGCCGGACGAACGTGCTGCGGATGCGTACCTTCTCCAAGGCCTACGGCCTCGCCGGCCTGCGCTGCGGCTATGCCATCGGCGAGACGGAAGCCGTGCGCGCCTTCGACAAGGTGCGTAATCATTTCGGTGTCAGCCGCATGGCGCAGGAAGCCTGCCTGACGGCGCTCGGCGATCAGGATTATCTGCGGAACGTGTTGAAGCAAATCGGCGATTGCCGTGAGCGCATCGCAACGATCGCCGCCGACAATGGCCTGACCTCCCTGCCGTCGGCGACCAATTTCGTCTCCATCGATTGCGGGCAGGACGGCGCATTCGCGCTCAAGGTGATGAACGCGCTGATCGCGCGCGACGTCTTCGTGCGCAAATCGATGGCGCCGGGCCTCGACCGCTGCATTCGAATCAGCGCCGGACCCGAAAACGAAATCGCCATTTTCGCTGCGGAATTTCCCGCGGCGCTGGCCGAAGCGCGCGGTAATTGAAACCTCCCGACCGGGACTACAGCTTGAGTTCCCAGTTCTGGCCGACGAGGTCCTTTCCGAAGGAATGGTGACGTTCCTCCCCGACGAGCGTAAAGCCCGCCCTCTGGTAGATCTTGCGAGCCGCCGTCAAGACGTCGTTCGTCCATAGAACCAGTTTGTCGTAGCCGCAGCCCCTCGCCTTTGCGATGCATTCGTCGACCAGCCGTTTGCCGAGGCCGAAGCCGCGTGCGGACGGCTCGACGTAGAGCAGGCGCAGCTTGCCCGTCCGGTCGTCCTGTCGGACCAGGAACACCGAGCCGACGACCGTCCCGCCGCGTTCTGCGATCCAGCAGAACTCCTTGCCCGGTTTGAAATTGAGGACGAAATCCGAGCAAATCCCGGCGATCAGTCCCTCATAGCCGATATCCCAGCCATATTCCTCGGCGTACAGCACGGACTGCCGGTGCACCACCCAGCCGATATCGCCGACGCGATGCGGGCGGATGACGGGTTCCAGCATAGCGTTTCCGGCCGGATCGAGGCCGGTTTCGATTTCTGCCATCGCCGCTGTCAGGCGCTGGCGGCGAACTTCATCGAGCGGCAAAAGCATGCGGCCGATATCGGCGTCGGCCTTGTCCCACAAATCGGCCATGACGCGGCGGCCGCGGGCGGTCAGCTTGAGCCGCCGCCGACGGCGGTCGGCGGCATCCGGCTCGGCAGCAAGCAAATCCGCCGCCGTGAATTTCTTCAGGATGCGGGCGAGATAGGCCGCATCGAGGCCGAGATCGCGTGCAATATCCATAGCGAATGACGCCTCGCGATGCGCCAGTTCGAACAGAACGCGTGCTTCGCTGAGCGTGAAGTCGCTTTGCGTCAGGGTCTCGTTCAGAAAGCCCGCCGTGCGCGTATAGAAGCGGTTGAAGCGGCGAACGCCGGCGATCTGCGCAGCAAGAACATCATCCATCGGGCGCCTCTCAAATATTACGGCCGATCCTACCGATTTAATGGACTTGGTCAATTATTTTATTGGACATGGTCCATTAGTCTTCACTCCAAGCCACCGGTTGGCGCGGCAGGCAGACGTCGGCTACCTCGCGTTGCATCGTGCGATTAACGCAACGTTAGCCGAATTGATCTATTCATATAAATCAGGGACATGGCGTTATGCGCACGGCATTGCCGCGCTCACGCGCCATGAAGATCGGGCTCGTCTTTCTTTGGCGGGTTGCCAGGGGGCAACGAACAGAATGCAGCCGTCGGAAGCGCCGGGCAGCCGCCCGCTAGACATCGCCAGCAAAATCGCGCTCACGCTGCGCCAGATGGGCCTCGCCGGTCTGCCGCGCAATTATGAATTGTTCTACGAGGCCTATACCGGGACGAACCAGGCCCTGATCGCCGATATCATCGATCTGGGCGCGAAAGTGACGCAGGATAAACTCGACATCATTGGCGCTATGCACCTGCAACGCGGACGCGGCAATGAAATCGTCGAGAACGCGCGCGATGCGATTGCCGGGAAAATCGACGAAGTCATGCTGCTTCTTTTGAAGGAGCGCAAATCGCTCGAGAGCTACGGCAAGTTCTTGAACGAGACCTCGAGCGGCATCAACGATCGAGCGCTCCTGACGAAAGATCTGCTGGCCAAAATCGCCGGGGTCATGGCGACGGCGACCGGGTCGACGATCAGTCACGGAAAGCAGATCGCCAGTTCAATGGCCGACAAATCGGCGGAACTGGAAAAGGTCAAATCCTCGCTGGAGGAATACAAGAAACTCGCCGACACCGATCCACTGAGCGGAATCTGCAACCGCAGGGCTTTCGACAATGCCCTGTCGAGTATTTACGACAGCCGGACGAGTATCAATTCAAGCGCCCTCATCATCGCCGACATCGATGATTTCAAGCGCATCAACGACCGCTTCGGACATCCCACGGGCGACCGCATCATCCAGTCGGTCGCCGCCATTCTGGCTGCCGCCGCGGCCGACGATGTATTCATCGCCCGTACCGGCGGCGAGGAATTCGCCCTTATCACCAGGACGGGCGCGGAGCAGACCATCGCCTCGCTGGCCGATCATGTGCGCGCGGCGATCGAGTATGGAGACTATTCCGATCCGCAGACCGGTGAACCGTGCGGGCCAATTACGGTTTCCATCGGGATATGCATGGCGTCCGAGGCCGTCTCCGCCGACGACCTTTACGGCAAGGCCGATCGGGCCATGTATGTTTCCAAGGTCAATGGGCGCAACCGCGTCACGCTCCACTCATCGCTGGCCAAGGGTGAATTCCGCAAGGGCTGGCTTCTCTACAAGAACGACTAGCGGTAAGCGGTATACGGTTCGCATTTAGCGCCTGATCCGAAAGCCGGGTTCCGCGCTTTCCGACACGGCATCCTCGACGCCAATTTCGGTCACGGCGGATCCGGGCGGCCCCAGCCGCAGACGCGCCAGCATGGCGCTTATCTTTTCCTCCGTCCCCTCGAAAGCAGCGGTCACCGTTCCGTCCGTCTCGTTGCGGACCCAGCCGTCGAGGCCAAGCCGCGTCGCCTCGGCGAAAGTCCAGGCGCGGAAACCAACGCCCTGGACCCTGCCCTCGACGCGCACCTGCACCGCCTTGCGCTTTTTCTCCGCCAAACCAGCCTCCGGTTAAATTCCCGGAACCAAGTTTGGCGCGTTGTTTGCGGATTGCAACCGATCAGGCCTTCCGCGCCGGAGAAGTTTCAGTGTTGAATTAATTGAACGTCCGTTTTATTCTGTCCGCAGGAGGACGGGTGGATGGCGCGAACGACAGGATCGGACGGCGGCCGCACGGAAGCGGCGCTACGCGAGACTGCATTGATGCTGATGGCGCGCCATGGCTATGAGGCCGTCACGATGCGTCAGCTCGCCGCCGGAACCGGCGTGCAGGCGGCGGCGCTCTACCGCTATTTCCCGACCAAGGAGGACCTCCTGTTCACGCTGATGCGCGAACATATGGAAGGGCTGCTGGCGGCATGGGAGACCGAGCGGCCCGCGACGGCCGATCCGGCGGCCCGGCTTGCCGCCTTCGTGCGCAACCATATCCGTTTTCATGTCGAGCGGCGCCATTCGACCCATGTGTCGAACATGGAGTTGAGAAGCCTGTCGCGCGAGCGCCTCACGGTCATGCTTAAATTGCGCGGATCTTACGAAAAGGAGCTTCGCCGGATTTTGCGCGATGGCGCGGAGACCGGCGCCTTTATGGTTGATGAACCGGCGCTGACGGCGATGGCGATCATCCAGATGATCACCGGCGTGATCGTCTGGTTCCGGCCGGACGAGCGGCTCTCCGTAGAGGAAGTCGTTGAAACATACCACAAGATGACGATGCGCCTGGTGGGCGCACCAAGCGAGGCGAAGGCGCGGGAGATGGCCGATGTATGATCACACGATGAATTTCGGTCTCGGCGAGGACATCGACGCGTTGCGCGACATGCTTCGCCGTTTTGTCCGAGACGAGATCGCCCCGAAGGCGGCGGACATCGACCGTGACAACGACTTTCCGGCGGAGCTTTGGGAAAAACTGGGCTCCATCGGCGTGCTCGGCATGACCGCCGATGCCGATTTCGGCGGCTCGGGCATGAGCTATCTGGCGCATGTGGTCGCCATGGAGGAGATCTCGCGCGGCTCGGCGGCCGTCGGCCTCTCCTATGGCGCGCATTCCAATCTCTGCGTCAACCAGATCAACCGCTGGGGAAGCCAGGAGCAGAAGGGCAAATATCTGCCGGCCCTCTGCGCCGGCACGGCGGTCGGCGCACTGGCGATGTCGGAGACCGGCTCCGGCTCGGATGTCGTGTCGATGAAGCTGCGCGCCGACAAGAAGAACGATTGCTACGTGCTCAACGGCTCGAAGATGTGGATCACCAACGGGCCGGATGCCTCGACGCTCGTGGTTTACGCCAAGACCGAGCCGACGATGGGCTCGCGCGGCATCACCGCCTTCCTGATCGAGCGGGACATGAAGGGCTTTTCCGTCGCGCAAAAACTCGACAAGCTCGGCATGCGCGGCTCCAACACGGGCGAGCTCGTCTTCAACGATGTCGAGGTGCCCTACGAGAATGTGCTCGGCGAAGAAGGCAAGGGCGTCGAGGTCCTGATGTCCGGCCTCGACTACGAGCGCGTCGTGCTGTCGGGCGGGCCGCTGGGCATCATGGCGGCCTGCCTCGACGTCGCCGTGCCCTATGTGCAGGAACGGCGACAATTCGGCCAGGCGATCGGCGATTTCCAGTTGATCCAGGGCAAGCTGGCCGACATGTACACCCAGCTCAACGCCTGCCGCGCCTATGTCTATTCGGTGGCGGCATCCTGCGACCGGGGCGAGACGACGCGCAAGGATTCGGCCGGCTGCATTCTCTACGCCGCCGAACGCGCCACGCAGACGGCGCTCGACGCCATCCAGATGCTGGGCGGCAACGGCTACATCAACGACTACCCCACCGGGCGTCTATTGCGCGACGCAAAACTCTACGAGATCGGCGCCGGCACCAGCGAGATCCGCCGCTGGCTGATCGGGCGCGAGATGATGGGCGAAAGCAGCTAGGGTTAGGACCTGTAATCATGATCAAATGGGGAGAGAACGACGTATAACCGCCACTTCGCTTTCCGCGTCACACTTTATCGAGCATGCCTTTGACGTGGTCGATCGTTGGTCTGCGGGAGCTCATGGCGCCTCAATCCGAGGCGGTAATTTGCAATCGCCTGCCCTGCCTGCATAAGGACCCCTCCATGCACTACGCGATTCTCGCCTATCACGCCAAAGACGCCTTCGAGACTTGGAGCGAAGATGAAGACGCGGCTTTGATGAAGAACCTTCTCGAGATCAACGACCGGCTCGTGAAAGAAAATCATCTCGGGCCGGCAGCAAGGCTCGCGCCGACCGAGGGTGCGAAGACTCTGCGCGGCAAGGATACCAATGTGGGCGGCGGCATGGTTGTCGACGGCCCTTTCGCTGAGACCAAGGAGCAGTTGCTCGGCTTCTATGTCGTCGACTATCCCTCGATGGAGGGGGCGATCGAGGCGGCGCGGGAGTTGCGCCGCGCCAACCCGACCGCCATCTACGAAATCCGCCCGATCATGCTCTACGTGCCGGGAGCGAAGTTGCCCGGCGACGGAGAGGGTTGATTGGCGGGCGGCTTCTAGTCACCCCGCCGCGCCGATGCCGTCCAGCTCCGCCATCGCGTCCTCCGGCAGGTCGAGCTCCGCGACGGCAAGGTTTTCACGCAAATGCGCCACCGACGACGTGCCGGGGATCAGAAGGATGTTGGGGGAGCGGCGCAGCAGCCAGGCGAGCGCCACCTGCATCGGCGTATGCCCAAGCCGTTCGGCCACCGCATCAAGCGTGCCCGATTGCAGCGGCGTGAAGCCGCCGAGCGGGAAGAAGGGCACATAGGCGATCGCCGTCCGCGCGCGAGATCGTCGATCAGCGCGTCATCGTCGCGATGGGCGAGGTTGTACTGGTTCTGCACGCAGACGATCTCGCAGATGCCCCTGCCCTGCTCGAGCTGTTTCGAGGTGACGTTGGAAAGCCCAATATGCTTCACCAACCCTTGTTGCTGAAGCTCGGCGAGCGCCGTCAGCGGTTCTTCGAGGGAGCCTTCGGCAGGACCGTGCGTATCGAACATCAAGCGCAGATTGACGATTTCCATCTGCTCGAGGCCGAGGTTGCGCAAATTGTCCTCGACCGCCGATTTCAGTTCGGCCGGCTTGAAGGCCGGCTGCCAGGAAGCATCCTCCCCGCGCCGCGCCCCGATCTTGGTGACGATGACGAGATCGTCCGGATAGGGGTGCAGCGCCTCGCGGATCAGCTTGTTGGTGACGTGCGGCCCATAAAAATCGCTGGTGTCGATGTGGTCGACGCCGGATGCCATCGCCTCCTTGAGCACGGCAATTGCCGCGTCATGGTCTTTCGGCGGGCCAAAGACGCCCTTTCCGGCAAGCTGCATGGCGCCGTAGCCAAGCCTCTTCACCTGGCGGCCGCCAAGGGTGAAGGTTCCGGATTTCTGGATGTCGGGCATGATCGTTCTCCTTGTTACCGCAAACAGATAAGGCTTGCCCGATCACGCGATAAGCCCGTACAATCCGGATAGGCTGTACGGTGGAGCGCACAATGGCTGCTGATCTCGGCGATCTGAACGCTTTCGTGTCGGTGGCGCGGAGCGGCGGCTTTCGCGATGCCGCACGCGCCAGCGGCCGCAGCGCCTCGGGGCTGAGCGAAGCGGTGCGCCGGCTGGAAGCGCAGTTGGGCGTCAGGCTGCTCAACCGGACGACGCGCAGCGTTGTGGTCACGGAGGCCGGGGAGCGGCTGCTCGATCGGCTGACCCCCGCACTGGCGGAGGTGGACTCCGCGCTCGACGTGGTCAACGGCTTTCGCGAAAGACCGGCGGGGTTGCTCAAGCTCAACGTGCCGACGAGCGCCTCGCGGCTCGTCCTGCCAGCCATCGTGCCGCCATTTCTCGCCGCCTATCCCGATATCGTTTTGGAGATCGTCACCGAGGAGAGCCTCATCGATGTCATCGCGGCGGGTTGCCATGCCGGCATCCGCTACGACGAGCGGCTGGAGCAGGACATGATCGCCGTGCCGATCGGTCCCCGGGTCCAGTGCTTCGCCGTGGGCGCATCGCCTGGTTATCTCCACAGGCATGGAAGGCCGGAGCATCCGCGCGATCTGCTCGGCCATGTCTGCCTGCGCAGCCGGTTTTCCGGGCGCTCGATCATGGCATGGGAATTCGAGCGCGACGGCGAAATCATCCGGGTCGAACCGAAAGGACCGCTGATCGTGCAGGCCGGCGAAGGCACGGAACTGGCGGTGGAGGCGGCGATCGCGGGAACCGGCATCGTCGCGCTGTTCGATGACTGGCTGGCGCCGCATTTCGCCAGCGGCGCGCTGGAGCAGGTGCTGAAGCCGTGGTGGCAAAGCTTTTCCGGGCCGTTTCTCTACTATCCCGGCCGGCGTCTCGTGCCCGCCCCGCTCCGTGCGTTCATCGACTTCATCAAGGAACGGAGCAATGGCGATTAGTCAAAAAGCCTTGCGCGCCGGGCGATCTGCCATACCTATGATGAAAGGGACTTCAAGGGCGCGGGTTCGACCCGCATCCGGCAAAACGGGGCATGACATGAATTCAGAGAAAATTCGACAATCCATCGTGGCGCTGCGCGCGACCATCCCCGAAGACGCCTTTACCGCCGAAGGGCTTGGCACGTTGCGCGAAGGCAGCGGCGTGGTGATCCGTGAAAACGGCCTGGTACTCACCATCGGCTATCTGATCACCGAGGCCGAAGAGGTCTGGCTGACGCGGTATGACGGCAGCGTCGTGCCGGGACATGCGCTCGCCTATGACCAGGAAACGGGGTTCGGTCTTGTCCAGGCACTCGGTGCGCTCGACCTGCCGGCGCTTTCCTTTGGCGATTCCCACAAGGCGAAGGAGGGCGACCCGATCCTGCTCGCCGACGGCATGGGCGGCGCGGTCGAAGGCGAGATTGTCGCGCGGAAGGAATTCGCCGGCTATTGGGAATATCTTCTGGAAAACGCGATCTTCACCGCGCCGGCGCATCCTTCCTGGGGCGGCGCGGCGCTGGTCGGCGCCGATGGCAAGCTTCTGGGCATCGGGTCGCTCCGGCTGCAGATGGGCCGGGGCGACAACATCTCCGATATCAACATGGCGGTGCCGATCGATTTGTTGACGCCCATCATCGACGAATTGGTGACACGCGGGGCGGTGAACAAGCCGCCGCGGCCCTGGCTCGGCGCGATGTCGGCCGAAACGGACGGCGAGGTCGTGGTGATGAGCGTCACCGACAATGGCCCCGCCGCCAAGGCCGGTTTGCGGCGCGGCGACATCATCTCCGAAGTCAAGGACAAGGAAATCCATGGTCTTGGCGATTTCTACCGCAGCGTCTGGGCGAGCGGGCCCGCGGGAACGGAACTGCCCCTGCGCGTCGTGCGCGATGGGCGCGAGACGTGGCTGCGGGTGAAGTCGATCGACCGGGCCAGCGCGCTGAAGAAGCCGCAGATGCAGTAGAAAAGGTGGCGGACAGAGACGGATCGGGCCTCGCCGCCGCTACTCTCGACCGCCATTCACCAGCGCCAGGATGAGCCGCTGGACATTGCCGCCCTTGCCCATCTCCGTGGCGTCGAAATCGCGGTTCTTCTGGTGCATTCGATCGGCCAGCACGGTGACGCGTTTCGTCACTTCCGTCCTGATCTTGCGGCAACCGGGATCGTTTGGAACGGTCACGCCGGCCGTTTGCGTCCGAATGGCTTCCACCGTTTCGCGGATGATGCCGCCATGCACTTTCTCGTGCGCCGTGATACCGGCAATGAAGGGCTGCCATGCCGCCCGGGTGCCGGCCGGAAGCTTATCCGACGGCTTCGGCAGACGGGTGATGATCGTCAGGTGCGGCTCGGCGACAGCAAGCCGGCAGCCGCTCTTCTCGGGCACGTAGCGGCGCGTCCAAGTCAGCCGATAATCGGTCACGGCAATGGCGCGCCCGTTGCGCGATTTCGGGCCGCGCTCGCCGATCGAACGGTAAAGTTCGATGCCCGTCGTGCCGGAAACCGGATAGGCTTCGACCTTCTCCACCGCCACGACCGGATCCGCGACGGCGCTCGCGGCCGGAAGAGCCAGAACCGTCAACAATGCGCAAATCGTTCGCTTCACCCGTTCCTCACCATGCTATCGGCTGTCCGCATTCTCCTGCGGGCAGATACAGGGATTTCATCGATGCGTCATCTCCTGCCAAGAGATACCTGCGGGCTACAACACCGTCAGGGCCGCCGGCGCCCTATGTCAGCATGTCGCGAAGCGCCGCTTGATGGGCAAAGGGCGGCGTGGCAGATTTCGCGCGATCGGAGAGCAAAGCATGATCCTCATAGGCCAGTACGATTCGCCCTTCGTGCGCCGCGTCGCCATCGCCATGCGGCTTTACGCCATCGAATTCGAGCATCGGCCCTGGTCGACCTTCGGCGATGCGGACGAGATCCGGCCCTACAATCCATTGCTGCGTGTCCCGACGCTTCTGCTGGACGATGGCGATGTGCTGATCGATAGCCTGTCCATCCTCGACTATCTGGACGGCCGGATGCCGGTTGCGGAGCGCATGCTGCCCACCGGCGAGCCCGAGCGGCACAGGGCGCTCCGCATTGCCGCACTGGCAGCCGGGATTTCCGACAAGGCCGTAGCGCTCTACTACGAACAGAATTTGCACGAGAAAGTGTCGCCGCTTTGGGTAGAGCGCTGCCGTCGCCAGATCACCGATACGCTGGCCCTGCTGGAAAAGGAGCGCGCCTCGGTCGGGGGCGAATACTGGTTCGGCAAAGGCATCGGGCATGCCGATGTCACCGTCGCCTGCATGCTGCGGCATCTGCGCGAGGCGCATCCGGAATTCAGCCAGTTGGAGGGCCTGCCGTCGCTCAAGGCCCATGCCGAGCGGCTCGAAGCGCTGCCCGTGTTCAAGGAGATCCAGCAGCCTTTCATTCCGCCCAAGGGTTAGACTATCGTCGGACCGCAGAGGCCGGATATGGCCGAACAGAAAGGACTTGCCGATGAGCCAGACGCATTTTGTCGATACCGATCAAGGCCGCATCTCCGTGCGCGATACCCGCGCCGAAGCGCCGGCTATCGTCTTCATCCACGGCAACTCCAGTTCAAAAGAGGTCTTTGCGCGGCAATTCGATGATTCCGTTCTCGGCGCCTACCGCCTGGTCGCCTTCGACCTGCCGGGCCATGGCGCGTCCGACGACGCGCGCAATCCCGAGAGCGCCTACAGTTTCGGCGGCTATGCGGAGGTGGCCGGCCAGGTTCTGCAATCGCTCGGCCTATTCAAGCCGACGTTGTTCGGCTGGTCGCTCGGCGGCCATATCGGGCTGGAGATGATTGGCCGCGGAGTGCCGGTGGCCGGGCTGATGATCAGCGGCGCGCCGCCCGTCAGACCGACGATGGACAGCCTGATGGCCGGATTCAACATCGACCCCAATGCCGAAAACCTCACCGCCAAGCGCGACTTCACCGACGAGGACGCCATCGCCTACGCCACCCATACATCTTCGGTCGATGGCGAACTCGACCCGCATCTCCTGGCCGTGTGCAAGCGAACGGACGGTCGGGCGCGCGAACTCATGTTCGCCTCCGTCGCCGGCGGTCAGTTCCTCGACGAGGCGGATATCGTCCGGGAGATGACGGCGCCTTTCGCCATCGTCAACGGCATGGATGACCCGTTCATCCGCGCCGACTATTTCGATAGCCTGGCCTACGGCTCGCTGTGGCAGTCGGGCGTCGTTCGCGTCGGGGGCGCCGATCATTCGCCATTCCTGCAACAGCCCGACAAATTCAACGCTCTGCTTGGAAAATTCGCGGGAAATGCCTGAAGGCCGCCTTTCCGTCGCCATGGCGGACATCGCCACGGTCACGCAAGGCGACCGATCGTAGCGCTTGCGCTCACGCGCTTCCCGGCTACTCTGCGGCCGTACCATCCAAACGGGTGACGCGCCCTGTCCCTTGCCTCTAAGGTAAGTCATGGGCTTCATGCCGGGAGAAAGAATTGTTCAGCAAAATTTTAATTGCCAATCGCGGCGAAATCGCCTGCCGGGTCATGCGCACCGCGCGCAAAATGGGCATCGCCACGGTCGCGGTCTATTCGGATGCCGATGCGGCCGCGCTGCATGTCGCGATGGCGGACGAAGCCGTTCATATCGGCGGCTCGCCGGTCGGCGAAAGCTATCTGCGCGGCGACCGCATCATCGAGGCGGCGAAAAAGACCGGCGCCGAGGCGATCCATCCCGGCTACGGCTTCCTCTCGGAAAACCCTGATTTCGTTGATCAGGTTACCGCGGCCGGACTGGTGTTCATCGGCCCTTCCGCCGCATCGATCCGGGCCATGGGCCTCAAGGACGCCGCCAAGCGGCTGATGGAGAAGGCCGGCGTGCCTGTCGTGCCCGGCTATCATGGCGAGGCGCAGGAAATCGTCGTCCTGGCCACCAAGGCGCGCGAGATCGGCTACCCCGTGCTCATCAAGGCGCGCGCCGGCGGCGGCGGCAAGGGCATGCGGCGGGTCGATGATCCCGACAAATTCGCCGATGAACTGGCCGCGGCGCGGCGCGAGGCGAAGGCCGCTTTCGGCGACGACCGCGTGCTGGTGGAGAAATATGTCGACAAGCCGCGCCATATCGAGATCCAGGTGTTCGGCGACAATCATGGAAACGCCGTGCATCTGTTCGAGCGCGACTGCTCCGCACAGCGCCGTCACCAGAAGGTCATCGAGGAAGCGCCCGCCCCCGGCATGACGGCCGAAATGCGCAAGGCGATGACCGACGCGGCGGTGAAAGCGGCCAAGGCGATCAAGTATTCCGGGGCCGGCACGATCGAGTTCATCGTCGATGCTTCGGACGGGCTGAAGCCAGACCGCTTCTGGTTCATGGAGATGAACACGCGGCTGCAGGTCGAGCACCCGGTAACCGAGATGGTGACCGGCGTCGATCTCGTCGAATGGCAGCTTCGCGTCGCCGCCGGCGAAAAGATGCCGAAAGGCCAGAAGGACATCCATCTTTCCGGCCACGCGTTCGAGGCGCGCATCTATGCCGAGGACCCGGCCAGAGGTTTTCTGCCGGCGATCGGCACGTTGCATCATCTGCGTTTCCCCGACAGCGTGGAGGGCGGTTCGGTGCGCATCGAAACCGGCGTGCGGCAGGGCGACGCCATTTCGCCCTTCTACGACCCGATGATCGCCAAGCTCGTCGTGCATGGCGCGGACCGCAGGGCGGCGCTGGCGGCGCTATCGGATGCGCTCGATCACACGGAGATTGCTGGCTCGGTAACCAACACCGCATTTCTGGCGGCGCTGGCGCGCGATGCGGATTTTGCCTCGGGCGATATCGATACAGGGCTCATTGGCCGCAAACAGGAGAATTTGACCGCGACCCGAGCAGCCAGCCGCGCGGTCCAGGCGCTGGCGGCGCTCGCCGCAACCGGCGCCCTGGATGGCGGCGCGCGGCGTTCGGCCGATGACCCCTGGTCCGGCCTCGCCGGCTATGCGCATTTCCATCCCATCGCGCGGCGTACCACGCTTCACTATGGCGAAGAGGCGATCGATGCACGGGTTTCGATGAAGCAAGGCAGGCGGTTCGAAGTCGAGATCGATGGCGCGACATTCGCTTTTCCCGCCGGCGCGACGGCGCGCGTTTCACTCTGGCCGGGCCACGTCACCGTGTTCGAAGGCGTTCTGGGCTATACGTTCGAGGCACCCGATCCGCTGGCGCGCGATGCCGACGCCGCGGCCGGTTCGGGCAGCCTGCGCGCACCGATGCCGGGCCTCGTCAAGATCGTGAGGGCCGCGTCCGGGGAGACGGTGACAAAAGGCCAGCCGCTGCTGGTCCTCGAAGCCATGAAGATGGAGCATACGATCGCCGCGCCGCGCGATGGCGTGGTGGCGGAGATCGCCACGGAGGGCGCACAGGTGACCGACGGGACCGTGCTGGTGCGGTTCGTGGAGGAAGAGAAAGCCGCCTGAGCATTTGTCTCGGCGCACGACCGGGAACAGCAAAATGGCCGGGGCAAGCCCGGCCATTCTTTATTCAGCGGTCAAGAGCGCGCATCAAAGCCCGCTCTCCATGTCGGCCATCAGCTCGCGCTGGAGCGGGCATCGTCGAGCCATTTGCCGACCTTGTCCTGATGCGCCTTGATCCAGTCCGAAGCCTGCTTCTTGAGATCGGCGGGCTTGTCGGCGCCATCGTTCATCTTGGCGTTCTGCGCGAAGATGTCGTTGAGCGGAATCCGGACTTCCTTGAGCAGTGAGGCGACTGCCGGGTTCTTCTTCAGGAATGCGACATTGGCTACCGGCCGGATATCGTTCGCCGGCATGCCCATGACGCAGGGATCGGACGAACAACCCTTGACGCCCTTCACGGTCGCGGCGCTCTTGAGGTTCATCTGATCCTTCGGCAGCTTGGTATCCTTCACCTGAAGCCAGACGACGTCCTTGCCGGGCTTGAGGAGCCCAACCGTCCAGTTCGGCGTCCACGTATAGAAGAAGATCGGCTTGTCGTTCTTGTAGCGGCCGAGCGCGTCCGCCATCGCGGCCGAATAGCCGGCCTTGATCAGGTCGACATCCTTGTTCAGCCCGTACGCCTTCATCTGGTAGTTGATGACTTTCTCGCAACCCCAGCCGGGCGGACAGGCGACCATGTTGGCCTTGCCGTCGCCATTGGTGTCGAACAGCTTGCGGATCTTCGGCTTCTTCATGTCCGAGAGATATTTGATGTCATATTTGTCGGCTGTCTTCTTGTCGACGAGATAGCCCTGGAGCGCCCCGCCCTTGGCGACGTAGCCGATTTCCTTGGCGCCGGGCTTGAAGGCCTTCGTGTAGGAATTATGCGTCGGGAACCAGCCATTGACCCACAGATCGACATCGCCCTGCCCGACGGCCTGATAGAACACCGGGTTCTTCAGCGTTGTTACGGTGCCGATGTTGTAGCCCAGCTTCTCGAAGAGCTGCTTGTAGATCTCGGCCTGCCACCAGCCCGTATCCCAGGTGGCTTGCGCCATCTTGATCGTCTTGCCCTTGCCGGGCATGTCCTGCGCCGATGCACCCTGCATCGGCAGTACGACCGTCATGGCCGCCGCCGCGACAACCGCGAGCGTCTTCATGGTTTTCAATCTTTTCATATCGCTCTCCTTGCGAGAGTTCCTTTTCCCCATGCCGCATTACAATTTCCGGGCATGGACCGGCCGCGGCGAACCCGCAGCCTTGCGGGTTTAACCCGCCCTTCCGGTCAGCTCGGGATCCGCGGACTGCGGCGAGCCGATCCTGAAAAAGCCGTTCAGGGTCTGCCATAGCGAAACGGTGCGAACGGAGCGCTTCTCCGCAAGACCCTGCGTGATGCGATCGAGCACGATCGCCAAAAGGACGATGCCGACGCCACCATTCGTCGCCATGCCGACATCGAGCCGTCCGAGGCCCGTGTTGACGACGAGGCCGAGCCCGCCAGCGCCGATCAGCGCTGCGATCACCGTCATCGAAAGGGCCAGCATCAGCGTCTGGTTGAGGCCGGCCATGATCGTGCGGACGGCAAGCGGAAACTGGACCTCGACCAGCTTTTGCCAGCGCGTCGAGCCGAAGGAATCGGCCGCTTCGATCAGATCTCCTGGAACCTCGCGTATACCGAGATTGGTCAGCCGGATGATCGGCGGCAGCGCGAAGATGATTGTCGCGATAACACCGGGCACCGAACCGACGCCGAACAGCATGACGATCGGCACGAGGTACACGAAGGACGGGATCGTCTGCATGATATCGAGAACCGGCCGGAGAATCTTCAGGAAACGGTCGTTGCCCGCGGCCAGGATGCCGAGCGGAATGCCGATGATGACGCAGAAGACCACCGCCGTGATGATCATCGCAAAGGTCGTCATCGTGTCGCTCCACAGACCGATCATGTCGATGAAGCAAAATGCGATAAACGTGAAAACGGCATTGCCGCGCCCCGCCCATCGCCAGGCGACGAGGGCCATTGCGATGGCGAAGACGATCATCGGGACCCACGCGAAGAACGAATTCAGCCAGAACATGACGTCCTGCACGGGTATTTCCACGGCGTGGAAGAAGCCGCGAAAATTCGGCACCAGTATGTTGTTGACCAGGGCGTCGACCCAGTCGTCGAACGGAATGGTGATAAATTCGGACGGGCGCAGCATCAATGTACCCCCTCCGCAGCGGCGGGATCACCTGCCGCCTGCGTGGCGACCGCGAGCTCCGGATTGGCGTCTTCGCGCACGGCGTGCACCGCGATTTCCTCAAACAGCGCCGGCGCCTCGATCACCCCGATCAAACTTCCCTGGTCATCGACGACCGCGATCGGGAGACCGGAGCCGGCCAATTCGTAGAGATTTTTGAGCGGCGTGCCGGCAGGCGCGGACGGAAACCGGGTAATGAGGGCCGCTTCGAGCGCCTTTCCCTTGGCCGGCTTCGCCGTTGGAAGTCCGCGGTAGGTCACAAGACCGACGGGCTTGCCTTCCCTCACGACATAGAGCGCGTCGCGGTTGAGCTCTTCCATCCTGGCCTTGGCGGATTCGACGGTGTCGCTGGCGATATCCAGCGGCCCTACCTTGCGCGCCGCGCTTTCGGCGGTCAGCACCCGCGCCCGGTCGATGTCTTGCGTAAAGGCGGACACATAGTCGTCGGCCGGACTGTCGACGATCTCCCGCGCCGTGCCGATCTGAACGATGCGGCCACCATTCATGATGGCGATCCGATCGCCGAGGATCAAAGCCTCGTCGAGATCATGGGTGATGAAGATGATCGTCTTTTTCAAGCGGCGCTGAAGCTCGATCAATTCGCCTTGCATGTCCCGGCGGATCAACGGATCGAGCGCGCCGAACGGCTCGTCCATCAAAAGGATTTCCGGTTGGGTCGCCAAGCCACGCGCCAGGCCGACGCGCTGCTGCATGCCGCCCGACAGTTCCTCGGTAAAAGTGTCGGCGTAGCCCTTGAGACCAACCTGGTCGAGCGCCACGAGCGCCTTTTCACGGCGCTCAGCGCGGTCCATACCCTTGATCTTCAAGCCGAAAGCGACATTGTCGACAACCGTCTTGTGGGGAAACAATGCGAAATGCTGGAAGACCATGGCGATCTTCTCGCGCCGTATGCGGCGCAACGCTGCTTCGTCGGCGCTGGCTACATCCTGATCATCGATGAGAATTTGGCCGCTGGAGGGTTTGATCAGGCCGTTGAGCAACCGCACCAAGGTCGACTTGCCGGATCCCGATAGTCCCATGATGACGAAAATCTCGCCTTCATCGACCGAAAAGCTGGCGTCCTGGACGCCGACCGTCTGCCCCGTCTCTTCAAAAATCCGCTGCTTCGACTGGCCGTCCTTCAGCCTCGACAGCGCTTCATCAACGTTCGTTCCAAAAATCTTATATAGATTACTGACCTTCATCTTGGTCGTCATCAAATTCCTTCATCATTGAATGCTGATTAAAATTCAAATGTTTAGCGCGCCTCGAACAGCTCTTGGAGCGTTCCGTTCCCACCCGTTGCACGCTGAGCGTATGGTTCCATACTTAGTCCTTCAGGCCGGAGCTTCAACCCGTAAGGGCAAATTTGCCGCCACAATTTTGACTTCATTGCCCAGCCCCGGCATCGCATTCGTGTGCCTGAGTGGAATGAAATCACGCAATGGGCGTCGGACGCAAAAAGGCCGCGCCGGCTTTGTGTCCCGCCGGTCGCGGCCTTTTCGCAAGCTTCCATCCTGGCGTCCCCAACGCCGTGACAGCCGCCTTCCCTGTATCCAATCGGCGGCTTTGCCGCTCTCGTTTGCCGGCGGCTTTGCCGCTCTTTTTGGTATGCCTGTCCTGTTATTCCTTACCCGCACCAATCCGATCAGTGCATGGTCATCCATTCGCGGGCATCGCGCAGCGCCTGGGCGATCTGCTGCTTGGTCATCGTGGACGCCAGTTCGATGCGCAATTCAGCGGCGCGATCCGACCCCTTGATGGCGGCGATGTTGAACCATTTATGGGCGGCGACGAGGTCGACGGCGCAATCGCGGCCGGTCGCATACATCATGCCCATTTCGAAGAGAATGTCGGCCTGAGCGCCAGAACCAGCCGTGCCCAAACCTGCTTCCAGAATTTCATAACGTGCCATTTTCTTGTTCCCTGTCCCAACCCATGAGAGCCGCGTTCTTGTCGTGTTTGAACGCTGCCGTCCGATGTTTTTGAGGATGACGGGGAGGCTTGAATCCGCCGTTAAATGGCGTGCTTAATTTGGAGAAAACAAAACTAAAACAAAGGGTAAATCGAAATTTTCATTAATTATATCGATCCTGGAATTCCGCGAATCCAACGAAAAATCGATGAAAATGCGAGCCTCGTTGAGCAAGGCTTTGTTCACCACAAAAACGGGACGTTCGATCAAGATTGTCGGAGATCGGCGCTACGGCGAACGCTGCTTGGTTCCTGCACACGCTGCGGAAAGACGGAGAATACGTTGCCAAGCGCCTGGAAATTAACGCTTTTGTTAACCTGTTTGAATGGTCGATGAACGAATATCTCAGGTGGGGTTCAGCAGCGGCGGCTAAAATTGTCTCCACTCGAGGGGGATAGGATATGCTCGCGCGCCGCTTCACGATCGTCTGCCTCATTACGATGCTGTTTGCCCTCGGCTTCGCCCGGATCGTCGGCCAGTCACCCGACAGCCCCGGTGGATGGCGCAGCAATCTGCCCACCTCTTGCGCAACGAACCAGGCAAACTGTCAGTCGGTCAATCCCGGCTTCTCCGTGGCGCAGGCAACACGGCGTTCATACGCCAATTAAGCCGGCCCGACCCGCGCCCGCCCGAATTCATGGCGCGGGAACGTTGAATGGCGCAATCTTCCGTAGCCTCTCGAAAACCACCGCCGTCATCTCTATAATGGGTCATGGAAAACAGAATTTACCCCTCCCGCATCGATTCCGTCGTCACGCCAGAGCCGTTTGAGACCAAAAATTTCTCGGACGCGCGCGAGGCGGTCGATGCGCTGAAGACGCTCTACCATCGCAACACCGCCTTCCTGCGCAACTCATTCGTGAAGCTTGCCGAAAACCCGGAGACCCACCGGCGATTTCGCGCCTTCTATCCGGAGGTGCGCGTCTCCACCTCTTCCTATTCGCAGGTCGACTCGCGGCTCGCCTACGGCCACATGCCGATGCCAGGCGATTACACGACGACCATCACGAGACCGGATCTTTTCGAGCCGTATCTCGTCGACCAGCTCAGCCTCTTGATGCGCAACCACGGCGTACCGGTGACCGTCGGAGAGTCGCGCATTCCGATCCCGTTGCATTTCGCGTTTCTTGAAGGCGCCTATATCGAAGCGTCCGCCGCCGAGCGCATCAAGCGGCCGTTGCGCGACATGTTCGATGTTCCCGATCTCAACGGCACGGACGACCATATCGCCAACGGCACGTTCGAGAACGTCCCGGGCGAGCCGATGCCGCTTGCCCCGTTCACCGCTCAGCGCATCGACTATTCCCTGCACCGCCTGTCCCACTACACGGCCACGACGCCGAACCATTTCCAGAATTTCGTGCTGTTCACCAACTACCAGTTCTATGTCGATGAGTTCTGCGTCTTCGCGCGCGACATGATGGCCAAGGGCGGCGACGGCTATACTTCATTCGTGGAACCCGGCAACATCGTCACCAAGGCCGGCGAGAAGGCGGTTCATTCCGGCGCGCCCGTGCGCCTGCCGCAGATGCCGGCCTACCACCTCGTAAAGCCTGGCCATGGCGGCATCACGATGATCAATATCGGCGTCGGCCCCTCGAACGCCAAGACGATCACCGACCATGTCGCCGTGCTCAGGCCGCACGCATGGCTGATGCTCGGGCATTGTGCCGGCCTGCGCAACACGCAGGCGCTGGGCGACTATGTGCTGGCGCACGCCTATGTGCGCGAGGACCACGTTCTGGACGACGATCTGCCGGTCTGGGTGCCGGTGCCGCCGCTGGCCGAGGTGCAGGTGGCGATCGAGGAGGCCGTCGCCGAGGTGACCGGTCTTTCCGGCTACGATTTGAAGAGGATCATGCGGACTGGCACGGTGGCGACGATCGACAACCGTAACTGGGAACTTCGCGACCAGCGTGGCCCGGTGCAGCGGCTGTCACAGTCGCGCGCTATCGCGCTCGACATGGAATCGGCGACGATCGCGGCCAATGGCTTCCGTTTCCGCGTGCCCTACGGCACCCTGCTTTGCGTCTCCGACAAGCCGCTGCATGGCGAACTGAAGCTGCCGGGCATGGCGACGGATTTCTACAAGCGACAGGTCGCGCAGCATCTGACGATCGGCATCCGCGCCGTCGAGAAGCTGGCGGGCATGCCTCTTGAGAGGCTGCATTCGCGCAAACTCAGAAGCTTTTCGGAAACCGCGTTCCAGTAAGCGACGGGCGACCACCGATCATGACAGATGATGACGCCGATCGCCGCCGAATGCGGCGTGCCGTGTGGGCCGCCGCCTTCTGCGCCGCGTTCTACGTACCGCTCGTTCTCGGATTTCTCGGCGCCGTTCATCACGCGTTCGATCTGTTTGCCCATTTTCGCTGGCATTTGGCGGTCTTGCTGGGGCTGGCGGGGATCTGTGCGCTGGCCTCTCGAATGCGCGCCATCGGCCTTGTGTCATTGCTGATGGCGGGCGCCGCCTTCGCGACGACGCTGGGCACAACGGAGATGTTATTCTCCGGTCCGGCGCGCGCCGCCTTGCAGCCAGAGGATGGAAGCCAACCGGTCTACCGTCTGCTGCAACTGAACCTCCGGTACGACAATCCGACGCCTGAAAAGGTGCTGTCCCTGATCGGACGGGTGCGCCCCGACATCGTCACCCTGGACGAGGTCTCGCCGAAGTGGGTGGAAAAGCTGAAGCTCATCAAAGCCGCTTATCCGCAGCAACTGATCTGCCCATCGGACGTCAGGATCGGCGGCGGAGCGGTTCTTTCGCTGCGTCCCTTCGACGGCGCCGGCTCCTGCTTCGACAGGGGAACGTTCGCCACCGCCGCAGTGGATCTAGGCGGTACCAACGTTCAGATCGCCGCGCTGCATCTCGGCTGGCCCTGGCCCTCGGATCAGTGGTGGCAGATCCAACGCCTCAAAACGCCGATGGCCAAGCTTGGTGACCGGGCCATCGCCGCCGGTGATTTCAACGCCGTCTCCTGGAGTTCGGCGGTAAGCTCAATGGCGCGGGCTGGCAGCATGAAGATCGTCGGCCCGATCGGCGCTACATGGTTCCTTCTCGACCTGCCGAAATGGCTGCGCCCGTGGCTCGGTCTGGAGATCGACCACGTGCTCGTCAAGGGCGGGATCATCGTGCATTCAGCGCGCGTCCTCGATGATGTCGGTTCCGATCACGCGCCGGTGCTGATCGAATTTTCGACGAAGCCCAAGACCGGGCAGCCGGCCCATCCTTCGCGGACTGTGGGGCCGGTCGGCCATCCTCGCCTATTCGGATAGACTGGCCCTTCGCCGACTCTCTTCTTGGCGGCGGTCGAGACGCGCACGACCATCCTCACATGTTCGGATAGACCGGCCCTTCGCCGGACTCTTTCTTGGCGGCGGTCGAAACGCGCACGGCCATCCTCACATGTTCGGATAGACCGGCCCTTCGCCGGACTCTTTCTTGGCGGCGGTCGAAACGCGCACGGCCATCCTCACATGTTCGGATAGACCGGCCCTTCGCCGCCTTGTGGCGGCACCCAGTTGATGTTCTGGTTCGGGTCCTTGATGTCGCAGGTTTTGCAGTGGACGCAGTTCTGCGCGTTGATGACGTAACGCGCTCCCTTGTCGGAATGCGAGACCTCGCCACCCTTTTCGGGCGAACCCGGGCCGCCGGCAAGCGCGTTGCCATCCGCGTCGACCCATTCATAGACGCCGGCCGGGCAATAACGCGTAGAGGGGCCGGAGAAGACCCCGTATTCCGAGCTCTTCTGCAGGGCCGGATCGCCGACCTTCAAATGCACCGGCTCGTTTTCCTCGTGATTGGTATTCGACAGGAACACCGAAGAAAGGCGGTCGAAGGTGAGAACGCCGTCGGGCTTGGGATAATCGATGCGCTTGTGCTTTTCGGCAGGCTCCAGCGAGGCGTAGTCGGCCTTGCCGTGGCTTAGCGTTCCGAAGAGCGAAAAGCCGAAAAGCGTATTCATCCACATGTCGAAGCCGCCGAGCGCCACGCCGCCGATCGTGCCCAGGCGCGACCAGAGCGGCTTGACGTTGCGAACCTTTTTCAAATCCTTGCCGATGTCGGAGCCGCGCCAGGCTTCCTCGTAGGATTTCAGTTCGTCATTGGCGCGGCCAGCGGCGATCGCTTCGGCGGTATGCTCGGCAGCCATCATTCCAGACAGAATGGCGTTGTGGGACCCCTTGATGCGCGGCACGTTGACGAAGCCGGCGGAGCAGCCGATCAGCACGCCGCCGGGGAACGACAGCTTGGGCACGGACTGCCATCCGCCCTCGGTAATGGCGCGCGCGCCATAGGAAACGCGCTTTGCCCCGTCGAACGTATCGCGGATCGCCGGATGCGTCTTGAAACGTTGGAATTCCTCGAAGGGCGACAGATAGGGGTTCTTGTAGTTGAGGTGGAGGACGAAGCCGACGGCGACCTGATTGTCCTCCAGGTGATAGAGGAAAGAGCCGCCGCCGGTCTTCATGTCCAGCGGCCATCCGAAGGAATGCTGGACGAGGCCGGGCATGTGGTTCTCCGGCTTGACCTGCCAGAGTTCCTTCAGGCCGATGCCGTATTTGCCGGGATCCTGGCCATCATCGAGCCCGTAACGGGCGATCAACTGCTTGGCGAGCGAGCCCCGCGCGCCTTCGGCGATCATCACGTACTTGCCCATCAGCGCCATGCCCGGCGCATAGTTCGGGCCATGCGAACCGTCCCGTTCCACACCCATGTCGCCGGTGATGACGCCGGTCACCGCCTTGTTTTCGTCGACGACGAGATCCACCGCCGCGAAGCCGGGATAGATCTCGACGCCAAGCGCTTCGGCATGGGTGGCAAGCCAGCGGCAGACATTGCCGAGGGAGACGATATAGTTGCCGTGGTTGTTCATCAGCGGCGGCATCATGAAATTGGGCAGGCGGATCGAGCCGGCCGGCCCGAGCAACAGAAACCTGTCGTCGGTCACCGGCGTCTTGAAGGGATGATCGCTCTCGTCACGCCAGCCCGGCAACAGGCGATCGACGCCGATCGGATCGACCACGGCGCCGGACAGGATATGCGCGCCGACCTCGGCGCCTTTTTCGAGCACGACGACGGAAAGTTCAGCGTTGAGCTGCTTCAACCTGATCGCGGCGGCCAGCCCCGCCGGCCCCGCGCCGACGATCACGATGTCGAATTCCATGCTCTCGCGCTCGACTTCACTCATAAATCCGGATCCTCCGCTCCAACTCGATTTCGGCCCATGCACATGCAGCTTGCCGGTCAATATCGCATCTTGCGCCGGCTTGAAACCATCCACGGCCATTGCTCAATCGGCGCACCGGCATTGCAGCCCGACCTGTCCATGTTAGGCTCGCCGTCCACAACGGAATTAGGGTATCGGACGCCGAATGGAATTCTACCAGCTATTCATGTTTCTACACATCGTCTGCGTGATCGTGTGGCTCGGCTGTGGCGTATCGCTGGCGATCATGGGCAATTCGGCCATCCAACATCAGGACGCCGGGGCAACCGTTCGGATCGCCGGCGGCGACTTCGCGCTCCTGGGCAAATTATTTGCGCCCGCCGCCGCCGGCGCCCTGATCTGCGGGCTGGCCATGACATTGCTCGCCTGGGACTTTCACGAATTGTGGATCCTGATCGGCCTGGGCGGCTTCGCCATTTCGGCCGCGTTCGGCGCGACGGTACTCGGCCCCTCGAGGGACCGCGTTTCGGCCAGCGTCGGGCGGCACGGCTCGCGCAGCGTCGAAGCCGCAAGGGAAGCGCAGCGGTTCATGATCCTGGCGCGATTTGACATCATCCTGCTCGTGGTAATGGTCGCAGATATGGTCTTCAAACCGGCGCCGGACAGCTATGCCACCCTGGCGGCGATGGGCGCGGCGCTGATCGCGGGTGGGGTCCTGATCTGGCGACAGACGCGCGCAATCGAGATCTTGTGAGGAGCGTCCCGCCGGTCCGTGGTTTCCGGATTGAGCGATTCGGCCCATACTTCACCGGCAAATAAATGCGCAGCGCCAAGCGAGCAGCCTTTGGTCGACGCTCACCGATATCTGGTCCTGATACTGGCGCCTTTGCTGATGGGAGCTGGCGCAGCGGATGACGGCCGGTTTTACGCCGGCGCCTATTCGTTTTCCGATGAGCTCGGCGGATTTCATATCACCGGCGCATCCGGAAGCGGCAGCACTTCGGATCCGGTCATCGTCCACGAAGAATTCGATTCCGCCAGTCCGGTGACGCTGGTCATCCGCGCGGCGCGGCCCATCCGGCCTTATGCGCTGACCGGCGATTATGTGAATGGCTTCCTGAACCTGCGGCTGGTCGTTCACAATGGCAGCGGCCAGGGTTGGGTGGAATTCGAATTCGAACTGCAGGAAGAACTCGGCGTTCCGAGCGGCTTCGGCGACGGCCTGTCCTTCAACCAGCGCAAATTGACGTCGGAGGGCGTGCAATGCGACCGCTTCGCCGATTTTCACCGCGACTACGAGCCCTATGACCGGCTGCTGTTTCGGGACGGCCATGTCGACCCGCGCGCCTTCGTGACGTTCGGCTTTTATATTTCCGATTTCACGCCCGACGAGATCTTCTACCTACGCCAGGATCCGCGCATTCCCTTCTCGTGATTGTTGCAAATGAAGCCGCGATCTGCGACGCCAAGGATCATGGCGCCGGATGATCGCGATCAATCTCACTCGCTGCGTGAACTCCTGCATTTCTATGCTGATGCCGGGGCCGATGAAGCCATGGCCGAAAAGGCGACCGACTGGTTCGCCGAAGCCGCGCCGAAGCCGGAAATGGCCGCCGTCGCGCCGACGCCGCAGCGGAGCGAAGAGAGAAAACCGATCGAAGGCGCGCGCCTTGCAGCGCCACCCTCCGCCCTGCCGGGCATCTCCCCCTCGGGGGGCGAGAGCGGCCGTCCGCAAACCGCCGTCGTTCCTGATGGAGCGCAAGTGGCGCGGGCGCGCGAGATGGCCGGACAGGCCGTAACACTGGAAGAATTGCGCGCGCAACTCGCCGCCTTCGATGGCTGCAATCTGAAATTCACCGCCAAGAATCTTGTCTTCGCCGACGGCAATCCAGAGGCGGATCTGATGCTGGTCGGCGAGGCACCCGGCCGCGACGAGGATCTGGAGGGGGTGCCGTTTGTCGGTCGGTCCGGACGGCTGCTCGACCGCATCCTCACGGCAATCGGTCGCGATCGGCAAACTGCCTATATCGCCAACGTCATCCCGTGGCGGCCGCCCGGCAACCGCACACCGACGCCAATCGAGACGGAAATCTGCCGCCCTTTCATCGAGCGCCAGATCGAACTTGCCGCGCCGAAAGTTCTGGTGACGCTGGGCGGGCCTTCGTCGAAACTGCTTTTGAATACGTCGGACGGCATCATGCGTCTGCGCGGCAATTGGCGGGAGCATCGGACGCCGTCGGGCGTCGCCATCCCTACCATGCCGACGCTTCACCCGGCTTATCTGTTGCGCAATCCGGCCGCCAAGCGGCTGGCTTGGCGCGATTTCCTGGAGGTGAAGGCGAAATTGGCGGAACTGGCCGCGGTTTGACCTATGTTCCGAAATTGATTCACCCGCTTTTCGCAAGCCGTTGAATTCGCTGGCGGCCGGTTTCGCCGTTGCTTACTGGGGCGACACCACCTTGCGCGCCGCGCCACGCGGCAGCCCGAGATGCTGCTCGCGCCAGATGACGAATATCCCGGCAGCGACGACGAGGGCGCCGCCGATAATCGTATAGGCGGTAGGCACCTCCCCGAAGACAAGGTAGCCCGATGCTATCGCCAGTAGCATCGAGGTATATTCGAACGGGGCGATGACCGACATTTCCGCGTGACGGTAGCTCTGCGTCAGGAGGATTTGCGCAATACCGCCGAAAATGCCGGCCGCGATGAGACAGGAAAGCTGGCGGCCGGTCAGATCCGGCCAGCCGAATGGCAGGGTCAGGAGCGACAGAACCGCCGCTGTCGATGAGAAATAGAGCACGATCGTGGCCGACGCCTCCGTCTTCACCAGACGGCGCACGAGAAGCATGGCGATGCCAGCCACCAGCGCGGCGCCGAGCAGGGCCGCCGCTCCCTCTGCCTGGGCACGACCGATGCCTTGCGGCGATGAAAATAGCGAGAGATCCGGCCACGAAACGATAACGACGCCGATAAAGCCGAAATCCAACTGCGCTCCAGCGATACACTCGAACGACTTCGCCCAGGAAAAGCGCGCTCAGCGCTACCACGATCAAAGGCTGGGCGTAGTTGATGGTGATCGCCTCTGGCAAAGGCAGCCGGGTCAACCCATAGAAGCTGAGCCACATGCCCGTGACGCCGACAACGCCGCGCGCGACATGGCTTAGTGGCCGCTTTGTATGAAAGGCTCTCAGCAACTGGCCTCGCCAGGCGATGACCGCGATAATGGGGAATATCGCGAAGAACGAACGGTAGAAGGCAATCTGGCCGGTCGGCAATTGCCCGGCGGATTTGATCAATGTCGACATGGCCACGAAGATCGTCACCGAAAGGATTTTCAGCACGATCCCCGTCATCGGCCTGCCGGCATCCTGCGCCTTGGCTGCGATGCCGCCGCTCGACAAAGCAGCCCTTCCGGTCGACGGGCTAGCCGCTCCCGCTCCTTTGAAGAGCGGCCCGCTTTTGCTCACTGCCTCCCCGAAGCCTCCTGAATGGCGTTCCAGACGCGGTTTGGCGTGGTCGGCATGTCGATGTGGCCGATCCCGTATGCCCTGTGCAGAGCGTCGGTCACCGCGTTCAGCGCCGCCGGCGTGGAGCCGATCGTACCGGCCTCGCCGGCCCCCTTGATGCCGAGTGCGTTGGTGGTGGAGGGGATGTTGCGCGTCTCGAAGGAGAAGGACGGGAAATCCTCGGCGCGCGGCATGGTGTAGTCCATGAAGCTTGCCGTAATAAGCTGGCCGTCATCCGAATAGACGGTATTTTCCGACAGCGCCTGACCGATACCCTGAACGACGCCGCCATGCACCTGCCCGGCGAGCAGGATCGGGTTCACCGTCATGCCGAAATCATCGACGATGGTGTAGGAGACGATTTTCGTCTCGCCGGTCTCGGGATCAATCTCGACCTCGCAAATGTGCGTTCCGTTCGGATAGGTGCCTTCCTTCTGAACGAACTCGCCCGATCCCTTCAGATCGTCACGGTTCCTGGCGGCCTTCGCGATGGCGGAAAAATCGATGACGCGGTCGGTGCCGACAATGCGGGCCGAGCCGTCGGCCAGTTCGATATCGCCGGCGGAGGCTTCGAGTTCGTCGGCGGCGATCTTCTTGATCTTCTCGGCCAGATCCTCGCCGGCGCGCGCCGCCGAGACGCCGCCGAGGGGGATCGAGCGCGAGCCGCCCGTGCCGCCGCCCTTGTCCAGCTCATCGGTGTCGCCCTGACGGACGTTCACCTTGGCGATATCGACATTCAGCTTCTCGGCGACGAATTGCGCGTAGGCTGTGGCGTGGCCCTGACCGTTGGACTGCGTGCCGATAAGGAGCGTGATCGTGCCGTCGTCCTTCAACTCGACATAGGCAGGCTCGGAGCCCGCAAAAGCGCAGACCTCAATATAGGTCGACATGCCGATGCCGCGGATCTTGCCGTTCTTCTTCGCTTCCGCCAGACGCTTGTCGAAACTCGCCCAGCCGGCGCGTTCCATCGCCAGCGTCATGTGGCCGTCGAGGTCGCCGGTATCGTAGAGGCGTCCGGTCTGCGTCTTGTAGGGGAACTCCTTGATGAAGTTACGCCGTCTGATTTCCTCGCGCGGAATGCCAAGATCGCGCGCGCAGGCTTCGACAAGCTTTTCCACCAGGAAGGCCGCCTCCGGGCGCCCTGCCCCGCGATAGGCGTCGACCGGAGCGGTATTGGTGTAGACGCCGGTCACGGTCACATCGAGCGCCTGAATGTCATAGACGCCGGTCGACATGGTGACGCCGAGATAGGGGATAAACGGGCCGAACTGGGAGCAGTACGCACCCAGGTTGGCGGTGAGGTTCACCCTCAACGCAAGGAACCGGCCGTTGTCGTCCATGGCCATCTCGGCGACGACCACATTGTCGCGACCTTGCGCATCGGTGAGGAAATGCTCGGTCCGGTCGCCCGTCCACTTCACCGGCGTGCCCAGTCGTTTCGCCGCTTCCAGCACCAGCGCGTATTCACGATAGGCGAAGCTCTTGGGCCCGAATCCGCCGCCGACATCCCGCGTCACGACGCGCATCTTCTCCGGGGCGATCTTGAAGACTTCCTTGGCGAGAATGTCGCGAACGCCATGAACGCCCTGGGTGCCGGTGGTCAGCACGAAGCGATCCTCGTCGGCGCGCCATTCGCCCACCGCGGCGCGCACTTCCATGTAGTTCGCCACAAGCCGGTTGTTGATGAATTCGATGCGCGTGACCTTGGTCGCCTTCTTGAAGGCTGCGTCGGCCTTCTTCTTGTCACCCATGTGATTGACGACCGCGCGATTGGTGCCAAGCTCCGGCCAGACGAGCGGCGCGTCCTTGTCAAGGGCATGGCGCGTGTCGGCGATGGCGTCTTCGCTGTCGTAATCGATCTCGATCAGTTCGGCGGCATCCTGCGCCTGCGCCCGCGTTTCGGCGACGACAAAGGCGACGGCATCACCGACATGGTGCACCTTGTCCCGACACAGAATCGGAATATCGCGTGTCGGCGGTGTGGTGCCGTCCGGCTGCTTTTGCATGACATGCGATTGCAAATCCGCCAGATGGGCAAGGTCCTTGCCGGTCAGGACGAGACGCACGCCGGGTGAATTTTCAGCGTCGTCCGTTGCGCCGATTGTAAAGCTCCCATTGGCGACCGGCGACCTGAGCACATAGCCGTGCAGCGTTCCTTCCGGCGAGAAATCATCCGTGTAGCGGCCCTTGCCGGTGATGAATGCGTTATCTTCCTTGCGGAGAACGGAAGCGCCCATTCCGAATTTCGGCGTCATGACGGTCATGGCTTTTCCTGATTGGCGGTTTGGAAACGATTGGCTGAATTAAGCCTTGCGGCAGTTTTGTCGAGTGGTTCTTTCGTGTAAAGAGCACCGCTTCGTTTTTATTGTGCCAATGCCGGGTAAAGATGACAGACGCCCGCTGACACTGAGCACCGGATTGGGAAGTTTGGAAATGCGTTCGGACACCGGCCAGGTCTTTCGTCTCGAGGATTACCGCCCCAGCGATTACCTTATCCCCCGTACGCATCTCGATTTCCGCCTTTCGCCCGACGCGACGCTGGTGACGGCGGATCTGACCATCGAACGGAGGGCGGGCGCGGCGGAAACGAGTCCACTCGTTCTGGACGGCGACGGTCTCGAGTTGGTCAGCCTGGCCATCGACGGCAAACCCGCCAAGCCATCAGCATTCGAGGCGACACCGGACAGCCTGACCATCAACCCGCCCCGGGCAAAGCGCTTCTTGCTGACGATCACGACGCGGCTTTCGCCGTCGAGCAATACCGCGCTGATGGGGCTCTACCGTTCCAACAACGTCTACTGCACGCAATGCGAGGCGGAAGGCTTCCGCCGCATCACCTACTTCCTCGACCGGCCCGACATCCTCTCCATCTACAGCGTCCGTATCGAAGCGCCCAAGACCGAGGCGCCGCTGCTGCTTTCAAACGGCAATCCCGGCGCCCATGGCGATCTCGATGACGGCCGTCACTTCGCCGAATGGAACGATCCGTTCCCCAAGCCCTCCTATCTGTTCGCCCTCGTCGCGGGCGATCTCGGCGTGGCCAGGGACCATTTCGTCACCATGTCCGGACGCAAGGTCGATCTTGGCATCTATGTCGAACACGGCAAGGAAGAGCGCGCGCTTTATGCAATGGACGCGCTGAAGCGTTCGATGCGCTGGGACGAGGACAAATTCGGACGCGAATACGACCTCGATGTCTTCAACATCGTCGCCGTCTCCGATTTCAACATGGGCGCGATGGAGAACAAGGGGCTCAACGTCTTCAACGACAAATACGTCCTGGCCGACGAAGAGACCGCGACCGACGCCGACTACGCCAATATCGAAGCAGTGATCGCGCATGAATATTTTCATAATTGGACAGGCAACAGAATCACTTGCCGCGACTGGTTTCAGCTTTGCCTGAAGGAAGGGCTGACGGTTTTTCGCGACCATGAATTCTCGGCCGACCAGCGCTCGCGCAGCGTAAAGCGCATCGCCGAGGTGCGGACATTGCGGGCGCATCAGTTCCCGGAGGACCAGGGACCGCTCGCTCATCCCGTGCGCCCGCGCCGCTACCGCGAGATCAACAATTTCTATACGGCGACGGTCTACGAGAAGGGCTCGGAAGTCGTGCGCATGATCCGCACGATTCTCGGCGAAGAGACGTTCCGGCGGGGCATGGACCTCTATTTCGAGCGCCATGACGGACAGGCGGCGACGATCGAGGAGTTCGTCAAGGTCTTCGAGGACGTCTCGGGCCGCGACCTTTCGCAATTCTCGCTATGGTACAATCAGGCTGGCACGCCCAATTTGACCGTTACCGCCTCCCACGACCCGGCATCGGCGGAACTGACCCTCGAAATAGAGCAGTCCACGCCGCCTACGCCATCCGAAAGCCGCAAGCGGCTCATGCATATTCCCCTCGCCTTCGGCCTGGTCGGCAAGGACGGCAACGACGCGGCCTGGTCCTCCGTCGACGGCGCGACGGTAGAGAACGGCGTCATCCATCTACACAAGCGCCGCCATCGGGTGCGCTTTTCCGGCCTTCGCGACCGCCCTGTCGTTTCCCTCAACCGCGGTTTTTCCGCTCCGATCACTCTTTCGATCGAGCAGAAGGACGAGGACAGAATGTTCCTCGCCCGAAACGACGGCGACCTTTTTTCGCGCTGGCAGGCGCTCAACGGGCTGTTCACGGACGCACTCGTTTCAGCCTCGCGCAGACGGCGCGGGGGCAAGGCGCCGAAATTCCATTCCGGGATGGTGGCGCTCGCCGGCACCATTGCCGGGGACGAAGCGCTCGAACCCGCCTATCGGGCGCTGGCGCTGACGCTTCCAAGTGAAGCCGATATCGCCCGCGAACTCGGCAGCAACATCGATCCCGACGCCATCTTCGCCGCACGCGAGGGCCTGATCGCCGCCATTGCCGCGGCCAACGGGCCGATATTCGCCGAGTTCCACGACAGGCATCTGGACAACTCGCCTTTCAGCCCTGACGCGGCAAGTGCGGGCCGGCGCGCCCTGCGCAATGTTCTCCTTGACTATCTTTCGGCCGAGGCGGGCGCAGCGAGGGCTGCCCGCCAGTTCGAAACGGCGACCAACATGACCGACCGGGCCGCCGCCCTGATGATCCTGGCACATCGCCATGGCGGTTCGAGCGAAGCGGAAGCGGCGCTCGGCGCTTTCGACCAGCGCTACGGAACAAATCCGCTGGTCATGGACAAATGGTTCCAGATCCAGGCGACCGTGCCCGGCCCCGGATCGATCGACAGGGTGGCCGGGCTGATGCAGCACAGGGCGTTTTCCATCGCCAATCCCAACCGTGTCCGTTCTCTCGTCGGCACGTTCGCCACGGCGAATCAGACCGGCTTCAACCGGCGGGACGGCGCGGGCTATCGCTTTTTCGGCGATGTCGTCCTTGAAGTGGAAAAACGCAACCCGCAGGTGGCGGCGAGGCTTGCCACGGCGTTCCGCTCGTGGCGGTCCTTCGAACCCGAGCGTCAGGAGCAGGCCCGCAAGGTACTCGCCGATATCGCCGCTACGCCCGACCTTTCGGCTAACCTGCGCGACATCGTGGAGCGTACGCTGGCCTAGGATAGGGGCCTACTAATCCGGCCTCGCACCATTTCCACGAGATTGGCGTGTCCTGAGCCGACGTTTCCCCGCCTCTTGCGCCACATTTGCGACTTTATTTTCGATTTGGGCGCTGGGGGTCTGGACAAGGCGAATCACCTTTGATTCTTTATAGACGATTCGGAAGTGCGGCGTACCGCGTAACAAATTTTCAGACATCTAAATCGGGGAGCCATTGAAATGGCAAAGGCGGACGCGTGGGGCGCGCCCGGGGGCGCCTTTTTTGCCAAGCGGACGGGCGGAAGAACAACCGGCCTGAACCTAGCAGGAAATGCGCGAATGATCGCCGCTCCGGCCTATCGGCGCCTGTTGGCGGCCGAACCATATCTGCGACGGGCCATTCCGGTTCTCACCGTCGTCTTTCTCATAATCGTGGCGGCGACACGGCTCCTTTCGCTGATGAATACCCATGACAGCATCGAGCGCGGCCTGAAATCGACGCTCGCTCTCGCCGCGAGCCAGTTGGCGACCGCGGCGACACTGAACGAAAAGCGGGACGGCCATCGCAGCGAAATCGACCTGGTGCGCGATACCAGCGCCTATGGCGCATTCGGCGGCGGTTATGTCGTTGCCCTGACCGATCCTACCTTCAGAGTTACCGCCATCACGACGAACGCGGACGACTGGGCGGGACAATCCCTGCAATCCCTCGTTACCGGCGGCCAGCCTCTCTTCCTGTTCGGTGAACGGGCCGGCGTGATGAAGGTGAAGGTTTCCGGCCGCGACTGGTATGCCGCCATCAGCAAGGTGGACGGCGACAAAGGCGCCGCGGCGGTCCTCGTTCCCGCCGAGACGGTGTTTGCCGAATGGCGGCGCACGGCAACCTTGAACGCGACGCTGCTGGTGCTCACGGCCGCCATATTGCTGATCATCCTCTATGCCTATTACACTCAGGCAACGCGCGCCGAATCCGCCGATGCGATCTACCTGCAGGCGCATCAGCGCATCGATCTGGCGCTGGTTCGCGGCCGATGCGGATTGTGGGACTGGGACATGGCGCGCGGCCGCATGTACTGGTCGCGATCCATGTATGACATGCTGGGATACAAGCCGTGCGAAGCCATGCTTTCCTTCGGCGACGTGGCGGAGATCATCCACGAAGATGACGGCGACCTGTTCACGCTCGCCAACCGCGTGGTGTCACGGGAGACCGACCATATCGACCAGGTCTTCCGCATGCGCCATGCTGACGGAACTTGGGTGTGGATGCGCGCCCGCGCGCAGGTCATCGATCCCGACGCCGCCGAATTGCACCTTATCGGCATCGCGGTCGACGTCACGGAACAGCTTCAGCTTGCCGAGCAGACCGAAGTCGCCGACCAGAGGCTCCGCACGGCGATCGAGAACATCACGGAATCCTTCGTCTTGTGGGACGCGTCGGAACGGCTGGTCATGTGCAACACGAAATTCCAGCAGGATGCAGGCTTGAGCGAACGGGACGTAACGCCGGGCATGCCGCGCGCGGAAATCGAGAAGCGCATGACGGCTTTCGTCGCCGAGCGGCGGCTGGCCAGCGGCATGCGCGGGGCGACGACCTATGAACGCCGGCTTGCGGACGGCCGTTGGCTGCAAGCCAACGAATTGACCACGCGCGATGGCGGTATCGTGTCGGTGGGCACCGACATCACTTTGCTGAAGCAGCACCAGGAGAAACTGGTCGACAGCGAGCGCCGTCAGATGGCCACCATTCACGACCTCAGCGTGGCCCGCAAGGCGGAGGAAGAACGCGCCCGCGAACTGGTCGAACTCAACCGTCGCTATCTGCGCGAAACCGAGCGCGCCGAAGCCGCCAACCAGGCAAAATCCGAGTTCCTCGCCAACATGTCGCACGAACTCCGGACGCCGCTCAACGCTATCATCGGATTTTCCGAATTGATGCAGCAAGGCCTTTTCGGACCGCTTGGATCGGAAAGATACGAAGAATACGTCAAGGACATCCACGGGGCCGGTGGCTATCTGCTCGGCGTCATCAATGACATTCTCGACATGTCGAAGATCGAAGCCGGTCATTTTTCGCTGGAACGCGAGGCGATCGATCTCTGTCCGTTGATTACCGAGACGGTCAAGGTCATTTCCCTGCAAGCGGCGGAGAAATCGATCACGGTGGAGACCCGGATCGCGGACTCGATGACGGTCTATGCCGACCGGCGCGCGGTCAAGCAGATCACCATCAATCTGTTGTCGAACGCCGTGAAATTCACCGGCCGGGGCGGCAGGATCCTGGTGCGCGCGCGCAAGGCGGCGGGCGCGATGGTGGTGACCATCGAGGACAATGGCTGCGGTATACCGAGAGAGGCGCTGAAAAAGCTCGGCCGGCCCTTCGAGCAGGTCCAGAACCAGTTTTCCAAGAGCCATGCCGGCTCGGAACTCGGTCTGGCGATTTCGCGCTCGCTGGCGGAACTGCACGGCGGCGCGCTCAAGATTCGCTCGACCGATGGCGTCGGAACCATCGTCTCGATCCGCATTCCGGAAGGCAAGCTGCCCCGGCTCAAGGCCGCCTGACGCAAAAAGCGAGATGGCTCCGGGGCTTTCGACCCGGAGCCTTGCTCGTATTGGCTATTGCATGTCGCCGCCGGAGTGGTGACGCCGCCAGCCGCCGCCCCATGGACGGTGCGGCAGCTCGTCCTTCTCGATCTTGCCATCGTCGTTCTTGTCGAGCATGGCGAAAATCTTCTTTTGCTTTCCCTGTATTTCGTCGGCCGTCAGCACGCCATCGCCATTGGTGTCGAAACGGGCGATCATTCGCTTCGCCATGCGCTCGAAACGCGCCTTTTCCAGCCGGCCGGCCAGTTCCTCGACGGTGATCTTTCCATCGGCGTCGGGTTTGCCAAGCCTCTGGCCCATGGCATTGGAGAACTCATCGAACGATATGTCTCCGCTGTGATCGGCGTCGGCCTTCTGGAACATCATGCCGCGATGCATTCCCTTGCCGGGACCTTCGGCGGCGAATGCGACGGTTGCGACCGCGCCGGCAAGCCCGGCGAAAGCAAGTGCAAGCTTGGTGGACTTCCTCATGGTTTTCTCCTGTGCATCGTCACCCCCGATGCGAACGAGAAACACGGTTTCGGCGTCCCATCGCCATCATCCGGGCTTCCCACGGAGCAGCAGGCCGAAATCCGTTCGGACCTGCCGCGACGTCTCTGCGATATGCGCTTCCAGAACCCGCAGGTCCGGAAGGCCGGTGCTCCGCAACAACAGGTCGACGAGACCGGGCGGAATGTCATCCGGATCAAGCGGCCCGGTCAGGCAGAGCCGGATGATCTGCGTCAATGTCGAGAAAAGCCCATGTGAGCTGAACAATTGCTGAACGATCTCGCCGTCGGCGAAATCCGGCGTCAGGCCCGAGAGGATATCGGCGATGCCCGTCGGACGGCATCCCTCCCAGTGGACCTTGCCGGTCAGCATTGCCACCTGGGCAATGAACTCGAGATCGATCAGACCGCCCGGGATCAGCTTCATGTCCCAGATGTCCCGCGGCGGCTTTTCCGCTTCGATGAGCGCCCGCATGTCGGCGGCGGACTTCGCTACCTTCGATGCGTCGCGCGGTTCGGCGAGCACGGCCTCGACCACGCGCTCGACGCCGGCGCGAAAAATGTCGTCTCCAGCAATGGTGCGGGCGCGTGTCAGGGCCATGTGCTCCCACGTCCAGGCCTGCTCGCGCTGGTACTTGACGAAAGCGTCGATATGGGTCGCCACGGGCCCCTTGTTACCGGAAGGGCGTAGCCGAAGGTCGAGTTCGTAGAGGACTCCCTGTGCGGTCGGCGCCGAGACGGCGGCGATGAGACGTTGAGTCAACCGGGCGTAATAATGCGACGGCGCCAAAGGCTTTTCGCCATCGGACTCGTCGGCATCCTCGTCATGCTCGTAGAGCAGGATCAGGTCGATATCGGAACCGGCGGTCAGTTCGCGGCTGCCGAGCTTACCCATGCCCAAGATGGCCAACGCGCCGCCGGCGATCCTGCCGTGCCGCGCGGCGAATTCCTCGACGACGGCATCGAGTGCCGCGCCGACCGTCAGGTCGGCAAGATCGGAAAACGCCACACCGGCCCTTCGCGCGTCGATCGAGCCGGTCAGGAGCCGCATGCCAATCAGGAATTTCTGTTCGTCTGCAAAGATGCGAAGGCGATCGAGCGTGTCCTCGTAAAGCCGCGTGCCTTCGAGCAGCGCTGCAAGACGCGCTGCAAGGTAGTCGCGGTTCGGCAGCTCACTGAGCAAGCCGGGGTCGAGCAGTCCGTCGAAGATATGGGCGCGGCGGGTAATGATCGCGGCCAACCGTGGCGCGGCGCCCATGGTTGTCGCCAGAAGCCTCAAAAGAGAGGGATTGGATTGAAGGAGTGAAAAGAGCTGTATGCCCGAGGGAAGCCTGGCAAGAAACTCGTCGAAGCGCAGCAGCGCCTCGTCGGCGCGGCGCGTCTCACCGAAAGCCTGGAGAAGCGCCGGCGTCAGTTCGGTCAGCCTTTCGCGCGCTTCGGCCGATTGCGTCGCGCGATAACGGCCGAAATGCCAGCCGCGTATCGCCCGGCACATGTCGCTGGGGCGTTCGAAGCCAAAGCCGGCGAGCGTCCGTAGCGTGTCGGGATCGTCGACGTCGCCCGTGAACACCAGATTGCCGACACCCGCGGAAAGCTGCGGCGCCGTCTCGAACAAGGCGGCGTAATGCTTCTCGACCAGTTGCAGCGATTGGCGGAACGCGGCGGCAAAAGCGTCACGGTCCGCAAAGCCCAGCATATGGGCGATGCGTTCCAGACCCTCGTCGTCCTCCGGCAGCGTATGGGTTTGCTCGTCGGCGACCATCTGGATGGCATGCTCGACATCGCGCAGGAACCAGTATTGCTCGGAGAGAGCCTTGCTCGCGCCGGCGGTTATCCAGCCGCGCGCCGCGAGCTCCTTCAGCATCGCGACGGTTTCGCGGCCGCGCAATTCCGGAAAGCGTCCCCCCGCGATGAGTTGCTGGGTCTGCACGAAGAATTCGATCTCGCGGATGCCGCCGCGCCCGAGCTTCACATTGTGCCCGGCTACCGCGATCTCGCCATACCCTTTATGCGCGTGGATCTGCCGCTTGATGGAATGGACATCGGCGATAGCGGCGTAGTCGAGATATTTGCGCCAGATATAGGGCTGCAATTCCTTGAGGAACGCTTCGCCGGCCTTGATGTCTCCGGCGACCGGGCGCGCCTTGATCATGGCGGCGCGCTCCCAGTTCTGGCCTCGGCTCTCGTAATAGTTCAGCGCCGCCACGACCGGTATCGCCAGCGGAGTCGAGCCTGGGTCCGGTCTCAGGCGCAAATCCGTGCGGAAGACATAACCATCCCCAGTGCGGTCCTGAAGGATGCGCACCAGCCGCCTTGTCATGCGCGCGAAAAGCTCGCCGGCCTCGAGCGGATCGACGACGGCCGGACTGTCGGGATCGAAGAAGACGACGAGATCGATGTCGGACGAGAAATTGAGCTCGCATGCCCCGAGCTTTCCCATGCCCAGAATGATCCAGCCCGAACCGAGCGCCGGATCAGAAAGATCGGTCAATTTCAATTGGCCGCGAGTATGCGCCTCGCCCAACAGGAAGCCTGCAGCCGCACCGACGCATTTTTGGGCCAGATCACTCAGCCGCCGCACCGTCTTTTCAGCCGCGCTCGGCTCGGCCAGGTCGGCCAGCGCGACAAGAAAATGCGCCTCCATCTTCAACTGGCGCAGCGACGCCATCAGCGACTGCTCGGTGACCCCGGTGAAGCGGGGCAACGCCTCTATCTCGGCGAGGATCGCAGACAACCGCTTCTCGACCGGTTCATCGAAGAGCCGATCGAGGTTTTCCGGCCTGCGGCGGGCGCAGTCGCGCAGGAAAAAGGAAAGGTCGAATGCAGCGGCCAGGAAATCACGCAGCGGGCTTGCCGACGCGAGCAAGAGGGCAAGCCTGTCCAACCCATGGTCGCGCGCGGTCTCGGCGAGGTCTTCCATTTCCTCGTGCGCTGCTTCCAAATCGAGCGGCGCAAGCCGGCGCACCGGAACGCCGAACCATCCCGAGCCGTCGCGTTCGGAGATGGCGGCTTTCCCCATCACGCGGCTGCCTTGCGCACGGGAAAGGCCATCGAAACCTTCAATCCCGGATGGGCGGAACAAAGATCGAGGCGGCCACCATGGAATTTCATCACGGCCTTGGCGAGGCTGAGGCCAAGACCCGATCCCGGGCGCGAGCGGCTTTGCTCGAGACGAACGAAGCGCTCGGTGGCGCGTTGGTGATCGTCCTCGGGGATGCCAGGCCCGTTGTCCTTGACGGTCAACCTTATCTCTCCGTCGCTGCTTTCGGCCTTCACGATCACCGTCGGCATCTCGACGGAGCCCGCCGAATATTTGATGGCGTTGTCGACGATATTGGAGAGCGACTGGCCGATCAGTTCGCGGTTGCCGACGATATTGTGCTTGCCGTCGGCGCCAGCTTCGAGTCGCACGCCCAGTTCTTCCGCGACCGGTTCGTAGAGTTCCACAACATCGTGAAGGATGGTGTCGAGATCGATTGGCGCGGTCGTTTCGGCGGAATAGCCGGCCTCCAGACGCGAGATCATCAGGATGGCGTTGAAGGTGCGGATAAGCTGGTCGGATTCGGCAATCGTGCCCTCGAGCGCCTCGCGGTATTCGGCGCCGTTGCGTTTGCCCGACAGCGCCGCCTCGGCACGATTGCGCAACCGCGTCAGCGGGGTTTTCAAATCATGGGCGATGTTGTCGGAAACCTGCTTCAGCCCCTCATTGAGTTCCGCGATGCGCGTGAGCATCCTATTGAGGTTTTCGGCCAGACGGTCGAACTCATCGCCCGCGCCGGTGACGGGTAGCCTTCCGGCGAGGTCGCCGCCCATGATGCGGCGACCGGCTTCCGATACCTTGTCGATGCGTTTCAGCGCGCGGCGTCCGACAAAATACCAGATCAGCAGCGCGCCGAAACCCATGGTGCCGAGCGCGAACATCAACGAGCGGCGGACGACCAGACGGAAGCGCTCCGGTTCGCCTAAGTCGCGGCCCACCAGAAGGATGAGTTGATTAGGCAGCCGCAATACAACTGCTATCGCGCGGTGCTCGTTTGAAGCGCTGGCGGGAGCCTTTCCGGCAACGGGCTGACCGGGGCGGTCGCCGGGTCCCTCGCCGTAGCGAACGTAGCCGAAGGGTCTTTCGGTCCACCCATTCGTCGAAAGAACGCCAGGATCGAGGCTCTCCACATTGCCCGAAAGAATGCGGCCATTGGGATCCGCGATCAGGTAGAGATTGGCGCCGGGCTGGCGCGAGCGCTGCTGGATCACACGCACGAGCAGTTGCAGTCCGCCACGCTCATAGCCGGCGGCGAGGCGCTGAACATCTTCGTTGATCGTATCGCGCGTCTGCGCTTCCAGCATGCGGACCGAAAGCGACGTCATGTAGAAGACGAGAAGCGTCGCGCAGATGGCAAACAGGATGAGATACAGCGCCGACAACCGCGCCGCCGTCGTCTTCATGATGGCGCGCAACGCCGCCATGCTAGGCTTTCAGCATATAGCCCGCGCCCCGGATGGTGTGCAGGACCGGCTTGTCGAAGCCCTTTTCGATCTTGCCTCTCAGTCGCGAGACATGCACGTCGATGACGTTGGTCTGCGGATCGAAATGGTAATCCCAGACATTTTCCAACAGCATGGTGCGCGTCACAACCTGCCCGGCATGGCGCATGAGGTATTCCAGAAGACGGAATTCGCGCGGCTGCAACGTGATCTCCTTGCCGGCGCGCTTGACGCTGTGGGAAAGGCGGTCGAGTTCCAGGTCGCCGGCCCGATAGACGGTCTCGACATCCTTGACCGCGGCGCGCCTGTTGAGAACTTCCACGCGGGCCAGCAGTTCGGAGAACGCATAGGGCTTGGTCAAATAATCGTCGCCCCCTGCCCTCAGGCCCGTTACCCGGTCATCGACTTCTCCCAGCGCCGAAAGGATCAGCACCGGCGTGTCGTTGCCGTGCGCGCGCAGGCCGGCGATGACCGAAAGGCCATCGCGCCGGGGCAACATACGGTCGACCACGAGAATATCGTAGTCTCCCTCGCGCGCCAGCGTGTAGCCAGTCTCGCCGTCGCCGGCCAGATGCGCGTTGTGCCCTGCTTCGGCGAAAGCCTTTTCCAGATAGTCCGCCGCCTCGCGGTCGTCTTCAATGACCAAAATCTTCATGGACGTCTTATACGCCAAATCGTCCGTATTCGCCGATTGACTAACCATGGTCCGGTCTCCGTTGTCGAGGCTCCCCTTTTATCGCGAATACGGCAGCGGGCGATGGGACCCGCTGCCGCTGGAACCGGCAAAGATAGGAAGCACGCCGGGCCCATGCTTCTCCGCGACCGCCCGTTGGGGGTGTTAAAGGCGGGCGGTCCGGAGAGGCGTTCGAACCGTGGCGCTCAGCCCTTTGCCACAGGCAAGGCGACAAAGCGGCTGTTATCGTCGCGCATGATCTGGACCAGGACTGCCTTGCGGCCGGACTTGGCCGCTTCGGCGGTGGCCTTGTCGATGTCGGTCGCCGAACTGACGTCCTTGGAGTTGACCGCCACGATGACGTCTCCGGCCTGGATGCCGCGGTCGGCCGCATCGCTGTCGGGATCGACATCGGTGACGACCAGACCCTTCCCGCTATCGGCGGGCGCCACCGTCAACCCGAATTTGTCGAGCGTGTCGGCACTGTCGTCGCTCGATGGATTCGACTGCTCCGCCGACGCCACCTTGTCGTTGGTCGGTAGCTCGCCAAGCTTGATGTCGAACGACTGATCCTTGCCGTCGCGCCACACCTTGACGTGGACGTTCTTGCCGGGGGTCATGCCGCCGATCAACCGGGCAAGTTCCTTCGGCGAATCGACATCGGAGCCATCGACCCCGGTGATCACGTCGCCCGCCTTGATGCCGGCGGCCTTGGCCGGGCCATTGTCCTGCGATTCGGCGACCAGCGCGCCCTTCTTGTCCGAGAGGCCAAGCGAATTTGCGATATCGCCCGTGACCGGCTGGATCTGGACGCCCAGCCAACCGCGATCGACTTCGCCATCTTTCATCAGGTCCTGAACCACGTTCTTGGCGGTCGAGGCCGGAATGGCGAACGCGATGCCGACATTGCCGCCGGACGGCGAGAAGATAGCGGTATTGATGCCGACAACTTCACCGTTGAGGTTGAAGGCCGGGCCGCCCGAATTGCCATGATTGACGGCCGCGTCGATCTGGATGAAATCATCGTAAGGGCCGGCGCCAATGTCACGGCCGCGCGCCGATACGATGCCGGCGGTTACGGTCCCGCCAAGACCAAAGGGGTTGCCGACAGCCACCACCCAATCGCCGACGCGCACCTTGGAGTCATCGGCCCACTGGACGTAGGTAAACTTCTTTCCCTTGCCGTCGACCTTGAGCACCGCGAGGTCGGTACGGGGATCCTTGCCGACAAGCTTGGCGTCATATTCGGTGCCGTCATCCATCCGCACCGAGAAGGCACCGCCACCCTTCACGACGTGATTGTTGGTGACGAGGTATCCGTCATCGGAAATGAAAAATCCGGATCCTTGCGCGGTTGGCCGCAGCTTGCCGCCATGATCACCATCATGATCGTTGTAGTGGTGATGATGCTGCTGTTGATCCTGGAACTGCTTGAACAAGCGCTTCAGCGGCGAATCGTCCGGCAACTGGTCCATGCCTGGACCGCTGAAGAAGAACTGGGATCCGTCCGCCGCTGTCGGCTCCACCTTGGATTTGACCAATACGCTGACAACCGCCGGCGATACCTTCTGGACCACATCGGCAAAGCTCGGCATCGCCTGAGGCGTGCTGACATAGACCGGGTCGGCCAGGACGGGAATTGTGTTGGAAACGACCGCGAAGCCGGTAGCGCCGGTCAGTACGACGGCCGCGGCCGCCGCGAGCAGGCGATTGCGGGTGTTGCCATGGGAAGATGTGGGAGTATTCATCTTGTCGTGTCCTCTTATCTGTCGGATGCGTCGAACCGGCATCCTGTGCAACGAGACATAGGGCACATGACATTACAGTGTCGTTTCCGCCGCGTGAAAGTTTCGTAATAATGCATCGGCGGGTAAAATCAGGATGCACGCGCTAGTGCTGCTAATCCGGCTCATCCAGAATGGCATTCAACGCCTGGGTTTCTTCGCGCGAAAGCGGCGCGGCGGCCTGCTTGCGGCGGCGCACGCCGATCAGCATGAACAGCCCGCCCGCCAGAAGAAGCACGATTGGCGTGCCCCAGAGCGCGGCGTTGCGCAGATCGAAGCGCGGTTTCAAAAGAACGAACTCGCCATAACGTGCGACGATAAAATCAAGCGCCTGCTGATCGGTGTCGCCCTTCTTGATGCGATCCCGCACGAGCACGCGAAGATCATGGGCCAGATCGGCGTTTGAAATCGTCGATCGATTCGTTCTGGCAGACCAGACAGCGCAATTCCTTCGACAATGTCCGCGCCCGCGCTTCCAGCGCCGGATTGGAAAGCATCTCGTCGGGGCGCACGGCAAACGCCGGCGCGCTTCCGACCACAGCGAGTATGACAATGGCAAGCCAGACGATGTGCAGCGGCTTTTTCAAGAAAGGCCGTCCGCCAGTTTCACCGCCGCCTCTCGCCGGCGAGACGGCGCGCCGACCCGCAGCCGGCGGTCCATCAGCGACATGGCCGCTGCCGAACATCATGACCACCCCCCCGAGCCAGATCAGGATGACCAAAGGCTTCCACCATGCGCGAACCACCATCGCGCCTGCCGCATCCGGGTCGCCAAGCGAGACATAGAGTTGCCCGAAACCGAAGGTCCGGATGCCGGCTTCCGTCGTCGGCGTCTGCCGGGCCGGGAAAAAGCGCTTGGAGGAAGCGATCGTTCCCAGGGAACCCCCGCCGGGGCCGGTTATGTCGAACGTTCCACGCTTTGCTGTGAAGTTAGGGCCCTGGTGCGGGCGCAGGCCCTCGAAGCGCAGCGTATACCCCGATACCGTCAGCGTATCGCCGGGGTTCATCGAGACGATCTTTTCGCCCTGGAAGGCGCTGACGGATACGATGCCGAGCACCGTCAGTCCGAGACCCGCATGCGCCAGCGCCGTGCCGAAGACCGAACGCGGCAAGCCGGCGACGCGGCGTATAGCGACGTTCGGCGCAACCGAGCCGATACCCGAACGCAGCACGATATCGGTCATCGCGCCGAGGATCAGCCATGCGGCGATGCCGATGCCAAGCGCGGCAAGTACAGCGGCGTGATCGACGAAAAGAAGCACGCAAAGGCCTACGAGCAAAGCGCCGCCAAAGGCGGCGAACAGGCGCTGGCCGGCGGCCAGGACATCGCCTCGTTTCCACGCCAGCAGCGGCCCGAACGGAACCGCGAAGACCAGCGGGACCATCAGCGGAACGAACGTCAGGTCGAAGAACGGCGCGCCGACGGAAATCCTGTCGCCGGCCAGCGCTTCAATGACAAGGGGATAGAGCGTGCCGACGAGCACGGTTGCCGCGGCCGTCGTCAGAAACAGGTTGTTGAGGACGAGCGCCCCTTCGCGGGAAATCGGGTGGAAAAGCCCGCCGGCGGAAAGATTGGTGGCGCGAAAAGCGAAAAGCGCCAGCGAGCCGCCGATGAAGAGAGTGAGGATGCATAGAATGAAAACGCCCCGGCTTGGATCGGTGGCGAAAGCGTGGACGGAGGTGAGCACGCCGGACCGCACGAGGAAGGTACCCAGCAAAGAGAACGAGAATGTCAGAATGGCAAGCAGGACCGTCCAGATCTTCAGGGCGGAACGCTTCTCCATGACGACGGCGGAATGCAGGAGCGCGGTTCCCGCGAGCCAGGGCATGAAGGAAGCGTTCTCGACCGGATCCCAGAACCAGAAGCCGCCCCAGCCAAGTTCGTAGTAGGCCCAGTAGGAGCCCATGGCGATGCCGCCGGTCAGGAACAGCCAGGCAAGCAGCGTCCACGGACGGACCCAGCGCGCCCAGGCCGCATCGATGCGCCCTTCTATCAGGGCCGCAACCGCGAAAGAGAACGAGATCGAAAAGCCGACATAGCCCAGATAGAGCAGCGGCGGATGGATCGCGAGGCCCATATCCTGGAGGACGGGATTGAGCTCCCTGCCCTCGATCGGCGCCGGATTGAGACGGATGAAGGGATTGGATGTGGCCAGAATGAAGAGGAAGAACGCCGCCCCGATCCAGCCCTGCACGGACAACACCGTGGCGCGCAAGGCAGGCGGAAGGTTTCCGCTGAACAGCGCCACCAGGGCGCCGAACAGGGTGAGGATCAGCACCCAAAGCAGCATCGACCCTTCGTGATTGCCCCAGGTTCCCGTGATCTTGTAGATCAGCGGCTGCAGCGAATGCGAATTCTCCCACACATTGGCGACCGAGAAATCCGACTGCACATAGGCCGATACAAGGGCGGAGAACGACAATGCCGTCAACAGGAAGCCGGTGACGGCGACCGGAGCGCCAACCGCCATCAACCGCTCGTCGCCGGTGCGCGCGCCGGTGATGGGAACGACCGACTGCACCAGCGCCATGGCAAAAGCGAGAACGAGCGCGAAATGTCCGGTTTCAACCATGCCCTATGCCTTATGAACAATCAGGACGCGGGAGTCGCTGGCGCGACCGGGTGCTCTCAGTTCGGCTGCCATACGCCCTTTTCCTTCAAGCCCTCAGCCAATTCCTTGGGCATATACCGTTCGTCGTGCTTGGCAAGAACGCTGTCGGCGGCAAAAACGCCATCGGGACGAAACGATCCCTCGGTTATGACCCCCTGCCCCTCGCGGAACAAATCCGGAAGAATGCCGGTATAGGTGACCTTGACCGTGTCATGCTTGTCGGTGACGTCGAATTCGATTTTCGCGCCCTTGTCGTGGACGATACTTCCATTCTCAACCAGACCGCCCAGACGGATGCGCTGCCCCGGCGCGACGGCGGCGCTCTTGAGATCTGCCGGCATATAGAAATACGACGCCTTTTGACCGAGCGCAACGAATGTCAGCGCGGTCGCCGCGCCCAGAAAGCAGAGCGCGCCGGCAATCACCGATAGCCTTTTCTGTTTGCGCGTCATGCCGCTACTCCGTCCGCGCCAGGCCAAGGGATGCGGCGAACTCATCCAGATCCTTCGCCGCGCTGCTGCCGGGGCCAAGCGCCGCCACCCCGCGTTTGCGGGCGTCCTCGGCCTCGGTTTTCTTGCCCAGCACCATGTAGGAACGAACGAGCCTGCGCCAACCTGCCGGGTCGTCGGGGCTTTTCTTCAACTGGTCGTCAAGACGCGCCACCATCGTCTCGATCATCGCCTGCCGGTCGGCTGGCGCCATGCCGGCGGCGGCCGTCACCTGATCCTGGCTTGGTCCGGGCGGCACGGTCGGCTGCGGCGGCTTGGCGTCGCCCGTCATGGCCGCCAGGGCCTGCTCTACCGCACCGCGCCACGGCGAATCCGCCGGCAGGTCGGCAAGCATGGCATTCCAGCGTCCAAGCGCCTCGGCCGATTTGCCTTCCTGCGCGTAGGCCGTGGCCAGGAAAAACCGAGCCTTGGGGTTTTTCGGATCTAGGGCGACCGCCTTTTCAAAGGCGGCCTGCGCGTCCGCCGAGACAACGCCGGACTGCTCGGCCGCGAGGGCCTCGCCCAGCCCGGCTTCGCGCGCGGCGCTGGGGCCGGCAAGGCGGATTGCGGTGTTATAGGCGTTCGCCGCGTCGGAGAAGCGGTTCATGCGCACATAGATCGGGGCCAGCACGTCCCAGCCGCGAACATCGGATGGATCGGCGGCCAGATGGCGCTCGGCACGGGCGACCAACTCGTCGATCGTCGAATTGGCCGGATTCTTGGTCAGCCGCGCCGCCAACGGCTCGGGAGGCAGATCGGGAGAACCGAGCAGGCCATAAATGCCCCAACTCAGCAGCGGAACCGAGAGCACCGCGGCGGCGAAAAGCAGGCGTCCGCTCTGGCCCTTATTCTTATCCTTCGCGGCGTCCCTAGACTTGCCGGCCCGCAGGATCCGCCGCGCGATCTCGGCGCGCGCCTCCTCGGCTTCCGCCGGCCGGATCAAGCCGCGTCCGGCATCCCGGTCGAGCTCGGCCAATTGATCGCGATAGACTTCAATGTCGTAAGCGCCCGCCACCTGCGCTCCTTCGCGGGGGCGCAGCAACGGGAGCAGGATCGCCATGGAGGCGCCCAGCGTGAGAAGCGCGGCAACGATCCAGAACCACATGGCGGTGTCTTAGCCGCAGCCCCGGTCAATGCCAACAGCAATGACATGCGACGATTTGGCGAAGCGGCGCCCGGCACGCCCGCGGATGTTCAGGGCAGACGTTCAGGTAAGCGGCGTCCAGCTACCGTCCGGGTTGCGGCAAGCCGTGCCCTTGGCGGTTTGCGCGACCTCGCCGGAGTACACCGTATCGGAATACTGGCGGCAATTTTGCGACCCGACCTGGTAGGGTTGGCCGGCCATCACTTCCCCGTGCAGCGCCGCCGTCTTTCCCTGCCATGTCACCTTCTGGCCGCTCGGCGTATATTCAAGCGCCTTGTATTCCGCTGCGAGCGCGGCGCGTCGATCCCCAATATTCAACTTGGCGCCGACCGAACCGCCCACAAGACCTCCCGCCATTGCATCGAGCAACGCATTTCCGGTCTTCGGACCCGCATAAGCGGTCATGGCGGCCTCTTCGTTTGCAGATTGTGCGACCTTGTGTGTGGCGCAACCCGAAAGGAGCGCTACCGCCAAGGCGGACAAAGCCGCCGAAATGAACCGAATGGTCGTCAAATGCCTGCTTCCTCTTCATGAACCAAAAGCCTGCCGCCGCAATGTGATTCACATTCCGGATTTTGACCCGTTTTGCACTGCAATACAAGAAACCTAAAAGTCGGGCGAGGGTTCCAATCAGCGCAATGCCGGTTCAGGCCGATGGAAGCCTCGCAACCGCTTTGAGCCCACCGAGTTCCGCCTGAACTCAATTCGAGCGAACCGCCATATTCGTCGACCAGGTCGGAAACGATCGACAATCCGAGGCCCGAGCCCGGCTTGGATTCGTCCAGCCGCTTGCCCCGCTTCACAGCTTCTCGCGCCATCTCTTCGGGAATACCCGGGCCATCATCCTCGACAACCAGGCTCAACAGCTTTGCCTGCTTTGGATCGGCTGGCGCGAGCAGCGAGACCACAACTTCGCCCTGGGTCCATTTCACAGCATTTTCGATCAGATTGCCGGCTATCTCCTCGAAATCCTGGGCTTCGCCCGCGAAAATGGGATCCACTTCCGGCATCCGGAGCGAAATTCGCGTTGTCGGATGGAGCTTGGCCATGACCCGTATGAGCCGCTCCAGAAGAGGCTTGAGGGGCGTGCGAAAGACGATGCTGTCGCGTTGCGCGGCGATGCGGGCTCTTTGCAGATAGTGGTCGACCTGCTGCTGCATGGCGGCGGTCTGTTCAGCGACCAGCCTGCCCTGCTTGCCGCCGATGGCCCGTCCTTCATTGAGCAAGACCGAGATCGGCGTTTTCAGGGAATGAGCAAGGTTGCCCACCTGCACCCTCGACCGCTCGACCATGCGACGGTTGTTTTCGATGAGGGCGTTGGTCTCCATGGCCAGCGGCTCGATTTCGGCGGGAAATTCGCCGTCCAGCCGCAGCGCCTTACCCTCGCGGACGCGCTGAAGCGAATCGCGCACCCGGTCGAGAGGCCTGAGGCCGAGCATGATCGCCACGGCGTTGATGAAAATCATGCCGACGCCGAAGATCGCCAGATACAGGAAGACCTTGCGCTCGAAACGGTCGATCTCGTCATCCAGTTCGCTGCGGTTGCCGATGACGCGAAACCGCGCCACCCGGTTATCGGTATCGAGGACAACTTCGCTCTCCAGCGCCTCGATTCGCTCGCCTCCCGGTCCGCGCCCCCTGTAATGGCGCTGGAATTGCGAATTGAACGGGACCTTGGACGTTGGTGGAGACCGGATCGGGTCGGTCAACGAGAGCGAATGCAAATCGCCGTGCAGGCCTTTCGACATCGGTGTCACGGACCAATACCAGCCCGAATTCGGTGCGTTGAAGCGCAAATCACCCAAATCCGGGCTGCCGGAAAGCGTGCCGTCTTCCGACACGTTGACCGACCCAACCAGATTGAACAGATGCGCGGAAAGCAGGCTCTCGAAGCCGCGCTTGCTGGACTGCCGGTACAGGGCCGAAATGATGGTGGCGATGATGACCAGGGTCACCACCGCCCAGACCGTCGAAAACCCGATGACACGGAAAGCAACCGAACGCGGGCCGAAATTCATGAACGCCGCCGTTCCCGGCGAGCCAGAGCGCCCGGCATCAGGACCCCGGTTCGCGCATGCGGTAGCCCATACCGCGCACCGTTTCGATGAGATCGGCATCCATCTTCTTGCGAAGCCTGCCAACAAACACTTCTATCGTATTGGAATCACGGTCAAAATCCTGATCGTAAAGGTGCTCGACCAGTTCGGTTCGCGATACGACCTCGTCCATGTGATGCATGAGATAGGCAAGCAGCCGAAATTCATGAGAGGTCAATTTAAGCGGTGCGCCGTCGACGGTGGCCTTGGAAGACTTCATGTCGAGGCGGAGGGGTCCGCATTGCAGTTCCGACGATGCGTGTCCGGCGGCCCGGCGGATCAGCGCGCGCATCCGCGCCAGAACCTCCTCGATATGGTAGGGCTTGGCGACATAATCGTCGGCGCCGGCGTCGATACCGGAAACCTTGTCGCTCCAGCGATCGCGCGCCGTCAGCATCAGCACCGGCATGTTGCGGCCGTCCCGCCGCCAACGCTCGATGACGCTTATCCCGTCCATCTGCGGAAGGCCGATATCCAGGATCACGCCGTCATAGGGCTCGGTGTCGCCGAGAAAATGGCCCTCTTCGCCATCATAGGCACGATCGACCACATAGCCGGCATCGACAAGGGCATCCGAAAGCTGCCGGTTCAAATCCTTGTCGTCCTCGACCACCAATATCCGCATGATCCTTGGCCCCTAACCCTGCGGGACGATGATTTCGGCGCGGCGCGGGCGCTGACCGGCCTTTGCCGGGATCAGAACGACAATGACGCAAACGTCCTTGCCGCGCCGGTTTGCCGGTCTCGCCTTGGCAAGCTGGCCGCCATTTTCGGAAGCGACCCGCTGGCCAATCGAATAGCAATCGGCCGCGGCGGCCGGAGCCGCCGCGAGCGCGAAAAGCATGACGGCGCATGCGGGGAGCGACCAAAGGCAATGTCTCATGCCGGATGTTCTAACGCATGGCGGCTGAATGCGAAATGAATGCCGGCCGAAGATTTTTCTTCGGCCGGCCCCAATAGCAGCGGTCACTTCAGTTGATGCGTCGCCAATACCCGGGCGACGATCGCCGCGATACCCGAAACGCCGGTGATCGCCTGCAGCAGCGTATCGGTCAGCGCGGAGCCGTCTATGCCGGTGGTCGATATGCCAAAAAGTCCGCCCAGCGACATGGCAATCGTGATGAAGGACGCCCAGATGGTGCGCGACAGGTACCAGGGTTTTGTTGCTGTCATGGTAGTTCTCCTTTCTGGTGTTAATGGGGTGGGGCGCGGTCAGCCGAGCGCGACCATGAGCGAGGCCGGGATGCCCGGCCCGACGGCGGCGCTGACCTGCCGGACGGTGATCTCCATGCTGTCCGGCGCCTCGGGAAAATCGGCCGCGAACTGATCCGCTGCGTAGGTCAGGGCGGGGGTGGCGACAGTTACCGTGCGCACCGTCTCTCCGCGCGCCGGGGCGATGTCGATCTGATAGGCCTCGTATTCCTCGCCCAGCGGAATTTCGGTGGCGAGCCAGCTATCGGCGTCGATCCGGCTTCTGCGTATCCAGGCAATGGCCCAGTCGCCGCCGGCCTGCTTCACGGCTTGAAGATGCACCGGCGAAAGCGGCATCAGAGCGCGTACGCCGCCGGTTTCCGTATAGTGGCCGAATGCCGGGCCGGAGAAATCCTGTCCGCCGGGGCCGACGCGCCAGTTCAGCGCCAGGCCGATTTCGGAGGAGAGCAATCCCGCCGGCTTTACCGCCTCGTCGAGAAAGACGAAGGGCGCGCCGACCGGCGCGCCCGCCGCCATCGCGTCGTTCGTACCCAGTTGACCGCGTAGCAGGACCGACAGGTGCCAGACGCCAGGGGCGGTTTCCTCCGCCGTCTGGAACTGGATCATTTCCCAAGCCCCGTTCGCCGAAAGCACGGCTGCGGCATTGGCTCCATTGAGCATCTGAAGCCGCGAGACGCTCTGCAACTCGCCGTCGTCCAATTTCACGACAATGATGTCCGAAAGGCCGAGCCGGCCCTCGAACCCGCCGGCGAGTGGCTCCAGCAACTCGCCAACGACGGAAGGCAGGCTGATCGAGGCGCGAAGGTCGAAGCCGGTGTCTTCCGGTGACGCATAAAGCGTCTCCGTCCGCCACGGGTTGGACCAGACTGCAGCGCGGAACTGGTTTTCGGGTGCGGCGTCCGACGTGGCGGGCAGATCGATGAAATGTACAAGCGGAGCGCCTATTGTGGCGTGGTCGGAGGCTTGCGAGTTGGGCAGGACGGCGCGCCATGGATAGGGCGCAACGCGCTGGATGCGCCTCGCCGATATCGTACGAACCAGTCCCTCATCGACTTGCGTGACGAGATAATCGGCCTCGCCGGTCACAGCGGGGATACGGATCACCGACCCCGGGCCGGGACCCATGGCTGACGCGGGCAACCCAAAGGTAAGTTGATCGCGGCCGCTCCAAGCGGAACGCAATCCGTCGGAAACCAGCGCCTGCGCCGCGCCTGCGTCGAGAATGCCGGGAAGGCTCAAGGTCTGCTCGCGGTCGGCTTTCGCGCCGGAGCGCAGGGCACGGGCGGAAGCCGATTGATAGTCTCGCAGGCCGTCCTGAAAGGTCAGGACCGAGACGGTCGGCAAGGCGTCGTCGGGTGCGCGCGTTCTCTCGATGATCGCGGCATCGCCGGAAATCACCATGCCCGAAATCTCCGCCGAAGCGACTGCCGTCGCCCCCTGGGTGGCGAAGAAGAGCGTGCCGTCGTCCTCGGCCACGGAAAGCGCGAAGAGGCTGACGATCGGCTCCAAAGCCGAACGCGCCGAAGACGGGTCGGAAATCACATAACCGGAAAGAAAGCCGTCGGCTTTCGAGGTATCGGCGGCGGGAAGGCCATGATCGGAAAGGATCGCCGCGATCAGGCCGCCGACAGAGACACCGCTCAAGCGACCATTCAACCAATGGCCGAGCGACCAGTTGTCGCCATCGCTCCAGACATCGCGCATGAGCGGGAACGCCGGAAAGGGCCTTGCGTCCCACGACCAGGGATAGATGCGCGCCACATCGACCATGCGGCCGCCATAGACGGGCGACACGGGATTGCCGCTGTCCTCGAAATCGGCGTCGGCGGGATCCCAATAGCGGTGATGCGCCGTCAGAAAGCGCTGCTGCGCCAAATCGGAGCGTCCACCACTGGAGAAATAAGGCGACGCGTTCTCCGACGATTTAGGGTCGGGAAAGACATTGGGCTGGTTAGGCCCCTTGTCCGTCGCCGGGGCTCCGAGTTCGGTGATCCAAATTGGCTTCCCGGCCGGAACCCATGCCGTCGGGGATTCCGATTCCACACCGCCCGCACGGTTGTAGTGAGCGTTCGACCACCAACCGACGATATCCTTGTAGCGGAAGGTCCAGGGCTTGCCATAAGCGCCATCGGTAATCGGCGTTCGCTGACGGGCGCGCCGGTCCTCGTCGCTGGCGTAATACCAGTCAAAACCTTCGCCGCCGGCGATTGCCGCGCGAAGACCATCGGGATCGTAGGGTCCGTCGAAGCCGTCAGGATTATCGCCGGCATAGTCGGCGTCGCGCCAGTCGGCGAGCGGCATGTAGTTGTCGATACCGACCGCATCGATGGCTTCGTGCGCCCACAGCGCGTCGAGATGAAAGAAGACATCGCCGCTTCCATCGGCGGGATGATAGCCGAAATATTCGCTCCAATCGGCCCCATAGGTGATCTTGGTCGATGCGCCGAGAACCGAGCGGACATCGCCGGCCAGCGTGCAAAACTGCTCGACAAAGGGGAACGCATCGTCTGCGTCGCGAAGCGAGGTGAGGCCGCGAAGTTCCGATCCAATCAGGAACGCGTCGACGCCTCCGGCGGCCGCGGCAAGGTTGGCGTAGTGCAGGACCAGGCGACGATAGCCCCAATCGTCGCTGGCGCCGGAATAAAGGATCGTGTCATCGCCGGCAGTGAAATCCGACAGTGTGGCCGATCCGCAAAACGCCTCGATTTCGGTTCGCGCCGCCGCCGTCCTGTCGACGGTTCCTTCCAATCCCGGCGCGGGCATGCAGGTGATGCGGCCACGCCATGGATATTGCGCCTGTGCCTCCGCGCCATAGGGGTCGGGGAGCACGTTGCCCTCCGGTACATCCATCATCATGAACGGATAGAGTGTTACCTTGAGCCCCCTCGCCTTGATTCCAGCGATCGCGTCGAGCACCGAGCGGTCCGACGGCGTGCCGCCATAGGCCGGCGATCCGCCATGCATCGAGACGATCACGGCATCGGCGCGCTCGACGCCCGAGACCTTCCAGTCCTGCGACAGGCCCGACGGATCGCTCTGGGTTACCGCCGGCCGAACCAGGCATTCGCCGACGCGCAGATCATTGCCGAACCACGCGACGACCAGGGCGATGTTTTCCAGATTGGGGCAAAGCGCCTGTAATTCGTCGAGTGAGGCGGCGATATCGGAGGTCGCCGTCAGCATATGGCGATTGACCGAAATCGTTTCCCCCGGCTTGACCTTCAATGTGACCGACTCGGGCTCCAGTCCGTATTCGGTCGAGCCCGGTATCAGGGTCACGGCGCGGATCTGCCGGCTGAGATCATCGCATGGCCGCATGATCTCGAACTGGAATTGGGGTATCCTGTTGCCATAGTCGCCAAGCGGGAAATGCTCGAAGACAATATAGGCTGTCCCGCGATAGGCTGGTGCGTTCCCGGTGCCCTGCTTGGCCTCGATCAGCGGGTCGGGAAGCTGGTCCTCAACGCCAGTATAGATACGGATATCGAAGAGCGTCCGGTCCACCTCCCTGCCGTCCGCCCAAATGCGGCGGACGCCGGCGATCTCGCCCTCGCAAAGGACGAAGGCCACGTTGGCGAAATAGGAATAGGTCGTGACCTTTGGACCGCCCTTGAATCCCTGGCGCTTGGATGTCCGGCTCTCCTCGAAACGCGTCGCCCACATCAGGGTGCCACCGGCGCGCGCCGTGCCATAGATGCGTGGTATGGAGGCGCCGTCCTCGGCGGTAAACGGCCGCGCGTTGGCGAGACGCGGCCCCTCGATATGTCGGGTGCTTTCGATAAGCGCCCGGTCAACGAGATATCCGGCGGCGGCGCCGGCGGCCGACCCGATGGCCGCGCCGACGGAGCCGAGCGCGCCGCCGAGATACGCCCCGGCGGCCTGCAATACCAAAGTGGCCATGGCTCAGTTTCCGGAGATGATTTCAGGAAAGGCGAAGACGCCGGCGATGCGGCGACGCCAATGCGGGACGAGCGCCGACACCAGGACAGCGTGACCCTGATAGGCGTGGATGAAGTGATCCGGGGAAAGCAGGATGCCGGCATGCTTGGCCGGAACATTCGGCCGCCAGCGAAAAAGAAGGAGATCGCCCGGCAACATCGTGCCGTCTGGCCGTTCGATACAATAGCGCTGGGCGGCGGCGAGCAACCGGTCCTCGCCGCCGGCCTCCGCCCAATCCCCCGCGTAGGGATCAGGCTTCTCCGGCTCATCGCCATAGACGGCGCGCCAGATGCCGCGAACCAGGCCGAGGCAATCGCAGCCGACGCCCTTGCGCGAACCCTGATGGCGATACGGCGTGCCGATCCAATCGCGGGCCTCCGCGACAATGCTGTCGCCGACCGTACTATCTGTTTGGCTTGTCGTCATGGAACGAGGGGACCTCCATCGAAGATTCCGCTGTCGGTGACGTAACCATAGGCCGCGTCGTTGCCGGGCAGATGCGGAAAACCGCGAAAATTCAGCTGGTTGGAGAATTTCGCTTTGCAGGTTGCGAAGCGCTTGTCGCAACCGGCGACGAGCGTGAAGGCGTCGCCTGCGGCTGGCGTGACCGGTGTTTCCCGCCACAAGACCAGCGATGCCTCGCCGCCGCGCACCAGATGATCGATGATGCGGACAGTGCGGCCGATGCTGGCGCCGGCGGTCCATGTCAGGAGCCCGTTGGCGAACCAACCGGGGGAAAATTCGTCGAGACCGGAAGCCGAGATCGTGTCGGCCATATCAAGCGACAGAACCGTGCCGCTTGCGAAAAAGCCCGGATGGCCGAGATCGACACCACAGCGCGCGTCGCCGAGTTCCGCGTCGCAATTGCGGCGAACGGTGCGGCCGTTTGGCTGGTCGAGGCTTTGCGTGACGCTCTCGAGTTCGGCGGCGAAATGTCCATCGCTCAGGGTGATCTTGCCGACGACCGACTTGCGGATCAGGGCAAATTGCGTCGGATCGGCCCAGTTGACGAGGAACGTCTCCACCGTCGCGCCATCGTAGCGGCCCGCCTCGATATCCGCATCATCGAGACTGGCCGAAGAAAGCGCGCCCTCCACGTCGACCGTGTCGATCGCCAGGCCGAGGGACGAGCGCGCCTCGCTGGCGCTGAACCCCGACCCCGGCTCGCAGGTCACGCCGTCGACGGTCAACGGCCGATCGTGGTCGGTGAAACCGGCAACCGCGCCATCGGCGCGGGTCAGGCGCCAGCATTGACAGACGGTTGTCGCCGTGCCGGCGAGATGCGCGGCCAAGGCTTCGGGATAGACCGTCATGGTATGACCTCCACAAGCGGGATTGCCGGTATCTGGCCGGCTTTGAACGACGTCAGGCTGATGGCGATGCGTTCGGCGTCAAAACGCACCGGCACATCGAATTCGTATCCGGCGGTCACCGCCTCGCCCGATGCCGGAATAGCGCCGGCGGCAAACACGATTGCGCCGATCGCCTCGTCAAAGACGTAATCCGCCGGACTGGCTTTCTCGACGCCGGCGACGGCAACCCGAATGGTTCCGGCGGTCGGTCTGGCGATCAGGCGATGGTAAGCTTCGGCCCCCTCGCCGTAATTCTTGACCAGCGGAAAGCTGGCGGTCGTTCCGTCGCCGACGCCCAACGGCTGGTCGAGCGGGTCCGGCGTTGCATCGGCACGGCAGGATTTCCAATCGAAAGGATCGCGGAAGCGGAAGGCATAAAGAGAGCCGCGCCGCGCCTCAAAGAAGGCCAGTACGTCGTAGAGATCGTCGAGCGATCGCACGCCGGTGCCGGCGTCGTAATAGCGGCGGGACTGGGCGACGCGCGCATTGCGTTTTTCGCGGCTCGAAATGAGCTGGACGATCTCGTTGCGCCGCTCCGGCCCACCCGTCGCGCCGAAGGAGACGGCGAGCGGAAAGAGCACGTCATGGAAGCTTTCAGTATCGCTCATGTCCGGTCCCTCAAAGCGTGCGCGCGCCGCGCGATACGGCCCGCGCCAGCATGCCGGTGATCTGCGCCTCAGATTTGCGGAAGGACGCCGCGTCCTGCGCGGTCACGTTGAAGACGACGTTGACCGTTGCGCCGCCGCCCGCCGACGCGACTCCGAGCTTGCCGTCGGCGGACCGCCTGAGCGGCAGAATCGCCTCGCTGCCCGCCTCGCCGGCGAGGCCGAGCCCCTTGCCCATGGGAAAGTAGGTCGGCGATGAAACGACACCGCCCGAAGCGAACGGCGTCACCCGCCCCGGCACGCCGCCATCGGCGAAATGGAGCGCCCCCAAGCCACCGAGAAGGTTGGAGAAAAGCGACGAGGTCAATGTCTGCAGCGGCTTCAAGCCCTGGTTGAGCGCCATGCCGGCGAGGCTGAGGCCGACCTGCCGAAGAACATCGTCGAGCGACTTGCCGCTCACCGCCGCGCTCTTCAGCGCGCCGGTCAGTTCGTTGCCAAAGCTTTTCGAAAGGCCTTGCAGATCCTGCAGCGCCGCCGCGAACGGCGCGGTGTCGGCGTTAATCCTGACGGTTACATCTTCTGCCATCGCGGCATTCCTTTTGAGTGATTGTCGGGGTATCGCGCCATCAGCCGCGCGAGGTCGGCGCGCGCCGGAGCGTCTGCCTTTCCAACTCGCGAAAGACCGGCTGCGCTGGCGAATTCCCGCGGCGTCATCGACCAGAAATCGTTTGGAGAAAGCCGCAGCAAGCCGAGGCCGAGATGCATCACCTCGTCCCAGGGGAAGGGCTCAGGCCCGGCCGCCACGGCAGTCAGGGGTTTGCGGAACCGCCCTCCCCGGCGGCGCCGAAGGTGGCGGTCAGGAGACCGGAGGCGATGCGCGCATAGCCGGCCGCGCCGTCCTCGCATCGCATGGCGCCAACCTCGGCGTCGGAAACGGATGCGCCCGCACCGCGCAATCCCGCCCCGATGACGCGCATCAGATCGAGCGCCGACAACCGGCCCGCCGAAAACCGCTCGACCAGTGCGCCGAGGTCGTCGGCATGGAACGCGGATTCGAGTTCGGCCAGCGCGCCCAGCGTCAGGCAGAGGCGATATTCCCTGCCGTCCAGGATGGCGCCGATTTCGCCGCGTCGCCGGTTCGGGCTCATGACGCCGCCGTAAAATCTATCTCGCCGGCGGATTCCAGCGCGACGTCGAAGGTCACCTCGCCATCATGCGCCCCGGTATATTCCAGCGAGGTGATCTGGAACGCGCCCTGGACCACCCCGAGACCGGGAACGGTGAACTGCCAGTCGGAAATATCGCCGGCGAAGAATTTGGTGCGCATCTGGGCGTCGGAATCGGCGTCCTTGAATATACCGGAGCCGCTGATCGCCGCCTGCCGCACGCCGCTGCCGGCCAGCAATTCACGCCAGCGCCCGGCGGATTCGGCATCGGTGATGTCGACGGTGGCGCTGTTGAACGCCAGCCGCTTGGAGCGCAGTCCCGCGACGGTGACAAAATTTCCCGACCCGTCCCCGTCAAGCTTGAGGAGCAGGTCCTTGCCTTTCTGAGCGACCATTCACGGTCTCCTTGTTGGTAGGTGAAAAAAGCAGAGCGGGCAGTCGGCAGTCGGCAATAGATCCGCCGGCACCAGGCGGCAGCCCTGGCGCTCGGTATCTAATCCGACTGCCGAATGCCGACTGCCGCTAACCCGTCGGCTCGGTCACCGCGCGGAAGCGCTGGAGGCCGTGATAGACCGACAGATCCTCGTTGAAGCGGACTTCGGAGAATTCGAGCCGGAGGTTGACCAGAGCCTGGCCATCCATCGGCAAAGTCTGGTCGTGCAGGATGGAGCGCGCCGATTCCATGATGGCCAGCGCTTCCTTCTTGCCCTTGGCCTTCGACCAGACATGCAGCGTGAACACCTGTTCGGTGCCGCTTTCGGTGCCCGTGCTCCAGTCATAGATTGAGGTGCGGCCGAAGGTGATGTAGGGAAAAGCCACGTTGGCGGGCGCATCGTCGAAAATGCGATCCTCGCCAAGCGCCGCAATCAACCCGGCATCGCCGGACAATGCCTGGAAAATGGCCCGTTGCAGCTCAGTGGCCGGCGCGGTCATGGCTGTCCCCCGTAGTTTGCCCCAGCCTCATCTTAGGGCTGTCGGCAGTGCGGGTCTTGGCACCCGGCTGATTGCTGGAAAGGTACCCTGCTTCGGCGGCATCCGCCAGCCCGTGCGCGGTCGATCGCAGCGTCCTCACGAGGTCGTCGAGGGTGATTTCAATGCTGGTCTTCATCGGCCCGTCTCCCTGGTCTGGCAGACGAAATAGCGCCCGGTCTCGTCGGGGTCATGAACGGTCAGGATGTCGAATATCCTTCCGCCTTGCGTGAACCGCATGCCGCTCGCCACAACCTGCTCCTGCCGCATCGTGACGAGATGCGTCACCGTTTCCAGCGTCTGGCCGGCGCCGAATTTCTCCGATGCCGCCACGGGTTCCAGATGAGCGAAAATCGCTGCAACCGCCGACCAGCTTTCGACCTGGCCGCCGAGCCCGTCGGAAGTGTCGGTCACGGCCTCGAGCACCAGTTCGGTGCGCAAGGCGCCGGGATCGATGCGAAGCGCGCGCTTCACAGCCGGCCTCGCCGGTAATCGGCGATCAGCCGTTCGAAATCCGGCGGGATCGATACGGGTTGGTCGTCGACGCCGAAATCGGCGCGAAATTCGTACCAGTGGGCGACCAGCAACAGGATGGCGCGCTTCAACCGTTCCGGCACGCTGTCGGCGTCCGCGCCGAAGCCGGCTGCAAAGTCGATCTCGATGCCGTTCATGATGCGGACGGGTTCGGGCCGGATGCCGAAATAGAGCCGCGCGGGACGCGAAGCGAGATCGGTCTCGTAGGTCGACGGATCGATCAGGCTCGCCTCCCCCTCGCTGCCATAGACGGTGACAGACAGGATTTCGGTGACGGGAAAGCGCAGAAGCGCGACGCGGCCGAAACGCGGCCATCGGTCCAGCGTCAGACGCCAGTTCTGCGCGATCATGGCCACGCCGGTTCGCCCTTCCACTTCCTCGCGCGCGGCGCGGATGAGGCCGGAGATTAAATCGTCCTCGCTGTCATGACCGATGCGCAATTGCGCCTTGGCGTCGGCCAGCGCGACCGGCTCGGCCGCCGGCTCGGTAGTTCGAAACAGCGCCATCGCGCACTCCTTTCGGGCTCGGGAAACAAAACGGCCCCGGCGGGAGAAACCGGGGCCGCATCGGCGAATGATCTGGCGGCGGGAGGGGTGACCCGCTATTCGATCACACTTCGCCGAACTTCAGCAGCTTGATGGCGTCGAAATCCTGGATGCCGCCGCCGACGCGCTTGGTCGTGTAGAAAAGCACGTAAGGCTTGGCGGAATAGGGATCGCGCAACACTTTCACGCCGGTACGGTCGACGACCAGATAGCCGCGGGCGAAATCGCCGAAGGCGATCGGCGTGGCGTCGGCGCCGATGTCGGGCACGTCCTCGGCCTCGACCAGCGGAAAGCCCATCAGCATGGCGCGGCTACCGGGCGCGGCGGGCGGCTGCCACAGATAGTTGCCGTCGGCGTCCTTCAGCTTGCGGATAGCGGCCTGCGTCTTGCGGTTCATCACCCAGGAAGCATTCTGGCGATAGCCCGCCTTCAACGCGTAGACCGTGTCGATGAGAATATCGGACGGATCGCTGGCCGGCAGCGCGCCTGAAACGCCGGTCGCCACGTAGCCGAGCTTGCCCCAGACCCAGGCGGTCTCGGCAACCGTCGGGTAGGCGAGAAAGCCCTTCGGCTTGCTGGTCCCGTCGCCATTGACGAAGGCCGCGCCCTCCTGCTCGGCGAACGCGGTCTCGACCTCGCTGGCGATCCACTGGTCGACATCGACCACGGCGTCCTCTAGCAGCGAGGCGGTTGCGGCCGGCATGGCGTAGAGCTCGACGGTGGGGAACTGCAGCTCGTCCAGCGTGCTCGACGCCGTCTGCGGACGCGCGGCGGTTTCCGCCACCCAGCCGACCGCCGGGCCGGAAATCGAGAACGGCTTCTTCAGCACCGCGCCCGACACCTGGCGCACCGAGGCGATGGATCGGATCGGCGAGATCTGCGCCAGCCGGGCTCCGATCGCCGCTTCCGTCTCGTCGGGCACCAGATAGCCGCCATCCTGGCCGGAGCCGTAGGACATGGCCTTGGTGTCGAGAGAGCGGATCAGGCGGTCGTCGCCGTGCGGACATAGGCCTCGAAGGCCTGCTTGTGCTCGCTGGGAAGCGCCGCGCCTTCGCGGGCGAGCGAAGGCCGCGCCCGCTTCAGGGTCAGATGGTCGAGCGCGCGCTTGTGCTCGTCGAGCGAGCGCGACATGCGGTCCACCTTGTCGGTGGTGATCACGTCGGCGCCCATGCGCTTTTCCATCTGCTGGAGGCGCTGGTCGTTCTCCTGCTTGAAGTTCTCGAACAGGCGCATGAAGTCGTCGAAAGCCGTCAGCGCATCGTCGCTCACGGCCTTGGTTTCGGGCGAAACCGAATTCTGTAATGCCGTCATTTCGTTGTTTTCCTTTTTTTGGAAAGTCACTGGAAAAGTCTGGCCGCCTTGCGGATTTTTCGGGCAAGGGCGGACGGATCGTCGGGCGCGGCGTCCCGCTCGCGCATCAGGCTGGCGAAGCCATTGGCAATCACGGCCTTGGCGTCGCCCCGCGTCAGCCCAGCGTCCCGCGTGAGCCAGCGTTCGAATTCACGGATGGTGGGCAGCGCTTGGCGCGCCCCGAAACCCTTGACCTGGCTGACCCGCGCGCCGGGCAGCATCGGGAAGGTCACCACCGAGATTTCCCACAGATCGGCCTGAAGGATACGGCGCACGCCGCCGGACGCCTCCTTGCGCGCCTTGACGGTGCGAAAGCCGATCGACAGACCGTCGAGCGCGCCCGAGCGCATCAGATCGAGCACCTCGCGCGCCCGCTCCACCCCGCGCGCCAGCCTGCCGCGCACGAAAAGGCCGCGCCCGTCCTCGCGGATCTCGGTCCAGGCGCCGATCGGCTGGCTCGGATCATGCTGGTAGAGCATGCGGATGCCGGCCGTGCCGCGCTCGGCCAGCGAGCCGGCGAAGGCGCCGCGCTCGACGCGGTCGTTGGTAAGATCGACCGTGCCGAACAGGCTGGCGTAGCCCGAGAACGTGCCGTCGGCGTCCACCTCCTCGAGCGGCAGCTCGACGCGCTTGCGCTCCTGAACAAGCTCCATCTTTTTATCCTTTCCAGAAGTCGGTGAGGCTTCCGCGCTGCAGGGCGCGGATGACGAACCCCAGCGCCCACCAGGCGCAGAAGCTTGCGGCGGCCGAGCCCATCAGCATCAGCTCGACGTCGCCGATCGAGGCCGGCAGCGAGAGTTCGTCGGCGATCTTCAGGCCCGCAGCGCTGCCGAACACCACGCCGGTGGCGACGCCGACGGCGAAGCGGATCGCCGCCTCGAGCCGTCCGCGCGGCAGCACATAGGCGAGCGAGACCGCGGAGCCGAGCACCGCGCCCGCGCCCTTCACCGCCCACAAAAGGGCGGCGTTGGACATGTCGGACATGTGATGAGATTCCTTGGGGGCGTGGGGCGACGGTTAGGGCGATGTCAGTGCGGCATTATTCAGGAGGCGCCGGGAAAGGGCGCGTCTGGAATGGGGTGGGAAGGGGAATGGCTGGTTTTGGACAAGCGGGCGATATCAGCGGACGTTCGCTCAGCTAATGCCCCCTACAACAATCCGATCTTCTCGAAAAACCCCTTATTGCGGAGCTTCGCTGAATCCAAAACGTCTTTGAACGACGAAATCTCTATGAAGATGTTGTAGGCGTCATCCCATCGATACCAGGTTCCAGATCCCACTTTCTGGTGGAATGGCCCCAAATCATGCATGGCCGAACGGAGCGAAGGCGTAACGTCAGCAATGATGTGGCAGACAAACGGTGTCGTGTCGGCAATCTGCCGCAAGGGAGTGCCGTCATATTTAATGGCTTCCCCGGACTTCCGCATGTCCTTCACATACTTGCGCACCTGGGTGATCGGATTTTTCTCAAGCGTGTAGTCGTCTCGCTTCGGTCGCTTAAATTCGACGATGGTGATCGGCTGCGAAACATCACTGTTTTGGAAACCAAGTCCGAGATCGAACACCGAGAGGTCGGGACGGTCGAGCGGACTATCCGGGTTCGCAATCTGCGCCTTCATCTGCTTATCGGAATTGAAATAGGAGAAGAACGCCAGCCGGTCGTCAATAATCCAAAGATTGTGATCTTCATAGTCAAGGTCATCCGACGTAGATTTAAGCGGGCAAATTATATCATGCACCGCATCCTCATAATCAGATTTTTGGGCCTCGATATCGACGTATTTCAGGCTTTCTTCAAAGACCTCCAGGATCATCTTCCGCTTCATAACATATTCGGCAAGCGATGAAACCAACTCGCTCTGTAGGCCGGCCACATATTCCTGCGCTTTGGCCGAGATGTCGGGCAATTTCTTTTTTACCGATGTCAGGAAGCCATTCTTGCGTCGCTTATACCGTCGTAGCGATTGCCGCGACAATTCCACAAAAACGTCTTCCTCCTTTTGCATAGAGAGATGCAGTTTGTCGGCAAACTCCTCGGGGTCTCGCGCAATGGCCAGAAACCGTGGATGTTCCGTCCGAAGTGTTGCAACCATCTTTTGTTGCCGTTCGCGAATTTCGGTAATCTCCGGCGCGAGGAATTCTTTGGCTTTCGCCTTTGCAGCATCAACGATGAGCTCAAGATCGCCGTCGGACAGGGAAAATGCGGTGCGCGTGTCATTGGCCGTCTTGTTCAGAATTTCAGATTCGACGTAGCCAAGAAATGCATGTTTGCCGTCGATGGCTCTCATACCCAGAACGGCATCCATCTCATAGCGTTCGACGGCGACCATTGGCGCCAAAATACAGCGCGTTGGTGCTTTTCTCATCGTCCGAGATAGATTTGGGCAGCAAGAAACAATGGCAAACGAACTCGAATTCGCCTTCGGAAAGCTCTAGCGAGAATTTGAAATCCTGATCGCGTTCGGTCGATGACGTAAATTGGTCGAACAGATCAATGGTTTCAGCGTCATCGAAAATCTCGATTTTCGGTTGGCTGATGTTCACAAAATAGCTGATGAAATGGGCGAGCACCCGGCTTGCAATCGTGCTGGCTTTGCGCGGGATGGACCGAGCGTAGGTGTCCCTATAGGGACACAGATCGATTGTGGTCCCGATACTCTCAACAGTGGCTCCATTTGAATAGGTGATGTCTTTTATCGGATCATCGAGACAAAAATCGAAGGTGACGCGGCTCACGGTATCGGTGTCAGAAAAAACGCTTTCAACATGGACTGCATCGGCGACCTTCAACCACAAAAGACGGCCAACTCCCTTGCCACCGATCAGCACCTTTTTTTGCGAGTCCATTTTGACAAATAAATCAAGGTTCTGTTGGTTGAAGCCAATTCCGTTATCACTGACCTTGAAGCCGACGTAGTCACCGTCCTCCGGCCGTATGATCGTTACGCGAATATGACCGGAAGAAATATGATCACGGCCAAAGCGCTCCTCGATTGCCTGAATCGAGTTCATGATCGCCTCGAAAAGCGGGAAGAGAGCGTTTTTGGAGTTGGGCGCCAGAGATATATTATTGATCCTGCCTGCCGGATCATTTCTCCAGTTGCTGCTTTTGCCCGGTATCGAATCCATTTCGATATATCCCCCCGTTTGCCCGGAGTATAAGCTCTGAAATGGCCCGATCAATACTGGTCGTTTCTATAACCGCACGGACTGATTGGTGCAGTTGCATCGACAAGTCGACCACCAATCCGCTCCGGCGGTTCTTCACCCCGAGGGTAACGGCTCGGGACGCGAACGATTGAAGCGCCGCCGCCCGCCCATTGCCCGCCGTCGGGATCGCCGGCGGGCACGCGCGGTTTGTCCGGACGAAACCCGGCCTTGAGGACGCGGCGGAAGCGTTCGCCCACGAGCAGCACCTGGTTGGCGGCGAGGGCTTAATGGAAGCGTGCCCGCCGCCCGGTCGGGCGCCAACGTCAGCCTCCATCCGTGCCATCCGGCGCATACCCCACCGCCTCGCGCTTTTCGTCGTCGGTGAGGAAGCTCGCAGCCCCGACGCGGGCCCATAGCGCGTCGCGGTCGCCCGACAGGCCTTCGACCTGGTCGGCGTCGTACCAGAGGCACAATTGGGCGCCGAAAGCGCCCGCGAACCACAGCGACAGTTCCTTGGCGGTGCGCGCCACCAGCGGCACGACGGTGTGGCGATAGAAGGCGCGGTTGGCCTCCTGGTAATTCGAATAGGTGTTGTCGCCGGGAATCCCCAGCAGCATGGGCGGCACGCCGAAGGCGAGCGCGATGTCGCGGCTGGCGGCATTCTTGGCCTGGACGAAATCCATGTCCTTCGGCGTCAGGCCCATCGCCTTCCAGTCGAGCCCGCCTTCCAGGAGCAGCGGCCGGCCGGCGCGGCGCGGGCCGGAATAGCCCTCGTCGAGCTCGGTCTTCAGCCGCTCATACTGGTCCTCGGTGAGGTTGCCGCCCTCCTTCGGCGCATAGACCAGCGCTCCAGAGGGCCGGGCCGAATTGTCGAGCAGCGCCTTGTTCCAGCGCCCGGCGGCGTTGTGGGTGTCGAGCGCGGCAAGTGCGGCCTCCAGCGGCGGCAGGCCGTAATGGTCGTCGAGCGGATGGAACAGGCTGATCTGCAGGGCGCGGCCGCCCTCGCCTTCCGGCTCGAGCGTGATGAGGCGCTTGTGGCTGCCCTGCCGGTATTCCAGCGCCGCCGGCCAGCCGGCATCGTCGGCGACGACGCGCACCCGGTCGGGCCGCAGCAGATGCAGTTCGTGCGCCGCGCCGCCGCCGGCAAGCTCCAGATAGGCGTTGCCCGAGAGAAGCAGATAGCCGTAGAGCGCCTCCATGAACGACGCGCCGGCCTGGCGCTGGTTGGGCCGCGCCAGCAAGTCGAGCAGCGGGTGCTCGGTCAGTTCGTCGCTGCCCTCGTAGAGCAGCCAGGGCACCGCCGACGCCGTCTCGGCGATCAGCCGCACGGCGCGGTGCACGACCGGGTTGCGCATGAAGCCTTCGCGGGCGAGTCCAGCATAGTCGCGCCTTGTCCAGCGCGCCTCGCCCTGCATGTGCAGCGCGACGAAGCCGCCGGCCTCCTTGCGCTCGACGGATGCGTCCTTTCCTCCCGGACGCGGCGCCCAGGGCCATTGAAGTGGCATTTGTGTCTCCTTGAAAATGGGGCGGGGAAAGTCACCCCTCATCCGGCCCTTCGGGCCACCTTCTCCCACAAGGGGCGAAGGAAGAACGCGCGCCCTCCCTTCGCCCCTTGTGGGAGACGGTGGCCGAGCGAAGCGAGGTCGGATGAGGGGTATGACTTCACCTCAACTCCCGCACGCGCGGCTCGCCGCCGCCGCCCAGCATCAGTTCGCTCAGCGCCCAGACCAGCGCGTCGACGCGGTCGGGGGAATGCGCCCGCCGCCAGCCCGTCGGGGCCGAACTCGCACATCTCGTCCTCCAGTGCCGGAAAGCGCGCGGCGTGGCGCACCCTGCCCTGCTGGTAGAGCGCCGCCACCGGCTCGGCGCGCAGCCATTTGCCGCGCGTCGCCCGGACGGCCTTCACCGGCACCGCCGGATCGACGGTGCGCAGCACCGCCGTCACCATGTCGCCGCCCTGGTTGACCTCGGCCACGATGCAATCGGCCGCCAGCCGGTGGAACAGGCTTACAGCGGCGAGCGCCCAGTCGCGCGGCCGCGCCGCCTTGACTGTGGCGTCGGCGAGCACGACGCCGTCGCCCTCCCCATCCAGCCCCGCCGCGACGATGCCGCAGGCGTCCGAATGGCGCCTAGACGAGGCCGGCGGATCGACCGCCACCACGATGCGCCCCATGCCGTCGGGCACGCCGCTGATCGCGGCCTCCAGCGCCGAGCGGCTCCACAGCGCATCCTCGCGATCCTCGATCAGTTCGCCTTCCAGCTCCTGCCGGCCGAGCCTGGTGCCTGCATAGCGTTCCGACAGCGCCGCGATGAAGCCCGATGCCAGATTGGCCGCGTTATCGCGGGTCGCGAGCCTGGTCGGCTTCACCGACGGATCGGCCATCAGCTTGCGCAACAGCCGCGTCGGGCGCGGGGTAGTGGTAATCATCTGCATGGGCCGCGCGCCAAGCCTCATGCCGAACTGCAGCATGTCGAAAGTCGCTTCCGCGTTCTTCCACTTTGCCAATTCATCGCACCAGGCCGCCTCGAATTGCGGCCCGCGCAGGCTTTCGGTGTCTTCGGAGGAGAACGCCTGCGCCACGGCGCCGTTCGTCCACAACAGCCGCCGCCGCGTCGGCTCGTAGCGCGGGCGGTCGCCGCGCGCGATGCTGCGCAGGCCGGACGGGCCGTCCACCATCACCTCGCGCACATCGCCCAGCGTCTCGCCGACGAGCGCGATCCGCCCGTATCGACGGTTCGCCAGGCTGAAGGGCGGCAGGCCGCGCACCAGTCCGTTGACCCATTCGGCGCCGAGCCTGGTCTTGCCGGAGCCGCGACCGCCGGTGACCATCCAGATCGGCGGCTGGCCGAGGTAAAGCGGATATTGCGTGTGCCGCGCGCTAAGAAGCCACTCGCCGAGAAGCCGCGCCGCGCCCTCCAGCCCGACCTGGTTCCTTACCCATGTCATCAGCGAACGCGAGTGCGAGTTCGATGATGCGCTCGTTGATGCGTTCCAGCACGTTGGCCAAGTCTTCATCTTGTCTGATCTGGTTCTCTTTGGCGACCTCTTCGGGCCGCATGATTTCGCCGATCTTGTCCAAGCCACGGATGATGGCGACGATGCCGTCGATCTCCGCCTTGTCTATTCTGACACCCTCTTCGTTCGCATGGCGCCCTACCGCCTCGACGCGGTCGAGCAGCACCGCCGCGATGGCGCGCACCCGGCCCGCGACGTCTTCCTGTGGCGCGCGATCAAGCGCCCAGCCCTCCTCGGCCGCATCCCTGCGCAACATTTTCAGTGATCGCCCCGAAGCGTCGGCAAGCAGGTCGAGCGACGCGGGCGCGCCTTCGGCCAGCGCGCGCAGCGCACGCTGCCGGGCAAGCGGTTTGCGTTTCATGGAGCGATTCCCGAGGATTGAAGAATTCACCGTGCCGAAAAGCCCAAGCCCTACCGCTCCCGAGCAACGGGGACGGCGCTAGGCCAGGACGGCAAACGGCCGGATCGAAACATCGAACCAGCCCCGCCACCCACACTTTTCTGACGATGACATAAACCTATCAAAGCACCGTCACGGTGTCAAGGACTTTTTTCCTAATTATATACTTTACATGGCAGATGACCCACGTAAGCCGCATAGCGGCAGGACGGCAAATGCGATTGAGATCAAGCCCGAGGTGAGGATGCCGGCCTCGACCTCGTCACCGCCCTCCCCACAGATGCGTGCATGGTGACAGGCGACCGCGAACTCTGTGAGGCGCCCTATCGCCGTTTCTGGGTCGCGGCGGCGAGAAGGTCGGCGCGCGAGGCGACAAGATCATTCCACCCATGGCTCGAGGATTGCCATGGCCATCGGCTGCTCTCGTGTGCCACCATGCCTGAGGGGATCGAGAGATCGTGCAACTCGCCTGCGGACATCCGGGCAATCTCCCGGCGCTCGACCATGCGCTCGCGCCACCGGGCGACGATCAGGCATATAGTCGAAGGCACAAGGCCAATTTGGACATGGCGCATTGCGACGGCGCGGCGGACATAGGTATCGGTGTCGATCGACCCGTCGTGTCGGCGACGAATTTCTGAAGCGTTCGGTCTCATTGTTCGGCTCCTTCTGCTTGGCAAAAATGATGCCATGACCATGCCGGTGCCGAAGGCGTGACGCTTGAGGAAAACCTTGCTAAAACCTGGTTTATTCCTTGCTTTTTCCTTGTTTTAACAAAGAGGATCGATCGGTTCATGGGGTATCGGTTCGGCGATTGCGAGCTGCGGCCGCAAAGCCGTGAACTTTTCGTCGACGGCCAGCCTCGCTCCGTGGAACCGCAGGTGTTCGACCTCCTGTGCCTTTTTGCGAAAGAAGCCAACCGGGTGATTTCTCGCGACGAGTTGATTGCGCAGGTTTGGGGTGGACGCATCGTCTCCGACTCCGCCATCAGCGCGCGCATAAGCGCGGCCCGAACGGCGATCGGCGACGACGGGGCGAGCCAGCGCTTTATCAGGACCATTCCGCGGCGGGGCTTCCGCTTTGTCTGCGCGGTAGACCAAGACGGCGCGGAGAAGAACAGCGTCTCGGCGGTGGCCGCCGCCGTCGAGCAGCGGGTCCGCTTCACCCGATCCGCCGACGGCACGCGCATCGCCTATGCGGAGACGGGCTCCGGCTATCCGCTGGTTAAGGCTGGGCATTGGCTCACGCATCTGGAATATGACTGGCATAATCCGATCTGGCGGCCGCTTCTCGACCAACTCAGCCGGAATTTCCGTGTCGTCCGCTACGACCAGCGCGGCAATGGCCTGTCTGACTGGGATCCGCCGGAATATTCGCTCAAGCGCTTCGTCGATGATCTGGCGGCGGTCGTGGACACCGCGTCGCTCAAACGTTTCGCGCTCTACGGGACTTCACAGGGCGCGGCGGTCGCCGTCGCCTATGCCTGCCGCTTTCCCGAGCGCGTCAGCCATCTCATCCTGCAAGGCGGCTATGAAGCCGGGAGGCTGATCCGGTCGTCGGCCAGCGAACGCTCCGAGGGGGAGGCCCTGGTGACGCTCATGCGCCACGGCTGGGGTAAGCCGGAGAGCGCGTTCCTCAAGATGTTTTCAGCCATGTTCATCCCCGACGGGAAGAAGGAAGAGATCGACGCGCTTGCGGAACTGCAGCGAATGACGACCACGGCAGAAAACGCGCTGCGCATTCGCGATGCCATCGACCGTTTCGACGTGCGCCACCTTCTTGCAAACGTGGCCGCGCCAACGCTCGTGCTTCACGCACGCAACGACAGCGTTCATCCGCTGGACCAGGGCCGAAAGCTTGCCGCCGGCATCCACGACGCCCGGTTCGTGATGCTCGAAAGCGCCAACCATGTCATTCTCCCGCGCGAACCGGCTTGGGATGTGATGCTGCCGGCGGTGCGTGACTTTATCCTTGCTTCGCATCGAGTAGAGCCGGCGTGATTTTCATCTGACGACCGGCGCCGCCGATGGCGGGAATGCATTAGCAGTCGAATTCAGCTTCGCCTTTGGCCATTTGCGGAAGCGCTCCAACCTCCGCTTCGCGCAGGCCAAATCGGCCTGCCGGACGGCGTATACCTCAGCCCCTCTGGGGCGCTTATGTTTCCATCGCTTTGGCGATGCGATCGCCCAGCGATTGGTCAACGTTGCGCCAATAATCGAGTGCGCGTTTCAGGACAGGCTCGGAAACACCGTCTTTCAGATGGCCGACAATGTTGTTCACCAGACGGTCCCGCGCCGCGTCGTCCATCACGTCACGCACCAGGGCTCCCGGTTGGCTCCAATCGTCGTCGTCCTCGCGCAGCGTATAGGCTTTGCGCACCATATCGCCGTCCGCGTACCATAGCCCGGCTTCATCGGTCAGCGATGGATCGGCCTTCGGGCCACCCTTGGAGTTGGGCGCATAGACCGGATCGGAAACGTTCTCGACCCGCATCGCGCCATCCTTGGAATAGCTGTGCACCGGCACCCGCGGCCGGTTGACCGGGATTTGCTTGAAGTTGACGCCCAGACGCGCACGGTGCGCGTCCGAATAGGAGAAGCCGCGCCCCAGCAGCATCTTGTCGGGGCTAAGACCGATGCCCGGCACGAGATTGTTGGGTTCGAACGCCGCCTGCTCGATCTCGGTGTGGAAATCGGTCGGATTTCTGTTCAGCGTCAGCTTGCCGACCTCGATCAGCGGGTAGTCCGCGTGCGGCCAGATCTTGGTCAGGTCGAACGGGTTGAGATGATAGGTCCTGGCCTCCTCGAACGGCATGATCTGCATCTTGAGCGTCCAACTCGGGAATTCGCCGGTCTTGATGGCATTGAACAGGTCGCGGCGGTGATAGTCGCCGTCCGAGCCGGCCAGTTTGTCGGCCTCGTCCTGGGTCAGATTCTCGACGCCCTGATCGGACTTGAAGTGATACTTCACCCAGAACTTTTCGCCGTTGGCGTTGACCCACATGTAGGTGTGGCTGGAATAGCCGTTCATGTTGCGCCACGTCTTGGGGACGCCGCGATCGCCCATCAGATAGGTGACCTGATGGGCCGACTCCGGCGACAGGGTCCAGAAATCCCATTGCATGTCGTGATCGCGCAGGCCGTTGTCGGCGCGGCGTTTTTGCGATCGGATGAAATGCTGGAACTTCATCGGGTCGCGAATGAAGAAGATCGGCGTATTGTTGCCGACCATGTCGTAATTGCCTTCGCTGGTATAGAATTTCAGCGCAAACCCGCGCGGGTCGCGCCACGTATCGGGGCTGCCGCGCTCGCCAGCCACGGTCGAAAAGCGGGCCAGTACATCTGTCTTGGCGCCGGGCTGAAAGACGGCGGCCTTGGTATATTTGCTGACATCCTGGGTGACTTCGAAATGACCGAACGCACCGCTGCCCTTGGCGTGCGGCTGACGCTCGGGAATGCGTTCGCGATTGAAGTTTGCCATCTGCTCGATCAGATAATGATCGTGCAATACGATCGGGCCGTCCGCGCCGATCGTGAGCGAATGCTCGTCACTGGCTACCGGGATGCCGGCATCGGTTGTCGTGGGTGGGTTTTTTTTGTCGGTCATGGGGATAGATCCTCTTATCGTGTCAATGGCGAGAGGCCGGGAAACGAGCGGGGCCAACGCGATCATGTTTCATACGGTCTTCCACCTGTCTCGCCTGCTAGATTTCGGCCAACCGTAAGCGGTGATGATGGGGGTGAAATGTCTGGCTGGTAGAAACTCCAGCGTGCCCATCTCCTCTAAATGGCGCACATCATGGCCCTGCCAAGAGCAAGGACGATGAACGAAGGCCGTTTGTGGGGATTCATGAATATTTTCCTATCTGCCTTTACCCATTAACCCGATATTTGCAACCTGTGGCTCTCCGGTCCTTGTAGCGGCGCGGGAAAAACGCACATAATGAAAACAGGCCGTGAAAGCGGGGTGCGGCCCGGCGGAAAATCACGCGTTTTTCGGTTTCCCGTGTCGCCGTGTGTTTTAGTTTGGGCAACGCTCGCATGGGCAAATTCTCCGGATCCGAACCGTCCGATCCCGGGCCGTTCGGGCCGAAAAAGCGGAAAGGACCGAAAGCGACATGGCTTCTTGCCATCGACGCCTGGGTTAATTCCACACTTTACGAGGCCGGCTTCCGGGCCGGGGAAATCTGGGAAAGCCTGACGATCTTCTTTCGCCGTTTCCGCGTCACCGGCTGGAAACGCAGCGTCTTCGAGCTTCTCGGCGAGGCTTTCACGCTTGGCGCCGTGGGCTCCGTGGTCATGCTGGCGCTGGCGCAGCCGGCTTTTTATGACACGACCCGGGACTGGCGCAACCAGGGCGATTTCGCCGTCACCTTCCTCGACCGTTACGGCAACATCATCGGCCGGCGCGGCCTGATCCAGGGCGCTTCGGTGCCCGTCGACCAGATGCCCGAATATGTCATCAAGGCGGTGCTGGCGACGGAAGACCGGCGCTTTTTCGACCATTACGGCATCGATTTCCTCGGCCTTGCCCGGGCGCTGACCGAGAACGCGCGCGCCGACGGCGTCGTACAGGGCGGCTCCACCATCACCCAGCAGCTCGCCAAGAATTTGTTCCTCTCCAACGAGCGAACACTGGAGCGCAAGATCAAGGAGGCGTTTCTCTCGGTCTGGCTCGAGGCCAATCTGACCAAGAAGCAGATTTTGCAGCTCTATCTCGACCGCATGTATATGGGCGGCGGCACGTTCGGCATCACGGCGGCGGCGAATTTCTATTTCGGCAAGGACATCAAGGACGTCACCCTGCCCGAGGCGGCGATGCTCGCCGGCCTGTTCAAGGCGCCCTCCAAATACGCGCCGCACGTCAACCTGCCGGCCGCGCGGGCGCGCGCCAACCAGGTGCTGTCGAACCTCGTCGACGCCGGCTTCATGACCGAGGGCCAGGTGCTTTCGGCGCGCCTTCACCCGGCTTCGGTGGTCGATCGCGAAGACGAGAAGAGCCCCGACTATTTCCTCGACTGGGCCTTCGACGAGGTCAAGCGCATCGTGCCGAGGCACGCCACGCATTCGCTGGTGGCGCACACCACCATCGACATGAACATCCAGCGGGCGGCGGAGGAGTCGCTCGAATTCAACCTGCGTCAGTATGGCAAGCAGTATAACGCCTCGCAGGGGGCGATCGTGGTGCTGGACAATACCGGCTCCGTGCGCGCAGTCGTCGGCGGCACGGATTACGGCGCCAGCCAGTTCAACCGGGCCGTCCACGCCGAGCGCCAGGCCGGCTCCTCCTTCAAGCCCTACGTCTATGCCGTTGCGATGGAAAAGGGCATGACGCCGGAAACGAAGATCTCCGGCGCGCCGATCAATTGGGGCGGCTGGTCGCCGGGCAACTATTCGCATGGCGAAGGCGGCGTCATGACGCTCGCCGACGCGCTGGCGCATTCGGTCAACACGGCGGCGGTGCGGCTGGCGCATGATTTTACCGGCCTCGCACCGGTCAAGAAGCTGGCCGAGGAAATGGGCGTGGAATCGCCGCTCAACGGACACAAGACGATGGTGCTGGGGACGTCGGGCATGACGGTGATGGACCAGGCGACCGGTTACAGCGTGTTCGAGAATGGCGGCATCGCCGGCACGCGGCATGGCATTACCCAACTCGACGACCGTTCCGGCAAGGTGGTCTGGCAATATCCGCGCGACGCGCCCAAGCCGCATCGCGTGCTGTCGCAGCATTCGGTGGCGGAAATGAATTCCATGCTGGTCGGGGTGACGCAGCATGGCACCGGGCGTCGGGCGCAGTTGCCCATGACGCTCGCAGCCGGCAAGACCGGCACGACGCAATCCTACCGTGACGCCTGGTTCGTCGGCTTCACCGGCAACTACACCTGCGCGGTGTGGATCGGCAATGACGATTATTCGCCGATGAACCGCATGACCGGCGGCACGGTCCCGGCCATGACCTGGGAACGGCTGATGGCCTACGCGCACCAGAATATCGAGCTGAAACCCATTTTCGGCATCGACGACAGTCTGCTCCAGCCAAAGGCGGTGGCGAATGCAAAGAACGACACCGATGCCCCGCCCACGAACGAGCGCCCCCGTCTGTTGTCGTCGGCGACAGCCAAGGTCCTCAAGGACTTGGCCAACATGTTCCACGAAGCCCCGGTGATCGATACACCGATCGGCCCCGAAGCTCTTTCCTCATTGTGACCCTCCGCGCCACGCTCTTGCATCGTTCCATTGCGGCGGGATAGAGCCTGCCTGTCGCGCTTCGGCCCCGGATAACAATGTTCCGAACAGTCATCCCGATCGTTGTCTCGCTTTGCATCGCCATCGGCGGTGGCGCATGGAGCGTGCGCTACGCGCTCGACCACGGATTCGGAATTGACATGATGCATGTCGGCGCCTGGACAGCTTCGCCCGATCTGGGTACTCCAGAGGCCTCCCCCTATGCCAAAGCCGTCGTCGCCAGACGGGGAGAATTGCCGCTGGGGCGAGCGGAAGGACTGACCTTCCGCGCCGACCGCGACAGCGCGGACGCGCTCCTTCGCCGCGATTGCACCTATCGCATCGCCGGCAACACCCCTTCCAACCGGTTCTGGACACTTTATGCGGCGGACAGCATGATGACGCCGCTGCCCGGCATCGACAACAGATCCGCCGCGCTCCAGTCCACAACGCTGCTGCGGGAGGCAGACGGCTCCTTCGTCGTCACCGTCTCGACGCTTCCCACGCCCGGCAATTGGCTTCCCGTCGCCGGAACCGGCCGGATGATCCTGATCCTCACGCTCTATGACACACCGGTGGCGAGCAGCATGGAGATATCGCGGGTCATCCTGCCGCGTGTGCTGAAGACGGGCTGCCATGATTAGAATGGTCTACGCAATTCTGGTCGGAATTGTCGGCGCGGGCATCGTACACGCGGTCATTCTGCTGCTCCTGCCAAATTACTCGCAGCGGGACGCCTGGTCGCGATTGGCCGCCAAAACGGATTTTTATCAATTCAGCCGCGTGAGCAGCGAGGGCGCGAATTCTCCGGCCATCCATGCGGTCGATCCGTTTTTCGATGCGGCGGCCTGCCGTTTCGACCTCTCGGAAGGCGTCGTTCACGTCCATGCGTCGGGACATGTGCCGTTCTGGTCGGCCTCGGTCTACAACCGCCGCGGCCAGAACATCTACAGCCTGAACGACCGCACCGCTACTCTGGGCGCCTTGGACCTCGTCCTGGTAACGCCGGCGCAGATGATCGAATTGCGTAAAGACGTGCCGGCCGAATTCCAGAAATCGGTCTTCGTCGAAGCCGATGTCGGAAAGGGTATCGTGGCGATCCGCAGTTTCGTGCCGGACGAGACTTGGAAATCGGCCGTCTCGGATTATCTCGACGGCGCACGCTGCGAGTTGCGCTGAAAGCGAAACGGCGAGCGCCTCACCGATGTTCGGCCGCACTCATACCATACCGTTGGCCCCTAATGGTGCGAGTTGCCGGATTCGTCGTTGCCCGGATGGGCCGCCTCGGGCCCGCGATCGTCGCCGATCGGCTGCACCATATATGCTTGTTCGTAGCGTACGCCTGGGAAAATTATGACATCACCAGCTTTCGCCAACGGTCCCGGAACGCCAGAATTCGTTGCTTTTCGCGGTGTGAAGGACAGTATCATCGCCATATCGAGGTCTCCTCTCGGATTAACCGGAGCAAGCACGCAACACCTCCTTCCCGATAAGGCCAGCATAGAGTTAACAGCCTGCTAACGGATAGCGGCTAAACTGACACAAATGTTTCGGGACCCTGTCGCCAATCCAATGGGGAAGCGGCAAGCGATCGTGTACGAGTGTCAGGCGTAATTCGTGTCTTCGATGGATTTCAGGGAAATCGCCTCGTCAAACGAGGCTGAAAAGCCGGAGCGGCTCTTTCGCGCCGCCGTGTCCGCATTCTGCGCGCTTGTCCGACCTTCAAAACGTGAGATCGCGCAGCTCGAAGAGCTTGGTCTGTCGCTTTTCGACAGGGTGTCGATCGATGCAAAGCGCTATGTGGCGGCCGTTCTGAGCGAGGCTCCATATGCGCCGGCGGCGCTGGTGCTTCGCCTTTGCAATGAACCGATCGATGTCGCAGCGCCGCTTCTCATCCGTTCAATGGCGCTATCCAACATCGATCTGGTCACGCTCATCTCCCGGCATGGCTCAAGCCACGCGCGCGCCATCGCCCGTCGCTCCGAACTGCCCCGAAAAATCCGGCACCTCGCCGAGAGCCATTTTACCGTCGCCAAAGAGGAACCAACACCAATGCCTCAGCCCATGCCAGCCCGGATGATGCCGGTTGAAAGCTTCGTGCCGCAGGTTACGGACGCCACCGAAGAGCTGCGGAGCAGGCTGAGGGAGATGATGCGTCCGGCGGGCGGCGCTGTGCATTTCGAAAACCGCGCCGGCAAGGTGTTCGATGAAAGCGCCGGCTTTCGCCATTATGAAAGACTGCGCTCGACTGCCCTCACTGGCGTTCCGGCGTTCTTCCAGACCGCGCTGGCCGACGCACTCAACGTTGAATTTGCAAAAGCACGGTCACTGACGGAGACTGGAAGTTACTATTATCTGATGGTCGCACTACGCGCGCTCGACCTCGACGAGGCCCAGGCGTTCCTGCTGACAGCCGCTATCTTCCCATCGCATTTCGCGCATCCCGAGACGATACGGCTGTTCCTCGAGAGATATTCCTTGCTGCATCGTGATTCGGCGATCGAGAAAATCGGATACTGGAAGGTCGACGGTTTCTCCGTTGTTCCTGCCCGAACCGCCCGGCAAAAGTCAGGCAACGATATCGACATCGCCGCACCGTTTCCGGCGGCGCTCAAGGCGTCCTGACGGCAAACCATCCGCCCACCGGTGGTGGCCCGGCCTCGATTTCAACCAGCCAGACGTCGGGATCAAAGCGCATTTCCTTTTCCATGCGCGCCTTCACGGCGTCCTCTTCAGATACGCTCAAAAGCTCGGAAAACTGTCGCTCATCCGGCGCATCCGTCCCGTAAGCGGTTTGCGGGGCCGGGCCGTAAAGGGTGATCTCGCCAAAGCGGCTGCGTGAGACGATGAATATCGCTCCAGCTTCGCTGGCGCCGCGCCGCACGATCGCGGCAAATCCACCAGCGGAAAATATTCGCCGCACGAGCGCGGAAACCCACAAATCCGACGTTACACGCATAGGCTTTCTTAGGACGGCGGACTTGCGGAATAAAGCGCAAGTGTATGGCAGGCCACGAAACGCCCGATGTACACCGACTTTAATTGATGAGACCGGCCTCTCGCATTTTGGCGAATGTCTCCGCATCCGGCTGGCCGGTTGGCTTCAGTCCGAAGAGCGACTGGAATTCCTTGATCGCCGCGCTCGTCTTGGGGCCGATCAATCCGTCCAGTTCGATGCCATCATTGCCGAAGGCCTTCAAACCGGCCTGGATGCGGACAACGCGCGCGGCCTCATTCTTCTCGGGCGCGACCGATTGGGTGGTGGACGCGTCGATTTGCGGACGCGGCGCCGGTGGCGGGGCCTGTTTGGGTGGATTTGTGTCGTTGATGCCGAGTCGGTCAAGAAGCAAGCCGTCGACGTGGCCGGAGACCGGCAAATTGACGCTCTTCTGGAAATCCGCGATCGCCTTTTGCGTCTGCGGACCGGTTATTCCATCGACCGTGCCGGAATATAATTTGAGGTTGGTGAGCGCCGTCTGGACCTTTTGCACCACGGGATCAGACGGGTCGGCCGGAGCCTGATTCGCCGCGGGAGCCAATGCCGGCGCCACAGGACGAGGCTTCGCCAAAACAGCGGCGGAAGACCGCCGGGGAGACGCGTGGACCGGGTTACGGGTCGAAAAGAAGGCATCCTTGTAGAAATGCGGCTGATACCAAAGCGCATTGGCGGAAATGAAGGAAAACGCGACGAGGAAAGCCGTGCCGCCGCCGACGGCGACCGGATTGCGAACGGCGCCCTCACCAGCGGCCACCAGCGCATTGCGGACGAAGGACGGTTCGCGCCTGGCTTCACGCCGTCTTGAGCTGCGTGCCATTCCCTGCCTCGTTCGAGATATATTTCCTATCCGCTCCTGCTTCGCAGCGTTCGTCCTCGATAGCCGAAGCGGGTCCTGCGACCGGGACCGTTACCGTCACCGTGGTCCCCTCGCCCGGCGCGCTTTCGATGGCCATCGTACCGTCGTGCAAAACGACGAGCCCCTTGACCAGCGAAAGGCCTAGACCGGTCCCCTCGAAATGGCGCGTATAGTCGTTCTGCACCTGCACAAAGGGCTGGCCCAGCCGCTTGAGATCGGCCTCGGCGATGCCTATGCCGGTATCGCTCACCCAGAAGCGCAAGCGTTCCCCCACCCGTTTGGCGCCCATCAATATACTGCCGCCTTCGGGTGTAAATTTCACGGCATTGGAAACAAGGTTGATCAGGATCTGCTGAATGGCGCGCCGATCGCCACAGATTTCACCAATTCCCGAGGGCATAGCCACCCTCAAAGAAACCGACTTCCCCGCCGCTTGGTGCGCCATCATGGAACGGCACATTTCGACGGCATCGGCGAATACGAACGCTTCGGGATGGATGGTGTAGGCGCCGGATTCGATCTTGGAGACGTCCAGGATCGAGTTGACGACCGAGAGCAGATGATTACCCAATTCATAAATCAGTCCGACATATTCCTTCTGGCGCGGATCAGCAAAGCCGCCGAACATTTCGTGCACCAGCATGTCGGAAAAGCCGAGTATGGCGTTGAGCGGTGTCCGCAGCTCGTGGCTGACGGCCGCGAGAAAGCGGTTTTTGGCAATCTCGTTGCTGTCGGCGGCTTCCGCCGCGGCGGCGAGTTCAGCCCTCAGTTCCGCGAGTTCTTCATTCTGGCGGATCAGTGCAAGGACTTCCCGCCCTTCATCGACCGCGATCATCTCAACGCAGAATTGCCGATAATTATCGGCTTTTTCCCCGGATGCCATGGCGGGCAGCCGCAAGCGGATATCCACCCGGCGACGCGGCGCCTGATCACGGATGTCGGCGAGCGCGCAAAGATACGCCACCCGATCGGCTACGTGAATACGTTCAAACAAGCCCGTTCCTAGAAGCAGTTCGGGCGCCAGATGAAAAAGACGCAAAGATTGCTCGGAAACATCCCGGATATCGCCATTGGCTGCGATTTTCGCCACGACAGCGTCAATGCGCGTCTCTAGCAGCGGCTCCGCCTGGATCGGTTCGGCCGATCGCGCGGCGGCAAATATGGCTTGAAGGCGCAACCAGACAGTCGAGCCATAGACAAGTGGAACAAGCCACTGCCAGGCAGAGAACGTGCCGGCTAGAGGGAAAAACGCGGCTGAAAAGACGAATTGCAGGCCGATCGCGGCGAGGACGGCGACCGCGCCGGCTATTGCCGCGCTCCTGCTGCGACGGACCCACCACGCTTCAAATAAAAGCCCGGCGGTAGCGGCTGCGAGCGGTGAAGCCGGCCCGCCGGCCGCGGCCAACGTGAGCCCGGCAAACACCACGGCCAGCGCCAGGGCGCAGCGTTCGGCCATCGCCTGCGTTGCTCCGATCGCCGGCAGAACCGCCATGAACCAACACAGGCCGCACAACGCACACAGCGAAGCGGCGACCATGGCGCTGTCGATCTTGTCAAAGAAGGCGAAGGCGAAGGCAGCGGAAGCGAAAAATGGAGCGGACAGCACAATGCCGACGAAGCGCACGCGGCGCGCGCGCTCGGTCGCGTCGGTGACGGCAGGGGGAACGAATTTTTCGCACCCCGCCGTCAGCCCGGCGATCCAGTCGAATCTCGGCGTCGTCAAACTCACGCGAACGCACTCTCTACTTGTCCAATTCACGGACTGCTTTCATTGCCATGGAGCCTCGCATCCAGCCTTTAAGGAATGGATAAGGCGAGCCGGCAAGTCGTGATAATCACCTGTGAATTCTCGGGTTCGGCGGTGATTTCGCCAGTCAATTCCGGCCATGGTAAATAGAAGGTAAGCCCGGGTTGGCGCCCGGGACTCTTTCACCTTACCGGTGGCGAGAGTTCCTGAGAGCCAGAAAATCCAATTTTTTCAGCATACTACATGGTTAATCGAACGTCAAAACCATGGTTAGAATTTTAATCAAAAGCCGGCCAGGAGGGATCGTTCAAATTTGATCTTAATTCGATGAAAAATCGCGGCGTTCATGCAAGTGCTCCTTCGTTCGGCTGTGTCATTGTCATTCACGGGACAAGACCGCCTGTCGCAGGCCGGTCCAACGACAAGGGACGCACATGGGCTTCCTCATCAAATGCGCATTCTGGCTTTCGCTGGTTCTGCTTCTCATTCCTTTCGATGCGGTCGGCGGCGGGCAGAAATCCGACACGGTCAGCCCGGTCACGGCGCTTCTTGCGGCACGCGAGGCCGCGGGCGACATCGGTGGCATGTGCGAACGCAAGCCGGAGGTCTGCACGATCGGACGTTCGGCGCTGCATACGATCGGCGTTCGCGCCCGCGCCGGGGCCGAGCTTGCCTACCAGATGCTGGACAAGCATCTGGGCGACAAGGACAGCTCCATCACGACCGGAAGCATTGCCAGCGCGGATCAGGCGGACAAAAAATAGGGCTGCGGGAATCTTCGTGACGGCGTCGCATGGCCTCACTATATCTCGGGCATGTCTTCGACGCTGGAAACCATTCGGGACGATTTCGCCTTCCTCGATGATTGGGAAGAGCGTTACCGTTACATCATCGATCTTGGCAACGATCTGCCGCCGTTTCCCGAAGAGGCGCGTGATGCCGCGCACAAGGTGCAGGGGTGTGTAAGCCAGGTCTGGCTCCTTACCCACCGCAGCCACGAGCCGGACCCCGTACTGACTTTCGATGGCGATTCAGACGCCCATATCGTGCGCGGGCTCGTGGCTATCATGCTGGCGCTTTTTTCCGGTCGGCACGCCAGCGAAATCCTCGACATCGACGCCGAAGGCCTCATGAGCCAACTCGGCCTCGACGAGCATCTCACGCCGCAACGCGCCAACGGCCTCCGTTCCATGGTGAAACGCATCAGGCGCGATGCCGAACAGTCCCTTGCCGTTCAGAACTCGTAGCCAGGATTGAGAACCGGGCGGTAGTCGCCCGTGCCCCAATGCAGCGTATGGACGTGTTGCCGCCTCGACGGCGAATTGTCGTAGTGACGGCTGAGGGCGCCAAGTGCTGATTTCAGCATGATCTTCGCCGACCGGGCGGGCCAGCCGCGCTCCATCTCGACCGTCTCCAGGCCCTTGAGAAAACAGCAGATATCGATCAGCACGCCCGATAATTCGGGTCCCACGGCCTCTATCGCATGCTCAACGCGCTGACGCGCGGCCAATGCGGCATCGGTCAGTTCGGCGATGCCGCCGGCGCCGCCATTGCGCCGGCCCGATACCATCGCAGCCTGCCAATTCGCGCCGAGGCGGGGCATGATGCGCGCGCGCGTATAGTCGGTCCGAAGACGTTCACCGGCACGCCATTCACCCTCCGCAAGAAAGGGCTGCCCATCTTTCGTCTTGCGACGGACGAGTTGGGCCAATGGCGATTCGGATAGATTGACATCGGCCGAAATGAATCCATCGGGAGTATCCACCGAACGCTGCCCAAACTCGCCATGCTGTTCGCGAAACGGGTCCTTGACCGCCAATTCGCGCTTCAGGCGCGCCGCCCCGGACGATGAAAGAACGATGGTGCCCTCTATCGTCGCAAGCAGGCCGGCACGGGCCAAAGCCTGCAAATCCGACCGGCGGGCCGTGATCGCGCCCCGCTCGCCTTCAAGCAGAACGGAATTTTCGTTGGCGGCCGGCTGCGGACGCGCGCGGCCGCCCGCAAGAAACCGCAACAGCCTCATCCTTGTGCCGCTTATTGTGCCGGATTTGACAGCGTTGGGCATTCAGATGGCGCCTCGCTCATGGAACGCCGCGGCCGTGACCCGTTCCATCGTGGCGACGATCCGATCGAAATCATCATCATCGCGCATGTCCTCGACAAGGTGGCAGGCATAGAGCACCGTCGTGCGGTCGCGGCCGAAACCGCGACCCACATCGCTCATGCTCAGCCTGAGCACGACATGACCGACATACATGGCGATCTGACGTACTCGGGCCACCCCAACCGTCGAGCGCCCTGGTTGGCGCAGTTCCTTTCCGCAAACATTGAACAGCGCGGCCGCGATGTCGATCAGGCTTTCGCACCACTCGACCGCCCGTTCCCGCCTCATCCCGCATGGAGGATGCGTGCTGGCCGCTGTTCTCAGATCATTTTGACCGGCCCTCCGATCCTTGACGGGGAGGGTCTCGGGGCGAAGAGCGATGGCTGGCTGCACTGAACTTATCCTCCAGATTTAGGAATAAGTTCTTATATCCGAGCAGCATCGACCCGTGAACAAAATACGAACCATAAAAGTTCCGATGCCGCGCTATCCCACTGATTTCTCGTGATTCATTGTCGGCAGTGAGCCCTTCCACCCTGCAATTTTCTCCCCGTGCGCCGGCCTTGGCCGAGAATGGGGTGACAACAATGCGGGGTCATCATCAATGACGACAATTGCGATGAACGGGTTGGCGGATCAGATCGAGGCTTTCCAGGCGGCAAAGTGCCTGGAGAATTCGCAAGCCCGCCAGACCGCCGCTCTCTTTTTGGTCTGCGGCATCGATTTATCCGAAGCCCTGGCGGCGTCCAAGTTGGAAAGGGGCCGAACGATCTCGCGCCTGCAACGCCTTATCGAGCGTGAGCGGATAAAGGGAACGCGGCGTCACTGGAGCTACGACTTGAACCGGCATATCGCCTTGAAACAGGCGCTGGATCGTCTGCGTGATGCTGAGCTTTAGCCGTGGCCGACAAGCGCTCGTTCTTGGCGCTTCCCTCTGCCACAAAGCAAAACGGCGCCATTCGGCGCCGCTCGCTTTCGCAATGAGCAATAAATCTACCGGCCCTTTGCCTTTCGGCCGAGGCCCATCTTCTTGGCCAACTGCGAACGCGCGGCGGCGTAATTGGGAGCAACCATCGGATAGCCGGAATCAAAATTCCACTTCTCGCGATACTGGTCGGGCGTCAGATTATAGTGTGTCATAAGGTGCCGCTTCAGCGACTTGAATTTCTTACCGTCTTCAAGACAGACGATGTAATCGTCATGCACCGATCTCTTCGGGTTGACGGCAGGCTTCTGCTTGTCGGCCGGAGCCTGTTCGGCTGTGCCACCCACACGGCCGAGAGCGGCGTGAATGTCCGCGATCAAATTCGGAAGCTCCGAAACCGGGACGGGATTGTTGCTCACATAGGCCGCCACGACGTCGGCGGTCAGTTCAATCAGCATTTCGCTGTTCTTGGAAGGTGTATCGATTATGTCCATTCTCTGGCCCCATGGTAAGACTTCAACATTGCTGGCCCACTTGTTTCTCGCGCGAGCTTCTTATGCGAATGATCTGGAAAGCAGACGCAATCACGATTCGCATATCGGCCACCTAAATGGCGCTGCCAGTAATGCAAGTCAATTCACTAATTTTTATTTCACTATGACGATGGCTTATTTTCGCATCTATTCATGACATTGCGAAAATTTTTACAACTTAAGCGCGTTTCATGAAAATGTGGCGATACGCAGGCGAGAAGTATTTCCACATCTCTATTTTTCCCCGCCACCGCCCATTTCGTCGAGAACGGATTTTTTCCACAGGGTATAGCCCGCCGCATAAGCTGCCTTGGCAAGCAGGTGGGCCGATATGGGCGCCGTCAGCAGAAAGAATATGACCCCCGCCAAGGCGCGTGTGATGATCGACTGGTCGACGCTGTGGACGGCGAGTGCGATCAGCATGACGCATGACCCCAGCGTTCCCGCCTTCGATGCCGCATGCATGCGTGTATAAAGATCGGGAAGACGCAAAAGGCCGATCGATGCGGTCAGGGCAAACGCCGCCCCGATCACCAGCAGGCAGCCGACCACGACCATCTCAAGTGTTTCCATCATCCCTTGATATCCTGCTTGCCCGGCCGCTCCAGCGGCTCTTGTTCATCGCTCTTCGCCTGGGTCATGAGGTATCGCGCAAAGGCTACGGTCGAGAGAAAGCCAACCAGACCAAGAGCGATGGCAATATCGACATAGAGCGTATAGCCGGTCTTGATCCCCAGCACCGCTATGAAGCCGATGACCACGGCCGTAAGCATATCGAGCGCCAAAATCCGGTCCGGCAAGGTTGGCCCCAAGAGTACGCGCAGAACCGTCAACAAAAGCGACAGGCTGAGCAGCGCAAGCGCCACGAGTTCGGCGTATTCGAGAAAATCAGCGGCGCTCATCGGAAAGCCGCCAAAATTTTCGCCTCGAAACCCGATGCGATCTCGCGGCATGTCTGTTCGGGGTTCGAACAGTCGATCGCGTGCACATAAAGCGTGCGGCGATCTTCCGAAACATCAACCGAAAGGGTGCCTGGGGTCAGGGTGATCAGATTGGCAAGCAGGGTGATTTCGAAATCCCGATCGACTTTCAACGGGTAGGCGAATATTCCCGGATTCAAATTCATTCTGGGGGAAAGCACCAGGATGACCACGCGCCAGGCCGAGATGACTAGCTCGTAGAGGAAGAGGAGCGCCAGCGCCAGAATGCGGCGCGCCCGCGCCAGATAATGAAGCGATCCCACCTCGCCGCGAATGAGGGTCAGGGCGAAGGTTCCCAACACGAAACCGAAGACGATGTTGAGAAGAGAAAACGACCCGGTCACGGCCGCCCACGCCAACGCAAACAGAATATTTGCAAGAAAGAGATTCACAATGGACCTCCCGCGGGAAACACCGCGCCAATATAGGCTGACGCATCGGCAAGGCCAGCAGCGGCACGGCCGGCGAGCACGATGAACGGCTCGGGATACAGGCCGATGGCCAGCACCGGGATGATCAGGAAGACCAGAACCGCGTAGCCGAGACCTGGCCGCCCCGGTTGAGGCGGCTCGCTTGCCGTGGGCATTGCCGGCGCATCACGCCAGAACGCGAACAGGAATATCCGGCCGAACGCCAGCGAGGTCAGGAAGCCTGTCAGGAGAATGGCGAACGCCAACCAGCCGGAGCCAGCTTCGAGCGCGGCCTTTACAAGAATGATCTTCGGCCACAGACCGGAACCGGGCGGCAGACCGGAAACGGCCAGGGTCAGCAACAGCGCTATTCCGGCGAGCCAAGGCTGTTTGCGGTACAGGCCTGAAAGGGCGTGCAACGAAAAGCTGCCGCCGAACTCCTTCATCATCCCCGCGAGGATGTAGAGCGCCGTCATGACGAGCATGGAGTGGACGGCGTAGAGTATGGTTCCTTCGACCGCCAGCGGCGTTCCGAGCGCGATGCCCGCCAGCATCGTACCAACCCCCGAAATCACGGCGAAGCCGACGGCGCGGCGAATGTCGGACTGGACCAGCGCGCCGCAGACGCCAAGGATCATGGTCGCCGCCGCCACCCATGCGACGAAGCCCGAAAGAACGGCTCGTTCAGGGGGCAGGATCATGACCAGCGTGCGCAACAGCGCATACATGCCGATCTTGGTCAGCACGCCGCCAAACAGGGCAGCAGTGACGATGCGCGGCGTATGATAGGAAGCGGGAAGCCAGAAGTTGACGGGGAACGCGGCGGCCTTCATGCCAAAAGCCAGCAGGAAGAGGACGGCCAGCGTCATCAGCGGGCCGTTGCCGCGCAGCGCGGCGGCCTTGCGCGCGATATCGGCCATGTTGAGCGTGCCGAAGGTCCCGTAAAGATAGGCAGTGGCGATCAGGAACAGGGTCGTGCCGACCAGATTGAGGACGGCGTATTTGGTGGCGCCGTCGATCTGCTCTTTTTCCGAACCCAGGATCAACAGGCCGAAAGATGAAATCAGGAAGACCTCAAACCAGACATAGAGATTGAAGATATCGCCGGTGAGGAAGGCGCCGTCGACGCCGGCCATCATCAGAAGCAGGAAGGGAAAGAAGCCGTAGCGCCTGCGGTTCAAATCGATGTCGCGAAGGGCGAAGAGCGCCGCTGCGAGCGCAACGAAGCCGGCGGTCAGCGCGAAGGTGACCCCGAGCAGATCCGCGGTGAAGGATATGCCGAAGGGCGGCAGCCATCGCCCCATCGTCATGACGACGGGACCGTGCGCCCATATGCGGGCGAACAGCCCGATTTCGGCCCCCAACACACAAGCGAGAGCGGCGACGGCGATGGTCGCGTGGATGCGGGTCTCGTAGCGGAAAATGAGGAGAAGGGCGCCGAAGACGATCGGCAGCGCAACCGGCAGAACCACCAGCCAGTCGGCAAGCTGCGTCGGCTGCAGGACCATCGCCGCTGACAAATCGACCGAACCTGCCGCTTCGCCCGCCATCAATATCCCGCCGGCGGCAAGGTATCGCCACGCGGTTCTGCGACGCGCATTTCGTCGGTGTCGTCCGTACCGAGTTCCTGATAGGCGCGATAGGCCAGCACCAGGAGGAAGGCAAAGAACGAAAAGGAAATGACAATCGCCGTCAGGATGAGCGCCTGAGGCAGCGGATTGGAGACCGGCAGGGGCGCTATGTCCAGACCTTCCGGAATGATCGGCGGCGCGACGCTCGATACGCGACCCGCCGTGAAGATCAGGAGGTTGACGGCGTTGCCGAAAATCGCGACGCCAAGGAGTATGCGGATGATGTGCCGCGACAGCATCAGATAGATCGATACCGCGAAGAACAGGCCGATCAGGGCGCAAAGGGCGACTTCCATTACCTGTCCTCCCCTTCCGCCAGCGCCAGCGCGATGGAGGTGATCGAGCCGACGACCACGAGATAGACGCCGATGTCGAACGCCAGAGGTGTGGACAGAGCCACTTCCTGGCCAAAAAGCTCCGGCGTCGTCCAGAGGCCGGTCAGGAACGGCATATGAAAGAATAGTGACAGGAAACCCGCGCACGCGGCGATCAGCAGGCCAAATCCGGAAATCGCCAGCGGATGAAAATAAAGCGCGCGTCGAACCGAGGCAACGCCGCAGGAAATGCCGTAGATTGCAAAGGCGGAGGCCGCGACAAGACCGCCGATAAATCCGCCGCCCGGATCATTGTGCCCGCGCAGCAATATGAAGATGGAAAACAGCACCATCAGGCTGGCAAGGTAAGGCGCGGTGGTGCGCAGGATCAGCGAGCGCATGTCAATTTTCCTCGCTGGGCACCGACCCGGCGCGAATGCGGATCAACGCCAGGATGGCCAGACCGGTGACCATCACCACGGTGATTTCGCCCAAGGTATCGAGCCCGCGGAAGTCGACGATGATGACGTTGACGATGTTGCGGCCATGGGCAACGACGCGCGCATGGCTGTTGAAGAATTCCGTCAGCCGGTCGTCGAAGGGCAGTTGCGTGACCTTCAGCAGAAGCAGGCCGAGCGCTCCACCGCAAAGCACCGAGATCGGGATATCGATGGCCTTCTCCATGGGAGGCCTGTGGTCGGACGGCGACAATTTCAGTCTCGTCATGACCAGCGCCAGGATCACGACGGAAAGGGTCTCCACCATGAACTGGGTGAAGGACAGGTCCGGCGCGCCTAGAAGCAGGAAAATCACGGCGACGGAAAAGCCCTGCACCCCCAGGGATACAATCGCCGTCAACCGATCCTTCGCAACGATGACCGCGCCCAACCCAATGACCGCGATCGCGAAGAACGCCCACTCGTAGAAAGCCAAGTCGGGGAAAGCCGGCCATGCCGGCAGTTCGCCGAAGATTAGCATGGGGATCAGCGCGGCAAGACCGATGGCGGTGAACGTCACGGCCATGTAGATGTCCATGCGTCCGTTCTGGACAATCCGCGTCAAAAGTGCCGCGACCCGGATCGTCCCAGAAATCGCCTGATCGAAGCCGCGGTCCGGTCCCCAGCCGATCGTTTCGAGCGTTCGCGACATCGTCGCCCGGACGGAATCGAAGCGCCAATAGGCGCCGATGCCGATGGCGATGGTGATGACGGACAGCAGCAGCGGAAAACCCCAATGCGGAACGGTGGAGATGTCCTGCTCCACCCGGATACCGGCGACGGCGCTCGCCATCGGACTGGAAAAATAGCGATGGGTCAGGGTGGACAGGCAGCCGGCGGCAAGCCCCGAGACCGAAAGAACGACAGGGCCGAGCCAGAGCGTCGGAGCGCCCTCATGGACCGTCTCCGACACCTGGCGGCGCGGACCCAGAAAAGGCTTGAACGCCACGGCGAACCCGGCGGCGAACATCAGCGCATTGCCGGCCACCGCGACGACGGTCAATACGGTGATCCACGCGTCGCCGTGGGCTAACGCCTCGTAAATCTGTTCCTTGGCAAGAAAGCCGAGGAAGAGCGGCACGCCCCCCATCGAGCAGGCGGCAAGCACGGCCGCGGCAAAGGTGATCGGCATGGCGCCGCGCAGACCGCTTATGTGCGTGATGTCGCGCGATCCTGCTTCATGATCGACGGTGCCCGCGACCATGAACAGCGCACCCTTGAACAGGCAGTGGGCGATCAGATAAAGCACCGCCGCCTTGATCGCCTCTTCCGAGCCAATGCCGACCAGCATGACCAGCAGTCCCAGCGACGCGACCGTCGTATAGGCAAGCATCAGTTTCAGGTCGATCTGGCGCATCGCCAACAAGGTGCCGACGAGAAGCGTGGCGCCGCCAAAGACCGGCAGGATCGTCTCCCACAAAACCGTGTCGCCCAGCACCGGGTTGAGGCGCATCAGCAGAAAGACGCCCGCTTTCACCATGGTGGCAGAATGCAGATAGGCCGAAACCGGCGTCGGCGCCTCCATGGCGTTGGGCAGCCAGAAATGGAACGGGAACTGCGCCGATTTGGTGAAGGCGCCCCCAAGGACGAGAAGCAGCGCCGCCGGATAGAGCGGACTGGCGGCCAGCATCCCGCCGGACTTCAACAGGGCCGACATATCGTGCTGGCCGGTGATGTTCCAGATGACCAGCAGGCCGGCAAGCAGGGACAAGCCGCCCATGCCGGTGACCAGCAGCGCCTGTAGCGCGGCCCGCCGCGCAGCCTCGCGGTAATGATCGAAGCCGATCAGCAGGAAGGACGTGATCGACGTCAGTTCCCAGAAAACGAAAAGCATGAGGAAAGAATCGGAGACCACCAGTCCCTGCATCGAACCCATGAAAAGCAGCATGAAGGAGAAGAAACGCCCCTGCATAGGGTGGCCGCGCAGATAGCCGGACGAGTACAGCAGGATCAGTGCGCCGATGCCCGAGATCAGCAGGGCAAATGTCAGCGACAGCCCGTCCAGATACCAGGAGAAGCGGACATCGAGACTGGGAATCCAGGAATATCCGCCCGCCAGGATTTTGCCATCTGCAATGGCGCCCAATTGGGTGGCAAAACGCCAGAAGGCGAAGAGCGGAACGAGGGTGAGCAGCCACCCGGCCTTGCTTCCCAACATCCGAAAGAGAACGGGCGCGAAGGCAGCACCCAGGAAAGGCAGCATGAGGACGATGAGCATCAGCGGCTGTGCGCCTGTTTGCATTCCGCCTGCAACTCCAATGCTTCCATTTCCGGGCAGGATGTCCTTAAACGGTCGGCATTCTCGCCACAAGGCCGCAATCGGCCAGCGCGGCCGGTCATCCTGCCAAAACAGCGTTGGCGACGCGGCTACACTTTTGGGGCATTGCGTTATATTCAAGGCGTTCGGAAACTCTGCCGTCCGGCATCCCCTTCCCCGACACTGAACTTTCACTCCATTACGATTTTCCCCACGAGGTTCCATGAGCGTCAAATTCGCCGATATTCCCGCACCGACAACCGAAGCGCGCCCGACGGCGGATCGCTGGCATGAGATCACGCGCGTCGACGAATATGCGTGGCTGCGCGCGGACAACTGGCAGGAAGTGTTCAAGGACCCTTCTCTCCTCGACCCGGCGATACGCGCCCATCTGGACGCCGAGAACGCCTATCAGGAAGCAATGATGGCCGACACGGCCGATTTGAGGAGGGAGTTGCTCCAGGAGATGCGCGGGCGCATCAAGGAGGATGATTTCGTCCGTGCCCATGAAGGACGGCCCTTTCGCCTATGGCACCTCCTTCAAGGCAGGCGGCGAGCAACCGCGCCTGTTGCGCACGCCGCGTGACGGCGGCGATCAGCAGATCCTTCTCGACGGGGACGCGGAAGCGGAAGCCAAAACCTATTTCCGCCTCGGCGGGGCCGATCATTCGCCCGATCACAAGCTGCTTCTATGGGGCTTCGACGACAAGGGCTCCGAGTTCTACACGCTTCGTGTCCGCGATATGGCAACCGGTACGGATGGGTCCGACAGCGTATCGGACACCGGTGGCTCGGGAACCTGGAACGCCGATGCGTCGGGCTTCTTCTATACGAAGCTCGATGCCAACCACCGGCCCTCCAAAATCTACTACCATACGCTCGGCCGAAAACGGGACCGCCTGATCTATGAGGAGCGCGACCCCGGCTTCTTCATGGATGTCGGCGGGACGCTGACCAACAAATGGATATTCATCGCCATCAACGACCATGAGACGTCGGAATACCGCATTCTTCCGGCCGACGATCCGCAAGCCAAGCCCCGCGTGGTGGCCGAGCGCGAAACCGGCCTTCAATACGACGTCGAGGACGGCGGAGACATCTTCTTCATCCTGACCAATGCCGATGGTGCCAAGGATTTCAAGATCATGACCGCGCCCGTCGAAGATCCGGGCCGGGCAAACTGGCGACAGCTCATACCGCACGAAAAGGGCCGGCTGATCCTGTCGATCATGGCGTTCAAGGACCATCTGGTGCGGCTGGAGCGCAAGGATGGCCTGCCGCGCATCGTTGTGCGCGTACGCGAAAGCGGCGAAGAACACGTCATCGCGTTCGCGGAGGAAGCCTATTCGCTCGGTCTGTCGGGATCCTACGAATACGACACCGACACCATCCGCTTCTCCTATTCGTCGATGACGACGCCTTCGCAATTGTTCGACTACAACATGGTGTCGCGCGAGCGCACATTGCTCAAGACGCAGGAGGTGCCCTCCGGCCATGACGCGGAGGAATACGTGACCCGCCGGCTGATGGCGCCTTCCTATGACGGTGAACTGGTGCCCATCTCCCTGCTCTACCGCAAGGATACGCCGCTGGACGGTACGGCCCCTTGCCTGCTCTACGGCTATGGTGCGTACGGCATTGCCATTCCAGCGTCGTTCAACACCAACTGCCTGTCGCTCGTCGATCGCGGCTTTGTCTACGCCATCGCCCATGTGCGCGGCGGCAAGGACAAGGGCTTTTCCTGGTACGAAGACGGCAAGAAAGCCAGGAAACACAATACATTCGACGATTTCGTCTATGCGGCGTTGCATCTGGTGGCCCAGCGCTACACCAACCATGATCGCATCATTGCGCAGGGCGGCTCGGCCGGCGGTCTCCTGATCGGTGCGGTCGCCAATCTGGCGCCGCACGCCTTTGGCGGTTTCATCGCGGAAGTGCCGTTCGTCGATGTTCTGACGACGATGCTGGACGAAACCTTGCCGCTCACCCCGCCTGAATGGCCCGAATGGGGCAATCCGACCGTTTCGCGGGCCGACTACAACACCATCGCCTCCTACTCGCCCTACGACAATGTCGATGCGATGGATTATCCGCCGATCCTCGCCGTCGCCGGACTGACCGATCCACGCGTCACCTATTGGGAACCGGCGAAGTGGGTGGCGCGGCTTCGCGAACGCAAATCCGGCAGGAACCCCATCCTTTTAAAGATTAATATGGGCGCCGGCCATGGCGGCGCTTCCGGCCGCTTTACACGGCTTGAGGAGATCGCATTCGTCTATGCGTTCGCGCTGAAGGTCGCCGACAAGCTTGGAGCCAAGCTTGTCCCGAATACAGTTCGTTCTCCTGACGATCCGCCGATGGAAGGATAGAGAGCGGGGCTATTTGGCAGTCTGCGGAGCGCTGGCCGGATAGCCGTCGGGATGCGGCGGAACCGCCTTCAGATAAGCGGCGATCGCCTCCCGGTCGGCGGGCGGCAAATGAGCAATATTCTCCTGCACTTCGACCATAGCGCCGCCGACCGAGTCGAAATCGGGCGTGAAGCCTGACTGAAGATAATAGGCGATGTCCTTTTCCGACCAGTCCCCGATCCCGCCCTTGCCGGACGTGATGTTCGGAACTTTGCCCTTGCCTTCGGCCGCCACCGCGCCGGAAAGCCAGAGATCATCCCGGGTACCGCCTATGACGGTGCGCGGCGTATGGCATTCGCCGCAATGGCCAGGGCCTTCCACCAGGTATTGCCCGGCTTTGACCTTGTCGGAAGCATCGGCGGACAGCGCCACGACCGGCTTGTCCGACAAATAGAGAAGCTTCCAAAGCCCGATGCCGCGCCGGATCGTGAACGGAAATGATAATTCGTGCGGCGGTGTACGCCCTGTAACAGGCGGCAGCGTCTTCAGGAAGGCGAACAGGTCAGCCACGTCCTGCAGCCGCATGCGCGTATAGGACGGATAAGGAAATGCCGGGTAGTAGTGGCGGCCGTCTGGAGAAATCCCGCGCTTCAAGGCGTCGGCGAAATCATGAAGCGTCCAAGCGCCGATGCCATCGGTCTTGTCGGGCGAGATGTTGGGTGGAATGAAGTTGCCGAACGGCGTTTTCAATTCAAGCCCGCCGGCAAGCTCAAGCCGCGCGTTGCCCTTGGCGCCCGGCCGGGCATGGCATGAAACGCACCCGCCCGCCCAGAAGATGCGTTCGCCCTTTTCGGGATTGCCCGGCGACAAGGCCGAGAGCGTGGCAAGATCGAGCGGACGCGGCTTCGTCAGCAGCCAGAATGCCAATCCAGCGACGACAACCAGCAGGAGAATGGAGACGACAAGCCTGCGGAATATCATCCCCGAAAAACCCTGCTATTTGAGGCGGTAGTCCTGGTGGCAACTTTTGCAATTGCCGAAGACCGGACCCATCGCGGCCTTGAAGGCGGCGAGGTCGGCCGGGCCGTCTTTTCCAGATGCTTTGGCCGCGGCATCCGTATCGGCCTGGAATTTCGCCAGCGCCGCATCGAAACCAGCGCGGTCGGTAAAGATTTTCGGGGACGCCTTCGTGTCGCCATTGTCCGAACCTTCCGGAAAAAAGGCCCCGTAGGAATGAGCCACGGCGTGCAGGGTCATGATCGCCGATTTAGCGATTGTCGGGTTGTAGTCGATATCGCCCTTCATCATCGCCGCCGCCATTCCGGCGGCCGCGCTGTTGGCGTCCATGAGGGACTTTCTTGTGGCGATAGGATTGTCGGCCGCCATGGCGGCCGTTGCTGAAAACACGATGACTGACACGGCAAGGGAAAGTTTGTTCATCTGCGTCCTCCAGGGCTTCCCTGAGTCAGGGCTTATCCGTTCTGATAGCGCTTACCATCGATGCCGATCATGACGGACAAACCACCACTGCGGCCTCACGCTTGCGTGATCAGCGGCTTCTGGATGGTGACGCATTGTCAACAAAAAGAAACCCCGGGACCGACCCGGGGTTTCTTGAAATGTCAGGCCTTCTCGTAGAGTTCCAGGACATAGTCCCAGTTGATCAGGCTATCGACGAACGCTTCGAGATATTTTGGCCGGGCGTTGCGATAGTCGATATAGTAGGAATGCTCCCACACATCGACGCCAAGGATCGGCTTGCCACCATGGACCAGCGGGTTCTCGCCGTTCGGGGTCTTGGAAATTTCAAGCTTGCCATCCTTGACCGACAGCCAGGCCCAGCCCGATCCGAACTGCGTCGCGCCGGCGCTGGCGAAATCGGCCTTGAATTTGTCATAGCCGCCGAGATCGCTGTCGATCGCTTTTTGCAGCTTGGCCGGCAGGCTCTTGCCGCCGCCGCCCTTCTTCATCCATTTCCAGAAATGGGTGTGATTATAATGCTGGGCAGCGTTGTTGAAGAGGCCGGCATTCTTTCCGTAGGACTGCTTGACCACCTCTTCCAGAGACAGACCGTCCATACCGGCCTCCGCGGCAAGCTTGTTGCCGTTGTCGACATAGGCCTTGTGATGCTTGTCGTGATGATATTCCAGCGTTTCCTTGGACATGTAGGGCTGTAGCGCTTCATAATCATAAGGAAGGGGAGGCAGTTCAAAGGCCATCATCGGTCTCCTTTTTTATCGATTTCCGTTACGGACAAGATAGGCCCGCCTACGTTCCGGACAACCCCGCAGCGAGGTTCGGGATGGTTCTAGAGCTTCATCCGACCGGAGTCGAATGCGCCCAGTCCCAATAGAGTTCGCGCGCTTTTTTCGCCACCGGCCCAGGCTGCAGGCCGCGGTCCTCAATGCGGGTTATCGGCACGACCTTGGAATGGTTTCCGGTCGAGAATATTTCGTCCGCCTCGAGGAAGTCGCGAATGGAAAGCGCCTTCTCCGTCGTGCGAAAACCGTAGTCCGCGAGAAGCGAAATCGTTCGCGCGCGGGTGATGCCGGAAAGGAATGTGCCGTTCGCCGCCGGGGTGAACACATGCCCGTCCTTGACCATGAAGATGTTGGACGAGCCGGTTTCGGCGACATTGCCCAGCATATCCAGCACCAGTGCATTATCGAAACCGCGTGATTTCGCTTCCATGATGGCGCGGCCATTGTTGGGATAAAGACACCCCGCTTTGGCGTTTGTCGGCATCGTCTCGATGGTCGGACGACGGAATGGCGACACGGTTATGGAGAAGCCGGACGGCTCGATCATCGGGGATTCGTAGAGGCAGAGGCAGAATCGCGTTGAATCCGGATCGGCCGGGACGCCCATATATCCGCCATGCTCGGCCCAGTACATCGGCCGTATATAGACGGCGGTCTTACCGTCGAATTTTTTCAGCCCCTCCCAGGTCAGACGAATGATTTCATCCGCTTCCATGGTCGGCTTCAAGCCGAGCGCGGTCGCCGAATTGTTGACGCGGGCGGCATGCAGGTCGAGGTCCGGCGCAACGCCGTCGAACCAGCGCGAGCCGTCGAACACGCTGGATCCCAACCACATCACATGGCTGCGCGGCCCAACCAGCGGCACATTGCCCTCATGCCATTCACCGTCGACATAGGTCCAGGTAGCCGTCTGAGCGGCGGTATTCACTTTCATTCGAGCGATCCATCCCAGAATACGAAGCGTTATGAGCGTGCATGGAAGATGCTTTGTGCTTCCCCGTCAATCGTCATCGTACAACAAATCGTGGTCCAGTCGGGGGTCGCGCGGAATGCAACACCACGCTAAGTTCAGGCCGAAAATCATTTTTTGAGGGCCGCATGCGCTATTCCGCCTTTGTTTTCGACGCTTATGGAACGCTGTTCGACGTGCATGCGGCGGTGCGCCGTCACGCCAGGGAAGTTGGCCCCGACGGGCAGGCCATTTCGGAGCTATGGCGCGTCAAGCAGATCGAATATTCCTGGGTCCATACCCTGATGGGGTCCTACGTCGATTTCTGGCAACTTACCGAGCAGGCGCTCGATTTCGCCTTTGCAAAATATCCGTCCGTCGATCCGGCTCTCAAACCGAAACTGCTTGAGGCCTACCGGGACCTCGACTGCTATCCTGAAGTTCCCGCCGTGCTGAAGGCGCTCAAGGCGGAGGGGGCGCGCGTCGCCATTCTTTCCAACGGTTCTCCGGCAATGCTCGAAACAGCGGTCAAGGCAGCGGCGCTGGAAAATGTGCTCGACGATATTTTTTCGGTTGACGCCATCGGCCGCTTCAAGACCGATCAGTCGGTCTACGACATGGTCACAACCGCATGGCGGCTCTATCCCGATGCCGTGTCCTTTCAGTCTTCCAACAGATGGGACATCGCCGGCGCGACCCAGTTCGGCTTTCGCACCGCCTGGATAAACCGAACAAACCAACCGGATGAATACAGGGATCATGCGCCAAGCATCATTCTGCCGAGCCTGGACAGACTGATTCCGTCTTCCTGACGCCGGGACGGTCGACACCCGGGCCCGTGCTCGGATGCGCGTTGCCGATGTGCAACAGATGGACGCATCTGGGTCATTCCCGGGGCGTTAGCCTATTTCCAGCCGCATTCGCCGCCGTTTATCCGCCCAAGAGACTCAGGCGAAGCAATTCAAATTTCAGACAGGAAATCCGGAAAGCTATGGCAGGCAACAAACTTCTTCACGGCGCGCTCGACCGGCGGCGCTTTCTTTCGGTCGCCGCAGTCGGCGCGGCGGCGGCGCTTTCCGCGTGTACGACGCTCCCGAGGCGTCCAGCATTCGACGATGCCGACGCGGCTCCCCTGGAACCCGACTACAATGACGATCTCGCGCTCATGTATGGTCCGAGAGTCGATGAAGGATACCAGCTCCCGGCGATACCCTACGAGAAGATCGACCCGCAATATTTACGCCAGATCGTCGAGGACCCGACAGGCGAGCAACCCGGGACGGTCGTCGTGCACACGCCGACGCGGTTCCTCTACCTCGTCATGGAGAACGGACAGGCGATGCGCTACGGCGTTGGTATCGGCCGTGAGGGTTTCGCATGGTCCGGTCGCGCCCATGTCCAGTGGAAGCAGAAATGGCCGAAATGGACGCCGCCGGCGGATATGATCGCCAGGCAGCCTGAACTGGCCAAATATAGCCCAAGCAATGGCGGCATGGCGCCGGGGCTCAATAACCCTCTCGGCGCAAGGGCCTTGTATCTGTTCCAGGGAAAGGTCGACACGCTCTACCGGCTGCACGGCTCGCCCGAGTGGTGGTCGATCGGCAAGGCGGTCTCGTCCGGCTGCGTGCGCCTGATCAACCAGGACATCATCGACCTCTACAGCCGCGTGCCGGTGAAGACGCCGGTTCTGGTCGTGTAAGAAGATTATTCCAGCAGTTCCGGTTGAGATTCACCAGAACTGTTGGAACATCTGATTTGGTTGCAAATTTTACCATTTATTTGCGAGTTTCGATGATGGGCGGCCTACCTCTTCAGGCTGCCCAAAATCCCGCGCACGAGTGCCCGGCCGAGCGAAGAGCCTACAGAGCGGACGACCGATTTCATTGCCGCCTCAGCGACCGACTGGCGGTTGGACTTCCTTCCGCCCGAAGAGCCCGTCAGCATCCCGCCAATTTCGCTCCAGGCCGATCCTCCGGAAGACGGGCTGTCCTTTGACGGCGCTTTGTCGTCGGCTGCAACGTCGGCGGCGTCCTTGGCTTTTTTCTGCAGCATCTCGAACGCCGATTCGCGATCGATCGTCTTGTCGTACTGTCCGGCCACCGGGCTCTCGTCCATGATCTTCTTGCGTTCGGCGGTCGTGATCGGCCCAATGCGGGATGCAGGTGGCCTGATCAGCGTACGCTGGACCATCGACGGCACCGCCTTGGCCTCCAGGGTCGAGACCAGCGCCTCGCCGACGCCGAGCTGGGTGATCGCCTTTCCGCAATCGAAATCCGGATTGGCGCGGAATGTCTCGGCCGCGCTTTTCACCGCCGCCTGTTCGCGTGGCGTATAGGCGCGAAGCGCGTGCTGTGCGCGATTTCCCAATTGGGCGAGTACGGTATCGGGCACATCGAGCGGATTTTGCGTGACAAAATAGACGCCGACCCCCTTGGAGCGGATCAGCCGCACGACCTGTTGGACACGGTCGATGACGATTTTCGGCGCGTCGTCGAACAGAAGATGCGCCTCGTCGAAAAAGAACACCAGCTTCGGCTTGTCCGGGTCACCGATCTCCGGCAGTTCCTCGAAGAGCTCCGACAACAGCCAAAGCAGGAACGTCGCATAAAGCCTCGGGTTCATCATCAGCTTGTCGGCGGCCAGCACGTTGATGGCGCCCCGGCCATCAGGGGTGGTGCGCATGATGTCGGCGATCCTTAGCGCCGGTTCGCCGAAAAAGTGCGAGGCTCCCTGCTGCTCGAGAATGAGCAGCGTACGCTGGATCGCGCCGACCGACGCTTTCGTCACATTGCCGTATTTCGCCCCGATCTCGTCCGCGCGCTCGGCGAGGTTGGAAAGAAGCGCCCGCAAATCCTTCATGTCGAGGAGCAGCAGGCCTTCGTCGTCGGCGATCTTGAAAGCGATGTTCATGATGCCTTCCTGCGCTTCCGACAGATCCATCAGCCGCGAAAGAAGCAGCGGCCCCATTTCTGAAATCGTGGCGCGGACCGGGTGCCCCTGCTCGCCGAACAGATCCCAGAAAATTACCGGAAATTCCTCGAATTTATAGGGATCGAGTTTCACCTGCCTGGCGCGCGCGGCCAGGAAATCCTTGGCCTCGCCTTTCATCGCGATACCCGAGAGATCGCCCTTGATGTCGGCGCAGAATACCGGCACCCCGGCGTTGGAAAATCCCTCCGCCAGCACCTGCAGCGTCACCGTCTTGCCGGTGCCTGTCGCTCCCGTCACCAGCCCGTGGCGGTTGCCGTAGCGCAGGAGAAGTTCCTCGGGCCGCTGATAGGTATCGTCGGGTTTGCGGCTCGCCCCCATGAAGATGCTTTTGTCGTCGGCCATGTGTCGTGTCTCCAGGCTCCATGGTGCACGCGCGGGAACACCCGATGAGGAACCGTATAGTCAGCACCGGCAAACGTCACAATGCCGTCGACTGAATTTGCGAAGCTGCGGCCGTTGCGAGGTTAACCTGAATGATGCATTGCGATACGCGTCGGCACACCCTAAAATTACCAGTCGCAGTTTTCGATAGAAAGGGAGGCTTCATGGATTCGGACGTCATCAGAACAACTGATCTGGCGACGCCTGACCGAAGCGGATGGCTGGCGCTGGTGGCAAAGGCGCTGGGAGATGCTGATTTCGACAAATCGCTTCTCTCCCGGACCGACGACGACATCCGCATCGATCCGCTCTACCAGCGCGCCAAAAGCGCCCAACCCGCAGGCCGCGTCGATCCCAAGACCTGCTGGAGAATCGTCCAGCGCATCGACGACACCGATCCGGCGCGGGCCAATGCGCAAGCGCTTGACGATGTCGAGAACGGCGCGACCGGCCTGGCGCTTGTCTTCGAAGGCGCCCCCAACGCGTTCGGTTATGGCCTGCCCGGAACGGCGGAAGCACTGTCGCGTGCGCTCGAGGGCGTTCCCCTCAACAAGACACATCTACGGATAGACGTTCATCCGGCGAGCCGTTTGTCGGTCGACTGGTTCGTCGATCTGCTGTCGCAGCGCCGGGCCGATCCGGCCAAGACTCAGCCTGTCGTTCGGCATCGACCCATCCGCCAATTTCGGCGGAACCGGCCGCCTGCGCATGTCGATCGAAGCGCTGCAGGCGTCCATGCCCCAATCGCTGGCACACTTCTTCTCGATGGGCGTTCCGGCGGTGCTGCTGGAAGCGGATGGCCGCGTCTATCACAATGCCGGCGCGACGGAAGCGCAGGAACTGGGCGCCATGCTTGCCGCCGCGGTTTCGCATCTGCGCATGTTTGAGGAAGCGCGCCAGCCGCTGATTTACGCGGCGCCGCATATCGGCTTCACGCTCAGCGTCGATCAGGACCAGTTCGTTTCGATCGCCAAGATCAGGGCCCTGCGCAAGCTTTGGGTGCTGGCACAGGAGGCCTGTTCGATCGAACCGTCGCAAGCCAGCATCCACGCCGAAACGTCCTTCCGCATGCTGACCACGCGGGACGCGGAGACCAATATCCTGCGCAACACGATTGCCGCCTTTGCCGCCGGCGTTGGTGGGGCCGACACGATTTCAGTGCTTCCGCATACGTTGGCGCATGGATTGCCGGAAGCGAACGCCCGGCGTATCGCGCGTAACACGCAACTCATCCTTGCTGGCGAGAGCCATCTCGATTTCGTCGCCGACCCGATGGCGGGTTCGGGCGCCAGCGCTTCCATAACCGACGCGCTCTGCGAGGAGGCGTGGGACGAGTTCCGCCGCATCGAAACGGAGGGCGGCATGCTCGCCAGCCTGTCGAAGGGGCTGTTCCAGGATCGGGTAAAGGCGGCGCGGGACGAACGCGCGAAAAAATTCCAGGAAGGCGAGCGGGCTATTGTCGGAACGACGATCTTCAATGCCGACAAGGAACGCCCGGTGTCGACGCTAAAGGCTGAAAAGCGGCCAATGCCGGAGGATGGCACCGTCTTTTGCGAGCGGTTGCCGGCCATGCGGCTCGACCAGACATTGAGGAACAACGCGTGATTCCAGATTTTTCGGAATTTGAATGGCGCGAACCAAGGGCGCAGCCAGACAAGCCGCCGCGCGACAAATGGCTGACGCCGGAAGGCATTACGATCCGCCGTTCCTACCGCGAGAAGGATCTCGCCGGCCTGCCCTATCTCGATACGTTTCCCGGCGCCGCGCCGTTCCTGCGCGGCCCTTACCCGACGATGTATGTCCAGCAACCCTGGACGATCCGCCAATATGCCGGATTTTCGACGGCCGAAGAATCGAACGCCTTCTACCGGCGTAACCTCGCCGCTGGCCAGAAGGGCCTGTCGATCGCTTTCGATCTCGCCACCCATCGCGGCTATGACAGCGACCACCCGCGCGTCGCCGGCGATGTGGGCATGGCAGGGGTCGCCATCGATTCCATCCTTGATATGCGCCAACTCTTCGATGGCATCCCGCTCGACCAGATGACGGTATCGATGACCATGAACGGCGCGGTGCTGCCGATCATGGCGCTCTATATCGTCGCCGGTGAAGAACAGGGCGTCGCGCAGAAGGACCTCGCAGGGACCATCCAGAACGACATCCTCAAGGAGTTCATGGTCCGCAACACCTACATCTATCCGCCGATGCCATCCATGCGGATCATCTCGGACATCTTCGCCTACACGTCCGAGCACATGCCGAAATTCAATTCGATCTCGATTTCCGGCTACCATATCCAGGAGGCGGGAGCGACGGTCGATCTCGAACTCGCCTACACGATCGCCGATGGCATCGAATATGCGCGCGCCGGCGTCGCGGCCGGGCTCGACATCGACAAGTTCGCACCACGGCTTTCCTTCTTCTGGAATGCCGGCATGAATTTCTTCATGGAGGTGGCCAAGCTGCGCGCGGCGCGTCTCATCTGGGCGGTGCTGATGCAGCGGAATTTCGCGCCGAAGAACCCGCGCTCCCTATCCTTGCGGGCGCATTGCCAGACCTCCGGATGGTCGCTGACCGCGCAGGACCCCTACAATAACATCATGCGCACCATGATCGAAGCGATGGCCGCGACTCAGGGGCATACGCAATCGCTGCACACCAACTCCTTCGACGAGGCGCTGGCGCTGCCGACCGATCATTCGGCGCGCATCGCGCGTAACACGCAATTGGTGCTGCAGAAAGAATCCGGCACCACGCGGATCATCGACCCGTGGGGCGGCTCGTTCTATGTCGAGAAACTGACGCACGATCTCGCGGCACGGGCGCTTTCACATATCGATGAAGTAGAGTTGCTCGGCGGAATGGCCGCGGCCATCGAGCAGGGCCTGCCCAAGCTGCGCATCGAGGAAGCGGCTGCTCGCACGCAGGCGCGGATCGATTCCGGCGATCAGATGGTGGTCGGCATCAACAGCTATCGCCCGGAGAAGGATACCGACGTCGACGTGCTCAAGGTCGACAACGCCGAAGTCCGCGCCCGCCAGCTTTCCAAGCTGCAGCAATTGAAGGGGACGCGCGATGTAGAGGCCGTCGAAAGCGCCCTCTCCGCGCTGACGCAGGCCGCCCAGGGCGGCAATGGAAACCTGCTCGAGCTTGCGGTGCGGGCGGCTCGCGCCAAGGCCACCGTCGGCGAGATCTCGCTCGCGCTGGAAAAGGCTTATGGGCGCCATGTCGCGGAAGTTCGTACGATCTCCGGGGTCTACCGCGCGGAAATCGGCGAAAGCGCGGTGGTCGACCGCGTGATGGACAAAGTCTCCGATTTCAATCGCCTTACAGGCTCGGATCCGCGCATTCTTGTCGCCAAGATGGGTCAGGACGGTCATGACCGTGGACAGAAAGTCATCGCCACCGCTTTCGCCGATCTCGGTTTCGACGTCACCGTCGGCGCCATGTTCCAGACACCGGAGGAGATCGCCAGTCTGGCGGTCGAAAAAGAGGTGCATATCGTCGGCGCGTCGTCACTTGCGGCCGGGCATTTGACCCTTATCCCCGAACTCAAGCAGGCTCTGAAAAATCAGGGCCGGCCGAATATCATGATCGTTGCCGGCGGCGTTATTCCGCCCGACGATTTCGATGCGGTCCGGAAGGCGGGCGCGGACGCGATCTTTCCGCCGGGCACGGCCATTCCCGAAGCCGCCGAAAGTCTGATGGACACGCTCCTGGGGGCAATCGATCCGGCGCGGCGGCACGGCACATGAACTTGGTGTCAGCGCCCTTGCCGAGACGATCATCCGTATAATAACCGCAGAAGGCAGGCCACGGAAATGCTGACGGCGTATCTGAAAGAGGGCGAATGCCTCTTGCCGACCAACATCGATCCGGCCATCGGCATACCGGATGGGGTGGCGTGGATCGATCTGAATGCGCCGACCAAGGAAGAAGAACAAATCGTAGAAAAGATGTTGGGGGTTGAAATCCCCAACCGCGAGGAAATGCGCGAGATCGAAGAATCAAGCCGCTTCTATACGGAAAATGGCGTGCAGTTCATGACCGCGTCGGTGCTTCATTCCTCCCACGTCGGATCGCCGGGCATCGCCCCCATCACCTTCATTCTGGCCGGCAATCGGCTGGTGACCCTGCGCTACTCGGAGCCGAAATCCTTTGCCCAGTTCGTTGCGCGGATCGCCAAGCCGGGCAACGGAGTGATCGCGCCCAAATGCGACGCCAGTTGGCTGTTCCTTGGTCTCGTGGAGTCCATAACCGACCGCATCGCAGACATTCTGGAAAATGTTTCCGGCGGGCTCGATGAAACGTCATCCATGCTTTTCGGCGCGGTGCCCGGTAGCCGGCCGATGGGCACTCCAGCCTTTCGGGAAGCGTTGCGCAAAATCGGTAAGGAAGGCGATTTTCTTTCGAAAGTCCGCGAAAGCCTCTCCGGCGTGAACCGCATGCTGGTTTATCTGTCCGCCGGCACCGTCAACGGCAAGACCGGCAAGGATGCCCGCGCCTGGATGAAATCACTCGAACGCGACACCCAATCCCTGAACGACTATGTCGGTTTTTTGTCCAACAAGATCACCTTCCTGCTCGACACGGTGGTGGGCCTGGTTTCGGTCGAGCAGAACGCCATCATCAAGATATTCTCGGTGGCCGCGGTCGTGTTCATGCCCCCTACCCTTGTCGCTTCCATCTACGGCATGAACTTCCACCACATGCCGGAATTGTCGTGGCTGGCAGGCTATCCGTGGGCGCTTGGGCTGATGGTGCTCTCGGCCGTCCTGCCGCTGGTGTTTTTCCGCAAGAAGGGCTGGCTTTAGCCGACTTGTTGTAACGACGGTTGTAACAATAATGCCTTCATGTTATATTACGCGTTATAACTTGGAGGCCGGCCATGAACACAACCATCCGCAAGATCGGCAACTCGGAAGGCGTCATCCTGCCGAAAGAAATCCTCGACAGATATAATCTGCATGCTGGCGACTCCCTAGCGCTCATCGAAGACGGGAACGAGTTGAGACTGCGCCGTGTGACCGACGATCCCGAAGATTTCGAGCGGAAGATGAAGATCGCCCGTGAGCGGATGAAGAAGTACGAGAAAGCGTATCGCGCGCTTGCTAAATGACGGACTTTCACTCGCGTGAATTTATCGAGGCGCTCCATGCGGAACAGTTGCGTCTGCATGGCGGCGCGACCGGCATAAGGGATGAAGGGATGCTCGAATCCGCGCTGGCGCGGCCCTTGCAAAAGGAAGCGCACGGAACGCCGGATTTTTGTGAATTGGCCGCAGCCTATCTCTTCGGCATCGTCAAGAACCATCCGTTCATGGATGGCAACAAGCGCGCCGGATTGGCGGCCGCCGATACTTTTCTTTACTTCAGCGGCTTAACGCTAGAGGCCGAACAGGAGGAAATTATCCAGCTTGTCACCATGATAACCGCAGGCGAGATCGATGAATCCGGAGCCACGGCCTTCTTCCGCGACCACACTCATCCGATAGGGTAACTAGGCCGTATTCACAGGTCACCCGCCCGCGTCGATCGCGGTGATCTCCCATTCCTTGCCGTTAACGGTCGCCAGTTTGCCGACGCTTTTGCCAAAGAGTGCGATCGCCATCGGCGAGACATGGGAAATCTTGCCCTTCGTCGCGTCGGCCTCGTCCTCGCCTACGATCTTCCAGCTATGGGCCTTTCCGTCTTCGTCTTCGATCGTAACGGTCATGCCGAAACGGACGACGTCGCTCTCCGGGTCTGGAACGGACAATTCCGCGTTCTCGCGTCGCGCCGACCAGTAGCGCAGGTCGCGGGAGACGAGCGCGATCTTCTCGCGGTCACTGTCCGCTTCGGCTTTCGCCAGTTCCTCGTGCAAGGCGGCCGACTCAGCTTCGATCATCTCCAGCCCTTCGTGGGTCACGAGATTGCGATGCTCGCTGATGGGGCGCTCGCCGATATCGTTGGGCGACCTGTCGTCGTCCTGTTCGCGGGTGAATGCTCTGCTCATGGAACGAACTTAGCATTCCTTGCCGCTTAAACAAGCACTCGGCGGGTTGGATCGTCGCGCGCCGCATGTGTCTCTGTACGGGACGCTGGAGGATGGCACAGCTCGTGCAATGCATTCGGGTATGAACATGATCGTATCGAAAATGCACAGGCGCACCTTTCTCAAGGCCACGGCTGGCGTCGCGGTAGCGGGGTTGGCGCTGCCTTCCGTGGCGCGGGCGACGGGCCTCGGCGGGATCGAACTGGCCGCCATGCGTGGGTCCATCAACGCCACTGACCTTGGCGCCCGTCCCGGCGCGCTGGATGACCAAAGCCGGGCTTTCGCGCGCATGCTGAAACAGGCGGCGGATCACGACCAGCAGATATTCCTGCCGCCGGGACGTTATGTAGTTTCCAATCTGACGCTGCCCGACCGGGTGCGTCTGGTCGGCGTGCCGGGGGCGACGCGTATCGTCTATGGCGGCAACGGGTATTTCCTCCTTGCGGAAAGCACGGAACGGTTCGAGCTTTCCGGCATCGTCATCGACGGCGACAATCAATGGCTTGGCGACCAGACCACAGGTCTTATCGACGCCCACCGCGTTGGCCATCTGGTGATCGACAATTGCGAAATCTCCGGCTCGAGCAAATGCGCCGTCGCACTCGAACGCGCCAGCGGCCGCATCGAACGATCCAGCATTTCGGGAGCGGCGGACGCGGGTATCTATTCCGTCGAAGCGAGCCAGTTGGAGATCACCGGGAATCGGGTAGCCGATTGCGCCAATGGCGGCATTCTGGCGCATCGCTGGAAGGCGGGGGATGACGGCACGATCATCCGCGGCAACCGCGTGGAGCGCATCGCGGCCAAGAGTGGCGGCACCGGCCAGAACGGCAACGGCATCAATGTCTTTCGCGCCAACGGCGCGATCGTTTCCGGCAATTCGATCGCCGATTGCGCCTTCTCGGCGATCCGCGCCAACAGCGCCAGCGACATCCAGATCGGCTCCAACACCTGCCGCCAGTCCGGCGAGACCGCCATCTACGCCGAATTCGCCTTCGAAGGCGCCGTCATCAGCGGCAACATCGTTGACGGCGCAGCCAACGGCATTTCCATGGTCAATTTCGACAGGGGCGGACACCTGGGCGTGTGCTCGGGAAACATGGTGCGCAACCTTTCGACGACCGGACCCTACAAGGGCGATCCGCCGGGCTTCGGCATCGGCATCAACGCGGAGGCCGATTGCTCCCTCACCGGCAATGTCGTGGAAGGCGCGCCGCTTTACGGCATCAACATCGGCTGGGGCGCGTTCATGCGCAACGTGGTGGCCACCGGCAACGTCATCCGCAAGGCGGGTACAGGCATCGCCGTATCCGTCGTGGAAGGCGCCGGATCGGCCGTGATTTCGGACAATTCCATCTCGGAAACGAAGAGCGGCGCAATCGTCGGCTATCGCTGGACAGACCCAGCCACGGGCGACCTTGCGCTTGCCGGAAGCGGCGACCACGGCAATCTGACCGTCAAAGGCAACCGGGTCAGTTGACCATCGACGGATCATTGAGGACCAGGGCTGGCGCCGGCTGAACCGCGCCCACCTCGATACCGTTCCAGTTGCTCAGAACCGGGTGCGCCAGACTGGCCAGCTTGCGGGACAGGGCATCGTCGGCGGAGAACAGCCGGGCCAGCACCGAGCAGATGACCGTTTCGGCCGCCCGGCCGGCGCCATCATCGCATTTGAGGGCGATGCCAAGACCCAGTTCGGGCGCGGCCGCGCAAAAGACGCCTTCCGCGCCGGTCTTGACGAAGATGCGCCCCGCTCCGGCTTCCATGATCTTCGTGCACGCCCGATCCGTCCCGGCGACGTAAAACGGCTGCGCCATGCAGGCAGCAAACAGCCGTCTGGCGGCGGCGGCGCGTTTCGGGCCGACATGCGAGCCGGTCGCCATGCGGGCGAAACCCAATGCCAGGCTCTTCAATGGAATCGCGTAGGTCGGGATCGAACAGCCATCGGTACCGCTATTGTCGAGACCGTGCGGCGCGCCGGTGACGCCTTCCATGGCGTCGCGGACCATGTCCTGCAGCCGGTGATCCATCGCGACGTAGCCGCGGTGATCGATCTTTTCCTGCTGGCAGACGCACAGAAACCCGGAATGCTTGCCAGAACAATTATTGTGCAAAGCCGATGGTTCGCGTCCCGACCGCGCCAACTCTATGGTCGCCTCCTGCCGGCTTGGCCATTGCGTTCCGCATTCTAGCGCGGATTTGTCCAGACCCGCCCGCCGCAGCATGGAACGCGCCAGTTCGGTATGCGCCTGTTCCCCCGAATGCGAGGCGCAGGCCAGGGCGAGTTCCTTGTCGCCGAAGCCAAAAGCGTCCGCCGCGCCGCTCTCGACGAGTGGCAGGGCCTGAATGGACTTGACCGCCGATCGCGGGAATACCGGCTGGTCGATATCGCCCATGATCGTGTGCGTCGCCCCATCGGCATCGACGATGGCGATCGAGCCGCGATGCCGGCTTTCGATTTTGCCGCCGCGCGTGACCTCGACCAGGACCGGATTATCCATTGGCCTGAATCCCTTTTCCCTCGGGCAAAGCCCTTTTGATCTGGTCGAAACGAGGCAAGGCGACGCCTTGTTCGCCGCGCGACGGCGCCGGCAGGCTTATTTGATGCGTTCCAGAATCGATACGTAATTGGCCACCGCCGCGCCGCCCATGTTGAAGATGCCGCCCAGCTTGGCGCCTTCGATCTGCATGCCGCCGGCCTCGCCCATCAATTGCATCGAGGTCAGCGCATGCATGGAGACGCCCGTCGCCCCAATGGGATGGCCCTTGGATTTCAGGCCGCCCGAAGGATTGACCGGCAGGCGGCCGCCCTTCGCGGTCGAGCCATCGAGCGCCGCCTTGCCACCTTCACCACGCGGAGCAAGCCCCATCGCTTCATATTCGATCAGCTCGGCGATGGTGAAGCAATCATGCGTCTCGACGAAGGATAGATCATCAAGCTTGATGCCGGCATTCTTGAGCGCCCGCTCCCAGGCCGCTTCGCAGCCTTCGAAGAGAAGAATGTCGCGCTTCGACATGGGCAGGAAATCCTGCACATGTTCGTTGGCGCGGAAGGCGATGGCGCGGCCCATGGAAAGCGCCGTCTGTGTGTCCGCGAGCACGATGGCCGCCGCGCCATCCGACACGAGCGAGCAATCGGTGCGCTTGAGCGGCCCGGCCACGAACGGGTTCTTGTCGCTCTCCTGGCGGCAGAAATCATAGCCAAGATCCTTGCGCATCTGCGCGTAAGGGTTTTCGACGCCATTTTTGTGGTTCTTTGCCGCGATCGCGGCCAGCGCGTCAGACTGGTCGCCATGGCGCTGGAAATAAGCGCTGGCGATCTTGCCGAAGACCCCGGCGAAGCCTGCCGGCGTGTCGCCCTCTTCCGGCAGATAGGAAGCCTTGAGCAGGTTCTTGCCAATTTCGGGTCCGGGCGTCGTCGTCATTTGCTCGACGCCCACGACAAGCACGATGCGGGCGGCGTGCGAGTCGATGGCGCGCAGGCCCTGGCGGACGGCCGCCGACCCAGTCGCGCAGGCGTTTTCAACACGTGTCGCCGGCTTAAAGCGCAGCCGGTCGTCAGCCTGAAGCACAAGGCTCGCGGTAAAATCCTGGGCGGAAAAGCCGCCATTGAAGTGGCCGAGAACAATCTCGTCGACATCTTCGGGGCCAATGCCGGCATGTTCGATGGCGTCTCCCGCCACCTTGACGATCAGGCTTTCGACCGTTTCATCCTGCAGCTTGCCAAAGGGCGAATGCGCCCAGCCGACGATACATGCACTCATATCCAGTTCCTCCGCCGCTCCTGCGGCATAATTATCGTGAAACCACGGGTCGCCCTTAAAATGGACATTAGCAAGGCCCGCGTAAAGTCCGTTCGTCATCCTTGGCGAAGCGATACGGTGTCTCTCCCCTTTGTTGCCTCTGCGATTTCAGGTTGACGCGGTACTTTTCTATTCAAGGGCGCGAGCCGAGGATGACGAAGCAGTCAGTGTGCGCCAATCCTGCGGCTGCTTCGCCATGGGATGAAGAGGCGGTGAGGATTGCCGGCTCGCTGGCAACGTTCGTTCCGAGGGAGAAGAGTCCACCCCGCTTTGAGTGCGCGCGCCTGACGAAGCAATGAGGCAATCGACGCCGAAGCGCCGCCATTTTTTTATTGATTGATGGGTCAATTAAAAATAGCGTCGCGCCGGGAGCTTGAACGATGCCGAAAGTCGGAATGGAACCGTTGCGCCGGCGCGCGCTGATCGATGCCGCCATCTCGGCGATCGGCGAACGCGGCGCGCTCGACGTAACCATGTCGCAGATCGCCGGGCGGGCGGGCGTTTCCTCCGCCCTCGCCCATCATTATTTCGGTGCCAAGGACGAACTCCTGCAGGCGACGATGCGCCATCTCCTGACTGAACTCGGCGCGGATCTGCGGGTTGCCCTGAAAAAGGCCTCAACACCGCGCGAGCGCCTTTCGGCTGTCGTCGCGGTCAATTTTTCCGAAGCGCAATTCCGGCCGGAGACCGTGGCAGCTTGGCTCGCCTTCTATGTCGAGGCGCAGAAATCGCCGGCCATGCGCCGGCTGCTGCTCGTCTATGCGCGGCGGCTGCACTCCAATTTGATGAGCGGGCTGAGCGCGGTTTTGCCGCGCGCCGAGGCGACGGCGGCGGCGGAGACCGTCGCGGCGCTGATCGACGGGCTCTATATCCGCCGCGCGCTCAAGGACGGTCCAGCCGATGCGGTATCGGCCGCCCAACTTGTCGAAGACTATCTGCACACAAGGCTTTCCCGTACAAAATGACGCAGCAAAAACGCCCCAATATCCTCATCGTGATGGTCGACCAGCTCAACGGGACATTCTTCCCGGACGGGCCGGCCGATTTCCTGCATGCGCCGAACCTGAAGGCGCTGGCCGCGCGTTCGGTACGCTTCGCCAACAACTACACCGCCTCGCCGCTTTGCGCGCCGGGCCGTGCGTCGTTCATGAGCGGGCAGTTGCCGTCTCGCACGCGCGTCTATGACAACGCGGCGGAATTCGCCTCCGACATCCCGACCTACGCGCATCATCTGCGCGCCGCCGGCTATCACACCTGCCTTTCGGGCAAGATGCATTTTGTCGGGCCGGACCAGTTGCACGGCTTCGAGGAGCGGCTGACGACCGACATCTACCCCGCCGATTTCGGCTGGACGCCGGACTACCGCAAGCCCGGCGAGCGCATCGACTGGTGGTACCACAATCTCGGATCGGTTGCGGGCGCGGGCGCCGCCGAAATCTCCAACCAGATGGAATATGACGACGAGGTCGCCTTCCATGGCTGCCAGAAGCTGTTCGAGTTCGCGCGCGTTTCGGAGGATGGCGACCGCCGTCCTTGGTGCCTGACGGTTTCCTTCACCCATCCGCACGACCCATACGTCGCGCGGCGCAAATATTGGGACCTCTACGAGGATTGCTCCGAGCTCGAGCCCGGCACCGGCTTCATCCCCTATGACGAGCAGGATCCGCATTCGCAACGGCTCTACCGGGCGAGCGACTATGCCAGCTATTCGATCACGGCCGAGCAGGTTCGGCGGGCGCGGCGCGGCTATTTCGCCAATATCAGCTATCTCGACGACAAACTCGGCGAACTTGTCTCGGTGCTCGAGCGTACGCGCATGCTCGGCAACACGATCATCCTGTTCTGCTCCGACCATGGCGACATGCTGGGCGAGCGTGGCCTGTGGTTCAAGATGTCGTTCTACGAAGGATCGGCGCGCGTTCCGCTGATGGTCGCGGGTCCCGGCGTCGAGCCTTCCCTGATTGCAACTCCGGTCTCCAATCTCGACATTTTGCCGACGCTGGCCGGTCTCGCCGGCATCGACGTGGACGGCATCATGCCGTGGACCGACGGGCAGTCGCTGCTGCCACTCATGCGGGGAGAAAGTCGGGATGCCCCGGTGCTGATGGAATATGCCGCCGAGGGCACCTATGCGCCTATGATCGCCATTCGCGACGGCCGTTTCAAATTCGTCCATTGCGAGATCGATCCGCCGCAACTGTTTGATCTGGAATCGGATCCGCACGAGAAGCACAACCTCGCCACCGATCCCGCCCACGCCGAAACCGTCGCCCGCTTCATGGCCAAAGTGCATGCGCGCTGGGACATGGCGGGGTTCGACGCCGCCGTGCGCGAAAGCCAGGCGCGCAGGTGGGTCGTCTATCCGGCCTTGCGCAACGGCGCCTACTACCCGTGGGAATTCCAGCCGCTGCAAAAGGCGTCCGAACGCTACATGCGCAACCACATGAACCTCGACACGCTGGAAGAGCGCAAGCGCTTTCCGAGGGGCGAATGAGGAGAGGACCGAATGATCACAATTCACGGACGTGCAACGTCCTCCAACGTCCAACTGGTCATGTGGACGATCGGCGAGCTTGGGCTGCCCTTTCGGCGTCTCGATGTCGGCGGTTCCTTTGGCGGGACGAAGACGCCGGAGTATCTGGCGATGAACCCGAACGGCCTCGTCCCATGCATCGATGATGGCGACGTCACGCTGTTCGAGAGCGCGGCCATCCTGCGCTATCTCGGCGCGCGCCATGGCGGCGAGCCGTTCTGGCCGCAGGACGCCGGCAAGCGCGCCCTCCTCGACCAATGGGCTGAATGGGGCCGGTCGACCTTCACGCCGGTGATGGGCCAGCTTTTCGGCCAGGTCGTGCGCACCAGGGAGGCCGAGCGCGACGCCGCGCTGACCGGCCGGCTGGAAGCCCAATTGCAGCAGGTCGCGACGATCGCTGACGAACGCATCGGCAAGGGTCCGTATCTCGCCGGCGCGGTTTTCACCTTCGCCGACATCCCTTTCGCGCACCTGCTCTACCGCTACTACACGATGCCGATGATACGCGCTGCGACACCGCATCTCGACGCCCATTACGAACGGCTGCAGAAGCGCCCCGCCTTCGCCGAGCATGTGATGGTGTCCTGGGAATCGCTGAGGGCGATGTGATGATGCCCGGTCATTCGGTTGCCGCGCTGGCTTCGTACCACCACCCCTGTTTCCATGGCTGAGGCGGATTTCGTCGTCGTCGGGGCCGGATCGGCCGGCTCCGCCCTCGCCTACCGCCTGTCGGAGGACGGGCGGCATTCCGTTATCGTCATCGAATATGGCGGCACCGATTACGGACCGCTGATCCAGATGCCGGCGGCGCTCTCGATCCCGCTCAACATGAGCCGCTACGACTGGGGTTTCGCGAGCGAGCCGGAACCGCATCTGGGCGGGCGCGTCCTCGCCACCCCGCGCGGCAAGGTGCTGGGCGGCTCCTCCTCGATCAACGGCATGGTCTATGTGCGCGGCCACGCGCTCGACTTCGACCATTGGGCCGAGGAAGGCGCATCAGGCTGGTCCTTCGCCGACGTGCTGCCCTACTACAAGCGAATGGAAACGTCGCATGGCGGCGAGGAAGGCTGGCGCGGCACGGACGGCCCGATGCATGTGCAGCGCGGTTCCAGCCGCAACCCGCTTTTTGCCGCCTTCGTCGAGGCGGGCCGGCAGGCGGGCTTCGAGACGACCGCCGACTATAACGGCTCCAAGCAGGAAGGCTTCGGGCCGATGGAGCAGACCATCCATAATGGCCGGCGCTGGTCGGCGGCCAACGCCTATCTGAGGCCGGCGCTGAAGCGAAAAAACGTCCAGCTTGTCAGCGGCTTCGCGCGTAGAATCGTCATCGAGAATCATCGCGCCGTCGGGGTCGAAATCGAGGCGCGCGGACGCATCGAGACCGTCAAGGCGAGGCGCGAGGTGATCGTCGCCGCCTCCTCGATCAATTCGCCGACGCTGCTGATGCTGTCGGGCATCGGCCCCGGTTCGCATCTCAAGGAACACGGCATCGATGTCGTCGCCGACCGCCCCGGCGTCGGCGCAGAATCTGCAGGACCACCTCGAACTCTACATCCAGCAGGCATCGACCAAGCCGATCACGCTCTATTCCAAGCTCAACCCTTTCTCGAAAGCCCTCATCGGCGCGGAATGGCTGTTCTTCAAGACCGGGCTCGGCGCATCCAATCATTTCGAGGCCGCCGCCTTCGTGCGCTCGCGCGCCGGCATCAAATATCCGAACATCCAGTATCATTTCCTGCCCGTGGCGATCCGCTACGACGGCAAGGCTGCGGCGAAATCGCATGGCTTCCAGGCGCATGTCGGACCGATGCGGTCGAAATCTCGCGGCAGCGTCACGCTTCGCTCCAGCGACCCCAAGGACAAGCCGGACATCCGCTTCAATTACATGTCGCATGCCGACGACTGGGCGGATTTCCGCCATTCGATCCGCCTGACGCGCGAGATCTTCGGCCAGCACGCCTTCGATGATTATCGCGGCACGGAAATCGCGCCGGGCGACCAGGTTCAGTCGGACGATGAACTCGACGGTTTCATCCGCCACCATGTCGAAAGCGCCTACCACCCGTGCGGCACCTGCCGGATGGGCCGCGCGACCGATCCGGCCAGCGTCGTCGACCCGGAATGCCGTGTGATCGGGGTGGATGGACTGCGGGTCGCCGATTCCTCGATCTTCCCGCGCATCACCAACGGCAATCTGAACGCGCCCTCGATGATGACCGGCGAGAAGGCCTCCGACCATATTCTCGGCAAGTCGCCGCTATCGCCATCCAATCAGGAGCCGTGGATCAATCCGCGCTGGCACGGCTCGGATCGTTGAGATGTTGACGGACCCTGGGTCCACTGGACTTGCGACCGGCGCCGCTCTATCGAGAGCCAAACATGGCTTTATCAGGGGTCGACAATCATGAAACAGAATCAGCTTTATCTTCTCGTCGGCGCGCTCATCGTCATTATCGTGGTGCTCGGCGGTTATCTCTATCACGAGCAGACCAAGCCCAAGGGGGTGGAAATCCAGCTCGACCAGAACGGGTTGAAGGTGCAGAAGAACTGATCGTTCGCACCGATGTTGCAGCGCCTGATGGTCTAAGCGAAGGAGCAACCGCAAAATGAAGGTGCAGCCCAGGGCGTCGCATTACGTCAATGGCCGTTACGTCGAGGACGAGCACGGCCAGCCATTGGACGTGATCTATCCGGCGACCGGCGAGGTTATCGCCAACCTCCATGCCGCCACGCCAAACATCATCGAGCTGGCGGTGGAAGCCGCGCGCGCCGCGCAATGCGAATGGGCGCGCCGCAAGCCCGTCGAGCGTGGACGCATCCTTCGCCGCGCAGCCGACCTTTTGCGCGAGCGCAACGATCAACTGGCGCGGCTGGAGACGCTCGATACCGGCAAGGCGATCCAGGAGACGCTGGTGGCCGATCCCGCCTCCGCCGCCGACGCGCTCGAATTCTTCGGCGGGGCCATAGCCGCCTTCAACGGCGATTTTGTCGATCTCGGCGGCCCCTTCGGCTATACGCGCCGCGAGGCGCTCGGCGTCTGCGTCGGCATCGGGGCGTGGAACTATCCGATCCAGATCGCCGGGTGGAAATCCGCGCCGGCGCTTGCCATCGGCAACGCCATGGTCTTCAAGCCGTCGGAACTGACGCCGCTTTCGGCGCTGGCGCTCGCCGAAATCTATACCGAAGCGGGACTGCCGGACGGCCTCTTCAACGTGGTCCAGGGTTTTGGCGATGTCGGCGCGGCCCTGGTCGGGCATGACGCCGTGGCGAAAGTCTCGGTCACTGGCTCGGTGCCGACGGGGCGCAAGGTTTCGGCGCTCGCCGGCTCTAAAATGAAGCACGTGACCATGGAACTTGGCGGCAAGTCGCCGCTGATCGTCTTCGACGACGCCGACATCGAAAACGCCGTCGGCGGCGCCATGATGGCGAATTTCTATTCGACCGGCCAGGTGTGTTCCAACGGCACCCGCGTCTTCGTACAGGAGGGTATCCGCGAGCGCTTTCTCGACCGGCTGACCGAACGCACCAAGAAGATCCGCATCGGCGATCCGCTCGATCCCGAAACGCAGATGGGGCCGCTGATCAGCAAGGCCCAGCACGACAAGGTCATGTCCTATATCGAAATCGGCAAGCAGGAGGGCGCGACGCTTCATTGCGGCGGCGGCGTTCCGCGCCTGCAGGGCTTTGAAGGTGGATCCTTCGTCGAGCCGACCATCTTCACCCATGTCGAAGACGGCATGCGCGTCGCCCGCGAGGAGATCTTCGGGCCGGTGATGAGCGTGCTCTCCTTCCACGACGAGGATGAGGCCGTGGCGCGCGCCAACGACACCGAATTCGGGCTGGCTGCCGGCGTGTTCACCCGCGACCTGCCGCGCGCCCACCGCGTCATCGCCGATTTGCAGGCCGGCACCTGCTGGATCAACAATTACAATCTCACGCCGGTGGAATTGCCGTTCGGCGGGGTCAAGCAATCGGGCGTCGGCCGCGAAAACGCGCTTGCCGCGCTGTCGCACTATTCGCAACTGAAAACGGTCTATGTCGAGACCGGCGATGTGGCGAGCCCGTACTGACGCGGGCGGCCATAACCCGCTTGCAGGATCATGGCCCGAACGTTATAAGCCCGCGACTGGTCACGGAGTGTAGCGCAGCCTGGTAGCGCACCTCGTTCGGGACGAGGGGGTCGCAGGTTCAAATCCTGCCACTCCGACCAGTGAAATCAAAGGGTTGGACAACCTTTCAAAATTCCACGGCAAGGAATACGGCAATGATATAGCTATCATTGCTGAATCCTTCCCGCGCGCCCGCTGGTGAATGCATCGCCAACCTCTCCCTGATGGTCTGGGTGGTGATGCCCGTAGGTCCTCTCCAGCGTCTCTTTGGTCATGCCGAGGTAGCTTGCGGCCTGCCACATATCGACGCCGCCCTGCATCAACCATGTCGCCGCTGTGTGGCGCATGGTGTGGAGGCCCGCCGAAAGTGTGGAGGCGCCCCTGCGTTGGCATTCTTGACGCAGACTGACCGAGCCACAATATAAAATTCAGGTCTGACGCGAGGCGTCCGAGACTGAATTAATTTCATGAACGCGGGTAGCATGGAGGATGTGATGAGCGTTCGGATGTTCAATAGTCCCGTTTTTGTAAAGGACGGTAAGACGGTAATTCGCGAGGTGGCCTGCCTCGAAGACGCACTGGAGTACCTTTACGAATGGCCGGAAGAAAGACGAGGCACGATCTACGAAACCGCGTTGCGAGCTTGCCAACGGGCATTCGATACTGATTACCCGCTGACCGCAGCGCGAGATGCATTTGCCGGTTTTGCCCGGTGGGCGAGAATCCTTGAAGAAGTCTCGGCGCCGCCGCCTTGGATGATTGCTTCGAAGAGCGGACGCGGCGGGGCACCAGCTTAGCCCGTTTGTTGCTGGTGCGTGCCGCTACCTTTGCGTGCCTCTTTCTTGTCGTCGTCATTCGCCGGCTTCAAATCGGGCCGCAGCTTGTAAAACTCGGCCCACGAAATGCGACGCTTGATGACAACGGGCTCGGTGGCGGCTTTGGTGGTCATGACAGTTCCTTTCATTTTTAAGTCGCATTTGTGATCGACGTTTTCGGAACCGGTCGGGGGATCGGAGGTTTCCCGTCCGCTATGCCCAGACGCCCAACCCGTTTTGAAATTTTAATCCAGCAAGTCATGAAAGAATCGGAGGCCGACGACGCCGCCGAGCCTCCCTCCGGATATCCAGTCAGCGGAAGTTTTTTGGAGCCTTATCCGGTTGTCGGCGGAGGCGAGTGGAAGCCGATCGTGGCTTATCCGTCTCTAGTTCTGTCGCCATAGCGTGACTGGTTACGCTGCTTCCCTCCTCCAAACACTATTTCGGCGGGACGGAAACATTTCGCCTCCCTCTGCCTCTACGATCACCACAAATCCCAAGTCCTGATCGTCCGACCGCATAAACGTGACGCCAATAACTTCGATGAGGCCGCCGTCGTCGTCCTGCGCGGGGAATGACGCAATCGGCATAACCACGCGCTCATCTTCCGGGGCGCGTTCAGCCAGCACACCACGGACAATCTCTTCGAACTGCTCGGGATCCATCACGCGGCCTCCGCGATATCGTCATCTTCTTCGTCAAATTCATCGTCAAGTTGGTAGTTGGCCTTAGGAGCAGGCGCATAATCCATCCCCCCTTCGTACCGCGGCATGATGGTAATGGGACGACGACAAAGTGATTTTAGTTGCTCCTCATTTTCGACATCTCCGACACCAAGAGCACGCGTTAGCCGGGCGAACTCTTTTTGCGCCCCGATTTGAATGTTTTCCCTTGGGTGATTGATATTGATCTCGTGCTCCCACATTTCCGGAGTGTCGCGTTCGATGAAGGTGAACCGAAAAATGCAGTGGGTCGTGGAAACTTCGTCTATCTCAACGTCGATAATGTCGACGATCCGCATTGAACGTTCCTGAGGCGGTTTGCGATCGGATTCACTGCTGACTTTGCCGATTTGGTTGAATGGTGCGGTTGTCCGATCCTTACGTTCTTTCGGCCGGTAAGCAGTCGGCGGGGAGCAGGAATGGTTGTGACCGGACACGATTCGGGTGCTATATTTTGTCCCGATATTGATGACTTGGAGTCATCCGGGCTGATCAAATCGTATAATTTATAAAAGTCCTACGCGCTCCCTGTCTCAGGTTGATTTGAATTTCGCCATTTCCGATTGCTGGCAACCCGCTTGGTGTGCTTTCGTGGTTCAGCCGGATGGAGGCTTCATATGCGTAGAAGAGCGATATTCGCGGTGCTGGCTGCTCTGGTCACGTTATCGGCGTGTCAGAGCAACAAGAGCGATTCGTATTACGACCAGTATGATTGCGTTCGTAATTGTGACAGCCACGGCGGGGCCGATACTCATGGCGGGGGCATGTAGGCTCCGTTGAAGCGATTACCCCCCAGATATAAACGCCGTCCGCTCGTGACGCCGGCTACTCTGACAGTCGAAGCCTGTTAGTGATTTCGTCGTTGAAAAAGGTTCATCCGGCCCGCGTCGATCCTCCCGCCAAACAACTCTGTTTGCCATGAGCGAGGCCGTCGATTGCGTCGTCATCGGCGCGGGGGTCATAGGGCTGGCGATCGCGCGCAAACTGGCGATGGCCGGACGCGAGGTTATCGTGCTCGAAGCGGCGGAGGCCATCGGAACAGGAACCTCGAGCCGCAACAGCGAGGTCATCCATGCCGGGCTTTATTATCCTTCCGACAGTCTGAAAGCGAAGTTCTGCGCGCCCGGACGGGCGATGCTCTACGACTATTCCCGCGCGCATGGCATCCCGCATCGCAAGATCGGCAAGCTCGTCGTGGCGGCCAGCGACGGGGAGATCGGCGCGCTGGAGGGCATCGCAAACCACGCGAGGGCGAATGGCGTCGGCGACCTGCAATTTCTGGACGGCGACGCCACGCGCTTGCTGGAGCCCGCGCTCAACGTCTCCGGCGCGCTCCTCTCCCCGAGCACCGGGATCATCGACAGCCACGCCTATATGCTGTCGCTCCAGGGCGAAGCAGAGGACCATGGCGCGGTTTTGGCCTTGCGCGCGCCGGTGGCCGGCGGCGCGATCGATGGAGACGGCGTGCGGCTCGATGTCGGCGGGAACGATGCGATGTCGATCCGGGCGGCGCTCGTCGTCAACGCGGCAGGCCTTGCAGCCAGAAAAGTGGCGCTCTCGATTGACGGCGTATCGCTGGAGAGAATTCCGCAATTGCGTTTCGCTAAGGGCAATTATTTCGGCCTTGTCGGGAAAGCCCCCTTCTCGCGCCTGGTCTATCCGGTTCCAGAACCGGGCGGGCTCGGCGTCCATCTGACGCTGGACCTCGGAGGACGGGCACGCTTCGGACCGGATGTGGAATGGATCGATGCGCCCGATTACGCCGTCTCGCCAGCGCGCGCGGAGCCGTTTTACGCGGCGATCCGGAAATATTGGCCCGGCCTGCCGGACCGCGCGCTCTATCCCGATTATGCCGGCATACGAACCAAGGTCGCGGGACTGGAACCCGCCGATTTCCTCATCGAGACGTCGAACCCGCGCCTGATCCATCTTTTCGGATTCGAATCGCCAGGCCTGACCGCTTCGCTCGCCATCGCGGATCACATCGCGTCCTTGGCGTGATCCGAACCTGTCAGGCAGGTTCAAGCTGTCTTCACCGCGTTCCGAGGACTGGAATCCACTTGATTGTTCCAGCCGGAAAATTCCAAGGTGGTGGTCACTCGCCTTCATGCACCTTTGAGTTGTATTGCTCGCGATAGTATCCTGAATATATTCCTGTTTGAGTGCGCGTCATGGGACAGACCGCATCGAGAAAATCGGCATTCAACAGTTTCTGCCGCTGCCGCGCCGGCACCTCGGCCGTGGAGTTCGCAATCCTCTCGCCGCTTTTCCTGCTCTTTATCTTCGGCATGATCGCCTATGGCATCTATTTCGGAGCCAGCCATTCGGTGCAGCAGATCGCGGCGGACGCGGCGCGCACCGCGATAGCCGGGCTGACCGAACAGGAGCGGGTTTCGCTCGCCACCAATTACATCGATCGAAACGCCGCGTCCTACCCCTTCGTCGACAGCACCAAATTGAAGCTGGACATCACCGACAGCAGCAGCGATCCGGACCAGTTCACGGTCGCCGTGCACTACGACGCACGCGACCTGCCCATCTGGAACCTGCTGCGCGACCTGCCGCTGCCCGGGATGACCATCTCGCAGGCGTCGACAATCCGAATGGGGGGACTTTGAATGGCCAAGGGCGGGAGACCTCCATGGCGGCGGGCTCTGAGAAACCTGCCGCGCTCCAGATCCGGCAATGTGGCCACGATAACCGCCCTCCTCATGCCGGTCGCGCTGGCGCTGGCGGCGGTGGCCGTGGACGAAGGATCGCTTTATGTGCAGCGGCGGCATATCCAGAACCTGACCGATCTGGCGGCGATCGCGGCCGCCTCCGACATCGGCCATGCCGGCGAAGCGGCGAACGCGCTTCTCAAGGCAAACGGCGTGACCGACTTGACGCTCATCGACGAGGCGGACCAGGGACCGGCGGCCGCCAATACGCTTCTGGTGCAGCCCCGGACGCTATGCCGCCGATCCCGGCGTCGCGGTCGGCGAACGTTTCCAGCCGGGCGCGGCGCCCTATAATGCGGCGCGTGTGACCGCGCGGACCATCGGCACGACCTATTTTCTCCAGCAGTTTCATGCCGGCTCCGACGATCGGCGCCAGCGCCATTGCCGGCGTCTCCAACGAGGCCGCATTCTCGATCGGTTCGCGGCTGGCCAGCCTCAATGGCGGCGTCGTCAACGCCATTCTCGGCAAGCTTCTGGGCACAAATCTTTCCCTCAGCGTCATGGATTACAACGCGCTCCTCAACACCGATGTGGACGTGCTGGCCTTTTCCAACGCTCTCGCCAGCCAACTCCACATCACCGCCGGAACCTATGACGACGTGCTGCAATCCCAAGCCACCGTCGGGCAGTTCGCGGCGGCGCTGGCCTCCGTCAGCGGCGATCCGACAGCCAGGGCGGCGTTGCAGGCCGTCGTCGCGGGAGTCTCACCGCATGGCGCGACCATTCCTCTTTCCCATGTCCTTTCGCTTGGCTCCGTCGGTCGGCTTGCGCTCGGCGAAAAGGCCCCCGGCTTGGCCGCGGCGGCGAACATCATGGAAATCCTGTCGGCGGGGGCCGCGGTCGCCAATGGCGAACATCAGGTGGCGCTGGGCCTCGGCCTTTCACTGCCCGGCGTGGCCGGCGCCACCGTCGATCTCGCCATCGGCGAACCGCCGCAACAGTCGCCCTGGTTTACCATTGGCGAAAAGGGCGACATCGTGCGGACGGCGCAAACGAGGCTAAGCCTGATCGTCAACGTCGGCGGCCCGGGGGGCATCCTCGGAACGTCGATCCGCGTGCCGATCTATCTGGAACTGGCGTTCGCCGAGGGGAAGCTGGGTGACATCTCCTGCCCGACGGGGCGGCCGGACAGTCTCAAAGTAACCGTCGACGCCCGGCCCGGCGTGGCCGAGGCCTGGATCGGCGAAGTGGATACAGCCGGCATGAAGAACTTTGCAAAGGCACCACCGGTCGCAGCGGCGAGGCTGGTCAAGGCGCCGCTGGTGACGGTGACCGGTTCGGCGCATGCGACCATGTCCAATCCTTCCTCGACGCCCCTGACCTTCACCTCGTCCGACATCAGGAACAAGGCCGTCAAAAGCGTTTCAACGCATAATTTTACCAACTCGCTGTTCCAGTCGCTGCTCGGCGATCTCGATCTCCACGTCCAGGTCGCCGGCCTTGGCCTTGGCACCCCCACCCTGGTGACAAAGACGCTCGCCACAACGCTCGGCGCGGTGACCCCCTCGATCGACGATCTTTTGAACAATCTGCTGGCGACGCTTGGCGTCAAGATCGGTGAAGCGGATATCCGCGTCACAGGCGGCAATTGCGGACGTTCGGTTCTGGTCCAGTAGCGCTTCAGGCACTCTTGCCGAAAACCACGCCAAGCCCTTGAAGAACAACTCCTTTTTCGCCTGCCGGTGGTGCGGGAAACCCCGGAACGCCGACGAAGTCCAGCTTTCCGAGCGAAGCCGGAATTTCAAAGACCGTCTCCCGGCGGCCGATATTGAAAACGCACAGCAGGCGCTCCGATCCGATTTCGCGGGTGAAGGCGAGAACGCCTTCGGGCGCGTCGAGAAAGCGGATGTCCCCCGTCAGCAGCGTCTGGTGTTTCTTGCGGAAAGCCAGGGTCTTGCGATAGTGCGCCAGCACCGAAGCAGGATCATATTCCTGGGTCGAAACGGCGAGTTTGCGATGCGCCTCGGAAATCGGCAGCCAAGGCTTGGCGTTAGAAAAGCCGGCATAGATGGCGAGTTCCTCCCAGACCATCGGCGTGCGGCAGCCGTCGCGCCCCTTGAAGCCGGGCCAGAAGCGGATGCCATAGGGATCGCGCAGATCTTCGAAGGCGATGTCGGCTTCCGGCAGGCCCAGTTCCTCGCCCTGATACAGGCAGATCGAGCCGCGCAGCGAAGACGAAGCGTGCATGCAGAATTTCGCCAGATGGCCGGCATCGTCGCCCGGCTTGAGGAAGCGCGAAACGTGACGCGCCACGTCATGGTTGGAGAACGCCCAGCATGCCCAGCCGCGCCGCCGACGCCTCGAAAGCCTCGATGCAGCGGCGGATATGGGCCGGCGACAGTTCGGGGCCCGAGCAGGTCGAACGTGTAGCGCATATGCAGCTTGTCGTTGCCTTCCGTATAGGCCGCCACCGTTTGCAATGAGCGGTCGCCGTCGCCAACTTCCCCGACCGCCATGCGGCAGTCATATAAATCAAGCAGCGCGCGCAAGCGTTTGAGAAAAGCGATGTTTTCCGGCTGGGTCTTGTCGTGTATATGCTGCTGGTAGCCGTAGGGGTTGGTGTCGGGAACGTCCGACGACAGGGTGCACGCCAGCGGTGGATTGTCGGGTCAGCTTTTCGTTCTGGAAATAGTAGTTCACCGCATCGAAGCGGAAGGCATCGACGCCGCGATCCAGCCAGAAGCGCAAGGCATCGAGCAGCGCTTCCTGAACCTCTTTGTTGTGAAAATTGAGATCGGGCTGCGAAGCGAGAAAATTGTGCAGATAATATTGCTTGCGAACCGAATCCCACTCCCAGGACGGTCCGCCGAAGACCGACAGCCAGTTGTTGGGCGCGGTGCCGTCCGGCTTGGCGTCCGCCCAGATATACCAGTCGGCTTTTGGGTTATCCCGGCTCGACCGACTCTTCCTGAACCATTCGTGCTGGTCGGAGGAATGGGAAAGCACCTGGTCGATGATGACTTTCAGGCCGAGCCGGTGGGCTTCTGCGATGACCGCGTCGAAATCCTCAACAGAACCGAACAGCGGGTCGACCGCGCAATAATCCGAGATGTCATAGCCCATATCCGCCATCGGCGATTTGAAGAAGGGCGACAGCCAGATCGCGTCGACGCCGAGCGAAGCGACATAGGGCAGACGCTGCGCAACGCCGCGCAGATCGCCGATCCCGCTTCCCGTCGTGTCTTGGAAGGAACGAGGATAAATCTGGTAGATGGCGCTACCGCGCCACCAGTCCCGGTCGCCCGCGCCGATGGGTTTGGTTCGACCGGCGCCGCTCATCGGCCGGGGGATTCCTCTCCGACAGCGGATTCCGCATAAAAGAGCACCGAACGCGCCGGCGCCGAAACGATCCCGGCAGCCATGGCATCGGACGATTTCAATTCGAACGCGGCGGCCTGACGCCACGCATACCCGGTTCGTTCAGGCAGCGCGAAGGCCCGGGGATGGTTATTTCCATTGATGAAAACGGCGAGGCGACCGGAACACGGATCGTTGCTTTCGCGAAGCATCATGGTGAGAGCCTTGCGGCCGCTAGCCAGCCATTCCTCCGCCGAAAGCGGCTCGCCCTCCTCCGCCAGCCAGGCGACATCGGGAATGTCCGAGCCTTCGGCGGATTGGCCCGAAAGCTCGCCGGTTTCCTTCAGAACTTCGAACTTCCCGCGCAATTCCGCCAGCGCATAGGCGAAATCCCGAAGGCCGACGTCGGCATGGTCCCAGTCGAGCCAGCCGATCTCGTTGTCCTGGGCGTAGGCGTTGTTGTTGCCGCGTTGGGTGCGGCCGAACTCGTCCCCGGCGGTCAGCATGATGGCGCCTCGCGAGGCAAATAGCGTCGCCAGCAACGCCGCGATGTCACGCCGCCGATTGGCCAGGACCGTGACGTCCGTGGTCGTGCCTTCGACGCCGTTGTTCCAGGAAAGATTCTCGTTGTGGCCGTCGCGGTTGTCTTCGCCGTTGGCCTCATTGTGCTTGTGCTCGAAGGCGACGATGTCCGCCAAACTCATGCCGTCATGCGCGGCGATGAAATTGACGCTTCGCGTCCCTGCCGAAGCACTGTCCCCGAAAATATCGAACGAGCCGGCAAGCCGCGTGGCGAGCGGGCCGGCCATGTCGCCGTCGCCGCGCCAGAAGCGGCGCACATCGTCGCGGTAGCGATCGTTCCATTCGAGAAAGGGTTCGGGGAAGTTGCCGAGCTGGTAGCCACCCTCGCCCACATCCCATGGCTCGGCGATCAATATCCGATCCGCCAGCACGGAATCGCCGCGCATGGCGTTAAGCAATTCCGCGTTGCGGTCGAAGCCCTGCGCATTGCGGCCAAGGACCGGCGCGAGGTCGAAGCGGAAACCATCAACGCCGGCATGCGTCACGAAATGGCGCAACGTGTCGAGGATAAGCCGCTGGACCACCGGATCGTCACAGGCAAGCGTGTTGCCGCAGCCGGTGTCGTTGGCCAGCCGCGCGGGATTTTCGTCGAAATGCCGGTAATAGGTGAGATTGTCGAGGCCGCGCAGTGACAGCGTCGGGCCGGCCTGGTCGGATTCGCCGGTATGGTTGAGGACCACATCGAGAATGACGCCGATTCCCGCATCGCGAAGCGCCTCCACCGTTTCGCGCAATTCGCCGATGCCGCCAGGCGCCAGGCGCGGATCGAGCGCCATGAAAGACACCGGATTGTACCCCCACGCATTGCGCAGGCCGAGCGGCGACAGATGCCGTTCGTCGATCCAGGCGATCACCGGCATCAGTTCCACCGCCGCGACGCCGAGCTTGACCAGATGATCGATGATTTCCGGCTGTCGCAATGCGCCGATCGTGCCGCGCAAAGGCCCCGGAATGGAGGGATGAAGCTTGCTGAAGGCGCGTACCGGCAGTTCGTAGATCAGGCCGCCCGTCTTGTAGAGCGGCCGCTCCGGGAACACACGGCTGCGCGGCGAGGTCACGATCGCCTTCGGCATCAGCGCGGCGGTATCGCTGCCCTCACCGCGACGGGCCGCCAGCCGCGTGTGGTAGGCATAGGGCCGGTCTATCGTCAGCGCGTAGGGATCGACGAGCAATTTCGCCGGATCGAAGAGATAGCCCCGCGCCGGATCGTATTCGCCGTCGGCACGGAAGCCGTAGCGCGCACCCTCCCCGACGCCTTCGGCGAAACACGACCACACATCGCCCTCACCGCGCTCGAGATCGCGACGCGCCGTCTCTTCGGCGCCCTGCTTCATCGAAAAGGCACAGACTAATCGCTTTCGCCGTTTTCGAAACGACGGAAAATTCGACGCCGCCTTCCCGGACGACGGCTCCCAGGCGCACATTCCCTTTCAAATCCGCAACCCGCACTTCAGGTGATGACCGTCGGCTTGTCACGCCCGGTATGTGCGCGAATGCCGGCGATGGCGTCAGCGGCGGCGATCAAATCGGCCAGAACCTCCTGCGTATCCAGATCGTGGCGCGCCGGATCGGCTTCGTAGCGCTCGACATAGAGGCGGATCGTGGCGCCCTCCGTGCCGGTGCCGGACAGGCGGAAGACGATGCGCGAGCCGCCCTCGAAGAAGATGCGGATGCCCTGCTTGTCGCTGACCGAGCCGTCGACCGGATCGTGATAGGCGAAATCGTCGGCCTTCTCGACCACATCCTTGCCGAATTTCTTTCCCGCCAGCGTCGGCAGCTTGGCCGTCAATTCGCTCATCAGCGTATTGGCAGCGTCCGACTTCGACCGCCTCATAGTCGTGGCGCGTGTAATAGTTGCGGCCGTAGGTCGCCCAATGGTCGGCAACGATCTCCTTCGACGCTCTTGCCGCGCACGGCGAGGATGTTGAGCCAGAGCAGCACCGCCCACAGCCCGTCCTTCTCGCGCACATGGTCGGAGCCGGTGCCGGCGCTTTCCTCGCCGCAGATGGTGGCCATGCCGGCGTCGAGCAGATTGCCGAAGAACTTCCAGCCGGTCGGCGTTTCGTAGCATGCCGATGCCGAGCTTTGTCGGCCACCCGGTCGGCGGCGGCGCTGGTCGGCATGGAGCGGGCGATGCCCGGCATGCCGTCCTCGTAGCCGGGCGCCAGATGCGCGTTGGCCGCCAGCATCGCCAGCGAATCCGAGGGCGTGACGAAGATGCCCCTGCCGATGATGAGGTTGCGGTCGCCGTCGCCGTCGGACGCCGCGCCGAAATCGGGCGCCTGTCCGGCCCCATCATCAGGTCGTAGAGATGCTTGGCGTGGACGAGGTTGGGGTCGGGATGGTGGCCGCCGAAATCGGGCAAGCGGCGTGACCGTTGGCGACCGTGCCGTCGGGCGCGCCGAGCACGGCGTTCGAGGATCGCCTTGCGCATAGGGGCCGGTCACCGCATGCATGGCATCGAAGCGCATGCGGAAGCCCGACTGCGAACAGCTCGCGGATCGCGTCGAAGTCGAACAGCGTCTCCATCAGCTCGGCATAGTCGGCTACCGGATCGATCGACCTCGACTGTCATGCCGCCGGCCTCGAGACGTGCCGATCGTGCCAAGGTCGATGTCGTCGAAATCCTCGATCAGGTAGCGGTCGATCGTCTTGGTGCGCTCGAAGATCGCCTCGGTGATCTTTTCGGGCGCCGGGCCGCCATTGCCGATATTGTACTTGATGCCGAAATCGCCTTCGGGCCCGCCGGGATTGTGGCTGGCCGAGAGGATGATGCCGCCGAACGCCTTGTGCTTGCGGATGAGGTTGGAGGCGGCCGGCGTCGACAGGATGCCGCCCTGGCCGACCATCACGCGGCCGAAGCCATTGGCGGCGGCCATGCTGGATCGGCGTTCTGGATGGCGTCGCGGTTGAAGTAGCGGCCGTCGCCGCCGATCACCAGCGTCTTGCCCTCGAAGCCCTCCAGGCTGTCGAAGATCGACTGGATGAAGTTCTCGACATAGTGCGGCTGCTGAAACACCGGCACCTTCTTGCGCAGGCCCGACGTGCCGGGCTTCTGGTCCGTCGAACGGCGTGGTGGTAATCGTCTGTATCTGTCATCGTCACTCAGCCTCGCAACAAGGCTCGGATAGAGATCGGCATAGCGCGCGGCGCTCTGTTGCCCAGGAGACATCGGTCTTCATGCCCTGACGCTGCATCGTTGCGCCAGAGCTTGCGGGCTGGCATAAAGCTGCGATGGCGCGCCGCGATCGCGTCGCGCAGCGCCTCGGCGGTGGCCGGCGACGAACTGGAAGCCCGGTGGCGACGCCCGCCGCGACCGCCGCCTCGTTGGCGTCGATGACCGTGTCGGCGAGCCCGCCGACGCGCGCCACGATCGGCACGCAGCCATAGCGCAGCCCGTAAAGCTGGGTCAGCCCGCACGGCTCGAAGCGCGAGGGCACGAGGATGGCGTCGGCGCCGCCCTGCATCAGGTGGCGAAGCGCCTCGTCATAGCCGATGACGATGCCGACCCGGCCGGGATGGCGCGCGGCGGCGGCCGGCAGCGCGTCTTCGAGCGCCGCATCGCCCGAGCCGAGCACGGCGAGCCGGCCGCCGCGCGCGACCAGGCCGTCGAGCGCGCCGACCAGCAGGTCCATGCCCTTCTGCCAGGTCAGCCGGCTGACGACGCGCGAAGAGCGGCCCCTCGTCGTCGGCTCGAGGCCGAAGCGCTCCTCGACAGCGCCTGCTGGTTCGCCTGCCCGCTGCTTCAGCGTTGCGGGCGCCGATAGTGTCGGCGGCCAGATGCGGGTCGGTCGCCGGGTTCCAGACGTCGGTGTCGATGCCGTTGACGATGCCGTACAGGTCGCCGGCGCGCGCGTTGCAGCAGCCCGTCGAGGCCCATGCCGAAGTCCGGCGTGCGGATTTCCTGCGCATAGGTCGGGCTGACCGTGGTGATGGCGCATCGGCCGCCTGCAGCCCGGCCTTGAGGAAGCCGACGCCGCCGTAATATTCGACCGCCGTCCATGCGACAGCGCCGCTGCGGCAGGCCGCAGTCGCCGAAAGATCGTCCGGTCGAAACTGGCCCTGAAAGGCGAGATTGTGCATGGTCATGCACGGTCTTGGCGCGCGTCGGCGCGCCGATAGCGCAGATAGGCCGGCGTCAGCCCCGCCTGCCAGTCATGCGCATGCACGAGATCCGGGCCGATAGCCCTGCACGATGCCGCCGGCCGAGCTCGGCGCCGCCCAGGCCAGAGCGCGGCGAAGCGCCGCCAGTTGTCGGGCCAGTCCGCGCCGTCGCGGTCGCCATAGGGACCGCCCGGGCGGTCGAAGAGATGCGGGCGCATCGAGCACGATCAGATCGAGCCCGGCCAGCCTGGCCGGCGCAGGACCGCGCCGTGCCGCCGAAAAGATCGGCGAAGGCGTGCACCAGCTCTTCGCTTCTCGCAGCTGCGCCGGCACCGCCGGGTAGCCGGGCACGAAGCGTGTCGCACTCGACGCCATGTCCGGCGAGCGCCGGCGGCAGCGCGCCGGCCACATCGGCCAGCCCGCCGGTCTTGACCAGCGGGAAAGACCTCGGAGGCGACGGAGAGGATTTTCATCATCGTGCTCAGCCAGTTAGCTGGTCGATCATCGTCCTGGGTGATCAGGCAGACGCCCTTGTCGGTGCGGCGGAAGCGCTTGGCGTCGAGATCCGGGTCCTCGCCGACGACCAGACCTTCCGGAATGATGACGCCCCGGTCGATGACGACGCTGGCTGAGGCTGGCGCCGCGCCCGATATGGCAATCGGGCAGGACCACCGCTTCGTCCAGCGTCGGAATAGGAATTGCACGCGCGCCCCGGTGAAGAGCAGGCTGCGGTCGCAGCGCGGCCGCCGGAAATGATGCAGTCGCCCGGCGACCAGCGAAGACACGGCCGAGCCACGCCGCCCTCCTCGTCATGGACGAATTTGGCCGGCGGCTTGATCTCGGCGTAGGTCCAGATCGGCCAGTCGCGATCGTAAAGGTCGAGCTCGGGCGTGATATCGGTGAGGTCGACATTGGCCTCCCAGTAGGCATCCACCGTGCCCACATCGCGCCAATAGGCCTCGCTCTCGAAACTCGAGCGCACGCAGGAGCGTGGTGAAGCGGTGGGCCACGGCCTTGCCGTGCTTGACGATATAAGGGATGATGTCCTTGCCGAAATCGCGGTTGGAGTCCTTCGTCGCCGGCGTCGCGGCGAAGCTCCTCCATGAGGAATTTCGTGCTGGAAGACATAGATGCCCATGGAGGCAAGCGCGAAGTCCGGCTTGTCCGGCATGCCGGGCGGATCAGTGGGCTTCTCGACGAAGTCGATGATCCGGTCGCTCTCGTCGACATGCATGACGCCGAAGCCCGGTCGCCTCCATGCGCGGCACTTCAAGGCAGCCAACCGTCACGTCCGCGCCGCTGTCGACATGCTGACGAAGCATGATCTCGTAGGTCCATCTTGTAGATGTGGTCGCCGGCGAGGATGACCATGTACTCGGCGCCGTAGTCCTCGATGATGTCGATGTTCTGGTAAACCGCGTCCGCCGTGCCCTCATACCATTGCGTCTCCGAAACGCGCTGGCTGGCCGGCAGGATGTCGAAGCTCTCGTTGCGCTCTGGCCGCAGGAAGTTCCAGCCGCGCTGCAGATGCCGGATCAGCGAATGCGCCTTGTACTGGGTGGCCACGCCAATGCGGCGGATGCCCGAATTGATGGCGTTGGAAAGCGCGAAATCGATGATGCGGGTCTTGCCGCCGAAATAGACGGCGGGTTTGGCGCGGCGATCGGTCAGTTCCTTCAGCCGGCTGCCCCGACCGCCGGCCAGCACATAGGCCATAGCATCGCGCGCCAGAGGCTGGCTTCTCTTCAAATCTGCCATTTTCGCCCTCCCGTTTTATTAATATTGTATGCCGCTTCTACTCAGGATCGTATTCCATCATGATGGTCGAGAGCGGCGGCAAAGTCATTACCGCCGAAGCGGCTTTCCCTTCAGCAATGGCCCGGACCGCGCCATTGTTTCCCATTCCGCCGCCGCCATAGTCGCTTGCATCGCTGTTTACGATCTCCCGCCAGCGTCCGGCATGCGGCAGCGGAACGCGATATCCGGTCCTTGGCATGGGTGTGAAGTTGCAAATGACGGCCACGGGCCGCGCGCCGGGCGCGCCGCGAACCCATGCGAAGACGGAGTTCTGGCTGTCGTCGACGATCAGCCATGCGAACCCTTCCGGTTCGCAGTCGCGGGCGTGCAAGGCCGGTCGGCTGCGATAGACGCCGTTGAGATCGCGCACCAGGCGGCGCATGCCGTCATGCGACCCGTAATCCAGCAGGTTCCAGTCGAGCGCCCTCTCCTCGCTCCATTCGGACGCTTGAGCGAATTCCTGCCCCATGAACAGCAGCTTCTTGCCCGGATAGCCCCACATGAACGCGTAATAGGCGCGCAGATTGGCGAATTTCTGCCAGTCGTCGCCAGACATCTTGTTGAGCAGCGATCCCTTGCCATGCACCACCTCGTCATGGCTGAGCGGCAGCACGAAGTTCTCGCTGAAGGCGTAGGTGAGGCCAAAGGTGATCTGGTTGTGATGGTGCTTGCGGAAGATCGGCTCCTTGGAAAAATACTCCAGCGTGTCGTGCATGAAGCCCATGTTCCATTTGAAGCCGAAGCCCAGCCCGCCCTCATAGACGGGCTGCGAAACCTTCGGCCATGAAGTGGATTCCTCGGCGATGGTCATCACGCCGGGATGGGCGCCGTAAACGGCCTTGTTCATCTCCTGCAGGAAATGAACCGCCTCGAGATTTTCACGCCCGCCCTTCTCGTTGGGTATCCATTCGCCTTCCTTGCGCGAATAGTCGAGGTAGAGCATGGAAGCGACCGCATCGACCCTCAACCCGTCGAGATGGTATTTCTCCGGCCAGAACAGCGCGTTGTTGACCAGGTAAGAGAGCACCTCGCGGCGGCCGAAATTGTAGATCGCCGTGTTCCAGTCCGGGTGAAATCCCTTGCGTGGATCGGCATGTTCATAGAGCGCCGTGCCATCGAACCGGGAGAGGCCGTGTTCGTCCGTCGGAAAATGCGCCGGCACCCAGTCGAGGATGACGCCGAGGCCCGCCCGATGCGCGCCATCGACAAAGCGGGCAAAGGCCTCGGGCTCTCCGAAGCGCGCGGTCGGCGCGTAGAGACCGGTGGTCTGGTAGCCCCATGACGGATCGTAGGGATGCTCGGTGATCGGCAGGAACTCGATATGGGTGAAGCCCATATCGACCGCATAGGGGATCAAACGTTCGGCCAGTTCATCCCAGGAGAGGAACGTGCCGTCGGCGCGGCGTTGCCATGAACCGGCATGGACCTCGTAGATCGATATGGGCTGTCGGCGGGCATCCGTATGACCCCAAAAGTCGCGATGCGCCTGGTCGCCCCATTGATGCCGTATCGGCAGATCGGTCACCGACGCGGTGGCCGGCCGAAGCTCCGAGCGGAAAGCGAAAGGATCGGCCTTGAGCGGCACCTTCTGGCCTTGAGGACCGATGATCTCGAATTTGTAGGGCCGACCCGCGCCGATATCGGGAAGGAAGATTTCCCAGATACCGGTATCGATGCGCTTGCGCATGGTATGGCGGCGGCCGTCCCAATCATTGAACTGGCCGACGACCGAGACGCGCCGTGCGTTGGGCGCCCATACGGCGAAATGCACGCCGCTCGCGCCCTCATGCTCGATCAAATGCGCCCCCATCTTGTCGAACAGCCGCAGATGCGAGCCCTCGGCGATATAATAGTCGTCCATGGGACCGAGCACCGGGCCGAACGAATAGGGATCGGCAATCCACCATTCGCCGCCGGCGTTTTCAGCGCGATAACGCAGCCGCTGCCGCTTGCGGATTGTCAGAATTCCATCGAAGAAGCCGGCATCATCGCGCCGCGTCAGTTCCCCCGCAGCCTTTCCCGCCAAAGTGAAGGCAGTGACCTTTTCGGCATGGGGAATGAAGCAGCGCGCCACAAGCTTGCCGCCCTGGGATTGCACGCCGAGCAGTGAAAACGGATCGCCGTGTGCTCCGGCAACGACTGCCCTGATGTCGGCCGGCGCCGTCAGCGACCCTGTCTCGTCTCTGGTCCTCTTGCTCGTTCCAGGCATGAATTGGCGCTGTTCCCCATCGAGAAAATAGGCCGGTGCAAGTTGCCGACCGAGTGACTACAACGGGACCTTCCATATATCGGTTGCATATTGCCTTATGGTTCGGTCCGACGAGAACCAGCCCATATGCGCGGTATTGAGGATGGCCTTGCGGTTCCATTCGTCCGGCATCCGCCACAAATCTTCGACCCCACGCTGGGCGGCGGCATAGGAGTCGAAATCGGCGGCGACCATGAACCAGTCATGTTCATAGAGCCCGCCGATCAGCGCGTCGTAACGGTCGCGATCGTCCGGCGAAAACACACCAGAGGAAATAGCGGCAAGCGCCTGCGAGAGTTCGGGCGAACGCTCGATGATCTCGCGCGGATTGTAGCCGTTCTGCCGCCGCTCGGCGACTTCCCCGGCGGTCAGGCCGAAGATGATGATGTTGTCGGCGCCCACATGTTCGCGCATTTCCACATTCGCGCCATCCAGCGTGCCGATGGTAAGCGCGCCGTTGAGGGCGAACTTCATGTTGCCGGTGCCGGACGCCTCCATGCCCGCCGTCGAAATCTGCTCGGACAGATCGGCCGCCGGAACCAGCATTTCGGCGAGGCTGACATTGTAGTTCGGGACGAAGACCACCTTCAGCAATCCGCGCACCGAAGGGTCGTTGTTGACCGTGCGGGCGACGTCGTTGGCGAGCTTGATGATGAGCTTGGCGTTGTAATAGGTCGGCGCCGCCTTGCCGGCGAACAGCTTTACGCGCGGCACCCAGTCCCGCTCGGGATGCGAGCGCATCTGGTCATAGAGCGCCACCGTCTCGATGATGTTGAGAAGCTGGCGCTTGTATTCGTGGATACGCTTGACCTGGATGTCGAACATGGCCGACGGGTCCAACCCGATGCCCATGCGCTCGCGGATCAATTTGGCGAGGCGCTCCTTGTTGGCGCGCTTGACCTCGGCGAAGGCCTCCTGGAAACCGGCATCCCCGGCATGGGCGTCGAGGTCGGACAAGGCCTCGACGTCGTCCATGAACCGATCGCCGATGGTCCGGCGCACCAGCGAAAACAGGCCCGGGTCGCATTGCTGCAGCCAGCGCCTCGGCGTAATACCGTTGGTCTTGTTGTTGATGCGATCGGGATAAAGGCGGTGGAGGTCGGCAAAGACCGTCTCCTTCATCAGTTCGGTGTGCAACGCCGAGACGCCGTTGATCGAATGCGATCCGACGAAGGCCAGATTGCCCATGCGCACGCGACGCTCGCCGTTTTCGTCGATCAGCGAAATGGCGCTGATCTGGCCGTCGTCGAAGCCGTGCTCGCGCCGCGCTTCGACCAGAAGCCTGGCGTTGATGGCATAGACAAGCTGCATGTGACGCGGCAGAAGACGCTCGAACAACGGAACGGGCCAGCTTTCCAGCGCCTCGGGCAAAAGCGTGTGATTGGTATAGGAGAACGTCCGCCGCGTGATATCCCAGGCGGCGTCGAACTCGACGCCATGGACGTCGACCAGAAGCCGCATCAATTCCGGCACGGCGACGGCCGGATGGGTGTCGTTCAACTGGATCGCCGCCTTGTCCGGCAGCGAGAGCAGGTCGCCATACTGATGCAAATGGCGGTCGATGATGTCCTGCAGCGAAGCGGCGGAGAAGAAATATTCCTGGCGCAGCCTCAATTCCTGGCCGGCCGGCGTGGCGTCCGCCGGGTAGAGCACGCGCGCCAGGCTCTCGGCTTGGTTGCTCTCGCGTAGCGCGCCGATGTGGTCGCCGGCGTTGAACTTGTCGAGCAAGATCGGGTCGACGGGCATCGCCGTCCATAGTCTCAGCGTGTTGACGCGGCGGGCGCGCCAGCCCGCGACCGGCGTATCGTAAGCGACGGCAAGGACACGCTCCCCCGGCTTCCAGACCATGCGTTGGCCGTCCGACCCCTTGAGCGCTTCGACAATTCCGCCGAAACCGATTTCGATGGAACGCTCGCGCCGCTCGAATTCCCAGGGATTGCCATGATCGAGCCAGGTCTCGGGCAGTTCGACCTGCCAGCCATCCGATATCTCCTGGCGGAACATTCCGTTGGCGTAGCGGATGCCATAACCATGCGCCGGGATATCGACGGTCGCCATCGACTCCATGAAGCAGGCGGCCAGCCGTCCAAGGCCGCCATTGCCGAGCGCCGCATCGGGTTCGAGCGCGGCGATGATATCGAAATCGACGCCGAGCGATGCCAGCGCGCCGCGCACCTCGTCCATCAGATGGAGGTTGGAGATCGCGTCGCGCATGAGGCGGCCGATCAGGAATTCGAGCGACAAATAATAGACACGCTTGTCGCCCCGCTCATAGGCCTGCTTGGTTGACGCGATCCATCGCTCGATCAGCCGGTCTCGCACGACCTTGATCGTCGCCGCCAGCCAATCATATTGCGTGGCCACCGTCGCATCCTTGCCGATGCGATAGGTCAGGCAGGAAAGGATTTCGGAGGCCAGCGTCCTGGCGTCGGTCGGGTTTTTGTGAAGAGCAGGCTTCATCGCGATGGTCATGGTCGCCTCATACGGTAAAGCGAAGCGCGCCGTTGGCGCCGCCTCAATTGCGTTCTTCTCCTCCTCCCACCCTTGTAGACCAGATTTGGCGGGCGCGCATACGGCAATCCCGAGCTTGCGGAATTTGTTTGCGGGGCGAGGGAGAGCCCATACTCAGCCGGCAAGAGCGGCCTCGGGCGGCACCTTGGCGCCGGTCATGTAGGCAACCGCGTCCGACATCGAATGCTGCTTGGGGTCCATCACGCACAGGCGACGGCCGAGCCGGTGAATGTGCACGCGGTCGGCGACCTCGAACACATGCGGCATGTTGTGCGAGATCAGCACGATCGGAATGCCGCGCTTCTTCACATCGACGATGAGTTCGAGCACGCGGCGCGATTCCTTGACGCCGAGCGCCGCCGTCGGCTCGTCCATGATGATCACCTTGGAGCCGAAGGCAGCCGCCCGCGCCACCGCGACGCCCTGGCGCTGGCCGCCCGAAAGCGTCTCCACCGACTGGTTGATGTTCTGGATCGTCATCAGGCCGAGTTCCGAAAGCCTGGCCCGGGAAATACGCTGCATCTCGGCCCGGTCCAGCCGCCGGAAGACCGAGCCCAGGAAACCAGACTGGCGTATCTCGCGGCCGAGGAACATGTTGTCGGCAATGGAGAGCGCCGGCGACAGCGCCAGATTCTGGTACACGGTCTCGATGCCGGCTTGCCGGGCTTCGATGGGCGAACGGAAACTCACGTGTTCCCCATTGAGTTCGATGCGACCGCCGTCGGGGATGACCGCGCCGCAAAGCGCCTTGATCAGCGTCGATTTGCCCGCGCCGTTGTCGCCGATGACACCGAGGATCTCGTCCGGCATCAGGTCGAAATCGGCGTTGTCGAGCGCCACGACCCGGCCATAGCGCTTGGTGAGTCCCTTGGCGGCGAGAACGGGAACGGGTGCGCTCATGCCGATATCTTTCTGATCCATTGGTCGATGGTCACGGCGAGAATGATCAGGATGCCGACGGTGAATTCCTGCCACAGCACCTCAACACCCGACAGCGCCAGTCCGTTGCGGAAGACCCCGACGATAAGCGCTCCAAACAGCGTGCCCAGGATCGAGCCGCGGCCGCCGAAGAGCGAGGTGCCGCCGATCACCACCGCGGTGATGGCGTCGAGATTGGCCGTCTGGTTGCCAAGAGGGCTCGCGGCGCCGATGCGACCGATCAATATCCAGCTGGCAACGGCGCAGATGAATCCGGCCAGCGTGTAGACGCCGATCAGCGTCCGGTTGGTATTGATGCCGGTGAGCCGCGCCGCTTCCGGATCGTCGCCGGTGGCATAGACATGGCGACCGAACGCCGTCCGGTTGAGGATGTACCAGACGACCAACGCCATCAGCAGCATGAGAATAGAACCGTATGTGATCAGCGCGCCATGGCCGAAAAGAATGCGGTTTCCGGTCCAGTGCAGGATTGGCGCGATGTGGTCGATGTCCTGCGCGCGGATGGTCTCGGAGTGCGAGACGAAAATCACCATCGCCCCGTAGATGCTCCAGGTGCCGAGCGTGACGATGAAAGGAGGCAGCTTGATCAACGCCACCAGAAAGCCGTTGAGGAAGCCACAGAAGGTGCCGGTGAGCAAACCGAGGGCGAAGCTGATGTCGGGCGGCCAGCCAGCGACGATCGCCAAGCGGCCCATAACCACCGAGGACAGGACCATCATAGCCCCGACCGACAGGTCGATGCCCGCCGTCAGGATCACCAGTGTCTCGGCAATGCCGAGCGTGCCGATAATCGTCACCTGCTGAAGCACGAGCGAGAGGTTGAAGGGGGCGAAGAACTTGCCGCCGGCGGTGAAGGAAAAGATGAGCACGCCGATCAGGAGGACGATGAACGGGATGACCGTCGGAAACTCATGCAGGAAGTGTTGGAGGCGCCTTACAAGGGTCGGCAGTTCCTCCTCAAAGCTGGCGACCGAGCGGTCGGCTCCTTCGAGGCCGCGCTCGGCAAGTGTCGAACCGCGTGCATCCTCATCCATCGACGTCCCTCCCCGCTCGTCCCTTGGCCTTGGGATCTTCGGGGAGCCGGCTCCCGGCCCGCTCCCCCTTTCGCTCAGTCTAACCCCGATTCATCGGGGACGGGAAGGTTTAACCCCAGCAGAGCTTCAGGCCTTCTTTCGTGTCGATCGAAGGAACGCCATCAACTGGCTTATCCGTCACGAGCTGGGCGCCGGTGTCGGTAAATTGCTGGCCGGGGGTCGGCTTCGGCTTCTCGCCGGTCTTGACGAAGTTTTCGATCGCCTCCATCGCCATCGCCGCCATCTTCAGCGGATATTGCTGGCTCGTCGCGCCGATCACGCCTGCCCGGACGTTCTTGACGCCCGGGCAACCGCCGTCGATCGAGACGATCAGCACAGAGCCGTCGTCCTTGCCCGCCGCCTTGAGCGCCTGATAGCCGCCGGCAGCCGACGGTTCGTTGATGGTGTACATGACATTCACGTCGGGGCATTTCTGCATGAGTGTTTCCATGGCCGTGCGCCCGCCATCCTCGGCGCCGCCCGTGACTTCATGCCCGCAGATGCGCTTGTCGTCCTCATCGCCGTAATGTTTTGGGTCCTTGATGTCGATGCCGAAGCCCTTCATGAAGCCCTGATCGCGCAGAAAATCGACCGTCGGCTGGTTCGCTGCGAGGTCGAGGAAGGCGATCTTGGCGTCGGCGGCCTTGTCGCCGAGCGTGCCTTTCGCCCATTCGCCGATCAATTGGCCTGCCTTGAAATTGTCCGTCGCGAAAGTCGCGTCGACAGCATCAATCGGGTCGGTCGGCGTATCGAGGTCGATAACCAGCAGACCGGCGTCGCGCGCCTTCTTGATCGTCGGCACGATGGCGGTGGAATCGGAAGGCACGATGGCAAAACCCTTGGCGCCGGCGGAGATGAGGTTCTCGATCGCCGCTACCTGGCTGTCATTGTCGCCATCATACTTGCCGGCGAACGTCCGCAGATCGAGACCGAGTTCCTTCGCCTTGGCCTGTGCACCCTCACGCATCTTGACGAAGAACGGGTTGCCTTCCGTCTTGGTGATCAGCCCGACGATGTCGGCCGCGCTGGCCGTACTGGCCATGAAACCGAACGCCATCGCGCCGGCAATAGCTGCTTTCAAAACACCGAATTTTTGCATGAATTCCTCCCAGTAAAATGGATATGACCGCCGCTTTCGCAGGCGCGACGAAGCCGGCATCCGGACCCTTTGCTCCATCCGGACGATGCTAAAAGCAAATACCAGCCCCAGTCCGCTGTCAATATATAAATCAAAATGAATTATTATTGACAGCCGGATTTCCGCCGACCATGCTGGTGGTGGACGGGCGCGCAGGCGCCTGCCGGGAGGCCGGGTGGAAAACGACACCGAGGAGCGGCGCGCACGAGCGCCCATGGACAGCCGCTTTCATCGCGGCACCAACCAGAGCGGCATGCGCGATTACAACGAGCGGCTCGTGCTTTCGCTCGTGCGCCAGCAGGGCAGCCTCGCCAAGACGGACATTGCCCGCGTTACCGGGCTTTCGGCGCAGACCATTTCGGTGATTATGCGCGGCCTGGAAGAGGATGGGCTTCTGCTGCGCGGCCAGCCGGTGCGCGGCAAGGTCGGCCAGCCGTCAATTCCCATGTCGCTCAACCCGGACGGTGCCTATTTCCTCGGGCTCAAGCTTGGCCGCCGCAGCGCCGATCTGGTGATGATCGACTTTGTCGGCCGGCCAAGAGCAATGCTGCATCATCCCTACCGCTATCCAACTCTCGACGAGACGATCCAATTCGTCCGGAGCGGAATGACAAAGTTGCGTTCGCAACTGACGCAAGAGGAAAACAAGCGCATCGGCGGGCTCGGCATCGCCATGCCATTCGAACTGTGGAACTGGGCCGATACGGTGGGCGCGCCGCGCGATGTCATGAATGCCTGGCGCGAAACCGATATTCGCGGCGAGATCGCCTCGGAGGCGCCCTTCCCCGTCTATCTGCAAAACGACGCCACGGCGGCGTGCGGCGCCGAACTGGTCTTCGGCAAATCGGGCAATCTGCGTGATTTCATCTATTACTACATCGGCGCCTTCGCCGGCGGCGGTGTCGTCGTCAACCGCAGCCTCTTTTCCGGCCAGAGCGGCAATGCCGGCGCGCTAGGCTCGATGCCCGTCCCGGGACCACATGGCCGTCCCGTACAATTGATCGATGTCGCCTCCATCGCCGTTCTCGAACAATGGATGATCGACGCGGGCCGCGACGCTTCGCATCTGTGGACCTCGCCGGAGGATTGGGGCGATCTCGGCGAAGCGCTCGACCGATGGATCGGAAGCGCGGCCAAAGGCCTGGCCTACGCGACGCTCGCCGCCGCCTCGATCATCGATTTCCAAGCAGCGGTAGTCGACGGCTGGATGCCGCTTGCCGTGCGCGCGCGTCTCGTGGAAGCGGTAAGGCGGGAAATCTCCCGCCTGGACGCCGAGGGCCTGCGTGTCCCTGAGATCCGCGAAGGGACCGTCGGCCACCACGCCCGCGCGCTGGGCGGCGCCAGCCTGCCGCTGTCGGAGCGGTTCCTGACCGGCGCGGCGACCACGGCCAAGGCAGGTTGACCATGCGACACGATCGCCGGCGGGACGTTTTTGCAATTTCGTTATCCTTGCAGGAGGCGCGCATCGGCGATAAAGGCGGCTTCCTCCAACCGGATATCTGCGCATGATCCTGTGCTGCGGCGACACATTGATCGACATGCTGCCGCGCCAGAGCGCACAGGGCGAAGCAGCCTTCGCGCCCTATGTCGGGGGCGCCTTGTTCAACAGTGCGATCGCGCTCGGCCGGATCGGCGTCCCGGTCGGCCTGTTCACCGGTCTTTCCAGCGATTTCTTCGGCAGGATGCTCGGCGCGGCGCTTGCGGAAAGCCATGTGGAGACGCGCTACGCCCCTGTCTCGGATCACCACACCACCCTCGCCTTCGTACGGCTCGTGGACGGCCAGGCAAGCTATGTTTTCTTCGACGAAAACAGCGCCGGGCGCATGCTGCATGAAAGCGACCTTCCCGAGTTGGACGATGGCATCGAGGCAATGCTTTTCGGCTGCATGACGCTCATCGCCGAGCCTTGCGGCTCGACCTACGAGGCGCTGATGCGCCGCGAGCAAAAGCATCGCGTCATGATGCTCGATCCGAACATCCGGCGCGATTTCGTCCCCGACAAGGCGGCGCATATGGCGCGGCTCAAGCGCATGATCGCCATGGCGGATATCGTCAAACTCTCCGACGAGGATCTCGACTGGTTTGGCGAGGCCGGCTCGCAGGACGAGGCCGCGGCGCGCTGGCTGGATCAGGGTCCGAACCTGGTCATCGTCACCCATGGCGGGCGCGGCGCGAACGCCTACTCCCGTCATGGAAAACTCAGCGTTCCGGCACTGAAGGTGGATATCGTCGATACGGTTGGGGCGGGCGACACGTTCAATGCCGGCGTGCTGGCGCATCTCTCCAAAGCCGGCCTGCTGTCGAAGAATGCGATCGCCGATCTGTCCGAGCAGTCCATCCGCGAGGCTCTCGTCCTTCGCCGCCCGCGTCGCGGCCGTGACCGTCTCGCGCGCCGGGGCCAACCCGCCCTGGCGGCACGAACTGGAGGCCGAAACGCCGACCACGGCCTGACCGCAGCTCTATCCGTTTGAATAGTGCCCCTGAAATCGCCTATGAGCAGCGGCAACGGATTTCGGAGTTCGCCGCGCGTGACAGACATCGATGACATTCGCATCGGCATCATCGGCCTTGGCTATGTCGGCCTGCCGCTGGCGGTGCTGTTCGCCAGCCGCTTTCCGGTCATCGGCTACGACCACAATCCACGGCGGATCGCCGAATTGCGTTCGGGCTGCGATAAGACACAGGAGGTCGACAAGGCCGCCCTCGCCGCGACGTCGGTGCGCTTCACCGAGAAGCCCGACGATCTGAAGGAGTGCAACTTCTACGTCGTCACCGTGCCAACGCCCATCGACGCGGCCAAGCGGCCGGATCTGCGTCTCTTGATGGGCGCTTGCGCCACGGTCGGCTCGGTCATCGGCAAGGGCGATACCGTCGTGTTCGAATCGACGGTCTATCCCGGCGCCACGGAAGAAGATTGCGTTCCGGAAATCGAGCGCCTCTCGGGCCTTCGCTTCAATGTCGATTTCTTCGCCGGCTACAGCCCGGAGCGGGTCAACCCCGGGGATCGGCAGCATACGATCGAAAAGATCGTCAAAGTGGTCTCCGGCTCGACGCCGGAAGCTCTCGACACGATCGACGGCGTCTATGGCGCGGTCATCTCGGCAGGCACCTATCGCGCGCCGTCGATCCGCGTGGCGGAAGCGGCGAAGGTCATCGAAAACACGCAGCGCGACGTGAATATTGCGCTGGTCAACGAATTCTCGACGCTGTTCGACAAGCTCGGCATCGACACGGCGAGCGTGCTCGACGCGGCGGGCACGAAGTGGAACTTCCTGCCATTCCGGCCCGGCCTCGTCGGCGGCCACTGCATCGGCGTCGATCCCTACTACCTGACCCACAAGGCGCAAGAGGTCGGCCACCATCCCGAAATCATCCTGGCGGGCCGGCGCATCAACGATGCAATGGGCGAAGTGGCGGCGGCGCGGTTCCTGCGGCTGCTCTCCAAGCGCGGACTGAACCGGCGGGGCGCCAGGGCGCTGGTGCTGGGCTTCGCCTTCAAGGAAGACTGCCCCGACATCCGCAACACGCGCGTCATCGATCTCGTTCACCAATTGCAGGGATACGGCATCGCGGTCGACGTCCACGATCCGTGGGCGGACGCGGCCGATACCCAGGCCGAATACGGATTGCCCCTCGTCACGGAGCCGGCGCTATCGACCTATGACGGCGTCATCCTCGCCGTCGCGCATCGGCGGTTTCGCGATCTGGGCGCCGAGGCGCTGCGCCGATACGCGGTGCCCGGCGGCATCCTCTTCGACGTTAAGAGCGTATTGCCTCAGGACGCCAGCGACCTCAGGCTTTAAATCGGATGGCTGCGAGTTTGAAATCATGCCTGCTTCTCATGCCCTTGTTTTGAGATGACATTTTCGACAGAGAGAAGCGCTGTGGCTGGCTGCGGCAAAAGGATCGACCGATGACGATACTTGTGACCGGGGCTGCGGGGTTCATCGGCTCGCATGTCGCGCGCCGCCTGCTCGACCGCGGCGAGGATGTCGTCGGCCTCGACAATCTCAACGCCTATTACGACCCGCAACTCAAGCTCGACCGGCTGGCGCGGCTGCAAGAGCGCAACCGGTTCCGCTTCGTGAAAGAGGATGTTTCCGACGAGGGCGAGATGCGCCGGCTGTTTGCCGAGGCGCGCTTCGACAAGGTCATTCACCTGGCGGCACAAGCCGGGGTGCGCCATTCCATCGACAATCCCCAGGCCTATGCGCAGGCCAACCTTGTCGGCTTTCTCAACATTCTCGAAGGCTGCCGACATCATGACGTGGCGCATCTGGTCTACGCCTCGTCCAGTTCGGTCTATGGCGCCAACGAGAAGCTGCCCTTTTCCACCTCCGACAATGTCGACCATCCCGTCAGCTTCTACGCGGCGACCAAGAAGGCCAACGAGCTGATGGCGCATTCCTATGCGCACCTCTACCGGCTGCCGGTGACGGGCCTGCGCTTCTTCACCGTTTACGGCCCATGGGGTCGGCCGGATATGGCGCTGTTCCTGTTCGTGAAGAACATCCTCGCCGGCAAGCCTATCGACGTGTTCAATCGCGGCCACCACATGCGCGATTTCACCTATATCGACGACATCGTCGAAGGCGTCGTGCGCACGGCCGATAAGATCGCCGAACCAGCCGGCGAATGGGACCCGAAGGCTCCCGATCCTGCTACCTCCTCGGCTCCCTACAGGATCTACAATATCGGCAACAACCAGCCGGTGCGCCTGCTCGATTTCATCGCAGCCATCGAAAAGGCGCTCGGCAAAAAGGCGATCATGAACCTCTTGCCCATGCAGAGCGGCGATGTCGAAAGCACCTATGCCGACATCGACGCGCTTCAGCAGGTGGTGGGCTTCACACCGTCAACCTCCATCGAAGACGGCATAGGCAAGTTCGTCGCGTGGTATCGGGAGTACTACGGGGCGTAGGTCCGACCTGCTTCAGCCGACACGCCGGCTTCCTCGGGTGCGTTCGAAGCCTGCCGACGACCTGCTCTGCGTCTTACCGCCCCGCCGACACCGCTTTTCGGATGACTTCAATGATCCGATCCTGGTCGGCGGCGCTCAAATAGGGGTGCATGGGCAGGCACAGGATGCGGTGCGGCAGCGTCTCGGAAACCGGCAGGCCGGCGGAGGCGCGGGGATAGTGCTCGTAAGCCTTCTGCAGATGCAGGGACTTTTCGTAATAGACGACCGAGGGGATGCCGTTTTCCTTGAGCGCGACGCGCACGGCGTCGCGGTGCTCCGTCTCGATGGCATATTGCGCCCAGGCCGACCGGTAGCCGCGCGGGATCCTCGCCGCCTTCACCACATCGCCCAAACCTTCATTGTAGCGGTGCGCCACGTCCTGCCGCTCGTCCATTTCGTCGGAGAGGATGGAAAGCTTTTCGAGCAGGATCGCCGCCTGGATCGTGTCCAGCCGCGAGTTCAGGCCGATACGGACGTTGTCGTACTGGCTGTCGCCCTTGCCGTGGAAGGCGATCGACCGCAGCGTCTCGGCGAGCCCGGCATCGTTGGTGAGCATGGCGCCGCCGTCGCCATAGCAGCCGAGCGGCTTGGCCGGGTAGAAGCTGGTTGCGGCGACATCGCCAAAAGCGCCGCAGCGGACATTCTCGCGCTCGCCGCCGATGGCCTGCGCCGCGTCCTCGACGATGCGCAATCCCTCGCGGTCGGCCAGTTTCGCCAGGGCGGCATAATCGGCGGACAGGCCGAAAAGATCGACCGGTATGATGGCCTTCGGCGTCAACCTGCCTTCCTTGCGCACTTCGCCGATCGCGGCCTCAAGCTGCGCGACATCGATATTATAGGTGTCGGGGTCCACATCGACGAAGACCGGCTCGGCGCCGGCAAGCGCCACGACTTCCGCTGTCGCGGCAAAAGTGAAGCTGGGCACGAAGACGGCGTCCCCGCGACCGACGCCGAACGCCATCAGCGGCATCAAGAGCGCATCCGTGCCGTTGGCGCAGGCGACGACATGCTCGACGCCGATATAGTCGGCCAGCTTCTTTTCGAACTCCGCCACCTGGGGACCCAGTATATATTTGCCGCCGGCTATGACGTCATCGACGGCCGCCTGCAAACGGTCCTTCAGCCTTTCGCGTTGCGCGCCGAGATCGATGAATTGCATGCTTGCTCCAGATAAATTCTCGTTTGAAAAATGGCTTGCCATCGGCTGATATAAGTCCGGCGGATTTATGCCATGGGATGGACGATCAATCTATCCGAGCGCGCGTTGCAATTCGTGAAGACAATCGGTCGCAGCCCGCCACGAACCATGGATTGGCGAAGTCCGAAATCCTCCGGCTGATCGCGCTTTCCATAGGCGAGTGGCGCGCCGTCGAGCGTGCAGGTCATGCCGCCGGCCGCCCGCAAAACGGCGTCGCCCGCCGCCGTGTCCCACTCCATGGTGCGGCCGAAGCGCGGGTAGAGATCGGCCTTGCCGCTGGCCAGCAGGCAGAATTTCAGCGACGACCCGACCGACACGGTTTCCGCGCCGGGAAATCGGGCGATGAAGTCGTTGGTCTCGCCCGTGCGGTGGGAGCGGCTGGCGACGATCAGGGGCGGATCGCCTTCCGCGCGAATGGCGATGGGGCGGCGCGCGGCAATGGCGAAGTTTTCGCCGACATCGGCGGCTTCGGCCTTTCCGGGCCGGCCGGCGTAGAGTGTCCCCATGGCCGGCGCATAGACCACGCCGATCGTCGGAACGCCGCCGCGAACCAACGCGATGTTGACGGTGAAATCCGACCCGCGCTTGACGAACTCCCGCGTACCGTCGAGCGGATCCACCAGGAAGAAGGCTTCGCCGAGATCCGGAGACGTGGAGCCTTCCGAGCATTCTTCTTCGGCGACGCAGGGAATGCCGGGAAATTCGGCGCGCAGTCCTTGCAGGATGATCTTCTCCGCCGCCCGGTCGGCTTCCGTCACGGGCGAAAGATCAGCCTTCGTCTCGACGGTGGCCCCGGCGTTGAATATCTCCATGATGCGCCGCCCGGCCCGCAGCGCCAGGCGCTCGAAGACCGCCAGCATGGCGTCGGCGTCAGATTCCGGCGCCGTCATCAAACTTTTCATCGCCGAAATCCCGGTGCAGGAGCCAGTGTTCCAGCGCCTCGACCATTTCCTCGGGCGATTTGCCGACGGTCCTCAAACGAACTTCCGGATTTGCCGGGGGCTCATAGGGCGAATCGACGCCGGTGAAGTTCTTCAGCTCGCCGCTCAGCGCCCGTTTGTAGAGCCCCTTGGGATCGCGGCGGGCGCACTCCTCGAACGGCGTATCGACGAAGACTTCGATGAACTCGCCCTTCCCCATCATCTCGCGCGCCATTTTGCGTTCCGCCTGGAAGGGCGAGATGAAGGAGACCAGCACGATGAGGCCGGCATCGGCCATCAGTTTGGCTACTTCGGCAACGCGGCGGATGTTTTCGACCCGGTCTTGTTCGGTGAACCCCAGGTCGCGGTTGAGGCCATGGCGGATATTATCGCCGTCGAGGATATAGGTGTGACGCCCGCCGGCATGCAGCTTCTTTTCCAGCAGATTGGCGATGGTCGACTTGCCGGAGCCGGAAAGGCCGGTGAACCACAGCACCGCCGGCTTCTGCAACTTGAGGCCGGCGCGCGCCTCGCGATCAACGTCGAGCGCCTGCCAATGGATGTTGGCGGCGCGGCGCAGGGCGTGGAGGATCATGCCGGCGCCGACCGTGGCGTTGGTCAGGCGATCGATCAGGATGAAAGCGCCGGTCGCGCTGTTTTCTGCGAAGGAATCGAAGGCCAGTGGCGATTGCACCGAAATGTTGCAGACGCCAACCTCGTTCATTTCCAGCGATTTGGCTGCTTCATGGGCGAAGTTATTGATGTCGATTCGATATTTGAGATCAGTGACCGTGGCGTTCGCCTGGTCCGTTTCGGTCCGCAGTACGTAGGAGCGTCCCGGCAGCAGGGCGTGCTCGTCGAACCAGACGAGATTGGCGGCGAACTGGTCCGCGATCTGCGGACGCGCATCCGGCGCCACCAGCATGTTGCCGCGCGAGGCCTCGATATCGTCTTCGAGAACGATGGTGACCGCCTGCCCTTCGACCGCGCGGTCCAGATCGCCACCCTGCGCGACGATGCGCTTCACCCGAGACGGCTTGCCGGATTTGGCGACGACGATCTCCTCTCCCCTGGCGACCGCGCCCGAGGCGACTGTACCGGCGAAACCGCGAAAGTCGAGGTTGGGGCGGTTGACGTACTGGATGGGGAAGCGGAAGGGCTGGTCGGCGGCCTCCCGGTCGACCTCGACATTCTCCAGATAATCCAGCAGCGCCGGGCCACCATACCAGGGCATCTGTTCCGAAGAATGGATGACATTGTCGCCGAAGCGAGCTGAGAGCGGGATTGGCGTGATGGTCTGGAAGCCGAGGCGGTCGGCAAAGGCGCGGTAGTCGGCGGCGATGCGCTCGAACGCCTGCTGGTCGTAGCCGACGAGATCGATCTTGTTGACCGCGAGCACGATTTGACGAATGCCAAGCAGCGAGGCGATGACCGAGTGGCGCCGGGTCTGGCGCAACACGCCCTGTCGCGCATCGACCAGCACGATGGCGACATCGGCGGTGGAAGCGCCCGTCGCCATGTTGCGCGTATATTGTTCGTGCCCGGGTGTGTCGGCGACGATGAACTTGCGCTTCGGCGTGGCGAAGAAGCGGTAGGCGACATCGATGGTGATGCCCTGCTCGCGCTCGGCCTCCAGCCCGTCGACCAGAAGCGCGAAATCGATATCCTCGCCATTCGTGCCGTGCTTCTTCGAATCGCGCTCCAGCGCGGATAACTGATCCTCGAAAATCAGCTTGGTGTCGTAGAGCAGCCGGCCGATCAGCGTGGATTTGCCGTCATCGACCGAACCGCACGTCAGGAACCTGAGCAGGGTCTTCTGTTCCTGCGCGGCCAGGTAGTCCCGCACCTCGTCGATTGCCGGTTCTGCTTTCACAGCCACATGTTGCACGATCAAAAATACCCTTCGCGCTTTTTCTTTTCCATGGATCCGGCTTCATCCCTGTCGATCAGCCGGCCCTGACGCTCCGATGTACGCGCCGTCAGCATCTCGCCGACGATCGCCTCCAGGCTGTCGGCATCGGATTCGATGGCTCCGGTCAGCGGGTAGCAGCCCAGCGTCCTGAAACGCACCAGCCGGTCTTCCGCGCGCTCCTCCTCACGAAGTTTCATGCGATCGTCATCGACCATGATGAGCATGCCGTCGCGCTCGACAACCGGCCGCTTCGCCGCGAAATAGAGCGGCACAATGGGAATATCCTCGCGCAGGATGTACTGCCAGATGTCGAGTTCGGTCCAGTTCGAAAGCGGAAAGACGCGGATGGATTCTCCCGGTGCGACGCGGGTGTTGTAGATCTTCCACATCTCCGGGCGCTGGTTCTTCGGGTCCCAGGCATGAGAGGCGTTGCGAAAGGAAAAAATGCGTTCCTTGGCCCGCGACTTCTCCTCGTCGCGGCGCGCCCCGCCGAAAGCCGCGTCGAACCCATGCTTGTCAAGCGCCTGGCGCAGCGCCACCGTCTTCATCACGTGGGTGTGGAAATTCGAACCGTGATCGAACGGATTGACGCCATCGCGCACCCCTTCCTCATTGATATGGACGAGAAGGTCGAAGCCGAGTTCGGCCGCCATGCGGTCGCGGAAGGCGATCATCTCGCGGAATTTCCATGTCGTATCGACATGCAGCAGCGGAAAAGGCGGCTTGGCCGGATAGAACGCCTTCATTGCTAGGTGGAGAAGCACGGAGGAATCCTTGCCGATCGAATACAGCATGACCGGCTTGGTGAAGTTCGCCGCCACCTCGCGGAAGATATGGATCGATTCCGCCTCAAGCCGGTCAAGATGGGTCAAGGGAGCCTGGACGGCCTGTGTCTGTGGCATTTGGGGCTTTCCATTTCGGCCGGGCTGGCCCGGTCCGCGAGAGACGCGGAAAATCCCATGTCCCGCGTTGAATCGTCAAGGCTGGCACCCTGGTCAAAGCACCTTCAGGGGAAGAGCTTTTGCGCCAAACGTGCTATCGGCGCAATTGTTTTCCAGAATGGCGTCCCAGGGATTATGCATCAAGAGAGGCAATTGAAGGGCCGGGCGGAACATTCGATCACCGGGGCGTGACGGCTTCCGAAGTAGCCATTTGTAAAAAGGAGCACGGTTTTTGGCCAACCCGGAAATGACGCATGACAAAGACCGGACCAGGTTCCATGCGTGAGCCCCAGGCACGCATCGTCGCGGTTACCGGGGCCGGCGGTCTCGTCGGGAGGGTGTTGACCCGGCATCTGGCGCAAGCCGGTTTCGCCATCCGTATCCTGTCCCGAACACCGAAATCCGCCCCTGACTTCGACAGCAAAGCCCTGCCGCCCTTCGATGCGCCCGGCGAGGCCTTCGACAAGGCCTTGGCGGGAGCGACGCATGTGGTGCACGCGGCCGGTCTGACAAATGCCGACCCGCGCACGACCGAGACGGATTTCATGAATGCCAACGCCGCGTTGACCGAGAGGCTGGCCAATGCAGCCGCGCGGGTCACGCCGGGCAGTTTCATCTTCCTCTCGTCGATCCGGGCGGTCATCGGGCACGGCTCGAAGGGCATCGTCGGGGCCGAAACGCGCCCCGCCCCGATTTGCGCTTATGGCCGCTCCAAGCTGGCCGGCGAAGCCGCGGCGGGCGCGGCGTATTCAGGCGCACGCGCCCGGCAATTGACGATCCTGCGGCCCGCGCCAGTCTATGGCGCCGGAATGAAAGGCAATCTGGGGCGGTTGCTGCAACTGGCGCGAACACCCTATCCCCTGCCTCTCGCTGGCCTTCAAAGCCGACGCTCGCTGCTCGACGCCGAGGCACTGGCGCGGGCGGTCGTTCATGTCCTGACGGTCCCCGATGCCGGCGGCTCCGCCTATATCGTCAGCGACGCGCAACCGATCACTATACAAGGCATCGTCCGCGCCTTCCGAATAGGCATGGGCCGTGCACCGAATCTCTTCGCGGTGCCGCCATCTTTCCTGCAACTCGCCGCATCGCTGGCCGGCAAACGGCAAATCGTGCAAGGTCTTTTCGCCGACGAGATATGCGACCCGTCTTCGCTGGCGGCGACAGGCTGGGCGGCGACCGAAAACAGCGCCGGCGGGCTCGCCGCTCTTGTCCGCTGACGATCGATGGATGGCTTTGGACAAAACATGTTGAGACGGATGCCGCGCCCGACAATCGATCTATCGAACAAGATCGTCGCCAGCGCTACGACGGTCTGCGCGGCCGTTATCGGCAGCGCGGCCAGTTTTCTGGTGGTGATTTCGTTCTTTTGGGCCATCATCCGCATGATCCGGCGGGATTTCCCGCTGAACTCGGGCCCCGGAAGCCCGCACAATCGGCATCGTGCTGGCTCTTTTCTTCGTGGTCGAGGCGCTGTGCGGTTTCATCTCCTATAACGGCACGCCGACACTTCGGGAAATCGTGGAAAACACCGTATTCCTTTCCTTCATCCCGCTTTATTCGCGCCTGTCGGTTTCCTCGAGGGAAGGCATTCGCAAGGCGCTGGAACTGGCCGCGATTGCCGGCGCTTTCGCCGCGCTGGGGCTCTCCCTTTATCAGGTCGCGATCCTTCACGAGCGCGCCGAAGGCGGCGCTGGAAACGCTGTCCCTTTCGCTGTCGCCAACCTTGTCGGCTACGCCATCCTCTGGCTTGGCTGCATGCGCGCCTCTGGCAGGCTCCGCATGGGGCTCGGCGCAGCGATATGCGCGGCGGCCTTCAGCGTCATCCTCTCGGGGACCCGCAGTCTCTGGCCAGCCCTGTTCGTCGTATCGATCATCGCCGGCCTGATTTACAGACGGCATTTCTCGTTCCTCCGGGTTGGGAGAATGGCCGCCGTTCTGCTTTTACTGGTGACCTGTTTTGGGGCGCTGAACGCGCGATTCATCGAAAATCGGGTATTCTAGGGTATCAATGACGTCCATGCAGCGCTGGCGGACGATGATTATTCCGGCTCATTCGGCAAGCGGCTGGTCCTGTGGCAAGTCGGCCTGGAACTGTTTAAGGAAGCGCCTTTCTTCGGCCAGGGCCCCGGCAACGCGAAACCACTGATCGAGACCAAGAGCGTCGAGCTTACCGGTACGGAACTCAGATTCTCGCATTACCACGAGGTCTTTCTGAATTTTGCGGTTCGCGACGGAATTCTCGGCGTTCTGATCGTGTTGTCCATGCTCATCGCGCCGTTGGCGTTGGCGGCGCGGTACCAGCGCGATGAGATCGGAACGTACGGCCTCGCCTTTCTGGCTTCGATGGAGGCAACCTACCTTTTGAGCGGCAGCATGGGCATCATGTTCGGACAGGACATCATGGATTCGCTGTTCATGATTTCCACGACCGTCGGGAGCTTCTTGGTCTTCGGATCCACGCCGGACGCTTATCGCTTGGCCACCACCCAGCAGACCACGCCAGCAGGTTGAGGATCGGGCCTCGCGCGGCGCGCAAAAGACCTATTTCCTTCCGTATCGATCCTCGAAGCGCACGATATCGTCCTCGCCAAGATAGGAGCCCGACTGCACTTCGATCAGTTCGAGCGGTATCTTGCCGGGGTTCTCCAGCGCGTGGATCTCGCCGAGCGGGATATAGGTCGACTGGTTTTCGCTCAGCATGATGATCTCCTCGCCGCGTTGCACCTTCGCCGTGCCACGCACCACGATCCAATGCTCGGCACGATGATGATTCATCTGCACGGAAAGCCTGGCGCCCGGATTCACGGTGATGCGTTTGACCTGGTCTCGGTCGCCGAAATCGATCGAATCGTAGTGACCCCACGGCCGGTACACCTGCCGGTGGTTGATGTGCTCTTTGCGGCCGAGCTGCCGGATACGCTCGACGGCCTGCTTCACGTCCTGGACATGGTCCTTGTGGGCCACCAGCACCGCGTCCTTGGTCTCCACGACCACCAGATCCTCGACGCCGACAAGGGTGAGCAGGCGGCTCTCCGCCCGGGCCAGCGAATTCCTGCTGTCGAGCGACAGGACATCGCCGGTGAAGGCGTTGCCGTCCGCGTCCCGTTCATGGGCATCCCAGAGCGCCGACCACGATCCTATATCGCTCCATCCGGCGTCGAGCGGCACCATCGCCGCCGCCGACGTTTTTTCCATCACCGCGTAGTCGATCGAATCGGACGGGCAGACCAGGAACTTTTCGGCATCCAGCCGCACGAATTGCAAATCCGGCTCCGTTGCGCCCATTGCCTGCGTGCAGGCTTCAAGGATCGCCGGCTGAAGGCGCTTCAACTCGTCCAGAAAGACGCTGGCGCGAAACAGGAACATGCCGCTGTTCCAGTAATAGCCGCCCTCCTCGACATAGGCCTGCGCCGTTTCACGGTCCGGCTTTTCCTCGAAGCGATCGATGGCGAAGCCCTGTTTTCCAAGCGGCGCTCCCCGCTTAATATAGCCGTACCCCGTTTCCGGCCGATCCGGCACGATGCCGAAGGCCACGAGCTTACCCTGCTCGGCCAACGCCATGGCGTTGCGGACGCTATCGTGAAAGCGGGGAATATCCTTGATCAGATGGTCGGCGGCGAGAACGAGAAGCAGCGGATCCTCGCCATCCCGCGTGGCGTGGAGGGCGGCGAGGGTGATGGCCGGCGCGGTGTTTCGGCCGGCAGGCTCGAGCAGGATCGCAGCATTTTCCTCGCCGATCAGCCGCAATTGCTCGGCGGCGATAAAGCGATGCTCCTCGTTGCAAATCAGGATCGGGTGACCGCCGCCAAGCCCGGCCAGACGATTCACGGTCTCCTGCAACATGGTCAACCCGCCCGTAAGCGCGTGGAACTGCTTGGGATAAAGCTCGCGAGACAGCGGCCACAATCGTGACCCCGATCCCCCGGCCATGATGACTGGCAAAAACATCAAACAACCCCCGTCCCCGACGACACCATTCCGATCAGAGGCTTATCAAACCCTACCCTCTTAACAAAGCGCTCATGCGGGCCCGCCCACCATCCGCAGCCGCCGATGATCGTTGACAGCGGACACGGCGGCCATATAGCCGTGAGGGATGAGCTTTTTGGCGCCTCAATGACATCTCCCTTCAAAGCCTATGATGTCCGCGGCAAGTTGCCGACCGACATCAATGTCCCCTTCGCTTACCGTTTCGGGCAGGCGGTAGCGAATTTGCGCTCGCCTGCGTCAGTGGTCGTCGGTCATGACATGCGCCAGGACAGTCCGGGGCTCGCCGCCGCGCTGTCGCAGGGATTGCTCGACGCTGGTGTCGATGTCCTGCCGCTTGGTCAATGTGGGACGGAGGAAGTCTATTTCCAGACAGCCCGCTCCGGCGCCGGCGCCGGGCTGATGGTTACGGCAAGCCACAATCCGGCCGACTATAACGGCATCAAGATGGTGCTCGACGATGCCGCCCCGGCGACCCGCGAGAACGCGCTCGACGCCATCGAGAAGCTGGTTCTCTCCGACACGGCGATCCCCTCCGTTCCCAGCTATGAAAAGCGCGGCGCACTTCATCGGCAATTGCCGCGCGACCCCTACATCGAACGGCTTCTAGAGCAATTGGCGGGCGTACCGCTCAAGAAGATGAAAATCGTCTGCCATGCCGGCAATGGCTGCGCCGGGCCGATCATCGATCTTCTGGAAAGGCATCTGCCGTTCGAATTCATCAAGATCGACCATGAGCCCGATCCGACCCTGCCGAACGGCATTCCCAATCCGCTGCTTCCGGAGAAGCGTTCGCGGGCGTCGCAGGCAGTGATCGACCATGGCGCCGATCTCGGCATCGCCTGGGACGGCGATTTCGACCGCTGCTTTCTCTATGATGATCACGGCCGCTTCGTCGAAGGCTATTATCTGGTCGGGCTGATCGCCGAGCGGATGCTTAGAGCCGCGCCGGGGGCCACGGTCCTCTACGATCCAAGACTGATCTGGAACACGATCGATATCGTCTCGGCGGCCGGCGGCGTCGCCAAACCGTGCCCGACCGGCCATGCCTTCTTCAAGCGCATGATGCGCGAGGAAAATGCCATCTATGGCGGCGAGATGAGCGCGCATCATTATTTCCGCGATTTCAGCTATTGCGATTCCGGCATGCTCGCCTGGCTTGCCGTCGTCGCTGAATTGGCTACCAGCGGGGCCACGCTGGCCGAAATGGTAGAGGCACGGATCGCCGCGTTTCCCTGTTCGGGCGAACTGAATTTTACCGTCGCCGACCGCAAAACCGTCCGCGACAGGGTTGCGGCCCATTACATGGCCGCACAGCCGAAAATCGAGGATCTGGACGGCCTCGGCATGGCATTCGACGACTGGCGCTTCAATTTGCGCGCCTCCAATACCGAACCGCTTCTCAGGCTCAATGTAGAGACCCGCGGCGACCCGGTCCTCCTGGAAAGCAAGGTTTCCGAGCTTACCGCTCTCGTCAAAGGCAAGTAGGGCCGCCGGACCCGGCGGCCGCTATGCATCAGCGATCAGTGATTGTCGCGCGGGACACCCATTTCCTGCGCGATATGCTGATATTTCACGGCGGGTTTCAGCACCATGCCAGCGGAAAGTTCGTCCACCATGCCACGCTGGATCTCCTGCCACGGCGTCTGGTGCGCCGGATAGGCGTAGCCGCCGTTCTTCCGCAATTCGGCACGCCGCCCGGCCAACTCAGCGTCGTCGATGAGGATATCCGCCGTGCCCTTGCGCAGATCGATGCGGACAGGGTCGCCCGTCCTCAGAATCGCCAGTCCACCGCCAGTGGCGGCTTCGGGCGATGCATTGAGGATGGACGGAGAGCCCGACGTTCCGGACTGACGCCCGTCGCCTATGCAGGGCAGCGCGTGGATGCCCTTCTTGATGAGGTAGGCCGGTGGCTGCATGTTGACCACCTCGGCCGCGCCCGGATAGCCGACCGGCCCGGTACCACGCATGAAGAGGATCGTGTGCTCATCGATGCCGAGCGACGGATCTTCGATGCGCGCGTGATAGTCTTCCGGTCCGTCGAAGACCATTGCCTTGCCTACAAAAGCCTCGGGATTTTTCGGGTCCGACAGATAGCGCTCGCGGAACTCGTCCGAGATGACGCTGGTCTTCATGATAGCGCTGTCAAAGAGGTTACCCTTGAGATTGATGAAGCCCGCATGCGTCTTCAGCGGATCGGCGACCGTGCGGATGACCTTATGGTCGAGATTCTCGACACCGGCGCAATTGTCGCCGATCGACTTGCCGTTGACGGTCAAGGCGTCGGGGTGCGGCAAGAGCTTTGCTTTCATCAATTCCATGACCACCGCCGGGACACCGCCGGCATGGCAATAATCCTCGCCGAGATACTCGCCGGCCGGCTGCAGGTTCACCAGCAGCGGTATCTCATGGCCTATGGCCTGCCAGTCGTCATTGTCGAGCGAGACGCCGAGGTGACGGGCAATGGCATTGAGATGGATCGGCGCATTGGTCGAACCGCCAATCGCGGAATTGATCACGATCGCATTCTCGAACGCGGCCCGTGTCATGATGTCGGACGGCTTCAAATCCTCCTGGACCAGGGCGACGGCGCGGCGTCCCGTCTCGTAGGATATCTGCCCGCGCTCCCGGTACGGCGCCGGAATCGCCGCCGACCCCGGCAGTTGCATGCCGAGCGCCTCGGCCAGCGAATTCATCGTGGTAGCGGTACCCATCGTGTTACAATAACCAACCGACGGCGCCGATGACGCCACGATATCCATGAACTCCTCGTAGCCGATTTCCCCGGCGGCCAACCGTTCACGCGATTTCCAGACGATCGTTCCGGAGCCCGTGCGCTCGCCACGATGCCAGCCATTGAGCATGGGCCCTACCGACAACGCGATCGCGGGAATGTTCACCGTAGCCGCCGCCATGAGCATCGCGGGCGTGGTCTTGTCGCAACCCACCATGAGCACCACGCCATCGAGCGGATAGCCGTAAAGGACTTCGACAAGCGAAAGGTAGGCGAGGTTGCGATCCAGGGAAGCGGTCGGACGCTTGCCGGTCTCCTGTATCGGATGGCAAGGAAACTCGAATGGAATGCCGCCGGCCGCGGCAATGCCCTCGCGGACGCGCTTGGCAAGTTCGATATGGTGCCTGTTGCAGGGGGAAAGGTCGGAGCCCGTCTGGGCGATGCCGATAAGCGGCTTGCCCGACTGCAGTTCCGCCCTGGTAAGCCCATAGTTCAGATATCGTTCCAGATAGAGCGCCGTCATTCCCGGATTGTCGGGATTGCCGAACCATTGCTGCGACCGCAATTTGCGCTTTGTTCCGTCGGTCATTCTCGAAGCCTCATTCAAATGAAATGGCACACATTTTCAATTTCGATCGATTCCCCGGCGTGAAAATATCCATCCGGGATGTCTCGCACATGTTTCCCGTACGCCGTCGGCACGGTCAATCCCAAACAAGAACGCAGGGGCGTTGGAACTCGTGGAACGAATTTGACATTTCAGCCCCCGCATCTCGAATGTATAATTCCCAGATTCCAACAGAATCAATATGTTGCCAGTTGTTCCTTTGCCCCGGCATTTGCTCTGGCGCTTCCGCACGGCGGATGCCAATGCCGAATGAACAACCTATCGGAAGCTCCCATCCGGTCGGGCAGATATCAGGTCTGCATACACGTCAACCGGCGGATTTACGTACTATATCGGCATTGCGGACTTCGGCAATTGAAGAAAATCTGGGGTTGACGGCGGGTCCGCATCAACTCCGGGAGCCGTTTGATTGTCATCGGAACCCTTCCCGACAGCTTCACCGGATAGCTCTTTCATGACCATCCACGCCGCGAACCTAGCGAAGCAGGGAGACCCCCGCAAGGCACCGATTGTGCTTTTGACAGACCTTGCCTATAAGGCCGGTCAATCGCACCCGTAAAGAGCGGTCATTGGGGCGTAGCCAAGTGGTAAGGCAGCGGCTTTTGATGCCGCCATTCCCTGGTTCGAATCCAGGCGCCCCAGCCAATCCCACCACCGAGACTCTGTGGGAAGAAGCGATTTATATCCTATTTTCCATGCTTTAGCGCCGAACGATCCGAACCTTTTCGCCAGCCTCTGCGCGTCAGCCGGCCAGGATTTATTCCTCTCCAGGCACGCAGCCGGGGCCTTTCCGATCCAACCCGAACAGGTCACGGGCGGAATCGCGACGTCACCTAATGTGACGAATCGGATAAGGTCGCCTTGCCAGCAATTGGCCCGCAGACAGGATTAGAAGCCGCCGCCGAACACGTTAGCGCCATAATTTGCGGTAATGGCGCGTAACACATGCAGCGGCCATTCCATACAGGACAAGCGTTTTGAGACGTCAGTGGGTAATTATCGGCTTCCTTTTTCTCCTGGCGTGGCTGTTCGGCATCGTGGAACGAACCTCGGGGCACAGCGCCGGCGCCGCTGGCGGCAGCATGCTCAAGGCGTTCTTGATTCCGATCGCCACGGTCTATCTCAACCTCTTCAACTCGCCGTCGACCGCCCTTTTCCTTTGCGCGGCGATGGTCGTGCTGGCGATCGTTCTCTTCCTCTACTTTTTTCTCGGGCGCGTCCGGCCGGCCATCCGTGAGCTGGCCGCGATAAATTCCGCCCTACAATCGGTGCCCGCCCGTCCCGGTGATGCGGATTGTGTCGCGCAGATCGATGAAATCGTGCGGCGATATCCACTGATGAAGCGCTCGTGGCAGCTTTATCATGCCACCCTGTCACGCGATGCGGGTGGCCGTATCACAAGCCCATTCGCCGCCGCGCGCTATCTCAACATGCGCGCGCTCGAGCATGCGGGCTTGCGGCTGCGGTTTTTTCTGGGAATGCCCAACGACTTCGTCGGCCTAGGGCTGATCTTCACTTTTCTGGGCCTCGTCGCTGGCCTGTACTTCGCCAGCAAGAGCATGCTTTCGGCGGATCTGGCGGATGCCCGCGACGCGCTGACGAAGTTGCTCCATGCCGCCACCTTCAAATTCCTGACCTCGATTACGGGCATCGGCCTGTCGATGGTGATGGCGGGTACGTAGCGTGTTCTGCTCGACCAGCTTCAGGCCGGGCTTGATGAACTGCAATATCTGGTCGAGGAACGCATCCCGCTGAGAGAGGCCGGGAATATGGCGCTCCCGGCCGATGAACAGATCGATCAAGCTGCGCTTCCCAAACTGGCGGAAAATTCGCGGCAGTTTGCGTCCAGGGCATCCTGACCATGGCTCAAGCGGACGGGGAGAACGACCGGTACGCGGCCGGCGACGGGCACAGCTATTTCGTTCCCATGGTCGACATGCTGGCTGGAGTCGTCTTCATACTGGTCATCCTGCTGGCCGCGGCAACACTGGTTTCCAGAAACGAATTCAAGCCGTCAGAGAAGGCCCAGGCGGAAACGGCGCGCATCCGCGCCGAACTCGAGGCAGCGCGCCGGCAGGAGCATCTCTACCTCGATCCACGGCGCGAGGCGGCGCTGGCGACCCGAACATTGCTCGACCGGCTGGCCAATGGTCTGCGACAGGCCGGTTACACGGTCGAGACGAGCCCCGCCGATTCGGAACTCACCGTTCGTGGGATAGCCGCGTTCACAGGGAATGAGCCGTCCCTCTCCACAAAAGGAGGCCGCTTGGCGGCCGATATCGCCGAAATCCTGGGCAGAGAGTTGCCGTGCGTAACCAGCGGCCGCCCGGCCTCCAGCAGATGCGCGGCCTACCCCGCCGTCAAGCTGGAGACGGTCGAGGTCAGGGCTGTCGCTCCTGCCCCGGACGGACATGATTTGGGAGGGCAGCCGGCCGACGCCCAGTCACTTGTCCTGATGTCGGCCATGATCGCGGCCCGGCCAAATCTGCTGGGACTGCGCTCGCCCGGTGGCACCGGCGTTTTTACCTATGGCGGCGTCGCCCCTGAATCCCCCGGCGCATTGACGCCCGATACGATCGCGCTTCGCTTCCAGATGGCCGTGCCGCCAATTCCCAAACGATGAGCGGGCGCACTCGTTGCGTGTGAAATAGCCAAGGCGCCAAGACGAGCACCTTGCCACGACCCGAAGTTCTACAAGTGATTGCGGCGGCCCAGGGCGCGTTCCCATTCGAGTGCGTGGGACACGATTTGTCCGAGATCATCATACCGCGCTTCCCAGCCCAACTCCCGGCGGGCACGTGAGGGGTCGGCGATAATGGCCTGCGCATCGCCCGGACGCCTCGCCGAGTACCGGGTTTGCAATGGATTGCCGACAACATCCCGGACGGCGTTCAGCACTTCGAACACCGAGTAGCCGCGGCCATAGCCGCAATTGGCCACCATGTTCGCTCCACCCGCGCGCAATCTGTCCAGCGCGAGGCCGTGCGCCCGGGCGAGGTCCGATACATGGATATAGTCGCGAATGCAGGTTCCGTCTCGGGTCGGGTAGTCGGTTCCATAGACTTCGATGAGCGGGCGTTTTCCGAGAGCCACCTCGCATGCCACCTTGATGAGATGGGTTGCGCCCGGCGTCGACTGACCGGTCCTGCCCAAGGGGTCGGCGCCCGCCACATTGAAATAGCGCAAGGCGGTGTAGGTGATGTCGTGCGCGGCGGCCGTGTCGCGCAGCATGATTTCCGTCATCAGTTTGGACGACCCGTAAGGCGATTCGGGAAGCGTGGGCGCTTCCTCGGTCACCGGGATCGACGCGGGGGAGCCATAGACCGCCGCAGTGGAAGAAAAAATGAAATGTTTGACGCCGTGCCGGACGGCCACTTCGAGGAGAGAACGCGACTTGACCGTGTTGTTCTCATAATAGCCGAGAGGATCGGCAACGGATTCCGGCACAACGATCGAGCCGGCGAAATGAATGATGGCGTCGACCGGCTCGCTGGACAGGACCGTCCCTAAAAGAGCCTTGTCGCCCACGTCGCCGACAACCAGCCTGGCTTCGGCTGGAACGGCCCAGTTGTGCCCCGTGGACAACCGGTCGAGGACGATCACGCGCTCGCCACGATCGAGCAATTCCCACACCATATGGCTGCCGATATATCCGGCGCCGCCCGTCACCAGAACCGACATCGCGTATCCTCGTTCGCCAGATCCGCGCCGAAATGGCGACGCTTCATTGTCCGCTCAGATGGGAACAATCATTCCCCTCTGCAATAAAATCGAATGTCTGGCCCGAAAACGTTAGCCCTAAAATCTTTAAAAGCCGCTTACCGGGGCGCAATAGGCGTCATCTATCGCACCCTGTCTCCTCGGCCCGCGGCGCTGAAGAACGTGCGAAACAGGATTTCGATGTCGAGCCGCAGGGAAGCGAGGTGCAGATATTCCGCGTCGTTTTCGGCGAGCCGCTCGGGGTTCGACATGTCGATCCCGCGAATCTGGGCGAGTCCGGTTATTCCCGGACGCATTTGAAGCACGCCCCGACGCCGGCGCTCGGATACAAGCTCAGCCTGCCTCGGGAGGCACGGGCGCGGCCCGACGAGGCTCATCTCACCCCTCAGCACGTTCCATAATTGTGGAAGTTCGTCCAGCTTGCTGTGGCGAAGAAGCCGCCCCACGGGGGTTATCCGCGCCCCGGCGACCTCATGCGTGGGCACAGAAGCCGTGCCAGCATACATGGTGCGCAGTTTGTAGAACCGGAACGGTTGTCCATTCCGCCCTACCCGCGTTTGCGCGAAAAGACCCGGACCAGACGAGGTCCACCGCACGAGCAGGATGCCCGCCCCCAGGAATGGCGACAGGAGGACCAGCCCGGTCGCGGCGCCAACAACATCGATGAGCCTCTTGATCGTGTAATCACCGTTGGCCATGCGCTGGAAAATCTCCCTCAGCGCAGGGTCGCTACGATAAATTTCCAGATGTCGCAATGAAATGCCTTATTCGGCCCGCAGGCATATTGGTGGCGGCGCTGAGGATTTGGCCGGCGGCACATTTTCGTGATAGTCGGCGCCATCTCGTCCGTTTCATGAAACTGCTCAATGCCCCTGGAATTCGACATGAATTTTGAACCGGCTTACGGCGAAGCGGTTTCCGTCGCGCCCGGTGTCCGCCGCCTGACAGTCAACAATCCGAGCCCGTTCACTTTCCGAGGCACCAACAGTTATATCGTCGGCGGAAACACGCTGGCGGTCATCGACCCCGGACCGGAAGACGAGGCGCATCTGCAAGCGCTGCTCAAGGCGATCGACGGACGCCCGGTCAGCCATATTCTGGTCAGCCATACCCATCGCGATCATTCGCCGCTGACGCCACGTCTCAAGGAAGCGACCGGAGCGATGGTGCTGGCGGAGGGGCCGCATCGACCGGCGCGTCCGCTTAGGATCGGGGAGACCAATCCGCTCGACGCCAGCGCCGATGTCGATTTCCATCCCGACGCGCGGCTGGCCGATGGCGAAATCGTCTCCGGCGACGGATGGAGCATCGGGACGGTCTATACGCCCGGCCATACGACGAACCATGTCGCGTTCTCGCTCGAAGGAACCGGGATTTTATTTTCCGCCGACCATGTTATGGGTTGGTCGACCTCGATCGTCGCCCCGCCGGACGGCGCCATGACCGACTATATGGCCTCGCTCGACCGGCTTCTCGCCCGCGAGGATCGGCTTTATCTGCCCGGCCATGGCGGACCGGTGACGCAGCCGAAGAATTTCGTGCGCGGGCTGAAAGCGCACCGGAAAATGCGCGAGCGCGCGATCATGGAACGCCTGCGCGCCGGCGACCGAACGATCGCGGAAATGGTGAAGGCGATCTATCGGGAAACCGATCCCCGGCTGCACGGCGCCGCTGGACTGTCGGTGCTGGCGCATCTCGAGGACATGGTGGCCAAGGGCGATGTAGCAGCCGAGGATGAAATCGCCATCGACGGGATCTACCGGCCGGCCTGATCGGCCATTTCGGCGTCCAACGCATCGAGAAAACCGTCGATGCGGGCGGCGTTGTCGCCAAAATCGTCGCTGCCGTAGCGGGATGCCGAGCGCATGTCGACATAGGTCGATTCGCCCTCGTCGGTGAGCCTGATCGCGACATCGGAGGGAAATCCGAGGAGAAGGGTCGTGGCCACCGCCTCGAGCGTGTATTCACTCTCCCCGTCGACCATGGGCGGACGGCTGGTCACCTTCCAATGCTTTCGAGCGATCACCCGATCCACCGCCTCCAGCACATCGTCGGGAGACGCGCCATAGCGGCGGCCGGTAATCCCGGGATAGGCGGCGATCTGGAGATCAGCCGCCTTGTGGGAAATCGGGTTGACATGGTTCATCCGGGCCGTCCGATGAACTCGAAGCCGAACTCAGGGACGGCGGATCGACGAGATCGGTCGAAATGTCGTTGAGCCTTGGATAGACCAGCGATTTGGCCGCAAGCACGCCATAGGGCGTCAGCACCGCCAGCGCGACGACGAAAGCCAACGCCGCGCTACGCCCGCCCCCGTCGCCCCTGCTCCAGATGCCGCGAAAGCTTGCGGCGACGAGAATGAGCGCACCAAGCGCCAGGGCGGCGACCAGCGCCAATATCCAGAGGAACCCGTTCGTCTCGACCAATCCCTGACGATGACCCAATCCCGAAATGACGAAAAGAACAAACGAAAACAAGGCTATCCGGCGCGACCATAAAGCCGCGCGGGATGTCCGCGTTTCAAGATACGCGGCCATCAGACCTCAGATGGCCACAGCGCGCCGGATAATTTGCGTTCAGGCAGCGCCGGCCTCCTCGGTCGGCAGCTGATATTCCTTGAACTGGTCGCGCAAGGTCGTCTTCTGGATCTTGCCGGTGGCGGTATGGGGAATTTCGTCGACGAAGGCGACATCGTCCGGCATCCACCATTTGGCGATCTTGCCTTCCATGAAGCCGAGAAGATCGCTTTTCGACGGATTCTTGCCGGGCTTTTTGACGATCACCAGCAAGGGCCTCTCGTCCCATCTGGGATGCCTTATGCCGATGACGGCCGCCTCGGCGACGTCGGGATGGCCGACAGCCAGGTTCTCGAGGTCGATCGTCGATATCCATTCGCCACCCGACTTGATCACGTCCTTGGCGCGGTCGGTGATCTGCATGTAGCCGTTCGGGTCGATATGGGCGACATCGCCGGTATCGAACCAGCCTTCTTCATCGAACTGCTCCGCACCGGCGCCGCCATAATAGGCGCGCGATACCGCCGGCCCGCGCACCTTGAGCCGCCCGAACGTCTTGCCGTCCCACGGCTGTTCGTTGTTTTCGTCGTCGGTGACCTTCATTTCCACGCCAAAGGGCGCAAAGCCTTGCTTGCCCTTGATATCGAGTTCCTCGTCGCCGCCCAGGGAGGCATATTCCGGCTTCAGGGAACCGAGCGTGCCGAGCGGCGACATCTCGGTCATTCCCCAGGCGTGGATGACATCGACCTCGTAATTGTCACGGAATTTCTGTGTCATGGCGCGCGGGCAGGCAGAGCCGCCGATGACAACCCGGTTCAGGTGCGGCAGTTTCTTGCCCGTCTCCTCCAGGTACTGGAGCAGCATGAGCCATACGGTCGGCACCGCGCCCGAGCAGGTCACCTTCTCCGTATCGAGAAGTTCGTAGATCGAGGCGCCGTCCATCTTCGCGCCGGGCATGACCATCTTGGCGCCGACCATCGGCCCGCTCTGCGCCAGACCCCAGGCGTTGGCGTGGAACATCGGCACCACCGGAAGGATCACGTCGCGCGAGGACAGGCCCATCGCATCGGGCTGCACGGCGATCAGCGAATGCAGGACGTTTGAGCGGTGGCTGTAGACGACGCCCTTGGGGTCGCCGGTCGTACCGGAGGTGTAGCACATGCCCGCCGCAGCGTTCTCGTCCAACTCCTTCCATTCATAATCGCCATCGGCCTCCGCCAGCCATTCCTCGTAGGCGACAGCGCCGGGGAGCGAGGTCTCGGGCATATGGGCGGCGTCGGTAAAGACGATGATCTTCTTCAGCGACGGGATGCTTGGCGCGATCTTCTCGACGATCGGCAGGAAGGTCAGGTCCACGAACAGGCATTGGTCTTCCGCATGGTTCATGATCCAGGCGATCTGTTCGGGAAAGAGGCGCGGGTTGAGCGTGTGATAGACGCCGCCCATGCCCATGATGCCGTACCAGGATTCGATATGGCGGGCGGTGTTCCAGGCCAGCGTACCGATGCGGTCGCCGGTCTTGTAGCCGTCGCGGTCTAGGCGCTGCGCCACCCGCAAGGCGCGCTGCCTGATCTCGGCGTAATTCGTGCGGACGATCGGTCCTTCGATCGAGCGCGAAACGATCTCGCGGTTTGGGTGCTGGCGCGCGGCAAAATCAATGATCTTGCTGCACAGCAACGGCCATTCCTGCATCAGTCCGAGCATTGCGTTCCTCCCATTCTCGTTGCTCTGTCTATTGTGTCGGTAACGCCCGGAAAGTCCAGCGCCCCCTTATGAAATCACCCTGGCCTTGCACCTAAAGACGAGTTGTCCCTTGCCACAATACAGCCACTCTCGCCATCAAATATGCCGTCAGGGTGGCGCGGGGCAAGATGAGGCCTGGCATGGACGCGTCAAACGATTCCTTGATCGAAGAGAGCACCACCCTTACAGCCACCGAAAATCGGTCGCCCTCCCCCGCGCATGCGGACGAGGCACAGCACATCATGGCGCAAATGGAGGAGATCGGCGCCATGGCCGTGGAGGCGGCCGTAGAGGAGCCGGGAACCAATAGTCCTGACGAACCGGCTACCGAAATCACCAGGGAAGAAACGGGAGCGTCTCCGGTTGCTGCCGGCAGCGATATCGTTGAACTGGAACTGGCGTTGCAATTCCAGGACATGAAGGCGCTTGGCTTCGAAGGCGCGGTAGCGGCCGCGGTCGAAAGCATCGGCGGCGAACTGCTTTTCGAAATGCCGGCGCCGGCCGAAGCCAATGGCGAGCGCGTGGCCGCGGTCTCCCTCGGGGCGGGGGAAGAACGGCTTCTGGCGCTGGTCATCCTGCCCGGCGAAAACGAGGCTTTCAGCATCGAGCCCGCCGAGACAAGCAGCAACCCCGTAGCCGGCATCGTCGCGGCTTATGCCGGCTTGATGGAGCATTTCGCCATCGCCGCGTGAAGGGGTGCCGGGCCGGGCGTGAGCGCTGACCTTATCCCTCCATGTCCATCGGTCGCTGGATCAACATCGTTACGGCTGGCCAAAACACTTCCAATTGACGGTCAGCATCGCTTCCGCCTAGTTTGCGTCGAACGAAAAGACCGCGTTCGATTTGGGAGGAGACTGTTTCGATGAATTTCAAACGCGTTTTGCGTGGGCTTCTGGCCGGCGTAGTTGCTACCGTCATATTACCTGCAACCATGGCCATGGCGGCCTTTCCCGACCGGCCGATCACCTTGATCGTCCCGTGGGGAGCAGGCGGCGGCACGGACTCGACCGCGCGCATCATCGCGTCGCTTTTGCAGAAGGATCTCGGCCAGCCCGTGAACGTCGTCAACCGGACCGGCGGATCGGGCGTTGTCGGCCACAGTGCGATCGCCGAGGCCGATCCGGATGGCTACACGCTCGGGATGGCGACCGTCGAGATCGGCATGATGCACTGGCAGGGGCTGACAAAGCTCGACTATTCCGCCTACACACCGCTGGCGTTGATGAACGAGGATCCCGGCGCGGTTCAGGTGAGCGCCGATTCAGAGTGGAAGGACCTTCCCTCGCTGATCAAGTCCATCAAGGCCAATCCCGGCAAGTACAAGGCTTCGGGCACCGGTCAGGGCGGGATCTGGCAGTTGGCGATCGCCGGTCTGCTCTCCAAGCTCGACATCGACGCCTCCGCCGTGCCGTGGGTGCCGAGCAACGGCGCAGCACCGGGCCTGCAGGATCTGGTGGCTGGCGGCGTCTCCATCGTGCCATGCTCCATTCCGGAAGCGCGCTCGCTGCTGAGCGCGGGCCGGGTACGGTCCCTCGCCGTCATGTCGGAAACGCGCAACGCCGCGTTCCCCGACATTCCGACGACGAAAGAGGCCATAGGGGTAAGCTGGACGATCGGCGCATGGCGCGGAATCGTGGCACCCAAGGGCCTGCCGGCGGATGACAGCAAAATCCTGATCGCCGCCCTGAAGAAGGTCTATGACAGCGAGGAATACAAATCCTTCATGTCGAAGCAGGGATTCGGCATCCGCTGGGCATCCGGCGATGATTTCGGCAAATTCATGAAGGAGAGCAACGAGACGCTCGGCAAAGTCATGAAGCAGGTCGGAATCGCAAAGTAGCATCACCCGAACCTCAAAAAATGCCGGCCGCCGCGCGAATTGTTGCCGTGGCGGCCGATCATTCCCTGATGACGGAGCGGTGCGGATGCGTTTCAACGATGCGGTTCTGGGAGCGGTGCTGCTCGCCTTTTCCTGCGTGATCTGGATCTGGTCGCAGCGTTTTCCCGCGATCCCGGGGCAGCAATACGGCGCCTCGGTGTTTCCGTCGGCAGTCGCCATAGGCCTGGCCGCCTGCTCGTCCGTCCTGATCTTTTCCGGCCTTCGGCGAGGCGGCGCGGCAATTGTGCTCGAGGCATGGGCGCAGGAATGGCGCGGCCCCGTCCGCATCCTGCTGATTGCCGCATCCGTTTTGTTCTACATCGTCGCGGCCAAACCGTTGGGCTTCATTCCTACCATGACAATCGTCCTGGCCGTCGACCTTTGCCTGCTGCGCGTCAACTGGTGGATGGCCATCCTCATCGCGGTCGCGGTTTCCGTTCTGCTGCAATGGTCGTTCGGCGATCTGCTTCAGGTTCCCCTGCCCTGGGGAATCTTTTCAGCCTACCGGTTCTGAGCGATGAATACCGTTGAAGCCGCCTTCGCCCTGGTCCTTCACTGGAACGTCGTCGTAACGATCGGACTTGCGGCGGTCTTCGGCCTGTTCGTCGGCGCCATCCCCGGCCTGACGGCGACAATGGCGATCGCCCTGCTCGTTCCCCTCACCTTCTTCATGGACCCTATCCCCGCCGTCGGCGCCATGATCACCTGCTCGGCGATGGCGATTTTCGCCGGCGATATTCCGGGAACATTGCTGCGTATTCCCGGCACGCCGGCTTCCGCCGCCTATGCCAACGAAGCGTTCAAGATGACGCAGAAGGGCGAGGCCGAACGCGCGCTTGGCGCCAACCTTCTGTTTTCCGCGTTCGGCGGCCTCTTCGGCACCATCGTCCTGATGTTCACGGCTCCGTGGCTCGCCGAAATCGCCCTTAAATTCTCCTCCTTCGAATATTTCTGGTTGGCCCTGCTCGGCCTCACCTGCGCCACGTTCATCGGCGCCAGCGCCCCGACCAAGGGGCTCATCAGCCTGCTGATCGGCCTGTTCGTGGCGACGATCGGGCTGAACAATCCCGCTGGGGTGCCGCGATTCACGTTCGGCAACGTCAATCTGATGGGCGGCATCAACTTCATCTCCGCCATGATCGGGTTGTTTGCGGTTTCGGAAGTGTTCCGGGCGGCGGCAAGCGGAGCCCAACACCTGCCGGCCCCTCAGGCCTCGGTAGGCAATCTCTTCAAGGGATGGGGGCGGCTTTTCAGGACCTACTGGCCCCAGCAGCTAAGAGGCAACATCCTGGGCACGGCGATCGGCGTGCTGCCGGGTTCCGGGGCCGACATCGCCGCCTGGGTCGCCTACGCCATCAGCCGCCGCTTTTCGAAGACGCCCGAGAAATTCGGCACCGGCCATCTGGAGGGAATCATCGAGGCCACCTCGGCCAACAACGCCGCGCTCGGCGGCGCATGGGTGCCCGCGCTGGTCTTCGGCATCCCCGGCGACTCCATCACCGCGATCGTGATCGGCGTCCTCTACGTCAAGGGTCTCAACCCGGGACCGACGCTGTTCCTCACCAATCCACAGACGATCTACGCCGTCTTCCTCGTCTTCATCCTCGCCAATTTGATCATGATTCCGTTTGGCTGGGGCGCCATCAAGCTCGCCAAGCAGATTTTGCGCGTGCCGCCGAAAATATTGATGCCCGTCATCCTGGCCTTCTGCATCGTCGGCGCTTTCGCCACCAACAACGCGACATTCGACGTTTCCGTCATGCTCGCCTTTGGCGTGCTCGGCTTCATCATGGAAGAAAACGATATCCCCATCGCCCCCTGCATTCTTGGCATCGTGCTCGGCCCGATGCTGGAACAGAATTTCGTGACCTCCATGATCAAATCGGACGGCAGCTTTTTTAGCTTCTTCGAACGGCCGATCGCCGCATCGCTCGGGATCTTCACGATCCTTATCTGGGGCGCTTCGTTCGTTTCGTATCTCTTGCGGCAGCGAAAGGCGGCAACGCCAGACCTCAACCTTCAAGGGTAATCGCCCGAGATACCGTCGAAGCCGCTTCTGGCCGCTACGGCTACTGGGGCTCCGGCGTTCTATAATTTCCGGCGCGTGGCGGGCTTCGACAGATTGAGCGCGACGGCGGCGCCAATGAGCGCCTTGAAGGCCTTTTCGTCGATTGTGTCGCCGTCGTGAATATCGATGGCGCGCCGCATATTGCCTTCGAGGCTGGAGTTGAAAAGGCCCGAAGGGTCTTCAAGCGACGCGCCCTTGGCGAAGGTCAGTTTCACGACGGCCTTGTAGGTCTCGCCGGTGCAGATTATGCCGGCATGCTCCCATACCGGAACGCCCCGCCACTTCCACTCCTCGATCACTTCCGCGTCGGCCTCCTTGATGAACTGGCGGACCCGCGCAAGCGCCTCGCCCCGCCAATCGCCAAGCTCCACAATCCGCGCATCGATCAATTCAGCAGGGGAAGCGCTTTCCTTGGCTATGGTTGCCGGGCTCTTGGTTGTGTTCATGGCGGCGGTGCTTTCGTCAGAGATGCGGCGGTGGGATATTTGAGCAACGAGCTACCATCAAATCGTTTTTTGCGGAATGGTCCGAGTGGGATTGAAAGCGGGCAGGCACTTTCGGGCATGGACGATGAAGATTGGGCTAAAGCCAGTGAAAAAATACGGACAAAAAGATGGCAATGGTCTTGGTCAACAGGTCGCCGGTTTGGAACTTGGTCCCCAAACATTGTCAAGCCGACGTAATGATCTAGCTTAGTCCGGCAGATGTCATGACACTGTGGCCGGGAGGTAGCGTTTGGTAGCCATCGGGGAGGCCTACGCGCAAGGGAACTTGATGAATGGACCAAACGACCAAGCATGGTGACAAGCCGGACGAGAAGCGGTCGCAAGCCGACGCAAACCAACCGATGCCTTCGAAAGGGCAGGAAAGGGAACCGGCCAAGCAAGCGCGCCGGCCGCTTCTGAAGAGGCCGCTTTTCTGGATCGCCATTGTTGTCGTGGTGGCCGCCGCGATTGCCGTCGGCCTTTACTACTGGTTCGATCTGCGGCTCTACGAAACCACCGACGACGCCTATATCGGAGCGGACATCGTGCAGGTTTCGCCCCAGGTGGCGGGCGCGATCATCGCCGCGCCGGTGGACGCCAACGCCCATGTGAAAAAAGGCGATATCCTCGCGCGCATCGACGACGCTTCGACGAAAGCCGATGTGGACGCGGCGCAGGCCCAACTCGAGGTCTCTCAAGCGCAACTCGAGGAGGCCAAGGTTGGCGTCGAACAGGCCGATAGCCAGCGGGTCCAGGCAGTGGCGCAATTGGAAGCACTGCAGGTACAGGCGCAAAACGCCCAGGACACACTGTCGCGCGACGAAAAACTTGCCGCCAGCCCCGCCGGTCCCATTACCGACAAACAGCTCGACGATGCGCGGTCGGCCGCGCGTACTGCCGAGGCGCAGGCTGATGGCGGGCGGGCAACGGTGGAAACCGCCAAGACCTCGGTGCGCGTCGCCCGGGCCAAGGTCGGGTCGGCGCAGGCCTCGATCAAGGCTTCCCAGAGTCAGCTTGAGGCCGCGAAGATAAAGCTGGGCTATGCCACCATCAAGGCCTCAGTGGACGGCCAGCTCGTCCAGAAGAATATCAACAAAGGCTCGTATGTAACGCCCGGCAGTCCGATCATGGCGATCGTGCCCGACGCTCTTTACGTGACGGCGAATTTCAAGGAAACGCAGCTCGTCGACATCCGGATCGGCCAACCTGTCGATATCGCCATCGACGCATTTCCCGGCGTCGATTTTCACGGCAAGGTCGTGTCCATCCAGCACGGCGCCGGCCAGGCATTCCAGCTCCTTCCGGCGCAGAACGCCACGGGGAACTTCGTCAAGGTGGTGCAGCGCGTGCCGGTGCGAATTTCGATCGAAAGTCCCAATCCGCTCGACTATCCCCTCGGGCCGGGCATGTCCGTCGTCCCGAGCATCAAGGTTCGCTGATGGCTGGAGCTGCTGGAGGCTGGAAGCCGGACCGGTCGGCCGCTGGCGGATACAGCCCGTGGCTGATGACGGCGGTGATCTCGATCGCGACGTTCATGGAGGTGCTGGATACCTCCGTCGCCAATGTCTCGCTCGACAATATCGCCGGCAATCTGGGCGTCTCGCCGGAACAGGCGACATGGACGGTCACGAGCTATCTCGTGGCCAATGCGATCATCATTCCCATCAGCGGATTCCTGTCCAGGGCGATCGGGCGCAAGCGCTATTTCATGATTTCGATCGCGCTCTTTACCGGGGCGTCGCTCTTTTGCGCATTGTCGCCCAATCTGGGAATGCTGATCATCGCCCGCGTTCTCCAGGGCATCGGTGGGGGCGGGCTGGCGCCCGTCGAACAATCCATGATCACCGACAGCTTTCCGCCGCAAAAGCGGGGCCAGGCCTTTGCCGCCTTCGGGTTGGTGGTGGTTATCGCGCCCATCATTGGCCCGACGATTGGCGGCTACGTCACCGACACGATTTCCTGGCACTGGATTTTCCTGATCAACGTGCCGGTAGGGCTGATCGCGTTTTTTCTCGTGTCGGTTGTCACGGTGGAATCGAATGTGTTGGTCCGCGAACGGGACGAGCGCCTGCGACGTGGCCTGAAAATCGACTATATCGGCTTTCTGCTGACCGCCATCGGGTTGGCCGGGCTGCTGGTGACGCTTGACCGCGGGCAATCGGAAAACTGGTTCGACAGCGATTTGATCATCGTCACCACCGTGATGGCGGTATTGGGGCTGGGGGCCATGATTGTCTGGGAACTGCAGCATGACGACCCGATCGTGCCGCTGCCGCTCCTGAGGATCCCGAATTTCGCGATCTCGGTCACCATGATGATGCTGCTCGGCCTGCTCGTGTTCGGCACGATCCAGATCATCCCTCAAATGCTCCAGCAGGTCTTCCAGTATACCGCCTATGATGCCGGCCTGGCGCTGACGATCGGCGGCGCGATCGCCATCGTCATGATGCCGCTGACAGGCATCATGACCTCGAAGGTGGACGCCCGTTTCCTGCTGTTTCCCGCCTTCGCCATGCAGGCGTTCGCCTTCTGGTACTTCAGCGGGTTCAGCACGCAAAGCACCTTTTTCGATGCCGCGACCGGGCGCTTCTTCATGTCCATCGCGCTGCCGTTTTTGTTTATTCCGGTCAACACGGTGGCCTATATCGGCTTGCCGCCGGGGGAGTCCGACAAGGCTTCCGCCATGCTGAATTTCTTCCGCAATCTCGGCGGCGCCTTCGGCATCTCGATCACCCAGACGCTGCTGGTGCGGCGCGAGCAGTTTCACCAGTCGCGGATGACCGAGGGCCTCAATCCCTTGAACCCGGTCTTCGAGAACACGCTCAACATGCTCCAGGATTCATTTCATGACAAAACCCGGGCGCTCGGCGTCATCTACATGCAGGCGCAGCAGCAGGCGCAGATGATGGGCTATGTCGATGTCTACTACGTCTTGATGTGGGCGGTGATATGCGTGCTTCCGTTCGTTCTCCTGTTGAGAACGGCAAGTCCGGGAAGACATTGAAAGTCCGAGCGGAAACGGCTTTGGCGTGGGACGCTCAACCGGCATTTCCCGACGCGCGGCGCTGATCCGCCCCGTGTACCGGAACCACATCGACAGGGTCGCCGGGTCCGTCCCACGATTCGCTTCTTGGCGGATATCCTCATCGAACCACATCTCGATCTTTCTTAGCGCCAGCAGGCTTCCGGTCTTACGTCGTGCCGGTCGAATTGCTAAGATTGCCGCATCTTTTTGGAGACCGACATGAACGACAGCCCTCCCCTCACCAATCTGCAGACGCGCGACATCGAGGCGTTGCTGCATCCCTACACGCAGTTGCACAAGCTGAAGACCAACGGGCCGCTGGTCATCGAGCGCGGCGAAGGCGTGCATGTCTACGACACGCAGGGGAACGGCTATATCGAGGGCATGTCGGGGCTGTGGTGCGCCGGGCTCGGCTTCGGCGACAAGGAGCTGATCGACGCGGCGACCGAGCAGCTCAACACGCTGCCCTACTATCATCTGTTCGGGGCGAAGGGCACGGAGCCGGCGATCGAGTTGGCCGAGAAGCTCAAGGAACTGGCGCCGGTGCCGATCTCGAAGGTGTTCTTCACCTCGTCGGGGTCGGAGGCCAACGACACGCAGGTGAAGCTCGCCTGGTACTACAACAACGCGCTCGGGCGGCCCAACAAGAAGAAGATCATCTCGCGCATCAAGGCCTATCACGGCGTGACGATCATGTCGGCGTCGCTGACGGGACTGCCGGCCAATCATGCCGGCTTCGACCTGCCGGTCGACCGGGTGGTGCATACCGAATGCCCGCATTTCTACCGCTTCGGCAAGGATGGCGAAAGCGAACAGGAATTCGTGGCGCGCATGGTGCAGTCGCTGCGCGATTTGATCGAGCGCGAGGGCGGCGACACGATCGCGGCGATGATCGCCGAGCCGGTGATGGGCGCCGGCGGCGTCATCGTGCCGCCGCAAGGCTACTACGCGGCCATCCAGGAAGTGCTCGACGAGCACGACATCTTCATGATCGACGACGAGGTCATCAACGGCTTCGGCCGCACCGGCAACTGGTGGGGCGCGCAGACGCTCGGCATGACGCCGAAGACGATCTCGGCGGCCAAGCAGATGACCTCGGCCTATGCGCCGCTCGGCGCGGTGATGGTGCCGCAAGACATCTATGACGCCTATGTCGACCAGTCGGCGAAGATCGGCGTCTTCGGCCACGGCTTCACCTATGGCGGCCACCCGCTCGGCTGCGCGCTCGGCGTCAAGGCGATCGAGATCTACCAGAAGCGCGATATCCTGGGCCGCGTGCGGGCGTTGATGCCGGTGTTCGAGCGCCGCATGAAGAAGCTCGCCGAGCATCCGCTGGTCGGCGAGGCGCGCTATTGCGGGCTGGTCGGCGGCGTCGAGGTGGTCGCCGACAAGAAGACGAAGCGCCCGTTCGACCCGAAGAAGGGCGTCGGCGGACAGCTTGCCAAGTTCACGCAGGATCGCGGCGCGATATTGCGCGCGATGGGCGACACGATCGGCTTCTGCCCGCCGATGATCATCAGCGAGGCGGAACTCAACGAACTTTTCGACCGCTTCGAAAAGGCGCTCGACGACACCGAGGGCTGGGTCGGCAAGGAGGAATTGCGCGCCGCGTGATGGAACTTGGCGCTCCCGGACCTATCTAGTCGGGAGCCCCATTCATCCGGGGCAAGGAGACCCGCCATGGAAAACGCCGCAACGACCCCCGCCGCATCAAACCCCGCCCCCGGCTTCCGCAACCACCCGAACCACACCATCACCGTCGAGCCGCTCGATGGCGTGGTCAACGTCAAGTTCGGCGATGTCGTGATCGCCTCCTCGAAGCGCGCCAGCGTGCTGCGCGAGGCGAGCTACAAGCCGGTCATCTACATCCCCTTTGAGGACATCTATTTCGCCCATCTCGCCCAGACGGCGACGACCAGCCATTGCCCGTTCAAGGGCGACGCCAGCTATTGGCGCGTGACAGGCGCCGGCGAGTCCGAAAAGGACGTGATGTGGGCCTACCAGCATCCGTTCGACGAGATGGCGGAGATCAAGGATCACGGCGCGTTCTACGCCGACCGGGTGACCATCGACGCGCCCGCGATAGGCTGACGCAAACCGTAGAAGGCTATTTCGCCGCGCCGGTCGTGCCGTCGGTGCCGGTCGCGCCGGCATCGGCGAGCCGCACGAAGCGGTAGCCTTTGGCCTTCAGATCGAGGATGCCCTTGACCACGCCGGCGCCGGCCTTGTGCGTCGGCTGGTTGATATGGGCGATGACGACATCGCCGTCCTTCGCCGAGGCGATGACGTGCTCGGCGAAGCCCGCCCCGAACAGCGAGCCGCCGTCGCCATTGACCGAATAGCCGGCGATTTCGAACCCCATGCCGCGGATCTGGCTGATCGCGGAAGGCGTGTATTTGGCCGTCGCGCCGCGAAACCATTGCGGCTTGCGGCCGCTCGCCTCGAGGATGGCGTCGGCGCCGCCGGCCACCTCGACGCCAACCGCTTTCGGCGAACCGGCGGCCTTGATGCCATAAATCCGCATCGGCCGGTCGACCGCCGGCACATGCATCGCGCCGTGATCCTCGATCTCGAACAGATCGGGATGCTTCAGCATCGTCTCCAGCACGCTACGGTTCTTCTTCATCCAGCGCCCGGTGACGAAGATCGTCGCCGGCACATGATTGTCGACCAGCGCCGACAGGATGCGCAGATCGCTGCGGCCCATGCAGGCGTCGAAGGTGAGCGCCACGCGCGGCGTCGCCTGCCCGCCCGGCGCGATATGCAGCAGCGGCTCGACCAGCACCTTCGCCGGGCGCGCCAAAACGCCGGCAGGCAAGGCGGCGGACGCCAGGGCGGCAAGGGCGGCGATCGTGAGACGGCGCATTGCAAGGCTCCATGAAAACGATAACCGCCGTGGCGCTTCAATCATGGCGAGTTTGCGGCGGACGGTTGCACGCTCGTTCCTCGCCCCTTGCGGGCGGGGTTTCGCCCCTTTCGACGAGGCGGGCCGGTCGATATCCCCACCCCTTCCGCTCCCCACAAGGAGGAGGGAGCCGTCGCCGTTTCGCATCCATCGCCTGTGTCGGCATGTTGCGGGATCGCTCCAAAGCTCCCCTCCCCCCTGAGGGGTGGGGGTACGGCGCGATAATCGGCTGCCCTGCTCGCGAAGTAGGACGATGAGGGTCAGCCCCTGCCCCCGCGATCTATCGCTCTCCGGTTACGTTTTCGGTGCCGAGTTCGATTTCCGCTACAATCGCCGGACGGCGCTTGGCGTCTGGCGACCAGCCAAATACAAGCCAAAATCCAAGCGGTAAAAAGGCGAAAAAGCATAGCCAGAAAGAGCAATCGGGCGATTCAAGGAAACCGCACCGGAGCTTGGCATTGGCGAGAGTGCGGGGCCGTTTGAATCGGCTATCGAGAAGTTGCTTACTCGTTGGCAAGGAACGGATCGATAGGCGTGAAAAGGATTTGCGCGGCGCGTTCTAGAGTGCCGGCCTTTAGAACGAAGTGATCCTTAATCTCGATCAATCGCTCTCGGGGGTAGTGAACAGTCTTGATGCTCCGGTCCTCAAATAGAGCGGCGCTATCCTTTCTGACTGGCTTTCCCGCTGATACATTCGCGTTTCCTTTGCGGACGTGCCACGCAAGTAGGTCTGCAGCCTGCCCAGGATAGCAGGTATCCTTGTCAAAGAATGAGTGGCTTATAACCGGTGGACGCCCCTTGTTCCGCCAGACAATCTTATCCTGGATTACAAACTGGAGCAATTCGTTTGCTCGGGATTGCGTCTTGTAACCTTGCTCAAAAAAGAGTGACAGAGATTTTTCTGGCCGGTTGGCAACGCACCACTTGGACACTTGGAGTAAGGCGCTCCAGGTCGTGTCGCGAAGGTGGTGGAAATTTGAAGGCGGCGTAATCTCCGGGTGAACTTAACCCACCCAACCGGCGGCTGACACCGCCAGGGAGATCACGCCATGAAGCAGATTACAGACACGACGGGCCCCGCGCTACTGGAAGCGGCAGGCGGCTATGACCCGATCGAGGACCGGCTGCGGCAGAACATCCGCGCCACGATCGAGGCGTTGTTCGAAGAAGAGCTCGCGGACTTCATCGGGCGCTGCCGCTATGGACGCGGGGACGGCTCGAAGAAGGGCTACCGCCACGGGCATCGCGAGCGCCAACTTACTGGCACGTTCGGCACGGAGACGGTCAGTGTGCCGCGGGCGCGCCTCGAAGACGACGCCGGTGAGATTACCGAATGGCGCTCGAAGGCGCTGCCGCGCTACCAACGGCTGACGAAGAAGGCCGAGGCCCTGATCGCCGCGGTTTACCTGGCCGGGACCAACACGCGGCGGGTGAAGCGTGCGCTTTATGGCCTGTTCGAGGGGGCCGTGGGCAAGGACGTGGTCAGCCGGGCCTGGCGGAAGGTGAAGGTTGATTGGGACGCTTGGTGCGCCCGCAGCCTTGCAGAGGAAGACATCGTCCGGCTCATTCTGGACGGCACGGTCATCAAGACCCGGCTGGATCGCAAGGCCACCAACATCTCGGTCCTGGCGGCCGTCGGGGTGCGCCGCGACGGGCAGAAGGTCCTGCTTTCCATCCGTAATATGGGCGGGGAAAGCATAGCGGCCTGGCGGTCATTCCTCGATGATCTTGATGCGCGCGGTCTCAAACGGCCAGAGTTCGTCCTCGTCGACGGTGCTCCCGGCCTGGAAGCCGCGCTGGTGGCGCTCTGGGGCGAGGCCCTGCCGATCCAGAGGTGCACCGTGCATAAGCACCGCAACCTGCTGGCCCACGCCCCCAAGCACATGCATGATGAACTGACCGACGACTACCGGGACATGGTCTATGCCGGCACCGCCGCCGAAATCGAAACCTGCCGCAAAGCGTTCCTGCGCAAATGGCGTCTGAAATGCAAGGCGGTCGCCGACAGCCTGGAGGAAGCCGGGCATCGGCTCTTTACCTTCACCCGCCTCAATTCCTCCCAATGGAAATCCGCGCGCACGACAAATGCCATCGAGCGGCTGAATGAGGAGTTCCGACGCCGGATCAAGACCCAAACCGTGCTGCCCTGCGCCGAGACCGTGCCCATGCTCCTCTGGGCGCTGCTGGCCTCGGGCCAGATCCAGATGCGCAAGGTCGACGGATGGGAAACCCTCTCTCAGCCGATCGAACCGATCGCCCTTGACCTCGCTGCATGAACGGAAGCACCTTCACATGCCCGGAGAACGCCGCAAGGGAATTTCCACCAGAATTCGAGACACGACCGCGCTCCACAGCAGGAAGCTGTACGCATCACAAGCAAACCCGCCTTCCTCCAGAATCTCGCGGTACTCTTCCTGCCACACGACGTATGCCGCACCGTGCAAAGGATACTTTCGGGCAATGGCAATCGCGTCTTTTGCAGCTTGAATGCGCTTTGGCTTGGTGAGGTGAGCGAATACATTCCTCGGCGATAGTGGATCGTCCGCATTGCATTCCGACATGTGGAAATATGGCAGTCGGTGGGTTTCGAGCAGTTTCGCCCATTCATCCTCCAAACCGCGAAGCCCGTTCTCGTCAAATACGTATCCCGCCACGGTCAAAACGCCGTGTCCGATTTTCTGTTCGGCGCTCTCATCAAAATAGGCGCGGATCAAAATTGCTAACCCTTTCCCGCCGGCAATTCCCTCCAAAACTTCACGTAAAGCCATCCCGGCGCTGCTCACACCGTAGCGCCTCGGATACGCGAAGTACAATTTGCGGATTATTTTCCTACTCTAACCACACTTACACCTACACTGACACCTGCGAGCCCACTTCCACCACCCGGCTTTCGGGAATGGAAAAATGCCGGCTGGCGTCGCTGGCCCGTCGCGCGATCAGGATGAAGAGGCGCTCCTGCCAGCGCGGCATACGCGAAGAGGCCGCCGGCTTCAGCGCCCGGCGCGACAGGAAGAACGACGTGCGCATGACGTCGAAATTCCAGCCGAGCGCCCGGCAGGATGGCAGCGCGCGGGCGATGTTGGGCGTCTCCATGAATCCGAAGCGGATCGTCACCAGCGCGAACCGGTCCGAAATCCGTTCGAGCGACGCCCGCTTGCTTTCCTCGACACGCGGCGTGTCCTCGATGGTAACGTTGAGGATGACATTGTGCTCGTGCAGCACCTTGACGTGCTTGAGATTGTGCAGCAGCGCCGATGGCGCGTTGGTCGGGTCGCCGGTCAGGAAAACCGCCGTTCCGGCGACGATCTGGCGGCGGGCGCCTTCCAGCAATTCCAGGAAGCTGTCGAGCGGCAGTTCCTGCACCCGCGTCTTTTCCGCCATGATCCGGTGCCCTTGCGCCAGGTGACCATGACGATGAGCAGGAAGGCGCCGACCGTCAGCGGCAGCCAGCCGCCGTTCGCCACTTCAGCATATTGGCGCCGAGGAAGAAGAGGTCGATGACGAGGAACGGCGCGATGAGCAGGGCCGAAGCCGCCAGCGACCAGCGCCAGCACTTCCACAGGACGAAGAAGCCGAGGATCGCGGTCACCACCATCGTTCCGGTGACGGCGATGCCATAGGCCGCGGCCAGCGCGTCCGAGGATTTCGAACAGGAGACGAGGAAGACGACCGCCACGAGCATGAACAAATTGATGCGCGGCATGTAGATCTGGCCCTTTGCGGTTTCCGAGGTGCGCACGATTTCGAAACGCGGCATCAGACCGAGCTGGATCGCCTGCTGGGTGAGCGAAAAGGCGCCGGTGATGACGGCCTGCAGGCGATGATCGTCGCCATCGTCGCCAGCACCACCATCGGCAGCACGCGCCCAGCCGGGATAGAGCAGGATAGAACGGGCTTTCGAGCTTGCCCGGGTCGCGCCAGAAGCAGCGCCCCCTGCCCGAGATAGTTGATCGCCAGCGCCGGGCAGCACGAACGCCACCCAGGCGAACTGGATCGGTTTGCGGCCGAAATGGCCCATATCCGCGTAAAGCGCCTCCGACCCGGTGACGGCGAGAAACACGGCGCCGAGCGCGACCAGTCCGGCGAGGCCGTGGCCGAGCAGGAAGCGGATGCCATGGATCGGCGAGAGCGCGGCCAGGATGGCGGGATTGCCGATAATGTGAACCCCGCCGCCGATCGCCAGGGCCACGAACCAGACCGAGGTGATGGGGCCGAACCAGGCGGCGACCACGCCGGTGCCGCGGCTCTGGACGGCGAACAGGCCGACCAGGATCAGCAGGCTCAGCGGCAGCACGACCTGCCCGAAGGCGCGGCGTCACCAGTTCCAGTCCCTCCACCGCCGACATCACCGAGATCGCCGGCGTGATGACGGCGTCGCCATAAAACAGCGCCGCGCCCAGCATGCCCAGAAAGGTGATCAGCCAGACATGGCGGCCAAGCGAGCGCTGCGACCAGCGCCATCAGCGCTCAGCGTGCCGCCCTCGCCGTCATTGTCCATGCGCATGATGAGCGTGACGTATTTCAGCGTGACGATGATGATCAGCGTCCACAGCACCAGCGAATTCGACGCCGAGCACGATTTCGCCGGTCAGCGCGCCATTGCCCTTTGCCGCGAGCAGGCTCTCCTTGATCGCGTAAAGCGGGCTGGTGCCGATATCGCCATAGACGACGCCGATGCAGCCGAGCGTCAGCGTCCAGAAGCGCCGACGGCCGCCGGCCGCTTCGCCGTCGGCCCCGGTTTCCGGCTGCGGTTCGGGCGACACCGCGTCGATTACCCTGTCAACCATTGCAAACCCCTGTCGTGGTGGCGGGGGGCATGTAGCGGGTCCGGAGCGGCCGCGCACCGTGCGAAGCCGGAAAAACGCCCGGAAATGGCGGTTTACATATGACTTTCCTATATGCTCGGCCTGAGGAATGGTGCGAGGCCTGCGGTTGGCCGACCGATACGGGCCGGCAGCGAGGACATATGTCTGAAGATAACGGGCAGGATCATCGATTTGCCGCCTCGCGCCCCTCGCAGGCAGCGCTGCCGCGCCTTGCGGCAGGCGGAGGCGGCCGGTTCGAGCCATGGCCCTACGCGGTCGTGCTGGCGACCCTGCCGATCACCACCACCGTCGCCTGGCTGCTGCAGCCGATCGCCGGACTGGAAAATGTCGACCTCGTTTTCCTGACGGCGATCATCGCCATCGCCGTTCGCTACGGGCTGTGGCCGTCGCTGTTCGCCTCGGTCGCCAGCATGCTGGCCTACAATTTCTTCTTCATCCCGCCGCTCTACACCTTCGCGGTCGCCGAACCGACCAACCTCGCGGCGTTGTTCTTCTTTCTGGTGGTGGCGATGATCACCAGCCATCTCGCCGCCCGCGCCCGCGCCGAGGCCATCGCCGCCTCCGGCCGCGCCCGCGTCACCGAAGCGCTCTACGGCTTCAGCCGGCGCATCACCGGCATCGCCACCACCGAGGAGCTTGCCCGTGTCGCTGTCGAGCAGATCGCCACGACGCTCGATCTCGACGTGATGCTGCTCTTGCCGGACGAGCGGCGACGCCTCGAGACGGCCGCCGCCACGCCGGGCGTCTGGCCGGTCGAGCCGATCGACCTCGAAGCCGTCCAACTGGCGTGGCCGGAGGAGATCGCCGGACGCCACCGCGATGTGCTGCGCCTCGGCCAACGCCTGTTCCTGCCGCTCGTCGCCGGCGGCAGGCTGGTCGGGATCGTCGCCATAGCGGCCCCCGGCGGCGAAGAAGCCGGGCCGCGACAGGCGCCGATGCTGAGCGGCGAGGAGCAGCGGCTCCTGAGCGCGCTGACGGGGCAGGCCGCCGTCGCGCTGGAACGGTTGCGGCTTGGACGGGAGCGCGACGAGGCGCGGCTGGCGACGGAGGCGGAGCGGCTGCGTTCGGCGCTGCTGAGTTCGCTGTCGCACGATCTGAAGACGCCGCTGGCCTCGATCACCGGCGCCATCACGGCGCTGCGCGCCTATCCGGACCTCTATGACACCGCCGCGCGCGACGAACTCGCCGGCACCATCCAGGACGAGGCGGAACGCCTGGCGCGCTTCGTCGCCAATCTGCTCGACATGACGCGGCTGCAATCGGGCGCCATCACGCTCGACCGCCAGCCTGTCGACGCCGGCGACATCATCGGCTCAGCGCTGCGCCGAACCGCGTCGGTGCTAGCCGGGCATAAGGTGGCGGTGGCGCTTGCCCCCGACCTTCCCATGCTGCGGCTCGACGCCATCCTGTTCGAGCAGGTGCTGGTCAATCTCCTCGACAATGCCGCGAAATTCACGCCGCCGGGTTCGACGATCACGATCGAGGGTTGGCGCGAGGCGCGCGGCGTGGTCCTGACGGTCATGGACGAGGGGCCGGGCCTGCCGCCGGAAGATCTGGAGCGCGTCTTCGAAACGTTCTATCGGGCGAGGCAGGGCGACTGCCGCCCGGCCGGCACCGGGCTTGGCCTCGCCATCTGCCGCGGCTTCGTCGGCGCGCTCGGCGGTACGATCACCGCCGCCAACCGAACCGACCGTCCCGGCGCGGCCTTCAGCATGGTCTTTCCCGAGGCGATCCTCGTCGAGCCGGAAGCCGTGGCATGAGCGGCGCCGGCATTTCGCTGCTCGTCGTCGACGACGAGGTGCCGATCCGGCGCCTGCTGCGCACCAGCCTGACGGCGCAGGGTTTTCGCGTGCTGGAAGCGGCGAGCGGCCGCGAAGCGCTCGACATTGCCGCCGGGCAGGCGCCGGAAATCATGCTTCTCGACCTCGGCCTGCCCGACATGGAGGGGCTGGAGGTGATCCGCCGCCTGCGCGGCTCCGGCTCGCAACTGCCGGTCGTCGTCCTGTCGAGCCGTGGCGACGAGCACGGCAAGGTCGCGGCGCTCGAACTCGGCGCCGACGACTATGTCACCAAGCCGTTCGGCATGGCCGAGCTGGTGGCCAGGCTGCGCACGGCGCTGCGCCACCGGTTGCAGGCGCAGGGATCGGAAGCGGTCTTCGAGAGCGGCGACCTCGCCGTCGATTTGACGCGGCGGCTGGTGCATGTCGGCGGGCGCGCGGTGAAGCTCTCCAACAAGGAGTGGGACATTCTGCGCCTTCTCGTCGTCAATGCCGGCAAGGTGCTGACCCACCGCATCATCATGGAAAAGGTCTGGGGGCCGAAGGTCGACGTCCAGTATCTGCGCATCTATGTGCGGCAGTTGCGCCAGAAGATCGAAGCGATCCCCGAGCAGCCGCGCCATATATTGACGGAAACCGGCGTCGGCTATCGCCTGCACACGGAGGATTGACGCTCGCCTTCCTCGCCGTCCCCGTCATCGAGCACCACGATGCCGCCGACCGCCCGCTCCGCCTCCGCCTCGCTCATGCCGTTCTCGATGAGGATCTGCCCGGCGAAGCAGCGGGCGAGATGGATGATGCGGTTGTTGACCGTTTCCAGCACCCCGGCCAGTTCTTCGTCGCTGTGGATCTGCGCCTGGGCGACGCCGGTCTCCGACAGCGCCGCGATGCGCTCGGAAAGCTGCACCATGCCGTTGAGCGCGGCGACCTGCCGCGTCTCGATCGGACGCCCGTCCTCGGCGCGGACGAGCAGCGCCTCCATGCGCCGGGCGAGCATGCCATTGGTTCGCGCCAGGCGCTCCTGCGGCGACAAACCGTCCGCCGGCTCGGGCAGCTTCCCGCGATCCTCCTGCGTCCACATCTCCGGCTCCTCGACCGGCCGGTCGACCGGGTCCAGTTCCTCGCCGTCGCGGGCCATGCGCGCGAGCTCGATCATGTCGCGGTGGGCTGAACGAACGCGCCCGAAACAGAAATTGAGCGTGCGCCATCCGTCCCGGCCGGCACGGCCGGAAATGGTCTTGACGCCAACACGGGCGGCGCGGGCGACGCGTTCATGCGTGGGAGGCTCGCCCTCGAGAAGCTCGCGAATCCCCGACCATTGCGCCTCGCTCAAAGCTTCGGGCATGGCAAATCTCCGGTTTTCTGGCTGAAGGAAAAACGCCGGAGGGGCGAAAGGCGCACTACTCCGACGCTATACGGAGAGTAACATGGGAGCGTACGGTGATGGATAAGATTGGTGCGGGGATTCGGCGGCAAATAGGAAAGAGGGTTTAGCCAGCCACGCGATCCGCAATTACGCCCGTAGTGGCAGCAATGGGGCCGAGAGCGGACGGTCGGCTTACGGGACGGCTATCCCGAGAAGCTGCCTACATCAGCTTTCCCCGTGACATCGTCCTGAACCGCCCCGGGTTTGCCGGAGGCTCCAACTTCTGAGAGAGTGGAGCCATTATGAGCAAGACAACGAACAAGTTTTCACCTGAAGTCCGCAACCGTGCCATTCGTATGGTGCTGGACCACGAAGCCGAGCATCCATCACGCTGGGCCGCCGTTTCATCGATCGCTGCCAAGATAGGCTGCTCACCGGCCACGCTGCATGAATGGGTCAAGAAGACCGAGGTCGACAGCGGCAAACGAGCAGGCGTGCCGAGCGAGTTGGCCGAGAAGATGAAGGCTCTTGAGCGGGAGAACCGCGAGCTTCGCCAGGCCAACGAGATTTTGCGCAAAGCCTCTGCATATTTCGCGATGGCGGAGCTCGACCGCCCCTTCAAGCGATGATCTCGTTTATCGACGAACACCGAGGCGTGTTCGGGGTCGAGCCGATCTGCAGGCTGCTGCCGATTGCCCCTTCAACCTACTACGAGAATGTAGCCAAACGCCTGGACGTGGATCGCCTGTCGATCCGCGCCCGCAGCGATATCAGCCTGAAGATCGAGATACGTCGTGTCTTCGAACAGAACTTCCGCGTCTATGGCGTTCGCAAGGTCTGGCGGCAATTGAAGCGTGAAGGCTTTGACGTCGCCCGCTGCAGTGTCGCCAGGCTTATGAGGGCGATGAACCTGCAGGGTATCATTCGAGGAAAGCCGATCCGCACGACGTTCTCGGACAAGACAGCTCCGAGCCCGCTTGACCGGGTTAACCGCCAGTTCAAAGCTCCTGCACCAAACAGGCTATGGGTTTCGGACTTCACCTATGTCGCGACCTGGCAGGGTTTCGTCTACGTGGCGTTTGTCATCGACGTCTTCGCTCGTCGCATCGTTGGCTGGCGGGCGAGCAGGACGGCACATGCAGGCTTTGTCCTCGATGCTCTGGAGCAGGCGCTTCGTGATCGGCGTCCCGCTCATGGCGGCGGCCTCGTGCATCACTCGGACAGGGGCGTTCAATATGTGTCCATTCGGTATTCCGAGCGGTTGGCAGAAGCTGGAATTGAGCCTTCCGTCGGAAGCGTCGGCGACAGTTACGACAACGCCCTCGCCGAAACGATCAACGGTCTCTACAAGGCTGAGGTCATCCATCGGCGTGGACCATGGAGGAGCTTCGAGACAGTGGAATTCGCCACTCTTGAATGGGTCGACTGGTTCAACCACCGGCGACTTCTCGAGCCAATCGGGAATATACCACCAGCCGAAGCTGAAGAGCGGTATTATGCCATGCTGGACGAAGCAGCCATGGCCGCATAGCTTAAACGAAATGGCCTCCGGCAAACCCGGGGCGGTTCAGTCACCTGACGCGGGAAGAGGTCAAATTCGACGAGAGAACGAGCGCTCTCGTTGCAGCGCTTGAAGAAATGTCGGCAAATCGGGATCGTCCGAACAACCGCGTTGAAGCGCGCATCTCCGTTCTAATGCTCAAAATGAACATTGAGCTGATGAATTCAAAATCCCTCCGCGCTCGCCGAAATATGGAAGTCGTTTTCCGAGGTTCTCGTCGACGCGCGGGGATTGGGCGAGTTTGATGCCGAACGTTTCATCAAGCTTGTCGATGTCACAGGCATGGTTGCTGGCTCTGACCCGTCGTACGGCCAGTTGGTTGAAGACCTCGCTGCATTCGTGTCCGAACGCAAGAGCGACGGCGAAGGCGCTCCCATCCTCCTGTCTCGCGCACGACGGCTGGATCCATCCAAACACTTTGAAATCATTCGGCTGGTCGGCAAGGCAGTAGTTCAACTTACCAAGCGAGAGTACGTCGACAGCTTGATTGAAGGTCTTCATCTCCTGACGGTCGCCTATCGAAGTGCGGGCTTGCTGTGGGCAGCTCGCGCTAGTTGTATCTTCGTAGCTGCGTCGCTTGCGATAGAGGGCGAGGAAGAAAGCGAGCTTCCCATCACCTTCATTCCTACGATGAAGGTGTTCGCTTGGATCGCACTGGAACTCAGGTGCATCCCAGATTTTCTAAACGCCATTCTTATGTTGAACGGCGCGCTACGGGCGATGCCCCTTGCGGATGAATTCGAAAGAGAAACTCTACAATGAAATCCGCGAGCTGGAGTATGCGTTCGCCTGCCAAATTCTGAATTTGGACGATGTGCAATTGGCTAGACTGGATGTGCTTCCGGACGCGTTGGAAGGATTGGGGCTTATGATGGCGAGGACAGCTTTGCTAAGACTCGCTGGGACATCGGGACCTATTGCGCACTGACGGCAGCTTTCCTCCCGAAGAGACCGACGAAGATGTCGACCGGATGTTGTCGATCTTGATGAGTCAGCCGGTTGCGCGATCAATCGCTGGCCCTCTGACCCTAAACGACGATTTATCAGAAGTCATATCGACCTCCATCATGGGCATGCGCATCGATGTCGAGACTCTCGGCAGCGAAGCGAGTTCGCTGATTGCCCAGACGCTTGTCGGGTCGCTGGAAGCATTCTTTGCGACAGCACTTGATGCTGACCTCGTACCCCATACCGAGAGATTGGATATCTCCCTCCAGTTTGGTGAGGACGCAAACCTCCCTGCCTTTACGATCGACCCTTCGACGATGAAGGGCAAACTTCTGTGGCCGTCGCAGTTTTCGCTGACAAGTTTCGATAACCAGCGCGTGGTTCAGGACCTTCTTGTGGATGTCGCGTCACGAATTCTCGCTGTGGCGTTCTTGATCCGGAGGCCAAAGGAATTCGTCGAGCAGCTATTCGTTGGCGAAGCCGTGATGAACCGTGCAACGATGATAGCTGTAAGTCCGAACAGTTATCATCGCGTCTTTAGTGAATACATCGGATCGCTAAAGAGCTGGGACAGAGCAGGGCATCAAACGTATCAAGCCCGCGAAAGACCTCAGCTTACACATATTGAGTTTCCTGATGATGACGCGCCGGAGACGCCAGATGAAAAGGACCTTGGGGACATGGGTGGCGCACTGCAGCGTCCGGAAACCAAAGATCACCGCAAGATGGGGATCAAATCCGTTATAGATGTACACTCCTGGGATGCCGCAGGGTGGAGAGGAACGGCCTATGCGGAATTCGATCCAAGGGTTCCGCCTGCCATGGCTTTGATGTTCGAAAACCGCGAGGCTGCGAGGAGCATTTTTGAACGCTGGATTGAACGTGTTGGTGAGGAGGACAAAGATGAATTGGTGCGGATTTCGATTATCAGGAATCTGCCTGAGCAGCCACCATCGCACTATACGGTTATGATTACGGCAAAATCCGAAAAGCAGGACTTCCAACTTCAGGATACCGTGATCCTAGCGGCGCGCATGATGACAATGCAGCCGAATAACGATGTGAACCTAGAGCGATTTCTGAAATCGTTCGGCCGGCTAAGGGCATACTTTCTAATGCCCGCTATTTTAGACGAGTTGGGTCCGCCTGACATGCTGACGGATCTTCGCATTCTAAAGCGAGAGCTTGTTATGAGGAACGCCGACGAAGTCGGCGAACATGACGTGGATCGAATGGCATTGAGAGCTCACCTCGCACCTCCGCGCAGAGATAAGGGCTAGGGACGGCGCTGAGCATTCGATTACCCGACAAGCAGCGGCGGATTATTCCAGTTAGTCTCCCCTTGAATGGAGGACCTTAAAAAGTCTTAGATATTGCGTGGCGCCGGCTAGGTTTGCACAGCCCGCGGCCATGCGGAAGATCTGTTTTCTGTGCACTCTTCCATAAACAGGAATGGCCGAGATTAGGGCGCAAAGCTGACGTGTCTCGAGTTAGCTGCGACACAGCGTCTCCCGACGCTTAGTTTAGAGGTCGCGAGGGGGAGCTAAGCCCCTCTCCGTCGCGCTTCGCGGCCACCTCTCCCCAAGGTGGCGATTACGGGTTTAGCCCTTCCCCGCTGCTGCCTGCGCCGCCGCGAGGCGCGCGATGGGGACGCGGAAGGGCGAGCAGGAGACATAGTCCAGCCCGACTTCCTCGCAGAAGCGGATGGAGGACGGGTCGCCGCCATGCTCGCCGCAGATGCCGAGCTTGATCTCCGGGCGGGTCGCCCTGCCCTTCTCCGCCGCGATCCTGACCAGCTCGCCGACGCCGTCGACGTCGATGGAGACGAACGGGTCCTGCTCGACGATGCCCTTGCGGCGATAGGTCTCCAGGAAGGAGGCGGCGTCGTCGCGGCTGATGCCGAACGTCGTCTGGGTCAGATCGTTGGTGCCGAAGGAGAAGAATTCGGCACTTTTGGCGATGGCGTGGGCGCGCAGCGCGGCGCGCGGCAGCTCGATCATGGTGCCGACCAGATAGTCGATCTTTTTCGCGCCTGAACTGCCGATGACCTTCTTGGCGGTCGCGTCGATGCGCGCCTTGACGATAATCCAGCTCGGTCACGAGCCCGACCAGCGGCACCATGATTTCCGGCACCACCGGGCTGCCGGTCTTCCTGCCGGCCTCTATCGCCGCCTCGAAGATCGCCCGCGCCTGCATTTCGGCGATCTCGGGATAGGAGATGGCCAGCCGGCAGCCGCGATGGCCGAGCATGGGGTTGAATTCATGCAGCGCCTCGGTGCGCTGGCGCAGCTTTTCCGGCTCGACGCCCATGGCGGCGGCGACCTCGGCGATCTCCTCTTCGGTCTTCGGCAGGAATTCGTGCAGCGGCGGGTCGAGCAGGCGGATGGTGACCGGCAGGCCGTCCATGATCTCGAACAGTTCGACGAAATCCGAGCGCTGCATGGGCAGCAGCTTGGCCAGCGCCGTGCGGCGGTCCTCCTCCGTGTCGGCCAGAATCATCTCGCGCATGGCGACGATGCGGTCGCCCTCGAAGAACATGTGCTCGGTGCGGCAGAGCCCGATGCCCTCGGCGCCGAAGGAGCGCGCCATCGCGCGTCGGCCGGGGTCTCGGCGTTGGCGCGCACCTTCATGCGGCGGATCTGGTCGGCCCATTCCATGATCTGCGCGAAATCGCCGGAAAGCTCCGGCTGCAGCATGGCGACGGCGCCCTTCAGCACCTGGCCGTTGCCGCCGTCGATGGTGATGGTGTCGCCTTCCTTCAGCGTGCCGCCGAGCGCGATCAGCTCGCCCTTGCGGTGGTCGACGCGGATGCCGCCGGCGCCCGACACGCAGGGCTTGCCCATGCCGCGCGCCACTACCGCCGCATGGCTGGTCATGCCGCCGCGCGTGGTCAGTATGCCCTCGGCGGCGTGCATGCCGTGGATATCCTCGGGGCTGGTCTCGACGCGCACCAGGATGACCTTGCGGCCCTGCGCCTTGGCTTCCTCGGCGGCCTCGGAGGAAAACACGATCTCGCCGGTGGCGGCGCCCGGCGAAGCGGGCAGGCCGGAGCCGATGATGTCGCGCCTGGCCTCGGGGTCGATGGTCGGGTGCAGGAGCTGGTCGAGCGAGGCGGGCTCGACGCGGGTGATCGCCTCCTCGTGGCTGATCAGGCCCTCGGCGGCCATGTCGACGGCGATCTTCATCGCGGCCTTGGCCGTGCGCTTGCCGTTGCGGGTCTGCAGCATCCACAGCTTGCCGCGCTCGATGGTGAATTCGAGGTCCTGCATGTCGCGGTAATGCGCCTCGAGCCGGCGCGAGATGTCGACGAAGGCGCGAACGCGTCCGGCATCACCTTTTCCAGCGAAGGCTTGTCGGAGCCGGCGGCCTGGCGCGCGGCCTCGGTGATGTTCTGGGGGGTGCGGATGCCGGCGACCACGTCCTCGCCCTGCGCATTGACCAGGAATTCGCCGTAGAGCTGGTTCTCGCCGGTCGAGGGATTGCGGGTGAAGGCGACGCCGGTGGCGGATGTCTCGCCGAGATTGCCGAACACCATGGCCTGGACGTTGACCGCCGTGCCCCAGCTTTCGGGGATGTCGTGCAGGCGGCGGTAGGTGATGGCGCGCTGGTTCATCCAGGAGGAGAAGACCGCGCCGATGGCGCCCCAGAGCTGCGCATACGGGTCCTGCGGAAAGGGTTCGCCGTGCTCTTCGGCGACGCGCGCCTTGTAGAGGCCGACGATATGGCGCCATTCGGCGGCGGAAAGCTCGGTGTCGAGGTCGTGGCCGAGACGGGCCTTCTCGTCTTCGAGGATCTCCTCGAAGAGTTCGTGGTCGAGGCCGAGCACGACGTTGGAATACATCTGGATGAAGCGGCGGTAGCTGTCCCAGGCGAAGCGTTCGTCGCCCGAATTCGGCGCCAGCGACTGCACGGTCTCGTCGTTCAGGCCGAGGTTGAGGACGGTATCCATCATGCCCGGCATCGATGCGCTCGCCCCGGAGCGGACGGAGACGAGGAGCAGGTTTTTCGGGTCTCCGAAGCGATGACCCGCGATACGTCCGACATCGTCCAGCGCCGTGGCGACGTCTTCCTCGAGCGAAGGCGGATAGGTTTCGCCGTTCTTGAAATACCAGTTGCAGGCTTCCGTGGTGATGGTGAACCCCGGCGGAACGGGCAGGCCCAGGCTCGACATCTCCGCCAGATTGGCGCCCTTGCCACCCAGCAGATTCTTGTCTCCCGCCCTTCCCTCAGCTTCCCCGTCACCGAATGTGTAGACCCATTTGGTCATGAGTTTCCTCGCCACTAGCATGGATGGCCTCAGCCCTGCCGCCCGCAGCGATAGGGTGGGCTACTCGCAAACGCAAGGCGCGGCGGCCCGTTCCGCGTCTTCCAATCGATTAAGTTGGCCGGTGAAATTTTGGCTTGCAGGCGAACGGCATCGGGCTTAGAACAAAAAGCGAACATTCAGGAGGGTTCCGATGAAACAGACGGGAAAGCTCGACTATCTGGAAATGCCCGCCACGGGCGGCACGCTCGATGCCGCCAAATCCTTCTATAGCCGCGCCTTCGGCTGGAGCTTCACCGATTACGGACCAACCTACGCGGCCTTTTCCGAAGGTCTCGATGGCGGGTTCCAGGCTGACGCTGCCGAAGCGCCACCGAAACCCTTGCCGGTTCTTTATTCGGAGGATCTGGAATTGACATTCGAGGCGGTCGAAGGCGCGGGCGGAAAGATTTTGCGCCCGATCTTCGCCTTCCCCGGTGGAAGACGATTTCACTTTTCCGACCCTGCCGGCAACGAACTGGCGGTGTGGGGGAAGTAGCAAGGTTCGTGCTTGCGTCACTGGCCCGTTTCAGCTTCCTTGGCCAAGGAGGAAATCATGCCGTCTGACCTACGTTCCGCACGTCTTGCCGTCCTGATCGACGCGGATAACGCATCGGCGAAGATAGCCGACGGCCTGTTCGAGGAAGTCGCCAAATATGGCGAGGCCAGCGTTCGCCGCATCTACGGAGATTTTTCGTCCGCGCGTTCGAAAGCATGGACGGACATCCTTTCCAAGCACGCAATCATACCGCAACAGCAATTTGCCTACACGACGGGCAAGAACGCGTCGGACATCACGCTCGTCATCGACGCGATGGACCTGCTTCACAGCGGTCGGTTCGACGGTTTTTGCCTTGTCTCTTCCGATAGCGATTTCACTCGGCTGGCGGCGCGCATTCGCGAGCAGGGACTGGACGTTTACGGGTTTGGCGAACAGAAAACACCCGAAAGCTTCCGTCAGGCGTGCTTCCGGTTCATCTATACAGAAAACCTGTTGCCCGAAGCGCCAACCCGGCAACCAACTTCCGAAGAGACCGCGGTTTCCCTGCAGCCCCTGGGCAAAGCCGTGCCAATCATCAAAAAGGCGATTGCGCAGCTTGATAGCGAAGACGGGTGGGTGACCCTCAGCGCGGTGGGAAGCCAACTCGGCAAACTGCTCTCGGACTTCAATTCCCGGACGTTCGGCTTCTCCAAACTGAGCGATCTCGTGCGAAAGACAAACGCCTTCGACATCAAGAAGGACGAAGGCGGCACGATGCGCATCAAGACCAAGGGTTAAGGCCAAAAGCCGAGGTCTCTGGCGGTGGCGATTAGAAAATGTCGAATGGAGAGCGCGTCAACTCGCCTCGCGCAATTGTTCGGCGGTCTGCAGATCGACCGAAACCAGCTGGCTGACGCCCTGCTCGGCCATGGTTACGCCGAACAGGCGGTTCATGCGCGCCATGGTGATCGGGTTATGCGTGATGACGACGAAACGCGTCTCTGTCGATGAGGCCATTTCGTCCATGAGATTGCAGAAGCGTTCGACATTGTGGTCGTCGAGCGGCGCGTCCACTTCGTCCAGAACGCAGATCGGCGCCGGATTGGTGAGGAATACGGCGAAGATCAGCGCCATGGCGGTCAGTGCCTGCTCGCCGCCGGAAAGAAGGGTCATCGTCTGCGGCTTCTTGCCGGGCGGACGGGCCAGGATTTCAAGGCCCGCTTCCAGCGGATCTTCCGATTCAACGAGTTGAAGCTCCGCTGTGCCTCCGCCGAACAAGGAGCTGAAAAGCTTCTGGAAATGACCGTTGACGATATCGAAGGCCTCAAGCAGCCTTTCGCGGCCTTCGCGGTTGAGGCTCTGGATCGCCTGGCGAAGCTTGCGGATTGCCTCGACGATGTCCTCGCGCTCGGAAACGATCGTCTCGAGGCGTTCGGAAAGCTCCTTCTGTTCCTCCTCGGCGCGAAGATTTACAGCCCCCAGCCGTTCGCGTTCGATCCTCAGCTTTTCCAGGCGCCGTTCGATTTCACCCATGTCGGGCAGCGGTTCGTCGGCATCGAGACCGGCAAGCCGTATCACCAGATGCGGCGGGGTGTTCAGAGCCTCCTGGATGCGCGCCTCCGCCTCGCGCCGGCGTTCGTCGGCAGCGTTCAGCCGCTCCTCCGAACGAGCTCGAACCTCGCGCGCTTCGGCAAGCGACTGGATGGCGGCGGTGGCGGCCTTGTCCAGTTCCGCCTGCCGGTTCTCGGCCTCCTGCAAGCGGTCGGCCGCCGCCTTGCGCAAGGTTTCCACCTCGGAAAGCTGCGACAGCAGCTTGCGCCGCCTCGCGTCGATCTCGTCGGGCGCATCGGCAAGCTTGCCGAATTCCGCCGAGGCTTCGGCGCGGCGCTCCGAAAGAGCGGCGATCTGGCGGTCGGCGTTTTCCGCGCGCGATTGCCAACTCTGCCGCTCCGCAACGATCGACGCCAATCGCCGCTGGCGCATTTCAGTCTCGCGCCTGAGCCCTTCATGCGCCGCACGCGCCTCCGCGGCGACGGCGCGCTCCCCCGCCACCCGGGTCGAAAGTTCGGTGATCGCGGTCTGCAGGCCGACAAGGTCGGGCGCTTCGGCGAGCGATTTTTCAGCCGTCGCCAGTGAATGCATGGCGGCATCACGGTCCTCCACGAGGCGGCCACGTGTTTCGGCCAGCGCGTCCTGGCGGCTGGAAAGTGCGCCGGCCGCCTTCTCGGCCTCCGCCAGCGCATTTCTCGCATCGTCCAGCGCCCGCCGCGAGCCACGCAGACCCTCGCGCGCGGCGCGCTCGATATCGGCGGCCTCGCGCGCGACCCGTTCCCCTTCCGCAAGAGCTTCCTCGGCGGCGCGAACTGTTTTCGTGGCGTCGACCGCCTCGCCGTCGAGTTCCGCCAGCCTGTTCTTCTGGGCAAGCCGCTGGGCGGCAGGGGTCGGTGCATCCGCGCTCGCGCTATACCCATCCCAGCGCCACAGATCGCCCTCCCGGCTGACTAGCCGCTGGCCGGGCTGCAAACGGGCCTGCAGTCGCGCCCCTTGACCGGCGTCAACGACGCCAATCTGGGCGAGACGCCGTGCAAGTTGCGGTGGCGCCTGCACCTTTTCGGCAAGCGATGTCGCGCCCTCCGGCAGCGATGGATCACCAGACGCGTCGGGTGCGTCGCCCCAATGTACCGGCGCGTTCCGATCCAGCGGCACGTCGAGATCTTCGCCAAGCGCGGCGCCAAGAGCCGTCTCGAATCCGCGATCCACCTTCACCTTTTCCAGCACCGCCGGAAAAAGGTCGCCGGTGGAGGCATTGAGCATCTTGGCGAGCGTGCGCGCCTCGGTTTCGATGCGATTGAGTTCGGACCGCGCCTCCTGGAGCGGCCCGCGCAACGCCGCCTCGGCGGCGCGCTTTGCCTCCACACCCTTTTCCGCCCCAAGCGCCGCCTGTTCCGCGTCCGCCAACAATTTTTCGGCACGCCCCAGCGCAACGCGCTTTTCGGCCGGATCGGCAAGCGTCGCGATTTGCTCCGCGATCTCCGCCGTCTCCCGGTCGATTTCCGCCATCTGCCGCACAAGCCGATCCCGGCGCTCCGCGTTTTCGCGGATCGTGCGCTCGACCTGGCTCCGTTCGGCGGCTGCCCGCGCCTGCCCCGCCGTCGCCGCGCTCAACTCGGCCTCGCTCGTCGCAAGCTTCGTCGAGGCAGCGTCGAATGCCTGCCGCAAACCGGCTTCGCGGCCATCGGCGCCTTCTTCCTCCGACCGAAGCTCATTTTCCTCGGCGGCAAGCCGCTCGATCGTTTCGGCGTTATCGCGCACCATCTGGCGTTCGCGCTCGATGTCGGCATCGAGTTGTGCGACGCGCTTTTGCAATTCTTCGCGGCGCGTGCGCAAGCGGCCGGCCTCTTCCTCCATCTGCGAGCGCGCGATGGTCAGGCGCTGCAAGGCCGCGGCGGCCTCCGCTTCCGCCTCGCGCAGCCCGGGCAGATGCTTCGCGGCGATGGCTTGCGCCTTGGCGGCCTCCATCTGCGCCGAGGCGCGTTCGGCAACGATGTTGGTCGCGGCGGACAACGCGGATTGAGCCTCCGCTTCCTGCGCTTTCGCCGTGATCCAGCGCAGATGCAGCAGCGTCGCCTCGGCCTTGCGTATATCGGCGGAGAGATTCTTGAACCGGGATGCCTGGCGCGCCTGCCTTTTCAGGCTTTCGATCTGGCTCTCCAACTCGCCCGTTACATCGTCAAGGCGCTCGAGATTCTGTTCCGCCGCGCGCAGACGCAGTTCCGCTTCGTGGCGGCGTGTGTGGAGGCCGGAAATGCCGGCGGCTTCCTCCAGCAACGCGCGGCGCGCCTGCGGCTTCGCCTGTATCAGTTCGCCGATGCGGCCCTGCCCGACCATCGAGGGCGAACGGGCGCCGGTGGACTGATCGGCGAAAAGGAGTTGCACATCCTTGGCGCGCGCCTCGCGTCCGTTGATGCGATAGATCGAGCCGGCCTCGCGCTCGATGCGGCGCGATACCTGCAATTCGTCGGCATCGTTGAAGGCGGCGGGCGCGGCCCGATCCGTGTTGTCGAGAAACAGCGTCACTTCCGCCGTGTTGCGCGCCGGCCGGGTCGCGGAACCGGAGAAGATGACATCATCCATGCCCGAGGCGCGCATGTTCTTGAATGAGCTTTCGCCCATCACCCAGCGCAAGGCCTCGACAAGGTTCGACTTTCCGCAGCCATTCGGCCCGACCACGCCGGTCAGGCCGCGCTCGATGACGAACTCACCGGGTTCGACGAAGGATTTGAAACCGAGCAGGCGAAGGCGCGAAAACTTCATGACGCGCGCCCGCCATCGGACGCCGCGCGTGGCGTACCCGTCAGACCCTCACAAGGAGAGGGTCGATGATCGCCGACATCTCTTCAATCGACAGGGCCCCCGGATATTTCTTTCCGTTGATGAAAAAAGTGGGCGTCGCATCGACGCCAAAATCCTTTTCGGCGCGCGTCTTCACCGATCTGATGTCGTCCAGGAGCTTCTGGTCCGTCAAGCAGGCGTCGAAGGACTCCTGTGTAAAACCGGCTAGCTTGGATATCTGCATCAGCGCCGATTTGGCGTCGTCTACATGCGCCCAGCTATCCTGCTGATGGAAGAGCACGTCGACCATGGCGAAATATTTGTCTTTCGAGCAGCGAGCCAGCATGAAGCCGGCTTCGGCGCGCGGATCGAAGGGAAATTCGCGCAGGATCAGCCGCGCCTTGCCGGTATCGATATATTTCTTCTTCAGTTCCGGAAGCGTGGCGATGTCGAAATGCGCGCAATGCGGACAGGTCATGGAAGCATATTCGACGATGGTGACCGGCGCGTCGTCCTTGCCCAACTGCATGTCGGGCAGCGCCTCTTTCTGCATCAGCTTGGCAACGTCGACGGAGCCAGCAGGCTGCGGAGCCGCCGCATCGGTCGCCGAGGTGGTGATCTTGTCGGTTCCAGCCGATGCGCTCGGGGACTCGGCCTTCGAATCGTTGCAGGCCGAAAGGAGCAGGCCAGCGGCGGGAAGCGCCGCCATGGCTGCGAGAAGATTTCTACGGTCGAGAGTACGATGCATACGAATCACCTGTCGGTTGCCTGAATTTGATACCGGGAAAACAAAGAAAGCGAGAGTTCGCGCGAATTATGGCATTGTGGCCGTCCGTCAAACTGCGAATAGCCGACAATCTGTTCACGAATGCGCGATCCATGCGGGGCATATCTACTTCCGCGATCCCATGACAGACCTGCCGAGCCGCTCGAGAGATGCCCGCAAGGCATCGTCGCCAATCGTTTCGACCACGGAGGCAAGCCGGGTGGATTCACCGCCGGTGAGCGCGCGCGGCTTGGGTCTCGGGGGTGTGGACGCAACATTCACCGATTTCTGCACGATCCTGATCCGGCCGATCGCGGCAAAGCCGAGAAAGGCGTTGGCGCGGCTGATGATCTCGGCCGTTTCATGCTGCAATCTCAGCGCCATGGCGCCTTCGCACGCGATAATTAGCGTTGCCGGTTCGAAGGGATCATCATCGTGAAGTCGCTTTGGCCAGGCGATTTTTTCAGGGCGGGAACGAGCCGCCAGCTTTTCGCCGGCAATCTCTTCCCATGATTGCACGAGCGCTATCGACATGCCGGCGCGCTTCTGCAGAACCGGCTCCAGGATGGCCGTGGCCAGATCGCTGAGCGGAGCGGCATTGCCCCCTCGCCTCTTGCCTGCCATGCAAATGCTCCACGATAATAGCGGCTCGATCGCCGCGAATTCAGGCTGCGCCCATCCATGCCACCGTCAGCGTCAAGGTTCAACCGCAAGGCACAGGATATGGCGGCGATCGCGGCGCCCCTGCTTGCCTGGTATGACCGTCACCATCGCGACCTGCCATGGCGGACGCCGCCCGCAGCGATCGCGCGCGGCGATCGGCCGAACCCGTACCATGTCTGGCTCTCGGAAATCATGCTGCAGCAGACAGGCGTCGAGACGGTAAAGCCGTATTTCCGAACCTTCCTGGAGCGATGGCCGGATATCGCCGCGCTGGCCGCCGCTCCGACCGAAGACGTGATGAAGGCATGGGCGGGTCTCGGCTATTATTCGAGAGCCCGCAATTTGAAGAAATGCGCCGATCACGTCGCCGGGGAACTTGGCGGCATCTTTCCGCCAAGCGAGGACGGGTTGAAATCGCTGCCCGGCATCGGCGACTACACGGCGGCGGCGATCGGCGCCATCGCCTTCAACCTGCGCACGGCCGTCGTGGATGGAAATGTCGAGCGGGTCGTCGCCCGCATGGAGACCATCGAAAGGCCGCCGCGTGAGGCGAAGCGGCAAATCCGCGACGTCGTCGAGGCCATGACGCCGGCTGATAGTCCCGGCGATTTCGCGCAAGCCATGATGGACCTTGGCGCTACCATTTGCACGCCGCGCAAGCCGGCTTGCTTCCTCTGCCCCATTGGTGAGCATTGCGGCGCTTTCCGGAACGGTGAAACGGAACGATTTCCTGTAAAGGCGCCGCGCGCCGCCAAGCCCAGGCGCGTCGGCGCCGTCTTCGTCGCGATTCGCGCCGATGGCGCCATCCTGCTGCGCAAGCGAGCGGATACCGGCCTGCTCGGCGGCATGAGCGAGGCGCCGACGACGGACTGGACCGCGCGAAAGGACGGGGAAACCAGTGTTCGGGCCGCGCCTTTCGCTGGCCCATGGGAGTTTGCCGGCGCCATCACCCATGTGTTCACCCATTTCGAACTTGAATTGACCGTCTATCGTGCCGGGTTCACCACATTGCCCGCTCCAGAAGGCCATTGGTGGTCGGCGAACGGAGAAATCCACAGCGAGGCCTTGCCCACCGTCATGAAAAAGGCGATCGAGGTCGCGATGCCCGGCGCGACCAGGCGTCCTCCAACAAAGCTGCAATCGAGAAAAAAATGAGCGAAATCCGGCATATTGTCTTCGACATCGGCAAGGTGCTTCTTCATTACGACCCGGAGATACCGTTTCGCCGCCTGATCCCCGACGAAGCGGAGCGGCGCGCCTTCCTGGCGGAAATCTGTTCGCCAGAGTGGAATCTCGAGCAGGATCGCGGGCGCGACTGGAGCGAAGCGGAAGCGATGTTGATCGCCAGCCATCCCCAGGAGGCAGACAATATTCGCGGTTTCCGCCGCCATTGGCACGAGATGATTTCGCATTCCTACGATGACAGCGTCGCCATCATGGAAACGCTGATCGACGAGGGCTATGACGTCACCATGCTGACCAATTTCGCCGCCGACACATTCGCCGAAGCGCGCGAGCGCTTTGCCTTTCTGAAGCGGCCGCGCGGCGTCACGGTTTCGGGCGAATTACGGCTCATCAAGCCGGACCGTGCCATCTACGATTATCATGTATCGGCTTTCGACCTCGAGCCGAAAGCAACGCTCTTCATCGACGACAGCGCAAAAAACGTCGCCGGCGCGAAAGCCGCCGGATGGCATTCCGTGCTGTTTACAGACGCGGAAAAGCTGCGTGCTGACCTTGCCAGCTACGGGATAGAAGTCTGAGCCTCACGCCGCCGTCAGTTGCAGGCGCTGGCGCGCCACCGTGCGCAGCTCGTCGATCGGTTTGAGGCTTCCCGCTTCCTCGAAATGCCAGAACGTCCAGCCATTGCAGGCTTCCAGCCCCTGTACGATAGCGCCCAGCCGATGGATCGATCCGGCATGGCTATCGAGCGCCAGCGTGCCGTCGGCGCGTACGGAAGCGGCGAACCGGCGACGCGCGTCGTAAAGCACCGCGCCCGGCTGCATGAGCCCAGATTCGAGCAGGCTTGAGAACGCCACGCGCGGCTCGGCGCGCTTGCCGGTCATCACCGCCACATCGGCGTCGGCCAGCGGTTCAACCGCCTCGATGCGCGCGGTCGCGGCATCGATATAGGCCTGCTCGCGCTCGACGCCGACGAAATGGCGGCCAAGCCGCTTGGCGACCGCGCCGGTTGTGCCGGAACCGAAGAACGGATCGAGGACAACATCGCCCGGCCTGGTCGAGGCCGTCAGGATGCGCGCCAAAAGCGCCTCCGGCTTCTGTGTCGGATGAACCTTGGCGCCGTCTTCGCCCTTGAGGCGTTCACTACCCGTGCAAATCGGGAACAGCCAGTCCGAGCGCATCTGCAGATCGTCATTCGACGCCTTCAACGCCTCGTAATTGAAGGTGTATCCTTTAGCCTTGGCATCCCTCGAGGCCCAGATCATGGTTTCATGGGCGTTCTGGAAACGCCGCCCGCGAAAGTTCGGCATCGGATTGGTCTTGCGCCAGACGACATCGTTGAGGATCCAGAACCCCAGATCCTGCATCGCCGCGCCGACGCGGAAGATGTTGTGATAGGAACCGATCACCCAGATGGTGCCGTTCGGCTTCAACACCCGGCGCACGGCCAGAAGCCAGGCGCGGGTGAAGGCGTCATAAGCGGCGAAGCTCTCGAACTGGTCCCAGTCATTGTCCACGGCATCGACCTTGGACTGGTCGGGGCGGTGGAGGTCGCCATCGAGCTGAAGGTTATAGGGCGGATCGGCGAAAACGATGTCGACCGAGTTCTCGGGGAGCTTTTCGAGAGCCGCGACGCAGTCGCCTTTCAAGATGGCGTCCAGCCAATAATCCTTGCCGGCGGCAGGCGAACTCTCTTCGACGAGGCGGAGTGATGACATCAGAATACCCGGAACACGCGTTACACTTTACACATCGTTATGGTTACCGTTCTCGGTAAACATTTAATGAAGCCGCATGCGCGCATCGGCGCGGTTGCCATGCAAGGTCTGCCCGCCTAGATGTGGGCCTTCATCAATATTGCGGGATTTGAAATGCCGGCACCTGAACTGGTCATCTTCGATTGCGACGGCGTGCTCGTCGATTCCGAGATCATTGCGGCGCGCATCGAAGCGGAAATGCTGACGCGCGCCGGCTACAAGATCGATGCGGAGCAACTGGCCGAGCGCTTCGCCGGCCTCACCTTCACCGACATTCTCCTGCGCGCGGAAGCGGAGACGGGATTGCCGTTCCAGGCTTCGATGATCGCGCAGGTGGAGAGCCTGATCGACAAGCGGCTGGCGGCCGAAGTGCGGCCCATCGATGGTGCGCGGCAGGCCGTCCAGTCCGTGCGGACGCAGCGCTGCGTCTGTTCCAACTCGAGCACCAAGCGGATCACCGTCTCGCTGACGCGAGCCGGGCTCATGCCGTTCTTCGAGGACAGGATTTATTCCGGCCTGGAAATTCCCTCGAAGAAGACCAAGCCGGCGCCGGACGTTTTTCTCCATGCGGCCGAGACCCTTCAGGCCGATCCGGCGCAGACCTTCGTGATCGAGGATTCCGTGCATGGCGTTACCGGCGCCAAGGCCGCCGGCATGCGCGTCATCGGCTTCACCGGCGCTTCGCACACCTATCCCGGCCACGCCGACCAGTTGACGGAAGCCGGCGCTGAAACCGTGATCAATCGCTGGACCGAATTCTCCCCCACGCTCTCCGCGCTGTCAGAGTGGACCGTGGAGGTATAGTCGAACCAATGCGGCCCAGCGATCAGGGCCGCCGGTCTGCGCTACTTTTTCTTCTTGTCCTTGGACGATTTTCCTTCGTCGTAGCCGGCAAAGACCTGAATATCGCGCTTGGCGGGCGCCGGGAACGTCACATTCGCATCATTAAAGATGAACTGCGTGGCCTCGGACGTATCGGCCACTTTCACCGGATAGGGCGTCAATTTGGAATAAATGACCTGGTCGCCGCGAACGACGGCGATCCTGATCGGCATGGTAATGGAACCAGCCTTGCCCATCGGACCGGGCACGACCTTGCCGGCCACGGCTACATTCATCGTCAGCATGCCGCCCTGATAATTGCAGGACCGGGTGACATCGTCGATCGAGGCCTGGTAGATGAGATTGGAAGAATTGTCCGGCGTGGCGCTATCGTCCGCCGGAGCGTCGGCGGAATCAGGCTTCTTTTTCGCCGCACCCTTGGCGTAGGTGCTGTAGAACGCGGTTCCCTCGCGCAGAGTCACCGACGGACAAAATGCCGTCAGATCGTTTTCACTAACCTTGGTGGAAGGAGGAGGAGGCGCATCCTTGACGCCCGCATCCATCTTGCTCATTCCGCCGCTCGATTGGCATCCCGAGACGGCGAAGATAAAACCTGCAAAAAGCGAAACGGCTAAAATTCTGCTATCAGTCACGCGAAACTCCCTCAACCTTGCTTCCCCGCCGTGAAGCAGATGTTCTATATCAACGCCGCATCGAAAATGCGACCGATGGTAAGGCGTTTTCCATCGCACATTGAGACCCGCAACGGATAGATCGCCAATGCAATATGTCAGTACAAGGGGCGAAGCACCCGCCCTCGGTTTCTCCGACGCACTCCTTGCCGGCCTCGCCCGCGACGGCGGACTTTATCTGCCGCAAGAATGGCCGCATTTCGGCAGCGCTGAAATCCGCGCCATGCGCGGAATTTCCTACCCGGACCTCGCCGTTCGGCTGCTCACACCCTTCCTCGGCGACGAAATAGACGCCGCCGACTTCGAGCGCATCGTGGGCGAGGCCTACGCAACCTTTCGCCACGATGCCGTCTGTCCCCTCGTGCAGACCGGCGCCAATGAGTTCGTGCTGGAACTTTTTCACGGACCGACGCTCGCCTTCAAGGACGTCGCCATGCAGCTTCTGGCGCGGCTGATGGATCATGTGCTTGCCGCGCGTGGCGAGCGCGCCACCATTGTCGGCGCCACGTCGGGCGATACGGGGGGCGCGGCGATCGACGCTTTCGCCGGCCGTGACCGCGCCGACATCTTCATTTTGTTTCCGCACGGCCGGGTCTCCCCGGTGCAGCAGCGCCAGATGACAAGTTCCACGTCGGAAAACGTTCACGCGCTCGCCATCGAAGGCAATTTCGACGACTGCCAGGGGTTGGTGAAGGGTCTCTTCAACAATCACGGATTCCGCGACAAGGTCTCGCTCTCAGGCGTCAATTCGATCAACTGGGCGCGCATCATGGCGCAGATCGTCTACTACTTTTCTTCCGCGATTTCGCTCGGATCGCCCGACCGTCCCGTCTCCTTTACCGTGCCGACCGGAAATTTCGGCGATATTTTTGCCGGCTATGCCGCCAAGCGCATGGGGCTGCCCATCGAGCGGCTGATCATCGCGACCAACGACAATGACATATTGGCACGGACGCTCGAAACCGGACGCTATGAGACCCGTGCGGTGATCGAGACCACCTCGCCTTCGATGGACATCCAGATCTCGTCCAATTTCGAACGCCTGCTCTTCGAGGCGGGCGGACGCGATGACGCCATGGTCCGTCGGGCGATGGAAAACCTGAAACAGTCCGGCACCTTCGCGCTTGAAGCAAAACAGCTTTCGGCCATTCGAAGCGAATTCGCCGCCGGGCGTTCGACAGTTGAGGAAGCGGCCGGGACAATCCGCGCGCTGCTTGACGGCGACGGTTACCTTATCGATCCGCACACCGCCACGGCTCTTTGCGTGGGGCGTCGAAACAACGATGCGAAGGTTCCCATGGTTGTCCTCTCGACCGCGCATCCGGCCAAATTTCCGGCCGCCGTGGAAGCCGCCTGCGGGGTCACGCCAAAGCTGCCCGACCACCTTTCCGACCTCATGCGGCGCGAGGAAAAGTTTACGGTGCTTCCCTCCGACCAGAAAATGTTGGAAGATTATATCCTGCGGCGTACGGGAGCGACCCGCGTAAAGGGAGTAGTGAATTAATGGGTGTTGAGGTAAGCCGCCTGTCTAACGGCCTGACAATCGCGACCGAAACCATTCCTTATATCGAAAGTGTCGCCCTCGGGGTCTGGGTGAAGTCAGGATCGCGCAACGAGCGTGAAGATGAGCATGGCATGGCTCATCTCCTTGAACACATGGCTTTCAAGGGCACGAGCCGGCGCAGCGCCTGGCAGATAGCCTCGGACATCGAGGATGTGGGCGGCGAGATCAACGCGGCGACCAGCGTCGAGACGACCGCCTTCTTCGCCAGGGTGCTCGCCAACGATGTGCCTCTGGCCATCGACATTCTCTCCGACATCCTCACCGATTCCAAATTCGATCCAGGCGAACTCGAGCGCGAGCAGCATGTGATCCTGCAGGAGATCGGCGCGGCGCATGATACGCCCGACGACATTGTCTTCGACCGGTTCACCGAGACGGCATTTCGGCACCAGACCATCGGCCGCTCGATTCTGGGTACGCCGGAAACGGTCAAATCCTTTACCTCAAGCCAGTTGCACGCCTTCATGGAGCGTCAATACGGGGCAGACCGCATGGTGGTCGTGGCCGCCGGTGCGCTGAAGCATGAGGATTTCGTGCGCGAGGTGGAATCGCGGCTGGGGACGTTCCGGCCCAAGGCGGAAAGCGTCCTGCCGCAATACGCCAATTACGTCGGCGGAGACTACCGCGAGGATCGCGGGCTGATGGATGCCCAGATCCTGCTCGGCTTCGAAGGCCGCGCCTATCATGTCCGTGATTTCTACGCTTCGCAGCTTCTGTCGATGATCCTCGGTGGTGGCATGTCTTCGCGCCTCTTCCAGGAGGTGCGCGAGAAACGCGGGCTGTGTTATTCCGTCTATGCCTTCCACTGGGGCTTTTCCGATACCGGGATTTTCGGCGTACACGCCGCTACCGGCAAGGAAGACATCGCGGATCTGGTTCCGGTTATCCTCGACGAATTGCAAAACGCAGGCGAGAACATCCATGCCGACGAACTCAACCGCGCGCGCGCCCAATACCGCGCCGGTTTGCTCATGTCGCAGGAAAGCGCCGCCAGCCGCGCATCGCAGATCGCGCGTCAGCTCATGCTTTACGGGCGTCCGATCCCCATGCAGGAACTCGTCGAGCGCCTCGGCGCCATCACGACCCGACGGATCAGCGACCTGGCCGGACGGCTCTTCACCGCCAAGCCTACAGTCGCGGCCATTGGACCGGTCGGCACCCTGCCGCCCTACGAGGCCATCGGCGAGGCGCTTGTCGGACCGGCGCCGTCGATGCGCCGTCTGGCCGTCTGACCAGCCGGGACCCGGCGGTCGGCCTAAAGATGCTGGCGCTTCCCTTCCTTAAGCGAGATACGCCCGTCCTCAAGGGCAAGCGGGTCAGTTTGAGGCTGCCGGTGGGTGGCGATTATCCGGCATGGTCGGCGCTGCGCGAATTGAGCCGCGGCTTCCTCGAGCCCTGGGAACCCCGTTGGGCGCCGGACGAACTCGAACGGCAGGCGTGGCGGATGCGAATCCAGCGCTACAGGGAGGACTTTGCCCGCGGCAGCGCCGTTCCCTTCTTCCTATTCACCAATCAGAACCGCAGCCTTGCCGGCGGCATCACGCTGGGCAACATCCGTCATGGCGTCGCCCAAACAGCCCAGATCGGATATTGGGTCGGCGAGCGCTTCGCCGGTCGCGGCCTCATGCTGGAGGCGGTCAATCTCATTGTCCCCTACGCATTCAATACGCTCGGCTTGCACCGGATCGAAGCGGCTTGTATTCCCGACAATGCGCGTTCGATCCGGGTACTTGAAAAAGCCCGATTCACACGCGAAGGCCTTCTACGGTCCTATCTCAGGATCAACGGGAGCTGGCAGGATCACTATCTCTACGCGCTGATCGCCAGCGACCTTCCGAGCAAATTCGTGTGACGAGGCAAATGGATTAGTGCGAAATTTCCACCCTGGAAGAATCCTCCTTGCAGTTGTGGCCCTGATCAGTCTTTTCGCCGTTCTGCCGGCGCGGGCGGTCGAGCCCATCAAGATATCCCGCGAGGACGTGGCACTGGACTTGTCGCGCGCTGTCCAGATCTACAGCAACAAAGGCGATAGTTTTCAGGTCTCCACCACACCAGGCGCCGACGGCATCGTACGGCGCATCGAGGTCGAGGCGAAGGATAAACACTCGAGTGGAGACTGGGGTGTCTTCGCGCTCGCCAACACCACGGACCAGCAACTCGACCGGCTCATCGTCGCTCCGCATTTCCGGCTGGCGGGGTCGGGCATTATCTGGCCCGACCTTGGCGCCAAGCGGATAAATGCGATCACGCCGAGCGAAGGTTTCGCTCTCGACCGGCAGGCCAGCCCGGACGCCGACGTCTTTCTCGTCACGCTCAATCCCGGGTCCGTGGTGACGTTCGTCGCCGAGCTGACATCGTCGAAACTGCCGCAGGTTTATTTGTGGGATCCCGAATCCTATAAGGACACGGTCAATTCCTACACGCTCTATCGCGGCATCGTCATCGGCATCGCCGGGCTTCTGGCGCTGTTCCTGACCATTCTATTTGTCGTGAAGGGAACGTCGCTGTTCCCGGCCACCGCCGCGCTCGCCTGGGCTGTGCTGGCCTATATCTGCATCGATTTCGGCTTTCTCGCCAAGATCATCGCGATTTCACCAGGTAGCGAACAGGTCTGGCGAGCGGGGGCGGAAGTGGGCCTGGCCGCCACTTTCGTCATCTTCCTGTTCGCCTATCTGAACCTCAATCGATGGCACGGCCAGTTCAGCTATGGCGTCTTCGCCTGGGTGCTGGGACTGGCCGCCATCGCCGGTGTGGCCGTCTACGATCCTGCGGTCGCGGCGGGGCTCGCCCGCCTCTCCCTCGCCGCCACCGCGATCATCGGCATCGGATTGATCGCGTTTCTCAGCTTTCGCGGCTATGACCGCGCCATCATGCTGATCCCGAGTTGGCTGATGGTTCTGGTTTGGCTGACCGGTTCCTGGATGACCGTGACCGGCATGCTGAACAACGACATCGTGCAGCCGGCGCTCGGCGGCGGCCTGATCCTCATCGTCCTGCTGATCGGCTTCACCGTCATGCAGCATGCGCTCGCAGGGGGCGGCGTCCACCAGGGATTGTTCAGCGACCTTGAACGGCAGGCGCTAGCAATTTCTGGTCGGGCGACATCGTGTGGGACTGGGACGTGCCGCGCGACCGGGTGGTGACACGGCCGGACATCAGCCCGCTTCTCGGGCTGGCGCCCAACAGCCTGCATGGCGCGGCGCGCACCTGGCTGCCTGTCCTGCATGCCGACGATCGCGACACGTTCCGCACCACGCTCGATGTGGTGCTGGAGCACCGGCGCGGAAGGGTGGCCCAGGATTTCCGGCTGCGCGGGGCCAACGGATACTATCACTGGTTCACGCTGAGGGCGCGTCCCGTCATGGGCTCGGACGGCGAGATCATTCGCTGCGTCGGCACGCTGGCAGACGTCACCGAGCAGAAGAAGGCGGAAGAACGGTTGCTGCACGACGCGGTGCACGACAATTTGACCGGACTGCCCAGCCGGGAGTTGTTCCTCAACCGCCTGGAAGCGATGATTTCCATCGCCAGGACGGAAGAGAGCGTCCGGCCGACCGTTTACATCATCGATCTCGACCGGTTCAAACAGGTCAATGACGGGCTCGGAATTTCGGCGGGCGATACGATCCTGTTGACCATCGCGCGGCGACCTGCACCGATTGCTCAAGCCGCGTGATTCGCTGTCGCGGCTCGGCGGCGACCAGTTCGCGCTCATGCTCCTGTCCGAACATGATCCCGCACGCATCGCCTCCATCGCCGAGGCGATCAATCACGCAATCCGTGCGCCAATGACCTTCGCCAAGCGCGAGATCGTTCTGACCGCATCCATCGGTCTCATTACCTGGACATCGGAACAGTCGACTGCGGAAGACATGGTCAAGGACGCCGAGCTTGCCGTGCACCAGGCAAAACGGCTAGGCGGCGACCGCATCGAGCCTTTCAGGCCGGCATTCCGTTCGGCCGGCTCGGATCGGTTGCAGCTTGAGTCGGATCTGCGGCGTGCGCTCGAACGTCATGAGATCAAGCTTGTCTATCAGCCGATCGTGCGGCTGGAAGACCGCTCGGTCGCCGGTTTCGAGGCCTTGCTGCGCTGGGAAAATCCGCGTCGAGGAACCATCCCGCCGTCCGATTTTGTTCCCATAGCGGAAAACTGCGGCCTGATCGTCCAACTGGGGCTCTTCGCCATGCAGCAGGCAGCCGACGACCTCGCCGCATGGCAAAAGCAGATTGGCGATGTGCCGCTGTCGGTCTCGGTCAATCTTTCCAGTCGGCAGCTTATCCGGCGCGACCTGGTGACCGACGTGCGCTCGGTGATCGCGCGCTCGAATCTCAAGCCGCGCTGCTTCCGGCTGGAACTGACGGAATCGCTGGTCATGGACAATCCGGAGCGATCCGCCCATGTCCTGTCCAAGCTCAAGCAACTCGGCATCGGCCTGTCGCTCGATGATTTCGGCACCGGCTATTCATCCCTCTCCTACCTGACGCGTTTTCCCTTCGACACGATCAAGATCGACAAGAGCTTCATCGACGACCCGAGCCCGAAGCGTCCGGTGCTGTTGAAATCGATCATCAACATGGCGCACGAACTCGGGCTCGCGGTCGTCGCGGAGGGCGTCTCCAGCGATGGCGACGCGGCGCAGTTGCGGGAAATGGGCTGCGAATTCGTGCAGAGCTTCGCTTTTGGTTCGCCGGGGCCGGCCGAAGCCATGCTCAGGATGCTGAAGGAAGAGTTCCCGACCGCCAAGGTCTGAACCGCGTACAAAAAAAAGGCGCCGCGAAATGGCGGCACCTTCGATTCCATGGAAGCTTGATTCGATCAGGTTGTTGGCGTGGCTTGTTTCTTCAAGGATCGAGAGCCATCGCGCCGATATGCGTCAGGCTGAAAAGCCGCCCGGCGCGGCCCATGGCCCCTTGCCCGTCGATTGATGCTCCGGCGGCAGTTCGCCATTTGGCGTCATCTCGTTGACGGTGTCTGGAATATCCTTGGTCAGCCTTTCCAAGATGTCGTCGCGCGACATGCCAGTCTGTTTGGCTAGTTGATCGAGCACTTCCGGCTGATCGCCTTTTCGACCTGTTGCGGCGCAAGCGGTTTATTCGGACCGTTACCCACCCACGAATCGGCCTCGTCGCCGTGCCCGGCCTGTTTGAAGCTGTCGAGCAGATCGCCCAGCGAGCCGCCGGCACCCGCTAAGCCGCCCGTGGAACCCGGCGTCACGCCAAGGCTATCGCCGAGTTCGCCAAGCATTCCGCTGATCTTGTCGCGGTTCTTGTAGGCGAGCACACCGAGCGCCGCGAGCGCGACTTTGCTTAGAGCAGACATCTGGACTTCTCCATCAATTGATATTCCGGGAAAAATAGGAGCCTTTCATGACGGCCTCTTTATGGCGACGCCGTTCAGGCGTGACCGGCGATCTGGCTCAAATGCGCGGGGTCGATGCCGATGTTCGCCAATATGCGATCGTAGGTATGCTCGATGTCCGCGTCGAACAGCAAATCAGGATCCGCCGGACAGGTCAGCCAGCCATTTCGGGTTATCTCGCTTTCGAGCTGGCCCGCGCCCCAGCCGGAATAGCCCAGCGCCATCAACGCCCGATGGGGTCCCTGGCCCGCCAATATGGCGCGCAACATGTCGACCGTCGCGGTGAGGCAAATCGTTTCCGAAACCGGCATGGAAGACTCAACCGTGAAATCATCCGAATGAAGGACGAAACCCCGGCTTCGGTCGACAGGCCCGCCGTGGCGAACGACAAAATCGCGCGTCGAAGCGGGCAGATGGATCGTTTCCTTTTCCTCGACGATGCCCAATTGCACCAGAAGATCGGGAAACCGCATCTGCTGCTTTTGATTGATGATGAGGCCGAGGGCGCCATCCTCGCCATGCGCGCAGACATAAATGACCGTCCGCGCGAAGCGCTCGTCCATCATGCCGGGCATCGCCACGAGAAACTGATCGTCGAGAAAACCCGACTTTAGCGGCTTTTCCAGTTCGCGCAGGTCCATCCGACGAAGGTAACCGCTTTCCCGCATCGTTGGAAGCCGGACAGAGGCGAAATCTGTCCGGGCGGTTTCACGGAAAAATGATGCCTTCGGCGATGATCGCGCCGTTGCCAAGCACCACCGAGGACCCACAGTCTCTCCATGCGAAGAAGCCTGATCCATTTACTCTCCGCCTCTTTCCTGCTTGGCATTGGTGCGCCATCGGCGATGGCCGCATCGAGCCAATGGTCGAAGACGCAGGGCGGCGCGGTGCGCCTTGTCACCACAGGAAAACCGGATGCCGACGGGATGTTGCGCGGCGCGCTTCAGGTCGATTTGAAGCCGGGCTGGAAGACCTATTGGCGCGATCCCGGCGACACCGGCGTTCCACCGCAGATCAGTCTGTCGGGCGCTTCGCTCGCCGGCGTTTCGTTCCCCGCTCCCCGGCGCTTCAAGGAGACCGATGCCGTGTGGGCGGATATGAAGCGCCGGTCAGTTTCGCAGTCAGGATGAAGGTCGTGGATGCCAACAACCCCGGCGAGATAGACAGCAACGTATTCCTCGGCATCTGCCAGACATCTGCATTCCGCTGCAAGCGAAGCTGACGGTGGACCCCGACGATGGCGCGAATGATCCGAAGGATGCGGCGATCGTCTCCAGGCGCTCGACGCCCTCCCCGCGCCCGCAAAAACGGGCTTTCGCGTCGCCAGCGCGAAGGGCGGCGAGAATCGCTGACCGTGAAGGCAGAACTTCCCGACCCGGCGGCAGACGCTACACTTTCGTTGCGGCGCCGAAGGGTTATTCCTTCGGCGCGCCGAAGCGCGGGCCGGATCAGGACGGCAAGGCGGCCTATTCCGTGCCGGTCTACGACCGGCCTGACGGGTCGGCCAAGAACGCCTCGATCGTTCACACGCTCGTTCAAGGCTCGAATGCGGTCGACGGCTCGGTGCAACTGCACTAATGTTTGCGCCGAGTTCCTTCGATCCGCCATGCCGGCGAATGCACGAAACGCCCGGCAGGCATGTGGTAAGTCAATCCTGTCTGAAATACCCCGCCACACCTGCAACAACCCTCAACCCGGAGAGATGAATGACCATCAAAGTTGGTGACAAAATTCCTGATGCGACCTTGAAAACCATGACCGACGACGGCGCCAAGGACATGACCACGGCCGACGTCTTCGCCGGCAAGAAAGTCGTGCTGTTCGGCGTACCGGGAGCCTTCACGCCGACCTGCAGCAACAATCATTTGCCCGGCTTTCTGGAGAACCATGACGCCATCCTCGCCAAGGGCGTCGACACGATCGCGGTCGTTGCCGTAAACGATCAATTCGTCATGGGCGCCTGGCAAAAATTCACCGGCGGCGAAGGCAAGATTCTCTATCTGGCCGACGGCAATGGCGATTTCGTGCGCGCCATGGGCCTTGACGCCGACCTCAGCATGGGCGGACTCGGGCATCGCTCCAAGCGCTTTTCCATGATCGTGGACAACGGCTCGGTGAAAACGATCAACATCGAAGACAGCCCAGGCAAGGCGGTGACGTCGGGCGCCGCCGCGCTCATGGATCAGCTCTGATCGAGCATCACTGGATTTGACGGATGTTCAGCCCTCTTCGGAGGGCTGAATCTTTTTGCGCACCGGCTTGAACGGCTTCATCCCCTCGCGCGCCAGTTCGTCGGCACGCTCGTTTTCCGGATGGCCGGCATGGCCCTTCACCCAGTGCCACTTACCTTGTGGCGTTGCCGGCTCAGCGTCCAGCGCCTGCCAGAGTTCGGCGTTCTTGACCGGCTTTTTGTCGGCGGTCTTCCAGCCATTCCGCTTCCAGCCATGGATCCACTGCGAAATGCCGTCCGTTGACATAGTTGCTGTCGGAATAGAGGTCGACCTCGCAGCCGGCTCCTTCAGCGCCTCCAGCGCTTTCAGATCGCCGCCATCAATTCCATGCGGTTGTTGGTGGTTTGCGCTTCGCCGCCGTAGAGTTCCTTCGATGTCCGCCGTCGGCCAGGCGCAGGATCGCGCCCCAGCCGCCGGGCCCCGGATTGCCGGAGCAGGCGCCGTCGGTAAATATCTCGACATTCTTCACGGTTTCAGCCCAGTCCATATTCCGAAGCCGAGCGGATCTGCCGGTGGAAGCGCATGATTGCGTAGATATTCAAGCGGGTCCTTCTTCACCACGAGCGCTGCCGTCGGGAACGGTCAGCCAGTCGTAGCAGACGCGTCAGCATGAAGCGCAGCGCCGCGCCATGCGCCAGCACGGGCAGCGCCTCGGCCTCGGCCGCGGACAGCGGCCGAACGCCCGTATAGCCGTCGAGCAGCGCCATGCCCTTGGTCAGGTTGAAGGAATGGTCGCGCTCGAAGCACCAGGCGTTGAGGCAGACGGCGACGTCGTAGGCGAGCAGATCGTTGCAGGCGAAATAGAAATCGATCAGGCCGGAAAGCCGGTCGCCGAGGAAAAAGACATTGTCGGGAAACAGGTCGGCATGGATGACGCCCGCCGGCAGGCTCGTCCGGCCAGTTCGCTTCCAGCGAGGCGAGGTCGGCATCGATTTCGTCGGCAAGGCCCGGCTCGACCTCGTCGGCTCTGGCCGCGCGACATCCTCCCACAAAGGCCGCCAGCCGTCGACACCGAGAGCCGTTGCGCGCGTGCAAGCGGGAAATCCTCGCCCGGCCAGATGCATGCGCGGCCAGCGCCTCGCCAAGCTCGCGGCAATGCTCGACGGTAGGGCGGCGCAGCCACATGCCTTCGAGAAAGGTGACCATGGCGGCGGGCCGTCCGGCGAGTTCGCCGAACATGGCCGCCGCTCTCTTGATGCGACGCGGCAGCGGGCAATCGATGCCCTTGCCGCGCGAGATGTTGCATCAGGCCGAGGAAGAAAGGCAGATCGTCGCGATCGACCCGCTTTTCGTAGAGCGTCAGGATGTAGGAGCCCCCGTCCGTGTGGAGCAGGAAATTGGAATTCTCCACGCCCTCGGCAATGCCCTTGTAGGACAGCAGCGCGCCGACGTCATAATTCTCGAGGAACGCGCCGAGTTCGAGCTTCGGTGATATCGGTATAGACGGCCATTGTTCTCAGCCGTGCTCCGTTGACGAAGGCCATGTCGGCCGCCGGTCAGTTCAACATCCCGCAGCGCCCGCATGACCGGGAAATTCTTCGGTCTCCACCGCCGTCGTCGCGAGTTCGACCGTCACCGTCGAAGCGTTCCGAAAAGGCCTCGATGATCTCGTCGACGATGATTTCCGGCGCCGACGCGCCGGCCGACAGGCCGAGCGCCGCGACATCGCCGATCGTCGTCCCAGTCGAATTTCGGCGGCGCGCTGAACAAGCGCGGCGCGCTTCGCGCCGGCCTTTAGCGCGACCTCGACGAGGCGGCGCGAATTGGAGGAGTTCGGCGCGCCGACGACCAGGAACAGATCGCGTCCTGGCGCCGCTGCCTTGACCGCGTCCTGCCGGTTGGTCGTCGCATAGCAGATCGATTCGGCCGCTGGCGCCGTGAATATCCGGAAAGCGTTGGCCGAGCGCACGAAGGATGCCCGCCGTGTCATCGACCGACAGCGTCGTCTGGGTGACGAAGCCGAGCGCCGAGCCTTCAGGAACCACAAGGTCGCGGGCCTGCTCTTCCGTCTCGACCAGCGTCACCGCGCCGGGCGGCAATTGCCCCATCGTGCCGATGACTTCCGGGTGGCCGGCATGGCCGATCGAGAAGCACATGGCGGCCGAGCCGCTGATGGCGCATGGCCTGCTTGTGCACCTTGGAGACCAGCGGGCAGGTCGCGTCGAGATAGAACAGATTGCGCGCATCGGCATCCGCTGGCACCGATTTCGGCACGCCATGCGCGGAAAAGACGACAGGCCGGTCACGGTGCTCCGCCGGGATCTCCGACAATTCCTCGATGAAGACCGCGCCCTGCGCCTGCAGCCCTTCGACGACATAGCGATTGTGGACGATCTCGTGACGGACATAGACCGGCGCGCCATATTTCTTCAGCGCCAGCACGACGATCTGGATGGCGCGGTCGACGCCGGCGCAAAAGCCGCGCGGACCGCAAAGCGGATCGTCAATTTCTTCTTGGCGCCATTTTGCACGATCATGTCCTGGGGTCTGGACCTGCTATCTGGTCGGAACGGTGTGAGGCCATCGTGGCGCTGAAATGCGCGGCGCGGGGCGCGAGTGTCGAAGAGCCGCCGTCCCGCGGTGAGCCGCGCCAGCGTTCCCATAGTCGCGTCCCCGCGATGGTGAGCAGAACGAGGGCAAGACCGAACCAGGTCAGCGCATACTGGAAATGGTTGTTGGGCAGGGTGACAAGGGTTACGCCACCAACGGGTAAGCCGCCGGGATTTGGCGCGGCGTTGGCGTCGACAAAGAACGGCAGCACCTTCGCGCCAGCCGGCAGACCGGCGGTCGCCGCCATTACGGACAGATCCTTCCAGTAGAAGATGTTTTCGGCCGGCGTATTTTGCGGGAACGATAAAGGACGGCTTTTCGGCAAGCGGGTTGCGCGCCAGCCCGGTGACGGTAACTTCGCCTTTGACCTGGCTTTGCGGGCGGGTGGCCGGGTCCTTGCGGTCGTAGGGAACGAAGCCGCGATTGACGAACAGGAAGCGCCCGTCGGCCAGTTGCAGCGGCGTGTAGACGTCGAAGCCGGAATCGCCCTGCCATGTGGCCAGGAAGTGGCGCTCGCCGCCGTTGAAAAATTTGCCCTTGCGTGGTGACGGGCAGATAGTCGACGTCATGCGTTTCGGCGAACTTTCGCTCGATCTCGGCAAGCGGCTCGGGGTGGCAATGCGTGCGCTCGTGGATGGTCGCGAGCAGCCCCTCCTTCCAGTTCAGCCGCTGGAGTTGCCATGTGCCGAGCGCGATCAAAACCGCGAACAACAGCAGACTCAGTACGGCCGCGATCCACGGAAATCCGCTTGCCTTCCGCCTGCTTCGCGGTCTGCCGCCATGCTCATCCCCTGTCGATCTGCCGGGCGCCGCCTTGTTGGCATATTGCATCGTGATGAGAACACCCTTCATCAATCGCAGCGCCACGAGGCAAAGCACGATCGCCAACGGAATCCACAGGATGAAATGAACCCAGAGCGGCGGGTTGATCGTGACTTCCATCCACAGGGCCGAGTCCCACGACGATAAACCCGATGATGAGGATGACGAACACCGCCGGTCCGTCGCCGGCATCGGCGAAGGAATAGTCGAGACCGCAGTTTGAGCACTCCGGCTGGCAACAGTCAGAAAGCCGTCGAAAACAGCTTGCCCTCGCCGCAACGCGGGCAGCGTCCCTTCAGGCCGACGCGGACCGGATCGACCGGCGCCCACAATGCGCCTGTCTTCTTCCATTGGATCAACCTCGAACGGAATACGGGCGGCCATGTCGCCAGGGCCGCCCGCAAACACTGCCTGAGAAAAGAGCGCGCCTTCTCGGTCGGTTACTCCACCGTGAATGATCGCGCCATGCGATGCCCACACATAGATGCAGGTAAACAGGAACAGCCAAACCACATCGACGAAATGCCAGTACCAGGCAGCCGCCTCGAAGCCGAAATGCTGCTTGGGCGTGAAGTCCCCACCGACCGCGCGCATCAGGCAGACGAACAGGAAGATCGTCCCGATGATGACGTGGAAGCCATGGAAACCCGTCGCCATGAAGAAGGTCGCGCCGTAGATCGAGTTCTTGAAGGCGAAAGGCGCGTGTATATACTCGTAAGCCTGGCACGAGGTGAACAGGACGCCGAGCGCCACCGTCAGCACCAGACCCCCAGATCAGGCCCTTGCGGTTGCCGTGGATCAGCGCGTGGTGCGCCCATGTCACCGTCGTTCCCGACAGGAGCAGAATGATGGTGTTGTAGAGCGGCAGGTGGAAAGGATCGAGAACCTCGATCCCCTTCGGCGGCCATACGCCGCCGGTGAAAGCCGTGCGCGCCGCCTGAATGGCTTCGCCAGGAAACAGGCTGGCGTCGAAGAATGCCCAGAACCACGCGACGAAGAACATTACCTCCGAGGCGATGAACATGATCATGCCGTAGCGCAAATGCAGCGACACGACGGGCGTGTGATAGCCCTCATGGGCTTCCTTGATGGTGTCGGACCACCACGCGAACATGGTGTACAGCACGATCAGAAGGCCGATGCCGAATATCCAGAAATGCGTGTTGGCGAGGTTGTACCCGAAGATCGGGAAATCCCCGCCCTGCATATACCGCATCCAGGCGACGCCGCCGATCGCCATCAAAAGCGCGCCCATGGCGCCAATGAACGGCCAGGGGCTTGGATTGACCAGATGGTAATCGTGCTGTTTCGCGTGCGTGTCTGCCATTTCAGTCCCCGCCATATTTGCCGTTTGTATCGTTCATCGCCAGATCCGATCCTTCGCCTTACATCGTATGATCGAGGATCGGACGCACGATCTTGACGATCGTGGAAATGTAGAAAATGACGACCAGCGCGCCAAGGGCGAGGCCGATGGCCAGGGACCGGCTGCGCCGCGCCCTCTTCTGCGCGTCCGTCAGAGTGACGAGATCATGTTCCATGGCCTTGCTCAAAACCCAACCAGCCCGACGGTGCGGCCAATGATGACATCGGCCAGGAGCGCCGCGAAAATTCCAAAAAGATATAGCAGCGAATAGCCGAACAGCGCCTTGGCCGGCTTCATTCCCGCATCTCCCGCCGGCATTGTCAGGACCTGCCACGCATACCAGACGAAACCGGCGCCGAGCGCGGCGGAAACCAGCCCGTATCCAAGACTGGCATAGCCAATCACCCAAGGAAGCACGCCGACAGGCGCGATCAGCACCGAATAGGCGAATATCTGGCGACGGGTCGACGCCTCGCCCGCGACGTTCGGCATCATGGGAATGCCGGCGCGTTCGTAATCGCCCGACTTGAAAAGCGCCAACGCCCAGAAATGTGGCGGTGTCCACAGGAAGATGATGAGGAACAAGATGACGCTCTCAACGCTGATCGAGCCGGTGACGGCCGCCCAGCCGATGATCGGCGGAAAAGCGCCGGCCGCACCGCCGATGACGATGTTCTGTGGCGTCGAGCGCTTCAGCCACATCGTATAGACCACCGCGTAGAAGAAGATGGTGAAGGCCAGCAGTGACGCCGCCAGCCAGTTGGCCAGCACGCCGAGCGTCATCACCGAAAGCACGGCAAGGACGAGACCGAAGGACAGCGCCTCGCCCGGACGGACTCGGCCGGCCGGTATCGGGCGCTTTGCCGTGCGCGACATGATGGCGTCGATGTCGGCATCGTACCACATGTTGAGCGCGCCCGACGCCCCGGCGCCCGCCGCGATCGCGAGGATGGCGACAATCGCCATGAAGGGATGCATCGTTGCCGGCGCCGCGACCAGCCCGACAAAGGCCGTGAACACCACCAGCGACATCACCCGCGGCTTCAAAAGCTCGAGAAAATCCCCCGCCATTGCCTCGGAAAGATGGGCCTCGGCAAGATGGGTATCTTCGTTACGGGTTGGCTCGACGAGCGCCATATCAGGTCCTGTTGGTGCTTCTTATTGCCGAAACCGCCGGCAAGCCGGCGGTTTCGCTTGCTTGTTGCCGCGTCACTTGATCCGCGGAAGCTGTTCCCACTGATGGAAGGGCGGCGGCGACGAAAGCTGCCACTCCAGCGTGGTGGCGCCCGGTCCCCAGGGATTGGCTCCGGCGATCCGCTTCTTCGAAAAGGCTTCGAAGACGCCGAACAGGAAGACCAGCACGCCGAAGCCCGCCAGATAGGAACCGTAGGAACTCGACCATGTTCCAGCCGGCGAATGCGTCCGGATAGTCGATGTAACGGCGCGGCATTCCGGCAAGGCCGAGGAAATGCATCGGGAAGAAGATGATGTTCACGCCGACGAAGGTGATCCAGAAATGCAGACGGGCGATGAAGGAATTATACATGTAGCCGGTCATCTTCGGGAACCAGTAATACCAGCCCGCGAAAATCGCGAACACCGCGCCGAGCGACAGCACGTAATGGAAGTGCGCGACGACGTAATAGGTGTCCTGCATCGACCGGTCGAGGCCGGCATTGGCGAGTTGCACGCCGGTGACCCCGCCGACTGTGAACAGGAAGATGAAGCCGATCGCCCACAGCATCGGCGTGCGCATCGAAATCGACCCGCCCCACATGGTGGCGATCCACGAGAACACCTTGACGCCGGTAGGGACCGCGATGACCATCGTGGCGAAAACGAAATAGCGTTGCGTATCAAGGGATAGGCCGGTTGTGTACATGTGGTGAGCCCACACGACGAAGCCGACCGCGCCGATCGCGACCATGGCGTAGACCATGCCGAGATAACCGAACACGGGCTTCTTGGAGAAGGTCGACACGATCTGGCTGATCATGCCGAAGCCGGGCAGGATCAGGATATAGACCTCGGGGTGACCGAAGAACCAGAACAGATGCTGGAACAGGATCGGATCGCCGCCATTGTCGGGATTGAAGAAGCTCGTGCCGAAATTGCGGTCGGTCAACAGCATGGTAATGGCGCCGGCAAGAACGGGTAGCGAGAGCAGCAGCAGGAACGCCGTCACGAGAACCGACCACGCGAAAAGCGGCATCTTGTGAAGCGTCATGCCCGGCGCGCGCATGTTGAAGATCGTCGTGATGAAATTAATGGCTCCGAGGATCGAGGAAGCGCCGGCAAGATGGATCGACAGGATCGCCAGATCCATCGCCGGACCGGGCTGACCGGAGGTCGATAGCGGCGGATAAAGCGTCCAGCCACCGCCAGGCCCCCACGCGCCAGCGGCGCTCGGAACGAACATCGACAGGATGAGGAGGAAGAACGCCGGCGGCAACAGCCAGAACGAAATGTTGTTCATGCGCGGGAACGCCATGTCCGGCGCGCCGATCATGATCGGCACCATCCAGTTGCCGAAGCCGCCGATCATTGCCGGCATGATCATGAAGAAGATCATGACGAGCGCATGGGCCGTGGTAAACATGTTGTACATGCTCTTGCCCGCGTCGAGAGCGGCGTCGCCATGGACGCCATAGACCATCGAGGCAAGGCCGGGGAATATCTGAATTCCAGGCTCCATGAGCTCGGCGCGCATCATGATGGAAAGGAACGCCCCGATGCAGCCCGCGCAAATGGCGAATATCAGATAAAGCGTGCCGATGTCTTTGTGATTGGTCGAATAGACCCAGCGCACCCAGCCGTGATAAGGCTTATGGTCCTCATGGGCGTCCTGAACTACCGCCATTTTTCCCGCTCCGTTCCTGTTCGTGTATCCGCCGCGCTCAATCGGCCGCGGCGACTTTTGTCTTCGTATCAACTTCGGCCATCAAGGTCTTGTTGGCCCCATCGAGATCCGCTTTTGCCGCCTTGTACCAATTGTCGAACTGCTCCTGCGTCACCACACGAACCGCAATGGGCATGAAGGCATGGTCCTTGCCACACAATTCGGAGCACTGACCGTAGAAAATGCCCTGCTTGTCCGCCTTGAACCAGGTTTCGTTGAGGCGCCCGGGAACCGCATCGACCTTAATGCCGAAGGGCGGCATGGCGAAGGAGTGAATGACGTCGGCGCCGGTGACGATAACGCGGACCATGGCGTTCACCGGCACCACCAATTCATGGTTGACGGTGAGGAGCCGCGGATATTCGGCGCGGTTCTCCTTGCCGAGCTTGGCGCGGTCGGCATCGTCCAGGATCGAGGAATTGAAGGAAAGCTTGTCCTTATCCTTCGTCTCGTATTCGTAATCCCAGTTCCATTGGTTGCCGGTCGCCTTGACCGTCAACGCCGGCTTGTCCTTCGGATTGTACTGCGCTGTCAGCAACTGGAAGGAAGGTATGGCGATAAACAGAAGCACCACCACCGGCGCCACCGTCCAGATCACTTCGATCAGCGTGTTGTGGGTTGTCAGAGAGGGAACCGGATTACGCTTTTCGCTGAATCGGTACATGCACCAGCCGAGCAGCGCCATCACCAGAAGCGTGATGGGCACGACGAACCATAGCGTGTAGCCCTCGAACCAGGTGATCTGGCGCATCATGTCGGTCGCGGCCGGCTGGAATTTCCATTCCCACGGCTGCGGCTGCGGCCACCGCCGATGTTACAGCGAAGCCGAGTGCCGTCCCGCCGACGCGCGCTAGAATGTTCTTGGTCACCCTCATCGTCTCCCGCAAAAAGCATATCGGGCCATGGCGCCATGCGCCCGGCGAGCGAAAGGAATCCTCGCCACCACTGCAAGCGTTCAAACCATACTACGATATCAACCGCAAGGAACCCGCCACGCGAAACATGCGGCATTTTTGCGCGCGAAATCGCCAACGCGTTTCTCCGCAAGGGTTATTTGTTCGTGGTCGACAAGGAAATCCCGGCTTTGCCGACCGAGGCATGAACGCTCCCCCTTGTCGCAATTCGGGCGAATTCTTGCGGCAGTTGCTACGCCCGATAAGGAATTCGCCTCACGCACGCCGCCCGCGCGCTTCCACAAGCGGTGGCGGATGGCTAGATTGAGATGATTCGCGGGGAGCCGACATGATTTCTGGGCAAATTCGAGCAGGGCTGACGGTGATTTCGTTCATCGCGGCGATGCTTCTGGCAAATGTGGCCGGAGCGCAGGATCTCGCGGCGAAGCCCAGCGGGACGGTTCGCTCCACGCATGGCGCTTGGTCCATTATCTGTGACACGCCGCCCGGCGCCAAGACCGAGCAATGCGCGATGATGCAGAATGTGGTCGCTTCCGACCGTCCGGAAATCGGGCTTTCGGTGGTCGTGCTGAAGACGGCGGATCACAAGGCAAAGATTTTGCGCGTGCTTGCCCCCCTCGGAATTCTCCTTCCCAACGGACTCGGCCTGAATGTCGATGGCAAGGACATCGGCCGCGCCTATTTCGTGCGCTGTTTCCAGGATGGCTGCTACGCCGAGGTCATTCTCGAGCAGAAGTTGATCGATACACTTTCCAAAGGAAAATCGGCGACGTTCATCGTCTTCCAGACGCCCGAACAGGGTATCGGCATCCCCGTGGATCTCAATGGATTCGCGGAAGGCTTCGCGGCATTGCCGTAACGGGCGCCCGGCTTCAGCACATCCCCGCGTAGATCGCGATGCCACCGGCCATGCCGATGCCAATACCGCCAATGGCAAAAGTCGACCCGAAAAGCGATCCGGCGGCAAACCCGATCAGCGCGCCGATCCCGATCCAGTAATATCCCTTCATCTCGGCTTTCGTCCCGTGCTTTCAGACCATGCGGGGTGCAACGACGGATCAAGCCGCCTATATTCGGCTCGATACTTCTCTTTTCTCTGACCGGAGCCAGGCCGTGCATTCAAGGCTGATTGAAAATTTTGACATTTCAAAGGACGACGTGCAGCGGATCGTGGCCGATACGATCGAGGGAGCCGATGATGGCGAATTGTTCCTCGAATATCGCGAGGGCGAAGCGCTCATGTTCGACAATGGCCGGCTGAAGACGGCCAATTTCTCGACCGATCAGGGCTTTGGGCTGCGCGCCGTCGCCGGCGAGGCTTCCGGCTACGCGCATGCCAGCGAATTGTCGGCCGCCGCGCTGCGCCGCGCCGCCGACGCCGTTTCGACGGTGAAGGACGGCTATTCGGGTACATTGGCCGCCGCGCCGCAGGGCACCAACCGGCATCTCTATGGCGAGGACAATCCGATCGCAGCGCCCGGTTTCGAAGCCAAGGCCAAGCTGCTCCAGGAGATCGACGCCTTCCTGCGCGCCAAGGATCCCCGCGTCCGCCAGGTGACCGCATCGCTGGCCGCTTCCTGGCAGCATGTCGAGATCATGCGCGCCGATGGGCAGACCGCGGTCGATATCCGGCCGCTGGTGCGCATGAACGTCTCGGTCGTCGTCGGCGATGGCGATCGGCAGGAAAGCGGCTCCTATGGCATGGGCGGACGCAAATCCTTCGGCGAATTCCTGGCGGAAAGCTCGTGGAAGCATGCGGCCGACGAGGCGCTGCGGCAGGCGCTGGTCAATCTGGAAGCGATTCCCGCCCCGGCCGGCATCTTCGACATCGTGCTTGGCAATGGATGGCCGGGCGTCATGCTGCATGAGGCGGTCGGCCACGGCCTGGAAGGCGATTTCAACCGCAAGAAGTCGTCGGCCTTCGCCGGTCTGATGGGCCAGCAGGTGGCGGCCAAGGGCGTCACCATTGTGGATGACGGCACGATTGCCGAGAGGCGCGGGTCGCTCACCATCGACGACGAGGGCACGCCGACCAACCGGACAGTGCTGATCGAAGACGGAAAACTGGTCGGCTACATGCAGGACCGGCAGAACGCGCGGCTGATGGGCATGAAGGCGACCGGCAACGGCCGCCGCGAATCCTACGCGCACGAACCGATGCCGCGCATGACAAACACTTACATGACCTCGGGCGAGCACGAGCCCGGCGAGATCATCGCGTCGGTCAAGAACGGCATCTACGCCGTCTCCTTCGGCGGCGGCCAGGTCGATATCACCTCGGGCAAATTCGTGTTCGGCTGCACCGAGGCCTACATGATCGAGGATGGCAAGGTGACCCAGCCGATCAAGGGCGCGATGCTGATCGGCAACGGTCCCGACGCCATGCACCGCGTTTCGATGGTGGGCAACGACATGGCGCTGGACACGGGCATCGGCATGTGCGGCAAGGCTGGCCAGGGCGTGCCGGTTGGCGTCGGCCAGCCGCATGTGCGCATGAACCAGATGACGGTCGGCGGAACAAGGACCTGATTCCAGGCCCTCGAGGATCCACCTCAAGGAAGGCATTCTGCAGCAGAAATTGGGCAATCGGCAGTGGGAGCGTTTCCATCCGACTGGCAATGTGCCGATAGCTCCTGCGCCCGTGAAAACTTGACATGCAAAGCTGCCGGTTTAGATACCCCTGCGCGGGCCAGGGGTTTTCGAATTCGTCCAGTACTCCTGTTTGACGGCATTTCAGGCCGATTAATGCCCGCCGAAAGGAGACAATAGTGAACAAGAAATTACTTATCGCGCTGGCCGCCTCACTCGCTTCCGGCCTTGCGCTTTCGCTCGGCTCGGTATCGGCAGCGACGGCCGCTGGAAGCATCGTCGTCGGTGCGGACACCACCTTCCCGCCATTCGAAACCGAGACGAACGGCAAGGTCACCGGTTTCGATATCGACATGATCAGGGAAATCGCCAAGGCCGAGAAGATGACGGTCACCCTGAAGACGTTGCCGTTCAACGGCATCATCCCGAGCCTGCAGGCCGGATCGATCGACGCCGCTGTCGCCGGCATCACGATCAAGACCAGCCGCATGAAGAACGTCGATTTCAGCAACGCCTATTACAAGTCCGGACTGTCGGTCCTGGTCATGAAAGATTCGAAGATCAAGAGCTTCGATGATCTCAAAGGACATGTGGTCGCTACCAAGAAGGCCACCTCCTCGGTCGATTATCTAACCGACCACAAATTCGCGGACGACCATATCAAGCAATTCCAGAACATCGACGCCGCCTATCAGGCGCTCGAGACCGGCGGCGCGGACGCGGTCATCTTCGACAATCCCGTCAACGTCAACTTCAAGACGGCTCACAAGAACGTAAAGATCGTCGGGCCGCTCCTGACCGGTGAATATTACGGTATCGCCGTCAGCAAGCAGAAGCCGGACCTGGCCGCCAAAATCAACGACGGTCTCGCCAAGATCAAGAAGAACGGCGAATACAGCAAGCTCTTCAAGACCTATTTCGGCGGCGACATGAGCGGCGCGGTCAAGGAAGTGAAGAAGCCGGCCTCCGTTGCCGTCTCGGGCTGACCGTTGTTACCGGTTTTCCGATCGACAGACGTTCAGCGAGATAGCTGAATAGACCCGAACGGCGCGTGGCGCGGATGTCGTGCCGCGCGCCTTCTCTACCCTGTAATGCGCGAGAGGGATAAGGGGGGACGTCCCATATGGACACTATCTGGCAAAACCTGCCGGTCATTTTGGACGGCCTGCGCCTGACGGTCCAGTATTCGATCGTCGCCATCATCCTGATGGTGGTCATCGGCCTGATCGCGGCGCTCATGCGGCTGTCGAAGATCGCGCCGCTGAGGTGGATCGGCACGGCCTATGTCGAGCTTTTCCGATCTACCCCGCTGCTGGTGCAGCTCTTCTTCATCGTTCTGGGACTGCCGGCCATCCTGCCGGTCAACCAATGGTTCGGACAGTTGCTTTATCCGATCCTCGCCGCCGCGCTGACGCTCAGCTTGAACGAGGGCGCGTATGTCACCGAGATCATCCGCGCGGGCATCCTCGGTGTCGATCGCGGCCAGAAGGAAGCCGCCGAGAGCATCGGCATGAACGGCTTGCAGACGATGCGCTACATCGTCCTGCCGCAGGCGTTCAAGCGGATGATCCCGCCCTTGGTCAACCAGGCGGCACAGACCATCAAGGATACCTCGCTTCTGGCGCCGGTGGGCATCGTGGAACTCGTCTACAAGGGCGAGATCGTCATTTCCCAGACCTTCGCATCCTTCGCTATCTGGGGGCTCGTCGCGGTCCTGTACTTCATCCTCATCTTCTCCGTGTCGAAGTGCGCGTCCTATCTGGAGAGGAGGCTTCAAGTTGATAAACGTTAAAAACCTTCACAAATCCTTCGGCCATACCGAGGTCCTCAAGGGGATCGACGCGCATGTGGACGAGAAGGAGGTCGTCGTCGTCATCGGGCCTTCCGGCAGCGGCAAAAGCACCTTCCTGCGCTGCCTGAACGGGCTCGAGACGGCGACCAGCGGCGAGATCGAAATCGTCGGCATGACGCTGACCGATCCGAAGACGAACATCCACAAGCTGCGCCAGCATGTCGGCATGGTGTTTCAGCAGTTCAATCTTTTCAAACATCTTACCATTCTGGAAAACATCACGATTGGGCCACGCAAGGTCAAGAAGGTCGCGGCCGGCGAGGCCAACAAGGTGGCGCGCGAGCTTTTGGCCAAGGTTGGGCTCACGGGCAAGGAAGCGAGTTATCCCGACGAACTTTCCGGCGGCCAGCAACAGCGCGTCGCCATCGCCCGCGCGCTGGCGATGGGGCCGGCCGTCATGCTTTTCGACGAGCCGACTTCAGCGCTCGATCCGGAAATGGTCGGCGAAGTGCTTCAGGTGATGAAGGACCTCGCCGTCGAAGGAATGACGATGGTGGTGGTTACCCACGAGATGGGTTTTGCCCGCGAGGTGGGCCACCGGGTGATCTTCATGGATGACGGCCGCATCATGGAGCAGGGAGCGCCCAAGGACCTCTTTTCCAATCCCCAGGTGGACCGCACGAAGAGTTTTTTGGCGAAGATTTTGTAGGCGGCAAATTCCGACCGCCCCGCCGCTGACGAAGCCAATGATGGTTAAAGCCAAGAAGCCGGCGTTTTCGGCAAGCGATGGTCGGGGTCGACAATCTCGAGCAACGGCGCGCCCTTTTCGTTCCAGCGCCAGAGCGCCACGCATGTGCCGCCCGGCGACATAAACGAGGGGTAGACGACGCCATCAAGCCCCTCGCCCATCAGTCGCTTGCGCAGGACGTGCGTTTCGGGTGTACGGCCGTCATCGATCAGGGCTCGCCATGGGCATGTATGAATGTCGGGGCCGACGTTCCATTTCGCCATTACCGCGGCATCGGTCAGGTCAGCGAGTTGCGCGCCGGTCAGTTGTAGCCGTGCAATGAGCGCCGGGTGCTGGACGAAGCCCTGGTTGTATTCCGCCCATGCGGTCGACAATTCGCAGGCAGCGTAGATCGTCGACGCTCCAACCGGGTTCCAGCGGCCACCGAAGCGGGCAGCCCCCTTCCCCGATAGCGGCATGTAAGCCCAGCGTGGCACGAAGGCGCGCCAAAGAATGAGGCTCTGCGCCGTTTTAGCCTCAGGCATAGACGCCGGAGCGGACAGCCTCCAGATATGCAAGCACCTTGTCGGCCTTGCCCTCGCGCACGAGATCGTAAGCCGTCTTGCCGGCCCAGCCGGGAATCGGCTGGTGCTTGAACCAGAGCGCCGCCCGATCCTCGCCGCCGGCCATTTCCTCCGCCATGGCGAGAATGCGCACGACCGGGCTCAACGCCGCGTCGACCTTGCGCGCGCCGCTTTTCGCCGTCAGCGTATTGCGAGCGACGCCTATCAGTCCCGCCAGTTCGCTCAGGGTTACGCCGAGCAATCCGGCAACCCGGCGAGCCGAGAGGAACGGCGCGCCGCCATCGCCGAAACGCGATGCCGATATGTCCAGGGCTGCAACGCTCATGCCATTTTCCTCGCTAATTTTCCGATCCTCGTGCTTAAAATATGCTCAATCAGAGGTCAATTCAAGCATGTCCTTCTGTCACACAACACCCTTTCAGGACATCTGCGTGACCGGGGGCCTTGAACACGCGAGGGTGTCCCATACTATCTGGACATGCATGGCCCAATGAAATCCCCCTCTGCAATCGTCGTCCTGACCGGCGCCGGCATCTCGGCCAAGTCGGGCGTGCCGACCTTCCGCGACAAGGGCGGGATCTGGTCGAAGGTGGATTATCGCGACGTGGCGACGCCGCAGGGTTTTGCCCGCGATCCGGTGCGGGTCCACGAATTCTACAATGAGCGGCGGCGGCGCATCGCCACCTACGAACCCAACAATGCGCATTTCGCGCTGGCGCGGCTGGAGCACGAATTTCCCGGCGAGTTCGTGCTCATCACCCAGAATGTCGATGCGCTGCACGAAAAGGCCGGCTCGAAGAACCTGATCCACATGCATGGCGAACACGCCAAGGTATTGTGCGGCAATTGCGGCGACCGGCGCGAATGGCAGGACGAACTGTCGACGGCGCTCGTCTGTCCGGCCTGTGAAGCCGCCGGACATCTTCGGCCGGATGTCGTGTGGTTCGGCGAGACACCGTATCACATGGAGCGCATATCGGCAGCACTCGCCGCCTGCGACCTGTTCATCTCGATCGGCACAAGCGGCAATGTCTATCCGGCCGCGGGCTTCGTTGAACAGGCCAAAAAGCAAGGGGCGCACACGGTCGAACTCAACCTCGAACCTTCCGCCGGGCGTTCCCATTTCGCTGAGGCGCGGCATGGGAATGCCACCGAAATCGTGACGGCCTATGTCGAGGAACTGCTGGCCAAAGTGGACCCCGGAAGAACCACCTGAGCCTACCGCCGCCTCTTGCGCGGCTTTTCCAGCAAGGCAACGGCCTCGACATGGGGCGACCAGAGGAACTGGTCGATCGGCGTGACGCTTGTCAGCGTGTAGCCGCCATTTATGAGAATGGCGAGGTCGCGGGCGAGCGTGGCCGGGTTGCACGACACCGCTGCTACCAACGGCACGGCGGATTTGGCGATCTGCTTGGACTGGTCCTCCGCCCCGGCGCGTGGCGGGTCGAAAACGACGCCGTCGAAGCCTTCCAGCTCCTTCGCGATTATTGGCCGCACGAAAAGATCCCGGCGCTCGGTCGTCACACGCTTCAGGCCTGAGGCGAAGCGGAAGCCCTGATCCAGCGCCGCGAGCGCGGCGCGATCGGCCTCGACGGCATGAATCTCCGCGTTCCGCGCCAGCCTTAGCGTGAAAGCGCCGCTGCCGCAAAACAGGTCGGCGGTCTTTTTTGATTTCGCGAGATGCGCGCCGACGAGACCGGCCATGGTTTCCTCGGCAGCGGCCACCGCCTGCAGGAACCCGCCGGGCGGGGGCGAGACGGTTGCGGCGCCAAACTCGATGACGGGTTTGCGCGGCTCTATGATGGTCTCGCCATCAACGGCAAGTCTTGCGAAGCCGGCGCGGAGTGCAAAATCGGATGCGGAATTGCGGGCTTTTTCGGTCACCTTGCCGGAACCCTGAACCGAAATGTCGAGCCCGGAGGCAGTGAAGGTCACCGCCAGGCGAAAGGCCTTGTCGGTATTGCCGATGATTCGGGCCAGCGCGCGCAACGGGTCCAGCGCGGCAACGATCTCGGGACGCGCAATCGGACATTCCGATATGTTGACGATGCTGTGCGACAGTTCGCGATTGTAGCCGAGCAACATCCCGCCCTCGGTCTTTCGCGCCGACAAATTCACCCGGCGACGGCTTGCCGGCGCGCAGGGAACAAGCGGCGCGACCTCCGCTTCGATACCGCGCGTCCTCAATGCCTGAATAAGTTTTTCACGCTTCCAATGGCGGTAGGCCTGCCCGTCCAAATGCTGTAGTGCGCAACCGCCGCATTCGCCGAAATGCCGGCAGGCCGGAGCGACGCGCAGCGGCGATGTTTCCAGCACGGAAATCAGATCCGCACGGTCGCCGTTGCGGGCGGCCGTGACCGTCTCACCGGGCAATGTAAAGGGAATGAAGAGCGGCCCCCTCTCCGTCCGAGCCACGCCGTCGCCCTGCGCGCCAAGCTCTTCGATCCGGAAGGTGGCGCTCATCGATCCCTGACTCCCGCAAGCAGATATTCGCGGTTGCCGTCGCCGCCCTCGATCGGCGATGGCGTGAGCCCGAGCGCGCGCCATCCAGGCTGTGCATCGAGCCAGGCGCGCAATTCGTCCGCCACACGCAAGCCCTCGCCCCGATCGCGCAGTAGGCCACCCTTGCCGATTGCTTCGCGGCCCACCTCGAATTGCGGCTTCACCAGGAAAACGCCGCGTGCGCCCGCAGCGGCCAGCAAGAGCGCCGGTGGCAGCGCCAATTTCAGCGATATGAAGCTCACATCGGCAACAATGAAGTCCGGAACGATGCCGCCAAGATCGGCAGCGTCCATATTGCGCGCGTTCAGTCCCTCGATATTGGTGACGCGCGGATCGCCGGCGATATCGGGATGCATCTGTCCATGACCGACATCGATGGCGGTGACGTGCCGCGCGCCGCGTTCCAGCAGAATTTGCGTGAAGCCGCCGGTCGACGCGCCCAGATCCAGCGCCTCCGCTCCCATCGGATCGAAGCCGAAATGATCAAGGGCGGCCGCAAGTTTAAGCGCCGCGCGGGATACATAGGCCCGCGCCGGATCGTGAACCGCAATCTGGACGGTATCCTGTACCGGCTGGCCGGCTTTCGTCGCCGCAATCCCGTCGACGGTTACGACGGCTCGACCGATCGCGTCTTTCGCGCGTGAACGGCTTGCGAAAAGCCCACGCTCGACGAGCAGTTCATCGAGCCGCATTCGCTTATTGCTTGGTTGGTTCGGCATCGGCCTTCATTGGCGAAGGGCGATGCCAATGGCAAGCATTGTTGTTCTATTCGATCACTTGGAAGTGCGGCTTGCCGGTCACCGGCACCGCGCGCAGGGTCTGGAACGACCTGCTTTGCGGCTGGTCTTCCGTCATGGGAAACACCAGTACCTTATCGTAGGAAAGCCCGCCGCGGATCTTGCCGATCTTCGCCGCGACGATCTGCTTGACCTGCTGTTCGAGCCTGTGGTCGTACCCGTCCGCTGCATAGGTTGGCGACACGAAAGCGGCGAGGGCCGCGGTCATCAAAAATAGTCGCATTTTCCGCTCCCTTTCGAGAGCGTATTTAACGGAAGCAGCCTAAGATTCGGCCAAGAGACAAAGTAAGAATTTTGTCAAAGCTCATTGTAAACGCTTAGTTAATCAGGCGCGCGCGGCGCTCGCCGACTGGCCGAGCGCGGCAAAGACCGTGCGCACGATGCCGGCCGAGTCCAACCCCGCATCGACGACCATCTTCTCCGGCTTGGCCTGGTCCGTGAAGACATCCGGCAGGAAAAGCGGCCTAACCTTCAAACCGCTTTCAAGCAGGCCTTCATGAGCGAGGAAATTCAGCACATGGCTGGCGAATCCACCGATGGCGCCTTCCTCAACGGTAATCAGCACCTCGTGCTCACGCGCCAGCCGGCCGATCATTTCCTCGTCCAATGGCTTGGCGAAGCGCGCGTCCGCGACCGTTGTGGACAAGCCCGCCGCGTCAAGCTCTTCCGCCGCCAACAGGCAATCGGCGAGGCGCGAGCCGAAAGAGAGCAGCGCCACCTTCGTGCCCTCGCGAACGATGCGGCCCCGGCCGATGGCGAGAACCGAACCGCGCTCCGGCAGGTCGACACCGACGCCATTGCCGCGCGGGTAGCGGAAGGAAATCGGCCCCTCGTCGTATTCCGCAGCCGTGCGGACCATATGCTTCAGCTCGGCCTCATCGGCGGAGGCCATCACCACGAATCCGGGGAGCGTGGCGAGATAGGTCGTGTCGAACGCGCCACAATGCGTCGGGCCGTCGGCGCCGACATAGCCCGCGCGGTCGATGGGAAAGCGCACCGGCAGCTTCTGGATGGCTACGTCATGCACCACCTGGTCGTAGGCGCGCTGCAGGAAGGTCGAATAGATTGCCGCGAAGGGCTTGAAGCCCTCGGTCGCGAGACCCGCGGCGAAGGTCACTGCATGCTGCTCGGCAATGCCGACATCGAAGGTGCGGCTGGGAAAGGCTTCGCCAAACAGATCGAGGCCGGTGCCCGCGGGCATCGCGGCGGTGATGGCGACGATTTTATCGTCTTCGCGTGCTTCCTGGATCAGGCTTTCTGCGAAAACCTTCGTGTAGCTCGGCGCGTTTGCCGGCGGCTTGGCCTGCGCGCCGGTGATGACGTCGAATTTCGAGACGCCGTGATATTTGTCCGCCGCCGCTTCGGCCGGCGCGTAGCCCTTGCCCTTCTGCGTGATGACATGGATCAGGATCGGCCCTTCGCCATTATCGCGAACGTTGCGCAGCACCGGCACGAGATGCTCCAGATTGTGCCCGTCAATCGGGCCGATGTGATAGAAGCCCATCTCCTCGAACAGCGTGCCACCGGTGACATAGCCGCGCGCGTGCTCCACCGCGCGGGTGATGGCGCGGTCGGCGCGCTTGCCGAGATAGGAGGTCAGCTTCTTGCCGAAATCGCGGAAGCCGGCATAGGTGCGCCCCGAGGCAAGCCGCGCCAGATAGGCGCTCATCGCGCCCTCGGGACGCGCGATCGACATGTCGTTGTCGTTGAGGATGACGATCAGCCGCGCGTCGAGCGCGCCGGCATTGTTCATCGCCTCGTAGGCCATGCCCGCCGACAGGGCGCCGTCGCCGATGACGGCGATGACATTGTTCTTGCCGCCTTTGAGGTCGCGGCCAACCGCCATGCCGAGACCCGCCGAAATGGAAGTCGAGGAATGCGCCGCGCCGAAGGGGTCGTACTCGCTTTCGCCGCGCTTGGTGAAGCCGGAGAGGCCTCCCTCCTGGCGCAGCGTGCGCATGCGGTCGCGGCGGCCGGTCAGGATCTTGTGCGGATAGGCCTGATGGCCGACATCCCAGATCAGCCGGTCGCCGGGCGTGTCGAAGACGTAGTGGATGGCGACGGTGAGCTCGACGACGCCAAGTCCGGCCCCCAAATGGCCGCCGGTCTCGGAGACGACGTCGATCAATTCGGCGCGCAACTCTTCGGCGAGCCGCGGCAGTTCGCTTTCCGGCAGCTTGCGCAGATCCGACGGCACCCGAACGGTGTCAAGCAAAGGAGTTGCGGGATGCTTGTTCATCGGGCTGAAAGAGTGGTTGTTGGCATGCAATGGAAATAGGCGCTGCGGGCACGAAAGTAAATGAGCGGCGGCCTCGCCGTCTCCGCCTCAAGCCTACGGCGCAAGGCGTTGCTCAATTCTCCGGCAAGGGAATGAATTCCTCCGAATCGCCCGGCACGATATCGAACTTGCCGGTCTTCCATTCTTGCTTTGCCTGGTCGATGCGCTCCTTCGAGGAGGAGACGAAATTCCACCAGATATAACGCTTCGAGCCGAGCGGCGCGCCACCAAAGAGCATGAAATGCGCACCTCGTTCAGAGCTGACGAGGATATCGTCGCCTTCCCGTAGGACGAGCAGGCGATCGGCGGGGAACCGGTCGCCGGCGATATCCACTTCGCCCTCAAGAACGTAGATTGCGCGTTCCTCCGCCATCGCCGGTATCTGGAACCTGCCTCCGGCCCGAAGGCGGATATCGACGTAAAGCGTCTCGGAAGCGGTACGCACCGGCGATTTTTCGCCATGCAATTCGCCGATAACGATACGGAAAGTGGCCCCGTCCGCATCGCCCTCCGGCAGTGTTCCAGCCGGCGTATTCTCGAAAAGCGGGGCGACTTCCTCTTCCTTTTCAGGCAGCGCCAGCCAGGTTTGCAAGCCAGACAGGGACAGCGGCCCTCCCCTCAACTCCTCCGGAGAACGCTCGGAATGGACGATGCCGCGCCCGGCCGTCATCAGATTCACGTCGCCCGGCTCGATGACCATCTCAGTGCCCAACGAATCGCGATGGCGTATCTTGCCATCGAAGAGGTAGGTGACGGTGGAAAGGCCGATATGCGGGTGCGGGCGCACGTCGAGCGCCTGGCCGGCGCGCAGGATCGCGGGGCCCATCCGGTCGAAGAAGATGAACGGCCCGACCAGCCGGCGGTTCGCCGAGGGCAGTGCGCGGCGCACTTCGAAGCCACCGATGTCGCGGGCTTGCGGGATGATCAGGGTCTCGATGGCGTCGCAGGCGAAGGCGTCGCCGGGGGTGGGATCGGGTCCGGGGAAGAAGCTCATGTCGGCCTCGATCGTGGGTGAGAACGCTACTCTTGGCCGTCCAGCGGCTCCGTGCCTACCGGCGCGCCATCGCGGGAAAGGCGAATCTTTTCAACCTTGTCCTCCGCCGCCTTCAACAAATTGTCGCAATGCTTCTTCAGCGCTTCGCCCCGCTCGTAGATCCTGATCGACTGGTCGAGTGGCACGTCGCCCTTCTCCAGATCGTCGACGATGCGCTCCAGCGCCGCCAGCGCCTGCTCGAAGCTCATCGTCCTGATATCGTCTTCCGCGGCTTCCGCCATGACTACCCTTCCATCAAGCGCCCGACATGGGCGGCGGCCGAAAACGCCAGGCCCTGCAGGTCGTAGCCACCTTCCAGCAGGCTGACAAGGCGGTTGGACGCAAGCCTTCCCGCCTGCTCCATGATCTTGCCGGTCGTCCAGTCGAAATCGTCTTCGTCGAGATTGATCTCGGCCAGCGGGTCGCGATGATGCGCGTCGAACCCGGCCGAGATGATGATGAATTCCGGTTGAAACGCCTCCACCGCCGGCAGCACGCGGCTTGAGAAAGCCTCGCGGAATGAATCGCTTCCGGTGTTTGGCGAAAGCGGCGCGTTGACGATGTTGCCGGCGCCGGTCTCGTCCAGCGCGCCGGTGCCCGGATAAAGCGGCATCTGGTGCGTGGAGGCATAAAGCACGGTCGGGTCGGACCAGAAAATATCTTGCGTGCCATTGCCGTGATGCACGTCGAAATCGATGATGGCGACGCGTTCGACGCCGTGCTTCTTTTGCGCGTGGCGGGCCGCGATGGCGGCGTTGTTGAACAGGCAGAAGCCCATGGCGCGGTCACGCTCGGCATGATGACCGGGCGGGCGGGCGGCGACGAAGACATTGTCTGCGCGGCCCTCGAAGACATCGTCTACTGCCGCGTTGGCCGCGCCGATCGCCGTCAGCGCCGCCTGCCAGCTTTTCGGGCTGGCCGAGGTATCGGCGTCGATGCGTGCGATGCCGATCTCCGGAATTGCCGCCTTCACCCGGGCCACATACTCCTCTGGATGCGCATAGAGGATCGCAGCCTCGTCCCCGAGCGGCGCCTTGACCCGGTCGAGAGCGGAGAAGCGCTCCTCGTCAAGCGCCCGGGCGACGGCGCGTAGCCGGTCGGGCCGCTCGGGATGGCCGGGCGGGGTGATGTGCTCGAGATAGATCGGGTGCGTGTAAAGGCGTGTGGTCATGCCTCAAACATAGGCCGCTCGCTCACGCGCGTCCATGCAGGTGGGCCGAACCGGCCAACCATCCACAGGGTTCACTCCGGCTGCGCAGCTCCCGTCGGCAGACGTGAACCGCCGAGAGCGTCCATGGCGCAGCAAGGCGTTCAACGTTGGGTCGGTCAAATCCGAATCCAGCATGGAGGTCGTGAGACCGGCGCCGGAACAGTTCCGTGCCGCACCGTTCACAATTTCGCGATTGAACCAAATTCGACCGACGCCGTTCTGTCACCCGACGAGAATTACTCGGAGCGAAGTAATGGAATGGAAGCCTACCAAAGAGCCTGCCGATGCCTGGCACATGACCGACGATCTGCATGCCGAACAAGGTAAGGGCGATCCTTTCGCTGCCGCGATACGCGCCACGCGCATGTCCATGATCATCACGGATCCGCGGCAGGAGGATAACCCGATCGTTTTCGCAAACAACGCCTTCTTGCGGCTGACCGGTTACGAACGTGAGGAGGTCGTCGGAAAGAACTGCCGCTTTTTGCAGGGCCCGGACACCGACAAGGATCGCATCGCGGAGGTCAAATCGGCGATCGAAGCCGAGAGAGACATCAGCGTAGACTTGCTGAACTATAGGAAGGACGGCTCGACATTCTGGAACGCGCTCTACATCAGCCCTGTATCAAACGACAAGGGCGAGCTTCTTTTCTATTTCGCTTCTCAACTGGACGTCACGGACCGAAAGGAGTCCGAACAGAGGGTGGTAAAGGACAAGGCCCGGTTCGAAAACGCCGTGAAGGAGCGGACCAAAGAACTCGAGGCCGCTCTGGAGGCAAGGACCTTGCTGCTCCATGAGGTCGATCACCGGGTCAAGAATAATCTGCAGATGATTTCATCCCTCATTGTCATGCAGAGCCGGACGATCGAGGACGAGGAAGTACGTCGCTCGCTCATGTCCATGCTTGAACGCATCGAAGCTGTGAGCACCGTGCACCGTCGCCTCTATCAGTCGGACGACGTCGGCCAGTTCGATGTCGGGGATTTCGCGCGCGACTTGGTGTCGGACCTTCTGGTCGCGGCGGGCCGCGGCGATCTGAAGGGGGACGTCGACGTCCAGCCGATCACCATCTCGGCGGATAAGGCGACGCCCGTAGCCCTGATGCTCAACGAGTTGCTTACCAACTCTCTGAAGCACGCTTTCACCAACGGGCAGGCGACCGGCAAGATCGGCGTCAGGATGGACCAGCTTGATGGGCATTTGAACATCGAAGTGTCGGATAACGGCGTCGGGATGAGCGATGCTCCCTCGAGCGAAGCCTCGTTTGGCATGAAGCTAATCAAGTCGCTGGCGCGGCAACTTCGTGCGGATATCGAATGGCGCGACGCCGGCCCGGGAACATGCGTCGTAATCCGCATGCCAAATCAATTGCAGCAGGAAAGCAGCACCCAATGATGGAACCTCTCAACGTGTTGATCGTGGAAGATGAGGCCCTTCTGGCGATGGAACTTGAAAGTCTGATTGAAGATGCCGGCCATAAGGTCGTTGGCTGGGCTACTTCTTCAACGGAGGCGCGCGAAATGGCGGATGGGATAGACGCGGATGTCGCCCTGGTCGACATCCACCTCACCGACGGGCCAACCGGTGTCGAAGTCGCCGACCATATCCGCCAAGGGAAGCGCTCGGTGGTAGTCTTCATGACCGCCAATCCTAAGCGTATCCCCGGCCACTTCTCCGGAGCGATCGGTGTCATCGCCAAGCCCTACACCACCAGCGGCCTGATGTCGGCCCTACGGTACCTGCAGGAAGGCGTGCGCAGGCCGCCGCCCCAATGCGCTTTGCCCGCGGGCTTTACGCTGTCGCCGGATTATGCCGTCCAATGGGCGCCATCGTCTTCCTGACGACGTAAATTCAGTAGTAGATTGGATGTGGCTTTGGAACCATGGTTGGCGTCGCAGGTTCCTGACCAAAGGAGATACGTCCATGATTGACGACGAAAAAATCAAACTGCGCGCGCATGAAATCTGGGAAAGCGAAGGCCGACCACATGGTCGCGACCGCGAGCACTGGGAGCGCGCGGCGCGTGATGTCGCGGCCGAAGAGAAGCTGAAGGATGAACGGGACGCCGTCATGACTGCCGATGCCGGCGTCGGGCGGCCAGTCGAGGAAATGTATCGCGACAAGCGGGATTCTCCGGGCGCCACCGGCGAGACCATCCCCGCGCCGCGCGCCAAGCCGAAGCGCAAGCCGCGGGGCGGTTGAAAATCAGTCGCGGTCGAGAAGTTCGGTGGAAGCGATACGGATGCCGAAGCCTTCAAGGCCGACATAGTGGCGTTCGCGCGAAGCGATCAGGCGGATCGAGGAAATACCAAGATCCTTGAGGATCTGCGCGCCGAGGCCGATTTCACGCCATTCGCTCTCGCGACGCAGCGCTTCCTCGTGCGCCTCGCGGTCGGCTGGCGCGGGGCGGTTGCGTCCGCCATGCGCGACGCCAACCGAGCCCTCGCGCAGATAGACAATCACGCCCCTGCCCGCCTTGCCCATGGACGCCATCATGTCGGCCAACCCGTGGCCGGTGCCGAACACATCGGTCACCACGTCCTCCGTATGCAGCCTCACCGGCACGTTCTCGCCATCGCGGATATCGCCAAAGACGATCGCCAGGTGGTGCATCACATCCCAGGAAAGCCGATAGACGAAAGCCTTCGCCTTGCCACCCGGTGTCTCGATATCGGAACAGGCAACGCGCTCGACCAGCGTTTCCTGACGCTGGCGATAGGCAATCAGGTCGGCGACGGAAAGCTGCTTCAGGCCGTGCTCCTCCGCGAAAGCCGCGACCTGCGGCCCGCGCTTCACCGTGCCGTCATCATTGACCAGTTCAGATATGACGCCGACTTCCGGCAGGCCGGCGAGACGGCACAGATCGACCGCGGCCTCGGTGTGGCCGGAACGCATCAGCACGCCACCTTCACGCGCAACCAGCGGGAAGATATGTCCCGGCCGCACGAAATCGGCGGCGCCGGCATTGGAATTGGCCAGGTTGCGCACCGTCAGCGTGCGGTCGTCGGCCGAAATGCCGGTCGTGGTGCCATGCTTGAAATCGACGGAAATGGTGAAGGCGGTTGCATGCGGCGCATCGTTTTCAGCGACCATCGCCGATAGATTCAGGCGGCGGGCGTCCTCGCGCGTCATCGGCGCACAGACGATGCCGGAGGTATGGCGTACGATGAAGGCCATCTTCTCGGGTGTGCAATGTACCGCCGCGACGATCAGATCGCCTTCGTTTTCGCGGCCGTCATCGTCCATGACGACCACCATCTCGCCTCGCTCGAAGGCGCGGATCGCTTCGGCGACTTTCGACTGGTCATAGGCCATAAGGTTCACTTCGCTCGCTCGGCAGTAGGCAGCAGGCAGTAGGCAGTAGGCAGTAGGCAGTAGGTGAATAAAGGACGATCGGGCGGCGTCAAGCTTCCCCGGATTGCCGACTGCCGATTGCCGTCTCACCCCTTCCCCGTCTGGCCGCGATGTCTCAGATAATGGTCGGCGATCGTACACGCCACCATCGCCTCGCCGATCGGCACGGCGCGGATGCCGACGCAAGGATCGTGACGGCCCTTGGTCATCACATCGATCTCGTTGCCGTCGGCGTCGATGGATTTGCGCGGCGTCAGGATGGAGGACGTCGGCTTGACGGCGAAGCGCGCCACGACCGGTTCGCCATTGGAGATTCCGCCCAAGATGCCGCCGGCATGGTTGGAAAGGAAACGCGGCTTGCCCTCATTGCCAGCGCGCATCTCGTCGGCATTCTCTTCGCCCGTGAAGCCGGCGGCAGCGAAGCCGGCGCCAATCTCGACACCCTTGACCGCGTTGATCGACATCAGGCCGGCGCAGATATCCTGATCGAGCTTGCCGTAGATGGGCGCGCCGAGGCCGGGCGGCACATTGTCGGCGACGATCTCGATAAGCGCCCCGACCGAGGAACCCGCCTTGCGCACCCCATCGAGATAGTTCGTGAAGGTGGCTACCGATTGCGGATCGGGCGTGAAGAAGGGATTCTCGGCGTTGCCGACAAAATCCCAGTCCCAGTTGGCTCTGTCGATCGATTTTTCGCCCATGGCGACCAGCGCACCGCGAATGACGAGGCCGGGCACGATCTTCCTGGCGATGGCGCCCGCCGCGACCCGCGCCGCCGTCTCTCGCGCCGAGGAGCGTCCGCCGCCGCGATAGTCGCGGACACCGTATTTGACCTCATAGGTGTAATCCGCGTGGCCGGGCCGATAACGCGTGGCGATATCGCCATAGTCCTTGGAGCGCTGGTCGACATTTTCGATCAGCATGGAGATCGGCGTCCCGGTCGTGACCATGGTTTCGCCATCCGCCTCCATCAGGAAGCCCGAAAGGATTTTGACCGCGTCAGGCTCCTTGCGCTGGGTCACGAAGCGCGTTTGGCCGGGACGGCGGCGGTCAAGCTCGTCCTGAACGTCTTTCACCGTGAAGCGGATACCCGGGGGACAGCCATCCACCACGCAGCCGAGCGCCGGCCCGTGGCTCTCGCCCCAGGTGGTCACGCGAAACAGATGGCCGAACGTATTGTGCGACATTTTCCGATCGTCCGATTGCCGCGACGGCGTTGCAGGTTGCTGCTCTACCGGCGTTTTGCACGAGGGTCAAACGACCGCCGGAAAAGGAATAGCGGACGCCGGTCCAGGCTTCACTTTTGACACAATCGGGATGTCTGTCATGGTGCAAATCCAAACTGCGCGAAGCGCGCAACGAATCCAAAAAGGGGTAAAACAATCATGCGAACCGCCCTTGCCGCTCTGGCGGCTTTGCTGTTCCTCTCGAATTATGCGTTGGCCGCCGAAGCGGAAGGCCATATCAAGAAAATCGACGAGAACACCATGACGATAACGCTGGATGACGGCAAATCCTACAAATTGCCCGGCGAAACGGACATGGATGGCATCAAGGAAGGCATGGACGTCGTGCTCGCCTATGACCGGGTCGACGGGGAGAACCTCGTTACGGATATTCAGCTGCCGGAATAGGCCGTCTGGTCTATAGCCAGGTCAAACGGTCGTCCTTGAGCCGAAGGATGCGGTCCTGCGGCGTATCGAGATCTGCGGCGTCCTCACCCGGTACGCCCTCGATCAGACGAAACAGCGAGCGCATGACGCCGCCATGGACCACCGCGACGGTCTCCTGGGTCAGTTCGTCCAGCCACTCGTGCACCCGCTGCGCCAGCATCGCGTAGCTTTCCGCATTCGCCCCGGGTGGCTGGAAATTCCATTTGTCGCCTAGTCGCCGGGCCATGGAGCCGGGCGTGCGCGCCTCGATCTCCTCGGCGATGTATCCTTGCCAATCGCCGAAATTCAGTTCCATCAGCCGTGCGTCGGTGTGAAAATCGTCTGGCGGAAGATCCATCCGGGTGCGTATCCGGCGCATGGTCTCCCGGGTGCGGCTGAGCGGGCTGGCGACGAAATCGAAACCCTCCGCCTTTCCCAGGATTTCGGCCAGTTTCCGCCCATTCTCATCCGCCTGATGCCACCCGACCGCGTTGATGTCGATGTCTTCCTGCCCCTGGAAACGATCGGTCACGTTCCAGTCGGTCTGACCGTGCCGGACGAAATAGCAAAGCGGGTAGGTCGCCACGGACAGGTTCCTTCGCGGGATGGAGGGAGGACGCTCAGTCCTAGACGACGGATATGTCGGGGGCGTCCACGGCCTTCATGCCGACGACGTGGTAGCCTGAATCGACATGCTGTATCTCGCCGGTGACCCCGCGCGACAAATCGGAAAGGAAGTAAAGCCCCGCATCGCCGACCTCGTCGATGGTGACGCTGCGCTTCAGCGGCGAATTATATTCGTTCCAGCGAAGGATGTAGCGGAAATCGCCGATGCCCGAGGCGGCGAGAGTCTTGATGGGACCGGCCGAAATCGCGTTGACGCGAATGCCATTGCCACCGAGATCGACCGCGAGGTAGCGCACGCTCGCCTCGAGCGCCGCCTTGGCAACGCCCATGACGTTGTAATGCGGCATGACTTTTTCGGCGCCGTAATAGGTCAGCGTCAGCATCGATCCGCCCTGCGACATCAGCGGTTCGGCGCGCTTGGCGATGGCGGTGAACGAATAGACCGAGATATCCATGGTGCGCTGGAAATTCTCGCGCGTGGTTTCCACGTAGCGGCCGGTCAGTTCGTCCTTGTCGGAGAAGGCAATGGCATGAACGAGGAAATCGAGGCGGCCCCATTTCTTGCCGATGCCGTCGAATACCGCGTCGACCGACGCCATATCGGTAACGTCGCAATGTCCGGCGACATGGGCGCCAAGCTCTTGCGCCAAAGGCTCGACGCGCTTTTTCAAGGCATCGCCCTGAAAGGTCAGCGCAAGATCAGCACCCTGCGCGGCGCAAGCCTTCGCAATGCCCCATGCGATGGAACGGTTGTTGGCGACGCCAAGTATAAGACCCCGCTTGCCGGCCATGAGGCCATTCCCGACTGCCATGCCATCCTTCTCCGCAACAATCGCCTTCAGTGCCTATCGCACAGGCACAGGATGCCTTCAAGCTTGACGGATGGCCGACTAGCCGGGCCCTTCGAGGCGAAAGGTCAGACCTTGGCCTTTTTCATCAAGGCCTCAAGTTCCGCGTCGCCGCCTTCCGGAAGCATGACGCGAACGTGCACATAGAGGTCCCCGTGACCTCCCGCCTTTTCAGGAAGGCCGCGGCCCTTGAGGCGCAAGACCTTGTCCGAGCTCGACCAGGGAGGGATCGTCACCGCGACCTTGCCGCTCGGCGTCTCGGCCGCGACCTTTGCCCCGAGCACCGCGTCGCGCAGATCGACCGGCAAATCGGCGTGGAGATCGCGGCCTTCAACGCGGTAGCGGGAACTGCGCCGGAACCGTATCTTGACAAGGGCGTCACCGGGCTGGCCGCCAAACAGCGATGGCTCCCCCTGCCCCTTCAGCCGGATGGTCTGGCCATCCTCGACCGCCTTCGGCAACTTGACAGAAATCTTGCGATTGCCCGGAAACACCGCGGTCACCTTTGCCGCGTTCACGGCATCCTCGATGTCGATCTCCAGGATGGCGTTGATATCCTCGCCAGCCGGCGCGCGCCGGCTCCCCTGCGGACCGCCCTGCTGCGCGGATCCACGGCCGAAAATCTCGCTGAAAATATCGTGCGCTCCGCCAAACTGGTCGCTGCCCGCCGTACTCGAACGGAACTCGAAATGCGAGCCGCCCGGGCCTTGGCGCGATTGCCTGAAACCGGCGAAGGGATCGGCTCCGCCCGCATTCTCAAAACCTTGAAACCGCTGCTTGCCCTCGGCATCAATCTCTCCCCGGTCGAAGGCGGCGCGCTTTTTTTCCTCGCCGACAATCTCATAGGCCTGGTTGGCTTCGGAAAACCGGTCCTTGGCCTTGGGGTCGTTCGGGTTCTGATCCGGATGATATTTCTTGGCGAGCTTCCGGTATGCCGATTTGATTTCCTTGGCCGACGCGTCCTTGGCGACGCCCAAAACCTGATATGGATCGCGCATGCTTCCTGCCTGACGGGATTAAAAGTGATGGTTGATCCCTATATGCGCCTGGCTAGGAAGAAATTCCAGTGCGGAGCGGCCACCATCGACCGCCAAAAAAATGCTGCTATGAGGTCGCGAAGGTCCGCATATGCCATCCGACGCCGACACCAAGACAGACATCGCCGTGAACCAGGCTGACGCCATCGAAGCTGGCGCGCGACGTCAAGAAACGGCGGCACAAAAGGTCCTTGTCCTGATACTCGACAATGCTCGTGATCTGGCCGCTGGCACCGGTGGCGGGATTATTCCAGGAAATGCCGTCTGATCCGATGTGATCCACATCGGCCCCTGTCACGGCGTTGCTGACGGCCTGCTCGTCGGTTAGTTTGTCGCCTTGGCCAGGACCTGATATCGAGCCAGTGACGAGCGAGCGATCGCGTGCGGTCTGCTGCAGGACATTTCCGGACGCGCAACCCACAAGCGCCGCCGTCAAACCGACAATGAGAAGCCCGTTATACAGCGCAACGACGGCGTCACCACATAGCGCTTCTACTTGCGCTCTACGCAACAATCAGCAATCTCCACCAAGCTACCCGTCCAGGAAGACATTATGAGCGAAACAGCGTTAACAACCGATAACTTCACGGAGCATTCAGAACCGTTCGAGCTTTTCAAATCGTGGCTGGGCGATGCGGAGGCAAAGGAACCGAACGACCCCAACGCCATGGCGCTTGCGACGGTGGATGCCAGCGGCATGCCGGACGTCCGTATGGTGCTCTTGAAGGGTTTCGATGAGGACGGCTTCGTCTTCTACACCAATCTGGAGAGCCAAAAGGGCGAGGAACTCGGATCCTCGATGAAGGCGGCGCTCTGCTTCCACTGGAAGTCCCTGCGCCGGCAAGTGCGCGTACGCGGCCCGGTCAGCGAGGTCACCGACGCGGAAGCCGATGCCTATTTCGCCACGCGGGCGCGCGGAAGCCGCATCGGCGCTTGGGCCTCCAGGCAATCGCGCCCGCTGGAGAGCCGGTTCGCGCTCGAAAAAGCGGTAGCGGAATATACGGCGAAATACGTGATGGGAGATATTCCCCGGCCGAAACACTGGTCCGGCTTTCGCATCGTGCCGCAGGCGATCGAATTCTGGGCCGACCGGCCCTTCCGCCTGCATGACCGGATCGTTTTCAGCCGAAGCGACGAAGGCGGCTGGGACAAGACCCGGCTTTATCCCTGATCAGGACTTCTTGCGCGCCATGAAAGCCTGCAGCGCCGCCTTGGCCTCGATGGAGGTCAGGCGGGCGGCGAAATGCGCGCCTTCCTCGCGGATGCGCGCAACCAGTTCCTCGCGATCGCCGCGCATCAGATCGCGGGCAATCCTCAGCGCCTCGGGCGGCTTGGCCGACACCTCAGCGGCGGCGGCGAAAACCCTGTCCTCGAGTTCGTCTTCCCCGACCAATTCATAGATGAGGCCGCAAGCCTTCGCCCGCTCCGCCGAGAACCCCTCGCCAAGGGCGAGCAGCGCGAATGCCTGCTGACGCCCCATCAGGGGCGGCGCGATCAGGCTCGAACCGGCCTCCGGCGTAATGCCCAGATCGACGAAGGGCGTCCGGAAAACACTACGCGGCGTTGCGAATGTCAGGTCGCAATGCAGATGGATCGTCGTGCCGACGCCGACGGCAATGCCATCGACACCCGAAAGGATCGGCTTTTGCGAGCGCGCCAGCGCCTCCAGAAAATCGAAAACCTCCGTGCCGTGCTTCTCGCCCGTCGCATAGGCCATGAAATCGGCGAGATCGTTGCCCGAGGAAAACGCGCCCGGCACACCCAGAAAGACGTTGCAGCGGATCGCCTCGTCGGCGTCCCCTGCCTTCACGGCAGCCGCCATCGCCGCATACATTGCCCGAGTAATCGCGTTTTTCTTTTCCGGTCGGTTCAGGCGGATGATCTGCACCGCGTCGCGGCGTTCGATCTTTATGTGTTCACTCGCCATCGACCTATCCTCCGTTCAGGCCAGCGCCACGGCGGCTTCTTCGAGACTGGCGGCGCCGTTGATGACGCGATCCTTGAGCGCCGACGTTTCGGAAAGCAGGTTTTCCGAGAAGAAGCGGCAGAGCGCTATCTGCGACGCTTCCTTTGCGGCAAGTGCGCCACGCGCCAGATAGGCACCGCCGGCGGCAAGCGAGAAAAGCCGCAGATAAGGCGTGGCGCCGGCCAGCGCTTCCGAGACACGCCCATCCGACTGGGCGCGCTGCAGGAAGGTCGTCGTCTCTTCCAGATCGGCCAGGGCTCTCTCGACATGGCCCGCCGTATGGCCGAAGCCCGCGAGGTTGGAGGCGCGCACCGCTTCGACCTCGCCACGCAATTCGCCGATATAGGCGTGCACATGCTTGCCACCGCCGAGGGGCAGCTTGCGCGTCACCAGATCGATCGCCTGTATGCCGTTGGTGCCCTCGTAGATCGGGGCGATGCGCGCATCGCGATAGAGCCCGGCGGCGCCGGTTTCCTCGATGAAGCCCATTCCGCCATGCACCTGCACGCCGAGCGACGCCATTTCGACGCCGATATCAGTAGAGAACGCCTTCGCCAGCGGCGTCAAAAGCCCCGCCCGGTCCTGCCAATGCCGACGCTCCTCACCTTCGCCGACGCGGGCCATGTCGATGGCATGGGCGCAGGAATAGCAAAGTGCGCGCGCCACCTGCGTCAGCACTTTCATGGTCAAGAGATTACGGCGCACATCGGGATGCTCGATGATCGGGCTCATCTCCGGGTCGGTTGAGCCGACGGCGCGGCCCTGACGCCGGTCAGCGGCGTAATCGCGCGCTTTCTGATAGGCGGCTTCGGCGACAGCCACGCCCTGAATGCCAATCGCCAGGCGCGCGTTGTTCATCATCGTGAACATGCAGGCCAGGCCGCGATTTTCCTCGCCGATCAGCCAGCCGATGGCGCCAGGCGCATCGCCATGCTTGCCGTCGCCATAGATCATGGTGCAGGTGGGCGACCCATGGATGCCGAGCTTGTGCTCGACGGACGCGCAGAAAACATCATTGTGCGCGCCCAAATTGCCATCTTCTCCGACCAGATATTTCGGCACGAGAAACAGCGAGATGCCTTTCGTGCCGGCCGGCGCATCGGGCAATCGCGCCAGCACCATGTGCACGATGTTGTCGGTGAAATCGTGCTCGCCATAGGTGATGAATATCTTCTGGCCGAAGATCCGGTAGGTCCCGTCGCCCGCCGGTTCGGCCCGCGTGCGCAAGGCGCTGAGATCGGAGCCAGACTGCGGCTCGGTCAGGTTCATCGTGCCCATCCACTCACCGGAGACGAGCTTGGCGAGATAGGTCTGCTTGAGCTCTTGCGAGGCGTGCTTCTCCAGCGCCTCGACCGCCCCGAAGGTCAGCGTGGGGCCGACGGCAAAGGCCATCGACGCGGAATTCCACATTTCGAGGACCGCGGTCGACAGCATAGCGGGAAGCGCCTGTCCTCCATATTCTGCCGGCCCGGCAAGCGCATTCCAGCCGCCCTCGATCCAGCGCGCGTAAAGCTCCTTCCAGCCGGGGGGGGTGATGACAGATCCGTCGCTCCACACCGCGCCTGTCTCGTCGCCGGCCTTGTAGAGCGGCGCGATCTCCTCGCTGGCAAAACGCCCGGCTTCGCCGAGGATCGCGTCGGCAAGATCTTCGGAAAGATCGGCGTTCAACCCTTTATCAAGCGCCGATTTCAACCCGGCGACATGTTTCAGCGTAAGGGCGATTTCGCCGACTGGCGCTCGATACATGATAATCTTCCTCCTCGAATTCGCCGATCCGGCCGACGGCGAAGTATCACTCTATATGAAGTGGTCCGCCCAAAGACAATCGAGGATAGCGGTCGGCTGAAGTGCATCATGCGCCTGATCTTCGCGGCCCGGTGTTGACTTGAAACGACATCGTGTGGCGACATAAGGTAGCGAACACGCTGCATTGGTCTTCAAGAGGGGAGCCAACTCATGCGTTACTGTCTGATCTCCGTTGTCGCTCTGCTTTTCACACCATCCGCGAGCGGCTTGGCAGTGTCGGCCGACGCCGATGCCGTCGGCATCGCGACCTGTTCGCTCACGGCGGTTTCAAGCGACACAGACCCGAACGGACTCAATATCCGTGCCGGGCCCGGCGCCAAATACGCCGTGATCGGGCGAATCCCGCCGCCGCGCACGATCGGGGGCGACGAGTTTGCCGGCGAAGTCTCCATTACAGGCTCGAAGGACGGATGGTTCCGCGTCAAACACGCCGTCATGCCCGACTACATATTCGACAATGACAAGGATGTGTTCGATGGCGAAGGCTGGGTATCCGGTCGCTATCTCTATTCCTCGGTCGAAGAGCAATATCTGTACAGTGGTCCATCGACCAGCAAACCCGTCGTCGCCGACCTTTCCAAACCGGAGCCAAACGGCGAATTCTGGAGGGCCGGACAATTTCCAGGTCGAACATTTTTACGCCTGCCTCGGCAACTGGGTCGAATTGGATGGCACATATTTCGGAACGCGCCTGCGCGGCTGGGCCTTCGGGACCTGCTCAAGCCAGGTGACCACCTGCGGCGGCGGGCATATACCGAACCCCGATTGACGGGCGGAAGCTTTCCTTAACCATATCCCGGCAGGATCGACCGCAAACCGGGATTGTTTCCATGGCCGCAACGGCGCGGATCCTCGCCTGCAGCATGCTCGTCGCGCTTCTGGCAGCGGTCTTGCTGCCTGCCGCCCAAGCTTCGGATTTCTCCCGGCCCTGGCTGCGCTCCGACCGGGCGCTGGTCATCGACGCCTACGAATACAACTCCATCGACTGGACGAAGCTGGCTGAGGACAAGCGGGTCGTGGGCTTCATCAACAAGGCCACGGACGGGCTCCCGCCGCCGTCGAAATGCGAGGACGACGACGATGTGCAGCTACGGCTGTGCAAGGCGCTCTGGAAACGCTATGCGGTCGCGCAGGAATTGTTTCGCACGCGGCGCGCCATGGCCAAGGCGCTCGGTCTGAAATGGGGCGCTTATCATCTGGCGCGGCCGGGAAACCCCATCGATCAGGCCAATCATTTCATCGACTTCGCCGAACCTGGCCCGGACGATCTCGTGGCGCTCGATATCGAGGAGAACGATCCGTCCAAATGGATGTCGCTTTCCGATGCGGAAGAGTTCGCCCGCCATGTCATGCGGCGTATCGGGCGCTATCCGGTGCTTTATACCAACGACGTGACGGCGGATTTCATCGCGGGACATCGCGACGAATATCCTCTGCTGTCGCGCCTGCCGCTATGGTACGCGCGCTACAAGCCGGAGATCGGCGATCACTTTCCAAAGGGAAACTGGGATGGCTACGCGCTTTGGCAGTTCTCGTCCCTGACCAATTGCAATGCGCGCCACTGCCCGTATCGGGTTTCGGGCACGCCCTCCGATATCGATGTCAATGTGGCGCCGATGAGCGCAGCGGCGCTTCGCACGGTTTGGCCTCTAGGCAATCTGGCGGACCGCACACAGGACCTGCTGGCCAGCGTGCCTGTTCCGCAGCCGCGCCAGGACGCCTTGTCCGGCGATGCCGCGGATGTTTGGGCGATGGTCGACCCGCAAAGCGACATCAAAATCTTGGCCGCGGCCTATTCGCAGGCCGGCAATCGCTATCCCGGCAGAAGCGCTCCGCAGACCGTTCGGATCGAAACCGCGCCCACGGCAATCATCGATGCGCTTGCGACCGCGAAGAGCCAGCTTTTTGCCTATGCGGATTTGCTGTTCCCGCCTATGGGAATCGACCCTATCACGACCGGTTCAAGCAAGTCTCCGCAAAGATTAGCGCAAAACTCACCGCACCCATAAGCGAAACTCAAACGGCGGCAGCCTCCCGCTCGACCGCCCGCCAGCCGATGTCGCGGCGGCAGAAGCCGCCGCTCCAGCGGATCTTGTCGACGGCCGAATAAGCCTTGCGTTGGGCATCCGAAACGGTCTTTCCGAGCGCGGTGACGTTCAGCACACGTCCGCCACTGGCGACAAGCTCGCCGCCTTTTTCCTTCGTTCCGGCCTGAAATATCTCCACGCCATCCGAGGCGGCTTCATCGAGCCCGGAAATGACGGTGCCGGTCCGCGGATCGGCGGGATATCCATTGGCCGCCATCGACGACCGTGAGTGCGGCCTCGTCGCGCCAGCGCACCGACATATGGCCGAGTTGTCCGTCGGCGGCGGCCTGCAGCAGGGCGAGAATATCGTCCTTCAGGCGCGGCATCAGCACCTGGCATTCCGGGTCGCCAAAACGGACATTGTATTCGATCAGTTTGGGGCCATCTTCCGTCAGCATCAGCCCGGCATAGAGCACCCCGGAAAACGGCGCGCCCATCTCGGCCATGCCGCGCATCGTCGGTTCGATGATCTCGCGCATGGTCCGTTCGATCAGGTCCGGCGTCATGGCACCGGCGCGGGCGAATAGGCGCCCATGCCGCCGGTATTGGGCCCGGTATCGCCGTCGCCGACCCGCTTGTGGTCCTGCGCCGTGCCGAACGGCAACGCCGTCTCGCCGTCGCAGAGGCAGAAGAAACTCGCCTCCTCGCCCTCCATGAATTCCTCGACGACCAGTTCGGCGCCGGCGCCACCGAAAGCGCCATCGAAGCAGACATCGATCGCCTCCACTGCCTCTTCGACGGTCATCGCGACGGTCACGCCCTTGCCCGCCGCGAGCCCGTCGGCCTTGACGACGATCGGCGCGCCCATGCGCTCGACATAGGCTCTGGCGGCCGGAGCATCGCGAAACCGCCGATAGGCCGCCGTGGGGATACCGTAGCGGGCGCAAAGCTCCTTGGTGAAGCCTTTCGAGCCCTCGAGCCGCGCGGCTGCGCCGTCGGGCCGAAAACAGGTATCCCGCCGCGGCGAGCGCATCGGCAAGCCCGTCCACCAGCGGCGCTTCAGGGCCGACCACGACGAGATCGATGGCGTTCTCACCGCAGAAAGCCACGATCGCGGCATGGTCGGCGGCATCGAGCGCCACGCACTCCGCTTCCTCGGCGATGCCGGGATTGCCGGGCGCCGCGAAGAGGCGCGTCAGCATCGGCGACGCGGCAATCTTCCACGCCAGCGCATGCTCGCGTCCACCGGAACCGATCAACAATACGTTCATTTCATCGCCTCGCCCGCCCGATCTCTTCGGGAACCCGCTACGGCCCCAAGAACAAAGGGTCAAGAACAAAGCCGCCATGCATTGAATGAAGCATCATTCGATGCTACTTTTGATGCCCAACCATTGGAATATCCCATGCGTACCACTCTCGCGCTTGACGATGAGCTGTTTGCCAAGGCCAGCGCCTGTACGGGGCTGAAGGAAAAATCCGCAGTTGTTCGGGAAGCGCTCAAAGCGTTGATCGAGCGGGAAAGCGCGCGAAGGCTGACGCAACTGGGCGGCAGCGACCCCCATGCCAGCGCACCAGCCCGCCGTCGACCCGAATAGTGGTCCTCGTCGATACGTCTGTCTGGATCCAACACCTCCGCGCGGACGATGCCCGTCTTGACGATCTGCTGATGACGGGTCGCGTTGTCGTGCATCCATTCGTTATAGGCGAACTGGCGCTCGGCAATCTGCGCGAACGGCGAAGGATCATCGACGACCTCTCCAATCTACGCCAAGCAACGATCGCCAGCGACGAGGAAGTCCTGACGTTGATCGAGAATGAATCGCTTGCGGGCTCCGGTATCGGCTACGTTGATGCACATTTGCTGGCTTCCGCCCGGCTTACGCCTGGCACGACACTGTGGTCCTACGACAAAAGGCTGGATGCGGTAGCCAGAAAATTGGTCCTTTCGTCCTAAACCCGCGCGACAACGACGCACGGCCACGTATTGACGCCCTGTTCCGCGCCTGCCACTTCCATCGCATGGAAAGCATCCAGTCGCAGGGGGGCCAGGGACGTGTCGCCGACGCGCCATCCGGCCATTGGGTTTATCGGGCGTTGCCGCGATGGCTGTGGCCCTATGCGCAGCTTGCGCGATGGGACCGTCCGATTGGCTGGTGGCTTCTTCTATGGCCATGTTGGTGGTCGGCGGCGATGGCCGCTTGCGCCCATGCCAAGGCAGGGGTTCCGCTCTGGTCGGCCCTGCCCTCGCCATGGCATCTGGCGCTGTTCCTGATCGGCGCCATCGCCATGCGCGGGGCCGGCTGCACCTATAACGATATCGTCGACGTGGATATCAACTCCAGCGTGGAGCGCACCCGGTCGCGGCCGCTGCCCTCGCGGCAGGTCACGAAGCGCCAGGCATGGGGCTTTCTCGTCCTGCAGGCATTGATCGGCCTCGTCGTGCTGTTGCAGTTCAATCTGTCGACAATCGCGCTTGGCGTCTGCTCGCTGGCGATTGTATCGATCTATCCCTTCATGAAGCAATTCACCGACTGGCCGCAATTCGTTCTGGGACTTGCCTTTTCCTGGGGTGCGCTGATGGGATGGGCGGCGCATTTCGGCAGCCTCGACCTGCCGCCGGTGCTGCTTTACGCCGGATCGATCCTGTGGGTTATCGGCTACGACACGATCTACGCACATCAGGACAAGGAGGACGACGCTCTGGTCGGCGTTCGCTCGACGGCGCGGCTTTTTGGCGAAAACACGAAACCCTGGCTGGTGCGGCTTTATGGCGGCGCGCTGGTGTTGATCGCCGTTGCCTTCGCGCTGGCGCACGTGCCGCTGCCGGCGCTGGCTGGACTGCTCGCCGCGGCGGTTCACATGGCGCGGCAGATCTGGGACCTCGACATCGACGATCCCGACCAGTGCCTGCGGCTCTTCAAATCCAATTCGACTGTCGGCTGGCTGATCTTCATCGGCTTGATTGCCGGCGGCCTTTGGGTGGCGCTGGAGCCGCTTGTCTGACGATGCCTGTCCGCGCGGGTCAGTCCGTAGCGATGATCTCTTCGCCGTCGACCACCAACCGCAGGCCGAGATTGCCCTGCTTGCGCCGCGCCAGGAAGCGCGGACGGCGGGCATAGCTGGGGCGGCGCTTGCGCCGCTCCCTGGCCGGCTCGGTCTTTACCGCGCCGAGCAATTCCTCCAGCGTGCGGGCGATGCCATCGGCCTCGATCAACAGCATGGGAAGGCGGTATGCGTCCGCCCAGGCGCGCCAGTCGGCCGCCACGTCGTCGAGATTTTCGGCGACCAACAAAGGCACCGCCAGCATCGGATCGTTGTGCAGCAATTCCAGCGTCACCGTCACGTTGCCGTCGCCATCCTCGATGGCGCGGGCGGCGACCCCGCGAAAGGATTTCGCTGGTAGGACGACCGTCACCGGCAAACCGCTCTTTTCCAGAACGCGGCGAATGGTGGCCCCGCGATGGTCGATGGTAAAATTCAAATCGCCAAAATTATCCCGCGCCGCATAGCTGGTCGCCTGTGGCAATCGAAAAGGGTCGAGCCGCATGTTGCAGCCCGCCCAGACTGGCTTCAGTCCGGTATTCATGTCCCACGCCTTCCTGCCTCTCCTGAGAGCCGTTTCCGGTTCTCACGGACCGGTTTTTCCGGTCTCGCTTGTGAGGGGGAGACTAGCGCACGCTCCTTACCGTCCGGCTTAGGAAGTCGGTTAAATTTTGCTGATCGCCCAGATGGTTAGCGGTTTGCAACCTTGGGTAAGGAGGCGACAACCTTGTTGAACCAAAGGTTAAGCAGGCTGGGTAGCTTTAGCCGCCGGGCCGGGGCGGTCTGCGGCCACATCTTTCAACGTCGCGAGGAACATGCGCGCCATCCAGGAATTGAACCAATAATAGAGATTGGAGAAAGATGATGGCGGATAAAGCACCGATTCATAATTCCGGCAGCCTGCAGCGCTCGCGAAACAGCCGCGCGCCGGAGGATAGCCGCAATCTGCGCGAGACGGGCGGGCACGTGCCGAAACATTTTCCGGATACCGCGCCGGACCCGGAACTTGAGGGGCCGACCGAAAAGGCTCCAGATAAGCCTTTCGGGCTGGCGAGAGAGAAAGCCAACCCGGGCGAACCCGGCGGCAACCGCAACTGACAATCGTCAGCCTCAGATCACCTTGCCGGGATTCATGATGCCGAGCGGATCGAAGACTTGCTTGACCCGGCGCATGAGCTCGATGGCGACCGGCGGGGCGGTTGCGATCAGTTCTTCGCGCTTCAGAGTGCCGATGCCATGCTCGGCGGAGATCGAGCCGGAAAATTCCCGGACGATGTCGTGCACCACCTTGTTCATCTCCGGATAGAGCGCCAGGAAGGCTTGCCCGTCGGCGCCCACCGGCTGTGAGATGTTAAAGTGCAGATTACCGTCCCCCATGTGGCCGAAGCAGGCGACGCGCGCGCCCGGAACGAAATCCTCCACCGCTTTGGTGGCGCGCTCGATGAATTGCGGCAGCGACGCTACTGGCACGGAAATGTCGTGCTTGATCGATGCGCCTTCCGGCTTCTGCGCCTCGGGCATGGTTTCGCGCAACCGCCACAAGGCCGCCGCTTGCGCAAGGTTGGCGGCAAGCGTCGCGTCCATGACCAGTTCGCGCTCCAGCCCTTCTCCCAGTATTTCCTCGATAAGGCCCCTCGCGTCCTCGGCCGAGCGCCCCGATGAAATCTGCATGAGCACATACCATGGGCATGGCGTTTCAAGCGGTGCCACCGAACCGGGGATGTGGCGCACCGTAAAATCGAGCAGCATCGCCCTCATCAACTCGAACGCGGTGAGGCTGCCACCCGCCTTGTCGAGCGCGAGATTGAAGAATTGCAGGGCCTTTTCCGGTGATTCAAATCCGACCCAGGCGACTTCATTGCCGCGTGGCTTGGGAAAAAGCTTAAGCACCGCAGCCGTGATAATGCCAAGGGTGCCCTCGCCACCGACAAAAAGGTCCTTCAGATCATAGCCGGTATTGTCTTTCTTCAGCTTGCGCAGATCGTCGAAGATTTCGCCATTCGGCATCACCACTTCGACGCCCAGACAGAGCTCGCGCGCGTTGCCATAGGCCAGCACGCCGGTGCCGCCGGCGTTGGAAGAAAGGTTGCCACCGATTCGGCATGTCCCTTCCGACGCGAGCGACAGGGGGAAGAAACGATCGGCCGCGTCGGCCACCTCTTGCACATTCTTCAGAATGACGCCCGCTTCGGCGATAATCGTGTTCGACTGAACATCGACTTCGCGGATGCGGTCGAGCCGCTCCAGCGACAGAACGACCTGTCGACCCGACTTGTCCGGCTGCTGGCCACCGACAAGCCCGGTGTTGCCGCTTTGCGGGACAATCGCCGTGCCCGTTTCGCTCGCAAGTTTCATGATGCGGCTCACTTCCTCGACGCTTCCAGGCCGCAGAACGAGGGAGGTGTGGCCACCATAGAGACCACGCGGTTCGTGCACATAGGGGTCGATGTCGCTATCCGAGCGCAGGGCGAAGCGGTCGCCGACAATGGCGGCGAAACGGTCGAGCAGCGTTGGCTGCGGGTCAAAGCTGTCATTCGGCATGCGGGGACCCTATTCGGAGCGGCCTTCGATGTCACGCGGCGCAGCGGCGCGAGCCAGCCGGTCGTTTATGGCCTCCCCCAGCCCATTCGTCGGCACGGGTTCGACGGCGATCGCGGACGGCTCGGCCGCATCGAGATGCTGAAGGAAGGAAAAGAGATTTGCCGCGGCTTCGCGCAAATCACCCGAGGCGGAAAGGTTGCGTGTCGCCTCGGTCCTGTCGGCATTCTTCGTCGGCTGCCGGCCAAAGGCCATCAACGCCTCCCCGGGCAAGACTTCCAGAGCGTTCAGCCGCACCGCCACGCGCGGCGCGTAATGCGACGCGAGCATGCCGGGCGCCTCGACGCCCGTCGATCCGCCACGCCGCAGCGGCCCCGCAATCGCCTCGATATCTTCCGCAGCGACGCCACCCGGCCGAAGCAGCCGCACTTCCCCGTCGCCGGCCTTGATGATGGTCAATTCAAGCCCGACCGGTGTTGGACCGTCATCGACGATGAGCGCGATGCGGGCGCCCAGGTCGGCATTCACCGCCTGCGCCGACGTCGCGCTGATGCGGCCGGACGAATTGGCGCTGGGCGCGGCCAGCGGACGGCCGGTATGGGCGATAAGTCTCGCGGCGAACCCTTGCGGCATGCGCAGCGCAACTGTCTTCAGCCCAGCGGTCACCAGCGGGTGAATTCCGGAATCGGGTTTGAGCGGCAAAACCAGTGTCAGCGGTCCCGGCCAGAATTTCTCCGCCAGAAGCAGCGATAGCGGATCGAACGCGGCGATCCGTTCGGCCATCGCCATATCGGACACATGCACGATCAGCGGATTGAAGCGCGGGCGGCCCTTTGCCTCGTAGATGCGGGCGACCGCGTCGCCATTGGTGGCGTCGGCGGCCAGACCATAGACGGTTTCGGTGGGTACGGCGACCGGATTGCCCGCCAGAATGAGCTTTCCGGCCTTATCGAGCGCCTCATCCGCCGTCAAAATAGCCGCCAAGACGCTCAATCCTTCATTAACCTTGTCGCTACCTATATCGCCGCCGCGCGACCGACAAGCGCTATGGCACGGTTTCGTTAATCAGTCGAATGCTATGGATATCGCCAAGATTCCGGCAATCGTATGCCGTTACAATGGTGTCGGGTTCCAGGTTTTGTGCGGGGTTTGCTGAGTCTCTATGCGACTGTTCGCAAGCATATTCTTCTCGACAGTCCTGATGACGGGCGTCGCTTCGGCATCGTCCTTCGTCGAGCTTGCGCCGATGAAGGACGCTCTGGGGCCGTCGATGATCGCGCTCGGCACACCAGCGAAGGAAGCCGCCGGGGTAAATCTGGCGGCTGTCGCAGAGAGCCCCGCCGCGAACGATGTCGATGCCGCTCCCCTCGAATACCCGTTTCCGGGCGGCAAGGTTCCCGTTATCCGGGCTTCGATGACGGTCGGTCACAAGATCGCGCTGCATTATCCGGCGCCCAATTCCCTGGCCGAGCGCGGCCATGGCGACAATTATGCGCCGCCTGAAGACGTCCGCTTCGTTCAGGTCAGCCCGTCCATCATCGCCATGGCCGAACCCGTGCCTTCGATCAGCTATGAGGAAGTGGCCGCGGTGCCGGAAACCGCCACGAAAAACGACAGGCGCAATTCCTTCGATCCCGGCCCGATGGTGATCCGGGGCGGTATTGTCGGCAACGGTTCTTCGCAGACTTATTTCGCGCCTGATAAACCAGCGGCGAGCAAACCCGCTGTCCGGCAAGAACGGTCTGGCGCAAGCAGCACCGGTGCACAGGGCACGGCCTCATCGCAAGCCGCTCCATCGCAGCCCGCGCAAAAGCAACCCGATGTGCCAATCCCCTCCCCGACTCCCGCGCCGCCGCCGTCGGACATCATTCCACGCGCGAAAATCCAGTAATCAGCCGCTGATCTTCGAGAAGTCGGCTACTTGTCCCGTGGCGCCACGGATGCGCGCCAGAAGCGCCAGGCGGTTGGCGCGCACGGCCCGATCGTCGGCGTTCACTAGCACCTTTTCGAAGAAATTGTCGACCGGCCCGCGCAGAACGCTGAGCGCCTGCATGGCGGCGGAAAAGTCCTGCTTTTGAATCGCTTGGCCGGCTTCCTTCTCGGCCTGATTCATCGCCGAAAACAACGCCTTTTCGGCCGGCTCGGTAAAAAGCGCCGGATCGACAGCCTCGGCAATGGCGGTGCCTTTCTTCTCCTCGGCGGCGAGTATATTGGCGGCGCGCTTCGTCCCGGCCAACAGGTTTTTGCCGTCCTCGGTGTCGAGGAAAGACCCCAGCGCCTCGACCCGGCGAACGATGAGAAGGAGGTCGTCGTTGGAAGATTGAGGATTCCCCTCCCCCTTGTGGGGAGGGGTTAGGGGTGGGGGTTCGGATGCGCCGGCGCTCGATGAGTTACCCCCACCCGGACCTTCGGTCCGACCTCCTCTCAAGGGGGAGGTAGGGCTCGCTCCGCTCGCCAGCACCGCATCGATCAGATCATGCCGGGCACCCTGATCGCGGAGATAGACTTTGAGGCGATCGTGGAAGAAGGAAAGGAGGTCGGTTGCCACAGCACTACGGCTGGCGAAGTCATATACGCCGGCTATTGATTGATTTTCAAACCTACCGAACTTGAAACCTTCGTCGAGATCGATCTCTTGGAGCGCCGCATCGCGCCTGTCGTACTGGCCATAAAGCTCGTACGGATGGTCTTCCTGCAGTTCATAATCTGTCGGATCGGCCTCATCCAAAATTAGCCTGCTTCGCAAAATTCGATCGTATTGCGCTCGATGTGCCAGAATGAACATGCCATCGAGCCCGAGCCGCACCCCATTCTCCACCGCTATCCGGATCACCCCCAGCGCCGCCCTTCTCAGCGCGTATGGGTCCTTGGAGCCGGTGGGCTTTTCGTCGATGGCCCAGAAGCCGACTAGCGTGTCGAGCTTGTCGGCGAGCGCCACCGCGATCGACACAGGATCGGTCGGCACGCGGTCGGACGGACCCTGCGGCTTGTAATGTTCCTCGATCGCGGCGGCGACCGATGGGTGCTCGCCCTGCAGCGCCGCGTATTTGCGGCCGATCAGCTCCCTGCAATTCTGGAAACTCGCCAACGACTTCGGTGGTGAGGTCGGCCTTCGCGAAAATGGCGGCGCGGCGGGCGATTGCGTGGCCTCCCCCCTCGAAGGGGAGATCGAGCGCTCGATGATCGGCGCCAGTTCTTCGGCCAATCTCGCAATGCGTTCCACCCGCTCGCCCTGCGTGCCGAGCTTGGCGTGGAAGGTGACGTTCAAATGGTCGAGGCGGGCCATGCGCTGGTCGAGCGGTTTCGCCAGATCGAGGCCGAGTTTTTCAGCGGAGGCTTTCAGCCGGTCGAGGTCGGGCAGGTTGGCCTGATCGGTCTTCCAGAAATGCAGCGCGTCCGACAGGCGCGCGCGCACCACCTTGCCGTTACCGTGCGCGATCTCCGCTCCCCCGTCTTTCGCCTCGATATTGGCGGTAAGCAGGAAGCGATTGGAGAGCTGTCGCTGCCTCCCGGCGTTTTCCTGCGGCCGCGTGACAAAACATTTCTGGTTCGCCCGGATGGTCAACCGGATGATTTCCGGCGGGATGGTCAGAAAATCCTCCTCGAATTCGCCCATGAGCACGACCGGCCATTCGACGAGACCCGAAACCTCGTCGAGCAGACCGTCGTCTTCGACCAGTTCCAGCCCGCTGGCGAAGGCGAGGTTCTTGGCGTCCGCGAGGATGATCTCCTTGCGGCGCTCGGCATCGAGCACGACCTTCGCCGCTTCCAGCTTGGCGACATAGTCGTCGAAGCGCCGCACGGTGATGGCATCGGGCGCATGGAAGCGGTGGCCGTAGGTGATATTGCCGGCGCAAATGCCGTCAATCTCGAAATCCACCACAACCGGTTCCTCGGTCTCCGGGCCGAAGGTGCACAGGATCGATTGCAGCGGGCGGACCCAGCGCAGGCTACCGGGTCTGGCCGATTCCAGCCCCCAGCGCATCGATTTCGGCCAAGGAAAATTGCGGATGATGCCGGGCATCACATCGGCGATGATTTCTTCCGCCGCCCTGCCCGGGCTGGAGATGATCGCGACGTAGAAATCGCCCTTCTTCGGGTCGGTGCGAATTTCAGCCTCTTCAACGGAGGACAGGCCGGCGGAACGCAGAAATCCCTGCACCGCCTGTTCGGGCGCCTTCGTGGAGGGTCCCTTGCGCTCCTCGCGCAGATCCCTGGAACGGGCGGTCAATCCGCGAATGTCGAGCGTCAGCCGGCGCGGCGTCCAATATTCGCGCGCGCCTTCATAGGTCAGGCCCGCCTCGACCAGCCCGTCGGTGAGCAGTTTCTTCAGGTCACCCGCCGCCTTGCGCTGCATGCGGGCCGGGATCTCTTCGCTTCTCAGCTCAAGCAACAAATCAGGCATCGGTGGGGGCTCGCGTGGCACAACAGTTCGCGCGCGGCATATCAAGTCAGCCGCGCGCTGTCACCATTGCCGCGCGTTTTAGCCCGCGCCTGAATGAAGCGACGCAAATTTCCGGACGTCTGCCGGATCGCGCCGCCCTGCACCGTCCTCGAAATGAAAATTTCCAATGAACCGAACGATGCGCTGATGCGACCAACGCTCAGACAGCGAAGCATTGGCCACGACAATGAAAACGATATCCACCCTTCTTCAGATCCTCGCCTTCGGTACCTGCCTTGCCATGCAGATGCACGCGCCAGAATCGTTTCCATTCCATGGGGTGCGCCGCGCCGTGCGGGCGATTTCGGATGCCGGACCCGCATCGCGCCCTCCAGCCGAATGATCGTGATCCGGAATGCGGATGTTTGACGGGCCGTGCGCGGCGGAATTTTACGCCGCCAGACCGCCCGCTTCGGTATTCAGAAAGGCCTCGCCGCAGGCCTTGGCCAAATTGCGAACGCGCAGGATGTAGTTCTGGCGTTCGGTCACGGAAATGACCCCACGCGCATCGAGCAGATTGAAGGCATGCGACGCCTTGATGCACTGGTCGTAGGCGGGCAGCACGAGACGGTGCGGCTGCCCTTCGCCGGGCGCCGAACCGGCGCTCAGCAGCGCCTGGCATTCCTTCTCCGCGTCCTCGAAATGGCGAAGGAGAATGTCGGTGTCGGCGAATTCGAAATTGAAGCGTGAATATTCCTGCTCCGCCTGCAGGAAGACATCGCCATAGGTCACCTTGTCGGCGCCTTCGAGCCCGTTGAAGTTCAAATCATAGACCCGGTCGACGCCCTGGACGTACATCGCCAGTCGCTCCAGCCCGTATGTCAGTTCGCCAGAGACTGGCGCGCATTCGATGCCGCAGACCTGCTGGAAATAGGTAAACTGCGAGACCTCCATGCCGTCGCACCAGCATTCCCAGCCCAGGCCCCAGGCGCCGAGCGTGGGGCTTTCCCAATCGTCCTCGACGAAGCGGACATCGTGCAACAGCGGGTCGACGCCGATCGCCTGCAGCGAACCGAGATAGAGTTCCTGCAAATTCGACGGGTTGGGCTTCAGGATGACCTGATACTGATAATAATGCTGCAGCCGGTTGGGGTTCTCGCCATAGCGCCCGTCCTTGGGCCGCCGCGAAGGCTGCACGTAGGCGGCTTTCCAGGGCTTGGGTCCAAGCGAACGAAGCGTCGTCGCCGGATGAAACGTGCCGGCCCCGACCTCCATGTCATAGGGCTGCAGGATGACGCAGCCATAGGCCGCCCAGTAGTCGTGCAGCGTCAGGATAAGTCCCTGAAATGAACGACTTGGATGCATGTGCTCGGGCAGATTTACGGTCACGGGACACCCTGGCGGGAAGCGGCTTGGAGAACTGCGCCCGTCCTAGAGTGGGGCCGCGCCAGCGTCAAGGCGAAGACCCCTCGCGCAATCGTGATCGGTCGAACCGCACGATCGGACTTCACCAACACGTTCCTACCCTTATGCGGCGGCTAAATCCTGTACGCCGCATGAACCCAAGAGGAGCCACCCGATCAGATTCAATCATAGATCGGTCACACCGCTGACCGCCATCGCCGGCGCCGCGTTTCTGGCCGCCATGGCGTTTTCCGCCAGCGCATTCGCCGATTCCGCCGCCGGGGACACGACTGATCCCGTGACCGGTTATCGCTGCATCAGCCAAGGCTGCCAATCATTGGCGCTGCCCAACGCCGATTGCATCTGCGTCAAGCAGAATCCAGGCGAGGAAAACGTCAATCAGCTCGTGCTCGCCTGTTCGACCAAGGAAGACGGACAATGGGTCGCCTGCCCCGTCAAGCCGCGCTACGGCATCTCGGCGCGATAGCCAATCATTGCCGCGCCATTGACCGGGCGCGGCTTCAGCGCCACATCAGACGTTCGAAGCCCGGTGTAACCGGGCGCCAGCGAATAGCGGAAGGAGCAACGACATGGCGACCCTTATGGCCCGCAATCTATTATCGGCAGTAGCGGCTTCGGGCGTCATTGCGGCAACCCTGCTTTTTACGGCCTCGGCCGCGCAATCCGGTGACTTCCCGGGCGGTCGGGAAGACCGCGACTGGGTGACCGGCTATCAATGTGTAGGCACGTGCGCCACCGTCCGGCTGCCGGATGCCGATTGCATCTGCCAGAAAGTGAACCCCGGCGAGACCGACGTGCGCAAGCTCAAGCTGCAATGCTTCGGAATGGAGCACGGCAAATGGGTCTCCTGCCCGGTCAAGTCACGCTACGGAATAACGGTGAACTGAGAAGATCCGCCACCCAGCAGCGGATTTGCCATCGCCGTCCGGCTCTCGATCAAGACAGAGAAGACAGTTCTTGCGTTTGACGCCACCTGCTCCGATTGACCGGAGCAGAAGGGCTCAGCTCTTCTTTCCGTCGTCCTTGTCGCCCTTGTCCGGTTCGACGACGACCGGTTGATTTTCCGGTCCCTCGGCGGCCTTTTTAGGCTCGACTGGAGGAAGCCCCTCGGCGAGCTTCTTTTGAACCTTGGCCAGGGTCTGGGCGTCAGGGTGCATATCGCTGGCATGCCGCCACTGGAAAGTCGCCTCGAGTTTGCGACCGATGCGCCAATAGACATCCCCGAGATGATCGTTGAGCACAGGATCCTCGGGCTTCAACGATACCGCGCGCTGAAGTTCGACGACCGCATCCTGATAGCGACCGAGCTTGTAATACGCCCAACCGAGCAAATCCACGATGTACCCATCGCTCGGCCTCTGATCGACAGCCTTGCGGATCATCTTGAGGCCTTCCTCAAGATTGATGTTCATGTCGACCCATGAATAGCCCAGATAGTTGAGCACCTGCGGCTGATCCGGTGAAAGCTTCAGCGCCTCCTTGAAGTCCGGTTCGGCCTTTGGCCATTCCTTCAGGCGCTCGTAAGCGATGCCGCGCCTGTAAAATACGGTCCAATCGTTCTCGGTCGGCTTGGCGATCCTCGCCACGGCCTTATCGTAGAGTTCGGCAGCGGACCTGTAATCTTCCTTGGAAGCGTAAACTCCGCCCAACGCCATATAGGCGCGCATGTCATCCGGGTCCTTTGCAAGCACACCCTTCAGCTGCTCGATCGCATCGTCCTGCCGACCGAGATCGGAAAGATCGAGACCGATCTGCAATTCGGCGACATGCTTCATGGGAGAGTCCGGGGAGATCTGCTTGTAAAAGGAGATCGCCTCTTCGGTGTTTTTCTGCTGGTCGGCCACGACGCCAAGCTGCAGCAGCAGCGCATCGTTTTGGGGCGCGAGCACAAGACCATATTCAAGATAAAGGCGGACAAAATCCTCGCCGCCGGAATGATTGAGCGCCGTGCCCAGGTCGAGAAGCACTTCAGCCGCGCCGTCGTTGGGCCCCGATATCATTGGGGCGACGGGCTCGCCGGCTTCGATCTTCTTGCGGAGCGCCGCGATCGGCAGCCTGCCAGGGGCGAATTGATCCGCCTTATCAAGCGCTGCAAGCGCTTTTTTCTTCTCTCCCTGCCGGACAAGAAACCGCGCATACGCCTCGGCGGCGCGAATATAGGTATCAGGCGCCGCCGCACCCGCTGCCGCGGCGTCCAACGTCGCCTTGTACGCGCTATTGGCTTCGGCCTTGCGATTGGCGACGTCCGCGATGAGCGCCCGATGATACGAAATAAACAGATCATACCAACTGGGGCCGTCCATCTTCTTGAGGGACGACAGCGCTTCGCTCGTGTCGCCCGCGCCCTCCTTGGCCCAACCCGTCATCAATCCGGTAATCAGCTTGTCGAGATCGGATTGAAGCGCCAGTTTCAACCAGTCCTGGGCGTCCCGGTAGTCCTTCTTGCGAAAGAAATCGATGGCAAGCGCAAGCCGCGAATAGCGCTCCACCCGCGCCACCGTCTTCAACTTGCGGGCATAGGGAAGCGCCTTGTCGAAATCGCCATTCGATATAAGGGAAATCATCAGGCTCTGCTGGAGCGCCTGGTTGCCGGGGTCGAAGGCAAGGGCGCGCGTATAATAGGTGATCGCATTATCCAGATCATCGTCTATTTCGGCGACACGCGCGGCAAGAAAAGCACCTGACAGAGAGTTGATGCCGACGTCATCGGGCTGTGCCGTCTTTGCCCCGGCCGATCCGGCACTCATCACCCCAGCCGAAGCCAACATCAGTGCTGCGATTAATTTCCCGCTTCTGTGCGGCATGTCTTTCCTTTCATGCGCCGAAACGCCCTCACGGGCCGCACGTCCATGCAACCGGAATCGGCAATCCACTCAATCGCAAAAGGATGGCCTTTTTGCGATGCAGGTCAATCCGCGCGTGCTTCACCTTGCCGATCAAATGTGAATGATCGATGCATTAATGCTACGAGACGCGACTGATGCAAAAATCGATCACATCGAGAAGTGCGGTTTTCTGCGCGGTCGGGTTCAGCGGCGCCAAGGCGTCGCGCGCGATCTCACCAAAATGCCGGGCGCGGCCTATCGTATCGCTTATGGCGGAGCAGCGCGTCATCAATCCCAGGGCTTTTTCCAAGGCTTGATCGCTCGTCTGATGTTCTTCGATCGCGCGCTTCCAGAAAACGCGCTCCTCGGCCGTACCGCGCCGATAGCTGAGAATGACAGGCAGGGTGACCTTGCCCTCGCGGAAATCGTCGCCGACATTCTTGCCAAGATCCTTGCTGTCGCCGCCATAGTCGAGGGCGTCGTCGACAAGCTGGAAAGCAAGACCGAGATTGGCGCCATAGGAACGCAGCGCCGCCCGGTCGGCTCGTGAGGCGCCCGCAATGACGGGTCCCACCTCCGCGGCGGCGGAAAACAACGCGGCTGTCTTGGCTTTGATGACGGCCAGATATTCGTCTTCCGTGGTCTCCAGATTCTGGGCGGCGGCAAGCTGCATGACTTCGCCCTCGGCGATAATCGAGGCGGCCGTCGATAAAATATCAAGGGCCTCGAGGGATCCGACATCGACCATCATGCGAAACGCCTGGCCGAGAAGGAAATCGCCCACCAGAACGCTGGCCTGATTACCCCAGATGGTGCGAGCCGTCTTCCTGCCGCGCCGCATGCCGCTTTCATCGACCACGTCGTCGTGAAGAAGCGTCGCGGTATGCATGAACTCGACACTGGTGGCCAGTTTGGCGTGGCTGTCTCCGACATAACCGAACATCTGCGCCGACGCGAGCGTCACCATGGGCCTGAGGCGCTTGCCCCCCGAGGATATCAGGTGATTGGCGACCTCCGGGATCATCTCGACGTCGGAACCGGCGCGCGCAAGTATCAGTTCGTTGACGCGCGCCATGTCGGCGGCTGTCAGATCGATCAGCTTCCCGATCGTCGGATTTTCCCGCTTACCCTCTTCAAGCGATAGAACGACGCCCAATGCGCGCACTCCCGTTTTACTTTCCGCTACGCGTACACATCCCCTTAGCGGAACTTATGGCGCACTGGAAGCTTGCGGCAAGAGACGAATTGGCGCGGAAGCCACGACAGGATAAAAGCCAGCTTCCCTGGCACAGGAAATCGGATTGCATTCTATCATGATCGAATTGTTGCGCACCAACGATCCCGTTCTCATTTCGTTTGTCGAATCGTTGATGCGCGATGCCGGCATCCACTACTTCGTGGCGGATCAGAACATGAGCATCGTGGAAGGCTCGCTGGGAATTCTGCCGCGGCGGGTAATGGTCGAGAAGGACCGTGAGGCGGCGGCACGCCGTATTCTGGTCGATGCCGGCATTTCCGACGAAATGAAGGGCAATTAAGTCGTGGAGGCCGGCAGCGCCAATTCGGCTGGCCTCACGGTTGATGCCTTCCATCGTGGCGCTTTCTGGCTGGCGCAGCCGGCAGTGCGCGGCCACCGTGCGGGTCTCGACGCTATGCTGCTGGCCGCTGCTGTGCCGTCCGGATTTGCCGGCCGTCTCGCCGATCTCGGCGCCGGCGCGGGCGCGGCGGGCCTGGCTGTCGCTTCCCGCTGCCAGCATGCGGAAATCCTTCTGGTCGAGAACAATCCGGAAATGGGCGACTTCGCCCGGCAGACCCTGTCCCTGCCGCAAAACAGCCAATTGGCGAAAAGAGCCGCGCTCCTCCTCGCCGACGTCCAGCTTGCCGGTGATCAACGCGCGACGGCCGGCTTGCCGGACCGGGCCTTTGACTATGCCATCATAAATCCGCCCTTCAACAGACAGGATGACAGAGCGACGCCGGATGAACTGAAACGATCGGCGCATGTCATGCCACCGGATCTGTTCGAGGCCTGGCTGCGCACGGCCGCCGCGATCGTCAAACCGGGGGGCGGATTGGCGCTGATCGCCCGGCCCGAATCGCTCGAGCCCATTCTTGCGGCGCTGGGGGGGCGTTTTGGCGAAGCGGCAATCGTGCCGGTTCACCCGTTCGCCGAAGACAAGGCCATCCGCATCGTGTTGCGCTCCCGACACGGATCGCGCGGAGGGCTATCTCTGTATCCGCCGCTGATCCTGCACGAAAGAGCCGGAACGCTTGCCGAGCGGGCCGATGCGATCTGCAATGGAGAGGCGAGCCTTTTCGGCGATTGAGAGCTTTTGTTCAATAGCTTGCGCCAGCCGGCGCAATGCCTACATCCATCGGGCCTACATCCATTGGGGCCTACATCCATCGGGCCAAACAGGAGACTCCATTATCGTGAAGCGCTTGTTCAATCGTATATTGCCGAAAAGCATGCGCTCGGAAGGAGTGACGATCCCGGTCATTCGCCTGCACGGCGCCATCTTTTCCGGTGGCAGCCAGCTTCGTCCATCGCTTTCGCTCGCAACTGCGGCGGGGCTGATCGAAAAGGCGTTTGCCGTCAAGAATGCACCCGCCATCGCCATTTCGATAAACTCGCCGGGCGGATCGCCGGTGCAGTCGCGGCTGATCTACAAGCGCATCCGCGATCTCGCCGAGGAAAAAGGCAAGACCGTGCTCGTCTTCGTCGAGGATATCGCCGCCTCCGGCGGCTACATGATCGCGCTCGCCGGCGACGAGATCATTGCCGACCCCTCTTCGATCGTCGGCTCCATCGGCGTGGTTTCCGCCTCTTTCGGCTTTCAGGACCTGATCAAGAAGATCGGCGTCGAGCGCCGCGTGCATACGGCCGGGCAAAACAAATCCGTGCTCGATCCCTTCCGGCCCGAAAAGTCCGAGGACGTTGAAAAGCTCAAGGCGTTGCAGCTCGAAGTCCATGAAACCTTCATCGATCTCGTCAAAGAAAGGCGGGGGAGCCGTCTCGCCGACGAACCGGACCTGTTCACGGGGCTCTTCTGGACGGCCAAGCGTGGTCTCGGGTTTGGTCTCGTTGACAGTCTGGGCGACATGCGTTCCGTGCTCAAAGCGCGCTACGGCAAAAAGACGACACTGAAGCTTGTCACGGCGCAACGCGGTTTTCTGGCGCGGCGCCTGGGTTTTTTCGGCTCCGGCTTGGCCGGCCCGACGCCCGACATCGCCGCGGGCGCGGTGGACGGGCTCATGACCGCACTCGAAGAACGCGCGCTCTGGAGCCGCTTCGGCCTTTGATCGGGGCGCGAAAGGCCCTATAATGCCGTAAAGAGATGGTAGCGGCTGAACGCCGATGCCGGGACAGGAACTGAAGACAATGCCACAGTTGATATTCTTCGGACTGATCGCGCTGGTTGTCTATTACGGCTATCGATCCTTCGTGCGCGAGGCGCAACGCGTTTCCGCCAAGGTCAGGCGGCAGGAAAAGCAGGCCGCCAACGGCACGATCGGCACGCTGGTCAAGGATCCCTCGACCGGCGAATACCGGCTGGCCAAAGACTGATCGCCCAAGATAGACAGCGGAAGGCGCAATCGTGAACCTCACCGCCGTCGCGGTCACCGAGGCCGCGCCCGCCAAGCTCAATCTCGCCCTGCACGTGACCGGCCAACGTCAAGATGGGTATCATCTCATCGAAAGCCTGATTGTGTTCACTGGGGTCGGGGATACAGTGACCGCCCGCCCTTCGCCTTTCGATGATTTTTCGGTTGAAGGGGATTTCGCAGACGCCATCCCGATGGATTCGACCAATCTTGTCATCAAGGCGAGAAACCTCTTGCGGCGTTCCACCCAGGGAGCGCCGAAGGAAATTGGCGGGGGGCCGGTCGGAATTGCGCTGGTCAAGAACCTTCCCGTCGCTTCAGGCATAGGCGGCGGGTCAAGCGACGCGGCGGCCACGCTCCGGGGCCTGGCCAAGCTCTGGAATCTGGATATGGCGCCTTCCGCACTGGCGGAACTGGGGAAGTCGCTCGGAGCGGACGTGCCGATGTGCGTCGTTGGCCGGCCGCTGATCGCAAAGGGTATAGGGGAGATCATCCACGCGCTGCCGCATTTTCCCGCGCTGAACCTGGTTCTGGTCAATCCCGGCATTGCGGTTTCGACCCCGGCGGTCTTCAAAGCCTTGGCTTCTCGCGCCAATTCGCCCCTGCCCCCGCTTCCCTGTGAATTGAGCGTCGACAGTCTTGTCGAATGGCTCGCCGCGACCCGAAACGACCTTGAAGCGCCGGCGCTAAAAATCGCTCCGTCGATTAATGAGGCGCTCGCCGCCCTTTGCTCAAGCGGCGCCGCGTTCGCCCGGATGTCGGGTTCGGGAGCGACGTGTTTCGGACTGTTTCGGCATATTCGCGATGCCGAGGCGGCGGCAGCCAAAATCAGGCAGGCGCGGCCGGGCTGGTTCGTCGCCGCAACTGAGACCTTGACCACAGCGGGAGAACATGATGCCGGGCATTGACGAGAAGCGTCCCTTCATCGCGGTCGGCTTCGCCGTGCTGACCGTTTCCGATACGCGATCACTGGCCGAGGACAAATCCGGCAAGACCCTGGCGGAGCGCATAGAAGCGGCCGGCCATCGGCTCGCGGCGCGCGACATCGTGAAGGACGACCGGGAGGAAATCCGCCGAAAAGTTACCGCATGGGCCGCCGACCCGGCCATCGACGTGATCCTGACGACAGGCGGCACGGGATTCACCGGCCGGGACATCACGCCGGACGCGCTGGAACCCTTGTTCGAAAAGCGCATGGACGGCTTTTCCGCCGTGTTCCATCGCATTTCCTATGACAAGATCGGGGTCTCGACCATCCAGTCTCGCGCCACGGCCGGGCTGATCGGAACGACATTCGTCTTTGTCCTGCCGGGCTCGCCCGGGGCCTGCAAGGATGCCTGGGACGGCGTTCTTGCGGCGCAGTTCGATTATCGCCACATGCCGTGCAATTTCGTGGAGATCATGCCGCGCCTCGACGAGCATCTGAAGCGCGGCGGCTAGGTCGATCGCTTTCTGACGGGCGCGACGAGTATTTCCGCCGCAAGCTTCCTGGAAACGAAGCCACGGGCGAGCGTTTCGGCCGTCTCCGCCTGTTTCGATAGCGCCTGCTGCCTGGTGACAAGCAGACCGTCGGCAATACCGCGCCGCGCCGCGAACAGGCGCTCCCGGAACCGCGCGCCGCTGGCACGCGCCCGGGTGAACCGCGCAGGCGCCGATCCCTTCGTCACATGATCGCGTACCTCATCGGCCCAATCTCCCATCAGCCGCGCGCCCGGTTGTAAGAAAAGGAGCCACTCACTCCTGGCTTTCCGGATCCCGGCAGCAACACCCCCTTTTGCCAGGAAATAACATCCGGCATGTTCGGCGACCTTGTCCGCATGATCGGTCGAGCCGAGGTCGCAGACCACAACTTCACGCACGATCCCTTCGATCGCCCCACTGACCAGAGCAGCCAACGTACGCGCCAGGGCTTCCTCGTCATTATGGGTTTCTATGATCACCGTCAGCATAGCTGACGCATTAGCGGAAAGGCGTCGGAAAGACCAGTTGCGGCGTGTTTCGGCAAAAAGTTCTTGCTTTGTTCTGTTTCTCAAAATAGGAATAGTTTCATGTCGAAGGGCGATTCGCCTGGTTTTGCACAGTTTCGAGAGATGGAAAATGGAACCTATTGCACGCGCTGATGTTGCAGCCTTCAAGAGTGGAGGCACGCTTTTGGCCAATGCCTTGATTGAAGACAGCGGCGTCAGGATCGGCGCGGAGCGGCGTCGCGGGCGCGGCGCTGGCGTCAATCCTTCGGGGCGTTTCGAGCCCGTCAGCCGCCATGTCTTCGATGACGGATGGAATTCGGTCGAGGAACTGCCTCCCTTCAAGACGGAAGTGCAGGTAGAGAAGCCGCGCACCATCATCACGCGCAACGAATCGCCGGACATCTCTTTCGACCGCTCGATCAATCCGTATCGCGGATGCGAGCATGGTTGCGTCTATTGCTTCGCGCGGCCGAGCCATTCCTATATGGGGCTGTCGGCGGGGATCGACTTCGAAGCCAAGCTGTTCGCCAAGCCTGACGCCGCGAAGCTGCTGGAGCGCGAACTCAGCAAGGATGGCTATCAGGCCCGAACCATCGCCATCGGCACCAATACCGATCCCTATCAGCCGATAGAAAAGAAGTGGCGGATCATGCGCGAGGTGCTGGAGGTACTGGAAGCACACAACCATCCCGTAGGCATCGTGACCAAATCCGCCCTCGTGACCCGCGACATCGACATTCTTTCGCGCATGGCGGAAAAGGGATTGGCCAAGGTCGCCCTGTCGGTGACGACGCTCGACAAGCGTCTGGCGCGAACCATGGAGCCGCGTGCCGCGACGCCGCCGAAGCGGCTAGAGACGATACGGGCGCTTTCGGATGCCGGCATTCCCGCTTCCGTCATGGTGGCGCCCGTCATTCCCGGCCTCAACGACCAGGAAATGGAGCGTATTCTGGAATCGGCTCGCGCAGCCGGCGCGCGCGAGGCGGGCTATGTCATCCTGCGCCTGCCGCTCGAGGTCAGCCCAATCTTCAAGGACTGGCTGCTGCGCCACTATCCAGATCGCTACCGGCACGTGCTTTCGCTGGTCCGCTCCATGCGCGGCGGCAAGGACTACGACGCGGAATGGGGCAAACGCATGAAAGGCAGCGGTCCCTACGCCTGGCAAATCGGACGGCGCTTCGAACTGGCAGCACGCAAGCTCGGGCTGAACCTGGAAAAACGTCCGCTCAGGACCGATCTCTTCACGACCCCGGAGGCGGCCTGCAAGCAACTCGTTCTGCTTTAGCCACCTTTTCAAATCCCTTCCCGTCGAGCCTGCTTCCCCATCAGCCGACGGCGCCTTCCCGGCCATCGCCCCAATGACCGGGAAGGACTTGCGGAGAATCGAAGCGGATGCGAGCATCGCCGCACAATGGCTCGCCCACGCTCCGATTCTCCGCCCCTCTTCGATATTCCGCTCGCTCCCGACTTTTCACTCGAGCGGCGGGCGATCCGACAAGGACAATGGCCGGTCGCGGGCCTTGACGAGGCCGGTCGTGGGCCGCTGGCAGGCCCGGTGACGGCGGCGGCCGTCATCCTGGACCCCAAAGCCATCCCCGATGGACTGGATGATTCCAAGCGTCTCACGGCCACGGCGCGCGAAGCGCTTTTCCTGGACATCGTCTCAAGCGCGCTGGCCGTGGCCGTCGCCTCCGTGTCGGCCCCCGGCATCGACGCCTGCGACATTCGCAAGGCCAGCCTGGAAGCCATGCGCCGGGCTCTTTGCGGACTTTGCCTGACACCGAGCATGGCGCTGGCCGACGGACGCGACGTGCCGCCGGGATTGCCATGCGCCGCGCAAGCAATCGTCAAGGGCGATCAGCGATCGCAATCGATCGCCGCCGCCTCCATCGTCGCCAAGGTGACGCGCGACCGCATGATGACGCATGTTGGGCGCATCCATACGCAATTCAGCTTCGGCCTGCATATGGGTTACGCGACGATCCGTCATCGCGCCGAGATCGCCGATCACGGGCCGCTTCCGCGTTTGCACCGCGTGTCCTTCGCACCCTTCCGGCTGACGGCACAGGAAGAGACATTCGCGGAGGAACTGGTCTTCGAGAAAGAATAAGGCCGCCCGGAGATACCCCGCGCGGCCTTTTCAAAATACTCGGAGCTCTACGGCTCGCGGATCAATTCATCTTCGACTTGACCGCCTGCAGCGACAATTCAAAAATACCGGCCGACGTTTTTGCATCCATCTTGCCGGCGATCGCGGCGCGCGCCGCTTCCACGGCGATGTCGACAGCCAGCGAGCGCACTTCATTGACCGCGTCGCGTTCCGCTTGGGCGATCTTCTGCTCCGCCGCTACGGTACGACGGGCGACGTAGTCTTCCGCCTTTTCCTTGGCGTCGGCGACAAGAAGTTCGGCGTCGTGCTTCGCCGCCGTCATAATGCCCTCGGCTTCCGCCTCGGCTTCCTTCCGCTTCTTCTTATATTCCGCCAGCAAAGCTTGCGCTTCCTCGCGCAAACGTCTGGCGTCGTCGAGTTCGCTGCTGATACGCTGCGCCCGCTCATCCAGTGACTTGGCCAGCATCGCCGGCGCTTTCAGGTAGAGTACGATGCCCAGGAAGATAATCAGGCCTGCCAGCGCCCAAAACGTGGCCCAGTCGGTCGCGTCCATATCTACTCCCTCGCCGCCTTTACCGCGGCCGCGATCTGCGACTTCGGCGCGGGACTGCCGAGCAGCCGTTCGACGATCAGCGCGGCGGTGTCCTCCGCGATCGAACCAACATCCTTCATGGCCGCGGCCTTTACAGAATTGATGCGCCGTTCCGATTCGGCCAGTTTCTTGTCCAAGCCGGCCTCGACTTTGCGGCGATTGGCCTCGGCATCCGCCTTCGCCTCCTCTCGCGCCTTGTTGGCGATGTCGTGCGCCTTGGCGCGTGCATCGGCCAGTTCCTGTTCGTAGGCGGCCACCGCGGCGTCCGCCTCTTCCTTCATCCGTGCAGCCTCTTCGAGATCACCTGCAATCTTCTTGCGGCGGTTCTCGATTGTCGCGCCGATGCGAGGCAGAAGAGCCCGCTTCACGAAAACGTAAAAGACGATGAAAGTTATCGCCAGCCAGAGCAACTGCGAGGGAAAATATTCCGGATTGAACGGCGGAAACGCGGGGTGGCCGCCTTCAGCGGCGGTACCCTGATGCGCTTCTGTCCCGGCCGGCGCAGTGGTCTGCGCATAAGCGGAGGTCACGAACATGCTATCTTTCCATCAAAGCCGGCCGCGCGCGGCGGCCGGACCGATACCCGGCCTTCTTCAGACGGCGAAGAGAAGCAGGAGCGATATCAGGAGCGCGAAGATGCCGAGAGCCTCGGTCACCGCGAAGCCGAAGATCAGGCGACCGAACTGGCCGTCAGCGGCGGAGGGATTGCGAAGCGCACCCTGCAGATACTGGCCGAACAAATTACCCACGCCGATACCGGCGCATCCCGTTCCGATCGCGGCGATACCGGCGCCGATCAACTTTGCTGCTTCCGCGTCCATTTTAAACTCCTTCTATATCTGACGAAACGTTGCGGATGGATTTCGGCGGACGACCGCCGGTTGGTCTGAATACTCAGTGTCCGGGATGAATGGCGTCGTTAATGTAGATGCATGCGAGCATCGCGAACACATAGGCCTGCAGAAAGGCAATCAGAACCTCGAGCGCCGTCAGGCCAACCACCATGATGAGCGGCAGGATGGCGCCGACGACGCCGAGCGCACCCAAGGTACCGAGCGAAAACACGAAGCCAGCGAAGACCTTAACCGTGATGTGGCCCGCCAGCATGTTGGCGAAGAGACGGACGGAATGGCTGACCGGCCGCGTGAAGAACGAGATGATCTCGATGGCGACCACCAATGGCATCAGCGCGATCGGGATGCCGCTCGGCACGAACAGCTTGAAGAAATGCAGACCATGCCGAACCAGCCCCGCGATCAGCACCATCAGGAATACGACGATCGCCAGCGCGACGGTGACGATCAACTGGCTGGTGACCGTCGGGAAATAGGGGAACATGCCCAGCAAATTCGCCATCAAGACGAAGATGAAGAGGGTGAAGATAAAGGGGAAGAAACGCATCCCCTCATTGCCGGCTGAATCGTGCAGCATCGAGGCGACGAATTCGTAGCTCATCTCGGCGACCGATTGAGCGCGGCCGGGCACGACGCTGCGCGGCGATGTCGCCCAGTAAAGCAGGCCGCCCGACAGCACCACGGCTATCACCATGAACAGCGAGAAATTGGTGAACGACACATCGTATCCGCCGATATGTATCGGCACCAGCGTATTGATGTGGAACTGGTGGATGGGGTCAACCCGATCAGCAGCCAATTTCAATCCCCGTCATAAGCGACCGCGCACGGTCCCGAGATGTTTCGGCCGGCTAGCGCCCGCCATCCTTTTCATTTTTCCCGGATCCCCCAAGCTTCGGCTCGGAAGCCATTCCGGCCGAGCGAAGCACATTGAGGACTCCGGCACAAAAACCCAGGAGAAGGAAAACAATCAACCCCCAAGGCGACGTGCCCGCAAACCGATCGATTACCCAGCCGATTGCCGCACCAAGAAGAATTGCAGCGATAAATTCGCTGGAAAGCCTCAGCGCGGCGGCGTAACCGCTCGCAGTTCCCGACTTTGCCCGCTCCGACCGCTGCCGTCTCTGCTGCTTGCTCTGCGCCAGAGCGCGATCAAGTTGCAGACGGCGACGGTCAAGTTCGCTATCGCTGACCGACGATGAAGGCACCTTGCCAGGCCCGGAATTTCCGGCTTCGTCTGGCCCATCCGTTCCGGCCATGAAACCTCCGCACCCGATCAAGAAGGACCTTTCGGCCCTCTGCAAAGTCGGCTGCAACATAGTTTCAGACCCCGCCCCCGTCAAGCCGGGGAGCGGGTTATGCATATTAGCATTTTATCCTTTTATTTCAGTTATTTAACCGCATGCGACAAAGCGCCTTGCCGATCGGCCCGCATCCGGTTGGGCGAATCTTGGCCTGTAGGCTAAAGCCCATCAAGTTCTAACATTACAGTTGCGATTTTTTCTGACTTCTGAATCCATGAGTTTCCATGATTTGGAGGTCATGGATGATGGGTGCATCGATCGAGACGACGCTTGAGCTTTGGGCGTCGTCGTTGCGGGATGCGAAGGTGCGCATGCGGTCGCTGTTCACGCAGAAACGGGTGGCAGCTTCGGCGGGGCAGTTTCTGGATGGGCTGCTTGGCGAGGAACGTCGCAAGACCGGCTGGATGCGGGCTGAAGCGGCCGGCGATCCTGGCCCGTGGCGGCAGCAGGCCATTCTCGGTCGCGGACGCTGGGACGCCGATGCGTTGCGCGACATCGTGCGCGATTACGCGCTTGAGACGCTGGCTGATCCCGATGCGGTCCTAGTGATCGATGAGACCGGCTTTTTGAAGCAGGGCAAGGCATCGTGCGGCGTGGCGCGTCAATATACGGGTTCGGCGGGCAAGATCACCAATTGCCAGATCGGGGTGTTCGCATCCTATGTCTCCCGGCACGGCCATGCCTTCATCGACCGGGCGCTCTATCTGCCGAAGGCGTGGACGGACGATGCGGCGCGCATGGCCATGTCTCATGTGCCGGACGGCGCAAACTTTGCCACCAAGCCGGCGCTCGCCCGCGCCATGATCGAGCGGGCCATTGCGGCGGACGTGCCGTTCTCCTGGGTCGCGGCCGACAGCGTCTACGGCGTCGGCGACATCGAGATGGCGCTACGGCGTGCCGGCAAGGGCTATGTGCTGGGCGTCGGCGCCAATCATCCCTTCCGCTCGTGGGCCAAGCCGCAGGCGGTCGCCGGAACGGCAAAAGACATCGTCGAAAGCCTGCCCGACGATGCATGGCAACGTCTGTCGGCGGGCGAGGGAACCAAGGGTGAGCGGCTGCATGACTGGGTTTATCTCGAACTGGCCGACCTTGACGCCGACGCCTTCGATGCTGCCTTTGCCGGCAACTGGACACGTGGCCTGCTGATCCGCAAGACGATCGCCGACGGCGATCTCGCCTTCTTCTCCACATGGTGCCCGGCCGGCACTCCCATCGAAACCCTGGTGAAGGTGGAGGGCCATCGCTGGGCCATTGAGGACAGCTTCGAAACCGCCAAGAACGAACTCGGCCTCGACCATAACGAGACCCGTTCCTGGCATGGTTGGCATCGCCACGTCTCGCTCGTCATGCTCGCCTTCGCCATGATGGCCGCGATCCGCCATCAGGCCAACGCCGCGCCCCCAAAAACGACGCGCCGGGCAGGATCGAGAACCCGCCGCTGATCCCCTGGTCGGTTCAGGAAATCCGCCGCATCGCCACGCGTCTCGCCCGACGACGTATCCACCCCGCCCATGTTATCGCATGGTCACTATGGCGACGAGCACATCAGGCCGCCGCACGGCAAGCTCATCTCAAATCAAAATCGCAACTGTAATGCTAACTCCAGCCGCCTCCATAGGTGCGGTAGAAGATGTGGCCGCCGATCTTCTTCATCTTCTCCATGGTGCGCGCCCAGCGGGGATGCACGTAGGTGGCGTGGTAATGGGTCGAGGAACCGACACCCGTCAGCCATATCTTGCCGGCCGTCACGGCCATGGCGACATCTTCGGCTATGGTCCAGTGCTCCTTGTTGGCGACGCGATCACGAATACCGTCGCAGGCAAAGGAGAACTGGCAGGCATTGCGCCATTTGTCGTTCTGGTAGACGACGCCGCAGACCGAATCGGGATAGGCGGGGTTACGCACGCGGTTGAGGATTACCTGGGCGACGGCCGCCTGACCTTTCACGGATTCACCGCGCGCTTCGAAATAGACTCCCGCAGTAAGGCATCTTTGTTCATGCTTGGAAAACACCGAAGCAGGCAGCGGCTGGCTCACCCATGAATGATCGCCCGACTCCATCGGCGGGATAAATCTGCCGGCATTGGGATCGTTGTCCTCCTTGAGCAGGGACTCGAAGGGTGATTTCTTCTCGTAGTCGGGCTCCGGCGAGGCATAGGCGGTGGCAAGAATGTCGGCGTGATCATTGTTGACCAGCGCCGCCACCATCACGGGAAGATTTGCGTTCTCCTGCTTTTGCAGCTTGGAATGGAAGACCTCGGCAATCTGGATTTCCTTTCCTTTTATCCTCGGCTTGGCGAACGCCATGCGTAGATCGCCATGAGTGGACGGGTCGAGCAGCAAGCTTTGGCGCTGGAAAACCGAACCGGCGTTGAAGGCTTTCGGGGGAGCGACGGGCGCGATCTTCACCACGCGCCCTTCCTTGCCTTTCCGGTTGACCCTGTCTTCGTCCGGGATTTCGTTGGCCGCGCCATTCTTGGAGAGAAAGGCAACCTGCCCGACGCCTGGTACATTCAACCCGGCGCCGGAGATGGAGGCCGTGACCGAACTGTCCGCCGAAAAATGCATGTCAGCCTGCTGAACAGAGCCGGCTGCTGATTTCTCGATATAGGCGTCCCAGCGCTCGCCGGGCGCGGAAAGTCCCGATACGAGGCTGGCGATATCCTGGTGGGCCGAAACGGTGGGAAAGCCGATCCAGATCGAAAGTCCGATGACGACAGGAGAAAGCAGAGAGCGGTTGCGGCCGATCTGGCCGAGCCCCGGGACGGATGGAAGACGCACGGACACTCTCCAGAACGCAACAAATCAACTGGAGATAAAGATGGTCCATTAACCTTGATGCACGGTTAACGGCCTGCCCCCGACTGCCCTGCTTCAGCGCTTTTTCGCGCGGCCCGCATAGGGGTTGTCCGGCGCCCTCAGTATAAGGCGGATCGGGGTGCCGGGCATGTCGAACGCCGTGCGCAGCCCGTTGACCAGATAGCGGGTATAGGATGCCGGCATGGCGTCGGGCCGCGAACAGGAAACCACAAAGCCGGGCGGCCGCGTTTTCGCCTGCGTCAGATATTTGATCTTCAGCCTTCTTCCGGCGACGGCCGGTGGCGGGTGATGCGCCAGCACGCCCTCGAGCCAGCGATTGAGCCGGCCCGTGGAAATGCGCCGGTTCCATGTCTGGTGCGCTTTCAAGACGGCGTCCATGAGCTTGTCGAGGCCGCGGCCGGTTTCGGCTGACACCGGAACCGCCAGTACGCCGCGCACCTGCGGCAGCAGCCGCTCGGTCTTTTCGCGCAGTTCGGCAAGAACCTGCTGCGGGTTTTCGATCATATCCCACTTGTTGAAGGCGATGACGAGCGCCCGGCCCTCCCGGATGATAAGATCGGTGATCTGCAGATCCTGTTTTTCGAACGGGATCGTGGCGTCGAAAAGCACGACGACCAGTTCGGCGAAGCGGATGGCGCGCAATCCGTCCGTCACCGAAAGTTTTTCGAGCTTTTCCTGGATGCGCGCCTTGCGCCGCATGCCGGCGGTATCGAAGAACTTGATCTTGCGTCCGTGCCATTCCCAATCGACCGAGATCGAATCGCGGGTAATGCCAGCTTCCGGCCCTGTCAGAAGGCGATCTTCGCCAAGCAGGGTGTTGATGAGCGTCGATTTGCCGGCGTTGGGCCGTCCAACGATGGCGATGCGCATCGGCTTGGTCGCATCATACTCTGGAATATTCTCGTCATCGGCATCCGTGACATCCTCGCCGATCAAGGGTTGGTCGAGGACTTCTACTTCCTCTTCATCCTCACCCAGCGCGCGCTCCTCGCCAAGCGCGGCGATGATCGCTTCGCGCAGATCCGGCAGACCCTGGCCGTGTTCAGCCGAAATCGGAACGGGCTCGCCAAGGCCGAGTTCCCAGCCTTCGAGCATTCCGGCCTGTCCCCCTCGCGCCTCGGCCTTGTTGGCGACAAGCACCACGGGCTTGCCGGCGCGGCGCACCAGTTCGGCGAACGTCCTGTCGTCGGGCGAGAGCCCGATCTTGGCGTCGATCATGAAAAGTACCAGATCGGCTTCGCCGATGGCGGTCTCGGTCTGGGCGCGCATGCGGCCGGAAAGGCTGGCGGCCGCCGCTTCCTCCAACCCCGCCGTGTCGATGATGTCGAAATGCAGATCGTAAAGCCGCGCCGAATGCGTGCGGCGGTCACGCGTCACCCCGGGAAGATCGTCGACCAGCGCCAGCTTGCGTCCCGCCAGGCGATTGAAAAGCGTCGACTTGCCGACATTTGGGCGACCGACGATGGCTGCGGTGAAACGCATCGCGCGCCGCTATTTGGCGTCGCCCGAACCGTGAATAAGCTCGGACATGAGGTTGGCCCGCTGGCGGACGCTGGCGGGTGCGGAGGGGTCTCCCGTAATTTCGTCGAAGAGCTTGAGGGCGTCAGCCGACTTGCCCGCCTTCCAGGCGGCAAGGCCGAGCGCTTCACGCGCCGAGAAGCGGAGTGGGTTGCTATCGTCCGTCAGGGCTTCGGCGCGCGCGGCGACATCGGTGTAGCTGCCATGATCGACCAGGATGTAGGCGGCGCGAAGGCTGGCAATGTCGCGTATGGAAACAGGAATGGACTTATCCTTGGCAACGTCGTCAAAGCCAGCGACCGCGCCCTTGAAATCGCCCTTGTTCGCAAGCACCGTTGCGGAACGCATGCGCGCCAGCAACGGATAGGCGCCGTAGCCGGTCTTTTCAAGCTTGTCGAAAGCGGCGGTGGCCTCGTCGGACTTGCCGCTATTGGCAAGCGTCAGCGCCCTGGAAAAGGCGTCGCCGGAACTGTTGGCCTGTTTGGTGGTCCAATATTCGTAGCCGCGCCATCCGGCCGTCGCCAGCACCACCAGCACCGCGATCCCGATGAACCAGAGGCCATAGGATTGGAATAGAGCTTTCGCCCTGTCCTGGCGAAGTTCCTCGTTGACCTCGCGAATGAAACTGTCGTCCGACATTCAGATCCAACTGCGTTTTTTGGCGGCTATGCCGCAGTTTCCGACCGGATATTGCCCCGGCCACGGCCATGTGCCTGCCTTTTAGCCGAATTTCCGCGCCATGGAAGGGGACGCCGGAAAAATGCCGCCTCCCCGCCCATCGATCGGCTTATCCAGCCGGTTCCGTCATGCCGGATCGGCATCCTCATAACGGCGGGCCAGGAAGCGCAGGTCGATATCGGGCAGCGGCTTGCCGCCCAGGGTCGCCTCGAAGGCGCGCAGGCGTTTATAGATCGACAGGAGCTCGACGATCGTCGTCCACGAATTGACCAGGTACTGAAACGAGCTCCGCACCTGCTCGAACGCATTCAATATCTGGTTCATCGCACCCAGGGTGATCCTGCCCGCGACGATGGTCGGTCCCAAAAGAACATAGGGGAAAATATTATCCGTCTGCAGGTAGGCAAAGCGCGCCACGTTGAAATACATATAGTTGAAATAAAGACGGAAATAATTGCGCCGCACATTCGAGAACAGCTCCGCCACCGTTGGCGGCTGCGCACGGTCCGCGTCGTCCTCGCCATAGACCAGTTCCTTGCGGTAGGCCGCCTCGACGCGCTGGTTGCGGAATTCCAGCCCGGGCAGCCTGATCCCGACGATCCAGAGGAATCCCGTTCCGAAAGCCGACCAGAGGATGCCGGCGATCACCAGTGCATCCGGCACGTGACCGATAAAAGGCAGTTCGGTGACATCGGCCGAAAGCCGCAACAAAACCGGCAGGAAGGCGATCAGCGTCATGATCGAATTGATGAGACTTGTGCCCAGGTCTTCCGTCGTCGTGGCGAAACGCATCGTGTCCTCCTGCACGCGCTGGGAGGCTCCCTCAATCGTGCGCAACTGAGGCCAGTGGGCCATGTAATATTCGTTCATGGCGGTGCGCCACCGGAAGACATAGTGGCTGACGAAAAAGGCGACGAGCACGCTCGTCGTGACGCCAACGAAGGCGATCCCGGCGAAGGACAGGAGATAGCCGTTGAATTGCGCCAGCGTAACAGGCCGCGACTTGGAAAGCGCCGCCTGGATCAAATCATAGAAGGGACCGTACCAGTCGTTGATCGCCACACTGACCTGGACCTGGAAATAAGTGGCGAACAGGATGAAGGCGGATCCGAGAATCGACCACACCGCCCAGCGATGCGGCGCGTAGAGGAACCAGAACCCGGCGAAGACAGCGACGACGAAGGCGAAATAGAGATAGAACCAGATGAAAGGGCCGGACCAGAATGTCGCGACCCCGATGACCGGCGGTGAACCCGCGGCGATTGGAGGAAGGCCGACCGCAGCCCCAAGCTGTTCGCCCCCGAAGAACCAGAACAGGACCGCAATCAGGCTCCAGACGACAGCGGAAAGGAACAGCCATTTCGGCTTGGGGAAAAACGAAACGAACATTCTGGAAAGGTCCCCTGAGCGGCGACGGTGCAGTTGGTTTGGAGCATCGCGCATGAAGCACAAATGCGGCGGAAATGGAATGAGCCCGCGAGCAGGGCCCGCCGTCCATTGGTTGCATGGATCAGCGGAAGCCTTCAAATTTTCTTTTGTTAATGTTGGCCGCGCATTACTCCCGGGAGTGGGAATTACCCACAGACAGCCCGAGGATGGCGCAGACGAGCAGTGTCGCGGCGGCGACCAGTGACGGCGCTGTAAAGCTGCCGGTGCGGTCGGCGATGAACCCGGCCACGATCGGACCCAGAATTTGTCCGACGCCGAAAAAGGCCGTCATGACGGCAAGCGCGCGCCTCGGCGCTTCGCTGGCGATCGCCCTGCCCGCAACCAGACCTATGGCGGTCATCGCGATGAAGGTCCCGCCGAGCAGCAAGCCGCCGAGCAGAGGCCCCGCGTAGCCGCCAAGTTCAACGCTGGCCACGACGCCGATGCCCTCGACCACGCTGCCCAGCGCGAACGCGGTCATATTCCCAAGGCGACGGGCGACGCGACTCCAGAAAAATACCGAAGGAAAACCCGCCACGCCCGTCACCAGCCATACCGCCGCTTCGAACAGAGGGCCGCCCTGCCCCTGCCGGACGATGGCGACGAGGAACGTCGCCGTGATGATGTAGCCAAAGCCAAAGATACCGTAGGCCGCGATGATCTTGATCAGAGCCGCGTTTCTCGGCAGAGGCGGTTCGCGATGCGCCGTACCGTTCGAAGCCGGGCCTTCCCGGATGAGGACGGCCGCTATGAGGAGACCAATCAATGACAGAACGCCGGCGCCGACCCAGCCCATGGCCCAACCGGCGCCCGCCAAATGCAGTCCACCGGTAAGCAAGGCCGACGCGGCGATACCCAGTCCCACGCCGCCAAAATGCAACCCTTGCAGATCGTTGCGCCCGAACGCCGAGAGGTGACTGAAGACGATGGTGACGGCGAATACCATGACGAAGGCGCTGGCGATGCCGGCCGCAAAGCGTATCACCAGAAAAGCCGCAAGACTGGTGGTGCAGGCCATCGCGATCGCAAGGGCCGCATTGGCCGCGAGGCCCCACATCATCACAGCGCGTTCGCGCTGATGCGCCCAACCGCCGATGGCGGCGATAGCGCCCACAAGATAACCCAGATAGTTGGCCGACGCGATCGAACCGGCGTCCGAAGCCGACAGGCCAAGCCCATCCATCATGCCCGGCAGGATGGGCGTATAGACAAAGCGTCCGATCCCCATGGCCACGGCCATGGCGACCATGCCGGCGACGGCGTAGCGATAGGGGACTGCGATCCGGGAGTTCATGCGCGCGACCATACCCACGGAGCCGAGGCGCGCAACCGATTATACGTGGGCCAGAAGGCAATGGCATTTGAAGGCCATGCAGCCGGACGCAGGTGCACCCGAATCGACGCTCGGAACGTTATGTCTTCCCCCGCGTTCTTCGGAGCATCAAAGTTTATGTCAAAAGGAGAGGCGTTATGAACGGCATTATTTATCTTATCGGGCTGGTCGTCGTAGTCATGGCAATCTTGTCATTTCTCGGTCTGCATTAAGCAGCGCCGTCCCGTCGAATGAACTGCCTGTTGAACGAACTGATTGAAATCGAAGCGCGCATTGCGTCGCTGGGGAGACCAACATGTCGATGAGCGAATCCGGAATGGCAATCGTCGAGCCCGTGGAAGTAACGGGCGAACAGAGTGCTGTCCCACATATTGACTGGGGCGCGGTGATAGGGGGTGCGATTTTCGCCGCCGCCATTTCCTTCGTCCTTCTTACCTTCGGATCGGCCATCGGCCTTTCCGTAAGTTCGCCGTATCACGGCTCGGGCGTCTCCCTTGTCGGATTTGCCATCGGCGCCGCCCTTTGGTTGATCTGGGTGCAGGTGTCCAGCTTCATGGGTGGCGGCTATCTGACCGGCCGCATGCGGCGGCGCGCGTTCGACTCCTCGCCACATGAAAGCGATGTCCGTGACGGCATACACGGTTTGCTTGTCTGGGGGCTCGGCACCCTGCTTGGAGCGTTTTTGGCGATTGCCGGAATTTCGGGTATCGCATCGTCGGCAACGAGCATTGTCACCAGTGCCGAGAACCCTGCCGGTTCGCCCGCCATGCAAATCGCGGCCAGCCGACTGTTTCGCGCAGACAAGCCGACTGCACAGCCCGTCGCTCCTGAAGCCAAGAGCGAAGCCGCTCAACTGATCGCCAACGCGGTTGGCAAGAAGCAGATGGACGCGGGTGACCGGACCTATCTGGCCAATGAGATCGCCCGCGATACCGGTATCAGCCCCGATCAGGCCCAGGCCCGGGTCGACAAGGCAGTTTCCGACGCTCAGGCTGCTGCCGACACGGCACGCCGGACGGCTCTCATCCTTGGATTCCTGACCGCGGCGACCTTGCTGGTCAGTGCGGGTGGAGCTTTCTTTGCGGCAGGCCTTGGCGGCAAGCACCGGGACGAGGGCACCGAATTCCTGGAATGGTTTCCCAGGCGGTAGTCGAAGTCCTCTACCTCGATCCGAAATGCGGCGCCCAACGGCGCCGCATTTTTTTTGCGGCCCGGTTATCGAGAAACGGCACCGGACCCGCTTGGGCTTCCTTTCCCGGAGATCATTCTCAGCCAGGGCGTCGCGTGGAAGACGCTCATCAGAAGATACATCACGGCCATTCCACCCAACGGCGATGCTGTCATGGCGGGGCCACCACACATCATCATCTGGCCGCCATTCGAAACTCCGCTGACCAAACCCATGATGGCAAAAGTCGGCATGGCGGCAAGACCGAGCCATCCGGCCAGGCCGGTGCGTTTACCGCCTCCGGTCAGGAGGCGATCGATGCCGGCTCGATTGAAGCCAAGAAATTTCGCTTTCATCCTCTTTGCCTCCAATGGATTGGGACGGTCTTTAAGAGACGTTCGGGTTGTGGCCGGACGCTACATGCGAGCGCCCATGTTTTGCCCTCGTTCGAATTGAGCAAATCGCCCCGCCATGCCGACATCGCCTGCACGTCGTTCGGGACTAGCCTTGCTTGTTGCGGAAAGCCGCCTCTCCCGCGGCCGACACCTTGACCCATTTCGGGTCTGGCGCGGCGCCGGGAACGTAGCTGTCGTTCCAGTTCCACCACTTGTATCTCAGGGTCTGCGGGTAACCGTCGGGCGAATTCCTCCCACTCTTCCTGCCGCCCGAGCGCCGTCATATCGAGATAACTCCAGACCGTTCCCATTGCCTCGTCGCCGCGACTATTGATGAGATAGGTACGGAATATGCGATCCTCGTCACGGATGAACGCGTTGTGTCCGTGCCATTGATCGACCCCGAAATCGGCGTCGAAACTGTCGGTGATCGTGTACCAGGGGATTTTCTGCCAGCCCATTTTCTCCTTTCAGACGCGCGATGTCGGCCTGCGGCGCACGCGAAGCGTAGACAAGGGTGGTATCGCGCGCATTCAGATGCGAAGGGTCGGAGACCTGATCGGCGCCGAGCGAGCAGCCGATGCAGGCATGCTCCGGCCAGCCATGCACACCCGGCTCGAAGAAGGCGCGGTAGACGATCAACTGATGACGGCCTTCAAAGAGGTCGAGCAGGCTGACCCTGCCTTGCGGCCCTTCGAAAACGTAAGCCTTGTCGACGGCCTGCCATGGCATTCGCCGCCGTTCGGCGTTCAGCGCGTCACGAGCGCGGATCTGCGCCTTCTCCTTGATCAGAAGTTTTTGGTGGGCGGCGTTCCATTCTTCAGGGGACACGATTGGGGGTGTCTGCATGGCTGGTTCTCCTTTTATCGGGTTTTTCAGTGGTTTTCGTACTCGTCGTGGCGGCGCCACCAGACGCCCTCTTCGTTGCGGCCCTTGGGCGCGCGGTCGAGCCACTGGTACATGCCCCAGATGCCATCCACTCCACGCGCGAAGGTCGAGTAAGTGTGATAGATGACGCCGTCCTCGATCACGAAGGTGCTCATCCCCGGCCGTTCGCGCATGTATGAAAGCGCGTCCGTTCCAGCCATGGTCGCATTTTGAATGACGGCCTTCGGCAGAGCCGTCGTGGCCATCGCGCGGCCGCCTCCTACCCGGTAATTGTATTCACCGCCGCCGTCGCGCTGCTGTTGCTCGGTGAACGAAACATTGAAATCGAAGTTGAAGTCGGTGTCTTGCGAGGATGCCCAGGGAAAGCTCCAGCCCATCTTCTGCCTGAAAGTCTGCAGCTTGGAGAGTGGCGCCCGCGACACCGCCGAGAACGCCACGTCATGGTTTTCCAGGTGAACGACAATCCCATTGAACCCATCCGCGATAGCGGAGCAGGACGCGCACCCCGCCCTGTAGTCAGGTCCGAACATGAAATGATAAATCATGAGCTGCGAACGCCCCTTGAAGAGGTCTGTCAGCGAAACATTCCCTTCGTCGGTGTCGAAACGATAATCCTTGTCGATCCGAACCCAGGGCAGTTCCTGCCGTTGCCGGGCGACCGCATCGCCGCGGCGCGTCAATTCTTTCTCTGCTTCAAGCAGATCCAGCCGCGCCGCCAGCCACTCGTCACGGCCGGTAATTTGATGCATTGTCATTGTTGTTCTCCTTCGCAATATATTTTGTACCCTTCCGGTACGGACGGCTCTCCGGCTGTCGTGAGATAAAATTAGGATGGGCGGCCGCGAGGTGGGAGTGACAAGTGTGTCGGGATTTGAATGGACTCGCTGATCACCGCCGCGGCACGTGCCCTTTCGGCGGGGGACCCCCTCGGAGCGCTGAACCGCGTCGCCCTGCGCGACGACGCGGCGGCGCTGGCCTTGCGTGGCATCGCCATGGCCCAGCTCGGCGATCTTGAACGGGCCAAGGCTCTCCTGAAAAATGCGCGGCGCAGCTTTGGGCCAAGAGAAGCGATGGCGCGGGCGCGCTGTGTCGTCGCGGAAGCCGAGATCGCTCTCTTATCACGCGACCTGACCTGGCCAACCACGGCGCTGGAACAGGCGCGAAAGACGCTGGACGCGCATGGCGATCGAATAAACGCCGCCTATGCCCGCTATCTAGCAATACGATGAGTCGAAACAAAAAAAA
>CAVVZH010000010.1:0-110278 GCA_963752795.1 uncultured Alphaproteobacteria bacterium
AATGTCGAGGAACACGCCAGCAGCATCAACGCCCTGCCTTGGGAACAACTGGGCTGCAATCCCCAGGAAACCCGGAAAAGGCAGCATGATGAAGGCGTTGCAGCGAACCCACGGTTCCCTTGGTAAGGGAGAGGTCGAGAGTTCAATCCCTCTCGCAGCACCATTTTTCCCCGCTAAAAATCGGTAATGCAGGCCAGTCGCGAATCCCGATTGACTCCTGCAACGGGCGGCGCTGTAATAGAACAAAACAGGAACAATTGCCGTGCCGACCGATCTCGCCATGTTGCGCGAAAAGCTCTCCGCTTTGGCGCGAACCCCTTCCAGGAACAGGCAGGACACCTTCCGTCTGGGGTGGGCCGGGCTCGACCGCGCCGTGGGCGGCGGCCTGATGCGTGGCGCCGTGCATGAAATCTTCGCGGCCAGCGTCGCCGATGCCGGGACGGCGGCGGGATTTACCGTTGCGCTCGTCCGGCGGGCCGTGGCCGGCCGCAGCGTCGTCTGGATTCGCCAGACCTATGCCCGCCTCGAGACCGGGGGCCTGTACGCCCCGGGCCTGTCGGCGCTGGGTTTCGATCCGGGCGAACTCCTGCTGGTCGAAGTGAAGGATGGGTTCAATGTCCTGCGCGCCGGCCTGGAAGCGGCGCGTTGCCCGGCCTTGGGCTGCGTCGTGATCGAGCCCTGGGGAAACTCGAAAGCGCTCGACTTCACGGCAACGCGCCGGCTGGGCCTGGCGGCATCGAATTCGGGCACGACGGTTTTTCTGCTGCGCCTCGCCGCCGAGCCACGGCAAAGCGCCGCCCAGACCCGCTGGCAGGTTTCCGCCGGCGCCTCGCAACCGCTGGCTGCCAACGCTCCCGGCTTTGCGACCTTCGACATCAAGCTGTTGCGCCATCGCTCCGGCAGCGCCGGACAAAGCTGGCGCCTGGAATGGGATCATGAGCAACATGTCTTCCGTCAGCCAGCGCCCCGCATCGCGCTATCTCGCCCTGTGGTTGCCGTTCCTGCCCGCGGACCGGCTCTCCCGCCGCCGGACACGCGCATCCGCGTCTTCGCCCGCGCGCGATGAACCGCCGCGCGTCTTCGTCGAGAAGGTCAAGGGCGCCTTGCGCCTTGCCGCCGTCGACCGGCGGGCCGCGCGGCTCGGCCTGGTTCCGGGCCTGGCGCTTGCCGATGCGCGGGCGCGCATCCCTTCCCTTGACGTCATGGACATGGATCCCGCAGCCGATGCCGCCTTCCTCGAAAGGCTGGCTGATTTCTGCGACCGCTATACGCCGCTCGTCTCGATCGACGGCCGCGACGGGCTGCTTCTCGACATCACCGGTTGCGCCCATCTCTTTCAAGGGGAAGCGCAACTGCGCGCCGATCTTCGCAAGCGTCTTGCCCAAAACGGCATCGGCATCCATGCGAGCATCGCGGGCACGCCCGACGCAGCGCGTGCGCTGGCGCGGTTCGGGAAGACGCCCTCGTTGCCCCCGGCGAGGAGGCGGCCGCCGTGCGGCATGTGTCGGTGGCAATGCTCGACGCCGAGCCCGCCAGCATCCTCGCCCTGTCGCGCGCCGGCCTGAAGACGATCGGTGATCTGGCCGACCGGCCGCGCGCACCGCTCGCCGCCCGTTTCGGCCAAGACCTCGTCAACGGTCTCGAACGCATATTGGGCGAACGCGATGTCCATATCGCCTCCCGCCGTCCCGTTCCCGAACGCATGGCCGACAAAATCTTCGCCGAGCCGATCGGGCTTCGAGGAGGACATGCTGGCCGCGCTCGCGGGCCTAGCGGAATGCGTCGGGCAGATGCTCGAAAGAAGCGGCGAAGGCGGACGCCGCTTCGAGGCGAGCTTCTTCCGCGCCGATGGCAAGGTCTTTCGCATAGCGGCCGAAACCAGCCACCCCCAGCGCCATGCCCCGGCAATCATGCGCCTGTTCCGGGAACGGCTCGATTCCCTGCCGGACCCGCTCGATCCCGGCTTCGGTTTCGATCTCATCCGGCTTGGCGTGACAAGCAGCGACCCCTTCGCCGCCACGCAAAGCAGCCTTGACGGCAACAGCGCCGAAAAGGCGGAAATCGCCGAACTGGTCGACCGGTTGAGCGCAAGGTTCGGAACCGAGGCTGTACACCGCTTCGTGGCCGCCGACACCCATATTCCCGAGCGCGCCGCGCGGGTGCTGCCGGCCCTGGCCGCGGCGGACTTTGAAGCCGCATGGGAGGCGCCTTCCGTGCCTCGCCCCATCCACATGTTCACCCGCCCCAGCCCATCGAGACGCTGGCGGAGGTGCCCGACGGCCCGCCGCTCCGCTTTCGCTGGCGACGGGTGCAGCACGAGATCGCCCGCGCCGAGGGACCCGAGCGCATCGCCGCCGAATGGTGGCGGGCGAACCGACAGCCGACCCGCGATTATTATCGTATCGAGGATAGCGCCGGCCGTCGCTTCTGGGTGTTTCGCGAAGGTCTCTACGGCGTGGAGGCGGAAACGCCGCGCTGGTACCTGCACGGGATCTTCGCATGACGTCGGCTATGCCGAACTGGCCACCACCAGCAATTTCTCGTTTTTGCGCGGCGCTTCCCATCCGCAGGACCTGGTGGCGCGAGGCGATCGGGCTGGGGCATGCCGGCATCGGGATCGCCGACCGCAACAGCGTCGCCGGCGTCGTGCGCGCCCACAGCGCCGTGGAGACCGCACGCTCGGCATGGCAAAAGGAGCATGGCGATACCGCGCAACTGCCCTTCAAGCTGATGGTCGGCGCGCGGCTTGTTTTCAGCGACGGCACGCCCGACATCCTCGCCTACCCGGAAGACCGCGACGGCTGGGGGCATCTCTGCCGGCTTCTGAGCCTCGGCAACGCCGCGCGCGAAAAGGGCGACTGCCTCCTCCGTCTCGACGATCTCCTCGCCACGGCCGGCGAATCTGCTGCTGATCGTCATGCCTGCCCCGAACGAAGCCGGTCTTGCCCCCTTTCTGGCCCGGCTGGTCCAGGCCGCGCCCGGCGCCGTCTGGCTTGCCGCCGCCATGCTCTACCGCGGCGACGACCGGCGGCGGCTGAGCGGGCTCAAGGAACTGGCACGCGGAGGCCGGCGTGCCCCTGCGTCGCCGTCAACGACGTGCTCTATCACGCAGCCGCCCAGCGTCCCCTGCAGGACGTGGTGACCTGCATCCGCGAGGGCTGACGATCGAGACCGCCGGACGCCGGCTCGAGGCCAATGCCGAGCGCCACCTGAAGCCGCCGGCCGAGATGGCGCGGCTGTTCCGCGACGCCCCCGAGGCGCTCGCCGAGATCGGCCATTTCCTCGAGCGCATCGATTTCTCCCTGGGCGAGCTCAGATACGAATATCCCGAAGAGCCGATGCCGCCCGGCAAAACCCCGCAGGGATGGCTTGAGGAACTCACCTGGCGGCGCGCCGTCTGGCGCTATCCGGAGGGGATTCCGGCAAAGGTCGAAAGGCTTCTGCACGAGGAGTTGGCGCTGATCGCGCAGCTCGACTACGCCCGTTATTTCCTCACCATCCACGACATCGTCCGCTATGCCGAGGATCAGGGCATCCTGTGCCAGGGGCGCGGTTCGGCCGCCAATTCCGCCGTCTGCTACGTGCTCGGCATCACCGCCGTCGATCCGGCCGAGAAACGAACTGCTGTTTGCCCGCTTCATCTCGGCGGAGCGCAAGGAGCCGCCCGATATCGACGTCGATTTCGAGCATGAACGGCGCGAGGAGGTGATCCAGCACATCTACGAACGCTATGGCCGCGAGCGCGCCGGCATCGCCGCCACGGTCATCCACTACCGCCCGCGCAGCGCCATCCGCGAGGTCGGCAAGGTGCTTCGGCCTGACCGAAGACGTCACCGCCCGGATCGCCGGCACCGTCTGGGGCAGCTGGGGCGACGACAAGAGCTCGCCTGCAGGCGCGCGAGGCCGGGCTCGATCCGACGAACCCGCTCCTCGGCAGGGCCATCGATCTTGCCGGCATGCTTCTCGGATTTCCCGCGCCATCTCTCCCAGCATGTCGGCGGTTTCGTGCTGACGCGCGGACGGCTCGACGAGATCGTGCCGATCGGCAACGCCGCGATGGACGAGCGCACCTTCATCGAATGGGACAAGGACGATATCGACGCACTCGGGCTGATGAAGGTCGACGTGCTGGCGCTTGGCATGCTGACCTGCATCCGCAAATGCTTCGACCTGCATGCGCACGCATTGCGGCATCGACCACGATCTCGCCAGCGTTCCGCAAGGAGGACAGAGCCGTCTATGCCATGCTGCAGAAGGGCGATACCATCGGCGTCTTCCAGGTGGAGAGCCGGGCGCAGATCGCCATGCTGCCGCGACTTAAGCCCAAAGACATTCTACGATCTCGTCATCGAGGTCGCGATCGTGCGTCCCGGTCCGATCCAGGGCGACATGGTGCATCCCTATCTGCGGCGCAGGAACGGCGAAGAGGATGCGGTTTACCCGTCACCGGCACCCCCGCACGATCCCGATGAACTGAAAAATGTGCTGGGAGCGCACGCTCGGCGTGCCGCTTTTCCAGGAGCAGGCGATGAAGGTCGCCATGGTCGCCGCCGGCTTTTCGGCAGAGGAGGCGAACGGTTTGCGGCGCGCCATGGCGACCTTCCGCCATCTCGGCACCATCCACCATTTCAAGCACAAGATGATTGAGGGCATGGTCCGGCGCGGCTACCAGCGCGATTTCGCCGAGCGCTGCTTCAACCAGATCAAGGGCTTCGGTGATTACGGCTTTCCCGAGAGCCATGCGGCTTCCTTCGCCAGGCTGGTCTATGTCTCGGCCTGGCTCAAATGCCATCATCCGGCGGTCTTCGCCTGCGGGCTGCTCAACGCCCAGCCGATGGGCTTTTACGCACCGGCGCAGATCGTGCGCGACGCACGCGAGCATGGCGTCGAAGTGCTGCCGCTCGATATCAATGCAAGCGATTGGGACAACACGCTGGCATGGACCGGCGCCGGCGGCCTTGCGCTGCAACTGGGATTGCGACAGCTAGACGGATTTCGCGAGGAATGGGCAAATACGCTCGGCGTGGCGCGGCGCGACGGTTTTGGCGGCATCGAGGATGTGTGGCGGCGTGCGCGCCTGCCGCAAAGAGCCTTGAAACTGCTCGCGGACGCCGACGGGTTCCGCTCGATCGGGCTCGACCGCAGGGAGGCGCTATGGGCCATACGCCGGTTGCCCGACGACGCGCCGCTGCCGCTCTTCGCCGCCGCGGACGCACAGGAACTCGGCAGGGAGGCGGAGGCCCGTTTGCCGGCGATGCCGCTGCCCGAGCATGTCATCACCGACTACCAGACGATGCGGCTGTCGCTGAAAGCGCATCCGCTGTCCTTCCTTCGCGCCCAGTTCACGCGTGAGAACATCGTCTCCTGCGCCGGGCTTTCCAGCCTTCCCAATGGGACGCGGGTGAAATGCGCCGGCGTGGTTCTCATCCGCCAGCGGCCGGGCAACGGCAAGGCCATCTTCATGACGCTGGAGGACGAGACGGGCATCGCCAATGCGCTGATCTGGGCGACCCGCTTCGAGCGGTTCCGCCGCCAGGTGATGAGCGCCAAGCTCGCCGTCGTGGAAGGTCAGGTGCAAAAGAGCAAGGAAGGCGTGGTTCACCTGATGGCGGTGGCCGTTCATGACCGGAGCCATGAACTCGATGCCCTGTCCGACCGCGCCGCGTCAGGCGCCGCGCATCGCCATGCCGGCCATCCCCGCAACGTCCGCATCGTGCCGAAATCGCGCGACTTCCACTGAGAGTTTGCTTCTCTCAATGACCGGCGTCTGCCGGACCATGGCACATGGTCCGGTGTCTGCTCGAAAAATGCCTTTTGATGGGGGATGTGCTTCAGCCCACGCGCGAAAAGGCCAGCCATACGCCGCCGCCGACGAGGCAACCGCCTCCAAGGCGCGAGAGCAGGCGAAACCGTTTTGCCGAAAGCGCCCGCCCGGCGCGTGCAGCGGCAAGCGCGTAGGTGCTGTCCGAGATCGCCCCGAAAAACATGGCGGTGATGCCCATGATGGCGATCTGCAGCGGATAGCTGCGGGCGGGGTCGATGAATTGCGGAATGAACGCGCCGAAGAAGAACAGCGTCTTTGGATTGCTGATGGCGATCAGGAGACCCTGCGCGAAGAAACCCATGCGCGGGGCAGCGATTGCGGTTTCCTGTCCCGGCAGGGCATTCGAGCGCATCATCTGGATGCCGATCCAGACGAGATAAGCCGCTCCAATGAAGCGTATCCATTCGAACCAACTCCCCATGGCCGCGATCACCGAGGCAAGTCCGATGCCGACAATGGCGAAGACCAGCGCCACCCCGGACAGCGTTCCCGCGACGTTGAGGAGCGCCGCGCGCGCGCCGTGGCGCATGCCCGAGGCGACCACCAGCGTCACCGTCGGCCCTGGCACCATGACGATCACGACGGTGGCGATCAGGTAGGTGACATAGGTGTGAACATCCATGACGGGTTCAGCCCTTCAGCGCCGCGTCGACCTCCGCCGCCAGCGGGATCGACGGCTGGGCGCCTTCTTTGGTGCAGGCCAGCGAGCCCGCCGCCGCCGCCCGGCGCAGCGCCTGTTCAAGCGCCATTCCCGAACCCAGCGACGCGGCGAGATATCCGCAGAAGGTGTCACCCGCGCCGACCGTATCAACCGGCGTCACCTTCAGCGCCGGAATTTGCAGGAATTCGCCAGGCGTGGCGGCAAGCACGCCCTTGGCGCCCAGTGTGAGGATGAGGGCGTGTCCGGTATGGTCGACGAAGGCCGCCATGCGGCTGTCGCGATCGCCTTGCGGCAGGCCCAGCACCTCGGCGTAGAGATCGAACTCCGTCTCGTTGGCGACGACATAATCCGCCAACCCGAGGAACCCGGCCGTCTCGGCATGAAAGGGCGCGGTGTTCAGCACCGAGATCGCGCCGATGTCGCGGGCCTGGCGGAGCGCCGCCTCGATCGTCTGCAGGGGGATTTCCTGCTGCAGGAGGACGTACTCTCCCTTGCGCATGTCCGCCGCGGCGAGATCGCCCGGCAATACCGATTTGTTGGCGCCGGGAATAACGGCGATGACGTTTTCGCCGGCAGCATCGACGAGAATCAGCGCGGTTCCGGTCGCGGCATGGATTCTCTCGATTTTGGAGAGATCGACGCCGCCCTGGTCGAGCAACGCCAGCGCCTCGTCGGCGAAGGCGTCCTTGCCGACCGCGCCGATCATGCGCACCTGGGCGCCGGCCCGGCGCGCGGCCAGCGCCTGGTTGGCCCCCTTGCCGCCGGGGGCCGCATGGAAATCCGCGCCCGATACCGTCTCGCCCGGCCGCGGCAGCCGCTCGACATTGGCGATCAGGTCGAGATTGATGGAACCGACGACGGTTATCGTGATCAAGAACGCCTCCCGAAAATCCACTTTTCGGGAAGCTAGACCATTTTCGACGACGGTTGGGAAGAGCAGATCAACGCTCGATAAGTTGCCCCGCTTCCCAGCCGAGAATGGCGCGCTTGCGCGTCAGGCCCCAGTGATAGCCGGTTAGCGCCCCGGACTTGCCCACCGCCCGGTGACAGGGCACGACAAACGACATCGGATTGGCGCCGACAGCCGCGCCCACGGCGCGCGAGGCTTTCGGCGCGCCGATCTCCCGGGCGATCGAGGAATAGCTAACCGCCCGGCCCAACGGGATTTTCAGCAGCGCCTCCCAGACCCTGACCTGGAAGTCGGTGCCGATCATGACCACGCGCAGCGGTTCGTCGGCCCTCCATCGCGACGGATCGAAGATGCGCGCCGCATAGGGTGTGGTCGCCGACATGTCCTCGACATAGCTGGCATTCGGCCAGCGCCCCGACATGTCGGCGAAGGCTTCGCGTTCCCTGCCGGCATCGTTGAAGGCAAGGCCAGCCAGTCCGCGGTCGGTCACCATGACCAGCGCCACGCCGAAGGGCGACAGATGGAAGCCGTAGCGGATGATCAACCCGGCTCCGCGCGTCTTGTAGTCGCCGGGCGACATCGCCTCATGGGTCACGAAGAGATCATGCAGCCGGCCCGGCCCCGACATGCCGACCTCGTAAGCCGCGTCGAGCAGCGGCGCACCGTCGTCAAGAAGCTTGCGGGCATGGTCGAGCGTGACCGCCTGCAGAAAACCCTTGGGGCTCAACCCGGCCCAGCGCGTGAACAATTTCTGCAAGCCGGTCGGGGTGTCGCCAACTTCGGCGGCGATGGCCTCCAGCGACGGCTGGTCGCGATAATCGAGGCTGATCTTCTCGATGCAGCGGCGGACGATCTCGTAATCGCCGCCTTCGGGAGTAATGTCTTTCTGCAGGATTGCGGTCTGCGCGTTCATCATGGCCTCCATGGGCTCAAAAGCTTCGAATGACCGCAATATCGGCTCGTACGGAGTAGTTTCCCACCCGTTTCCTGACATGCGCGCTCTGGTTAAATCGGCAACCGGAATCAGCGTCCCCGGGCTGTCGCCAGAGCGCGGGCAAAAGCCGTGGCGAAGCTCTCGCGGTCGTCGGGATTGAGAAAACCGCCGATCGTGACCGCCTGCCCCTGCGCCTCGACCGACATGCGCGTGATGCCGATCTCGCTGTGCCGATTGACCGAAAATCGCGTCCAGAACGGATTGAATTTGTGCGCAACGGATTTGCCGGATGGCGCGGTCTTGCGAATGTCGAGCAGGGTTCGCGAAAGCGCCACTTCCTCACGGGCGCGGGCGGCGCGGTAGTTGAGGCGGAAGGCGACATAGACGCCGATGACATCAAGGCCGAAGAAGCCGAACACCGGCCAGGCGCCGCTGATCACGAAAAAGATGCCGGTCACCAGCCAACCGAAGGCGAGCGCTCCCATCAGGATATAAAAGCCGGTGCGGCCAAGCGACCGGTGCGGCGTCAGCAGCGCCCGAAAGAACGGCTCGTCGGCGGCGATTGTGTCGGCCATGGGAACAATTATAGAGAGGGAATGGAAAAGCGGAACAACAAAACAGCGTTACCGGTCAAACAAAAATCCCGCGCTTCGCCGCGACGCGTCAAACCTGCGAAAATCCCCTACGCGTCAGAAGAAATCCACGAGATCTTCCGGAGGTTTTCGGTGCAGCGGCCGGAACCGCAAAGCGAACTCGAATACACCAACGCCTTCACCATGCTGGTCGCCGTCGTGCTGTCAGCGCAGGCGACCGATGCCGGGGTCAACAAGGCGACAAAGGGGCTCTTTGCCATCGCCGACACGCCGCAGAAGATGGCCGCTATGGGTGAAGGCGGCATCGCCGACCACATCCGCACCATCGGCCTTTGGCGCGGCAAGGCCAAGAACGTGCTGGCGCTGTCGCGCGCCCTCATCGAGGACCATGGCGGCGAAGTGCCGGATAGCCGAGAGCAGTTGATGAAATTGCCTGGCGTTGGACGCAAGACCGCCAATGTCGTGCTCAACAATGTCTTCGGCCAGCCGACCATGGCGGTCGACACGCACATCTTCCGGCTGGGCAACCGCTTGCGGCTAGCCCCCGGCAAGACGCCCGAAGAAGTGGAAGCGGGCCTGATCCGGGTCATTCCGGCCGAATATATGCGCCATGCCCATCATTGGCTGATTCTGCACGGACGCTATGTATGCAAGGCGCGGCGGCCCGAATGCGAACGCTGCGTCATAGCGGATTTGTGCAAGGCGCCGATAAAGACCAATGACATTCCGGCGCCGCTGACCCCAATCGCGGACATACGGGCCTGAATCCCGTCACTATTGGCTCGCGATGGGCCGCCGGACCGGTTCGCCCGAAACGGAGCGCCGCTCCCTCTCCGACACCATCTTGTGCAGATGCACCATCAGCGCGGCGGCGAAAAGCGGTGTCAAAAGGTTCACGACCGGCACGGCCAGAAATGCCGCAATGACCAGCCCGGCTAAAAAAACCGTACCGAAATTCCGCCGCCGCATGTCCTTCGCATCCGCCTCGTCGCGGAACCGCATCGCGGCGAACTCGAAAAACTCGCGGCCAAGCAGGTAACCGTTGACGAGAAAGAAGGCCGCGATGTTGATCCCCGGTATGAGGAGAAGAAAGAGGGCTACGATATTGCCGAGGATGACAATTGAGAAGAATTTCAGCGATAGCACGATCGACCGGCCCACCGGCAGCGCCCGGCCCGGCCCTTCGAGCGGATATTCCGTCTTCTCGATCATTTCCGCGATTTCGTCGAGGAACAGTCCCGCGATGATCGCCGCCACCGGTGCGATCAGAAGCGCCATGGCCAGTGCGAGACCGATGCCGGCGAGGATCGCCGCGATGATGCCGAACCATCCGGCCCAGGCGGGAAAGCCGGGCAGCATTGCCCCGATCCACGGCAGGGCATAGGCGTCGAACAGATGCTGCAGCCCAAACCAGACCGCCAGTAGAAGCAGCAATGTCAGTCCGAGCGTCTTAAAGAACACCGCGCGGAATTCGGCGGTAAAGAGGTTTCCAATCGCCAGGCGGGCGGCTTCCAGGGTCATATCGTTTCCAGGACTATCCGGTGGAAGGCGAATACCGGCGTTTCGTTTCGCCGTGCCCGGACGTAAGAGCGTGCGGCGCGCACCGCAAGCGGCGACATGGCCGGGCTTGCAAAATCGCGGCGCCCGGCTACACCATCCGGAACCGCCGAATTGCGGCCAAGCGGAGACTTCCATGCCCTCATATGACGTCCTTTGCATCGGCAACGCGATTGTCGACATCATCGCCGCGGCCGATGATGATTTCATCGTCGAAAACGGCATCATAAAGGGGGCGATGAACCTGATCGACGCCGAGCGCGCCGAACTGCTCTATGCGCGCATGGGGTCAGCCATCGAAACGTCCGGCGGGAGCGCCGGCAACACGGCGGCCGGCGTGGCGAGCTTCGGCGGGAGCGCCGCCTATTTCGGCAAGGTCTCATCCGACCCGCTCGGCGAACTCTATACGCGTGATATTCGCACCCAGGGGGTGGATTTCGACACGCCGCCCCTGGCCGGCACGCCGCCGACCGCACGGTCGATGATTTTCGTGACGCCCGACGGCGAACGCTCCATGAATACCTATCTTGGCGCCTGCGTCGAACTTGGCCCCGAGGATGTCGAGCCCGCCAAGACAAACGCGAAGGTGACCTATTTCGAGGGCTATCTATGGGATCCGCCACGCGCCAAGGAAGCGATCCGGCTGGCCGCGAAGCTCACCCACGAAGCCGGCGGCGAGGTGGCCATGACCTTGTCCGATCCGTTCTGCGTCGATCGTTACCGCGAGGAATTCCTCGATCTCATGCGCTCCGGCACGGTCGACATCGTCTTCGCCAACGAGCACGAGCTGATTTCGCTCTACCAGACCTCGTCGTTCGAGACCGCGCTCGAGGCGATCCGCGAGGATTGCAAGCTTGCCGCGGTCACCCGCTCCGCCGAGGGCTCGATCATTGTGGCGGGAGACCAAACCGTCAACATCAGGGCGACCGAAATCAATGAACTGGTCGATACGACCGGCGCCGGCGATCTTTACGCGGCCGGTTTCCTGTTTGGCTATGCAAGGGGCCTGAGCCACAAGATCTGCGGCGATCTGGGCTCGCTCGCCGCCGGGCTCGTGATCCAGCAGATCGGTCCGAGGCCGCGCGAAAACCTCCGCGACGCCGCCGAACAGGCCGGACTTCTCGAAGGCGTCCGGTCGCGGAAAGCGGCGCAAAAATGAATTTCAACAAACGTTTTTCCGTTGTCGCCAACGCTGTCGCCCATGCCACGGGTATGCCGGCGACGTTTCTCGCCTGCTGCGTCATCGTGGTCGTATGGGCGGTCAGCGGCCCGTTTTTCGGCTATTCCGATACGTGGCAGCTTGTCATCAATACCGGCACCACCATCATCACCTTCCTGATGGTGTTCCTCATCCAGAACACGCAGAATCGCGATAGCGGCGCCATCCAGGCAAAACTCGATGAACTGATCCGCGTCGGACGTGGGGAGAATACCTTTATCGGCATCGAACACCTTACCGACGAGGAAGTGGCCCAATTCCGCGACCGGTGCGAGAAGGCGGCAAAGGCCCACGGCCGCGATGTCGAAAAAGAAAGAAGCCTGAAGGCAAAGGCCGCCGAACTCGCAAAGAAGAAACAGGCCGCGTCGCGCGGGAAACGAAAGCCCGCCGCCAAATCGGCCGCGGCGAGGAAATCGGGAGCCAGTGCATCCCGGAGGTCAAAATAGTCATCTGATACGCGCAGAAAAAAGGCGCATCCCGAGGGACGCGCCTTTTCCGTTCAACCTGTTCGTTCAGATCAGAACTTGTAGCTCAGCCTGGCGCGGATCACGTCGGCATCGGCATCAAAGCCGGTATTGTCGAAGTTGCCGAAGCCATAATGAAGGTATTCGATACCGGGAACGATGTGGTTGGTCGCGGCCCATTCGACGCCGCCACCGGCCACCCAGCCGGTATCGTTGAACCCGCCGGCCTTGGCGTATGCGACACCGCCCGTGCCGTAGACCATCCAGCGATCAAAGGCGTAACCGAGGCGGCCACGTCCCGTAATCGTGTAGTCCACATCATTGCCGCCAAAGCTCATGCCCGTGGCGTCCATATCGCCTTCAATACCCAGAACGACATTGTTGCTGAACTGGTAATTGAAGCCGAGCTGGCCACCGCCGACGAAACCGTCATCGTCGAATGCTCCGGCATTGGCCCAGCCATAGCCCAGATTGGCGCCGATATAGGCACCGGTCCAACTGAAGACCGGAACGACCATAGGAGCCGCGGGAGCCGGCGCCTGTTCGGTAACCATGTCGGCTGCGCTGGCGGCGGTGGCTGTCAACGCAAAGGCCGCAACCGCTGCGAGAAGGATCTTTTTCATGGTAGTCTACTCCTTGGAACTGCCCTCACCGCCCGGTGAATTGGTGAGGCGATAGGCACAGAACAAGGCACTAGAAAGATCGTTCCCACGATTTTTTCACACCACTGATGGTTGTGACATCAATGCAACAGCCGCATGCGATGTCCCCTCAGGGAATATCTTCCGGATTCCGGCCCGGACGCGAGCGGTAGGCGGGGAAAGTCCAGCCGAAACGTAGCGCGCCACCGCGCACCGCGAACGCCGCCAGAAAGGCGAACGAGGCGGCAATCAGGATGGTCGCGCCCCAAAGTCGGGCCAGCGTGAACGCCGCCGCCCCCGTCATCGCGGCGGTGACGTATATCTCCGGCCGCAGCAGGACGGAAGGCTCGCCTGCCAGCAGGTCGCGCAGGATGCCGCCGAACGTCGCCGTCAGCACTCCTGTTATGATGGCGACCGTGGGAGAGCCGGTCGCCGCCAGACCCTGCGCCGCGCCCATGGCGGAATAAGCGGCAAGTCCGATGGCATCCAGCCAGAGCAGCAGTTTGTAGCGGGATTCGACCAGATGAGCGGTGAAGAAGACCAGAACGCTCACCACGACGCAGACCAGCACATAGGCAGGATTGCGCACCCAGAAAACCGGAAGGTGGCCGAGGAGCACATCCCGCAACGTGCCGCCGCCCGTACCGGTGACGGCGGCGAGGAAAAGAAAGCCGATGATATCAAGCTGCTTGCGCGACGCGGCAAGCGCGCCCGTCGCGGCAAATACCGCGAACTCCGGCATAGTCGAGCAACAGGATAGGATTCATGGCGTCTTCCCCCGGCTCAGGATTAGCCGAGGGTCGCGGCGTGCGAAAGCCTTACGCGTCCTTTTCGGCCTGCGCGTCGGGCGGACCGGGTTCCGCCGCCGGTTCGGCAGCGGGATGTTTGGGGCCGCCCTTGGCGACGCCCACCATGGCGGGGCGCAAGACGCGGTCACCTATGACATAGCCGGTCTGCACCACCTGAACGACCGAATTGGCGGGAACGTCCGCGTTGGGCACTTCGAACATCGCCTGATGAAAATTCGGATCGAACTTTTCACCCTGCGGTTCGAGCTTCTTCACGCCATGCCGCTCGAGCGCGGAAAGCATGGAGCGCTCGGTCAGTTCCACACCCTCGATGAGCGAGGTGAACCCGGCATCGCCGGAGGCTTTCGCCTCCGGCGGAATGGCGTCGAGCGCGCGCTTCAGATTATCCGAGACGGAGAGCATGTCGCGCGCGAAATTGGCGATCGCGTAGACACGCGCGTCATGCACATCGCGGGCGGTTCGGCGGCGCAAATTCTCCATATCGGCGGTCAGCCTCAGGGCGCGGTCCTTCAGTTCCTCGTTTTCCTTGGCAAGCCGCATGAAGGCTTCATAGTCAGCCGCCAGGGCGCCTTCCTCATTGGCATTCGCCGGGCTCTGCTCGGCCGAGCCGTCCTTGAGGTTCGCATTCGAGGCGGTTTCGTTTTCGGGCTTTTTGTTCATCGCCAATCCAATATCGCGGTGGTCCGTGGAGTTGCGCCCGATATCGAGGTTCGAAGCCCGAAAATCAAGAGGCAACGCAGGCGGCACGAGACGCCAGACGCGCTATCCCAGCATGCGGCTGATCATCTGCGCCGTATAGTCGACCATGGGCACGATGCGCGCGTAATTCAGCCGGGTGGGGCCGATAACGCCCAGCGCCCCAACGACACGCGCGTCCTTGTCGCGGTAGGGCGCGACGACCAGCGACGAGCCAGAAAGCGAGAAAAGCTTGTTCTCGGAGCCGATGAAGATGCGCACCCCCGAGCCCTCCTCGGCCAGATCCAGCAACTGGATGAGGCCTTCCTTGGTCTCGAGATCCTCGAACAGATGGCGCAAAAGGTCGATGTCGCCCTGCGCCGTGATGTTTTCGAGCAGATTGGCGCGTCCACGCACGATGAGCCGCGCCGGCAAATTGTCCTCCGTGCCGGCCCATACCGCCAGCCCCCTTTCGACGAGTTCCTGCGATAGCGTATCGAGCGCGGCGCGGGTCTCGTCCTTGAGCCGGGCGATCTCGATGCGCGCTTCGACCAGCGTGCGGCCCCTTATATGGGCGTTGAGGAAATTCGAGGCCTCGTGCAGTTGAGATGTCGTCACGCCAGCGGGGATATCGATAACCCTGTTTTCGACATCGCCATTTTGCGACACGAGAACGGCCAACGCCTTGTCCGGCTCGAGCTGGATGAATTCGATATGCTTGAGCGGCGTCTCGGCCTTGGTGGCCAGCACCAGTCCCGCGCCGCGCGACAGGCCCGACAGCATCTGGCTCGCCTCGGTCAGCATGTGTTCCAGGCTGGCGCCGCTGCCCGACGCCTTGACCTGGGCATCGATGACGCGGCGTTCCTCGTCGGATAAATCGCCAAGCTCCATGAAGGCGTCGACGAAGAAGCGCAGCCCCTTCTGCGTCGGCAGCCGGCCCGCCGAGATGTGCGGCGCGTAAATCAACCCGAGATGCTCGAGATCGCTCATGACATTGCGCACCGTCGCCGGCGAAAGCGACAGCGGCAGCATGCGCGACAGGTTGCGCGACCCCATCGGTTCGCCGTCGCGCAAATAGGAATCCACCATCAGGCGGAAGATATCGCGCGAGCGGGCATCGAGCAGTTGCAGGTTCTGGTCCATAAGCGGCTTCGTCATTTTTCGCGAGCAGCCTCCATACAGGAGAAATATAGACGTGTGAGGAACGAACGCAACGTGAAGCGAACGGCCTTTTCCTTTGCGTCGCTTTGGCCATGGCGTTACAAGCCGCCCACGATTCCAATCAGGAGAATGCGATCTCATGCGGCCATCCAAGCGCGACAATGACGAAATGCGGGCCATTTCCTTCGAGCGCGGCGTCGCCAAGCATGCGGAAGGCTCATGCCTCGTGAAGTTCGGCGACACGCATGTCCTGTGCACGGCAAGCCTGGAGGAAAAGGTGCCGGGCTGGATGCGCAATTCGGGCAAGGGTTGGGTGACGGCCGAATACGGCATGCTGCCGCGCTCGACGGGCGACCGGATGCGGCGCGAGGCGGCTACCGGCAAGCAGGGCGGACGAACGCAGGAAATCCAGCGCCTCATCGGCCGCTCGCTGCGCGCCGTCGTCGACCTCAAGGCGTTCGGCGAAGTGCAGATCACCGTCGATTGCGACGTGCTGCAGGCCGACGGGGGCACGCGCACCGCCTCCATCACCGGCGGCTGGGTGGCGCTCAACGATTGCCTGCAATGGATGGCAGCGCGGCAGATGATCGTTGTCGGCAAGGTGCTGAAAGACCATGTCGCGGCGATCTCCTGCGGCATCCATGACGGCCAGCCAGTCCTCGACCTCGATTATGACGAGGATTCGACGGCCGGTACCGACGCCAATTTCGTCATGACGGGGAAGGGCGGCATCGTCGAGATCCAGGGTACCGCCGAGGGCGAACCGTTCAGCCAGGCGCAATTCACCGAACTGATGGCGCTGGCGCGCAAGGGCATCGGGCGGTTGGTCAGCCTGCAGCAGATGGCGATCGCCTGATTTCGTGATGACTCCCGCCGGCATCCTCGAATCCGCGCTTTATGTCGATGATCTCGACAAGGCCGAAGCGTTCTATCGAGACGTTCTCGGCCTCGAACGGAAAGTGAAGACGGAAGGCAGGCAGGTCTTTTTCCGCTGCGGGAACAGTATGCTGCTTCTCTTCAACGCGGCTGCGACCGAGACACCTCCGCCGCAGGACGCCAGGCTGCCGGTGCCGCCCCATGGCGCGCGCGGCGACGGCCATCTCTGTTTTCGCGCCACCGGCGAGGAAATCGAAGCCTGGAGGGCGCATCTCACAGCGCACGGGGTGGCGATCGAAGCCGATTTCGTCTGGCCCTCCTCCGACCCGGAATCAACAGGCGGCCGTTCGATCTATTTCCGTGATCCGGCCGGCAATTCGCTGGAATTCGCCGAGCCGAAAATATGGGGCATGGAATGATCTTCAAGGCGGGCGAAAAGCTGGTGGTGGCCACGCATAATGCGGGCAAGCTGCGCGAATTCAGCGATCTGATCGCGCCGTTCGGGCTGCAGGCGGCATCGGCGGGCGAGCTTGGCCTGCCCGAGCCGGAAGAGACCGGCACGACATTCGAGGAGAATGCCTTCATCAAGGCCGACGCGGCGATGCGCGCCACCGGCCTGCCGGCGCTGTCGGACGATTCGGGCTTGTGCGTGGATGCGCTCGGCGGCGATCCCGGCGTCTATACGGCGAACTGGGCCGAGACTCCGGATGGCTCGCGCGATTTCAACATCGCCATGGGCAAGGTGGAGGATTTGTTACGGGAAAAGGGCGTTACGGCCCCATCCGACCGGCGCGGGCGCTTCGTCTCCGTCATCTGCCTGGCCCTGCCCGACGGCACTTCCGAGTTCTTTCGCGGCGAGGCGGAAGGTGCGCTGGTTTGGCCCCCGCGCGGCGACCAGGGCTTCGGCTACGATCCCGTCTTCCTGCCGGATGGACACAAGCGCACCTTCGGCGAGATGAGCGCGGAAGAAAAACATGGCTGGAAACCCGGCCAGGCCGAAGCGCTGTCGCATCGCGCCCGCGCCTTCCAGAAATTCGCCCGCGCCTGTCTGGGCTCGACATGACCGACGCCGATCCCGGCTTCGGCGTCTATATCCATTGGCCGTTCTGCGCGGCCAAGTGCCCCTATTGCGACTTCAACAGCCATGTCCGCCATCAGCCGGTCGAACAGAAGCGTTTCGCCGCCGCCTTCGCGCGCGAGATGGAGGCGGTCGCGGCGCGCACCGGTCCACGCACCGTATCGAGCATCTTTCTCGGCGGCGGCACGCCGTCGCTGATGCATCCGGAGACAGTCGGCGCGCTGCTCGATGCGGTGGCGGCCAACTGGACTGTGCCGGGCGATATCGAGGTCACGCTCGAGGCCAATCCGTCTTCCGTCGAGGCGGAGCGTTTCCGCGGCTACCGCGCCGCCGGCGTCAACCGCGTGTCCATGGGTGTACAGGCGCTCAATGACCCGGATCTTCGTTTCCTCGGGCGACTACACACTGTGGCGGAGGCGCTGAGGGCGATCGAACTGGCACGCGCGATCTTCCCGCGCATGTCGTTTGACCTGATCTATGCGCGTCCCGGCCAGACGCCCGAGGCATGGGCGGCGGAACTGGAGCAGGCGATCGGCCACGCCGCCGATCACCTGTCGCTCTATCAACTGACGATTGAGGAAGGCACGCCCTTCCATGCGCTGCACGCGGCCAGGAAATTCGTCGTTCCAGACAGCGACCAGGCGGCCGAACTCTATCGTGTTACACAAGAGGTGACGGCGCGGGGTGGTCTGCCGGCCTACGAAATTTCCAACCATGCCCGTCCTGGCGCGGAAAGCCGGCATAATCTGATCTATTGGCGCTACGGCGAATATGCGGGCATCGGGCCGGGCGCCCACGGCCGCTTCGTCGAACGCGGACGCCGCGTCGTCACCATGGCGGAGAAAATGCCGGAAACCTGGCTCAATCTGGTCGAGGCGCGCGGCCACGGTATCGCCGGCGGCGAAACCCTGTCGCATTCGGAGGAAGGAGACGAGTTCCTCCTGATGGGGCTGCGCCTCGCCGAGGGGATCGATATTGCACGCTATGAGAGTTTGGCCGGCCGCTCGCTGTCCGCCGATCGCGTCTCCATCCTGCGCGACGAGGATCTCATCGAGCCGATCGGCAATTCGAGGCTCAGGGCGACGCCGGCTGGCATGATCGTTCTCGACGCGCTGGTGGCCGACCTGGCGCGGTAGAATTGATCTCACCGGATGGCGTCTATGGCGCGACGGTGCCCATGCATTTCCTGGAAGATGCGGTAGTCCCGGTCGTAGCGGTCCCGAGTTGCGGGATCCGGCGCTCGTTCGCGCCCGTCGCGATGCATGGCGACTGCCGCTGCCTCAAGGCTGGGATAATGACCAGCCGCCGTCGCCGCGGCCATCGCCGTGCCCAGGAGCACCGCCTCGTCCTTGTCCGACGGCTCGACAATGACATGCCCCGTGGCGTCGGCATAGAGTTCCGTCAGCAAGGGATTGCGTGTATGGCCGCCGGCGAGATGCAGCCGATCGATCTCATGTCCCGCCTCGCCGATCGACTCCAAGATCTGGCGCACACCGAGCGCGATGGCGACCGCCGTGCGCCAATAAAGACGGCACAGGCCATCGAATGACGCATCGAGCGCCAGGCCGCTGACGACACCGAGCGCATTCGGATCGGCGAAAGGCGACCGATTGCCGTGGAAGTCGGGCAGGACATGCAGCCGGGCCGCCCAATCCGGGCCTTCCGCCGCGCGCAATTCCATTACCCGCCGCACGATCCGGCTATGGGCCGCCATGTCCGGTTCGCCACTGGCGCCGTGCCAGCGGATGACATGATCGAGTAGCGCTCCTGTGGCGGATTGTCCGCCCTCACTGGCCCAAAGACCCGGAAAGACAACCCCGCGATTCGGTCCCCAAGCGCCGGGGAAGCTACGCGGCTTATCCGAAAACAGGAGGACGCAGCTCGACGTTCCCGCGACCAGCGCCGCGCGGCGCTCAAATTCGCCGGGTGTCGCGGCAAAACCGCCGAGAACGCCGAGCGCCCCGGCATACGCGTCGATCATGCCGACAGCGACCCGGCAGGCCGGCGTCAGGCCGAGCGCGCGGGCCGCATCTTCCCGCAGCGGCCCGAGATCGGCGCCAACCGGACGCGAACGGCCCGGAAGGTTGCCGCACGTCAAGAGGTCGGGAAGGCCGACCGCATCGAAGAAATCCTGCCGCCATCCGGACGCGCCGTTCGCTTGAAATGTCCATTTGCAGGCAAGCGTGCAATGCGAGCGGTCGCTCGACCCCGATGCCTTCCAGGCCAGAAAGTCGGCGAGATCGAAGATGGAACCGGCTCGCCGCCAGATATCGGGGTGGTGACGCTTCAGCCACATCAGCTTGGGGATCTGCATCTCCGGCGACATGACGCCGCCGACAGAGGCAAGGGCCGCGTCGCCAGTCGCGGTGCATTCGTCGGCTTCGGCATGGGCGCGGTGGTCGAACCAGGAAATCGTGTCCCATGAGCCGCCACCGGGCGACGATAGCGGCAACGGCGCACCATCGCCGCCGCGCAGAACCAGCGAACAGGTGGCGTCGAAGGCAATTCCCGTAATATCTTCGGGCCCGACTCCGGCGAACCTACGGGCTTCACGCACAGCGCCGCAGACAGCGCGCCAGATGTCTTCCGAATCGTGCTCGGCAAAAAACGCGTCGGGACGACGCAACGCGATCGCATGCTCGGCGCGTCCGCACATGCCGCCGGCGCTGTCGAGGATCGCGGCGCGGGCGCTGGCGGTGCCGACATCGACAGCACAGACGAATTTTCCCATCAGCACGCCTTGCCGAACGACGCCATCAGCGCCGGCAAGCGGCCCATGTCGTCGAAGACCGCATCCGGCTCCAGCGGCGCCAGAGCTTGCGCCAGTCCGCCGGCATGGGCATGCGAGCCACCGGTAAAACCGAAGACGCGCATGCCGGCGCTTTTGGCCGCCCGGATGCCGGCCGGACTGTCCTCGATCACCAGGCAATCCCGCGGCTCCGCGCCCATGTCGCGGGCGGCATGCAGGAAAAGATCGGGCGCGGGCTTGCCTCTGTCGACCATCGTCGCACTGTAGATGTGCGGCTCGAAGAAGGGCAACAGTCCGGTGAGGCCGAGCGACAGGCGAATACGCTCCGGCTGGCTGGAAGAAGCGACGCAATGGGCGGTCTTCAGGCCGGCGACGACGCCACGGATTCCGGGAATGGGCTTCAATTCATCGGTGAGCCGCCGTCCAAGTTCGGCGCGGATGCGCTTCAGATGCTCTTCGGTCATCGCGAAGCCGAATTCGGCGGCGAGCACCTCGCTTATGGTGGCCATGCTCTTGCCAAGGAAATGCCGATAGGCCCCGTCCTCGTCGATCACGCCCCCGGCACGGGAAATGATGTCGGTGAGAACCGAGATGGAAATCGGCTCGCTGTCGACCAGCACGCCGTCGCAATCGAAGATGACAAGAGCGGGCGGGCTCAAGGTAGTTGGGCCTTCGCCGCGCGGGGCATTTTCATATCGTCCTCAGCATGCCGCCATCGACGTGATAGGTCGCGCCCACCGAATAGGAGGCGCGATCCGAGCACAGGAAGACGAAGAAATTAGCCAGTTCAGCGACCGTGCCGAAACGCTTGATGGGGGCGTGCTCATCGGCGACCCCCTGAAGATAGCCCTCCCAGTCGCCGTCGCCGGAAGCGGTGAGCTGTTTCGCCGTCTTGATCCAGTCCGAAGTCAGTATGAGCCCCGGATTGATGGTGTTGACGCGGATGTTGTCCTTGACGACCTCATTGGCGAGGTTTTTCGAGAACATGAGCAGCGCCGCCTTGGTGACATTGTAGATCGGCTCGTACCAGAGCGGCTGCACGGCGCAGATCGAGGCGTTGTGCACGATCGCGCCGCCGCCGCGCCGGCGCATCATGGGCACGAAGGCGCGGGCGAGACGGACGGCGGCCATGACATGCAGGTCCCAGTAGGCCTGCCATTTTTCGTCCGGGGCTTCCATGATCGTCTCGTTGGAGCCGGTGCCGGCATTGTTGACGAGGATATCGACCCCGCCGAACGCTTCCTCCGCGGACTCGGCAAGCCGCGCGACGCCGTCGACCGTCGCCACATCACAGCAAACCGGAAGTGCGCGCACGCCATGGTCGCTGGCGATGCGTTTCGCCTCTCGGGTCAGCCGATCTTCCTGCCGAGCCGCCATCACCAGATGCGCGCCTTCGCTTGCGAAGGCTTCCGCCACGCCGAGCCCGATGCCCACGCTGGCGCCGGTTATGACGGCGACTTTGCCCTTCAGTCCAAGATTCATGCTGCCGATCTCCAGCGTAGACGTCTACAAAGCTCGCCTGCCCGTAGCCACCGATAAATCACCACGACCGTCTCGCGGTCAAAGCCGGTCCGCAAGATAGGATTTCAGCGTCGCCTTCGTACCCTCGGCCCACAAGGTCCGGAGACTACGCGAGAAGGCCTCCTGGAAGGAAGCGGATTTGCCGACATCGCCATAGATGTCCGACATCGCCAGCCATGCCGACGGATCGTCCTTGGCGGCGCGCGCCGCTTTCTGGAGACGATCCCAATCCGGGTCATTGGGCTCGATCACGGCTCCCGAATCGGTCGTGCCATGGCAGTAACGGCACCAGAGCGCCGATTCTAGCGCCAGACCCTTTACAGGAAGGTTCTTCGCCAGCCTATCGGCGATCGAGGGAATGATGAATTTCGGCTGGCGGTTGGAACCGTCGAGACAGAGGCGGCGGATCGTGTCGCCGATCTTGGGATTGAGGCAGCGTTCCTCGACCTTGCGGAAATAGGTGTCGAGGTCGGTGTGGGGGACTGGCGGCACGATCGGGATAATCTCGTCGCGCTCGACCTTTTGCAGGAAGGCGCGAACCAGTTCGTTCTGCATGCCCTCATGGACGAAGTGGATATCCAGCAACCCGGAAGCGTAGGCGATGATGGCGTGCCCTCCGTTGAGGATGCGGATCTTCATCATCTCCCAGGGGGTCACGTCATCGACGAATTCGGCGCCCACCTCGTCAAAGGCCGGCCGGCCGGCGGTGAACTTGTCCTCGACCACCCATTGGATGAAGTCTTCGCAGAAGACCGGCCAGGCATCCTCGATGCCGAACATGTCGCGAGTGATCTGCCGCTCCCGGTCCGACGTGGCCACGGCGATGCGATCGACCATGGCATTCGGGAAGGCCACTTCGGCGCGAACCCAGTTTGCAAAATCCGCATCCTGGGCGGCGGCGAGTCCGGCCACCGCGTCGCGCGCCACCTTGCCATTGTGGGGAACGTTGTCGCAGGACATGACCGTGAAGGGCGGAATGCCCGCCGCGCGCCGCGCCTTGAGGCCGGAAAGGATGAGACCGAAGACCGTTTTCGGATTGTCCGGATTGGCGGCGTCGGCCGCGATCGCGGGACTGGCCCGATCGAACTGGCCAAGCGCCGGGTTCACGAAATAGCCGCCTTCGGTCACGGTCAGCGACACGATGCGAACCGCCGGGTCGGCGAGTTTGGCAATTATGGCGCGGCCGTCCATCGGCGGAAGGAAGTCCGTCATCACGCCGGTCACGCGCGCTGAAGATGTCTCCGCCGACTGCTCGACGACGGTCGTCAGCCAATCCTGGCCGGCCAGCGCATCGCGCATCTTCATGTCGTAGGGCGTCACCCCGGCGCCGATGATTCCCCAGTCGCGGTCGCGGCCTTCGTTCATCAGCCGGTCGAGATAGACCTGCAAATGCGCGCGGTGGAAATTGCCGACACCGAAATGAACGATGCCCGGCGAAAGGTCGGCCGCACGATATGTCGGAGCCGCGACATTGGCGGGCAAATTGTCCAGCGCGCTTGACGAGAGTTTGAGGGTCATCGGATCAACTCATCCAGTTGCCGCCGTCGACATTGTAGGTCTGGGCCACGACGTAATCGCTGTCGCTGCTCGCCAGGAATACCGCCATGCCGGTCAGATCTTCGGCCGTACCCATGCGTCCGTAAGGCACCGCTTCGCCGACCAGTTTCTTCTTCTCGCCACGCGGGCGGTTTTCATATTGGGCGAAAAGAGCATCGACGCCTTCCCAATGCTCCCCGTCGACGACGCCCGGCGCGATCGCATTGACGTTGATGCCATGCTTGATGAGATCGAGCCCGGCCGACTGGGTCAGGCTGATGATGGCGGCCTTGGTGGCGCAATAAATGGCGACCAGCGCCTCGCCCCGGCGGCCGGCCTGGCTCGCCATGTTGATGATCTTGCCGCCCTTGCCGCGCGCGATCATGGAGCGCGCCACCGCCTGCAAGGTGAACAGGGAGCCGGCGAAATTGACCGCGAACAGTTTGTCATAGCTGGCGCGGCTGATGTCGACGATCGGGGCCAGGTCGAAGAGCGCGGCGTTGTTGATGAGGATATCAACGCCGCCCGCTTTATCTTCAACCGCCTTGACGGCAGCGTCGATGCAGGCCTGATCGGTCACGTCGAGATGGATGGCGTACGCGCCGCCGCCAATTTCGGCCGCCGTCCTCGTCGCGGCTTCCATGTTGATGTCCCCGATAGCGACAATTGCCCCTTCACGCGCGAAGGCTTCGGCAAAGGCGCGGCCGATGCCGCGCGCCGAACCGGTGATCAGCGCCGATTTGCCCTCAAGTCTCACGCCGCCATCGCCTTCCCGTCGGCGCCGAAGCGATGCAGCTTTGCCGGGTCCGGCGTCAGATAGATCACGTCGCCGTGGCTGACCTTCAGTTCGCCATCGGCGCGCACCGTCAGCGGCCCGGCAATGTCCGACTGTACATGCAGGAAGGTGTCGGAGCCGAGATGCTCGGCGACGCCAACGGTCGCCTTCCAGTCACCGTTGGTCTGGGAAATCTTCAAATGCTCGGGTCGGATGCCGATGGTCCTGGCGCTATGCTTTGCGGCCTGTTCGCCCTCGATCAAATTCATCTTCGGCGAGCCGATGAAGCCGGCGACGAACAGGTTCTTGGGCGTCTTGTAAAGTTCCATCGGCGAACCGACCTGCTCGATATTGCCGGCGTTCAGAACGACGATTTTGTCGGCCATGGTCATCGCCTCGACCTGGTCGTGGGTGACGTAAATCATGGTCGTCTTCAATTGCTGGTGCAGTTCGCTGATTTCGAGCCGCATGGTGCCGCGCAGGGCGGCGTCGAGGTTGGACAGCGGTTCGTCGAACAGGAAGGCGCTCGGGTTGCGCACGATGGCGCGGCCAATGGCGACGCGCTGGCGCTGGCCGCCGGAGAGCTGGCCCGGTCGACGCTCGAGATAATTGGTCAGATTGAGGACGCGGGCGGCGTCCTTGACCTTCTTGTCGATCGTCTCCTGGCTCTCGCCCGCCATCTTCAGCGGAAAGGCGATGTTCTTCGCCACCGACATATGCGGATAAAGCGCGTATGATTGAAACACCATCGCCAGCTTGCGCTTCGCCGGCGCTTCGCCCGTTACGTCGCGGCCATCGATGTTGATGGACCCGCCGCTGGTGTCCTCCAGCCCGGCGATCAGGCGCAAAAGGGTGGACTTGCCGCAACCCGACGGACCGACAAAGACGACGAACTCGCCATCCTCGATGACCAGGTCGATGTCGGGGATGATGACTGTGGATCCGAACGATTTGGAGACGTTCTTGAGCGTGATGTTTCCCATGGGTTCCTCCCCTGTGGCCTGTGTCCGGGCGCTTATTTCACCGCGCCGAATGTGAGACCCCGCACAAGCTGTTTTTGCGAGAACCAGCCCATGATCAGGATCGGCGCGATCGCCAGCGTCGAGGCGGCGGAAAGCTTCGCCCAGAACAAGCCCTGCGGACTTGAAAACGACGTGATGAAGGCGGTGAGCGGCGCGGCGTTGGTTGTGGTCAGGCGAATGGTCCAGAAGGATTCGTTCCACGCCAGGATGATGTTGAGGAGCAGCGTCGAGGCGATGCCCGGAACCGCCATCGGCGTCAGCACATAGACAATCTCGCCCCACAACGTTGCGCCATCCATGCGCGCGGCTTCGAGGATCTCGCCGGGGATTTCGCGGAAATAGGTGTAGAGCATCCACACCACGATCGGCAGGTTGATGAGCATCAGCATGATGGTCAGGCCGATGCGGCTGTCGAGCAGGTGGAAATCGCGGAAGATCAGGTAGATCGGGACGAGCACGGCCACCGCCGGCATCATCTTGGTGGAGAGCATCCACATCAATATGTCCTTGGTCCATCTCGTGGGCGAGAAGGCCATGGACCAGGCGGCCGGAACGGCGATGATCAGGGCGAGGATGGTCGAGCCGACCGAAAGCAGCACGGAATTGAAGAACGGCTTGAAGTAATTGTACTGCGATTGCACCTCGCGGTAGCTCTCCAGCGTGCCCGATGGAATGAGGTTGAAACCGGCGATCGCTTCCGTCTCGGACTTGAAGCTGGTGATGATGGTGTAGAGGATCGGAAAGAAGATCAGCAGGGCGACGATCCAGGCGGCGATCGTCCATCCGATCTTGGCTTGGGTGGAAACTGCGCGGGCCATCGTTTCTCTCCCGTTCTACTTGTCGAGGTTCTTGCCGACGGCGCGCATCAGGAAGAAGGCGACGACGTTGGCCAGCACGACGGCGATGATGCCGCCAGCGGAAGCGCCGCCGACATCGTAGCCGAGCAGCGCCGTGCGATAGATCAGGAAGGGCAGATTGGTCGATGCGTAGCCCGGGCCTCCGTTCGTCGTGACGAGGATCTCGGCATAGACGCTGAGCAGGAAGATCGTCTGGATCAGGATGACCACGGTGATGGCGCGCGACATATGCGGCACCGTCAAATGGATGAAACGGCTGACGAAGCCGGCGCCGTCCATTTCGGCGGCTTCCATCTGCTCGCCATCGAGCGATTGCAGCGAGGTCAGCAGGATCAGCGTCGCGAACGGCAGCCATTGCCAGGCGACGATGATGACGATCGACAGCAGCGGATATTGTGCGAACCAGTCGATCGGCCGCAATCCCACGGCATGGGCCAGATCGGCAGAGATGCCGTAACTCGGGTTCATGATCATGTTCTTCCACACCAGCGCCGCCACCGGCGGCATGACGAAGAAGGGTGAGATGACGAGGATGCGCACAATGCCCTGGCCGAACATCGGTTGGTCGATGAGCAGGGCGAGCGCGGTGCCGCCGATCACCGTGATCAGGAGCACGCCGACGACGATGACCAGCGTGTTCCAGATCGACTGGAAAAAGGCCGGGTCGCTGTAGAAGAATTTGTAGTTGAACCATCCGGCGAAATTGATGTTGGCCGGGTTGAGCAGATTGTAGTTTTCGAACGAGTACCACAGCGTCATCGCCAATGGCACGACCATCCAGATGAGGAGCAGGATGACGGACGGCGCCATCATGAAGCGGGCAAGCGTGGCGGTCTGTCGAGTAGCCATGGTGGTCACCCCGCATTCGCACAGATTTAATTTTCAGCGTTTGTAAGGTGGCCGCCCGGACTGGGAACCGGACGGCCAAGGCGCCCTGGGAGGCTGCCTTATTTGATATAGCCCGAGCGAGTCATCTCGCGGACCGCAGCCGTCTGCGCGGCGGCCAGCGCGTCATCCACGCTCGATTGCCCGGCGAGCGCCGCCGAGAATATCTGCCCGACCGTCGTGCCAAGACCCTGGAATTCGGGAATGGCGACGAACTGCCCGCCCGTATAGGGCACCGGCTTGACGCTCGGCTTGGTGATGTCGGCAGCGTTCATCGCGGCAAGCGTCGGTGCGGCGAAGGGCGCGGCTTTCTGGTAGTCGGGGTTGTTGTAGAGCGAGGTGCGCGTTCCGGGAGGCGCGCTGGCCCAGCCTTCCTTGGAGGCGACAAGCTCGGTGTAGTGCTTGCTGGTCGCCCAGGAGACGAATTTCTCCGCCGCGTCGACCTTCTGCGAGCTGGCCGGAATGGCCAGGTTCCACGACCACAGCCAGTTGCCGTGATTGCCGTTGCCGGTATCGGGGAAGATGGCGAAGCCGACCTTGTCTGCAACGGTCGAATTCTTCGGGTCCGACACGAAGGACGCCGCCACGGTGGCGTCGATCCACATGCCGCACTTGCCCTGCTGGAAGAGCGTCAGATTCTCGTTGAAGCCGTTGGACGAAGCGCCTTCCGGGCCGGCGTCCTTCATCAGCTTGACATAGGTGCCGAGCGTGTTCTTCCACGCCGGCTGGTCGAATTGCGGCTGCCATTTCTCGTCGAACCAGCGGCCGCCGAAGGAATTGTCCATGGCCGTCAGGAACGCCATGTTCTCGCCCCAGCCGGCCTTGCCGCGCAGGCAGATGCCGTTGATGCCATTGGCGCGATCGGTGATCTTGCGCGCCGCGTCGCCGATGAAGTCCCAGGTCGGCTTTTCCGGCATCTTGAGGCCGGCTTTGTCGAAGAGGTCGGTGCGGTACATGATCATCGCCGACTCGCCATAGAAAGGCGCGGCGTAGAGCTTGCCGTCGACCGTCAGGCCGCCGCGGATGGCGGGCAGGAGGTCATCGACGTCGTAATCGGCGCCGAGCTTGTCGAGCGGCGTCAGCCATTTCTGCTTGGCCCAGATCGGAACCTCGTAATTGCCGATGGTGACGACGTCGTATTGGCCGCCCTTGGTGGCGATGTCGGTGGTGACGCGCTCGCGCAGGACGTTTTCCTCGAGCGTGACCCAGTTGAGCTGAATATCCGGGTTGGCCTTCGTGAAATCGTCCGTCAGCTTCTGCATGCGGATCATGTCGCCATTGTTGACGGTGGCGATGGTGATGGATTCGGCGTTGGCGGCGAAAGCGAACAGGCTCGCCGAGCACAGGCCGAGAATGAGCGTGCGAAGTTTCATCAATATCCTCCCAAAAACCAAGGTGAGCATTTGCCTCAGTTATGGGCAATTACTCATTTGTGGCAAAATGTGTCAAGCCAGATTCGTTACTGCATCGCAGCACGAAACACGGTCGCGGCGGCCGTACTTGCCTGCAAGACGGAGCCTTCCAGTCAATTTCGCGTTTCAGACAGGCCAATTCCTCGCGACGGTACTCGCCGCCGGACGGGTGCATAATGCGCAGGCGCAACAGATGGTTGTGCTCTCCAAGTGAGCAATTGCCCTTGCCGAAAATGTCTGTAAACATAACCAGAAGCTGGCATAACAATGGGCCACGAATTGGCTTCAGGGCGCCAATCCGCCCGATCGGTGTCGGTGAAGAATGGGCAGGATTGTGGCAATCAGCACGCGTCAGGATAACGGAACCGCGAGCAGGCTCGACGACGCGGCGCGCGCCGGCTGGCTCTATTACGTTGCCGGCAATACGCAGGACCAGATCGCCGCCAAACTCGGCGTGTCGCGCCAATCGGCGCAACGGCTGGTGTCGTTTGCCGTTTCGGAGGGCTTGGTTCGGGTCCGTATCGATCATCCGATCGCCAATTGCCTGGAACTGGCCAGGGAACTCCGGTCGCGTTACGCGCTCGACCTGGCGGAAGTGGTGCCGAGCGACCCCGATTCGCCTTCGACGACGATCGGGGTCGCGGAGGCGGCGGCGGCGGAAATCGAGCGACGGCTGGCTTCTGCCGAGCCCGTCGTCATGGCGCTGGGAACGGGGCGAACGCTGAAAGCCGCGGTCGAACAACTTCCCGCAATGGAGTGCCCGCAGCACAAGGTCGTGTCGCTGACCGGCAACATCGCGCCAGACGGCTCGGCGGCTTTTTACAACGTCATCTTCACCCTTGCCGACACGGTCAAAGCGCGCAGCTTCCCGATGCCGCTTCCGGTTATCGCCTCCTCGCCGGAAGAACGCGAAATGCTGCTCAGCCAGCCCATGATCCAGCCTACCCTAGCGCTGGCCGCGCAGGCCGACATCACCTTTATCGGCATCGGCGACCTCGGCCCGGATGCGCCGCTTTATGAAGACGGATTCATTACGGAAGCGGAACTGAAGGCGCTGCAGAAGGCCGGAGCCGTCGCGGAGATCGTCGGATGGGCTTTTGACGGCGATGGCCGCCTGATCGACGGCATCACCAACGACCGGGTTGCCTCGGCGCCGATTCCGTCACGCGAGAAATCGCTCGTGGTGGCGCTGGCAATGGGCAAGCGCAAGCTTCCGGGCATCCGGGCCGCCGCCAACCGACGTCTCATCAACGGCCTCATCACCGACGAGCGGACGGCGGCGGCGCTATTGGAAAAAGACTAGGCCGCCAGCGCAAGACCTTCAGGAGGCTTTGGGCGCGCCCCAGCGAAGGCCGCCCATGAGCAGCGAAACGAGACGGTGGGATCGCTCGCGCCAATCCTTCGTGTCAGGTGCGGAATAGATGCTCGACAGCGCGTGCGCCACATCGGTGGCATCGATGTCGCCGCGGATCGAACCGTCGGCCATGGCGGTATCGACCATGCGCTTCAGCGTTTCCGATACCCTTCCGGCCGTCTCCGAACGCAAGGTCGAATCCGCGCCGAGAAGAATCTTCAAGCTGGCGGCGAGGCCGCGCTTGGTGGCGATATAGTCGACGAAGCGCAGCATCCATTGCTCGAGCGCCGCGTCTGGCGGCAGGGTCCGCGAGAGTTCTTCGGCGGCGGCGCAGACCGCTTCGACCTCGCGGCGGTAGACGATCTCGACCAGATGCTCGCGCGTCGGGAAATGCCGGTAGAGCGTTCCTATCCCCACGCCGGCGCGACGCGCGATGTCCTCCAGCGACGCCTCGACGCCATGTTCAGCGAAGGCAGCGGCGGCGGCCTCGACAAGCTTGTCGCGATTGCGGCGCGCATCGACGCGCATCTTTTCCTGGGGATTCGCCGAGCCGTCCTTTTCCCGCACCGTCTCGCCAGCCGTCTCGCAACCGCTGGAAGAAAAATTCACCGAAGCGTCTTTGCCGGGCTTGAAACCCATGGGGCCGAACTCTATTTCAATAAACGGAGGGTCCTCCGCTTATGCGAGCGAGCCCTCCCGAGGCCTAATCATCAATATCGAGTATGCCATGTATCCTGTCCATGCAAGGCCGTCCCGACACCGCAGCCTACCCTTTGCGCCCGTCGATCCGAACGCCTTCCGGAAGCTTTTCCCTCATCTGGGCCGCCGAGGCCCCGCGTCAAGCATTGGAGCCCGACGCCCATGACGAACCGAACCACGCTCAATCTCACCATCAACGGAAAGACCGAGACGCTGGAAGCCGAGCCGCGCGTCACGCTGCTCGATGCGCTGCGCGAGCACATCGGCCTGACCGGAACCAAGAAGGGCTGCGACCAGGGCCAGTGCGGCGCCTGCACCGTTCATGTCGATGGCGAGCGCGTGCTCGCCTGCCTGACGCTGGCGGCGCAGGTCGAAGGCCGCGCCGTCACCACCATCGAGGGGCTTTCCGCACCCGGCGGCGACCCGCATCCCGTCCAGGCGGCGTTCCTCGAACATGACGCGTTCCAGTGCGGCTACTGCACGCCGGGCCAGATCATGTCGGCGGCGGCCTGCATCCGCGAGGGCCATGCCGGGTCGGACGACGAGATCCGCGAATACATGTCGGGCAATCTCTGCCGCTGCGGCGCTTACCCCCACATCGTCGCCGCCGTGCGCCAGGCTGCGGAGGCATCATCATGAGAGATTTTTCCTATCAGCGAGCGACGACAGCCGAAGAGGCGCGGCGGGCCGCGGCCTTGCCGGGAGCCATGCTGCTTGCCGGCGGCACGACCCTCGTGGACCTCGCCAAATGCGGTGTCGCCGAGCCGGACAGCGTGATCGATATCAGTCGCCTCGCCGGCATGGACGGAGTAGTGGCGAACGCCGCCGGGGCCGAGATCGGCGCATTGGCGAAAATGAGCCGGGTAGCAAGCGATCCGGGCGTGCGTGAGTTCTTCCCGGCGATTTCCGAGGCGCTGAACCAGGGCGCATCGGCGCAATTGCGCAACATGGCGACGATCGGCGGCAATCTGATGCAGCGTACCCGCTGCCCCTATTTCCGCGATCCGAAGAATTTTCCCGCGTGCAACAAGCGCAATCCCGGCAGCGGCTGCTCGGCCATCGGCGGCGTCACCCGCAACCATGCGGTGCTCGGCACGAGCGAAGCCTGCATCGCCGCCAATCCGGGCGATCTCGCCGTGGCGCTGGTGGCGTTCGACGCCATCGTTCATCTCGGCGGGCGGCAGATGCCGATCGATGATTTCTTTTTGCTGCCCGGCGACATGCCGGAGAAGGAACATCCGATGCTGCCGGGCGAGATGATCACCGGCATCAGCATTCCAGCTTCACCGGCGGCGCGTCGCTCGGTCTATCTCAAGGTGCGCGACCGGCAATCCTATGAGTTCGCGGCGGCAAGTGCCGCCGTCGGCATCGAATTCGAGGAAGATGGACGCACGGTTCGCGATTTGCGCGTCGCGCTCGGCGGCGTGGCGACGAAACCGTGGCGGGCGCGTGGCGTCGAGGAAGCCCTGAAGGGCCGGACGATCGACCCGGAAACCGTGCGGCTGGCGAGCATGCTTGCCGTCAAAGGCGCGGTTGCCCGTGGCGGCAACCAATACAAGATCGATCTGGCGCCGCGCGTTGTGGCGCGCGCCATCCTCAAACTGGGAGACGCGGCATGAGCCCTGTCGAAACACTTCGCAAACATGGCGACGCATCCGACACTCCGGCGGACGCTTCACCGCTTGGCGCCCGCATCGCGCGCATCGACGGCCCGGTGAAGGTTCGCGGCGCGGCGCGTTATCCGCTGGAATATCGTCCCGAAGGCATGGTCCATGCCGTACTTGTCGGCAGCAGGATCGCCGCCGGCCGCGTCACGCGCATCAATGTATCGGCCGCCGGGTCCTTGCCGGGCGTGCTTCTGGTGCTGCACCGCGAAAACGCGCTGGCGCTCAAGGCAGCCTCCGACTGGCTGGGCAACAAACCGCCGGAGGGCACTCCCTTCTCGCCGTTCCCCGACGAGATCACCTTCGCCGGCCAGCCTGTCGCGGCGATCGTCGCCGAGACGTTCGAGCAGGCGACGGAAGCCGCCCGCCAGCTCGAGATCGAATACGAAGCCGCGCCGGTGGTCGCCGGGTTGAGAGAGCCGAATGCCGCCAGCGGCACGGAAGCACCCGGCTCGGCCAAGGGCTGGGGCGACGCCGAGGCGGCGCTTGCCTCATCGCCGGTGCGCATCGAGCATGAATATTTCACCTCGCGCGAATACCAGGCGCCGATGGAGCCGCATGGCAGCATCGCCGGCTGGGAAGGCAATCAACTGACCATCTGGGAGCCGAGCCAGTGGCTCGACGGAATGGCCCGCACCTACGCGGAATGGTTCGACATCCCCTTCGAGAAGGTGCGCCTCGTCTCGCCCTATCTCGGTGGTGGCTTCGGCTCAAAAGGGTTCTGTTATCCGCAGGACGCCATCGCGCCGATGGCCGCAAGGATGCTCGGCCGCCCGGTCAAGCTGCCACTGACGCGGTCGCAGACCTTCGAGCTTGTCGGCGGACGTGCCGCGACCCGGCAGAAAATCGCACTCGGCGCCACCCGCGAAGGCAAGCTCCTGTCGCTGGTGCAAAGCGGCGCCAGCGAGACCTCGATCAAGGGTATGTGGGTGGAATCGATCGCGGCGGCCACGACGCTGCTCTACGACATCCCCAATCTGTCGACCCGGCAGAACGTCGTGCGGGTCAACTCGGTCATGCCGGGCGCCAAGCGCGCGCCGGGCAAGGCGCCCAGCGCCTACGGCATCGAATGCGCCATCGACGAACTGGCGCATGAGCTCGGCATCGATCCGCTCGAGATGCGGCTGCTCAACTATGCCGAACAGGATCCCGAGGCGAAGAAGCCTTGGTCGACGCGGCAATTGCGCGAGGGCTTCCATGAAGCCACCAAAGCTTTCGGCTGGTCGAATCGGAGTGCGGCGCCGCGCTCCATGCGCGACGGCAACCAGTTGATCGGATGGGGCATGGGGGTCGGCACCTTCCCGGTCATCCGCGCGGCCAGCGAAGCGATGATCACGGTGCGTGGCGACGGGGTGGAGGTGTCCTCCAGCACGGTCGATATGGGCCAGGGCGCCTATACGATCCTCGCCCAGACGGCGGCGGAGATCTTCGGCCTGCCGGATTCGGCGGTCACCGTCACGCTTGGCGATTCGCGGCTGGCGCGCGCCGGGGTCGCCGGTGGCTCGCGCATGGCGAATGCCATGGTCGGCGCCGTGCACAAGGCGGCGCTCGCGGCGCGCGACGAGCTTGTCGAACTCGCCATTGGCCACCCGGACTCGCCTTTCCGCGAGTTGCAGGCGAACACGTTGACGGTGGCGGCCGGACGCATCGCCTCGCCGGTCGGACAGGGCCGCGAAATGTCGATCGGCGCTTTCCTCGACACGATCGGCCGCGACAGCATCGAGACCAAGCGTGACACGCTGGCCGAGCACGGCCTGAAACCCGAGGACGCCTATGCCAACTATACGACGGTGGCGACCGGCGTTCCGCCGACCGCCGGCGACTATTCGATGCACAGCTGGTGCGTGCATTTCGTCGAAGTGAAGGTCGACGAGGATTTCGGCACCGTGCGGGCGAGCCGCGTGGTATCGGCCTTCGATTGCGGCCGGCTTTACAATCCGCGCCTCGTGGAAAGCCAGTGGCATGGCGGCGTCATCATGGGGCTTGGCCAGGCGCTGCTCGAGGAGGCGGTGATCGACCCGCGCAACGGGCGCATGATGAACGCCAGTTTCGGCGACTACCTGGTGCCGACCAATGCCGATATCCCCGACATCAAGGTGATCTCGGTCGGCATCCCCGACCCGCATGCCTCCGTGATGGGCGGCAAGGGCGTCGGCGAAGTGGGCATCGTCGGCGTCGCGCCGGCGGTCGCCAATGCCGTCTTCCACGCCACCGGCAAGCGCATCCGCGAGTTGCCGATCACCATGGAGAAGCTGATTTAAGCGGCGCTTTTTCGTGCGTCCTTCGAGGCTCGCTGTGCTCGCACCTCAGGATGAGGCCAACTTCCCTCATCCTGAGGTGCGAACCCGAAGGGTGAGCCTCGAAGGAGGCATGCCGCTTAGCAAACTTATTTCGCCGCCGTAACGTCCACAGTGACATCTGACAACGGCGGTGCCCGCTTGATCAACCCGCGCTTGACCAGGAAATCGGCAAAGCGCTTGTAGCGCCCGGGATCGAATGCCGCCGGGCTCTTGGAAAAGCGCGGCAGCGTATCCTTCCACGCTTGCCTGTTGAGCGCATCGTCGAGGTCGGGATAGGCGGTAATGAAATCGCGCCACGCCTCGTCCGGATGGTTGGTCAGGAACAGCGACGCCCGTTCGACCGCCGACAGGAAACGCGGAAGCCTAGGATCGTGGGCGAGCGCGGGCCGGGTGATGTAGATCAGTTCGTCATAGGGCGGTACGCCATGCTCTTCCGGATAGAAGGCGAGGCCGGGATGGCCGGCAAGCCGCATCTGCGTCAGCTCGAAATTGCGGTAGCCGCCGATGACGGCGTCGACCTTGCCGGCAAGCAGCGACGGCGACAGCGAGAAATTGACGTTGACGAGGTTCACGTCCTTCAGCCCCAGTCCGACGCTCGACAGCATCTCGCCGAGCAGGGCGTCCTCGAAACCCGAAACCGAGTATCCGACCGACTTGCCCTTGAGGTCGGCGAGTGACTTCACCGGACCGCCGGCGAGCGCGATGACGCTGTTTAGCGGTGTCTCGATCAGCGTGCCGAAGCGCATGATCGGCACGCCGGCGGCATGGTCGAGATAGAGGTTGGGCTGGTAGTAGACGCCGACATCGGCCTGTCCCGCGCCGACCAGGCGAGGTACGGAGGATGGATCGGAGGGCGGCACCAAGGTGACGTACAGCCCCTCGTCCTTGAAGAACCCTTCCTGCTTGGCCACCACCAGCGGCGCGTGGTCGGGATTGACGAACCAGTCGAGCAGCACGGTCAGCTTGTCGGCCGCGAAGGCCGGCGTGGCGAGCAGACTGGCCGAGAGGGCGCAGGCCATAATCAGCGTCTTTGGTCTCATGCGTTTTGTTCCTCTGTTTGCCGGCTTTCTTCCCACGGCGTCAGCAAGGGTGCGAGCCGATCGACGATCTGCCGAAGCAGCAGGCTGAGCGCGGCAAGCAGCGCCATGGCGGCGAAGACCGTATCGGTCTGCATGCGGGCATTGGCCTGTACCATGACGAAGCCCAGTCCCGCCGAGGCGCCGACCCATTCGCCGACGACCGCGCCGAGCGGCGCCAGCGGAGCGGCGATGCGCAGGCCCGAGGCAAGCGAAGGCATGGCGAGCGGCAGGCGGATGTAGCGCAGCGTCTGCCAATGGGTCGCCGGTGTCAGCGCCACGGCGTCGAGTATGTCGGCGTCGGTGCGGCGCAGCCCGTCGGCGAAGGTCGAGGCGACCGGGAAGAAGATTATGATCGACGCCATGATGATCTTCGAGCCCATGCCGAAGCCGAACCAGACCACCAGCAACGGCGCGACGACGAAGACCGGAAAAGACTGGACGAAGAGAAGCAGCGGCCAGACCAGCCGTCCGAGACGAGGGATTGCCGCCATCGCCAGCGCCACCAGCGCGCCGAAGGACGCGCCGCAGAGGAACCCGAGCAGGATTTCGCTGACCGTGACCAGCCCGTTCCAGGCGAAGAAGCGCGGCTGGCGCGCCAGCGCGGCGAGCACGTCGATCGGCGAGGGCAGGATATAGGGGGCGGGGCGGAAGCCCCATACGGCCAATTGCCAGACGACCAGCGGCACGGCAATCGCCGCCAGCAGGCCCGACGCCGACAAGGACATTGCTGACACGGCGCGGCGCGACGGATCCTGGGGGCGCGGAGTCATGGCAGTCTCGGAGCCCGCCCTGTTTTCACGGCTCGTTCCGCCACAGCGCGTGGAGATGGTGAACCGGCCCGTGGCCGGAGCCAACTGTCACCTCGGAGGCCGCGGCAATGGCCCCCGCCAGATAGGCTTTCGCGACGGCGACCGCCTCGCGTGGCGTTGCCCCCTTGGCCAATTCCGCCGCGATGGCGCTCGAGAGGGTGCAACCGGTGCCGTGGGTGTTGGCGGTCGCGACGCGTTTGCCCTCGAACCACTCCACGCCGTCCGGCGTCGCCAAAACATCGGGGCTGCCGTCGCCCTCCAGATGCCCGCCCTTGACCAGCACCGAGGCCGGCCCGAGGCCGCGCAATCTTTCCGCCTGCGCCGCCATGGCGGCGCGATCGGCGGCAATGGTCTCGCCGAGCAGCGCCGCGGCCTCCGGCAGGTTCGGCGTGAGCATGGCAGCAAGCGGCAGAAGACGCGCCTTCAGCGCGCCGACCGCGTCGGCGGCCAGAAGCGGCGCGCCACCCTTTGCGATCATCACCGGGTCAAGAATGACAGGAATGCCGCGATGCGGCGCAAGCGCCGAGGCCACGGCCTCGATGACAGCGGCGTCGGCGATCATGCCGATCTTGATGGCATCGACGCGGATATCGGCGAAGATCGCCTCGATCTGCCGGGCGACGAATTCGGGGGGCGCGGGATGAACGCCAAATACGCCTTGCGTGTTCTGCGCCGTCAGCGCGGTAATGACCGCCATGCCATAGACGCCGCGCGCGGCGAAGGTCTTGAGGTCGGCCTGGATGCCGGCGCCGCCGGATGGATCCGACCCGGCGATGGAAAGGACGTTGCGGATCATCTTCCGCTCTCCGGAAGCGCTTCGAGGTAGATCTCCTTCATGCGCATCTGCTGGCGCGCGCGGGCGATCGCACCGGCGATCTCCTCGGCCGCGCGGCGCGGATCGGGCTGGCCGCAGATCGCGGAGACGACGGCGAGGCCGTCGGCCCCGGCGTCCAGCACGGCGGACACATGTTCGGCCTTCAAACCGCTGATCGCCACCGAAGGCACAGGCGAAGCGGCGACAAGCCTTGCGAGACCGTCGAAGCCGATGGGCTGCTTGTGGTCTGGCTTGGTGGGCGTAGCGAAGACCGGACCGACCCCGGCATAGTCGACAATCGCACGATCTATGGCGGCGGCGAGCGCCTCCGTTTCGACCGACAGGCCGAGGATCATGTCCGGCCCGATCATGGCGCGGGCGAGAGGCGCTTCGCCGTCGTCCTGACCGATATGGAGTCCGTCCGCCCCTATGGCGATGGCGGCTTCCACATCATCGTTGACGACGAGCAGCGCGCCGCTGCCGGCGAGCGCATCCTTCAGCGCCAACCCCGTCTCGACCAGACGGGCGGTCGAGACGTCCTTGTCGCGCAATTGAACCATGGTCGCTCCGCCGGCCACCGCCTGCCTCGCGGTCTCGACCATGCCCTTTGCCCCGCAAAGGTTCCGGTCGAGGACCAGATAAAGCGACAGGTCGAAATTTTTCATGCCAGCGTAACCTCCGCCTGCCTGACCCTTGCCTCGGCGTCGAGGCCCGCGCCGTCGAGCGCCGCCAGCGCGTCAAGGAAGCGCCAGCCGAAGGAACCCGGTCCATCGGAAAGACGGCCTGTCCGCTCGCCAGCGACGGCGAAGGTGGCCAATGCCGCGACGGTCGCGGCCAATGGATCGCTTGGGCGGATCGCGGCAAAGGCGCCGACGAGGCAAGTCAGCGAGCAGCCCAGCGCGGTGATTTGCGGCATCAGGTGCGAGCCCCCTTCAATGCGGACTGCCCGCTTGCCGTCGGTGACGAAATCGACCGCGCCAGTCACAGCGACGACAGCCCCATGGCAACGCGCCAACACAAGCGCCGAATCCTCGGCGCGCTCGACCGGATCGCGGCTGTCGACGCCCTGGCCGGTGCTGGCGCCACCGGCGAGCGCGATGATCTCGGACGCGTTGCCACGGATGACGGCCGGCTTCAGTTGCAGCAATTGCGCCACCGCCTCACGCCGGTAGGACGTGGCGAAGTGCGCCACCGGATCGAGCACCCACGGTTTGCCGGCTTTGGCCGCCGCCTCGGCGGCGCGTTTCATTCCCGCGACCCAGGCCGGCGACAGCGTGCCGATATTGACCGTCAGCGCGCCGGCGATCGAAGCGAACTCGGCCGCTTCCTCCTCCGCATGCACCATAGCCGGCGAGGCACCCGCGGCGAGAACGACGTTGGCGGCAATGTTCATTGCCACATAGTTGGTGATGCATTGCACCAGCGGGGAAGCCTCGCGCATCTCTTCGAGCAACGCGCCCGGAGTGGAATTCTCTTTGGTCATTTCGCCCCTTTCGGCGGGGGCGATCGCAGGGGGCAAAGAGTGCTGTAAGGCAAGGCCCCGAGCGACTTCCTCCGCCAGCATGATCTGGTTCAGGTTCGAAGGGTGCTTCTCAGTCCGCCTCGCGACGGACGCCCCTGTCTCTCGGCGGCCCTTATGTCACGGGATCGCGACGATGTCATGGCCAAACTTGGTGGGCCAGAACCGGTTGTGCCGTTCACTTTCACGTTGGAGGCCATGAAAACCGCGACAAAACGCCGCGAAGAGTGTAGCTTGTTTGTGAGGTCGCGTCTCGCGTGGCCACGGTCAGGCAAGGCTTCGATGCGGGAAGCGGCTGTTCGAACCCGACAGGGAGGAATGGCCATGTCGAACTTTCACGTTATTGCCGGCGCCGGCGACGTGCCGGTCTATCCGACCGTGCGCAGGATCGGCTACGCAGATCTCAGCGACGCGCTGCGGCGCGGCCTGGACGATTTCATGTCCAAGCCGTCGCATTATGTCTTCCTGTGCCTGATCTATCCGCTGGTCGGCGTTGTGCTTGCCGCCTGGACATCCGGCGAAAACGCCCTGCCGATGCTGTTTCCACTGATGTCCGGTTTCGCGCTGATCGGTCCGCTGGCTGGGATCGGACTCTACGAGATAAGCCGGCGGCGGGAATTCGGCCTCGACTCCTCATGGCGGCACGCCTTCGACGTGCGCCATTCACCGGCGATTCCTTCGATCGTGGCCATGGGCATCTTCCTGCTTTGCCTGTTCGTGCTGTGGCTGCTGGCGGCCAAGGCGATCTATGTCTGGCAGTTCAGCGACCGTGCGCCGGCATCCATCGGCACGTTCTTCAACGAACTGTTCGGCACCCGCCAGGGCTGGACGGTGATCCTGTTCGGTAATATCGTCGGCTTCGTCTTCGCGGTTGTCGTGCTGGCCACGACCGTCATCGCCTTCCCGCTGCTCCTCGACCGCGACGTCGGCGCCTATGAGGCGGTGGTCACCTCGTTTCGCGCCGTGATCGCCAATCCGGGACCGCTGGCTGCCTGGGGCCTGATCGTCGCCGCGGCTCTGGTCGTCGGATCGATCCCGTTCTTTGCCGGGCTGGCGGTGGTCGTGCCGATCCTCGGCCACGCCACCTGGCATCTCTACCGCAAGCTGATCGAACCCGACGCGGTACCGGTCCAGCGACCAGCGCCGAAGGGCTGATGGAAGGTCACGACGCGCGCCCGGTATTGCGCGTCACGCCGACAGGCAGGCCGGCGAGGCGCGCCATCCCGCCTTTCTGGAACAGGGTGCGGTCGGCGAGGTATGCGGCCAGCATGCCGGTCGCGTCGTCGCCCCAGAACAATTCGCCATCGACATGGAAGGTCGGCACCCCGAAGACGCCGCGCGCGATGGCTTCCTCGGTAAATTGCCTGAGGCGATCCTTCGCCTCCTGCTCCCCGGCCAGTTCGGCGGACGCGCCCGCCGCCGTCAGGAAGCGCCCGAAATCTTCTAGCGCCTCATCGGTATCGGGAGCACGGCCCTCGACGAAGACGAAATCGAAGCCGCGCCGGACGGTCTGCAGATCGGGTCCGAGCGCCGCAAGCATGCGCAGCGCCTTCAGCGGATTGAAGGGATGACGTTCCGGCATGGCGAAGGGCACGCCGCGTTCCGACGCGAGCCATTGCACCATGCGGTAGGTATGCAGCCGTTTCGGTGCGATTTCGGCCGGACCGATCTGGCCCCAATGTTTGAGGATGGCGCCGAGCAGCACCGGCTTGGGTCGGATCGTCAGCCCGGCCGGCAGGCGATCGAACGCCTGAAGCTGGAGATAGGCGAATGGCGAAACAAGGTCGAAATACCAGTCGATCGTCGCCGAGCCTCCATCACCATGTGATCTTTCCATCGATCTATCCTATCCTGCCGCCCGGAAAGATTTATTCCGCCGTCTGCGGGATCACAAGGTTGATTTGATGCGGCGCCGGCGTGCACGCGACACGGGGCAGCGTCGCCCCGAGGGCATATGGCGCTCCTTGAATGCCGCGCTATGCTAGGAAGTAATGGGTAAGTAGCGTTCAATTCTTCACGAGCGGAGAGGCTGGAATGAAAACGATCGACCGCGGCCGCACCGCGCTTCTCGTGATCGACTTCCAGCAAAGGCGATGCCGGCGATCGAAGGAGCGGCACAGGCGCTCGCCAATGCCGGCAGGCTCATCGAGGCGGCAAAGAAGCTCGGCGTGCCTGTCGTGGTCACCGAGCAGAACCCCAAGGGCCTCGGTCCAACCATAGCGGACCTGCCGGTATCGGGCCTGCCAACGCTCGCCAAGATGGAATTCGACGCCACTAGCGCCGAAGGGTTCTTCGAGCTCCTGCCCAGGGATCGGATCGACATTCTGGTCGCCGGCTGCGAGGCGCATGTCTGCGTCCTGCAAACGGTGCTTGGCCTGCTCGACGCTGGCCACAGGGTCTTCGTGGCGCGCGACGCCATCGCTTCGCGCAAAGCGGAAAGCAAGGAAGCCGCCATCGAACGCATGCGCGGCCATGGCGCGGAGATCGTGACCACCGAAATGGCCGTCTTCGAGTGGCTCGGCACTTCCGCCGATCCCAAATTCCGCGAAGTCTCCGCCCTGATAAAGTAACGGCGCCAGCCTCGAAAAAGGCGGATGGCGCCTCCAGAACGGTGCTGATTTCACGCGCTTTGCGCCGGCGATTTAATTGTCGCGCGGGCCTCGCCGGGCTTGAACGAAGGCTCGGGGAGCCCTATTCCGGGCAAGAAAAGAACGATGCCGTCGGCTTATGGCCGATTTCGGCGAGGAAACCGGGAAAAGCATGCAAAACCTTTGGAAGGACGAAGACGCGGAGGCGCTGGTTGCTGCCTATGCGAAGAAAGGCGTTGGCCGCGAGCTGGCGCTGCGGGTCTATACAACGCGCCTGCTTGGCGGCGAGCCGCGGCTGGTGCTGCATGGCGGTGGCAACACCTCCTGCAAGCTCAAGGTGAGGGACCTTCTCGGCGAAGAATGGGACGTGCTTTGCGTCAAGGGCTCGGGCTGGGACATGGGCGTCATCGAGCCGGCCGGCCTGCCCGCCGTGAAGATGGAGCCGCTGCTCAAGGCGCGCAAGCTCGACAAGCTCTCCGACGAGGACATGGTGGCGCTGCAGCGCGCCAACCTCATCGACCCGGCCTCGCCGAACCCTTCGGTCGAGACGCTGCTGCACGCTTTCCTGCCGCACAAATTCGTCGACCATACGCATTCGACCGCCATCCTCGGCATCGTCGACCAGAAAGACAGCGAACCGCTCTGCCGAAAAGTGTTCGGGACGAAGATGGGGTTCGTTCCCTATATCAAGCCCGGATTCGACCTCGCCAAGGCCGCCGCCGAGATCTACGAGCAGGATCCGACCGTCGAAGGCCTGATCCTCGACAAGCACGGCATCTTCACCTTCGGGGACGATGCGCGCCAGGCCTACGATCGCATGGTCCATTACGTTACGGTAGCGGAACAATACATCGCTTCGCAGGAAAAGCCGGCAAAAAAGGCGGCGTTGCCAGCGAAACTGGCGAGACCGGAGGACATCGCGCCACTGCTGCGTGGCGCCGTCGCGTTCCCGCGCGGCGAGGGCCGGTTCGACCGCTTCGTCGCCGATTTCCGCACCTCGCCGAAAGTGTTGGAATTTCTCGCAGGCGCCGATCTCGAGTGGCTGGCCGCATCCGGGGTGAGCACGCCCGATCTCTCGATCCGCATCAAGACGGGACCGATCGTGCTCGACGCGCCCGAGGCCGGCGATACCGAAGGCTATGCCGCGAAGGTCAAGGACCGGGTGGCGAAATATGTCGCCGATTACACGGACTACTTCACAGCCAACAACGCCAGGGATGATATTTCGCGCACCATGCTCGATCCGATGCCGCGGCTGGCGCTGGCGCCGGGGCTCGGCATGTTCGGCTTCGGCCGCACCTACAAGGATGCGCGCATCGCGTCGGATGTCGGCGAGATGTGGATCGAGGCCGTCACCGGGGCGGAAGCGGCCGGCACGTTCCATCCGCTGTCCAAGGCGGAACTCTTCGAACTGGAATACTGGTCGCTGGAGCAGGCGAAGCTCGCCGGCAACAAGCCCAAGCCTCTGACCGGCCAGGTGATGCTGGTCACCGGCGGGGCAGGCGCCATCGGCGCGGCGACGGCCAGGCTCTTCGCATCCTATGGCGCGCATGTCGTGGTCGCCGATCTCGACGCTTCCAGGGCGGCGGAAGCCGCGAGAGCCGCCGGCAACAATTCGATCGGCGTCGGCTGCGACGTCACCGACCCGACGTCCGTGCGTGCCGCCTTCGACGCGGCGGTCCGGACCTTCGGCGGCGTCGATATCGTCGTCTCGAACGCCGGCGCAGCTTTTGAAGGCAAGATTGCCGAACTGGACGACGCCTTGCTGCGCAAGAGCTTCGAACTCAACTTCTTCTCGCACCAGAGCGTGGCGCAGAACGCCGTGCGCATCTTCAAGGAGCAGGGTACGGGCGGCGTGCTTCTTTTCAACACCTCGAAACAGGCGATCAATCCGGGCGCCAATTTCGGCGCCTACGGCCTGCCCAAGGCGGCGACGCTGTTCCTGTCGCGCCAATATGCGCTGGAATACGGCCCGATCGGCGTGCGTTCCAACGCAGTCAACGCCGACCGCATCCGTTCCGGCCTGCTCGATGACGCCATGATCGCCAGCCGCTCGAAATCGCGCGGGCTGTCGGAAAAGGACTACATGGCCGGCAATCTGCTGCATCAGGAGGTCAAGGCGGAGCATGTCGCCGAGGCCTTCCTGCACCAGGCGCTGGCCGAACGCACCACCGCCGATGTGACCACCGTCGATGGCGGCAACATCGCGGCGGCGCTGAGGTAGGAGTTCAGATCTGATATGCAGGGTGTTTTACGAATTCCCCCCACCCCTGCCCCTCCCCCCAAGGGGGAGGGAAACGTGGCCGCGTCTCTCTCGGCAGAGTCGCCCGAATTCGATGGCACGAGGCTTCCTCAAGGTTCCCTCCCCACAAGGGGGAGGGCAGGGGTGGGGGTAACTAGGACGCGATAATCGGCGAGAGGCCGGCGGGAGGAGAAAATGGACAAGCCTGTGTTTGAGCCGCTAACGGTCGAGAGCCTGCCGGGGCGGCTGGCCGGCATCGCCGCGCTTAAGGATCGCGTCGGCGCCGACGGCGGGAACTGGAAAGTGCGCGAGGTCGGCGACGGAAACCTCAACCTCGTCTTCATCGTCGAGGGCGAGCGTGGCTCCGTGGTGGTCAAGCAGGCGCTGCCCTATGTTCGCCTCGTCGGCGATAGTTGGCCACTGCCGCTCAAGCGCTCCTTCTTCGAATACAACGCGCTGACCCGGCAAGAGGCGCGCGACCCGGGCATGGTGCCAGCGATCCATCATTTCGACGAACGCCAAGCGCTCATCGTCATGGATTATCTGTCGCCGCACGTGATCCTGCGGCGCGCGCTGATCGAGGGCCGGCAATTGCCCGGCCTCGCCAGGCATATGGGCCTGTTCATGGCGCGAACGCTGTTCCTCGGCTCCGACCTCGCCATGGACACGGCGGAGCGCAAGGCCGACCTGGCGCTCTTCGCCGGCAATGTCGAACTCTGCCACATCACCGAGAGCCTGGTCTTTTCCGACCCCTATTTCGACGCGCCGCGCAACCAGCATAATGCGCCGGCGCTCGACGGTATTGTGGCGCGGCTGAGGGCCGACCGCGACCTCAAGGTCGCCGCCCAGCACATGAAGCATCTCTTCTGCGCCAATGCCCAGACGCTGGTGCATGGCGACCTGCATTCCGGTTCGATCATGGTCACCGATACCGAGACCAAGGTGATCGACCCGGAATTCGCCTTCTACGGGCCGATGGCGCTCGATACGGGCATGTATTTTTCCAATCTGTGGATGTCCTATTTCTCGCAAGCCGGCCACGAGGCCGATGGCAGCCGCGAAGCGATGCGCCAATGGCTGTTTTCAACGATCGTCGAGGCGTGGGCGGTGTTCCGCGCCGAATTCTCGCGGCTGTGGCGCGAAGAGCGCAACGGCATCCTCTATCAGCGCGCGCTGTTCGAGGATCAGGGCGACTGGCTGGGCGCGGAGCAGGCGCTCGACCATTTCCTGGCCGAATTGTGGGCCGATACGCTGGGCTTCGCCGGCGTCGAAATGCACCGGCGCATCCTCGGCCTCGCGCACAATGCCGATTTCGAAACCATTGAAGATGTGGCCCTGCGCGCCAGATGCGAGACAGCGGCGCTGGAAATGGGCCGGCATCTGGCGGTCAACCGCGGCAACATCCATTCGATCGAGGAAGTCAACGAACTGGCCGAACGCCTCGATAGAGCATGCCAGGCGTAAAGGCGCATCCATGAACGGAAAAACCGCATGAAGGTCGGAGAACACCATTACCGCTCGATATGGCTGAACGTGGACGGGCACGGGGTCGACATCATCGACCAGCGCTGGCTGCCGCATGAGTTCCGGGTCGAGACGCTGCATACGCTGGACAGCGCTGCGGTCGCCATCCGCGACATGTGGGTGCGCGGCGCGCCGCTGATCGGCGCAACGGCGGCCTACGGCATGGCGCTGGCGGTTCGCCACGACCCCTCCGACGCGGTGCTGGACGAAGCATGGGAGACGCTGCACGCGACGCGGCCCACCGCGATCAATCTGCGCTGGGCGCTGGACGACATGCGCACGCTGCTTGCGCCCCTGCCTATTGCCGAACGGGCCGACGCGGCCTACCGGCGCGCGGCGGAGATCGCCGACGAGGATGTCGAGATCAATCGCGGCATTGGCCGCAACGGACTGGCCATCATCAAGGAGATCGCATCGGCCAAGAAGAAGGGCGAACCGGTCAACATCCTGACCCATTGCAACGCCGGCTGGGTGGCCACCGTCGATTACGGCACCGCCACCGCGCCGATCTATCTGGCGATGGAATCCGGCGTGCCGGTGCATGTCTATGTCGATGAGACGCGGCCGCGCAATCAGGGCGCGCAGCTCACGGCTTGGGAACTCGGCTGCCATGGCGTGCCGCACACGCTGATCGTCGACAATGCCGGCGGCCATCTGATGCAGCGCGGCAAGGTCGACATGGTCATCGTCGGCACCGACCGCACCACCGCGAATGGCGATGTCTGCAACAAGATCGGCACCTATTTGAAGGCGTTGGCCGCCGCCGACAACGACGTGCCCTTCTATGTCGGGCTACCCTCGCCGACCATTGACTGGACCGTGCATGACGGATTGAAGGAAATCCCGATAGAGGAGCGCTCCGCCGACGAGGTGTCCTTCGTCCAGGGCATGGGAGAGGATGGCAAGACCACGCGGGTGCGTATCTCCCCGGAGACGACGCCGGCGGCGAACCCGGCCTTCGATGTCACGCCGGCTCGGCTGATCACCGGCCTCATCACCGAGCGTGGCATCTGCGACGCCTCTCCGGAGGGGCTGGCGGCGCTCTTTCCGGAAAAGCACAATGCGGGTAACGCGCCGCGCTGAGCCGAGCCGAGCCGAGTATGCTGGAGCGAGATGCGGCCCGTTAGCCGCTATCCGCGCATTTGGACGACGGATCGGATCCGAACGGCTTCTCACCCCCACCCCTAACCCCTCCCCACAAGGGGGGAGGGAAACGCTTTCGTCGCCTTCTCGGCCAGATTCGTTCAGGGTGGTGTCTGGCGGCGATGCCGCAAAGTTCCCCTCCCCCTTGTGGGGAGGGGTTAGGGGTGGGGGTCATTTCATACGCGACCGCCCCGCCTGAATACCGGGATCATGCTCTATCGCGCCGCCCACAGCATGCCGCGCTTAAGGATCGTGCGCATTTGCGGCGACTCGAATTCCGCCGCGACGTGGCCGAGCGAGGAATAGAAGACACGGCCCTTGCCGTGCCGGCGTTTCCATACCACCGGCATCACCGTTCCCTCGATCCATGGCGCATGTTCGCCGCCAAAGGTCGTCGTGGCGAGCACCTCGTTGCCGGGATCGACATGCAGATAATATTGCTCCGAGCGGTAGGCGAAGCTTTCGATGCCCTGCATGACCGGATCGTCGGGCCGGGTCACGTCGACGCGGTAATCGATGATGTCGCCCGGATGCGCGACCCACTGGCCGCCGCAGATGAAATGATAGTCCACGGAGTTGCGAAAGGCTCCCGTCATGCCATGATAGCCGGCAAAGCCGACGCCGCCCTTCACCGCCGCTGAAAGGTTTTGGGCCTCCTCCTTGCGGATTTGCGCGGCCGTGAAGATCGGCATGATGAGGCTGAGATCGGCGACCGCCGGATCGGCGAAGGCTTCCGTCGAATTCTCGATCCGGACGCTGAAGCCCTCTCGGCTCAATATGTCCTTGACGATATGCGCGCCCTGTTCCGGCTCGTGGCCTTCCCAGCCGCCCCACACGATGAGCGCCTCACGCATGGCGGCATCCTTCAGCGGCAAGAACCATCAGCGAACGGGCGGATTATTGCGCGCATCGAGCGCCGAAAACAGCAGCGAAAAGCCGGAGGACAGGAACGAAATGCCGACAAAGACGCCGATCGCCCAGATCGCCGTCATCGGCAGCCCGATGAGCAGAAGCAGCGCCAGCGCGATGTCGATGATCCCGGAGACGACCACGACCCAGAAGCGGCCGGTCGAGGCGCTGAAGGCACGGGCGATGGCGAAGTTCATCACGCCGGAAAGAATGAAGAAGATGCCGATCACCCAGGTCAGCGTGATGGCGCCCGACACCGGATTGACGATGAAGAGGATGCCGAGCACGGCGGCCAGAACGCTGAGCGCCAGATTGGCCCAGAAGCCCGGGGCTTCGCGCGCCCGCAACGCGGAAATGACCCCGATCGCGCCGCCGACAAGGAACAGCCAGCCGAAGAATATCGTCGTCACCAGCGTCGCGGCGAAGGGCGCCAGAATGGCAAGCATACCGACGATGATTGCGATGGCCCCTTGGATCGCATAGGATTTCCAGTGATCGTGCAGATGCTTGCGCAGCCGCGCTTCGGTCTGCATCGAAGGGATATTGGCCATCGTCGTCACCTCCGGTCGGGAAGACAGTATGCGGATGATAGAGCGTCGGCGGCCAATATAAACCCCTTGTCGGGCAAGCCAAAGGTATATCCAGATCGCCGGGCGCACCGCGACCGGCTGTCGTTGAACCGCGCGCCAAATCCGCTATACCAAACCGGCTTTGGCCAGCCAGACGGCGAAAGCGTGCGGCCTTTGCAAAAAAGGAATGTCGTTGAGAAAGATCGGAATTGCCCTTGTCGGTCTTGGTCCGGCGGCGCTGCCCCACGCCAGAAGTCTGCTTGATCTCGGCGACCGCGCCAGCGTCGTCCATGCGGCGAGCCGCACGCGGGCGACCGCGGAAGCCTTCGCGCGGGAATTTCCTTTTCCGGTCACGACCGACATTGGCGCCACTATTGGCGATCCGGCCGTTGACGCCGTTTTCGTGCTCACGCCGCCGAACGCGCATTTCGAGATCGCCGGGCAGGCCTTCGCCGCGGGCAAACATGTGCTGATGGAAAAGCCGCTGGCCACGACGCTGGCGCGAGCGGAGAAATTGGTGGAACTGGCGCGTGGATCGGGCCGCATCTTCGGCGTCGTGCTGCAGCATCGCTTTCGCCCGGCAGGCCAGCGCCTTGAGCAGATCATCAGGGAAAGCGCGTTGGGAACGATCGAGGCGGCGTCGCTCGACGTGCCATGGTGGCGGCCGCAATCCTACTACGATGTGGCGGCGCGGGGCAGCCTGGCGCGCGACGGCGGCGGTGTTCTGCTTTCGCAGGCCATCCACGCGATCGATTTTTTGCGCTCGCTGCTGGGTGTCAAGGAGGTCGTCGCCTCGCAAGTCCGCACCACGGCGCTGCATCGAATGGAGACGGAGGACCATGCCAACGCGCTTCTGACGCTTGGCAATGGCGCGCCGGCATCGCTGTCGGCCTCGACTACCTTTTATCCCGGCATGCCGGAGCGCCTGACCATTACCGGCAGCGCTGGCTCCGCAGTGCTCGAAGGCGGCGGGCTCGATGTCCATTGGCTCGACGGTCGCGAAGAGCGCGTCGAAGCGGAGGGCAAGTCGGGCAGCGGGGCGTCGATCATGGATTTCCCCCATGACGCCCATCGCGCGCTGATTTCCGATTTCCTCGATGCGATCGAAGAGGGTCGCGATCCGCTGGTCACCGGCGAAGAGGCTCTGGCGACACAAAGGCTTATCGCCGATATCATCCGCGCCGATCCGGCCTGTCGTCAGCCAATTTGATGGGCGCACCGGCCGGAACAGGGCGGCGCTTCAACCGTTGATTTCGGTATTCGCCTAGCCTTGCCGGACCATGCTAGGAAAGCAACGCAAGAATGCCTGCAACCGTGAAGGAAGAGCCCGAATGAGCGATGCACCGACTGCCGGCCCGGACGCCGAAATAACAATCCGGTTGTCGAGCGAAATGCTGCGCGCCATCGACCGGTTCATCGAGAGCCACGACCGGAAGAACGGGCGGCAGGAGGTGGTCCTGGCGGCCTTGCACGACTGGGCGGTCAGGCGTGGCTACATGAGCGAGCCGGGCGAGGAGGGCATCCGTCCCGAAAACCTCACCTCGGCCAATGATGGCTGAAACCGTTCGTCCTGCCTATGAGTGGGCGAAGATGTCGGCTTCCGGCCAGCCCATGAGGTCGAGCTTCGCGCGCGTCGGCAGGAAACGGAAACATGCCTCCGCTTCCTTCAGCCGGTTTTCCCGGATGAGCCGTTGCGTGAGCTTGTCGCGCAACTGATGCAGATAGAGCACGTCCGAGGCGGCGTATTCGAGTTGCTCAGGTGAAAGCGTGTCGGCGGCCCAGTCCGAGGATTGCTGCACCTTGGAGAGGCTGACGCCGATCAGTTCGGCGCACAGATCCTTCAGCCCATGCCGGTCCGTATAGGTGCGCGTCAGACGCGAAGCGATCTTGGTGCAGAAGACCGGTTCCGCCATCGCGCCGAAGGCGTTGTAGAGCACGGCGATATCGAAGCGGCCGTAGTGAAACAGCTTGGCGATCTTGCGGTTGCGCAGCAGGCTGACGAGGTTCGGCGCCTTCTTCTGCCCGGCCGCGATCTGGATGACGTCGGCGGAGCCGTCGCCCGGCGAAATCTGCACCACGCACAGCCGGTCGCGGTGCGGATTCAGCCCGAGCGTCTCGGTGTCGATCGCCACCGCATCGACATCATAGTTGGTCAGGTCCGGCAGGTCGTTCTTGTGAAAGCGGATGGTCATGAAATCTCCAATCAGCCGGGCAGCTTGCCAGCGGCGCGCGCCTCGGCCAGAGCCCCGAGAATGCGCGCCCAGGAACGCTGTCCCTTGTGGAAAGAGGACAACTCGTATTTTTCGTTGGGCGAATGGATGCGGTCGTCGGGCAGGCCGAAGCCGACCAGCAGCGATTCCATGCCAAGGAAGCTCTGAAAATCGCCGACAATCGGGATCGAGCCACCCATGGCGATCATCACCGCCTTGTTCGGCCATTCCTGGTCGAGCGCCGCTTTGCGGTGGTGAGCAGCGGCGAATCGTAGGAGAGCTGGATGGCCGGCGAGGAGCCGTGCTCGTGGAACTCCACCGAGCAGTCGGCGGGAATGCGCTCCTTGACGAAAGCGCGGAAGGCGGCGCGGATTTTTGCCGGATCCTGCCGATGCACGAGGCGGAACGAGACTTTGGCCGAGGCTTGCGCGGCGATAACCGTCTTGAAGCCCTTGCCGGAATAGCCGCCGGTGATGCCGTTGATCTCGGCGGTCGGGCGGGCCCAGGTCAGTTCGAGGACCGAGCGGCCCTTTTCGCCGGACGGGATCGAAAGGCCGATATCGGAGAGGAAGCTTTCCGGCGCGGCCGGCCAAGACCTTCCCACACTTGAGGATTTCCGGCGGCGTCTCGTCGACCCCGTCATAGAAGCCGGGAATCGTGACGCGCCCGTCCGCGTCGTGCATGTCGGCCAGCACTTTCGTCAGGATGGTGATCGGATTGGCCGCCGCGCCGCCGTAGAGGCCTGAATGAAGGTCGCGGTCGGCCGCCTTGATCGTGATTTCCTCGCCGACCAGCCCGCGCAGGCCCGTCGAGATGGCCGGCGTCGTTGCGTCCCACATGCCGGTGTCGCAGACCAGGGCGAAATCGGCCTTCAGTTCCTTCGCATTGGCCTCGAGAAACGGCTTCAGCGAGGGTGAGCCGGATTCTTCCTCGCCTTCGAACAGGATGGTGATCTCGCAGGGCAAGGAGCCGTTGGCCTGCTTGTAGGCGCGGCACGCCTCGACGAAGGTCATCAACTGGCCCTTGTCGTCGGCCGAACCGCGACCGGTGATGATCCTGCGGCCCTTGCCGGGTTCCTTGATTTTTGGATCGAAAGGGTCGTTGTCCCAAAGATCGATCGGGTCGACGGGCTGCACGTCATAATGTCCGTAAAACAGCGCGTGCGGCGCCTTGGCGTCGGGACCGGGATGATGCGCCACCACCATCGGATGGCCTGTGGTGTCGCGGATGCTGGCGGTAAACCCGATCGCCTCGAGGTCCTTGACCAGCCATTCGGCCGCCCTGCGGCAATCCTTGGCATAGGCCGGATCGGTCGAGATCGAGGGAATGCGCAGCAGCTCGAACAGGCGGTTCAGGCTGGCGTCCAGATTGTCGTCGAGGGTGGAGAGAACGCGGTCGGTGCTGAGAGACATGAGTGCCCTTTCGAAATTTGCGGGCACCCTAGAACATCGAACCGGAAAGTGGAATCCGGTTTTCACGCTTCACGACGGACGAATAGAAACAATAGCTCTGTTGGAAGCGCACCGGAAACCGGACAAAAAAGTGCCGCCGTGGTGGAGGGGGAACCACGGCGGCCTTACTCAAAACGATGCGGCAGCCCGGAGAGGGGGATGAGGCTGCCGCAATGTCCGGTTAGGCGGGGGACGAGCCTTGACCGAACTCGGCGCTAATTGCCGATGACTGTCATTTGGTCGCCGGATGATGGCGATTTAAGGGCGCGAAAATTACAAGTTTGTAACATCGACGTGAGCGTCGAATGCCGCCCCGGATGCGCGCTTGTCAGGAGAAATGCGGTCACGCGCGCCCGGACGTCTTTGCCATGGACAGCCCACGGGCCACGCGCTACCCGTAGCCCATGAAGAAAGGCGATCATCTCTTCCTTGTCGACGGTTCGGGCTACATCTTCCGCGCCTATCACGCGCTGCCGCCGCTGACGCGCAAATCCGACGGACTGCCCATCGGCGCGGTCTCCGGCTTCTGCAACATGCTGTGGAAGCTGGTGCGCGATGCGCGCGATACCTCCGTCGGCATCACGCCGACGCATTTCGCCGTCATTTTCGACTATTCCTCCAAGACCTTCCGCAACGAGCTTTTCCCGGAATACAAGGCCAACCGTTCCGCGCCGCCGGAAGATCTGATCCCGCAATTCGGCCTGATCCGCGAGGCGACCCGCGCCTTCGATCTGCCCTGCATCGAGATGGAGGGCTTCGAGGCCGACGATCTGATCGCCACCTATTGCCGGCTCGCCTGCGAGGCCGGGGCGGATACCACCATCATCTCCTCCGACAAGGATCTGATGCAACTCGTCGGCGAAACCGTCTCCATGTACGACCCGATGAAGGACCGCGAGATCCGCGTGCCAGAGGTCATCGAGAAATGGGGCGTGCCGCCGGAAAAGATGATCGACTTGCAGGCGTTGACCGGGGATTTGGTCGACAATGTGCCGGGCGTTCCGGGCATCGGGCCGAAGACAGCGGCGCAATTGCTGGAGGAATATGGCGACCTCGACACGCTGCTTGAGCGCGCCGCCGAGATCAAGCAGAACAAGCGCCGCGAAATTGATCATTGAGAATGCCGAGAAGGCGCGCGTGTCGCGGCTTCTGGTGACGCTGAAGAACGACGTGCCGGTCGCGGACGACCTGGATCAGTTCGCTCTGCAGCCGCCGGACGGGCCGAAACTGATCGCCTTCCTGAAAGCAATGGAATTCTCCTCGCTCACCCGCCGCGTGGCGGAGGCGACGGGGGCAGAGGCCGGCGAGATCGACGCGGCGGCGGTTGCGGTATCCAAAGCCACCGAGGCTCATGGACCCGACATGGGATCAGGGGACGCCGGGCCTGCCGTGTCCTCCGCCGGGGCGGAGGGCGAAAAGAAGGCGGGCGCCGATGTCTATGCCGCCGATGGCGCCGCAACGCCTTCCATGCTGGCCGCCTTGCGCGCAGAAGAGGCCGTCGCCGGCAAGATCGACGTCAGTGCCTATATTTTCATCCGCGACCTGCCGACCCTGCGGGCATGGATCGCCGAGGCGGTCGAGGCCGGGCTGGTCGCTTTCGACACGCAGACCAATTCGCTCGATCCGATGCTGGCCGAGCTGTGCGGGGTTTCGCTCGCCATCCGGCCCGGCCACGCCGCCTATGTGCCGCTCGCCCACAAGAATGGCGCCGACGATCTGCTTGGCAGCGGCTTGCAGGAGGACCAGATCCCGGTGCGCGAGGCGCTGGCGGCTCTGAAGCCCTTGCTGGAAAATCCGGCGGTGCTCAAGATCGCGCAGAACATGAAATATGACTGGCTGGTCATGCGCCGCCACGGCATCGATGTCGCGCCCATCGAAGACACGATGCTGATCTCCTACGTGCTCGACGCCGGCGCCAACGCCCACAATATCGAAGCGCTGGCGGAGAAATGGCTCGGCCACGTTGCTGTCGCCTTCAAGGAAGTGACGGGCACCGGCAAGAGCGCGGTAAGCTTCGACTATGTGGCGATCGACCGCGCCACGGCCTATGGCGGCGAGCAGGCGGACCTCGCCTTGCGGCTCTGGCGCGTGCTCAAGCCGAGGCTGGCGGCCAAGGGCCTCGTCTCCGTTTACGAACGTCTCGAACGGCCTCTCGTGCGCACTCTGGCGCGCATGGAAGATCGCGGCATCTCGGTCGACCGGCAGATATTGAGCCGGCTTTCGGGCGAGCTGGCGCAGAAGGCCGCGGCGCTCGAGGACGATATCTATGAATTGGCCGGCGAACGCTTCCTTATCGGCTCGCCCAAGCAGCTCGGCGACATCCTGTTCGGCCGGATGGGGCTGCCGGGCGGAACCAAGACCAAGACGGGGCAATGGTCGACGACGGCGCAGCGGCTGGAAGAACTGGCGGCGGAAGGCTATGATCTGCCGCGCAAGATCGTCGACTGGCGTCAGCTCACCAAGCTGAAATCGACCTACACGGATGCGTTGCCCGGCTATGTTCACCCCGACACGCGGCGCGTGCATACGTCCTACGCGATGGCGGCGACCTCGACGGGGCGACTGTCTTCGGTCGAACCCAATCTGCAGAACATCCCGATCCGTACCGCGGAAGGCCGCAAGATCCGCACCGCCTTCATCGCTTCGCCCGGCCACAAGCTGATTTCAGCGGATTACAGCCAGATCGAACTGCGCATCCTCGCCCATGTCGCCGATATTCCGCAGCTGACCCAGGCCTTCGCGGAGGGCGCCGACATCCACGCCATGACGGCGTCGGAGATGTTCGGCGTACCGGTGGAGGGCATGCCGCGCGAAGTCCGAAGCCGCGCCAAGGCAATCAATTTCGGCATCATCTACGGCATTTCCGCCTTCGGGCTGGCCAACCAGCTTTCCATCCCGCGCGAGGAAGCCGGCGATTACATCAAGCGCTATTTCGAGCGCTTCCCCGGCATCCGTGACTACATGGAGGAAACCAAGGCCTTCGCGCGTGAAAACGGCTATGTCGAAACGATTTTTGGCCGACGCGCGCATTACCCGGAGATCCGTGCTTCCAACCCGTCGATCCGCGCCAATAGCGAGCGTGCCGCCATCAACGCGCCGATCCAGGGATCGGCCGCCGACATCATCCGCCGCGCCATGATCAAGATGGACGACGCGCTGGCGCAAGCCGGGCTCGCCAGTACCGACATGCTCCTGCAGGTGCATGACGAGCTGATTTTCGAGGCCCCCGAAAACGAGGTCGAACGCGCCGTACCGGTCATTCGCGACGTCATGGAGAACGCCGCCATGCCGGCCGTCTCGATGGCCGTGCCGCTGCATGTCGACGCACGCGCCGCGGATAATTGGGACGAGGCGCATTAGACCTCGATGCCGCCGCTCGTCACAGATGCGCGCCATCCGACGGATAGAAAACTCCATGGGCAAGCCGACTCTTAGCCAAGTGAACCTCGTTTGCAGCGATGTTGACGCATCTGCTGCGTTCTACCGCAGGCTTGGGATCGATATCCCCGAAAACGGGGTCTGGCGCACGCCATCGGGCACACACATGGCCAAAGCAGCCGGCGGGCCGGCCACCGCAACCCATATTCAGTTCGACGCTTCCTCCTTCGCTGAACGGTGGAATCCTGCTTGGAAAGGCCGGATCGATCTTGCCGGTCGTGTCGTCCTTGGATTTCATGTGCCGAAACGCGCGGATGTCGATACAATCTTCAACGACATGACCACGGTTGGATATCGCGGGTTGCTGGAACCGCACGATGCGTTCTGGGGCGTGCGCTACGCGATCCTCGAAGACCCGGACGGCATTGCCGTCGGCCTGATGAGCCCTGCGTCGCCCAACGAGAAGTCGCCGCCACCGAATTTGTGACGACGAGGCGTCAGGCCACGATGACGGTCGTCTTGCGATCGACCCGGTCGTAGAGATCGATGATGTCCTGGTTGATGAGGCGCACGCAGCCCGACGACATCGCCTTGCCGATGGACCACCATTCCGGCGAGCCGTGGATGCGATAGCCGGTGTCGGCGCCGTGTTCGTAGAGGTAGAGCGCCCGCGCGCCGAGCGGATTCATGGGGCCTGGCTCCATGCCCTTCCGGTATTTGGCGAGTTCGGGCTTGCGCCCGATCATCTCCGCCGGCGGCGTCCAGACAGGCCATTCCTTCTTGTACTGGACATTGGCGCGGCCCTTCCAGCCGAACCCCTCCTTGCCGATGCCGACGCCATAGCGGATCGCCTCGTTGCCTGGCAAAATGAAATAGAGGTGGCGCTCGGCCAGGTTGACGCGGATGGTGCCGGGCGTCTCCTGGGTCTGGTAGGGAACGATCGTGCGGCGGAAATCGCGCGGTATCTTGTCGTAGGGGATCGCCTTCAGATGATAGGGGCCTTCATCCACCGCAGCATACATTAGATCCGGGCTGGTGATGTTCTTGTCGATGCCGATCTGCGGGCGGACCACGCCTCCAACATCCGGGCGGATCGTTCCGGTCGTCGACGGGTCGATGTTCAGGGCCGACATATCCCGCGAATCCATGCAGCCCGCCAACGTCGCGCCGAGTCCGGCGAGCACGGTCCTTCGTGCAATTCGCTGGGAAAATTCGGTCATGAGAAGTCCTGCATCACAATAAATCCAGTTCGGGACTATCGGCAGCTATGGTTGACGAAGGCTTAAGCCATGGCCAAAACGGCGCCTCAATCGTCGCATGATGGAGTTTCCACAACTATTTTCGATCGAATAAAGCGGATCAATCTGTTGGATCGATGAAATCCGAAAGGCCATGTTCCCGCCGGAACGCAGGAGCTGGCCATGTCCGACACCACCATCGACGCCCCATCCGAAACAAGAACCGCACACCCGCGCACGACATCCCGGGGCGCTCCGGGCGCGATCGCCGGCTTGATCCCCGGCATCATGCTGACGGTCGTGATCGCCGGGCTCGCCTACGCGCTCCGCTCGGTTCCGGGCGTCGACACGTTCAGCCCGATGATCCTCGCCATTCTGCTTGGAATCATCTTCCACAATGTGGTTGGGACGCCGGCGCGCGCCAAGGCGGGCGTCGTCTTCGGCCTGCGCCGCATTCTCAGGCTGGCCATCATCCTGCTCGGCCTGCAGCTTACTGCGAGCCAGGTGGCGGCGGTCGGCGGCACGGGCATCGGCATCATCGTGGCGACATTGCTGGCGACCTTTCTCTTGACCAAGGCGATGGGCCGCGTGCTCGGCGTCGATGCGAGGCTCGCCGAACTGATCGCGGCGGGCACCTCGATCTGCGGCGCTTCGGCGGTCATCGCCACCAATACGGTGACCAACGGCAGCGACGAGGACGTCGCCTACGCGGTCGCCTGCGTCACGGTCTTCGGTACGCTTTCCATGTTCCTCTACCCGACGCTCGGCACCCTCCTGCATCTCGACGTGCATCATTACGGCTTGTGGGCCGGCAGTTCGATCCACGAGGTGGCGCAGGTCGTCGCCGCCGCTTTCCAGCACGGAAAGGAAGCCGGCGATTTCGGCACCATCGCCAAGCTGAGCCGCGTCATGCTGCTGGCACCGGTGGTGATATCGCTCGGCGTGATCGCGGCACGCGGCAAGGGGGGAAGCGCCGGCTCCGCCTCCAGCGGAAGAGCGCCGCTGCCCTGGTTCGTGCTCGGCTTCATCGCCATGATCGGCCTCAACAGCCTCGACATCATCCCGGCCACGGCGACGCATGCGGTGACGCCGGTCACGACTTTCCTGTTGACCATCGCGCTCGCCTCGATGGGCCTCGAGACCGATGTCCGCAAGCTCAAGGCCAAGGGCGTGCGCCCGCTGGCGCTGGGCGCGCTGTCATGGATATTCATCTCGTGCTTCAGCCTTGCCCTGATCCTCGCAATCGGGTGATATCCGGTTCCAGTCGCCACGATGGAATCGAAAGGGTGAGGTGAGCCTCGCAATCGCGCAAACATGACCTTCGAGCAGCTTCGCGTCTTCATCGCGGTGGCCGAGCGGATGCATGTCACGCGAGCCGCAAGCGCGCTCAACATGACCCAGTCGGCCGCCAGCGCCGCCATTCAGGCGCTTGAAGCCAGCCTGAGGACAAAGCTTTTCGACCGCGTCGGCCGCCATATCGAATTGACCGATGCCGGCCAAATCTTCCTGCCGGAAGCGCGCGCCGTGCTGAAACGGTTGGCCCAGGCCGAGCAGACGCTGGCTGAACTGGAAGGACTGGAGCGCGGCAGGCTGGCCCTGTGGGCAAGCCAGACGATCGCCGGCTACTGGCTGCCGCGCTTCATCGCGCGCTTCCATGAAGCGCGCCCCCGCATCGATGTGTCGCTGGTGATCGACAACACGGCCGGCGTCGCCCGCGCCGTGGCTGCCGGCGAGGCCGATATCGGCTTCGTCGAAGGCGACGTGGACGATCCGCTGCTCGTACCCATCGATGTCGGCGCGGACCAGCTTGTGCTCGTGGTGGCCGCCAGCCATCCGTGGGCTGCAAGAGACGCGCTGAAGCCCGGCGACCTGACCGGACTGAAATGGACGTTGCGCGAGCGTGGCTCCGGCACGCGGCAGATATTCGAGGATGCGGTGCGAGCCTACGGCATCGATCCGAACGGGCTGGAGGTGACCCTCGAACTGCCTTCCAACGAGGCGGTGCGCAATGCGGTTGAGGCGGGGGCGGGGGCCACCGTGATCTCGCGTCTCGTCGCCGAACCACGCCTCACGGCCGGGACCCTGGCCACCCTCCCCCTCGCCTTCCCCGAACGGCGCTTCACCGCGCTCCGTCATGGCGACCGCACCCGCTCTCGCGCCGAAAGTGCCTTCCTCGATTTCGTGCGCCGCGGATGAGTTCCAGGAAAATGATATTTTGATCCTGCGCCGAACCGTCCTTTTTCTCGGCCTGTCGCAGCTCATCTGCTGGGGCACGTCCTATTATGTGATCGGCGGTTTCGGCAGTCTCATCGCCGCCGACCTCGGCTGGAGCCGCGACCTTGTCTATGGCGGCTTTTCGGCGGCGCTGCTGGTGATGGGTTTCGCTTCGCCGCTCACCGGCCGCCTCATCGACCAGCATGGTGGCCGCGTGGTGATGGTAATCGGCTCGCTGCTCATCGCGCTCGGCTGCACGGGCGTGGCGCTGTCGCATTCCGTCGCTCTCTATTATGCGAGCTGGATATGCCTCGGGCTAGCCATGCGCTTTACGCTCTACGACGCCGCCTTTGCCGCGCTCGCCCGCATCGGCGGCCCGACGGCCAAGGGGCCGATGTCGCAGATCACGCTTTTCGGAGGACTGGCGTCGACGGTGTTCTGGCCGTTCGGCCACATGCTCGCCGCGCATTTCGGCTGGCGCGCCGCGCTCCTTGCCTATGCCGGGATCGCCCTTCTCACCGTGCCGCTGCATCTGGCCATTCCGAGGCAACGCTACGGGGAATTGACGACAACGGGAAATGCCGGAAGGGCGGCAATCGAAGATCGCCCGCCGCTTGCCGCCAGTCCACGCGACCGGCTCCTGGCCGGAACGCTCTATGCGATCATCACCACGGCGGTGAACTTCCTCAATTCCGGCATGTCGGCGCATATGATCAACATTCTGGCCGGGCTCGGCCTGGCCGCTGGCGTGGCCGTCTGGATCGCCACCCTGCGCGGCGTCGGCCAGTCGCTGTCGCGGCTTGCCGAAGTGCTTTTCGGCCGCCGGCTCGATGTCTTCCGGCTGTCTCTGCTGGCGGCGCTGCTCCTGCCCGTCGCCTTCCTCGCCGGCCTTTTCGGCGGTCAATTCATGCTCGCCGCGCTGGCTTTCGCCTTCGTCTATGGCGCCGGCAACGGCCTCACCACCATCACGCGCGGCACGCTGCCGCTGGCGCTGTTCGACCGCCGAACCTACGGCGTCTTCGTCGGCCGCCTGCTGATGCCGAGCTTCATCATCTCGGCGACCGCGCCGATCGTCTATGCCACCGTCATCGAGCATTTCGGGGAGCAGGCGGCGCTCTATATGTCGGCGGCGGTCGCCTTCGTGGCGCTGGCGGCGACGCTGATTCTCTATCTGCGGTTTCGCGGCGGCCCGGCCGGCCCGGCAATTCCCCGATCCAGACCGTGATGCCCGCGCCGGGTAATTCGCTTGTGCGACGCGCCTTCCTTAATTGCTCCGGTTCGCGCAAAGCCCTCATGGCAATTGGGGACCTATCCGTCTATCATGTGCAACGAAACCGAAAGCGCTCCCGCAGGCGGCGGGGGCACAGGCCTTTCAGGGAGGATCGATCATGAAGGACAGCATGGTGGAACGACGCAAGCCAGGACGCGGGCGCGTCTATAAGTCGATAACAGAGACCATCGGCGACACGCCGCTGGTCCGCCTCGACAAATTCGCCAGGGAGAAAGGCATTGTCGCGACGCTTGTGGCAAAGCTCGAATTCTTCAATCCGATCGGCAGCGTCAAGGACCGTATCGGCGTCGCCATGATCGAAGCCATGGAAGCGGCGGGCAAGATCACGCCTGGAAAGACGACGCTGGTCGAGCCGACTTCTGGCAACACCGGTATCGCGCTGGCCTTCGCCGCCGCGGCCAAGGGTTACAAGCTCATCCTAACCATGCCCGAGACCATGTCGATCGAGCGGCGCAAAATGTTGCTCATTCTCGGCGCGGAACTGGTGCTAACCGAAGGCGCAAAGGGAATGAAGGGCGCCATCGCCAAGGCGGAAGAGCTGGTCGCCTCTATGCCGGATGCCGCCATTCCTCAGCAATTCGAGAACCCGGCCAATCCCGAAATCCATCGCAAGACGACAGCCGAGGAAATCTGGAACGACACCGATGGCGAAGTCGATATTTTTGTTGCCGGGATCGGCACGGGCGGCACCATCACCGGTGTCGGACAGGTGCTGAAAGAAAAGAAGCCGGGCGTGAAGGTGATCGCCGTCGAGCCGACGGATTCGCCGGTGCTCTCGGGCGGCCAGCCGGGCCCGCACAAGATCCAGGGCATCGGCGCCGGTTTCGCCCCGAAGATCCTCGATACGTCGGTCTATGACGAGATCGTGGAGGTCTCGAACGATGACGCCTTCGCCAATGCGCGCCTGGTGGCGAAGCTGGAGGGCGTGCCGGTCGGCATATCTTCCGGCGCCGCGCTGCAGGCCGCGATCGTCGTCGGCTCGCGGCCTGAAAATGCCGGGAAGGTCATGGTGGTGATCATCCCGTCCTTCGCCGAACGTTATCTCTCGACGGCGCTGTTCGATGGTTTGGGAAGCTGACGGTTCCTGATTTGCCAACGGGCCGGAAATTTCCGGCCCGTCATAGATGCCGTTCGTTGGTTACGCCGCCTTGATGAAGGTGCCGTTGCGAAGTTCGGTAACCGCCTGAACCAGCTCTTCGCGGGTATTCATGACGATGGGTCCATGCCAGGCGACGGGTTCGGCGATCGGCCGCCCCGACACCAGCAGGAAGCGGATGCCGCGCTCGCCGGCCTGAACCGTCACTTCGTCGCCGGCGCCGAAGACGACCAGCGTGCGGTCGCCGCTCATGTCGCGAACGAAATGCTCTTCCTCGCCCAACCCCTTCTCGACCAGCACGCCGAACGGCTTCGACGCGTCGCGGAAGGTGCCCGAGCCCTCGAAAATGTAGGCAAAGGCGGAAGAGCGCGTATCGACCGGAAGGATTTTCTTCCTGCCGGCTGGCACGAAGACGTCGAGATAGCGCGGCTGCGCGGCGACCCCTTCGATCGGGCCGGTTTTGCCCCAGAACTCACCCGTAATGACGCGGACGATGGTGCCATCGTCGTCGATGATCTCGGGAATGGTTTCCGCTTTGACATCCTGATAGCGCGGCGCGGTCATCTTCAGCGACGAGGGCAGATTGGCCCAGAGCTGGAAGCCGTGCATGCGGCCCTTGGGATCGCCCTTCGGCATCTCCTGATGCATGATGCCCGATCCGGCGGTCATCCACTGCACGTCGCCGGCGCCCAACGAGCCGATATTGCCGAGGCTGTCGCCATGGTCGACGGAACCGGCCAGCACATAGGTGATGGTCTCGATGCCGCGATGCGGATGCCATGGAAAGCCCTTGAGATAGTCCTCGGGTCGTTCGTTGCGGAAATCGTCGAAGAGCAGGAACGGATCGGCCAGCGACGGATCGCCAAAGCCGAAGGCGCGGTTCAGGTGCACGCCCGCGCCTTCCAGCGTCGGCTGCGACTGTGAAAGCTGCTTTATGGGTCTGATGGACATGGGTCATCTCCCTGGTTTCGGTGTTGGCGGAAATCTAGCCATTCGGCAGGGAGGTTACGAGTGGTGAACAAACGCAACGCAGTGTTCACCTTATCGTCAAGCTTCGGCCTTAAGGCGCTCCTCGACAAGAGCGGCAAGCCGCGCGGCGACCTCGACCTTGTTCAGTTCAGGCCATTCATCGATTCCGGCTGCGGAAACGATCCTGACCCGGTTCCTGTCGCCGCCCATCACGCCGCTTCCCTCGGACACGTCGTTGGCGACGATGAGGTCGGCGCCTTTCTTCTTCAACTTGGCGGCGGCGTTGTCGAGGAGGTTCTGCGTTTCGGCGGCGAAGCCGATGACGAGGCGCGGCCGGTCCCGGCTGTGGCCGACTTCTGAAAGAATGTCGGGATTTTCGACCATCTTCAGCATCGGCGGTTCGACGCCCGCAGCTTTCTTGATCTTTTCTCCCGACATGTCCGCCGTTCGCCAATCGGCAACCGCCGCGACCATGATGGCGGCATCGGCAGGGAGCGCCGAAAGGACGGCGTCGCGCATCTGGCGCGCGCTCTCCACATGGATGGTCGTCACGCCCAAGGGATCCGGAAGGGTCACCGGACCGGAAACAAGGCGGACATCGGCGCCCAGTGCAGCGAGCGCCTCCGCGATAGCATGGCCCTGCTTGCCCGAGGAACGATTGGCGATGTAGCGCACCGGATCGATCGGCTCATGTGTCGGACCGGAGGTGATGATGATCCGCTTGCCCGAAAGCGGCCTCGGCTGGCCATCAAGCAGGCTTTCGATGCACGCCACGATCTCCAGCGGTTCGGCCATCCGGCCTTCGCCGGCCTCGCCGCTCTCGGCCATCTCGCCCTCGCCGGGGCCGACAAAATGAATTCCATCGCCATCCAGCATCGCGCGGTTGCGGCGCGTCGCCGGATGATCCCACATTCGCGGGTTCATCGCCGGCGCGACCAGCACCTTCTTGTCGGTCGCCAGCAGAATGGCCGAAGCAAGGTCATCCGCATGACCGCCCGCCATCTTCGCCATCAGATCGGCGGTCGCCGGAGCGACGATGATCAGATCCGCCTCGCGCGACAGTCGGATGTGACCGACATCGTGCTCGTCGTCCCGATCGAAGAGCTCGGTGAAGACTTTGCCGCCGGCGAGCGCGCCGGCCGCCAGGGGCGTCACGAAATGCTGCGCGCCCGCCGTCATGACGACCCGAACCGACGCGCCGCGCTCGCGCAAACGCCGGATCAGGTCTAGCGACTTATAGGCCGCGATCCCGCCGCCAATGATCAGCAGGATATGCTTGCCGGAAAGGGTCGCAGCCATCTCTATCCGTCCTCAGGCCGGCTTGAGCGCCGGCTCGATATCGGTATGGATGAAATCCTCTCCCTTGAAAAGAAGCGGCAAATTCCGCGTCCTGGCAAGGGCGTAGGAGAAGCAATCGCCGAAATTAAGTTTTGCCGGATGTTTGCTGCCGCGTCCGTAGCGGCGGAATGCCGATATCCCCGCATGAGCGTCGGCTTCGGAGATTGCTACAGCCTCCAGCCCGGCAAGTTTAACGAGTTCCATGGGCCTGGAATGTTCGTCTCCTCGATGAACCGTAACGATACCGGCTTCGAGCAGCGTACCTGCGCTGATCAGCCTTCTGTCGGCCTTTGCAAGAGCTTCCACGATAGGAGCGGCATCCGCCTCATCCCTCAGGATTGCGATCAACGCCGAGGTGTCGACAACAATCACTGCTTATCCAGATAGTCATAGAGAGCATCGGACTCGGCTTTGTGATCGATTGGCTCACTGGGCTTGCGGCCAAGCGCCAGGATTTCCTCGAGCGAGGCATCCAGATTCCATTCGGACTTCCCCGCATTCGCCGGACTTTTCGGCGCGTCCCGCGGAACCCCCTGGCGCAGCCGGTCGCGCGCTTCCAGCTCCATAGAAACGCCGCGCTCGGCGGCGCTCCGGCGCAGGTCGCGCATCACAGCATCATCAAGTTTTCGAACCGTCACCGTGGCCATCTCATTATCCTTTCGGATCGGAAGATAAAGCGGCCCGCTGACGACTACAATGCCAGCATTGCCAGCAATGCTGGCGGATCGGGTCTATATCACCTTCCAGGCGATGACGGCCAGCGCGATCGCAATGATCCACAGCGCCACGCGACCCCAGCGGGTGTGGCGCGCTTCGGCCTTGCCGATGGCGCTTGCCGTGGCGGCGTCGAAGCGCAGGCCGTTCTCGGCCATTGCATCGATTTCGCGTGACAGACGCTCGGCCCGGGCGGCGAGGTCCGGCGCCTGGCGAGCGAGGGAGAGGAGCGCGTGACCGCCGTCGCGGGCGTCGACCAGAATGGCCTTCGGCCCGAGATTGTCGCGGATCCATCCGCCAACCACCGGCTCCGACGCCTTCCACATGTTGAAGGCAGGATCCAGCGTGCGCGCCACGCCTTCCACCACAACCATGGTTTTTTGCAGCAGCAGGAGTTCCGGGCGCGTCTCCATGTCGAAAAGCTCGGTCACCTCGAAAAGCAGGGTGAGCAGGCGGGCCATGGAAATGGTTTCGGCGGATTGGCCATGGATCGGCTCGCCGATCGCGCGGATCGCCTGGGCGAAGGAGGCGACGTCATGCTTGTGCGGCACGTAGCCGGCCTCGAAATGCACCTCCGCCACGCGGCGATAATCGCGCGTGATGAAGCCGTAGAGGATTTCCGCCAGGAAGCGCCGCTCCTTCTTGCCGAGCCGCCCGGTAATGCCGAGATCGACGGCGGCGATCGTTCCGTCCGGTTCGACGAAAAGGTTGCCCGGATGCATGTCGGCATGGAAAAAACCGTCGCGCAGGGTGTGACGCAGAAAAGACTGGATCAGACATGCCGCCAGAGCTTTCAAATCATGGCCGGCGGCCATGAGACCGTCGATGTTCGACATCTTGACGCCGTCGATCCATTCCAGCGTCAGCACATCGCGTCCGGTACGCTCCCAATCGACCTCCGGCACGCGGAACCCCGGGTCATCCTTGGTGTTTTCGCCAAGTTCCGAGAGCGCCGCGGCCTCCAGGCGCAGATCCATCTCCATGCGCGTCGTCTGCGCCAGCGTTTCGGTCACCTGGACCGGATGCAGTCTGCGCGAGGACGGCAGGAAACGTTCCTGCAAACGCGCGGCGAGGAAATAGCTTTCAAGATCGTGCTGGAAACGGCGCCGGACGCCCGGCCGGATGATCTTGACCGCGACCCGGCCCGGTATCCGGCCACTGGTCACAGAAGCTTCGTGAACCTGCGCGATGGAAGCCGCCGCGACCGGCTCGCCGAACCGCTCAAACAATTCCTCGACCGGACGGCCAAGCGAGGTCTCGATCGAGATGACGGCGGCGGCGCGCGGAAAGGTAGCCATGCGGTCCTGCAGGCCGGCGAGATCACGCGCCATTTCCTTGCCCACGACATCGGGCCGGGTCGCAAGAAACTGGCCGAGCTTGACATAAGAGGGGCCAAGCCGTTCGACCGCGCTGGCCAATCGCTCCGAGCGGTCTTTGCGCACGGATCGCCTCCGCGCCAGCGCGCGCGCCACCCGCCAGCCGAATTTCGGCATTCCGGAAAGCTGATCGCCCGGCAGAGAGGCAATGACCCCCTCGCGCGCCAGAACCCAGCCGGCATGGAGCAGACGAAGCGAAGCGGCCAGCGTACTCATGCGAGACTGTCCGTCAAAGCTTCCAGCCCGAATGCAACGCCGCGATGCCGCCCGAATAATTGCGCCAGGTCACGCGCTCGAAACCCCCCGCGCGGATCATGCCCGCGAAATTTGCCTGCGATGGGAACTTGCGGATAGATTCCACCAGATATCGGTAAGGCTCGGCGTCGCCGGCGACGATGCCGCCGATGCGCGGTATGGCGTTGAAAGACCACGCCTCATAGGCGCGATCGAGAATTGGCATGTCCACTTCCGAAAATTCGAGACAGAGAAAGCGGCCGCCGGGCTTGAGGACGCGGAAGGCTTCGGCGAGCGCAACCTCGATCCTGGGCACGTTGCGGATGCCGAAGGCGATCGTGTAGGCGTCGAAGGAATTGTCCGGGAAAGGCAGTTCCTCCGCATTGGCCTCGACGAAGTCCACCTTGTCGGAAAGACCCCGATGCTTCGCGCGGTCCTGGCCGACGGCAAGCATGGAGCCGTTGATGTCGAGGACCGTGACATGGGCATTGCCGCCTGACGCGTCGAGGATGCGGAACGCCACGTCGCCCGTCCCGCCCGCCACGTCGAGCGCCTTCCAGTCTCCACGCCTGGACGGATTGAGCCAGGCGACCAGTCCATTCTTCCACGGACGATGCAATCCCGCCGACATCAGATCGTTCATCAAATCGTAGCGTCTGGCGACATGATGAAAGACGCCGTTGACCAGATCCTGCTTGTCCCCGTCGCCAACGGCGCGGAAGCCAAAGGAAGTCCGCATGCCGTCGGCGGAAATGGATCGTTCTGTTGACATTCACTCGTCCCGTTGGAAACCGGCGGAAACATAGCCGATTGGAAACCGCGATGCTATCGCCTGTCCGCGCCGCGATGATGAGCCGCGCCCGGGCTCTCCGCCGGGCCGATCGGTACCGAAAAGAACCTCTTTGTTCGATCGGGATCGACAAAACTGTGGTTCGCCGCCATACGGAGGTTTGTTCAGGGCATTCGGGCCGGTACTATCTGGCCCGATCCAGAATGAGGAGCATCCCATGCAGGGCGTCACCGTCGTCGACCATCCGCTGGTGCAGCACAAGCTGACGATCATGCGCAGCAAGGAGACATCCACGGCCGGATTCCGGCGGCTTCTGCGCGAGATATCGCTGCTGCTCGGCTACGAAGTCACACGCGATCTCGACCTGACGACGAAGACCATCGAGACGCCGTTGCAGGCAATGGAAGCGCCGACGCTCGAAGGCAAGAAACTCGTGTTCGCCTCCGTGCTCAGGGCTGGCAACGGCCTGCTTGAAGGCCTTCTGGATCTGGTGCCGGCCGCCCGAGTCGCCCATGTCGGGCTCTACCGAGACCATGAGACACTGGAAGCCATCGAATATTTCTTCAAAGCGCCGAGCGATCTGGCCGACCGGCTGATCATCGTCGTCGATCCGATGCTGGCCACCGCCAATTCGGCGATCGCCGCCGTCGAGATGCTCAAGGGGCGCGGCGCGACCAATCTCCGCTTTCTTTGCCTGCTGGCCGCGCCCGAAGGGATCGAACGCTTTACCACGGCGCATCCGGACGTGCCGGTCTTCACCGCGGCAATTGACGAACGCCTCAACGAGAAGGGCTATATCGTGCCGGGCCTCGGCGACGCCGGCGACCGCCTGTACGGAACGAAATAGCGGGAATCTGTATGAATTCGACCGCGCCGTTTACCAGCCGGTAACCTAAACTTTTGGATTTCCGAGCGATTTACGGCGGTCGCGGGCGGAATTAAGCCGATAGTGATCCCCTGCGGATAGGCTCGATTTCGCTCGGGAACCTTGCCTATGAACAAGCTGATCCTCGTTGGAGCCTTCGCGGGCCTCGCGGCATCCGTGCCGGTCCTCTACCAGTCCAATCCGGCGGCTTTTCACGCCATGCTTCGCTCGGCGATGACGGCAAAAGACCCGGAACCCGTGCCGGCGGCCGCTCTACCTCCGCGCCTCGCGGCGGCGGAAGCCGAACCGGAACTGCTTGGGCGAAAGGTGCGCGTTCCTGCCGACCCGCGTGGCCACTTCGCGGCGGACTTCAAAATCAACGGGCGCCCGATCGAGGCGATGGTCGATACGGGCGCGACGGTCGTGGCACTCAACCAGACCACCGCCCGCCGCATCGGCATCAACCTGAAACCCACCGACTTCATCTATACCGTCAACACCGCCAACGGGAAGACAAAAGCCGCCTCCGCCACGATCGATGATATGCAGATCGGCAAGATTTACGTGGAGAAGGTCCCCGCCGTCGTTCTGCAGGATTCGGCGCTTACAGGAACGCTGATCGGCATGAGCTTTTTGAAGCGGCTTTCGAAATTCCAGGTCGAAAACGGCGCGATGATCCTCGAACAATAGCCGGCCCACGCGTCGTCTCCTATTCCGCTATTCTTCGCATCACGGGCTTGCGCCGGTCGGGCCTGCTTTCGCCCAATGAATAGGCGGCGCGAACGATGGAAGCCGCCGTCTCGGCGCTCGCCTGCGAGCGGGCGCGAACGATCGCGATGGCTTCCCCGCGTGCTACTTCGGCCCCTACGGGCAGCAGATCGGTAATGCCGACCGCGTGGTCTATCGTGTCTCCGGGCCTGCTGCGGCCGCCACCCAGCCCGACAACGGCCAGCCCTATGTCGCGGGTGGCAATGGACGTCACAAAGGCATCGCGGTTGATGGTCACCCTATGTTCGACCTCGGCCCGGGGCAGAAAATCGCGGCAATTTTCGATGAAACCCGACGGGCCTCCCAGCGCGCCAACCATTCGACCGAAGGTCTCGGCCGCCCGTCCACTGCCAAGCGCTTCGCGCGCCAGCCGCCCGCCATCGGCATGCGAACCGGCAATGCCGGCCGAATGCAGCATTTCCGCCGCCAATGCCAGCGTCACTTCCTCCAGCCGGGCGTCGCGACGGCGGCTGGTAAGGAAATCGACGGCGTTCTCGACCTCGACGGCATTGCCGGCGGCGGAAGCCAGCGGCTCGTCCATGTTGGTGATCAGCGCGGTGGTCCTGAGGCCCGCGCCATTGGCGACTTCGACCAAGCTCTTGGCCAGCGCCGAAGCATCACGGGCGCGCGCCATGAAAGCCCCGTTGCCCGCCTTGACGTCGAGTACCAGAGACTGGAGCCCCGCCGCCAGCTTTTTCGACAGGATGGAGGCCGTGATGAGCGGGATGGACTCGACCGTCGCCGTGACGTCGCGGATGGCATAGAAGCGCTTGTCGGCGGGAGCCAGATCGGCGGTCTGGCCGATGATGGCGCAGCCCGTTTCGCGCACCGCCTTGCGGAAAAGCGTGGTGTCGGGCTGGCTGACATAGCCGGGGATGGCGTCCATCTTGTCGAGCGTGCCGCCGGTATGCCCAAGGCCGCGCCCCGAGATCATCGGCACATAGGCGCCGCAGGCCGCGACGATCGGGGCAAGCATCAGCGAGACATTGTCGCCGACGCCCCCGGTCGAGTGCTTGTCGGTGACGGGTCCCGGCAGGTCCGACCAGTCGAGTATATCCCCGGAATCGCGCATGGCCAGCGTCAGCGCCACCGCCTCCTCGCGGTTCATGCCGTTGAAGAAGATCGCCATGGCGATCGCGGCGACCTGCCCCTCCGATACCGCGCCGGAGGTAACGCCGGCAATAAAATCCGCGATGTCCTTGGCCGATAGCGGCTTGCGATCGCGCTTGCGGCGGATGATCTCTGCGGGAAGCATCAGACCCCGAACGGCGTCCAGATCGATTTGATCCGGGTCGCCTTGAACAGGAATTCCTCACCCTGCCCCTGCAGCGCGTCATGCCAGTCGCGCGCCTTGCCATTATTGACCCAGGTAAGCTTCAGGTTTCCGGCGGATTCGCGCTCGACCACGGCCGACCCCTCGGCCGACCCGAAATACCAATGGGCGGCGATGTCGTCATGTTTCGCCATGACAGAGGCCAACTGGTCGCGGTCACCGGTGACGATGTTGACCACGCCGGCGGGCACGTCGCTGGTGTCGAGCACCTGGTAGAGATCGCAGGCGGCGAGCGGCTGGTGCGGCGAAGGGGTGACGACGACGCGGTTGCCCATGGCGATCGACGGCAGGACCAGTGAGAGGAAGGAAAGCAGCGGCGCCTCGTCCGGGCAGGATATGCCGATCACCTCCCACGGTTCGGGCAAGGCAAGCGACAGCATGCGGGCCTGGGGAGCGCGCACGGCGCCATCATATTTGTCGGCCCAGGCGGCATAATACATGATGCGCGCTACCGATGCGGAGACTTCCTTGCGGGCGTGGGCGATGGCAACGCCGCTTGCCTGACGGAGGCGTGCAGCAAATTCTTCCGCCCTGAGTTCAAGATTCTCGGCGAGGAAGTAGAGCACCTGCGCCCGGGCATGGCCGGTCATGCCGCTCCAGCCTTCCGCCTTGCGCGCCGCCTCGACGGCGTTGCGGATATCCTTGCGGTTGCCGAAGCCGGCCTCCGTGACGAAGCGCCCGGCATGGTCATGGACCGGATAGGAATAGCCCGAATCCGGGCGCGCCTGCTTGCCGCCGATATAGAGCTTGACGGTACGGTCCAGTCCGCGCGCGGAGCCCGGCAATCCTTCGCTGGTCGGGAGCGGGGCTTCCAGCGCCTTGGCTGCGGCAATCGGCTTCGCCTTTTTTTGCCATACGGACACGAGATATTCATGCATGCCTTCGCGGCCACCCTCGCGGCCGAAGCCGCTTTCCTTGTAGCCGCCGAAGCCGACCGCGCCGTCGAAGAGATTGGTCGAGTTGATCCAGACCACGCCGGATTTCACGCGCCGCGCTGTATCGAAGGCCGTGTCCAGATTCTGCGACCAGATCGAGGCGGCGAGACCGTAGCGGCTGTTGTTGGCAAGCTGCACCGCCTCGCCCGGCGTGCGAAAACTCATGGCGGCAAGCACCGGCCCGAAAATCTCCTCCTGCGCCAGCGGCGACGCCGGCGAGACCCCGGTGAACAGGCTCGGCGGAAAGAAACATCCCTTGCGGCCCGCAACGTCCTTGGCCCAGCTCGGCTGCCAGAGCGAAGCGCCCTCCGCGATCCCGGCCTCTACCCTGGCCTTGATCGAGGCGATCTGCACCGGCGCGACGACGGCGCCGATATCGGTGGATTTGTCGAGCGGATCGCCAACGCGCAGCGTTTCCATGCGGGCGCGCAGTTTGCCGTAGAAGCGTTCGGCGATGCCTTCTTGCACGAGCGCCCTAGATCCGGCGCAGCAGACTTCGCCCTGGTTGAACCAGATGGCGTCGACCACGCCCTCGACCGCCGCATCGATGTCGGCATCGGCGAAGACGATGAAGGGCGACTTGCCTCCAAGTTCGAGCGACAATTTCTTGCCGGTTCCGGCGGTCTGGCGGCGGATCAGGCGGCCGACCTCCGTCGAGCCGGTGAAGGCGATCTTGGCGAAGCCGGGATGGGCGACCATCGCCGCCCCGGTCTCGCCGCCGCCATTGACGATGTTGAACACGCCAGCCGGCAATCCGGCCTCGTTGCAGATTTCGGCGAAGGCGAGCGCGGTGAGCGGGGTATACTCGGCCGGCTTGAGCACCACCGTGCAGCCGGCGGCAAGAGCCGGCGCGACCTTCCAGGCCAGCATCAGAAGCGGAAAATTCCACGGGATGATCTGGCCGCAAACGCCGGCCGGCACATGCCCGGGAAACTGTTCGTCGCGCAGTTCCGCCCAGCCGGCGTGATGGTAGAAATGGCGGGCGACCAGCGGGATATCGAGATCGCGGGTCTCGCGGATCGGCTTGCCATTGTCGATGGTTTCGAGAACCGCGAGGAAACGTGCATGTTTCTGCACCGAGCGTGCAAGCGCGTAGAGATGGCGCGCGCGCTGGTTGCCCGACAAAGCCGACCATTTGACGAAAGCGGCGGTGGCGGCTTTCACCGCCTTGTCGACATCATTTTCGCCGCCATCGGCGACCTCGGCGATTACCTCGCCTGTGGCAGGGTTTTCGACCTTGAAATTCTTGCCGGCCGGCTTGGTGAAGCGTCCGTCGATGAAATGGCCGAACCTGCCGTCGTGGCGCTTCAGCCAGGCCTGGACATGGGTGTCTTCCTCCGGCGCCGGCCCGTATTCCATCGTGCGCAATATGTCCTTGATCTCGTTCATGACGATTGTCCTATGCCAGGCCGTGGCGGTCGGTGGAAGAATAGCGCCCGGTGACGAAATGCTCGATTTGCCGTTCGATGTCGCCGAGCAGCGAACTGGCGCCGATGCGGAAAAGATCGGGCTCCAGCCATTCGCGGCCGAGCTCTTCCTTCATCAGGATCAGCCAGGCGAGCGCGTCCTTGGCGGCGCGCAGCCCGCCGGCCGGCTTGAAGCCGACCTTGAAGTTTGTCGCGGCGAGATAGTCGCGGATGGCGCGCACCATGACGAGGCTGACGGGAAGCGTCGCGTTGACGGCTTCCATGCCGGTCGAAGTCTTGATGAAATCGGCGCCGGCCATCATCGCCACCATCGACGCCTTGTAGACGCTGGTCAGCGTCTTCAGGTCGCCGGTGGCGAGGATGGCCTTGAGATGGGCGTCGCCACAAGCCTCCCGCATCTCGTGGATTTCCTCGTAGAGCGCCGGCCAGTCGGCGTTCAGCACATGCGCCCTGGTGACGACGATATCGATCTCGGCCGCGCCCTCGCCAACGGCATAGCGGATCTCTGCCAGGCGTTGCGGCAACGGCGTCAGCCCGGCCGGAAAGCCGGTGGCCACGGAAGCGACGGGAATGCCCGATCCGTCGAGCGCCTTCACCGCGACCGGCACCATAGTGGGATAGACGCAGACCGCGCCGGTATGCAGCCGGTATCCGCCGAGACCGAGTGCCTCGATCAGATCGTCGCGCAGCGGATGGCGCGCCTTGGCGCAGAGCCGTTGAACCCGGCCCGGCGTATCGTCGCCCGCAAGCGTGGTGAGGTCGATGCATTCGATCGCGCGTATAAGCCACGCCGCCTGCCACTGCTTCTTGATGCTGCGCCGCGTCGTCAGCGTGGCGGCGCGGCGCTCGGCGGCGGACAGATTGACGTCCACGGCCTCGAACAGCAGCGGATCGAGCCTGCCGCCTTCATTGCGCTTGTGCCGCGCATGGACAGGCACCAGCCCCTTCTCGTTGGCGATGCGGGCATTCGTCATTTCGGCATGGTCGGTCTTGACGTTCATGCGATTTCTCCAATCGCCTGGCGAAGGATGGTGGCAAGTCGCGCCCCGCCGACCGGCGCCATATCCTTGGTTTCCTGATGCGACAGTTCCGCCCCGGTCATGCCGGCGGCGAAGTTGGTGATGACCGAGCAGGCCGCGACCCGCAGGCCGAGGAACCGCGCCAGGATCGCTTCCGGCACGGTCGACATGCCGACCGCATTGGCCCCCAGAATCCGCGCCATGCGGATTTCAGCGGGCGTTTCGAAGGATGGTCCGGAAAACCACATATAGACGCCCTTGTGCAGCGGCGTGCCGGTCGCGTCGGCCGCGTTGGTCAGGGCTTCCCGCAAATCGGCGTCGTAGGCGCCGGTCATGCCGACGAAGCGGCGGTCGCTCGTTTCTCCGATCAACGGGTTTGCGCCGGAAAAGTTGATATGATCCTCGACCAGCATCACCGAGCCGGGCGCCATTTCCGGATCAACCGATCCGGCGGCGTTGGTGAGGATCAGGGTGCCGATTCCGAGGCCCGCCAATATCTCCAGCGCCGGCCGCATCGCCGCGGCATTTCCATGCTCATAGAAATGCACGCGGCCGGCGAGCATGATAATCGGCTTGCCCGAAAGGGTGCCGGCGACCAGTTCTCCGGAATGGCCGCTGACGCCGCCTTGCGGGAAGCCCGGCAGATCCGCGTAGGGGATGTGCACCGCATCTTCGACATCGTCGATCAATCCGCCAAGGCCGGAGCCGAGTACGAGCGCGGTCTTTTGCGCCAGGCCATGCAGTCTTTCGACCAAAAGATCGGTGGCTGATTTCATTTCAGCGTCTCGCCGCTGAACCCGAAGGGCAGCATCTCGCCCATGGTCACCGTTTCGACGACGCCGGTATCGTCGCACAGATGCAGCCTGGTCTCGGGGGTGGCGAATTCCGCAAGCCGCTGGCGGCAGCCGCCGCATGGCGTGATGCGCGCCATCTTCTCGGCGACGACGGCGATTTCGGTGATTTTGCCGCCGCCGCCCATGACGTAGTGGCCGAGCGCCGTGGTCTCGGCGCACCAGCCTTCCGGGTAGGAGGCGACTTCGATATTGGCGCCGGCATAGATGCGGCCATCGGCGGTGCGTAGCGCCGCGCCGACCGGAAATTTCGAATAGGGCGAATGCGTCTTCGCCATCGCGGCCTTCGCCGCCTCGTACAAATCCCTGGACATCTCTTCTTCCTGGCGGTTCGGACAGGCCGTCCTACCGCTCTTTCACATAGGGCACGCCGCCGGCGCGCGGCGGAATCGCCCTGCCCATGAAGCCGGCGAGCAGGACCACCGTCAGAATATAGGGCAGCGCCTGCATCAACTGAACCGGCAGTTTGCCGATGCCTGGCAATGCGATGCCCTGATAGCGAATGGAAACCGCGTCGAGAAACCCGAACAGGAGGCAGGCGAACATCACCGGAACCGGCTTCCACTTGGCGAAGATGAGCGCGGCCAGCGCGATGAAGCCACGGCCGGCGGACATTTCCTTGACGAAGCCGGCCTGCTGGGCAATCGACAGATAGGCGCCGGCTATCCCAGTCAGAACGCCGGTGCAGATAACCGCCCTGTAGCGCAGCCAGGCCACCGAAATGCCGGCCGTGTCGACCGCCGCCGGATTTTCGCCGACCGCGCGCAAACGCAGGCCGAAACGCGTGCGAAACAGTACCCACCAGGTGAACGGCACCATCAGGAAGGCGAAGTAGACCAGGATGGAATGGCCGGAGATGACGTTGGAATAGATTGGACCGAGGAACGGAACGTCTCGGAAGGCGTCCGCGCCGGGCAGCTTGATGTCGCCGAAACGCGCCGCGCCCGATACGGACGGCGTCCGTCCGCCTTGCCGGAACCAGGCCTGGCCGAGAATGACGGTCGACCCGGAGGCGATGAAATTGATCGCCACGCCGGACACGATCTGGTTCCCGCGATAGGTGATCGAGGCGGCGCCATGGATCAATGCCATGGCGACGGAAACGAGAATGGCGACGCCAAGCCCGAGCCAAGCCGATCCGGTGACGGCGGCGGCCGCCCCGGCGGCAAAGGCGCCCGCCAGCATCTTGCCTTCGAGACCGATGTCGAAAATTCCGGAGCGCTCGGAAAAGAGGCCGGCCAACGCAGCCAGCAACAGCGGAACCGAAACCCGAACCGTCGCGTCGACGATCTGGATGAAGACCAGATAGGAATCCACGTCAGTTCGCCTCCGCTTTCGTCGGCATGCCCGCCGAACTTGGGCTGAAGCTGGCGAATATGCCCTGGATCGCCGGCCGGAACATGTGCTCCAGCGCGCCGGCGAAGAGGATGACGAGTCCCTGGATGATGACGATCATGTCGCGCGAAATCTCGGGCATCTCGAAGGAGAGATCGGCGCCGCCCTGGTAGAGCATGCCGAAGAGGATGGCCGCCGGGATGATGCCGAAGGGATGCGACCGGCCCATCAGTGCGACGGCAATGCCGACAAAGCCCGCGCCCGACGCAAAATCAAGCGCCATGTGATGCTGGTCGCCCATGATGACGTTGATCGACATCAGCCCGGCCAGCGCGCCCGAAATCATCATGGTGATGATGATGGTGCGCGTCTCGTTGATGCCGGCATAGCGCGCCGCCTTCGGGCTGAAGCCCATCGTGCGCAGTTCGTAGCCAAAGCGGGTGCGCCAGACCAGCGCCCAGACGAATATCGCGGCCGCCAGCGCCAGCAGGAAGGAGACATTGAACGGCGCCGAACGCACACTCATGCCCATTGCCTGCAGAACCCAGCCAAGCTTGGGCAATTGCCCGCCGGCAAGGAAATCGCGAGTCTGCGGGGCCATGGAATGAAGCGGCTTCAGCGACCCGACAAGGAGATAGACCATCAGGCTCGCGGCGATGAAATTGAACATGATGGTGGTGATGACGATGTGCGAACCGCGCTTTGCCTGGAGGTAGGCCGGAATCAGAGCCCACAGCGCACCGAAAATCGCGGCGGCGGCGATCGCCAGCGGAAAATTGATCCACCACGGGAAGGTGCTGTCGAAGGCCAGGCACACCAGCGACATGCCGAGCCCTCCGACATAGGCCTGTCCCTCGCCGCCGATGTTGAAAAGCCCGCAATGGAAGGCGACCGCGACAGCCAGCCCGGTGAAGATGAAATTGGTGGCGTAATAGAGCGTATAGGCGATGTTCTGGCCGCCGCCGAGCGCGCCTTTGACAAGGATGACGGCGGCGTCGAACGGATTTTCACCGACCAGCAGAACGACCAGCCCGGCGACGAGAAAGGCCACGATCAGGTTGATGATGGGGATCAATCCATAGTCGGCCCAGGCGGGCAGCTTGGCGTAAGGGGTACTCATTACTCAGCCGCCTCCCGGGCTTCGACACCGGCCATCAGCAGGCCGAGTTCGCCTTCGCTGGCGTCGGGGCCACGCTCGCCGACGATCCGCCCGTCGAACATGACCAGGATGCGGTCCGAAAGCGAACGGATCTCGTCCAGTTCCACCGAAACAAGCAGCACCGCCTTGCCGGCGTCGCGCATGGCGATCAGGCGCTTGTGGATGAATTCGATGGCGCCGACATCGACGCCTCGGGTCGGCTGCCCGACGATCAGCACGCCGGGGTCCTGTTCCATTTCCCGCGCGAGCACGATCTTTTGCTGGTTGCCGCCCGAGAAATTCGCCGTCCGGAGCCGGCAGTCGCCGGGGCGAATATCGTATTTCTCGATTTTTTCCCTGGCGTCGTCCCGGATCGCGGGGATGTCGAGAAACGGTCCCTTCAGATATTGCTCCTGGTCGTGGTAGCCGAGGATCGAGTTTTCATTTTCCTCGAAGGCCAGGACCAGTCCGACATAGTGGCGGTCCTCCGGCACATGCGCCAGGCCGCGTTCACGGAGGTCCCCGGGATCGGCCGTTCCGGTGATCTCGATCGGTTTCCCGTCGAGCAGCACACTGCCCGAAACCGCGTGGCGGATGCCCGAGATCGTCTCGATGAGTTCCGATTGACCGTTACCCGCGACGCCCGCGATGCCGACGATCTCTCCGGCGCGGACGCCGAAGGAGACGCCGTTCACCATCGTCACGCCGCGCGAATCCTTGACCGTCAGCCCCTCGACCTGAAGCTTGAACTCGCCTGGCTTCGCCGCGTCCTTCTCCACGCGTAGAAGCACACGCCGTCCGACCATAAGCTCGGCAAGCTCGCCGACATTCGTTTCGGCTGTTTTGCGCGTGGCGACCATGGCGCCCTGGCGCATGACCGAGACATTATCCGTGATCGCCATGATCTCGCGCAACTTGTGGGTGATGAGAACGACGGTCTTTCCCTGCTCCTTGAGCTGGGAGAGGATGCGAAACAGATGATCGGCCTCGGCCGGCGTCAGCACGCCGGTGGGCTCGTCCAGAATGAGCGTTTCAGCGCCGCGATAGAGCGCTTTCAATATCTCAACGCGCTGCTGCAATCCCACCGGAAGCGTCTCGATGATGGCGTCCGGGTCGACCTCGAGGCCGTATTCACGCTCCAGCCGCTGCAATTCCGAGCGCGCCTTGGCGATGCTCGATTTCAGCAGCGCCTCGCCCTCGACGCCCAGAATGACGTTCTCGATGACCGTGAAGTTCTGTACCAGCATGAAGTGCTGATGCACCATGCCGATACCCGTCGCGATCGCATCGTTCGGCGTCTTGATATCGGCGGGCTTGCCATTGACGCGGATTTCACCGCTATCGGCCTGATAGAAGCCGTAAAGAATGGACATCAGCGTCGATTTACCGGCGCCGTTCTCGCCGACAATGCCGTGAATCGTTCCGCGTTCGATAGACAGGTTGATGTCGCGATTGGCGTGCACGGTACCGAACCGCTTGTTGATGCCGGACAACTCGATCGCGGCTTGCGCCATTCTTGTTCCCTGGATTTCTTGTCGTATGGGCTGAATATTTTATCGTTTGGTAAAAAACCTAGCATGGCGCTCACGCCTTGCCAAATCTGCAAACCGTTCTCCCTGCACTCTCGACAAATCGCATCGCGCTTGTCAATTTCTCAAACCATGACAGAGATCGAAATCGCGCCTTTCACCTTCAATACCACGCCGTCCATCGTCTTCGAGGCCGGCGCAGCGCGGCGAATCGGCGCCATTGCTGGCGGCAAGCTTGGCGCCCGGGTGCTCTTCGTTACCGATCCGGGCTTGAGAAAGCTTGGATTGTGCGACGAAGCCATCCGGTCGCTCGAAGATGCGGGAATAGCCGTGACGATCTTCGACCGGGTCGAAGCCGATCCTTCGCGTGCGACGCTGGAACAGGCGACGGAAGAGGGCCGCAAGAGGAAGATTACCGGTGTCGTGGGCTTCGGAGGCGGCTCGTCGCTCGACATCGCCAAGCTCGCGGCGCTGCTTTGCGGCTCGCAAGAGGATCTCGACGGCGCCTGGGGCGTCGCCAATGCCAAGGGGCCACGCCTGCCTCTGGTGCTGGCGCCGACCACGGCGGGAACCGGCTCGGAAGTAACGCCGGTTTCGATCATCACGGTCGGCGAGGAGGAAAAGCGCGGCGTTTCCTCGCCGCTGATTCTGCCCGATATCGCCATCCTCGATCCGAAACTCACGATCGGCCTGCCGCCGGCGATCACCGCGGCGACCGGCATCGACGCCATGGTGCATGCCATAGAGGCCTATGCGTCGAAGAACGCCAACAACAACCCGCTTTCGAAAATGCTGGCGCGGCAGGCGCTGCGGCTTCTGGGCGCCAATATCGAGAAGGCGGTTTCGGATGGCGCCGACATTGCCGCGCGTGGCGCGATGCTGCTTGGCTCCATGCTGGCCGGGCAGGCCTTCGCCAATTCGCCGGTGGCGGCGGTACACGCGCTCGCCTATCCGATCGGCGGGACGTTCCATGTACCGCACGGGCTTTCCAACGCGCTGGTGCTGCCGCATGTTCTGCGCTTCAACGCGCCCGATGCCGCGCATCTCTATGCCGAGATCGCTTCGGACGCTTTCCCGGGGCTTGCCGCGGAAGAAGGCGCGCAGGGACGGTGTTCGGCGTTCATCGAGGAAATGGGAGGGCTGTCGAAGCGGGTTGGCCTGCAACAGCGGCTGCGCGAGGTCGGCATCGGCGAGGAGCATCTGTCGAAGATGGCCGCCGACGCGATGAAGCAGACGCGCCTTCTGGTCAACAACCCCCGGGCCGTTGACGAAGCCGACGCCTTGGCGATCTACCGGGCCGCGTGGTGAACGATCGCCCCGCTCCCTCGTCGCGTTCGGCCTATCGCGCTTTCCGGACGATCGCCACGCGCTGGATGGATAATGATATCTACGGCCACATGAACAATGTCGTGCATTATTCGCTGTTCGACACGGCCGTGAATGGCTGGCTGATCGAAAGCGGCGTGCTCGACATCCACAAGGGCGAACAGATCGGACTGGTGGTGGAAACCGGCTGCCGCTATTTCTCGGAAATATCCTTTCCCGACACGGTAACGGCCGGCATACGGGTGGCGCGCCTCGGCCAATCCTCGGTTCGCTATGAGATCGGCCTGTTCCGCAACGAGGAGCAAAGCGCCGCGGCGGAAGGGTTTTTCGTGCATGTCTATGTCGATCGCGACAGCCGCAAGCCTGCCCCGGTCAACCCGCCGCTGCGCGCGGCGCTGGAAGGTATCCTGGCATGAGCGACCGCATGGACGAACGGACGACTCGCCTGGAGATCCAGATCACCGAACAGGACCGAACCATCGGCGAACTTTCGGCGGAAGTCGCCGAACAGTGGAAACTCATCGAGGCGCTGCGCAAGAAACTCGACGCGTTGACGCTGCGCTTCCTCGAACTGGAGGAGCAATCCGCGCCCGACATTCCGGTGACCAGGCCGCCGCACTGGTGAGACCGGGACCCTCAAAACGAAAAGCCGCCGGACTTTCGCCCGGCGGCTCCTCGTGAGGATTTAAACCCGATCAATAGGGGCAGGCGTTATCCGACATGTAGTCGTGAACCTTGATCTTGCCCGAAATGATGTCGGCCTTGGCCTGATCGACGGCCTTTTCCATCTCCGGCGTGACCAGCGACTTGTTGTTGTCGTCCATGGCATAGCCGACGCCATTGTCGGCAAGGCCGAGATTCTGCACCCCGAAGGAAAACTTGCCATCCTTGGCGTCCATGAAGGCGTTATAGACGGCGACGTCGACGCGCTTGACCATCGAGGTCAGGACATGGCCGGGTTGCAGTCCGTTCTGGTTGGAATCGACGCCGATGGCCAGTTTGCCGGCATCCGCCGCCGCCTGCAGAACGCCGACGCCCGTGCCGCCGGCCGCCGCGTAAACGACATCTGCGCCCTGATCGATCTGCGACTTGGCGATTTCGCCGCCCTTGGTCGGGTCGTTCCAGGCCGCGGGCGTATCGCCCGTCATGTTCTGGATGACCTTATCGTCCTTCTTGGTCGCCTTGACGCCGCCGACATAGCCGCATTCGAACTTGCGGATCAGCGGTACGTCCATGCCGCCGACGAAGCCGACCGTGCCTGTCTTCGACGCCAGCGCCGCCATGACGCCGACGAGATAGGAACCTTCGTTCTCCTTGAAGACCACCGAACGGACATTCGGCAGGTCGACGACGTCATCGACGATGACGAATTGCGTCTTCGGATATTCCGGAGCCACCTTCTTGATCGCCTGCTCGAAGGAGAAGCTCATCGCCACGATCGGGCTGTTGCCGTCCTGGGCGAATTTCTCCAGCGCCTGCTCGCGCTGCGTGTCGTTGGAAATTTCGAAATCGCGATAGGCGATCCCGGTCTCCTTCTTGAATTTTTCGGCGCCGTGATAGGCCGCCTCGTTGAAGGATTTGTCGAATTTTCCACCGAGATCGTAGATGATCGCCGGTTTGATGTCGGCGGCGAACGCCGGAAGGGACATCGCGGTAGCGGCCACCAGGCCGAGAAGAATACGCTTCATTTGATCCACACCCTGTCGGTTGTTTTTATCCAATATCTCCGCCCCGGCTTCCCGTATACGAGCCATCCGCGCGGCCTTGGCAGGGATTTTTGCCCCCACTCGAAATTCACTCTTGCACGGCGCAATGTAAATTTCACGCGGATTTTTGACCTTTTGGAAAACAGAGTTGACGGGCGCTCATGCCGGCCAAGGCGCGTCACTCCATCCCGGCGCCCGCCGGAGACGGGAAGGCGACGCCGGTTCCCCGGAGGCCGCCACCGTTGTTCGGGTTTTTAGCCAGATATTGCTGATGGTGGGCCTCGGCGAAATAGAAGTCCGGATCTGGCGCGATCTCGGTAGTAATCTTGCCCAGACCGGCTTTTTTTAGCGCGGCCTGATAGGCCTTACGCGACGCCTGGGCCGCCGCCCCTTGAGCATCGGACGAGGTGTAGATCGCCGAACGGTACAGGGTGCCGACATCGACGCCCTGGCGCATGCCTTGCGTGGGATCGTGGTTCTTCCAGAAAATGCCAAGCAGCGTCTGAAAGGAGACGATTTTCGGGTCGAAGACGATCCGCACGATTTCGGTATGCCCTGTCATGCCGGTTTCGACCTCCTGATGGGTCGGATTCCGCGTCTGACCCCCGCCATAGCCCGCAGCGGTCACCCAAACGCCCTGTAATGGCCAGAAAAGACGCTCGACGGCCCAGAACTTCCCCATGCCAAGCACCGCGATTTCGAGCCCGTCCGGATACGGTCCCTTCAGCGGCCGCCTGGAAACGAAATGCCGTGCCGCGGTGGCAACCGGTTTTGAACGGCCGGGCAGGGCCTCGCCGGGCTTCGGCAGGTGGAGTTTCTTGTTGAGCATATCCGCCAGAAAAAACACCGCGACCTCCCTTCCAACGAGACTATTCGGCCGCGAAGCCGTGATGGCGGACGGGACGATGCCCGATGGCGTAGAGCACAAGGGCCAGAACGGCGAAAACGACAGCGCCGGGCATGGCCAGCAGCCAGACCATGACCGGATCCCACATAAATTTCGAATAGTGCTCAATCGACGATTGGGCGGCGGCAAACGTATCGGGCGACGCCGTGCGCCAGCTTTCGCCAAGCGGCGTCAACACCAGCTTCGACACGGCGACCGAACGCGTCGCGTCGAGCACGGCCAGAATGACGGCGACCGCCAGCGAGATCGTTGCGAGCATTCGGAAAAGAAAGCGGATCATCGGAATTACCGTGGCCAGGGTCGCTTCCCGCAAGCGACCTTTCCAGCCCATGAATAAGGCCGAAAGGCGTGGACGGCAATCGTCCCCAAAAGGCGGATCGTCGCCGGGGGCGCAATGTTGGATAGCATGGTCCGGCGTCCCCGAGCCCCCCGGGAACGCCCAAAGCCGAACCTTTGTGCCGAGAACAGGCCGATGTGACTGTAAAAGTTGTGCTTCCACGCTTGGCATTGCCGGCCGGATCGACTAGATGGGCCGGGTCAAGGGTGAGCCGGCAAAACCGGAGAGGCCTTGCGACGGAGAGGTGGCCGAGTGGTTGAAGGCGCACGCCTGGAAAGTGTGTTTACGGGAGACCGTAACGCGGGTTCGAATCCCGCTCTCTCCGCCAGCTAGTCTGCGTCTTTGGCCCAAACTGAGATTTGCGCCTGCAAAGCCCGCAGAACTGCGGCTTCGGAGGACCCGACACTTTCTCTCCAGTGCGGAATTGCCCCCTTTCGAGAGAGAAATTGGTCGAATTCTCTGTCGCAGATGTGAGGCTACGGAATTGGCTTGAGCTAGATGGTCGCGCTGATGCGATGCAGGACGCGCTGTTCCGACCATAGGGGAGGAATGGAACTCTCGGAGCGAAGCGTTTCGACGGTGAAGTGCGCAGGCGCTTTTCCATTAAGCACTCGATCGACGATTGCGGGGTCGAGAAATGCCAATCGCAATGTCCGCGTGACCCAGGATTCGTCGATGCCGTTTGCCTCGGCAAAACGACGCACATCTAAGTGCGGATTCTTCATCAGTTCTTTCCACCATTGATGCGCGGTTGCGATGGCTCCGATCAAGGTCTTGTCGACGCATGGAACCGCGGCCTCACCCGTTTGCAAAACCAGCCTCATCGCCAGGCCGGAGCGCTTGAGTTGAACGGGTATATTGATCTGAAGCAGCTCCGATTGATTTTTTAGATCGATGCCGACGTGCTTTACGATCGCTTGCATATTTACGGTGACGACGATTTTGGTGGAAGTGACGTCGATCCGTTGGACGATCGAACCGATGAGCTTTGCCAAAGCAAGTGTATCACTTTCCCCCAACGTGCCTGCGATGGTTTGAGCCTCTGCGACGAGCCTGGCCATTGCATCGGCCCCGAGCGATGTCGTTGATGCGGTTTCCAGTAGCGAGGTCGGATCGGCGACCAGCCCTGAAAGCTCGTTGCAAACCAGCGCTTCGATCTCCTGCGCCGGGATGCGCATGCCGGTGGCAGTGGCTCCCTTACTGCCAAGCTGGAGGTTCTGGCTGATATAGTATCGATAGCGCCGCGATCCCTTGTTGGCGTGGCTCGGGATCATCTTCTGCCCAATCTCATCAAACAACTTCCCGGCGAGCAGGCTCGGATGGACTGCCTCTCGTTTGTGCTGATTGCCCGTACGATTATCGGCGAGCTTAGCCTGGACCGCGTTCCACATCTCCTCTTCGATGATGCGTCGATGCAGGCCGTCATAGCTTGTCTCCTTGTGCCGGATACGGCCGATCAGACCTCCGTGATTTAGGCGAATTCAGAAGACTTGGCAGGCTGGCATTGTGTTCGATGCGCACTGTTTTGTGGGGCTGATGAGAGCGTCCGCAAACAGGAACGCCAAAAGCTGCTTCATCCATGCGATGAGCATGCGCAGATTGTGACCGTCTGCGTCGAGGATGTCGTTGGCGGCATCGCCCTCGGCACCCTTGAGATGGTTCCTTTCCAGCAGGCCGTCGCTCTTGAGATGACCGATGATGGGCTCGATGGCATTGCGCCGTCGCAGTTCACGCCGGATCGTCGGCGATACGATGCCCCTGGTATGGGCGACATAGACTTCGGCGCGTTGCGGATCGATGCCATGGCCGCGATAGCCGCGGTCGACATAGGCGCGCCGCACCGTCACGCCGGTGAGCCGCTCAGTCTGTTCGATCTGACCTTCGAGCGTATGGCCGTCGTAGGGATTTCCCGGCAGCGCCATGGCCCCGAGAATGAACTGCCCGCCGGCGCTTGCCGCATTGGTGACGGCGATCGACGTCTTGACGCCGAACTCATAGCGGGTGCGGGCCTTGCCCTTGCCGATGCATTCGACCTCTGGGGCGTGGAGGGCGTAGAATTTCTGCTTGTCGGCAGGCTTCTGGCCGAGCAGCCTGCGCACGCGGGCGAGCGCCACGGCGAAGGCCTGTTCCAAGAGGGCGTTGCCGGCGATCCTGCGGGCGATGTCGCGCTCCAGCCGGCCGAGCCATGTCCTCAATTTTCTGACCCAGCGCATGGCCTGCTTGTGGCCGCGCGTATGGATCAGCCGGCCAACCTCGCGGACGGCACGGGCGGCAACTCGCAGATAGGACTGGCGCAGCTTGAGAGCGTGTTTCCTGGCAAGGCGGTTCAGCCATTTGATGCCGCGCACCAGGAGACGGCTGTCGGCGGGATGGGCAATCGCCTTGGTCTGAACCGTGGTATCCACCGTCACCCGTTCCATCGCCGTGCGCTTCAAGGCCTTGCCGCGCTCGGCCGTGGCGATCGTTTCGGCCAGCAGTACCTCCAGGCCGCGCGCACCGATGCGCTGACGCCAGCGTGTCATCGATGAGCGGTCGAGCGGCAGGTGGGTCTGGAAATGTACTGCGTGACAAAAGAACTGGACATACGGGCTCTCCAGCCATTGCGCGCAGACCTCCTCGTCCGAAAGCCCCTTAATGTGCTTGACGAGATGCAACCCCGCCATCAGCCGCGTCGGAAGGCCGGGACGGCCTGTGTCTTCGGTGTAGAGATCGCCGAACGCTTCGTCGAAGCGCGCCCAGTCGATCAGGCCGGCAAGGCGGGCCAGCGGATGATGCAGGTCGATCATGTTGGAAAGCCGGTGGCGGAACAGGTCGAAATCGTCACCGGCATCTTCGGCCAGCTGTGTCGGGCGCATCGGCGTCTCCAGGGTCAATCAGCCTGAAGACGAAATCATGAACCGCCGAAAATGAAAAGAGGGTCCGCAAGCCACCGGAGGAGTTTGCAAGCTTTTCCCGCTCAAGACCATCAGACCTTGCAAACCGGAATACTTGCCGTGCCGATAAATTATCGAAATATCAACCGCTTCCGAGTTCATCACGGACGTAGATCGGATTGGCCAGAATGCTGTAGATCTCGCCGCGGTTGAATGGGGTGCCGCCAAAGATGCGCCCTGCCTTGGTAGTGCGCTGGGGCTTGACCGCATGCCTGCTGTGCAGTTCGTCTTGCAACAACCTGACATTGCCGAGTTCGAGATAACGACTCGAAGATCGTTCGTACGAGTTCGGCGTCGCTGTCGACGATCGCAAGGCTGCGGCCGTCGGGTTTGTAGCCAAGCGGCGGCGTACCGCCCATCCACATACCTCGTGCTTTCGAGGCAGCAATCTTGTCGCGAATGCGCTCGGCGGTGACCTCCCTTTCGAACTGGGCGAAGCGACAGCAACATGTTGAGCGTCAGCCGGCCCATGCTGGTGGTGGTATTGAACGACTGGGTGACCGAGACGAAGCTCGTCCCAGCCTGGTCGAAGGCCTCGACCAACTTGGCAAAATCGAGAAGCGATCGGGTCAGCCGATCGACCTTATAGACGACGACGATGTCGACCCGGCCGAGCGGCAATGTCGGCGAGCAGCCGCTGAAGCGCCGGGCGCTCCAACGTACCTCCCGAGATGCCGCCATCGTCATAGCGTCGTTGCACCAGCGGCCAGCCCTCACTGGCCTGGCTGGCGACATAGGCGGCGCAGGCGTCACATTGGGCATCGAGCGAGTTGAAGTCCTGCTCCAGCCCCTCCTCGCTCGATTTGCGGGTATAGATGGCGCAGCGGATCTGCTTCATCGCCTTGCCTTCCGCTTAATCCGAAGAAGGCAGGCCCTGACCAGCGCCCTCCCGGTGATGGCGCGGGCTACAGCGCTGAGCGACTTCCACTCACGATCATTCCAGCGGATCGCCCCTCCCTCACCGATGGCGACGACGTGGGTCACACCCTGCCATTCCCGCACCAGCCGCATGCCAGCGCTTACCGGTTGGGCTTTACTCTTGCCGCCTGCAGCCCGGGAAAGGCGCCGTCTGGTGGTCGGGGACAGAGCACCATAGGCATTTGCCTGGATGCGGTAAGCCAGCGCCAATCTCAGCAACTTTGGGCTGACACCAGGCGCTGCGCTCCCCAAAAGTTCCTGCCAGCACTGGCGAAGCTTGGGACCATCCAGCTTCGCCAGCGCACTAACCTCTTCTTCAAGGTCCATATCAGGCGGGCCCACCGGCGCTTTCATCTATCCGGTAGCGACGGGCTCCATCCTTGCCGATCTCACTGACCAGCGTCAGTCCGAGCTTTTTCCTGACGACGGCGGACAAAAACCCGCGCACCGAATGCGCCTGCCATCCTGCAGTTTCCATAATGGCGGCAATCGTCACACCCTTAGTCGAGCGCAGCTTCCTCAGCACCAGTTCTTGTTTGTTCGCCTTGATATTGTCTTTGGGGCGCTTATCCGCGCCGATCGTCTTGCTGGGCTGTTCCTTGGCCGTCTTCTGGCTAGCTCGCATAATCCGCTTCGCCGAGGCCGGTATAGCTACGGCTTCGCCAGCCAAATCCGCAGCCACACTGCCATGATTGAGTTCTTCCACAATCGCTCTCCATCAGCTTCAGCCAGCCACGATCGGCTGCCTGTACTGACAAGAGCCCGCAATACGGGCTGGAGAAGTTAATTGATATCGCGCATGGCGGGGTGGTCGCCGTATGTAAGCAGAGGCACTAAGTCCCCACTATTCAGTCAACCAACCAATGCTTGCTGTTACGGCGAAGTCCAGCGGAAAGTCGGCTTTGCGCCGGGAATCGTCATTCGAACGCGCAGTTCGGAATGACCGGAATGGGGCCGATTGCGGACTGTCGGCTGTTGAAAATCAAGTGCGAAAAGCTGTCGTTCAAGTCGACGAAGGTGCTGTCTCCTACTGGACCTAGAACAGGCTTATGGGCGTCTGGTGCCGATACTGGTCGTGTTAGAGTCCCTTCGGCGTTGAGGAATGGGCGCGATAGCGCCGTTGCGCCAGATATCCGGCCAGAAAATCCATCAGGGCACGAACGCGCGGCTCCTTGCGCAGGCGTTCGGTTGTCACCAGCCAGAGCGGAATTTCCTGGGTCACCGGTGGAACAAAGCATCGGACCAAGGTGCCATCGGCCTCGGCAACCATGTCGGACATCACACCGACGCCGACGCCGCTTCGTAATCCTGCAAGAAGTCCCGGGACATCGTGCTGGCGCACGACGATCGCAGATTCTGGCACGACGTCATCCAACCAGTGCGAAAGAGGCGCGTTTCGAAAAGCTTTGGACAATCCGATAATCGCGTGTCCGGGCAGCGCGTCGCTGTCGAGCGGAACGCCGAACCGTGCGGCATAGTCGCGTGAGCAATAGATCGACCAGCCATCCAACAGCACCCGCCGCGCGACAAGGTTCGCATCGGTCAGTTCCAGCCCAGCACGCAGGGCAACGTCCGCCTCGCCGGCGTTAACGTCAAGCACGGTTTCGCTGGCGACGAGTTCGATCTGGATGTCGGGATAGGCAAGGCGGAACTCTTTCATGGCCGGCACCATAAAGGTCTGCCCGAACGCGGCGAGCGTGGTCAGGCGGATGTCACCAGAGAGCCCCCGACTTTGTTGCCTGGCCGAGGTCAAGGCCTCCGCGACGGCCAGCTCGATCGCCTCTGCTTTCGGCACCAGTGCGGCGCCTGAATCGGTAAGCGCATAGCCCGAAGACCGCCGGTCGAAGAGCTTCAGTCCCAGAGCTGACTCAAGGGCGTCGACGCGGCGCGAGACGGTGCTTTGGCTAATCCGAAGCGTGCGAGAGGCCGCTAGGGTCGACCCATCGCGAACCACGGCCAGAAAGATGTGCCAGTCGGACTTCTCCATATCTATCGTTATGCATTTTTGGTGAGCCAGTCCGCAAGAGTGGGGTTTGAACTCCGCAGGCAACGCGTGCAGGTTTTCCCAATCGAAAACTAGGGAGAGTTCTCATGAAAATCTACTTCGACCCGTTGTCGACCAGTTCGCGGCCCGTGATGCTGCTGATCCATGATTTCAACCTCAATATCGAGGAGATCAACGTTACCCTGCATCTGCAGGAGAATTTCCAGCCATACTTCCTCGCCATCAATCCGAACGGCGCCGTCCCCGTGCTCGACGATGATGGGTTTATCCTCACCGAGAGCAGCGCCATCCTGAAATATCTGGCTGTGAAGAACGATTTGCCCGTGTATCCCGACACCCTGCAACACCAGATCCGAGCGGACGAGATGTTGAGCTGGTTCACTACCAATTTCCGCGGTTACCACTGCATCTTCGGGACCTATCCGCAAATGATCCCGGCGCTGGCCGGTCTCAGTTCGGTAACCAAGGCCGAAATGGCGGCAATGGGAGCTTACGGATCGCAGCGCTATCTGAGCGTGCTCGACCGGCAACTGGCAGAAGGTGGCCCATATGTTTGTGGCAAGGCAATCACCATTGCCGACTATCAAGGCATATCCCAGGTCACGCTGGCCGATTTCGTCGACTTCGACTTCTCGCCCTATCCGAACGTCAAGGCGTGGATCGCGCTGATGCGGGAACGCGGGGGCTGGGATGCGGCCTTTGCCGGATTCAGCGGTCTCGTGCAGGCAGCAAGGAACGAGCGGCAGGTCGCGGTGGCCTGATCCGAACGCGCGCTGCCGGGCAATTTTGCTCGTCCACATCACCTGAAGGGAGGACTGTCAAATGAGCTGGTATACGATTCTCGAACTGCTTCACGTTGCCTGCGCGATCATCTGGGTCGGAGGCGGGTTCACACTCTTGATCGCGGCGGAAATCGTGCGACGCAAACGGGGCCCCGGCGCCGTGATGCCAGTCGTTGAAATCGTCGCACTTCTGGGACCGCCGTTGTTCGTTCCTATTTCGGCGCTCACCGTCGTGTTCGGCGCGGCAACCGCCTGGATCGGAGGAGAGTTCACCCAATTGTGGGTTATCCTGGGTCTCGCAGGCTTTGCCGCGACCTTTCTCAACGGCCTACTGATGATCAAGCCGCGCGCCGAAAAGCTGTCGGCCATGGTCGCCGAAAAGGGAAAGGACAGTCCCGACCTAGTGCCTTTCGCTGAGAACTTGCTGACGATTGCGCGCCTCGACTATGTGGTCCTGGCACTGGTCGTAGCCGACATGATTCTGAAGCCGACTTCCGGTGACCTTTGGGAGCTAGGCGCGATGGCGGCAATATTGTTGATCGGCGCCTTGATCACCTTGCCGAAAGCGATTCGGCGCCAACCGGCAGCCATCTGACCAAGGGAACAGCGCGGCCGTTCCGCGCTGTGCCGGATTGCGCCACCAGCAAAAATCGCACTCAGTTCCACACCCGACCGACGCGAGGGGCGAATGCGGACTGACCGCCCTGAGGCGTCCACGATGCGAATGGCGGACGCTCAATTCGCTGGAGCCAAGGTCTCGAATGAGCTCCGGGCGGTCAAAGGCCAGTTTTCGAGTTGCGCGCACGAGCGCTCAAGTTCGACACGGCACCGAACACCATTGCGTCGCCGAAAGAAAAGTCTGGTCGCCGTTGTCTAGGCTTGGCTCTTCGGGCGAACGATATCGCTTCGGGCGATGATCTCGCCGACCTTCTTGTCGGCATCTTCGAAGGCCGCAACAACGAGGTCGCGGAACCAGCGGATCGCCGGATCGTTTGTCAGCCTGGCGTTCCAGGCGATGCCGAAATTGACCGCCGGCAGATCGATCGGCGGTTCGAGAACGGCGAGACCGAAGGCCTCGGCATCTTCGGCAATGCCGATCGGCGCGAAGGTGCCGATATTGTCGGTGCGGGCGATCAGCGGGGCAAGTCCGGCGAATTCGGCGACCCGCGCGCCGATCCGCCTCTGCAAATTGTCGCGCTCCAGTGCCTCGCTGACCGTTTGTCGCGCCGCGCCGCCCACACTGACGATGACATGCGGGTAGTCGAGCCAGGCCTGCATGCCCCAATCGCCGACCGCAGGATGATCGCAGCGGGCATAGCAGTAGCGACTCGTCACCGCTGCTGAACCAGGCATCGAGCCCTGAGGGTGCCGATGCCCCCGGCGCCAGCATGGTGAGGTCGGCACGCTCCTCGATGACGGCCGTCGCCGACTTGGCATCAACCGGCCAGCCATTCCACGTCGACATGCGGCGCCTCGACATTCACCCGTTGCGAGACGTTCGAAACGACGCCCGGAAACGCCGCCGACATGATGGTGAATTTCCGGTCGCTCGTTGCCGGATCGAAATCCGCCGGCGGCGTGATGACACGCTCGATGCCGCGCAACAGCGGGCGGATGTCCTCGATCAGGGTCAGGGCGAACGGGCTCGGCTGCATCCTGCCGCCGACCTTGACCAGGAGCGGATCGCCGACCTGTTCGCGCAGGCGCGCCAGGGCGTGACTGACCGCCGACTGCGTCCGCCCGAGCCGATCCGCCGCCAGGGTGACGCTGCGCAGATCCATCAGCGCTTCGAAAGTGACCAGAAGATTCAAGTCGATACGGGCGAGATTAATTTTGTTCATGGCGTGTGAAAACTACTCGTTAGATTTCGGCCGCCCTCACTCGCAAGCTGGCTTCGGCATCACGATACGGTGCGAACACAAGCGAGGAAACAGAAATGTCTTTGAAAGTCATTGGATCGGGTTTCGGCCGGACGGGCACATTGTCGACCAAGCTGGCGCTGGAACAGCTCGGGTTCGGCCCCTGCCACCAGATGGTCGAGGTCATGGGCAATCCCGCACAGCCGGCCAAGTGGGCCGCCATCGCCGCCGGCGAGGAGCCGGACTGGGCCGAGGTCTTCGACGGCTATACCGCCCAGATGGACTGGCCGGGCGCGGCGGTCTGGCACGAGACGGCAATTGCCTTTCCCGAGGCCAGGATCGTTCACACCGAACGGCCCGAAGAGGACTGGTGGCTGAGCTTCGAGCCAACCATCGGCAAGTTCATGTCAATCTATCGCGCCATGCCGTTGCCGCCGGAAATTTCGGGCATCTTCGACACCATGGAAAAGCTGATCATCAACCGCACCTTTGGCGGCAAGATCAGGCGCAACTCAGCCATCTCCGCCTATCGCAGGAACAACGCCCGGGTGCGCGAAACCATCCCAGCCGATCGTCTGCTCGTCTTCAACGTCGCCGATGGTTGGGAGCCGCTGTGCGCATTTCCTCGGCGTGCCGGTGCCGGCGAACGCCTTCCCGAAAACCAACGAGCGTGCCGAATTCTGGGCGAAGTTCGGCGGCGAACCCGAAACCAAGGCAACCGCGCCCGTCGCGGCGCGCGCCTGAGATCCTGGAGGATCGATCATGATTGCCGTTCTCAATCATCTCGAACTCCAGCCGGGTACCGACTGGGAATCGCTCGGCAAGAAGTTCGATGGCCTGTGCGCGATGGTCGACGACCCGGACCTCGTCGACGCCAGCATCGTGCAAACGGACGACCGACATGGCTTCATCCTGGTGCGCTATAAGTCGCGCGAGGCAATGGACGCGGTGTCAAACACCCTCGCCGCGCCGTGGTTTGCCGAAAACGTGCGGCCGCTCCTCGCCGCGCCAGCTAGCCGCTCGGTGGGCCAGATCGTCGGAGGAACGCTGAAAGCAGGATAGTCTGCCGCGGCCCCGACTTTTCCGTCTCCGGCATGACCGGAGACGGAACTCAGTTGTCGTGGTGTGCGCTGCCGGGCCATTCAATGCGTGTCAAGCAGAGTCGGGCCGAGTATCCCACCATGTTCAGTTGGCGATCCTGTTCTTCATCGATTTGCGGTCGATCGCTGCATCTTGTTGCTTCCTAGACCCGTGGTGTCCGCGTTGGGCCAAAATGCGACCTCCATGGAGTCCCTGGGCGACGTCAGCTTTTGGCGAATGACATCAGCGCGTCCAACGACTGAGATGGGGGCGCATTGCAGACAGGCAGCATCGGGGCCGTCTGCGGACTGGCAGGTTCTGAGCGCCGGCCTGCTGAAGCGGACGTTGGCCTGTACCGTGCGGCTCGTTGCACCCGGCCCATTGCCGACCGTCGGCGGCCGTGGCAAGCCACGTTGTGGCTTTTCCGTACCAGCCATTCTCGCCGGCCGCAGCATTTTCAGTTGGACAATGCCGCCGATGCTGACGTCTCGCTCAACCGTGCAAGCCGTCAGGCTCGAAGCGGGCGCGATCACACCTACCGGAGCATCAAACAGGACCGAAGGTCCTTTGCCGACTACTGGCCCGATACATCGAAAAAAGACCGGTACCAAGACCTCGGCCGTTGCCAGCTTTGGCTTCGTCCAAATATCACATGCTATGGTTCATTGTCGGATCGCCAGATGGACTGGCGGTCCGACGGATTTCTTCTATCTCAACCAACTTCACACGCTTTCAGCCGACCTTGATCAGGTTCTGGAAAATCAGGGCATTTCTGGCTTGGATCAGGCGCCCGCCTTCCGCGATCTTGCCCAATTCGATCGGTGCATAGCCAAGGTCGGAGACCAGTTTGGCGACCAAAGCGCTGGAGGCCTCGTCGTCGCTCGACACGAACACGACGCGGCGGCCATCCGGAATGGCGACCGGGGCTACAAGTCCCTTCATCGGCAACTGGTTGAACGCCTTGACGAGATTAGCGCCGGGGACCCGATCTGCATTGACCTCGGACGACAAGCGGCCCTGAAGTTCGCGCTCCTGCACGTCGAGCGGCAGAAAGGCAGCATTGGTGACGTCGATAACGATCTTGCCGGTCCAGTCCGACCGCGTGGCGGCAACATCCTTGAAGTTGAGGAAAGGGACGGCAAAGAAGATCACGTCGGCCTCGAGAGCCGCGTCCAGCGTGGCTGCCGTCACACTCTGGCCAAGCGATGCGATCAGGGGCTCGATCGTGGCCGGGCCGCGGGTGTTGGCAATAGCGACGTCGATGCCGGCGCGCGAGAATATCCCGGCGAGGGTCAGACCGACGTTGCCGGTGCCGATGATGCTGTAGGTCATGGTCATTTTCCTTTTGGTTGCGCCACTGCTGTGGCTTGGCTGTTGGAGGCGAAGGTCCCGCGCGCAAAGTCCCGGCGGGCCTGACGTATTTCTTCGGCGGTGTTCATCACGAAAGGGCCGCCGAAGACGACAGGCTCGTGCAAGGGTTTTCCCGCAAAGACGAGAAGGCTCACGGGCGTATCGTCCGTGCGCAGTGTCAATTCTGTCGGCTCCGGCCGGTTCGGGCGCGTAAGCCAGGCGATTTGCCCGGCACTGACGCGGCTTTCACCCGGTCCGACAAGGACGCTGCCTTCCAGGAGGAAAAGGAAGGCGTTGTCTTCTCCGGCAAGGTCGATCGACGTAGCGTCGCGCGGACCCAGATCGACCTTGAGCATGGTCACCGGGACATGGTTCAGCGTAGGGGCCGAAATCCCATGACTTTGCCCCGAGAAGACGGAGATACGGGTGCTGCCCCGCTCCCACAGAGGCCGGTCCACCGCACGCAGATGCTGATACCGTGGTTCGGTCATCTTGGCGGCGGCGGGCAGGTTGATCCAGAGTTGCAGCGTGTGGGCAATCGTGCCCGGAGGCGCGCTTTCCTCGTGCAGAACGCCGCGCCCTGCAGTCATCCACTGTGCATCACCAGGCCCTAACCAGCCGAGGTGGCCGGCCGAGTCGTGATGATCGACCACCCCCTCGATGACGTAGGTCAAGGTTTCCATGCCACGATGTGGATGAACGGAATAGGCACCATGCGGCATCCAGTCTTCGCCCATAAGCAGGAAGGGGTCGCTGAAGGCAGGATCGTCGCTGCCGATCAGCCGCCTTACCCGATGGCCTGAAACGAAGCCCGGTGTGGTTTCAGGATCGTCTATCCGGGCAACACCGCGTTGGATGCTTTGCGGTTGAGAGGTCATGGTGCCGATCCCCGGGATCACATCGCTGCGGCGTTGGCTGGCGCGCGGGTGGCGGCAGCTTCGACCGTGGCACCCAAGGCCTCGACTGCGGTTTCGCCGACCCCGCCCGCGACGCTCCGGCCGGCCAGCGTGATGTTGACGTCCGAAATCCCGATCCACCCCAGCACCTGGGTCAGATACCCGCTGGCAAGGTTGTAGCCCGCGACCGGCGAGCCTGGCGTGAAATCACCGCCGGTGGCCAGGATGATGTCGGCGCGCTTGCCGGTCAGAAGGCCCTTGTTGTCGGTGCCCACCGTCACCCCGACCCGCACGATCTGGTCGATCCAGGCCTTGAGCGCTGCCGGGATCGAGAAGTTGAACATCGGCGTCGCGATCAGCAGGTGGTCGGCGGATTTCAGTTCCGCGACCAGATCATCGGACACCCTGGTGGCCGCCGTCATTTCGGCTGTGTGCGTGTCGGCCGGCATGAAGGCCCCGCCGATCCAGGCGAAATCCACCAGCGGAACCGGCGCCTTGGCCAGGTCACGGGTGATGACCCTGCCTTGCGGATTGGCAGCCATCCAGGCCGCAACGAAGCGTTCGGTCAGCTTGCGCGAGGTTGAACAATCAAAACGCGGGCTGACTTCGATGACGAGAAGGGTGGGCATGACGGTAGTCCTTTTTGAAAGGGGGAGGGGAGTCTGGGAAACGGGGCCGCCTGCGGTCGGGCGGAGCCGGTTGGCAATCCGCGCAATCCAGCTTCCCGACCCGGTTTTCGGTCTGTGAGGCATGGTCAATTCTTTCCTGATGACCGGCACCAACACAGGGGCACGGCCTGACGAGAGGCTTGATCGAAGGTTTGTTCTGTCCGGCTCAGGGCGGCTGCAATCTTGGGAAGGTCGCCATCGCCAACTGATGACCGATATTTAGGACGCTTGATTGCATCAGTAAATTGACGTAATTTCGCTTCTATACATCTAATGATTGGATGGGAATTTGCTGGACAGCGTCACCATCAACCAGTTGCGCACCTTCGTGGCCGTTTGCGAAGAAGGTAGCTTTTCGGGTGCCGCCAAGAAACTCATGCGGGCGCAGTCCGCCGTCAGTCATGCCATCGCTGCGCTGGAGCAGGCGCTTGATGTCGCACTTTTCGAGCGGGATGCGCGCCGCGCCGAACTCAGCGCTGCCGGGCGCAACCTTCTGCCCGACGCGCGATCGGTCATCGCGCGCACTGAAGAGATGAAGACTCGCGCCAGCGCGATCGCCCGGTTCGGCGCACCGAAGCTGTCGATTGCGGCGGACGTCTATTTTCCACGCCCGCATCTGATTGCCTGCCTTCAGGCTTTGCAGGCCCGCTCGCCCATGGTGGCGGTCAGCCTGCGGATGACGACGATGCAGGGCGGTGAGGCGCTGGTTCTTGACGGCGTCTGCTCCCTGGCCATTTCCATCGCAGACGTGCCAGAGTTGAACCCTGACGCCATCGAACGGCACTGGCTGGGAGAGACGTCGATGGTCACGGTCTGCGCCCCGACCCACCCCCTGGCCGCAGCCCCGTCACCGGTTCCAACCGACGAATTCAGCCGGCATGTGCAGCTTGTCGTCACCGACAACCGCCCGAACGCCGACAAGACCGAAGTGGCCGTGGTCGGAGAGCGCAAGTGGCATGTCAACGACCTGAGCGCCAAGCATGACTTTCTAACCGCAGGCCTCGGCTGGGGCCACATGCCGCGCGATCTGGTCGCGGGCGATCTGGCCGCCGGCACCCTTGTCGCCATTCAGCGCCATGCCTGGCACATCCGTCCGTTGACCTTCATGCTCTCACAACGCCGGGGGCAACGGCTGCAGGACGCGGAGGCGACCTTGCGCGATCTACTTGCAGATTGGGAAATGAAGCAAGATCCGGAAAACCCGATCACTTAGGCCCCGACGCCAGAAACTCCAGCACCTAATTCGCCCTTCTGCCGCGGATTGGGTCGTGTCTGACGGACTCCGTCGGCATGCTTTAACGCGGTTCAGCAAACCTAGCTCAAGCTTCAGGACCGTCCGGAACGGAGCTCACGTGAATGGATGAAATTCCCGTGGCAGGTCACGCTCTATGTGTGAACGCCCGCTTTTTCAACCATGCTGCATCCGCTATGCTGCACTATCGTGAGCCGGGTCTCCGCCCTTCCTGGGCTTTCGTCAGGTCGTAACGAACGACCGCTTCAGGGAAGCCCGAAGGTCACCGCGAACGTCTTGAACTGGGGCGCGTTGCTGCCGTACAGGTCGCAGCGAACGGGCGTCATCCTCCTGATCGCAACGCCGCCGGCGTTAGGACCCCTCCGCCGCGCCACCCGATCCACCAGCTTCTTCTGGCTGCCATGCGCGGGGAACCCGATGATGACGCCTTTCCGGTCGGGATCGGCGCAGACACCGCATTCGGTGCAGGTGGCGTCGGTATAGACGGCGGGGCAGAGCGCGATCTTGCGGCCGGCCGGCGTGCGCCGTGTCAGTGCGCCGAGCCGTCTCCTGAAGGCCGACAGCGGCTCGCCCCGCCTTTTTCCATATTCGGACGGCAGCACCGTCACGACCGGCAGGCCGGTCTCGGCGAGCTCGTCGGCTTCGTCCAGCGTGTCCGCCGACAGATTGACGTTGAGGCCCTTCGTGGCGACCTCGCGCAGGATCTCGAGATTTTCCGGCGTGGCCGGCTTGTGGGTGAACACGATCGCCCGCTTGCCGCGGCTGGCGGTGGCGATCTTCAGCATCGCCTCGCGGTCGATACGATCGCCTTCGCCGGGCAGATCGCCGGCCTGGCCATAGCGCCACAGGGCGCCACGGTTGAGCTTGCGGATCGGCTTCAGGGCCTCGTCCAGATCTTCGGTCCCACGCTCGCCCGACGTGACGGCGTTCCAGTGCAGGTTGAGCGGGCCATACATGGCATAGCAGCCGCCGGCCTTCAGCGGGCAGGAGTTGGGGCAGGTGTCCTTGGAGCTGGTCATCACCGGCATCGGGCCGGTCTTGTGGTTGCGGGAGAACTTCGTCGTGTGAAAGCGCATCAAATGCTCGCAACAAAAAAGGGCGCCCGGCGGGGCGCCCTTGAGGAGAGGAGGGGATGGGAGCTGGTGGCGGTGTCAGTGGAGCAGGCGTCTGCCCCAGGCCTTCAGCCGGCCGAAGAGGGTGGGGCTGTCGGCGTGCTCATCGAAGTCCCAGTCGTCGCATAGACGGTGGCATAGACCGGCGCCGGCCAGGCCCACTCGACCTCGCTCGCCGGCACCTCGTCGACGATGGTGTAGCGGGTGGCCCGGCCCTTGGCGGTATCGTCCCGCGGGAAGGCGACGACGTCGGCCGGGTTGATCTTGAGGATCACCACCCGGCCCTGGTCGCCGGCGTAGAAGCTCAGATAGTCGAACGAGCAGAAGTGCAGGCCGGTCGAGCAGTAGCTGAACCGGTCGGGGTCGCACTGTTCCCTCGGCAGGAAGATGGTCGAGCCGATGTCGTTGCGGGTGGCGCCGTCGTGGAAGGACAGATAGTCGTCGCGGACCTTCTTGTAGGCCAGGAAGCAGCCGTCCGGGGTGATCGGCAGCTTGGCCTTCTCCATCCACTCGAACAGGTCCTCCCTGATCTCGGGATTGGGGTTGAGCTGCAGCCGCTTCAGGAATTTCACCCAGGGATCGATCGGCTGCTTCATGCGCGCCATCTCGATGATGCGGGAGCTGAGATAGTCGTGGAGCGGCTGGTCGTTGTAGGTGAGCCCGTCCCAGCCGACCTTGACCAGGTCGTCCTCGTAGAGCGCCAGGGCGGCGGCGACGTCGAGAAGATGATCGACGTCGTTGCCGGCCCGGAGGCCGGTGCGGATCGCATCGTAGTTCGGGTGGCTGTCGTCGATGGTCTTCAGTTCGCCGCCGATGAAGGCGGTGATGGTGTTGCCGGATATGATGTGTGGGGTCATCGTGTGATCAGCTCCAGATAATGGTCGAGATGCTGGCCGGCGGCGTCGAGCAGGGGATAGCGCGCCGTCAGCTTCTCGAAGCGGTTCTGCAGATCGTCCTTCAGCGGCGGCAGGGACTTGCCGGTGACGTTGCGCCAGAGCTCGAGGTCGACCGGCGGCTCATGGAAGGCCGGCTCGTCATCGAGCTTGTCGAAGAAGCGCTGCAGCCGCTTCGGGAGCTTGGCCTTGCGCTCGATGAGCGCGGCGACGAGCGGCCGGTTGAGGAAGCGATTGACCTCGATCGCCCGGTTCCAGGCTTTTGCGTCGAAGCCGGCGCACATCTCCTTCAGCACATCGTCGATGTGCCGCCAGTTGTCGCCGACCAGCGAGCGCTGGTTCTTCATCAGCACGATGACCGGCACGATGGCCGGGCAGGTGCCGGGCGAACTTGACGCCGGGCCTCGTCGTAGTCGAGGACCTCGCCCAGGATCTTGTATTTCGGTCCCTCGGAGGGGATGTAGATCGCCTCCTGGTCGAGATCGAAGAAGGGATCGATCATCCGGAACTTGCTGAAGATCCGGATGTCGGTCTTCTTCAGGCCGGCCTGAGCCGCGCCTCGACTGCCGTGGGCAGCTTCAGCGGCTCGATCGTGGCGAGGTCGACGACCTCGTCGATGCCGTATTGCTCGACGGCATCGCCCTTCTTGACCCACAGCACGGTGCGGTCGGGATTGTCCTGCCGGTAGCGGCGCAGTCGGTCCTTGCCCTGGGTGCAGGTCTTGTCGAGCGCGATGACGGCGCCCTTGAACAGCTCGATGTCGAATTCCCTGGTTCGGCGCCTGGTGCGGTTGGAGGAGTTGTCCCACTCGAGCGGGTCGCCCGGCTGCAGCAGGTTGACCCGGATCTGGGCGCTCGGACTGCCGTCGAGATGGAAGTGCGGGCGCAGCACGAAGGTGTCGCGCCACCGCATCGGCCCCTTCATCAGGCTGTCGTGGAGCTGCCTGCGGAGCTCGCGATAGCGGATGCAGGCGTCATGGAAGTCGTCCGGCTCGTCGAGGGTTTCCTGCAGACGTTCCCGGATCTCGGCCCGGGCCTTCCGGTAGGCCTCGGCCAGGTTCTGCTTGGTGACGGCGTCGTAGCCGATGCTTTCGCGGGACGTCGACACGCTCGCCGTGCCGATCGGCACGTCGATGATGATCGGCACCTGCCGGTCTTCGTAGGTGTAGTTCTCGTCGATCTGGGCGACGTCGAGCGGATAGAGCACGCAGCCCTGGCGGATGTGCGGACTGCCGATGTGGTCCGACTTGACGATCCGGAAATTGCTGCCTTCCATGGTGATCGTCGGCCGGGCCGGTTGCCACTGGTCGTTGATGACCTTCGGCATCGGGTCGAAGCCGATCATCACCTTCGAGATGGCATGCCGGAAGCGGGGGATGTCGCCCTGCCTGACCGGGAAGGTGACCTTGACACCGCGGGGTTCGGTCGAGGGCACGGGTGCCATCGCGGTGACGGTCGGCGCCCCGGTGTCGTCGAGGAAGCAGACATAGTCGCGCTGCTCTTCGCCGTCGTAGCAGGTGATGGAATATTGCTTCGTGTAGGCGAAGCCCGACTTCATCCCCAGGCCGAGCATGCCGACCTGGTTGTTGGTGTCGCGCTTGTCGGAGGCGAACATGGTGGTCGCCCGATCCATGACCTCGTCGTGGGTCATGCCGGGGCCGAAGTCGCGCACCATGAAGTAGGGATGGAAGGACGACGGCGCCATCAGCTCGAAGGGGACGTCGTCCTTGCCGACCATGCGGTGGGCGTCATAGGCGTTGGTCGAATATTCGCGAACCGGCGCGGCGATCTTGTCGGAGTAGATGCCGTCGATGACGGCATGGAACGCAAACGAATTCATCTCGAAATCCGAACTGGCGGGCTTCGCCGAAGCCGGCCGAGACGAAATCGTTGGCAAGAGCAGTGTTGAGCTTCACGTTGGTTGTCCTTGTGCATGGCTTCGCCGTTGCGCTCAGTGGCGCGGGAGGAAGCGTGGAGAAGGAGGTGGGGAGGGCTAGGCCGCCAGGGCGTGGCGGTGGTTCAGGGCGTCCTGGTAACTGTCGTAGACGCCCAGGATCCGGTCACGATCGTCGGTGACGAGCCAGGTCTGCCAGCCGTGATGGAACGGCAGGCGCATGTTGGCGACGTCGGCCCGGGTGAGGATCTCGTTGGTGACGGGCTCGAACACCTTGATCCGGACGTCACTCAGCGGCGGCATCTTTGGCTTCCTGTCCGGTGACGTTGATCGCGGCATTGCCGAGAACCTCCTCGGTGTTAACTGCGATCAACGATGGATTGGCATGCTGCTTACCCATGGTGACAGCGCATTTGCGGTGTGGCATGAGACCTCCCGATTGGTTTGGAGATTTTGGAAATGGCGAAGAAAGATGATGTGCCCGACTACAGCGATAAGAGTCCTGGGACGAGCTCAACAAGATCCACGAGGCCGTGATGAAGGCCCGGGAGGCAAAGGCGGTCGAGCATCAGAACGAGCTGATCCGCGAGTATCAGGTGCTGCGCGAGAAGATGGTGAAGGCCGGTGTCGCCAGCGACGATCAACTGCCGAGGTTCAAGGCGCGGGGCTGGAAGCGCAAGACGACGGCTCAGTAGCCGGCCAGTCGCCTTGCTTCCCTGATCATCTGCCGTCAGCGTGCCGAATCCTCTCGCATGAGGCGTTCGTCGCAGAGATCGGCGACATATTCGCCATCATCGGCATTGTCGAACGCGTCATTGCCGAGAACGTGCTTCTCGTTAACTGCGATCAACGATGGATTGGCGCGCTGCTTACCCTTGGTGACAGCGCATTTGCGGTGTGGCATGAGACCTCCCGATTGGTTTGGAGATTTTGGAAATGGCGAAAGAAAAAGAGATCGACTACAGCGACAAGTCCTGGGAGGAACTCGACGCGATCCACAAGGCTGTGATGGAGGCCCGGGAGAAGAAGGCGGTCGAGCATCAGAACGAGCTGATCCGCGAGTATCAGGTGCTGCGGGAGAAGATGGTGAAGGCCGGTGTCGCCAGCGACGATCAACTGCCGAGGTTCAAGGCGCGCGGCTGGACCCGCAAGACGACGGCTCAGTAAGCGGCCAGCCGCCTTGCTTCCCTGATCATCTCCGTCAGCGTGCCGAACCCGTCCATGAGGCGCTCATCGCAGAGGTCGGCGACATATTCGCCGTCATCGGCATAGGTGACACTGCCCCATTCGTCGGCCTTGACGTCACCGAATTCGTCCACGCCGTATTCTTCGCGCAGGTTCTCGAACTCTTCCTCCGGCAGGCTCATGCCGGCCATCTGGTTGACGAAGTTCTCGAGCTGCGTGATGCGGTCGGTATCTAATCTATTTCTCCTGTGGTCGAATTCGTCGACGTCGCCGGTGACGATCCAGCCGGTGAACAGGCGCGAGCCGGCGATCTTGTTGGCTTCTTCGATCGTGTCGGCCTCGACGAGGGCCTCGTATCGGACCCAGGCATCGTGACCCTTGTGGACGAGGAACCTAGGCATGGGCGTTGAACCTCCTGTGGATGTGGCGCCGGGCGCCCTCGGCGGATTTGAGGGCGTCCCGGACCTTGTCCGTGGCGCGGGTGGCCTCAGCGAACTGCAGGTGGTCCCGCGCCAGGCGCAGGTGGAAGAGCGCCTTGTCGACTGCGAGCACCTGCTCGACGGTGGCGCGTTTCAGGCTCATAAGTAATCTCCCGAGAAATTGTAGGTTGGGTTGACCGAATACTTGACATTACTTGCCCGCGCTGTGTGGTAGAGCAGGGGCAGGGGGATGCCGAGAAATCGGTTGACGAGGTGGCAGTAGGCCCCGACGAATTCCGGGCCGTGGCCGTCGCCACATGTCAGGGCGTGGGCCAGTTCGTGGAGGATGATCCAGGTCGGGGTCGGTTGGTCTTGGTGGAAGCGGAGCCGAAGACGGTGTCCGGTTCCAGCCATGCGCGTCACGGTCCTGGGGAAGGGCCTCACTAATGGGGGATGCGGGGCAGGCTGTGCAAGAACTCGGCTCGCCGCAGCCGAACACGGTCGCAGCGAAGCGAGGTTGCCGCTTAGCTCGGCCTGATCGCCGTAGCGCCGAAGGCGTTCACAGCATGGAGGATGTTGAAGGCGAGGATTGAGAGCGCTGCTTCAGCTTTCACCGCCCTCAGCCCCCGGGTGAGGAACCTTCCACCGCCCGACATGCGCTTGATCGTCCCGAAGGGGTGCTCAACGGTACATCGTCGGATCGTCATCAAGCTGGGGTCGGCGTAAATTCTCGCCTCCATTCGGTCCAGAGCGCCTTGATCGACCAACCTATGGATGGTGCGCTGGACACCCGGCGTGCATCGCGGCTTCAACCTGCAACTCGGGCAGGCCGAAGTGCGATACCGGATCGCTCGGTTCCGGGTGTGTAGACCAGACGGACGAAGGGTCTCCCCGGCCGGACAGCGGATGGTGTCGCTGGCGTCGTCGTAGACGAACTGGGCCGGCCGGAAGTGATCGGAGTTCATGGCGCCGCGTTTGATCGGGGCGGCCACCTCAATGCCCTCTCGCTCGCAACGAGCGATTTCCTCAGCATTGGAGTACCCGCCGTCCGCCAGGACCTGGATCTGGTCGGCCCGCAGCACGTTCTTTGCCGCCACGGACACGGGGTGCAGCATGTGACTGTCGTTGGCATCGTTGTAGACGTCGTGATGAACAATCAGCCCGCTCTCTACGTCCACCACGCTCTGGAGATTGTACGAAGGCATCTTGGGCGCCCGGCCATAGCCCATTGGCTTGGCCTCCGGCTCGCCGAAGACGAGCACCTTTTCGTCGCGACGCTCCAACTCCTGCTGCCTTCGGACGAGCCGGTCCTTCCGGCGCTGGAGCGAAGCTATGGCGGCCGCGAAATTCTCGCGGTGTCGCGGCTGATCCTCGAAGCCTTGGGCCACCGTCTCGTCGATGATATCGAGCCGATCGAGGTAGTAGGCGATCTCCTTTTCGGTGTGCGCGATGTCTCGGGCGAGACGCTCGGCGCCGGCGATGTTCTTTGGGCTCGCGACCGCCCGCATTTTGGTGCCGTCGACCGCCACGACGCGTCCGCCGACGAGCCCTTGCTCCCGGCAGAACTGCACGAAGGCCGCGCTGGCGGCGATTATCGCCTCCGGATTGTCGTGCCGGAACGCGGCAATGGTGCGGTAGTCCGGCGCCAGCCGGCGCATCAACCAAAGCGCTTCGAGGTCCCGGACGCATGCGCGCTCGAGGTGTCGCGATGATCGGACTTGGTTGAGATAGCCCCAAATATAGAGGCGGAGCATGTCACCAGGCTGGAATCCTGGCCTGCCAGTCGTTGCCGCGACGGCCCGGTGAAAGCCCAACTCAACTAGGTCCAGGCTAGCGACGAATGCATCGACGACACGAACGAGGCTGTCTGGCGCCACGTAGTCGTCGATGCATTCTGGCAGTAGACTGATCTGGTCTCGGCTGTCGCCATCAATGAAGCTCACGGCTTGCCTCCGCCCGCTTAACAGTTTGATTCTACCGTGATTTGCTCGGTTTTGCCAGATCCTCGGGGCGTTTCTGGGTCGCCACCCGGTCGACAAGCGAACTTCGTGAAGGTCCGGATCGCAGAAGGCGGGCGGGCCGCGCTATCGGCCCAAGTCGTACGCTGGGATGTCCGCTTGCAGACACTTATCCACTGCAAGCGTCGCCGGCGACCTGCTGCGCGTCAGTCGCGTGATACAGACAGCCCCGCGAGAAGCGGCGCGTAGGCGGCGAGCCTGCGGGATACGAACTCGGTGAAGAGCCGCACGCGCTTCGTCTTACGCGCCTCCCCCTGCGTGAGAAGCCAGAGCGATCCATGCATGGGCAGGTCGGTGCCCGGCACCCTCACCAGCAGTGGGTCAGTATCTCCGACGAAGCACGGCAGTGTCGTCATCCCGATCCCTTGCTGCGCCGCTACGATCTGCGCCTCGGCGTCCGGGGTCCTGAACGGAACTCCCGTGGTGTGAACCTCTCCCTCGCGCGCCCAGTCCGGAATTCCACGATTGTCTATGGCGATCCACCGGATGGGATCTGGCGCGCCCGCACGCCATGCGGCTAGTCGATCGCGAGACATGTAGATGGCACTGACCAGCTCCGGTCCCTTGAGGCCGTGAAGGTTTAGCGGCAGTGTCTTGCGGTCGGTGACAATGCGGATCGCGACGTCGGCCTCTCGGTTGGTCAGATTCGCCACCTCGCCGGACGACAAGATTTCCATCTCGATGTCCGCATGCATACGCGCGAAATCAGCGAAGTCCGGCATAAGCAGATGCGTCGCGAGGAACGGTGGCAGTGTCACCCGCAGAAGCCCGCGCGCGCTCTGATCGCGCCCGAAGACGCGCGTCTCGAGCTGGTGCGATGACGCATCCATCTGCTCCGCGAGATCGAGGACCTCCTCGCCCGCGGCCGTCAGGCGGTAGCCCGAAGGCAGCTTTTCGAACATCTGCGCCCCGAGGTGTTTCTCGAGCTGAGCGATGCGTCGCAGCACAGTTGCGTGGTTCACTCCGAGGCGCTCGGCAGCCGCTCGCACTGAGCTTCCGCGCGCCGTGGCAAGAAAGTAGCGAACGTCATCCCAGTCGATCATGGTGCAATCCCGCACCGTGCGGTGCGCCCTCCAAAGGCCCTCTTTAGCACATTGTGCCGTGGTGTGCGCGACCGACGCAGCGTTCAATCGTCCAGCCGGATCGATTTCGCACCACCGATGTGCGCGCTTCCGCACTCAACAACGGGCGCCGGCGAACCCATTTCGAGGGTCTCGGGGCAGACGCTGCCCCCACACCACGAAAGAGAATGAAATGGAACAAACTCTCAAAGGAAAAACTGCACTCGTTACCGGGGCATCGCGGGGCATTGGCCGCGCCATCGCCGAACGTCTTGCAAAGGATGGTGTGATGGTCGCGCTGACCTACAACGCCAGCAAATCCGGCGCGGACGAGGTGGTCGCGGCCATCGAGAAAGCTGGAGGCACTGCGTTCGCGATCCAGGCGGATCTCGTTGACCCGGCGACCGTCCCGACCTTGTTCGAGAGACTCGACGACGAGTTCACCAAGCGGAACGGAAGCAAAGCCCTCGACATTCTGGTCAACAACGCTGGCAATTCCGGCTGGGTTGGCTTCAAAGACGCGACGCCGGACAGTTGGGACACCCTGATGGCGGTCTACGCCCGCGCGCCCTTCTTCATCGTGCAGGCCGCTCTGGACCGTCTTGCCGATGGCGGACGCATCATCAACATCTCTTCCGCTGCCGCCACGAAGCCCGTGACAGCCGCGCCCGTTTACTCGATGGCCAAAGCGGCCATCAACAACCTGACCCATGTCCTCGCGTCCGAGCTGGGGCCGCGCGGAATTACCGCGAACGCCGTAGCGCCGGGCTTCACGCGCACGGACGGGAACGCCGCCCTCAGGGAGAATCCCGACCTCGTCAAGGCGGTCGAGGCCCAAATCGCGCTGGGACGCTTTGGCGAGCCTTCGGAAATCGCCGGCGTCGTGGCGTTCCTGGCTTCCGAAGAAGGCCACTGGGTGACCGGCCAGACGATTGAGGCGAGCGGCGGCTACAAACTCTGACCACAACGAAAAACCAAAGGAGAATACATATGCGCTACGCAATCATCGGCTTCGGCGAGATCGGCCAGACTCTCGCCAGGGCATTCGCCCGCAGCGGCATCGACGTATCCGTTGCAACCACGCGCGACCCGGAAAGCTTCGCATCCGACGCGGCCACGATCGGACCCGAAGTCACTGCCACGACGCTCGCGGAAGCGGCAAAGGCGGACGTCATTTTCTTGGCCGTACGCTTCCAGTCGCACTTGGATGTCGCGAAGGCGCTCCCCTCCTGGCAAGGGAAGATCATCGTCGACGTGACCAATGCCTACGGCGTGCCTGACGAGGATCTGGGCGGACAGCCGTCGGCAAAGGTCGTCGCGCGGGCCTTCACTGGCGCAAGCGTGGTCAAGGGCTTCAACCATCTGGTTGCGCGCGTCCTCGACCAGTCCCCGACCGTGCATGGTGGCAGGAGGGTCGTGTTCCTGGCGAGCGACGACGACGAAGCGGCGTCGGATGTCGGCGCGCTCGCGGAGAAACTCGGCTTCGCGCCGATCCAGCTTGGCGGGTTGGCCGACGGCGGGCGGCTGGTGCAGGCCCACGGAAAGAGTTGGGGCCGGCTGATCTTCCAGGATCTGTTCAAGAAGGCGTCGTGAGTAATGTATGACCAACATCCGGGAGTACATCGACACGCAGGCGCTGGCGCGGGCCTCGCAGATGGACGCGTCCGGGTAGTCGGTGGATCAGCCGTGGATTGCCCCTCGCACGCCGCGCGCTCGTCGAATGCCCAACCGTCAAGGAGGTCCCGATGTACGACCAATCCAAACTATCCGAGTTGATCCGGTTCGCACGCGTCGATGCGGGCTCCACCGTCATCGACGTTTACCCAGGCAACGGCGACTGGACCCGTCTCTTCTCTGACGTCGCGGGGGCCGAAGGTCGGGTCTACAGCTTCGTGCCGGCCGAAGTCGCCCACTTCAAGAACGATCCGGTCGGCCTCATGCGAACGCTTGCGAAAGAGCCCGGGCGAGAGAACGTCGAAGCCGTCTCGGCCGACCTCGTGGCGCTATCGGAGGTTACGGAACCAGCGGATGTTCTCTGGCTGCACCTGTTCTACCACGATCTCCACACCGCGCTGATCCAGGCCAGGGGCGCGACGGCGGCTCACTTCAATCGAGCTGTCTACGAGCGGCTGAAGCCCGGTGCGTCCTACGTCATCATAGACCACGCCGCCGCCGTGGGGGCTGGCACGAGCGACGCCCAGTCGCTGCATCGGATTGAGCCGGCATCCGTTCGCGAGGAGGTGGAGGCGGCCGGCTTCGTACTGGACGCGGAAAGCACCATGCTCGCGAACAAGGACGATCCGCACTCGATCAAGGTGTTCGATCCCTCGATCAAGGGCGAGACCGACCGCTTCGCCTATCGGTTCGTGAAGCCGTGACAGGTCCCGGCGTCCACCCCAAGTGAATTTCAGGAGGCCAGCTTACCAGGCGGCGGCCGTGACGGCGCCATCTCCTGATCAGGTTTTTGCACAGCCTGCCCCGCAACGCCCCGAGAGTGAGAGTGCGGACGGGTTTTCCGTGACGGGTTGAGGACTGGGAGAGAGGCTTCCGGCGCCCGTCGCGGAGACATTCCGATGGCCAGACAGGACCGCGCGCGCGCAGGCGGCGCCCGCAGCAATCTCTACGACGACATCACCAACAAGATCATCGGCGAGCTGGAGGACGGGCGGCTGCCCTGGGTCCAGCCCTGGGGGACGGCGGCGGCGAAAGCGCCGCTCGCCATGCCGAGGAACGCGGCGACCGCCCGGCAGTATTCCGGGATCAACGTTCTGATCCTCTGGGGCGCCGTGGTCCAATACGGCTATCCGACCCAGCATTGGCTCACTTTCCGCCAAGCGCTGTCGCTCGGCGGCAATGTCCGCAAGGGCGAGCGTGGCACCACCGTGGTCTATGCCGACCGTTTCACCCCCGAGGACGAAAAACGCCGCGCCCGGGAGACAGGCGAAGAAGCAGGCAGCATTCCCTTCCTGAAGCGCTTCACCGTGTTCAACGCGGCGCAATGCGAGGGTCTGCCCGAGGACATCGCCGTCGAGGCGCCGCCACCGCCGCCCGGCATGATCGAGCCGCGGGTCGAGGCGCTGATCCGGGCGACCGGCATCGATTTCCGCATCGGCGGCGATCGTGCCTTCTATGTCCCGTCGCTCGACTACGTCCAGGTTCCGCCGCCGGCCGCCTATTTCGAGCCGATCAATTGGCACCGGACGGCCCTGCACGAGATGGGTCACGCCACGGGTCATGCCTCGCGGTTGGGACGGGATTTCTCGGGCAGCTTCGGCACCAGGAAATACGCCTTCGAAGAACTGGTGGCCGAGATGAACGCGGCTTTCTGCTGCGCCTCGCTCGGCATCGTACCGACCGTGCGCCATGCCGATTATATCGCTTCCTGGCTGGAAGTGCTGCGCGAGGACAACCGCGCCATCATCCGCGCCGCCTCCCAGGCCAGCAAAGCGGCCGAATGGCTGCTGGGACATCTGCCCGACGAGGAGCGTGCCGAACCGCACGACAATCCCATCGAGCGGAGGGCTGCGGCATGATCCTCCTGACCCGCACACAGCGCGCGCAGCTCCTCGCCAATGGCCGGCAGAGCGATATGGATCACGTTCCCGTCGTGAAATTCTACAATCCCCTTGGCGCGGGCGTCTGGCTCGCGACCGAGTTGGATGAGGACAACGACATCATGTTCGGTCTCGCCGACATCGGCTATCCCGAACTTGGCAGCTGGTGCTTCGGTGAACTGGAGGCGATCCGGCTCCCCTTCGGCATGGGGATCGAGCGGGACGTGCTTTTTACCGGCATGTTCCCGATCTCGGTCTGGGCTGAAGCGGCGCGCATGGCTGGCAGCATTCGCGCAGCCGAGCAAATCCTGTCCGCTCGCTTCCCTGGCGATGCTGACACGGACCTTGAATCCCGCCGATACAGAAAGCCGGAAAGCCTGAGATCCGGCTGTCTGGCTTTGCGCTTTTGCGCCGCTCTCTCCGAGGTAGAGGGCGGCGCCTCTCGTCGTGACGTGGTGAAAGTTCCGGCGCCGGGCCGGCTGCCCGTCGGGAACCACGATCATGACGCGACACATGAGGAAACTCGCTATCAATCCGCAGCCTTGCCAGTTTTCAGCGCAGGAGCAGGCTGTTGTCTACGAGGCGCGCCAGATCCTGCTGCGCCATCTCAACCAGAATCCGGTTCTGTCCACATGGCAGGCGGTTCTGGACTATTGCGCGCTGACCATCCGCGGTGATGTCGAGCGCTTCCATGTCCTCTATCTCGACCGGAAGAACCGGCTCATCTCGGACGAATGTCTTGCCATTGGCACGGTTGATCATGCCCCGGTCTATCCCCGGGAAGTGCTGCGGCGTGGCCTGGCACTCAACGCCTCCGCGCTGATCGTCGTCCACAACCATCCTTCTGGCGATCCCGAGCCATCGGCTGCGGATCTGGCGATGACAAAGGAGATCCAGAAGGCCTGCAAGGTCCTGGGCGTGACGCTGCACGACCACATCATCACTGGGGCCGGCCGGGAGGTCAGCCTGCGCGCCCGCGGTGATATCTGATGGACGGGGGTGTGACGGGCGGCGGCCAGGAGAGGAAAAGGAGGGATGGGATTTTCGTGACGGGCTGATAGCCGGAGAGAGAGGCTCCCCGGCGTCCGTCGTGGAGTAACTGACATGGCCACTGCCGTTCAGAAGATCACCCTGTCGTCCTCGCGCGACATTCCTTTCAACAAGCTGGTGCTGAGCCAGTCCAACGTCCGGCGCGTCAGGGCTGGCGTCTCGGTCGAGGAACTGGCCGAGTCCATTGCCCGTCGCGGCCTGATCCAGTCGCTGCATGTCCGCCCGGTGCTGGATGCCGAGGGCAAGGAAACCGGCATGTTCGAGGTGCCCGCCGGCGGCCGCCGCTTCCGGGCGCTGGAACTGCTGGTGAAGCAAAAGCGCCTCGCCAAGATCGCCCCGGTGCCCTGCGTGGTGTCCGAGGCAACCGGGGATGTGCTGATCGACGAGGTGTCGCTGGCCGAGAACATCGAGCGCGCCCCGCTGCATCCGCTCGACCAGTTCCGCGCCTTCCAGACCATGCGCGAGAAGGGCATGACCGAAGAAGCCATCGCCGCCGCCTTCTTCGTCGATGTGAAGGTGGTGAAACAGCGTCTGCGCCTGGCATCCGTTTCGACCGTGTTGCTCGACATCTATGCCGAGGATGGCATGACGCTGGAGCAGCTCATGGCCTTCACCGTCAGCTCCGACCATGCCCGCCAGGAACAGGTCTGGGAGGCGATCAAGGACGGCTGGCAGAAGGAGCCATATACCATCCGCCGCCTGCTGACCGAGACTACGGTGCGGGCGTCGGACAAGCGGGCGGTGTTCGTCGGCATCGCCGCCTATGAAGAGGCTGGCGGTTGCGTGCTGCGCGATCTGTTCCAGCAGGACGATGGCGGCTGGCTCCAGGACCCGGTGCTGCTCGACCGGCTGGTCGAGCGAGAAGCTGAAATCCGAAGCGGAAACCATCGCCGCCGAGGGGTGGAAGTGGATCGAGGTCGCCATGACCTTCCCCTATGGTCACGACCACGGGCTGCGGCAGCTTGTCGGCACCACGGTCGACCTGACCGAGGAGGAGCGCGCCACCCGCGAGGCGCTGCGCGAGGAATATGACCGGCTCGAAGCAGACTATGCCGAGGCCGATGAACTGCCTGACGAGATCGACACGCGGTCTGGGCGAGATCGAGCAGGCGCTGGAGGCTTTCGAGCGCCGTCCGATGACCTTCGACTCCGGATCAGACGGCCAAGGCAGGCGTCTTCGTCAGCATTGACGCCGATGGCACCTTGCTGGTCGAACGCGGCTATGTTCGCCCCGAGGATGAAGCGCCGGTGGAACCGGAGGCGGAAGTCGTCGATCCCGAGACCGGGGAAGTCCTCCAGCGGGCCGAACCGCAGGCCAGCCACCAGCGCGCGGTCATCACGCTCGGCGGCCAATCCTCCGAGCCGGAGGAGGAAGACGAGGCCGATGCCATCAAGCCGCTGCCCGACCGGCTGGTCAGCGAGCTGACCGCCCATCGCACCCTGGCGCTGCGGGATGCCGTGGCATCTAATCCGCATGTCGCCATCACGGCGCTGTTGCACCGGCTGGTCACGGATTGCTTCCTGCCGCATTCCACCAAGGGGTGCTTGGAGGCGCAGGTCCGAGAAGTTCATCTCCCGGCGCAGGCCGAGGATCTGCGCGACAGCGCCTCGGCCAAGGCGATCCAGGACCGGCATGAACGCTGGGGCGATCATATCCCGGCCGACGATGCCGCACTCTGGGACTGGCTCACCGATCTGGACGATGGCTCCCGCACGGACCTGCTCGCCCATTGCGTGAGCTTCGGCGTCAACGCGCTCTACGAGAAGCCGAACCCTTATAGCGGCATGGGCGTCAGCCAGCACGGGCTGGATATCCGCCTGTCGCAGGCCGACCGGCTGGCGCGTTCGACCGGCCTCGACATGGTGGCGGTGGGCTGGCAGCCGACGGTCGGCAACTATCTCGGCCGCGTGACCAAGCCCCGCATCATTGAGGCCGTGCGCGAAGGCGCGGGTGACCGTGCTGCTGAGCTGATCGGGCATCTGAAGAAGGGCGACATGGCGAAGGAGGCCGAGCGCCTGCTGGCCGATACCGGCTGGCTGCCCGAGCCGCTGCGCATGGTGGATGAGGATGCCGAGGGCAATGCTGTGCGCGGGACAGAGGCTGATGCCGACGATCTGCCCGATTTCCTCACGGGCGATGATGGTGAGGACGATCCGGCCGATGACGAGGAAGAGCAGCACATGGCCGCCGCCGAATAACCCT